>NZ_JBIDAT010000012.1:0-216910 GCF_043202595.1 Streptomyces sp. NPDC048172
GAGGCACTGGGGCACTCCCGGGGCGGAGTGACCACCAAGGTCCACCTCCTGTCCGACGACCGGGCCCGCCCGCTGACCTGGCTCACCTCGCCGGGTCAGCGCGGCGACAGCCCCATGCTCATGCCCCTGCTGGAGAGCCTGCGCATAGCGCGGCGCGGGCCCGGCCGCCCACGCAGCCGTCCGGACCGCCTGCGTGGCGACAAGGCCTACTCCAGCCGCGCCAACCGTGCCCGTCTGCGGCGTCGGGGCATCAAGGCCACCATCGCCGAGCCCGACGACCAGCGGGACAACCGCAGACGCCGCGGACGAGAAGGCGGGCGCCCACCGGCCTTCGACCCGGCCCAGTACCGCCGACGCAGCGCGGTCGAGCGGTGCGTCAGCAAGTGGAAACAGTTCCGCGCGGTGGCCACCCGCTACGACAAACGCGACTACATCTTCAACGGCACCCTGACCGTCACCGCCATCATCATCTGGCTCCGCGACACCGTCCAAGAGCCATCAGAAACGAACTAGGGGCCAGCCGTACCCGCAGGTCGGCGGCCTCGCGGGTGCGGGCGACGACGGCGGCGTTGGCCTGGTCGGAGCCGTGCGCCCAGGCACGGGCCTCCTCCGGCGTCTTGCCGTACGCGTGATGGCGCGCGGTGAGGCGCCGGAGGCGTTCGTCCTCGGCCAGGTCGACGTACCAGGACTCGTCCAGCAGCGGGCGTACGGCCGCCCAGGGGCCCTCGGGGAGCAGCAGATAGTTGCCCTCCGTGACGACGAGGGAGACCTCGGGGCCGAAGGCGAGCTCCGCGGCGACCGACTCCTCGAACTCCCGGTGGAAGCGCGGCGCGTACACGGTCCCGTCCGTGCCGTCGGCGTCGACGTCGGCGGTGCGGAGCCGGGCGAGGAGCGCCGCGTACCCGGCGGCGTCGAAGGTGTCGGGGGCGCCCTTGCGGTCGCGGCGGCCGAGCGCGGCCAGGACCGCGTTCGACAGGTGGTAGCCGTCCATCGGCAGCAGCGCGGCACGCGGCCCGAGCCCCTCGGTGAGCGCGGCGGCCAGCGTGCTCTTGCCCGCGCCCGGCGGTCCCGCGATGCCGAGGACGGCACGCCCTGGACGGTCGAGGAGGACGCGGGCACGGTCGAGGAGGGCGCTCAGGGCTGTCGTCGTGTGAAGCACTGCCCAAGGTTCCGCCGCGTACGGGCCCACTGGCAAGCGCTCTGGGGGTTATCCCGTACGCGACTTCTGGTGCTGGCCCACATGGACCCGCGTTCCCGCGTTGAGCAGCATGGACGCATGACATCGCAGCGCTCTCGACGCTCTCAACGGCACGTGTCCCGCCGCGCCTTCGCCCTCTCCGGGCTCGCCGCGGCGGCCGTCAGCTTCACGACGACCTCCGGGTGGTCCTCCGGCGCGGCCACGGCGGCCGGGCGCGGCGCGGGGGTCCGCGTCCGGCTGCCCGCACCCACGGGCCCGTACCCGGTCGGCACCACCGAGCTCCGGCTCGTCGACCGCGCGCGCCGCGATCCGTGGGTGCCCTCGCGGCCGTACCGCGAGCTGATGGTGAGCGTCTGGTATCCCGCGCTGCGCACCGGCGGGCACCCGCGCGCCCCGCACATGCGGCCGGAGGCCGCGGCGCGCTTCTCCACCGACCGGGCCCCGGGCCTCGGCGTCCCCGACGGCACCGTGGACTGGGCGGCCACCCGCACCCACGCGCACGAGGACGCGCCGCCGGACCCACGCCGGGGACGGCTGCCGGTGCTGGTGTACGCGGCGGGCGCCGGCGACCCGCGCACCTGGGGCACGGTCCTGGTCGAGGAGATGGCGAGCCGCGGCTATCTGGTGATCACGGTGGACCACACCTACGAGTCGCCCGCCGTGCGGTTCCCCGACGGCCGGGTGCTGGACAACGCGCCCCTGATGAAGGCCATGGAGGAGGCCCAGAAGAACGACACCGTCGTGGAGCTGCTCGGCAAGCTGCTGCGCGTCAGGACCGCCGACTCCCGCTTCGTCCTGGACCGGCTCGACGCCCTCCCGCACGGCCTGTCCCGGCTGGCCGATCCGCGCCGCGTCGGCTTCTTCGGCCAGTCGGCGGGCGGCGTCGCGTCCGCGCAGGCGATGTACGAGGACGGGCGGATCGCCGCGGGGATCAACCTGGACGGCACGCTGGAGCTGAACCAGGAGCCCCAGGGCACCAACCTGCTGCCCGTCGCGCGGCACGGCCTGGACCGGCCGCTCCTGCTGATGGGCAGGGCGGGCAGCGACCGCAGGACGGAGCCGTCGTGGCGCGCGTTCTGGTCGCACACCAAGGGCTGGCACGGCAACCTGACGCTCCGTGACTCCAAGCACCAGTCGTACACCGACCTCCAGTCCCTGCTGCCGCAGGCCGGGCTCCCGGAGAAGACGGTGCGCAAGGAACTCGGCACCGTGGACCCCGCCCGGGCCACGGCGGCGAAACGGGCGTACGTCGCGTCCTTCTTCGACCACTGGCTGCGCGGCGACGACGACCGCCTGCTCGACGGCCCGTCCCCACGCTTCCCGGAGATCGAGTTCGTGTGACCCGGCGCTACTGTCCGTCCGTCTCCTCGCGGACCTTCGTGGAGAAGTCCTCCAGGAACGGGTCTCCGAGCTTCACCGGGCCCACCTGGTGGTGCTCCTCCGGGTCGACGGTGATCTCCGAGGCGGCCTTGACGGCCTCGTCCATCGCCGCGCGCTCCTTGGCCGCGCCCGCCTCGTCGCCGTCCCGCAGCGCGGTCAGCGCCCGCAGGCCGTGCCGCAGCGCGGCGCCCCACAGCTCGGTCGCGTCGAGCCAGTGGCCGGCGTCGGCGAGGAAGAAGCGGTCGGCGACGCCCTCGCGGAGGGTCGCGGGTGCGTGGGCGAGGTCGTCGGCGACGGGGCGCAGCTCGCGCAGGGCGCCGTCCGGATCGCTCGCGTACCGCTTCCAGAACGACTCCAGCTGCCCGCTCAGCACCGGCGACTGCGGCTGCCAGGGCGTGTCGCCGAAGGTGGGCGCCGCGTGGTTGAGGTCGACGAAGAGGCGCAGCGCCTCGGTGGTGCGCGCGTCGCCGCCCGCGAGGTAGCTCGCGGCCTGTTCGCCGGAGCGGTCGCGGTCGTAACCCTGGTCGTTCCAGGCGAAGTCGGCGATCGTGAAGACGGCGAGCTTGCTGGCGGCAGCCTGGTTCATGGGGTTGGAGACGAGTCCGCTGACGTTGCCGGACAGGCCCCGCTCGCGCTTGTCGTAGGGGGCGAGGAGCAGCCGTCCGCGGGTGTTCGCGAAGTCGTTGACCGGATAGTTGTCCCAGACGAACACGTCGCGGCCGAAGAGCTCGGAGGCGCGGGCCGCCTGCGCCTTGGTGATCTCGGGCGGCACGACGTCGGTGCCGGTCCACATGATCTCGATGCCCTCGTCGAGCTTCTCCCTGAGCACCTTCTTGTACGCGCTCTCGGCCAGGTCGCCGTACTCGGTGGGCACGGTCTGCAGCGGGTGGGTGCCCTCGTGGGTGGCGACGAACTCGCGCTGCACGGCGTTGAGCAGGCCCACCTGCGCCTCGGCGGCCGGGCCCTTCCCGGGCTCGCCGAACGCCTCACGGTCGGCCTCGCAGTTCCACTTGGTGTAGCTGATGTCGTCCAGCGGCACGGAGAACGCGCGCACCCCCAGGTCGTAGACCGACTGAAGCTTGGCGACGAGCGCCTTCACGTCGTCCGGGTCCGAGTAGCAGATGGAGGTGCCGGGCGAGAGCGCGAAGGTGAAGCGCACATGGTTGGCGCGGGCGCGGTCCACGAGCTGGCCCAGCTCGGCGAGCTTGTCCTCGGGGTAGGGCTCGCGCCACTTCTCGCGGTGGTACGGGTCGTCCTTGGGCGCGTACACATAGGTGTTGGACTTGACGTCGCCGAGGAAGTCCATGTGGTCGAGGCGCTCGGCGGCCGTCCACGGCGGGCCGTAGAAGCCCTCGATGCTGCCGCGCAGCGGCATGGCCGGGCGGTCGCTGACGGACGCGCCCGCGACGAGCCGCGGCGTCCGCTCCCCGCCCTGCTCCCCGCCGTGCGCGCCGCCGTGCTCGCCGTCCCCGCCGCCTCCGCCGCCTCCGCGGATGAGCTGACGGAACGTCTGCACCGCGTAGAACTGCCCGGCCGCGTCCGTGCCGCCCAGCGCCACGGTGCCGCGCCGCGCGTCGCCGTCGTCACGCCGGACCCGCAGCCCGTACGCCTCGGCACCGTCCGGGACCTCGGTGCCGCGCAGCGCCCGTGCGATGTCCTCGCGCCCGGCCTCGCCCAGCAGGACGGTGAGCGCGGCGCGCCCCGAGGGGCGGGTGCGGACCTCGGGGTCGCGCACGCCGTGCGTGTGCAGCACGTCCGTGAGGAGCCGCCGCGCCGCCTCGTCCGTCTTCCGGCCGACGACGATCTCGGTGTCGGCGGCGAGCCGCACGTCGGCGCCCGCGCGGCTCATCCGCCGCGGCGTGGGCGAGACGACGGGCAGCGGGTCCTCGGAGCGCGCCTCCTCCGCGCGCCCGTCCCGCCCGTCCCGTCCGTCCCGTCCGTCCTCGGAAGAGCGTGCCGACGAGGAGGACGCGGCGGAGGGCAAGGCGACCGCGGGCGCCGCGGCGGCGAGAAGCGCGAGCGCGACGAGCGCCGCGTACGGTCTGGCAACTGCTGACATGCGGAGTCTCCCGGAGGTGTACGCCGATGAGTGCAGCGGACACCCTTCAGCGTCTGTGCCACCCAGGGGCCCGTCAAGGCCCATGCGGCCCCCTTGTCTCCCTGGTCACCGACGGCGCCTCCGGCGCGGGGTAGGGTCACGGGCGGTTCCGCGACGTACTGGTGTGCGAGGGGTTGAGAGAGTGAGCACGGGCCTGCTGGACGGTGTCGGGCTGGTCGTCTTCGACTGCGACGGCGTCCTGGTGGACACGGAGACGATCGGGCCACGGGTCCTCTCCGCGATGACGACCGAGCTGGGCTGGCCGCTCAGCCCCGACGACATCCGCCGCCTCTTCCTGGGCACCTCGGAGCCGTACCTGCTGGCGGAGATGCGCGCCCACGCCACGGAGCCGGTGCCGGAGGGCTGGCTCGCCGAGTACCGGGCACGGCTGCGCGCCGGGTTCGACGCGGCCCCGCACACGATGCCGCACGTGCGGGAGATGCTGGACGCGCTCGACGCGCGCGGCCTCCCGTACTGCGTGGCCTCCAGCGGCGCGCACGAGCGCATCCGGCACTCGCTGACGGCGACGGGGCTGTGGGACCGGTTCGCCGGGCGGGTGTTCAGCGCGGAGGACGTCGCGCACGGCAAACCGGAGCCGGACCTCTTCCTGTACGCGGCCGAGAAGTCCGCCGCCGAGCCGGGCGACTGCCTCGTGGTCGAGGACAGCCCGGCGGGCGTCACCGCCGCGCTGTCCGCCGGAATGCCCGTCGTGGGCTACGCGGGCGGCCCGACCCCGGCGGAGTGGCTCACGGAGGCGACCCGCGGCGTCCTGACGGACCTGCGCACACTGACGAGGTGACGCCGACTTCCCGCCCAGACTGAGTGTGGCTGCTGGGCAGGGGCTGCCCCTGCCTGTGTGTCGCAGACCGCGCGTGCGTTGTGGTTGCTCGCGCAGTTCCCCGCGCCCCTGAGGCCTCAGGGGCGCGGGGAACTGCGCGCTCAGCCACGACGACAGCCGCAGCCTGCAACCCGCGGCACGGGGCACCCCCTGCCCAGCCCTGAGACGGCGTCAACCCTTCCAGTCGCGGGCGAGGATCGCGTAGACGCACTCGTCGCCCCAGCCGCCGTCCGCACCGAAGTGGTTCTCCACCAGCCGTGCCTCCTGGCGCATCCCGAGGCGCTCGCACACCCGTACCGAGCCGGTGTTGGCCGCGTCGAGGCGGGCGAAGAGCCGGTGGACGTTCAGCGCGTCGAAGGCCAGCGCGGCCAGCGCGTGCGCGGCCTCGCTCGCGTAACCCCGGCCGCCGTACGCCGGGTTGAAGATCCAGCCGATCTCCGCCTGCCGCTCCCGCGCGCTCGCGAGCTTCAGCACGACCTCGCCGATGACGCCGGGCGCGTCGGGGCCGTCGGCGCGGCACACGGCGAGTACGAGGTCGTCGCCGTCCGCGGCCCACGCCGTGCCGGACGCGCTGCCCGCGAGGGACTTCGCGCACTGCTCGCGGGTGAGCGGGGGCCGGAGAAGGTAGCGGGCGACCTCGTCCAGGCCCTGGTAGGCGTGGACGTCGTCGAGGTCGTCCGGCGTGAAGAGCCGCAGTACGAGCCGCTCGGTGACAACGGGCAGCGGTACGGGCGGTGTTGACGCTGGTGTCACGACGGCCATGGAACCCCCACTTGTCCTCGGGCAGACGATCCGGTCAGCCTAGACGATCACTCGCACCGTTGTTCGCCCCTGGCTGGCGCATTACCGTTCGCGCATGAACACGACCCGCGGCCCGGACCATGACGACGACGACGGCCTGCGGCTGCGGCCGTTCGCCGAGGACGAGCTCACGGTGCTGGACCGGATCCGCGCCGAGCCCGGCGCTTCCGGCTCCTTCCAGTGGTTCGGGTGGACCGACCCCGAGGCGTGGCGGCGCCAGTGGGCGGAGGACCGGCTGCTCGGCCGCGACCAGGGCAAGCTGCTCGTCGTCCGGGGCGCGGAACGCATGGGGCTCGTCTCCTGGCGGCGGATCGACATCAACCCCCTCACCCACTCGTTCTGCTGGAACATCGGCATCGTTCTGCTGCCCGAGGCGCGCGGCCGGGGAGTGGGCGCCCGCGCGCAGCGGATGCTGGCCCAATACCTGTTCGCCCACTCCCCCGTGACCCGCGTCGAGGCGGACACGGAGGCGGAGAACACGGCGGAGCGACGTGCCCTGGAGAAGGCGGGCTTCACCCAGGAAGGGGTGCTCCGCAGCATCGTCTTCCGCGACGGGCGCTGGCGCGACGCGGTCCTCTACAGCATCCTGCGCCACGAGATCGAGGACTCCGAAAAGGAGAGCTGACGCCGTCTCAGCCCTGTTCGCCGTGGGTGACGCGGATCTTGGACTGGCCGTGCGGCAGCTTCTCCCAGTCGGCCATGAAGCGCGCGGCGAGCCCGTGCTTCTCCGCGAGCGCGGTCAGGGTCTCGGTGCGGTAGTAGAAGTCCTCGCGCAGCACGTGGTGCTCCTTGCCCTCCGTACGGTCGAAGGTGAAGTCGAACCAGCCGCCCGGCGCCAGCACCCGGCCGATGTTGGCCAGGCACTCCTCGATGACCGGGAGCGGCGAGTGCGAGAAGACGCTGTGCGCGTGCACCACGTCGAAGTGCGCCTCGGGCAGGAACCGCAGCGTCAGATCGCGTACGGGCGTGAGCGTGGGCAGCCGGTCCTGCAAGCCCCTGGACACCATCGTGTCCTGCGCGGACATGAGGATGTCCGGCGAGATGTCGACGCCGTGGTAGTTGCCGGGTTCGAGGTGCCGGATGAAGCGCCAGCCGCCGCGCAGATTGCCGCAGCCGATCTCCAGCATCCGGTGCTCGGGGCGCAGCCCGTGGCCGAGCAGGTAGTCGAACTGCATCTCCCCCAGCGCGAGCCACCGCTCGTGGTTCCGGCTGCCGACGGCCGCCTCAGGGTCGGCCCTGGTGTCGTGCCGCATGACGGCGCGGTAGTACGAGACGTGGTCGGGCGAGCGGTAGCGCAGCCAGGTGTCCCGGGCCGTACGGGCCATATGGCGCGGCACCCGCTCCGGATGACGCAGCGCGTAGGCGATGCGGTGCCCCAGAGCTGCGCGGTTGACGGTCACGTTCTTGGCCGGCACGGGTCTTCCCTTTCGACGGGTGCTGCGGGTCCTGCGGGTCGTGCCACCAGCGTGTCCGTACGACAGGCATACGTACGGGACCGTCGGGCTCCGGCGGGGCGACGCTTCGACGCGGCGGATTCAGCCGGTTGGGTGTTGCGCAAACCCGTCTGGAACGCTAGGCACCCCGGACAGTCCGGAACAGGTGGGTACGTGGGTACGTCGGCGGCGGCGGAGGTGCGGAGGTGCGGAGCATGAGCGGGGCGAGGGACTCGGACAGCCGGTGGCTCACGGCCGTGCTCGACGTCGCGTTCTTCCTGCTGCTGGGCTCGTCCCTCGTCCGGTTCCTCTCCTACGACTCCCACGACCGGGGCGACGGGCGTACGGGGTGGACCGTGGCCCTGTTCGCCCTCTTCGGCCTGCTGTACGCCCTCGGGCGGCTGCTGGCGCCCGCGCCGCGCGCCGGGGCCCGCCCCACCGCCCGGCATCTGGCCTGGCTGGGCGGGGTGTCGGCGGTCTGGGTCGTCCTGCTGACGCTCGCGCCGAGCGCCACGTGGTGTGCGATGCCGCTGCTCTTCGCCGGGCTCCACGCGCTGCCCGCGCGCATCGCCGTGCCGGTGGCGGCCGGGCTGACGGCGCTGGTCGTCGCCTCCCAGATACGGGTCTCGCCCGGCGCGATCAACCCCAACATGGTGGTGGCCCCGCCCGCCCTCGCCGCGGTCGCGGTCGCGGTGCTCGTGCATCTGCAGCGCCAGACGGCCCGGCAGCGCGCCCTCATCGACGACCTGATCCGCACCCGCAGGGACCTGGCCGCCACCGAACGCCGCGCGGGCACGCTGGCGGAGCGGCAGCGGCTGTCCTCGGAGATCCACGACACCCTCGCGCAGGGCCTCTCCAGCCAGCAGATGATGCTGCAGGCCGCCGACCGCGTCTGGCGGGCCGACCCTGACGCCGCGCACGCGCACGTGCGGAACGCGGCCGAGGTCGCCTCCCGCAGCCTCGTCGAGGCCCGCCGCTTCGTGCACGACCTGGGCCCCGCCGACCTCGCGGACGGCACCCTGGCCGAGGCCCTGCGCGCACTCGCCGCGCGCGAGACGACCCTGGAGGTCGTCTTCCGCCTCGACGCCCCCGGGACCGGCCCCACCGGCCCCGCCCTCCCCGCACGGGCCGAGGCCGCGCTGCTGCGCATCGCGCAGGGCGCGCTGGCGAACGTACGCGAGCACGCGGCGGCGACCCGCGCCGTCATGACGCTGACCGTTCTCGACGACGAGGTCTCGCTGGACGTCGCCGACGACGGCCGCGGCTTCACTCCGCCCCCCGGCGCGGAACGGGAGCGCGGGCACGGGCTGCCCGCCATGCGGATCCGCGCCCGGCAGCTCGGCGGCACCCTCACCGTGGAGTCGGCGCCGGGCGAGGGCACGGTGGTGTCGGCGGCCCTCCCCCTCGTACCGGAAGCGCCCCCGGAAGCACCGCCGGGAACCCCGAAGGAGACAGCGGCATGACCGTCGAACCGCCCGCGCCGATACGGCTCCTGCTCTGCGACGACCACGCGGTCGTACGCGCGGGGCTGCGTGCCCTGCTCTCCAGCGGCGAGGGCATCGAGGTGGTCGGCGAGGCGGGCAGCGGCGAAGAGGCGCTGGCCATGGCGGCACGGCTCGGCCCCGACGTGGTGCTGATGGACCTTCAGCTGGGCGACGGCATGGACGGCGTGACGGCCACCCGGCAACTGCTGGCGGCGCCGGGCGGGGAGAAGGCGCCGCGGGTGCTCGTGCTCACGATGTTCGACACCGACGCGGACATCACCCGCGCCATCGAGGCGGGCGCCACCGGCTACCTGCTCAAGGCCGAACGGCCCGAGGAGCTCTTCGCCGCGATCCGCGACGCCGCCTCGGGCCGCACCGCGCTCTCGGCACCCGTCGCGGACCGGGTCCTGGCCCGGATGCGCAGCCCGCGCCCCGACCTGTCCGAGCGCGAACGCGAGATCCTCGGTCAGCTGGCCCAGGGCCTGGCCAACCGCGAGATCGCCCGCGCCCTCTTCCTCAGCGAGGCCACCGTCAAGAGCCGCCTGCGCCGCATCTACGACAAGCTCGGCGTCGACACCCGTACGGCCGCGGTGGCCACCGCCAAGGAACAGCGCCTGCTCCCGTAGCTCGTGGCGGCGGTGCCTTCACGCCGATTCGCCGGGCCGCAGATACCGGTAGCCGCAGTCGGTCTCCTCGGTGAGCCAGCCGTTGACGCTGCTGAGGCCGCGCTCGTTGAGCTGCGCGTCATGGATGGCGAACGCCCGCCGGGGCGCGACCGCCCTGACGAAGTCGATCGCCTCCGCCGTCTTCATCCACGACCCCTGGACCGGCACGAGCAGCGTCCCGACCGGCTGGTCGGGAACGTGCAGCGCGTCTCCGGGGTGATAGACCTCGTCCTCGATGACGTAGCCGAGGTTCGCGCAGTCCGGCTGCCCCCCGTAGATGGACGCGTGGCGACCGCCGACCGCCCGGACGCGGAAACCGCCCGCCTCGAACCTCGCCCCGGAGGACACCCGGGTCACCTCCAGCCCGGGGAGCCCGGGGAGCCCGGGAAGGTGCGCCTCGGCGGGGGCGTGGACCGGCACTCCGAGGCCGGCCAGGCGGAGTACGTCGACGTGATCGGCGTGCTCGTGCGTCACCAGCACGGCGTCCGCACCGGCCAGGGCTGCGGGCTCGCTCCACGTCCCGGGGTCGATGACCAGGACGCGGCCGTCCTGTTCGAGCCGCACGCAGGCGTGGGTGTACTTCGTGATCCGCATGGTTCAGCTCGCGGGCTGGTCGGTCAGGAGGTGGGTGACGAGGGTGCGCGTCCACTCGGGGGTGAGGGGGAGGTCGGTGAAGACGGCGCGGTAGTAGAGGGGGGCGAGCAGGGCGTCCGTGGTGCGTTCGAGGGTGGGGGGCTCGCCGTCCCGCGCCTGTTCCCGTTCGAGGACGGCTTCGAGCTGCCGCTGACGTTCGCCCCGGCACGCGGCGGCGCCCTGTTCGCCGCCCGTGCCGATGGTGGCGCGCACCAGGGCGAGGGTGTCCGGGTCGCCGAGGTCCTTGGCCAGGTCGGACGCGTACCGCTCCAGGTCGCCGCGGAGGCTTCCCGTGTCCGGGACGACGATGTCGCCGGTGAAGCGGCTGGTCGTGACGTCGGCGAGGAGCTCGCCGACGGAGCCCCAGCGCCGGTAGACGGTCGTGGCGTGGACGCCCGCGCGGGCGGCGACGACCGGGATCGTCAGCGCGTCGCCCGCCTCGTCGGCGACCAGCTCCTGGACGGCCCGGTGGACCGCCGCGCGGACCCGCGCCGACCGGCCGCCGGGCCGACTGCCGGAGGGGGGAGCGGGAGGGGTGGGGCTCGGAGTGGGCATGGAGCCAGTATCGCACTGATCGCTGCTTTTATACTGCAGCGATCGCTGCGTTTGTGGTACGTTCCGGCGGAGCCGTTAACGCAACGATCACTGCGAGGCCGCCATGTCCGCCCCACCCGCCGCGCGCGAGCCGTGGAAGGGCGCCTTCCCCTCCGTCGCCGCGATCCTCGTCCTCTTCCTGGCCGCCTCCAGCGCGCCGTCTCCGCTCTACGTGATCTACCAGCGGCAGTGGCACTTCACGGCATGGGTGCTCACCGTCGTCTTCGCGCTGTACGTGGTCGGCCTGCTCGGCTCGCTGCTCGTCGTCGGAGCGCTCTCGGACCACCTCGGCCGACGGCCGGTGCTCGCGGCGGCGATCGCGCTGGAGATGGTCGCGCTCGTGCTCTTCTACGTCGCCGGGGACGTGGTCGTCCTGTCCCTCGCCCGCGTGCTCCAGGGCATCGCGACCGGGGCGGCGACGACCACCGTGAGCGCCACGCTCGTCGATCTCGAACCGCCGCACGCCCGTGGGCGCGCGGGCGTCTTCACCTCGGTGTCGCCCCTGTCCGGGCTCGCGCTCGGCGCGCTGGGCTCCGGCGTGCTCGTGGAGTTCGCCCCCGCGCCCACCCGGCTCGTCTACGCGCTGCTGTTCGGCGGCATGGCGCTGGCGGCGGTGGCCGTCGCCCTGCTGCCGGAGACCTCGCGGCGGCGCCCGGGAGCCGTCGCCTCCCTGCGGCCGCGGGTCGCGATGCCCGCGCGGCTGCGCGCGGACATCGTGCCGGTCGTCCCGGCCATGGTCGCGAGCTGGGCCCTGGCCGGGATGTACCTCTCGCTCGGGCCGTCCGTCGCGGCCGAACTGCTGGGGCTGCACAGCAGGCTGACCGGCGGCGTCGTCGTGACGCTCCTGGCGGGCACCGGCGCGCTCACCGTCGCCGTGCTCCGCACCCGTCCCGCGACCGCGCTGCTGGCCCCCGCGTCCGCGCTGCTCGGGCTCGGCACGCTGGTGTCGCTCGCCGGTACGGCCGGGCACCTGGCCTGGCTCGCGGGGCTCGGCACGGCCGTCGCGGGCGTCGGCTTCGGCGCCTCGGTGCTGGCGACGTTCGGCACCTTCGCGCGGATCGCCGCACCGCACGAGCGCGGCGCGGTCTTCGCCCTGGCCAACATCATCAGCTACCTGGGCAACAGCGTGCCCGCCGTCCTCGGCGGCATCGCCGTCACCGCCCTGGGGCTGCGGACCGCGACCGAGATCTACGCCCTGGCGATCGCCCTGATCGCCTTCTCCGCCCTCGCCCTGCGCCTGAACCAGCTACGCCGGATACGCGCGCGACGCAGCGCCACCCTCGCCCCGTGCGAGTGAGCCCCCTGAGGAGAGTGACCATGACCGACAGCCCCGCGAGCAACCGTGAGACGCGGCGCTCGGACCACACCACCATCCGCTACACGGCCAGCGGCCCGGCCGACGGCGAGGCCGAGGGCCCGGCGCTCGTCCTCGTGCACGGCTGGGCGTGCGACCGTACGGACTTCGACGCGGTGACCGCCCATCTCCCCGCCCACCGGCGCGTCCTCGCGGTCGACCTCGCCGAACACGGCGCTTCGCGCTCGACGCGGGACGTGTGGAGCATCGAGGAGTTCGCGCACGACGTGGCGGCGGTGCTGGAGGCCGAGTCGGTGGACTCGGCCGTCGTCGCCGGGCACTCCCTCGGCGGGGCCGTCGCCGTCGAGACCGCGCGGCTCCTCCCCGGCACGGTCACGCGGGTGGTCGCCCTGGACGCGCTGATCTATCCGGCCCTGTTCCCCGCGCAGAGCGAGGAGCGGACCGACGCGGCGGTACGGGCGTTCCGCGAGGACTTCCCCAGGGCGGTGCGGGGCCTGGTCGAGGGAGGCTCACCGGCCGGGTTCGACCCGGCCCTCAAGGACGCGTACACCGCGCGGATGTCCGCCGTACGGCAGCCCGCCGGAACGCGCGCCATCGAGGGCCTGGTGCGCTGGGACATGGACGCGGCGCTGGGCGCGGTGGAGCAGCCGGTCACCGTGTTCGCGGTGCGCGAGCTGCTGGCGCGCGAGGCCGTGGACCGCTACGGCGACCGCCTCGACATCGTGCCCGTCGACCTGGGCAGCCATCACTTCCCGGTGGAGGCGCCGCACGCCACGGCGGAGCTGCTGGCCCCACTCGTCTGAGCGTTCCTCTCAGTCGTCCAGCGCCGCCTTCAGCAGCTCCCGTTCCCCGGGGGCGACGAACTCCGCGTAGTGCTCGTACAGCGCCCGGCGGCCCAGGTGGGCCGCGCGGTGGGCGTCGCCCGTACGGAGCGCTTCGAGGACCTGGCGGTGGTGGGCGACCGAGCGGCGCATCCACTCCTCGGCCGCCGCGCCGGACTCCGCGAGCCTGCCCTCGATCACGCCGACCACGGCGTCGTGCACGGCGCGGGCGCAGAGCGCCAGCAGCGCGTTGCCGCTCGCCTCGGCGACGACGCGGTGGAAGTCCGCGTCGGCCTCGCTGAAGGCGTGCGGCCGCGTGGCCGCCGGCTGCGCCAGCTCCTCCATGCGGTCCACGAGGGCCGTCAGCCGGGCGAGGTCGTCCTCGGTGTGCAGGCGGGCCGCGAGGCGGTAGCTCTCGGCCTCCAGGACCATCCGGAACTGGACCAGTTCGCCCAGGCCCGACAGATGGGAGCGGGCGAGCCGCCCGAGGGCCTGGCTGAGGTTGTCGGGCGAGACGCCGAGCACCTCGGCGCCCTGCGGATCGCCGGGCCGGGAGCGGATGAGGCCGGAGGACTGGAGGACGCGCAGCGCCTCCCGGATGGTGGAGCGGCCGACGGCGAACTGCTTGACCAGCTCCCGTTCGGCGGGCAGCCGGGAGCCGGGCGGGAGTTCGCCGCCGAGGATGCGCTCCTCGATCTGCTCGGCCACGCGCTGATAGGCGCGTACCGGCTGGATGGGTTCGAACGGCACGCGCCCCGCGCCGCCCGTACTCGCCTCTGAGTCCGTATCCGTGGACATACGGCCAGGCCCCCTCTTCTCGTCTCCGCGTGGCTTCCTTGCGGGCTCCCTCGCGCTGCCCCCTTGACCGACGCCGCAGCGTACGCGCAGAGTACGGAAGATCTTCTGGTCTGACCAGTTGCCTGGCCTTCTGGACAGGGGACTTGGAGGTTCTATGCAATCCGCCGTCGACACGGACGCGGCCGTCTCCCTCACCCAGGCCCTGGTGCGGCTGCGCACCGTGAACGCCGAGGGGGCCGAGGCCGTCGAACTCCCGGCGGCGACGCTGGTGTCCGAGCTGTTCACCCGCTTCGGCTGGGAGCACACGGTCACGGAGGTCGCCCCCGGCCGCCCCAACGTCGTCGCCGTGGTCGAGGGCGGCGGAGGCCCCGGGCCCACGCTGATGTTCGAGGGCCACACCGATGTCGTCACCGAGGGCGACCCGGCCGACTGGACCGTCGATCCGTACGGGGCCGAGATCCGCGACGGCAGGATGTGGGGCCGGGGCACGGCCGACATGAAGTCCGGCGTCGCCGCGATGATCTACGGCGTACGGGCGCTGGAGCAGGCGGGCCCCTTCCCGGGCCGGGTCGTGCTCGGCGTGCTGGCGGACGAGGAGGGGATGATGCTCGGCGCCAAGGCGTTCGCCGCCTCCCCGCTCGCCGCCGGGGTCGACGGCGTCATCGTGTGCGAGCCCGAGGGGTACGAGGTCTGCACCTCGGCACGCGGCGGCATCCGGCTGCGGCTCGATCTCGCGGGCGTCATGGCGCACGGCGCGATGCCCCAGGAGGCCCGCAGCCCGATCGCGGCGGGAGCGCGCATCGTCACGGCGCTGGAGGCCGTGCAGGCGTGGGCCGTCGAGCGGTACGGCACGCATCCGCACGCGGGCTCGGTCACCGTCACCCCGACCGTGCTGCTCGGCGGGGACCCGGACCAGCTCAATGTGATCCCCGCGCACGGCGTCGTCGGCGTCGACGTGCGGACCATCCCCGGCACGCGCCATTCCGAACTCATCGCGCAGATCCGGGAGGCCGCCGAGGACGCCGCCGCCCCGTTCGGCGTCGGCGTGTCGCTGACGGTCGTGGACGACCGGCCCTCGATCGAGATCGCCGAGGACCACCCGGTCGTCACGGGCCTGGTCGCGGGGCACACGGCGGTGCACGGCGCGCCGCCCGCGTTCGGCGCGGTGCCGGGCACGACGGACGGCACGATCCTCACGCGCGACGCCGGACTGCCGACGGTGGTCTACGGTCCGGGCGGCAAGTGGATCGCCCACCAGAAGGACGAGTTCGTGGAGGTGCGCGAGATCGGCGAGTACGCCCGGGTGTACGCGGAGGCCGCGCGCCACTTCCTCACCCACGCCCCGGCGGGAGGCGCCCGGTGACCCTCCTCTCTTTCCCCGCCGGACTGCCCGTCGGTGACGGCTGGGTGCCCGCGCCGGGCACGGCGACGGTGACGTTCCCGTACGACGGGAGCGCCGTCGCGGCGGCGCCCGTCGGAGACGAGGCCCTCGCCCGGCGCGCGGTCGAGCACGCGGCGTCGCTCCGCCGTACGGTCGCCAAGCTGCCGACGCGTACGCGCAGGGCCGTGCTCTCCGGTGTCGCGGACGCGCTGGCCGAGGTGTCGGAGGGCATGGAGGACCTGCTCGTCCTGGAGACCGGCAAACCGCGCGCCGACTGCCGTACGGAGGTGACGCGTGCCGTCGCCACCTGGCGCGCGGCGGCGGACGAGGTCGTGCACGTCCACGGCGAGACGGTGCCGCTGGACGGGCTGCCGTCCGGGGACGGCATGACGGGCTTCTGGACACGGCGCCCTGTCGGGGTGGTCGTCGGGATCGCCGGGTTCAACTACCCGATGATGCTGGCCTCCCACAAGATCGCCCCGGCGCTGGCCGCCGGGTGCCCGGTCGTCGTGAAGCCCGCGCCCGCGACGCCGCTGGCCACGCTCTGGCTGGTCCATCTGGTGCGGGGCGCGCTGGAGGCGGCGGGCGCCCCGGCGGGCGCGGTGCAGCTGGTGACCGGGGACGCGGAGGTGGGCCGTACGCTCACCACGCACGAGGCCGTGGCGGCCGTCTCCTTCACCGGCTCGGCGGCCGTCGGCCACCGCATCGCGCGGGACGCCGCGCCCCGCAAGACCGTCCTCGAACTCGGCTCCAACGCCGCGCTGGTCGTCGCCGCCGACGCCGATCTCGACGCGGCGGCCGACGCCGTCGTGCGCGGCGGCTACTACGCCTCGGGGCAGGCCTGCATCGCCGTGCAGCGCGTCATCGCCGTCGCGGAGATCGCGGCGGAGCTGGAGCGGAGGATCGCCGCCCGGCTGCCCGCCGTCACGGTCGGCGACCCGCGCGCGGAGGACACGCGGGTCGCCGCGCTCATCGACGAGGCCGCCACCGCGCGCGTCCTCGCCTGGATCGAGGACGCGCGGGCGGCGGGCGCCCGGGTCCTCGCGGGCGGCACGCGCGAGGGGCGCTGCGTGACCCCGACGCTGCTCGCGGACGTCCCCGACGGGCAGCCCGCCTGGGACGAGGAGATCTTCGGCCCGGTCGTCTGCCTCCGTACGGTCCCGGACCTGGACGCCGCCTTCGAGACGGTCAACGCGAGCCGTTACGGATTGCACGCCGCCGTCTTCACCCGCGCCCTGGGCCCCGCGTTCCGCGCCCTGGACGAGCTGGACGTCGGCGGCGTCGTCGTCAACGAGGTCCCGGGCTACCGCTGCGACGTGGCCCCGTACGGCGGAGTGAAGGACTCCGGCATCGGCCGCGAGGGCCCCCGCTTCGCGATCGAGGAACTGACGGTGACGAGGATGGCGGTGATCAGGCCGTGACGAGCGCGTCCCGCCTGAAGGCCACGCCGAACCGCCCGTGCCCGGCGAGCGCACCGGGCCAGGCAGGGGCGGTGGCCACCCGGCCGCGACAGCACACACGACAAACCGCGCAGGGCGCGGCGAGGAAAGGGGTGACGAGATGACCGGCGTGGACTACGCGAAGCTCTTTCGGCTCGACGGGCGCCGCGTCGCCGTCGTCGGCGGGGCGGGTGGCATCGGGCGGGAGGCGGCGCGGGCGCTCGCCGCGCAGGGCGCGGAGGTGCTGGTCGTCGACCGCGACGCGGAGGGCGCGGCGGAGACGGCGCGGCTCGCGGACGCCGAACGGGACGGCTTCGCCTCCCCGTACACCCTGGACGTGCTGGACGAGGGCGCCGTGCGCGCGGCGGCCGAGGCGTGGGGGCCGCTGGACGGGCTCGTGGCGACCGTCGGCGTCAACGTCCGCAAGCGGATCGCGGACTACTCGCTGGAGGAGTTCGACCGCGTCGTGGCCCTCAATCTGCGGGCCCACTTCTCGCTGCTGCGCGCGGTCGCGCCCGGCATGGCGGAGCGCGGCGGGGGCAGCGTCGTCTCGTTCGCGTCGATGCGCGCCTTCCAGGTCGAGCCGGGCCAGGGCGTCTACGCGGCGTCGAAGGCGGGCCTCGTGCAGCTCCTGCGGACGGCGGCGGCCGAATGGGGGCCCAGCGGCGTCCGGTTCAACGCGGTGGCGCCCGGCGTCGTCCGCACCCCGCTCACCGACCAGATCGCCGCCGACCCCGACTGGTACGAGGCGTACGCGCAGGCGTCGGCGCTCAAGCGGTGGGCGCGCGCCGACGAGATCGCGGGCGCCGTCGTGTACCTGTTGTCGGACGCCTCCACCTTCGTCACCGGGTCCGTCCTCACCGTCGACGGCGGCTGGACGGCCGTCGACGGGCGCTACGACCCGTCCGTCTGAGTCACACCTTCAAGGAGCCCCCCCATGCCCGACGACGATCCGCTCGACGGCCTGCCCAGAATCCGCGCGCCGCGCCCCGCCCTCTGGCTGCTCCTCGTCCCCGCGGTCCTCTACTGCGCCGCGCCGCTCGTCGCGAACCGGGTCGAACCCCGCGTGCTGGGCATGCCGTTCCTCCTCGCCTGGGTGATCGGCGCGACGGTCGTGAGCCCGCTCGTCATCTGGCTCGCCGCCCGGCTCGACCCGGCGTACGCGAAGGGCTCCGTCGAGCCCCTGCCCGTCGACGACCACGAGGGCACGGAGGGCGGACGATGAGCGGGTCGGCGGCGATCGCCACGACCATCTTCGGGCTGGCCATGGTGGCCACGCTCGTCATCGGCGTGCTCAGCGCGCGCGGCCGGGACAAGGGCATGGCCGAGTGGTCGGTCTCCAGTCGCGGCCTCGGCGTGCTGTTCATCTGGCTGCTGATGGCCGGTGAGGCGTACACGAGCTTCTCTTTCCTGGGCACGGCGGGCTGGTCGTACTCGTACGGCGTGCCGATCCTCTACCTCGTCGCCTACCTCACCGTCGGCTACGCGGTGGCGTACGTCGTGGGCCCGGCGCTGTGGACGTACGCGAGCAGGCACAAGCTGCTCTCCATCGCGGACATGGCCGAACACCGCTTCCGCTCCCGGCCCGTGGGCATCCTGGTGGCGGTCTGCGCGACGGTCTTCCTCGTCCCCTACATCCAGCTCCAGATCCAGGGCATGGGCGTCGTCGTCAACGCGATGACGTACGACGCGGTGGACCTGAAGGTCGCCGCGGTCGTCTCGTTCGTCGTGGCGGAGGCGTTCGTGCTGGTCTCCGGGCTGCGCGGCTCGGCGTGGGTGAGCGTGCTGAAGGACCTGCTGGTGATCTCGGCGGTGGCGTTCCTCGCGGTGTGGATCCCGTTCCACTACCTCGACGGGCCGGGCGAGCTGCTGGACCGGATGGTCACGGAGAAGCCCGAGTGGCTGACGTTCCCCGGGCACGCCTCGGGCGGGCTGAACGGCACGTGGTTCGTCAGCACGCTGCTGCTGAACGCCGTCACGATCTCCATCTTCCCGACCACCGTGGCCGGTTACCTCTCGGCGCGGAACCCGAACGCGCTGCGCCGCAACGCCATCCTGCTGCCCTGGTACCAGCTGCTGCTCTTCATCCCGATGATGGTCGGCGCGGTCGCGCTCTTCGTGGTGCCCGCGCTGGGCAACCCGGACCTGGCGCTGTTCCGGCTGGTCACCGACTCGCTGCCCTCCCCCGTCGTCGCCGTGATCGGCGTCGCGGGCGCGCTGTCGGCGATCGTGCCGATGAGCGTGTTCATGCTGGCGATCGGCACGCTGTGCGGGCGCACCCTGCTCGGCGGCGGCAACGGCGCGGACCCGCGCAGCCCCGCGCGCGAGCCCGTACGGCCCGGCGACGCGCGGGACATGCGCGTCAAGCGGCTCTCCCAGCTCGTCTGCTTCCTCGCGGGCCTCCTCGCCCTCGGCGGCGCGCTCTTCTACCCCAACACCCTGGTGGAGCTGTCGGTCCTGTCGTACGAGGGCCTGGCGCAGCTCGTACCGCTGGCGCTGCTGTCGCTGTATTGGCGGCGGATGACGGCCGTGGCGGGCGTGGCGGGGATGCTGACCGGGCTCGCGGTGGTCTTCCTGCTGTGGGGCACGGACAACGACCCGTATCACGGCGTGAACGGCGGCGTGATCGCCCTCGCCGCGAACCTCGCGGTGACGGCGGCCCTCACGTACGGACGCCCGTCCCCTTCTGTGCCGCCGCGCGAAGAAGCGCTTTCGACGAAGGAGTCCGCGTGAACGAGACGCGCTACGAGGTCCCCGGCCTGGAGGCCCCCGTCGAGATCCTGGTCGACCGCTGGGGCGTGCCGCACCTGTACGCGGCCTCGCGCCACGACCTCTTCCTCGCGCAGGGCTTCAACGCGGCCCGCGACCGGCTCTTCCAGCTCGACCTGTGGCGGCGGCGCGGACTGGGGCTGCTGGCCGAGGTGTTCGGCGCGGAGTACGTCGCGCACGACCGCGCGGCGCGGCTCTTCCTCCACCGGGGCGACATGGCCGAGGAGTGGGCGGCGTACGGGCCTGGGACCGAGGAGATGACGCGCGCGTTCGTGGCGGGCATCAACGCGTACGTGGCGCTGTGCGAGGCCGAACCCGGCCTGGCGCCGCCCGAGTTCGGCCTGCTCGGCTACGCGCCCGCGCGCTGGGACGCCGAGGACGTCCCCCGTATCCGCAGCCACGGCCTCGCCTACAACCTCCAGGACGAGGTGGCCAGGGCCCGCACCCTGCGCGACTTCGGCCCGGAGGCCGAGGAGCTGCGCAAGGTGCGGGAGCCCGCGCCGCACGCGCTGCGCGTGCCGGAGGGCCTGGACCTGTCGGTGATCCCGGACGACGTGCTGCGGGTGTACGAGCTGGCGACGGTCGCCCCGTGGGCGGCGGGAGCGGCCCCGCGCCAGGGCCTGGACGGCAGCAACAACTGGGTGCTGGCCCCCTCCCGTACGGCCACGGGCCGCCCCCTCCTCGCCAACGACCCGCACCGCCCCGTCTCGTTCCCCTCCCTCCGCTACCTCGCGCATCTGACGGCGCCGGGCCTGGACGTGATCGGCGCGGGCGAACCGGCGCTCCCCGGGATCTCGATCGGGCACAACGGGCGGATCGCGTTCGGCCTGACGATCTTCCCCGTCGACCAGGAGGACCTGTACGTCTACCGCACCCGTCCGGGCGCGCCGCGCGCGTACGCGTACGGCGGCGGCTGGGAGGAGATGGATACGGTCACCGAGACGATCCCCGTGCGCGGCGGCCCGCCCGTCGAGGCCGAGCTGTGCTTCACCCGGCACGGGCCCGTCGTCCGCGAACTCCCCGAGCGGAACGCCGCGTTCGCGGTCCGCGCGGCGTGGCTCGGCCCCGGCATGGCCCCGTACCTGGGCAGCGCGGGGTACATGGGCGCGGAGAGCGCCGACGCGTTCACGGACGCGATGCGGCGATGGGGAGCGCCGGGCGAGAACCAGGTGTACGCCACGCCCGACGGCACGATCGGCTGGCGCCCCGCCGGCCGCGTCCCCGTCCGCCCGAACTGGGACGGCACGCTGCCCGTCCCCGGCGACGGGCGGTACGAGTGGGCGGGCTTCCACGACCCGGACACGCTGCCCACGGAGCGCGACCCGGAACGGGGCTGGATCGCGACCGCGAACGAGATGAACCTGCCGCCCGGCTACCCGAACGACACGCGCACGGTCACGTACGACTGGTACGCGCCCACCCGCCGCGCGCGCGTGGCGGAAGCCCTGTCGGCGCACGACGGCTGGACGGCGGAGGAGTGCGTACGCCTCCAGAACGACTACGTCAGCCTCCCGGCGCGGGCCGTCCTGCCGATGCTGGCGGGCCTGCCGGGCGACGGACCCCGCGTCCGTACGGCCCTCGGGCTGCTCCGCGACGGGGGCTGGGACGCGTCGCTCGACGCGGACTCGGCGGCCGCCGCGCTCTTCGAGATCTGGTACCGGGGCCATCTGCGGCCCGCGCTGCTGCGCCAGGCGCTGCGTCCGCTCGTCCCGGCGGACCGGCTGGAGGAGGCGGTGACCCGCGTGCAGCCGCCGGAGGCGGCGTCGGGAGACGCGCGGGTCGACCTGGAGCTCTTCCCGCTGGCGACGCCCGAGCTGCTGACGGCGACACTGGGCGAGGCCGTCGCCGCGGCGGAACAGCTGCTCGGGCCCGACCCCGCCGCCTGGTCCTGGGGCACCCTGCACCGCGCCCACCTCCGCCACCCGCTCGCCGACCGGCTGGGCGACGCGCCGTGGACGTCCCTCGGCCCCGTGCCGCGCGGCGGCAGCGGCGACACGGTGGGCGCCACGCCGTACCTGCCGGAACCGGACTTCCGGCAGGCGGGCGGGGCGAGCTTCCGCATGGTCGTGGACGTCGGCGCGTGGGACGAGTCGCTGGTCATGAACTCCCCCGGCCAGTCGGGCGACCCCCGCTCCCCGCACCACTCCGACCTCTTCACGGACTGGGCGACGGACCGCGCCTTCCCGCTCGTCTACACCCGGGAGCGGGTGGAACGGGAGACGAGGGCGCGCCTCGTACTGGCTCCTGCGGAGCGCCAGGACCGGGGCGGCACTGCGCGTCGGAGCACGTGACCGGTCCCGGGGATCTCCGTCCGAGCGCCTGACGGTGCTTCAGCCTGCGCTCCGGTGCCGGGTAGGGGCTGCCCCTTCTCGTGCGCTGCGGACCGCGCGTGCGCTGTGGTTGCTCGCGCAGTTCCCCGCGCCCCTGAAGCAGCCCCTACGGGGCGCTTCGGGGGCGCCTCCGGGTGCCCCATCAGGGGCGCGGGGAACTGCGCGCCCAGCCGACGCGCGTCCGCAGCCCGCGAGGCACGGGAAGGGGCAGCCTCGTCCCGGCCCCGGCACCGGGCGCATCGCCTCTGCTAGCGCGCCCACCGGCACCGGCGTGACGGGCCCTTCCGGGCCCGTCGGCGCCTGGCAGCCCCCGCGACCGCCAGCAGCCCGCCCATGACCGAGGCGTTCTTGAGGAACTGGACCTGCTGCGCCTCGCGCGCCTGTCCCTCCGGGTGCTCCCAGAACGCGTGGGCCGACAGGGTGGTCGGCACCAGCGAGCCCGCGAGGGCGAGGGCCGCCAGCCGAGGGGCCTTGCCCGTCGCCAGCAGGACGCCCGCGCCGACCTGGACGGCGGCGTTGAGCCGTACGAGCTGTACGTCGTCGTCCGGCAGCGCCGGGAGCGTGGCCCGCGCCCGGTCCAGGAACGGCGCCGCCACCTCGGCCTTCGGACCGGGGTCACGCAGCGAGTCGAGCCCCGCGCCGACGAAGAGCGAGCTGAGCAGCGGACGGGCGACCAGATGGAGCAGGGGCATGACGGTCCTCTGGGAACGTGGGGGAAGACGTGCCTCCCGCCATGTCACGCGCCTCCGGGCGCTCCCGCAACCGGAGCCCGCACAGCCCGCACCTGGATGAGCGCGTGCGCCCCGTTCGTACGCCATGCGGGGTCGGAGGCGTCCAGCGCCTCGGCCGTCTCCGCCGTCAGGCCCGTCGCGACGTCCGACTTCAGGGTGCGCAGCGCGGCCACGGGCCCCGGGAAGTACGCGGTGACCTCGGCGAACGGCACCGTCGCGGGCCAGTGCCGGTCGCCCACCAGGCGGCGGTAGTTGAGGTCCCCCTTCAGGATCGTGAGCGACGAGGCAGCGAAGTCGGCGCACAGGTCGTCGGGCATCTCGGCGTAGCCGAGCGGGGCGCAGAAGAAGGGGTGCGCGTCGAGGGTGAGCCGCCCGTCCTCCAGGGCCCGCCACAGCAGGTGCCCGGCCCGGCCCGCCGCACCCGGCGCGGCGGCGATCCGCCGCAGGGTCGCGAGGACGTCGGCGGTCGTCGCGTCGGAGACGTAGTACGGGTGCGGCTTGACGTGCAGCGTGAGCGCGGACGCGCGGCCCGCGCCCAGCAGATGGGCGGCGAGCAGCAGATCGGGGATCAGCTCGCGGCCCGCGTTGTCGGCGACGAGCGAGACGCGCCCCCCTCGGAGGAACGGGCGCAGGGCCTCGCGCTCGTCGGCGACGAGCGGACGGTCCCCGCCGCTCTCGTCTCCGGTCAGCAGGAACCCGAGGTCGGCGCGGTTGCCCCAGAGCGCGGCGAGCAGCAGCGCGTCCGTACGCTCGTCGACCAGCGCCTGGTCCAGCGCGTCGAGCGAGGCGAGCTGCTCGTCGACGGCGTCCCCCGCGAGCTCCGCGTCCTTGAACGGCCCGAACGGGTCGATGCCGCGCCACGCCCCCTCCGGCGCGTGGTACCCGACGGCACCACGCAGCCGCCGGTAGAAGTAACTCTCCGCCCAGAGGAACGGCGCGTCGGTCCACCGCTTCCCGTAATGCCCCCGGTCCCACTCCCCGTTCCAGAGCGCGGCGCCGGGCGCGTCGTCGGGCAACGGCGCCATGGGCCCGTGCAGCGTCTCGTCGAGCAGCGCGTCGAGTGCGGCCCGCTGCTCGGGGCCGAACGGGAAAGCGTCCTTGAGCCGTTGGAAGAGTGCCGGGTGCCGCTCGTGCCACACCCCGTACGGAAAGCCGTCGGGGTCGCTACTCGTGATCTCCGGCGCCGCCATGCCCCTGACCTTACGTGTGCCGCCGTGACTGATCAGGGGCTGCCCCTGCCCGTGCGTCGCAGACTGCGGCTGCGCGTCGGTTGCTCGCGCAGTTCCCCGCGCCCCTGAAGCAGCCCCTTCGGGGCGCTTCGGGGCGCCTCCGGGTGCGCCCTATCAGGGGCGCGGGGAACTGCGCGACCAGCCACATCGCGGGCGCGGTCTGCGACGCAGGTCAAGGGGCAGCCCCTGATCAGGCACTGGTCGACCGCTACCTCTGAGGAGACGGGAACGCGACCGGACTGCGGTAACCGTTCGCGGCGATCGAGCGGACGCCGAAGAAGACGTTGTCCTTGGAGAGGTCGACGACACACCGCAGGGCAGCGCCCGCGTCCTCGGCATGGGTCCACCCGGAAGACGTCGTCTCACGCCAGACGACCTCGTACCGCGCCGGACGCGGCCCGCCGGGCGGCCGTTTCCAGACGAGCTCCGTCTCGTTCGTGAGGGCCGACGTGACGATCCTGGCCTCGGCCGGCACCGTCGGCGCCTGCGCGAGGGACCAGAGCGTGGCGGCGTTCACCCGGGCGACCCGCGCGACGAAGGGGAAGTCGCAGAACTCGGGCAGGTCCCCGTACTGCTTGCCGTCCTCGACGCGTACGTCCTGGTGCTGGTGCGCGTAGTCCTCGGCGGGCTCGGTGAAGCGCGCGGCGGGGAAGCCCCGTTCGAGGAACGGGATGTGGTCGCCGCCCCGGAGATAGCGGTCGCGGCGGTAGATGACGCGGACGCGCATGCCCGTCGCGTCGTTCTCGGCCACGTCGCGGACGAAGCGGGCGAGCTGGCGGGACGGCGAGTCGTTCTCGCCGCCGACGGAGCGCCGGATCTCGGCCTCCTCCTCCGTCTCGGCGGTCGGCACGCCCTCCGCGAAGAGCCGGATCGTACGGGGGTCGCGGGTGCCGTCGTCGGCGGTCGAGCTGCCGACGATGTCGTTGGTGAACATCGCGGCGACCCGGGCCCCGGACTTCTTGAACTGCTCGGCCATGTGCGCGGCCCCGTACAGCCCCTGCTCCTCGCCCGCGACGGCGGCGAAGACGAGCGTCGCGGCGGTCTTCCGCCGCGCCATCACCCGGGCCAGCTCCATGATCACGGCGACGCCCGACGCGTCGTCGTCCGCGCCGGGCGCGTCGCCCTCGGCGTCCATGGGGTCGGAGCAGCGCGAGTCGTAGTGCCCGGAGACGACGTGCACCCGGTCGGGGTCCTCGCTGCCGCGCAGGGTCGCGACGACGTTGGTGATGCGGGTCGGCTCGGGGATCCGCTCGGCGGGTTCCTGGACGTACGACTGGAGCTCGACGGTCATCCGGCCGCCGGACGCCTCGGCGTACTCGGTGAGGGTGGCGTGGATCCAGTCGCGTGCGGCGCCGATGCCACGCTTCGCGTCGGTCTGCGACGAGAGGGTGTGGCGCGTGCCGAAGGAGGCGAGCTTGCGGACGGTCGCCTCGATCCGCTCGTGGTCGATCTCCGCGAGCAGCGCCCGCAGTTCACGGCTCGGGGGCCGCACGGGCCGCCCCCGCTCCTCCTCGGGCTCCGCCGCGTGCGCGGTGCCGGACTGGCCGCCGATCGCGGCGCCGATCCCTCCTCCCGCGGCGGTGGCGAGCACGGTTCTCCGGGTGGTTCCTCCTCGTTCGGACACTGCTGATCCCTTCTGGGGAGGGGGACAGGGCCGGGACAGGGGCAAATTGTCGTGCCCACCGACAAGCGCGGGCAAGATGGTGCCCGGCCACCCGAATGGGCCAGTCGGCCATGCGTGCGGCGCACGGGACGCGGACGGTTACGGGAGGGGGCCGTCTTCGGAAGGGCGTACGTCATGGAGTTCCGGGAGTTCCGGGAGAAGACGGCGCTGGTCACCGGCGCCGCCTCCGGCATCGGGCTGGCCGTGGCCCGCCGCCTGGCGGAGGAGGGCGCGACCGTCGTCGTCGCCGACTACGACGAGGACGGCGCCCAGCTCGCCGCGGGCGAACTGGAGACCGCGGGAGCCCGTACGGCCGCCGTCGCCATGGACGTGACGAACCCGGCATCCGTGGAGGCCGGGGTGAGGTTCGCCGTCGACACGTACGGCGGGCTCGACCTCGCGGTGAACAACGCCGGGATCAGCGGGCCCGCGGCGCCCACGGGCGAGTACGAGCTCTCCGCGTGGGAGCGGGTGATCGCCACCAACCTCACCGGCGTCTTCCACTGCCTGCGCTACGAGCTGCCCGTGATGGCCGCCGCCGGGCGCGGCGCGATCGTCAACATGTCATCGATCCTGGGCACCAACGGCTTCGCGGGCGCGCCCGCCTACGTGGCCGCGAAGCACGGCGTGGTGGGCCTGACGAAGACGACGGCGCTGGAGTACGCCGACAAGGGCGTACGGATCAACGCCGTCGGGCCCGGCTTCATCGACACGCCCCTGCTCCGCGAGACCGACAACCCCATGCGCGAACGCCTCATCTCCCTCCACCCCCAAGGCCGCCTCGGCACGGCGGAAGAGGTCGCCGAACTCACCCTCTTCCTCCTCTCCGACCGCGCCTCCTTCATCCAGGGCAGCTACCACCTGGTGGACGGCGGCTACTCGGCCCCATGACCGCCCCGTACCTCTAGGGGCGCGGGGAACTGCGCGAGCAACCACCCACAACCCGCAGTCTGCAATGCACAGTACGGGGCAGCCCCTGCCCAGCCCCGGGCCCCGCCGGAGCGCTCTAGTGGAGACGGCCCAGCGCCGCCATGCCCACCGCGTGCAGCGGCGGTTCGCCACGCAGCGCGCGCAGGACCTCCGTAACGGCGCTCGCCCCCAGGCGCAGGCGGCACTCGTCCGTGCCCGCCGCCTGATGGGGGGTCAGCAGGACATTCGGCAGGGCCCGGAAGGGATGGTCGGTGGGGAGGGGTTCGGCGTCGAAGACGTCGATCGCGGCGTCCAGGCGGCCGGCCGTCAGCTCGGCGGTCAGGGCCTCCTCGTCGACGAGCCAGGAGCGTGCCGTGTTGACCAGGCTCGCGCCGTCCGGCATCAGGGCGAGCTGCGGCGCGCCGAGGAGGTGGCGGGTCTCCTCCGTCGCGGGGGCGTGGACGGCCACCACGCGGCTGGTGGCGAGGAGTTCGGGCAGCGCAGCCGTGCGTATGCCGAGGGCGCGGGCTTCGGCGGCGCCGAGGTAGGGGTCGGTGACCGTGACCTCGGCGCCTAGCGCCCGTACGAGCGAGATGTAGGCGCGGCCCGTACGGGAGGCGCCGAGGACGCCGATGCGGCTGCCGCGGATCTCGTGGCGGGGCGGCGCCGCGCTCGCGGTCTCCCAGTCGGCGCCGGTCCGGAGCGCGTGGTCGAAGCGGTGGACGCGGTGCAGCAGCGCGAGAGTGAAGGCGAGGGCGACCTCCGCGACGGGGCCCGCCATGGCGTCCCCGGCCTGGGTGACGGTGATGCCGCGCCGGAAGACGTCCTCGCCGACGTACGGGGCGACGGCCGAGCCCGTGTGGGCGACGAGCTCCAGGGCGTCGGCGGCGTCGAGGAGTTCGCCCGTCAGCCGGGGCGTGCCCCAGGAGGTGATCAGCGCGCGGGCGCCGGGGAGCGCCCTCGCGAGCGCGCCCCGGTCGGTGTGGGCGTCCAGCACGGTGAGGTCGGCCCCGGAGGCGAGCCGCGCCCACTCCTCCGGCGCGAAGAGCTGGGCGCGCAGGTCCGGCGGGACCGCGACGACGACCCGCGGGCGGTCAGCGGAGCCAGTCATCGAGGTGCTCCGCGACGAAGGCGTCGTCCGTCAGCCAGGGGTACGCGGCCGCGACGCGTGTGATCTCCTCTGCCTGGCCGGGAGAGAGGGCTTCGGCGGGGTCGAGGCACCAGGTGCCGTCCAGCAGTCCCTGGCGGCGCAGCACCTCGTGGACGCCCGCTATGCAGCCGCGGAAGCCGCCGAGGACGTCGAAGACGGCGCTGTTGAGGTCCGTCAGCTCGGGTCCGCGTGCCAGGCAGCGGGTCATGGCCTCGTGGTCGCCCGTACGGGCGCGGCGCACGTCCTCCAGCAGGTCGACGGCGGCGCGGGTGCCCACCGCCCACTGCCCCAGCAGGCCGCCCGCGAACCAGCGGCGCGCGTCCGCCGGGCCGTAGGGCGTGAGCAGGTCGCCGACGATGTTGTCGTCGTTGCCGGTGTAGAGCGCGACCTCGTCGGCGCGGTCGGCGGCGGCGACGGCGCGCAGGACGTCGGCGCTGCGGTAGCGGTCGAAGGGGGCGATCTTGATGGCGGCCGTACGGGGCAGGTCCGCGAAGGCCGTCCAGAAGGCGGGCGAGAGATAGCGGCCGCCCACCGCCTCCTGGAGGTAGAAGCCGATGACGGGGAGCACCTCGCCGACCGCGCGGGCCCGTTCCAGCAGCCCCTTCTCGTCGGCGCCGGGGACGGCGGGGCTGAGGAGGACGGCGTCGTAGCCGAGGGAGGCGGCGAGTTCGGCCTCGGCGACGGCCTGCTGGACGTAGCCGCAGGCGCCCGCGATCCGTACGACGGGGCGATCGGGGCGGTCCGCCTCCTTCATGACGGTCTCGACGGTCTCGGAGGCGAGTTCGAGGACGGGCCGCAGCAGGTCGAAGCGCGGCTCGCGGATCTCGAACTGGGTGGTGTGGACGCCGACGGCGAGCCCGCCCGCGCCGGAGGCGAGGTAGTAGCGGGTCAGGGCGCGCTGGCGGCGCTCGTCCAGGGCGCGTTCGGCGGTCAGCGCGAGGGGGTGGGCGGGGACGACGGTGCCGTGGGACAGCGTGTCGAGCGGGGTGTGCATGGAGGAGCTCAGAACCTTCCGTCGCGGACCTGGAACTTGGTGGGCTTGCCGGAGAGCGGCAGCCCGCGCCGCAGCCAGTCGGCCTGCCAGGCCACCAGCATGCGCAGCGGGACCTCCGGATAGCCGAAGAGGGCGTGGCAGCGGCCCGCGTCGGAGAGCAGCGCGGTCGGCGACTCCTCCCCCACGGTCGTCGCCTCGGTGCCGAACTCCTCGCCGAACCACCGCGCGAGGCGCCGTACGGACGCGGTCTCGGGCCCGGTGAGGTTGAGCGTGAACACGCGTTCGCCGCTCGTGGCATGGAGGAGGGATCGTAGCGCGACCTCGTTGGCGTAGCCCTGCCAGACGACGTTGGCGTGCCCGGTGGTGACGTCGACGGGCTCGCCCGCCTGGACGCGGGAGGCGATGTCGGCGAGGACGCCGTAGCGCAGGTCCACGGCGTAGTTGAGGCGGATGTTCGCGACGCGGGTGCCGCGGGTCAGCGCGGCGTGCGCGAAGATCCGCTCGCGGCCGAGGCAGGACATCGCGTACTCGCCGACGGGCCCCACCGGGTCGTCCTCGGTGCAGCCTCCGGAGGTGACGGGGACGAGCGGGTAGACGTTCCCGGTGGAGAACGCGGCGATACGGGCCTCGGACCAGCGGTCGGCGACCCGGGCGGGCATGGCGGCGTTGACGGCCCAGGCCTGCGAAGGGGCCCCGGCGGAGCCGAACTTGGCGCCGACCATGAAGACCACGTTGCCCGCGTCGGGAAGCGCCCCGAAATCCGCTTCGGGGTCCATCAGGTCGAACGGCACGGTGCGGACGCCCGCGTCCTCCAGGGCACGCGCCGCCGCCGGGTCGGACCAGCGGGAGACGGCCCGTACGGCGACGTCCGTACGCCCCGCGGCATCCAGCGCGCGGCGGGCGAGGCGGCACAGGCTCGGGCCCATCTTGCCGCCCGCGCCGAGCACGAGCAGGTCGCCTTCGAGCCGGGACAGGTCCTCGGCGAGGGCCGCCGAGGGGGTGGCGAGGCGCTCTTCGAGGGCGCTCTCATCGGTGAACACGTGACTCATCCCTTGATTCCGGACGCGGTGACGCCCTCGGTGAAGTAGCGCTGGCCCACCAGGTACGCGGCGAAGATGGGCACGAACGCGATGACGGAGCCGGACAGCACGACGTTCAGCGGCACGTTCTGCTGCTGGAGCGAGGCGATGCCGACGGTGAGCGTGCGCATGTCGGTGGACTGGCCGACGACGAGCGGCCACAGGAAGTCGTTCCAGTGCCACAGGAAGACGAAGACGCCGAGCGTGGCGAGGATCGGCTTCAGCAGCGGCAGCACGATCCGGGCGAAGATCTGCCACTCGCTGCACCCGTCGAGCCGCGCCGCCTCGAACAGTTCGTCGGGCAGGCCCATGATGAACTGCCGCATCAGGAACACGGCCTGCGCGTTCGCCAGCGTCGGCACGATCAGGCCCCAGTAGGTGTCGATGCCGCCGAGCTTCGCGATCATCGCGAACGTCGGGATCATCGTGACGTGGTACGGGACCATCACCATGGACAGGAACGACCAGAACATCGCGTTCCGCCCGGGGAACCGCTTCTTCGCGAACGCGTATCCGGCGAGCGAGGAGAGCAGGAGCACGCCGACGACGGAGACGATCGAGTACAGCACGGTGTTGAGCAGCCAGCGCGGTACGTCCTGGGTGTTCAGCATCGAGTCGTACGCCTCGCCGGTGAGCGGCCAGGGCACCAGGCTGCCGGGGAACTCGACGGCGGCGGACGGCTTCAGGGAGAGCACGACCATCGCGTAGAACGGGAAGATCGTCGCGAGCGCGGCGACGGTCAGCAGGACGATCCGTAGGGCCTTGCCCGCCGGTGTCCCGCGCAGTCCTGCGGGGACGACGTCGCGTTCGGCGTCCCGCTTGCGGCGGCGTGCGGCGCGCGCGGACCCCTTTCCGGGCGGCGGGGTCTCAGGGGCGCGCGGGCGTTCGACCGTGGGTGCGTTCGTGGTCATGGGGTCACTGGTCCTTCCCGATCACGAGCCGCTGGACGACGGCGACCACGAGGGTCAGCGCGAAGAGCGCCACGCCGATCGCCGCGGCGTAGCCCAGCTCGAAGTACTTGAAGCCCGCGTCGTAGAGCTGGAAGACGAGCGTGTAGCTGGCGTTGGCCGGGCCGCCGCCCGTCATGGTGTAGACGGCGTCGAAGACCTGGAACGAGGCCGTCGTCTCGATCACCGCGAGGAAGAACACGGCGGGCTTGAGCTGCGGCAGCACGATGTGCCGGAACCGCTGCCAGGGACCGGCCCCGTCGGTGACGGCGGCCTCCTCCAGCTCGCGCGGGATGTCCTGCATCCGGGCGAGCAGGATCAGCATCCCGTAGCCGAAGCGGGACCAGATCCCGACGACGGCGAGCGCGGGCAGCACGAGGAAGTCGTCGGTCAGCCAGGAGTCGTCGGACATCCCGAACCAGCTCACCACCGTCGCCCACGGGCCGCCGGTGGAGAAGATCCACACGAAGACGGTGGCCGCGAGGACGAGCGAGGTGACGACCGGCAGGAAGAAGATGGACCGGAAGATCTTCGAGCCGCGGAACGCGCGCCGCGTCAGCAGCGCCAGCCCCGTCGAGAGGACGAGCGTGCCGGGCACCGCGATCACGACGTAGATCGCGGTGACCTTCAGGGCCTGCCAGAAGACGGGGTCGTCCCAGAGCCGGGTGAAGTTGTCCAGCCCGGTGAAGCGGCCGCCGCCGGTGAGCGTGTAGTCGGTGAAGCTCATCAGGACGCCGGCGATGCCGGGTCCGAAGCGGAACGCCACGAAGAGCAGGAAGCAGGGCAGGACGAAGAGGAGCCCTGCTCTGGCCTCACGTCTCGTCAAGGGCCCGCCCCTGCGCTTCCGGCGCGGTGGGTCCCCCACAGTGGTGGTCACGGGGTCTCTCCTTCGTGCGCTCAGCGGCGTGCGAGCTGGGCCTCGGCGGCCTTCGCCGCGTCGTCCAGCGCCTGCTTCGGGGACTTCTTGCCGAGCAGGGCGTGCTGGATCTCGGGGGCCAGGACGCCCATGGCCTCGCGGGCCTTGTCGGCGACGGGGCCCGCGTTCATCTTCGGGAGGGTGTCGGCCACGGCGGACTGGACCTTGTCGTCGCCGTACAGCTCCTTGGCGGACTTGCGCGCGGGGAAGTTCGAGGACTGCTTCTCCAGGCCCGCCGCGTTCTCCGGCTCGGAGACGAAGTTGATCCAGTCGCCCGCGGCCTTGGTGTTGGCGCCCTTGAGCATGGAGAGCGCGCCGACGGTGCCGTAGCCGACGGACTTCGCGTCCTTCAGCGGCGGCCGTACGACGGTGTTCTTCTTGCCCCAGAACGGCTCGACGTCGGCCGGGGTGTTCTGCCAGGTGCAGGCGACCTTGCCCTTGGCGACGGGCGTCTGCTCCAGCTTGGGCGTGGTGGTGACCAGGTCCTTGTCGGTCATCCCGCCGTCGACCAGCTTCTTGAGGTACGTCAGCGCGCGGACGCCCTCCTTGCCGTTGAAGGCGACCTTCTTGCCGTCCTTGGAGAAGATGCCCCCGCCCGCCTGCCAGAGCAGCGGGTAGAAGGTGAGGTTGAGGGTCTGCTGGGTGTCGCCGCTGTAGCTGGTGGCGTAGTAGCCCTTCTTCTTCAGCTTCGGGCCGAGCTTCTCCAGGTCCTTCCAGGTGGAGGGGTACTCCTTCTCTCCTACCTTGTCGAAGACGCGCTTGTCGCAGATGAGGGGGTTGGCGCTGGTCAGCACGGGGGTGCCGAGCAGCTTGCCGTCCTGGGCCGTCACGGACTCCAGGGCGAAGTCGGTGTAGTCGGCGCGGGCCTTCTCGGGCATGTAGTCGTCGGCGGGGACGATGTTCCGCTGGTACTTGGGCAGCTGGTCGGGGACGAGGTAGACCACGTCGGGGCCCTTGCCGGAGCCGATGGCGGTGGCCAGCGAGGTGTCGCGGTTGGCCCAGGGGAAGGTCTCGACCTTGACCTCGATGCCCTTGTGCTTCTTCTCGAACTTCTTGACCAGGCCGTCCCAGTACTCCTTGTTCTTGGCCTCGTCGAAGATCACGGGGTACGTCCACATGGTGACGGTGTTGCCGCCGCCCCCGCTGCCGGTGCCGCCGCAGCCGGCGAGGGCGGTCGCGGCGAGGGCCGTGGCGAGGACGGGCAGGGCCACGCTTCTCAGTCTGGGCATGGTGTTCTCCGGGGTCTCAGAGGGGAAGTCGGGGAGAGGAACGGGTCAGCTCACGGGCACGGGCTGGACGGTGCCGGTGTGGCGGGCGCGTTCGGCCGCGAACGCGGCGAGGTGGCTGCCGAGCGAGGCGGCGGTCCCGGAGCGCACGGCCCCGGGGTCGCCCTCGGCGACGGCACGGACGAACGCCTCGACGAGCGCCGTGTCGCCGCCCCCGTGCCCGTCGGCCGCGTTGGAGCCGCTGGCGCCCAGGTCGTGGACGGTCTCCTCGCCGGTACGGAAGTCCTGGACGGTGACGCGCTCGCCGTCGCCGCGCAGCCAGCCGTGCGAGCCGAAGATCCGGGTCTGGCGGTGGGTCTGCTCGGTGAAGGCGACCATCTGGAAGGTGGCGGTGACCCCTCCCGCGAGGCGCATGGCGAGCACCTGGTGGTCGACCACGTCGTTGTCGGAGCGGTACGCGCAGCGCCCGTAGGGCCCCTCGCGCAGCGCCGTCAGCAGCCCGGCCTCGTCGGTGGCCTCGGTGACGTGCGTGACAGGCCACACGGCGCCCTGTTCGCGCAGGGTCGGGAGGTAGAGCTTGAGCGCGCTGTACGGGCACTCGCGTTCGACGGCGCAGTCCAGGCAGCGGTCGGCGGAGCCCTCGGGGGCGTTCTCCGGGCGGAAGTGGGCGAGGCCGCCGAAGCTGGAGACCTCCTCGATGCGGACGCCCATCACGTACGCGATCCAGTCCAGGTCGTGGCAGGACTTGGCGAGCAGCATCGGCGAGGAGTCGCGCTCGCTGCGCCAGGGCCCGCGCACGTAGCTGTGCGCGAAGTGCCACCAGCCGACGGGCTCCAGATGGTCGACGCTGACGAGCTGGCCGAGGACGCCGGAGTCCACGACGCGCTTCACCAGGTCGGTGTAGGGCGTGTAGCGCATGACGTGGCAGACGGCGAAGAGCACGCCCGCCTCCTCGACGGCCCGGACGAGCGCCCGGGTCGCCTCCTCCGTCGGCGCGAGGGGCTTCTCCGCGAGGATCGCGTAACCGGCCTCGGCCAGGGCCCGTACAGGCTCCAGGTGGTCGCGGTCCTGGGTCGCGACGATCACGGCGTCGGCCGTCCGCTCCCCCGCGACGAGGTCGCGCCAGTCCTCGTGCTCGACGGCGGCACCGGACGCGGCACGCGCCGCGGGGCGCGGATCGGCGACGGCCACGAGCTCGGCACGCTCGGGGTGCGCCTTGATCCACTCGGCGTAGGTGAGGCCGCGGTTGCCCGCGCCGACGAGCGCGACGCGCACGGGGCGGCCGGTGACCGGGGTGTGGGTGGACACGTGAGGTCTCCTCAGAAGCGGACGTCAGCAGCGGACGTCAGAGACGGACGTCAGAAGCGGACGTTGCCGGACTTGTGCGCGACCCGCTCGCCCTCGTCGGGCATCGCGGCACGCTCGGTGCCGTCCTCGACGCAGCCGGTGTGCAGGAGGTACGAGCCGCCGCCGCCGAACGCCGCGGGCCGCAGGTCGAGCCGTCCGCCGTGGAAGGCGGTGCCGGTGGCGCGGTAACGGTTGGGCCCGGCGGCGAGCGCGAGATGCGCGGTCTTCGCGCCGGTGGTGGAGTCGGCGGCGTCGAGATGCCAGCTGACGGTGCGCCCGTCGGCGCTGCGGGAGAGCAGTGCTCCGGCGGCGTTGGTGCCGGTCAGGCGGGTGCCGGTGAGGCGGAGACGCTGGTCCTTGGCGCCGGTGAGCTTGAGCCCGGTGTCGCGGAGGGCACCGCCGTCGAGGACGGTGTCGGTGTGGGCGACGGTGACGGGGTCCGCGCCCGCCGCTCCGTTCAGAGAGCACTGCTCCAGAACGAGAGCGCCCGTCCCCTTGAACGCGGCGCCGTCGAGCCCGTCGAGCGTGGTGCGGCTGAGCGTGACCTCGGCGCGCACGTCATCCTTGGTGATCTCCGCGCCCTTCGCGTACGTGAAGGCGGAGTCGGCGACGACGTTGGGCCGCTCGGACAGTGCCGAGGCCTGCGAGAGGATCAGCGGCCCACTGGCCGTGCAGCCGCGTATCTGAAGCCCGTCGGCGTTGGCCCAGAGCATCCCCGAGTCCTTCAGCGACTTCTTGCCGATGATGGTGACGTCCTCCAGCGTCAGCTCGGTGACCTTCACCCGGGCCACGAACCACGAGCAGGAGTGCCGCCGCACCGTGATCCGCTTGGCGGCCCCGCCCCAGGCGGGCCCGGAGTTGGCGAAGGTCATCAGCCCGGAGTTGCCGGTGTAGACGAGGTCGTGCTCGAACTGGCCGTGGGTGACGAAGGGCCCCTGGTCGTCGCCGTCTCCATGGCAATTCGTCACGTACGACCAGGCGGAGGCGGTGAAGTCGTTGAGGTGGCGGGCGTTGGAGGTGTGACAGTCCTCGACGTGCCCGTACAGGCAGTAGATCTGCTGGGTGAGATACCCCGCGCCGCCGAACGTCACGGACTTCGGATTGGCGAGCGAGCAGCGGTCGGTACGGTAGTGCGTGCACCAGCGGCGCATCACGACCGGCCAGAACGTGCCGGTCGCCTCGATGCCGCTGACGTCGCAGCGCACGGCGTACTCGTACGCGACGGGGTGCGAGCCGGTGTACTGGTCGTCGCCCGCGCCCTCGAACACCATGTTCCGCACGTGCGCCCGCTCCACGGGCTTCACCCGGGTCCAGGTCAGGGTCCGGCCCTCGGCCAGCTCCCAGCCGGTCTTGTAGTTGATCCGTACGTGGGAGCCGTCGGGGACGTCCGTGATCTGGACGAGCCGCTGGATCTCCTTCTCGTACTTCCCGCTCCGCGCGTCCGATTCGAGTGCCCACCACTGGCCGGCGGCGAAGCCGCCCGAGTCGCCGACCTCGATCAGGTCCGACAGGTCGGGGAGCGCGGCGCCGAGCGCGTGCTTGTGGGTGGTGTCGGTGCGGGCGCCCTCGAAGAAGAGGACGGCGCCGAAGGGGTTGTCGTCGCTGTTCTTCTCGATGCCGTCCGTGCGGACGCGGTTGCCGCCGAAGTCCAGCTCGATCCGCGAGCGGCGGGTGCGGTGCCGTTTCCGGAACAGCAGGTCGGTACGGGCCTCGATCCGGTGCACGTCCTCGTCCGCGAGGAGCGCGTCCAGCGCGTCGTCGGCGGGCTTCTCGGCGTCGAGATGCCCGAACGTACGGAAGTCGACGGTGCCGTCGTGGAGCTGGAGCCAGCGCCCCTTGCCCTTCGTCGAGGGCGCGATGACGGTGCCCCCGTTGTGGGTTTTGGTGCTGTCGGCGTCCCAGCGCAGGGCCATGGCGCCGCCGTCGCCGGGGGCGGCGTAACCCGCCACGAGCGCGAGCGTGCCGTCGCTCAGGGACTTCGGGTCGAGGGCGCGCAGCTCGCGCACGGTGTCGGTACGCCGTACGCCGCTGCCCTGGGGCGCGGCGTGCGCGGGTGCGGTCGTGGCTGCCGTACCGGCCAGCACGAGGCCGGCCAGGCCGGAGGCGCGCAGCACGCGTCTGCGGGCAGGATCTTGCTGTTGCGGAACGCTCATGACGGACTTCGCCTTCCAGGAAGTGCCGGTGATCGGGGAGCGTTCCCGCGACGTCGCCTCAGGGGCGGATGGCTGAAATGAACCGGGCGAGGCCGATGGGCAGGGCCGTTCGCGGACCGGATTGGCTGGAACCTACGCTTCCCCCCAACCCAAGGTCAAGACCCCCACCCCCGCTCCGCCCTCCGCCCTGCGGAGCTTGGGAAGTCTGCGCAAGGCGCAGGGTTGGCAAGCGCAGCCCCCTACGCCGGGTGCCCCGCGCAACGGGGCCGCGCCCGGGGTGCCCCGGGCTGTGCTTCGCGGGCTGCGGCCGCGTCGTGGCTTGTCGCGCAGTTCCCCGCGCCCCTTAACGGGCAAGCCCCGAAGTCTTGGGCCGGGCGACACAGCCCCGTGCCCGGGGAGGGGCAAGCCCCGAGGTGTCGTGACCCGGCGCGCCCACGCGGCGGAGCCGCAAAGCAAGCTCAGCCCCGCGCCCCCGGAGGGGGCACCCGGCAAGGAGCGGTCAGGGTTCTTCCGGGGGCAGCCAGCCCAGCTCTCCGCTTATGCGGCCCGCCGCGTCACGAACCTGACCCCCCAGCTCCTGATAGCGCCAGGCCGGAAGGCCAAGCTTCAGCCCTGTGATGCTGATCGCCCCCACGCAGGTGCCCGAGTCGTCGCGGACGGGCGCGCCGATGCAGAGGATGCCCTCGGCGTCCTCCTCGTCGTCGAGGGCGAAGCCGACGCGTTCGATGTCGCGCAGGTGGGAGAGGAACGTGTCGGCGTCGGTGATGGTGCGGGCGGTGCGCCGCGGCAGGCCGTGCCGGGCGATCACCGCCGCCGCCTCCTGCTGCGGCACGGCGGAGAGCAGCGCCTTGCCCAGGCCCGTGCAGTGCGGCAGCTCCCGCTGGCCCATGCGCAGGTCGAGCCGGACGCGCTGGTCGACCTCGACCTGGTCGACGACGACGGCGTGCCCGTCCTGGGGGACGGCCAGCCGGGACGCCATGCCCGTCTCGGTCGTGAGGCGGCCGAGGACGGGGCGGGCGACGCCGCGCAGGGAGACCTGGGAGCGGGCGCGGTCGCCGAGCCGGGCGAGGCCCATGCCGAGCCGGTAGCGGCGGCTCATGCCCTCGCCGTCGTCGGAGACGAAGCCGTAGGCCCGCAGCGTCTGGAGCATGCCGAAGGCGGCGCTCTTGGAGATGCCGCAGCGCTGTGCGACCTGCGTGACACTCAGTCCGTCCCCGGGCGCGGGGTCCGCGAGGGCCTCCAGGATGTCGGCCGCCCTGGCCACGCTCCTCACCCAGTATTTCGACGTCTCAGGAACAGCACTGTTCGTCATAGCAGAACAGTTTAGCCACAACTTCCGGAACAGAGTCCAACTCGGGGCTTGACCGCCTCACTTCACCCTCTTAATATCCAAGATCTGTTCTGTTATACAGAACGCTGTTTGGAAAACGTGAAGCATCACCTCGCAACACCTTCCTGCGACGACAGCCGGGCGGATGGCGCCAGTGTCTCCAGGGCCGGGCAGGGCCCAGGGACCGACGACTCGACGCAAGGAGCAGCAGCATGAGTTCTGGCCCGGTCTCCCTCGCCTCGCGCGCCCGTACGGTCGTGCCCGGCGGGGTCAACAGCGGCCAGCGCAACGTCCCGGGCCTCGGTGATCTCGTGATCACCGGTACCGGCGGCGCCCGTTTCCGCACGGCCGACGGCCGGGAGTTCACCGACTTCCACGCCGCCTTCGGCCCCCCGCTCCTCGGGCACAACGACCCGGACGTGGCCCGCGCGACCGCCGAGGCGGGCGCCGCGCTCGGCCACATGGGCGTGGGCGTCACCGAGGGCGAGGTCCTCCTCGCCGAGCAGCTCGTCGAGCTGATCCCGTCCGTCGAGAAGGTGCTGCTCACCAGCACCGGCAGCGAGGCCACGTTCCACGCGCTGCGCGTGGCGCGGGCGGCGACGGGGCGGCGGCTCGTCGTGAAGTTCCAGGGCTGCTACCACGGCTGGCACGACGCCGTGAGCCTCAATGTGATCTCCGAGCCCGCGAAGGTCGGCGGCCACGACCCGATCTCCACCGGCATCCTCACCGAGGTGCTGGACTCCACCCTCGTGCTGCCGTTCAACGACAGCGCGGCCGTGCGCCACGTCTTCGCCGAGCTGGGCTCCGACATCGCGGCCGTGATCGTCGAGCCGGTGCCGCACAACGTGGGCGCCCTGCTGCCGTACGAGGAGTTCCTCACCACCCTGCGCGAGGAGACCAGCAGGGCGGGCAGCGTGCTCGTCTTCGACGAGGTCATCACCGGTTTCCGGCACGACCTCGGCGGCTGGCAGCGGATCAGCGGCGTCACCCCGGACCTCACGACGCTGGGCAAGGCCATCGCCAACGGCGCGCCCGTCGGGGCCATCGGCGGCCGGGCCGACCTCATGGACCTCTTCTCCACCCGCCCCGGCGCCCCGGCCTTCTTCGCCGGGACGTACAACGGTCACCCCAGCGTCGTCGCCGCCGCGCTCGCCACGCTGCGCAAGCTGCGCGAGGAGCCGGTGCACGAGCACGTGTTCCGGCTCGGCGAGCGCGCCCGTACGGAGCTCAAGGAGCTGTACGCGCGGCTCGGCGTCCCGGCGACGGTCGCCGGGTACGGCTCGGTCTTCGTCACGTACTTCATGGACGACTCGGACCTGGACGGCGGCGTCCCGCGCACGTACGAGGACCTGCTGGCGAACGACGCGGCGCGGTTCGTCGGCTACCGGCGCCGCCTCCTCGACCACGGGATCTTCGAGCTGCCGCTCAACCTCAAGCGCAGCCACATCAGCTACGCGCACACCGACGACGACGTGGACCGGCTGCTGGAGGGCACCGAGGCCGCCGTCAAGTCCGTGCTCGCCGAGGGCGGCGCGGACGATCTCGCGCACGCCTCGACCATGGGAGGTGCCAAGTAGTGCTCACGGTCAACACCACGCGTCCCGCGGGCCCCGCCGGCCGGATCAGCCGCGTCGAGACGCTGCAGCTCGGCACGGCCTGGCGCGACTTCGGGTACGTCCGCGTCCACACCGACGAGGGCCTCAGCGGCATCGGGGAGATCACCCACCCCTACCGCGTCGCCGAGGTCTGCGCGCTCACCGAGTCCCTGGCCGGGCGCCATCTGCTGGGCGCCGACCCCTTCGACACCGAGGAGATCTGGCTCCGGCTCTACCAGGGCGACTTCCTGCGCGGCGGCGACATGGGCGGCGTCGCCCTCTCCGGCCTCGACCAGGCGATGCACGACCTGATGGGCAAGGCCCTCGGCGTCCCCGTCTACCGGCTGACCGGCGGCGCCTGCCGCGACCGCGTCCGGGTCTACGCCAACGGCTGGTACAACGGCGAGCGCGACCCCGAGGTCTTCGCCGCGAAGGCCAAGGAGACCGTCGCCAAGGGGTACTCCTCGCTGAAGTTCGACCCCTTCGGCCCCGGCCTGCACGAGCTGGAGCGGGCCGAGCTGCGCCGCTCGGTCGAGCTGGTCGCCGCCGTGCGCGAGGCGATCGGCCCGGACACCGACCTGTTCATCGAGGGCCACGCCCGCTTCGCCATGCCCACGGCCGTACGGCTGCTGCGCGAGCTGGAGCCGTACGACATCGGCTGGTTCGAGGAGCCACTGCCCTGGACGCACATCGAGCGCTACGCCGAGCTGCGACGGCGGGCCGCGTTCCCGATCTCCGGCGGCGAGCACTTCCACAACCGCTACGAGTACAAGCAGCTCTTCGCGACCGAGGCCGTCGACATCATCCAGCCCGACCTGTCGATGGCCGGGGGCTTCACGGAGGTCCGCAAGCTCGCCGCGACCGCCGACACCCACGGGATGCTCGTCGCGCCGCACAACTCCAACTCGCCGCTGTGCACCACGGTCTCCGTCCACGCGGCGCTCGGCATCCCGAACCTGAAGATCCTGGAGACCTTCGACGGGCTGCTGGAGCCGTACGTCTTCGACGCGCTGCCCGGCGTGCTGCCCATGACGGACGACGGGCACGTGGGCCTGCCGACGGCCCCAGGGCTGGGCGTCGAACTGGCCGACGAGGTCTTCGCCGAGCACCCGCCGACCCACCGGTTCTGGAACATGTTCGAGGACGGCTGGGAGAAGAGGAACCGTAAATGATCACGGACGTCCATTCCCATCTCTTCCGGCACAGTCACGACTTCGACGACACCTTCAAGGCCGAGTCCGCGCGCGCCCACGCGGGCGAGGTCGATCTCACGGTGACCTGGGAGGAGTACGCCGCGAGCGCCCCCGAGGGCACCCGTACGGTCGTCGTCGGCGGCAAGGCGCGCCGCAGCGGCCTGTGGGTCGAGGACAAGGCGGTCGCCGCGTACGTCGCGGAGCGCCCCGACCGGCTCATCGGCTACCTCTCCCTCGACCCCACCCAGCCCGGCTGGCAGGACGAACTCCGCTACGGCCACCAGGAGCTGGGCCTGCGCGGCATCAAGCTGATGCCGATGTACGCCGGGTTCGACCCCGCCGACGAGCGGTACGAGGAGCTGTACGCGTACGCCGAGCGTCACGGCCTGCCGCTCCTCGTCCACACGGGCACCACGTTCGTCTCGGCGGCGCCCCTCGAATACGCGATGCCGCGCCACCTGGACGCGGTCGCCATCCGCCACCCGGAGCTGCGCATGGTCCTCGCGCATCTCTCGCACCCGTTCGAGGGCGAGTGCATCGCGGTCATCCGCAAGCATCCGCACGTCTACGCCGACGTCAGCGCCCTGCACTACCGCCCGTTCCAGCTCTGGCACAGCCTGCGGCTCGTCCAGGACTACGGGGTGTGGGACAAGCTCCTGTTCGGCAGCGACTACCCGTTCACGACGGTCGACGACTCGATCGAGGGCCTGCGCCGGATCGCCCGTATCCCCGGCATCCCGGGGCTCGATCCGCTGGACGCGGACGCGGTGGAAGCGCTCATCCACCGCGAGGCGCTGCCGCTGCTGGGGCTCGAATGAGCAGCCTCTTCTCCCTCGACGGCCGTACGACCCTGGTCACCGGCGCGGCCGGGGGCCTGGGCCGGGCGTACGCGGTCGCCCTCGCCGAGGCGGGCGCCGACGTGGTCCTCACCGACCTGCCCGGCGCGGAGGACATCGCGGAGACGGCGCGCGCCGTCGCGGCCACAGGGCGTCGCGCCTACGTCCGCGCCCAGGACCTCTCCCGCACGGAGGAGGTCGCCGCCTTCGCCGACCGGGTGCGCGCGGAGGCGGGCCCGGTGCACATCCTGGTCAACAACGCGGGCACGGCCGCGCTGGAGCGGTTCAACGAGATCACGCCCGCGAGCTGGGCGGCGGTGATGCGCGTCAACGTCGACGCCGTCTTCTTCCTCTCCCAGCGGCTCGCCGAACACATGATCGCCGACGGGGTGGAGTGCGGCCGGATCATCACCGTCACCTCGAAGAACGCCCTCGTCGCGGAGGCGGGCCTCGCCCACTACAACGCGTCCAAGGCGGCGGCCCAGCTCCTCACCGAGACGCTGGCCGTCGAGCTGGCCCCGCACGGCATCACCGCGAACACCCTCGCGCCCGGCATGGTCGAGACCCCGATCGACGGCGAGTTCCCCTTCGACCGCGAGGCGTTCGAGGCCGCGTACCGCGAACGTATCCCGCTGGGCCGCTACTCCCGCCCGGACGAGCAGGTGGGCGCCCTCGTCTTCCTCGCCTCGGACGCGGGCGCGTACGTCACGGGCACCCGGCTCGTCGTGGACGGCGGCGTCCTCGCCGACCAGATGCCCCGCATGCGCTTCATGCCGCCGTACCGCAACACGCTGGAAGACGGCACGTGAACCATGTGCCGCGCACGGCGGTTCCGGGCGACGAACCGGCGCTGCACGCGCTCTGGTCGGAGTGCTTCGGCCCGACGGCGGCACACCTCCCGGCCCTCTACTCGTTGGATCCGGGCCGCCACCGCCGTACGTTCGTCGCGGCGCGGCCGGACGACGGGACGCCAGACGCGGTGGTCGTCGTCGTGCCCCGCCTGGTCCGGGGCGCGGACGGCGTCCCGCGGCGGGTCGGCGGCCTCGGCAGCGTGGCCGCCCGCCCGGCCGCGCGGGGCCGGGGCCTGATCCGGGCACTGCTCGGCGAGGCGGTCCGCGCGATGGAGGCCGAGGGCTTCGCCTGGTCCCTCCTCTTCACGGACACGCCGCGGGTGTACGAGGGCGCGGGCTGGCGGACGTTCGCCCGTATGTACGCGGAGGGCGAGCCGACCCGGAGCGCGGCCCCCAGGTCGCGGTACCGCGTGCGCGAAGCGGCCCCGTCCGAACTCCCCCGCCTCCACGCCGCCGCCCGCCCCCTCACGGCGGTCCGCACCCCGGAGGACTGGCGCGTCCGCGTGCCGTCCTGGTACGGGCCCAGCGCACTCTGGCTGGTCGCGGAGCACGGCACGACGACGTCACGTACGCCCGTGGGCTACGCGGTCTCGCACCGCACGAGCGGACAGGCCCTGTCCCTGGCCGAGTTCGGCTCCCTCCCCGGCACCGAGGACTGCCTCCCGGCGCTCTTCGCCGCCCACGCCGCGCACGCCTGCGGCGAGGAAGCGGAACGGATCCGCGTCCCCCTCACCCCCGACGCCCAGCCCGCGCTCCCCCACCTGCTCCAGAACCCCACCTGGCACACGGACCGCACAGGAATGGTCCGCGACCTCCACTCCCCCGCGACGGCGCCGGAGGCACGGGGCGCGGCGTACTGGTTCGGGGACGCGTTCTGAGCGCGCTGCTGCGGGCGCGACCGGCACAGTCGGAGGGTGCTGGCAGGATGCGGGCATGACAAGCAATGAGCCGCTCATCAGCAGCCTTGCCCCGTTCGGCTTGTACGGCAGTCACCTGTACGACTTCGATCTCGTCACCCTCGACGGTCAGCTCCTCGTCGTGGGCACGCCCGACGAGGACTGTCGTGCCTGCACCTGGGATCCGGTGGCGAACCGTTGGGTGACGTACGAGCTCGACGCTCCGGACGAGGAGTACCGCCTCACCGAACTCACCTCGCTCTGTGCGGCGGTGGTGGGCGGGCGGATCGTCATCGGCGGTGGCGGTGAACACCAGGGCTTCGCGATGTGGGACTTGACGAGTGGCAAGGTACGGCTGGGCCCACAGGATTGCGGCACAAGCTCCGCGGTCAGGGCTGACTTCGGGGGGTACTCGAAGTTCGTCGTGGGTTCGAACTACATGGGGGTGGAGCTCTGGGGCCCGTCCCTGACGGAGCCCGACGACGATGACGAGGAGGAGGACGAGGACGGCGGCGAGCCGGAGCAGCCTTCACCGTACGACTCGCTGGTCAGCGTCGAGCTGTGGTGCAAGTCGAGGAGCGGCAGCGCTGCCGCGGCGGGACTGCTGGACGGCCGCCCTGTGCTGGTCGGCGGTCACCCGAGCGGAGTTGTCGCCATGTGGGATGTCGAGGGAAAGCCTCTGGTCGAGTTCGACAGCCTCGATCGCGTTGCCGGTTCCGAGGACTCGGAGCGCTTCCCCGGGGCGACGCTCACCGACTTCGCCCTGGCGGCGGTGGACGGTCGCACGCAGGTGGTGGCGGCGGGCCTGCGGCGGCTCATGGTGGGGGATCCGAGGTCCGGCGGGTGGGGAGAGGAGCTCACCGTGCCCGGTGGCGAGATCGTGTGCCTCGACGCGGGCACCGTGAACAGGGTCCCGGTCGCTGTCACCGGGGCCGAGGACGGCACCATCTGCGTCTGGGACCTGGAGGAACGTCGGCTGCTGGGCCGGCCGTTCCAGAAGTACGATTCCGACGTCTTCGGGGTGCGACTGGCCCAGCTGCACGGCCGTCCTGTGGTCGTCAGCAGCGGAAGGTGGAGTTCCGTCGACGTCTGGGAGATTCCGTCGTAGAACCGAGCATCCAGGTCGGCCTACGACGGGGTGAGGGAGAAGACCCGGATGTCTCTCCGGCTGTCGCGGGCGTAGTCGTGGAAGCAGGGCATCCAGCCCAGGAGCTGTTCCTCCATCGCCCGTTGTTCCTCGTGGCCCAGCAGGCGCGCCCGTACGGGGAGCAGGTCGCCGTGCCAGTCGACGGCGGCGTGAGGGTCGCGGAGGAGGTGGAAGGACCAGGCCGGATGCCGGGGTCGGCCGAAGTTGGTCGCCATGACGATGAACGTGCCCGCTTCGGTCCGACCGGCCAGGAGAGGGGTCCGGCAGGGGGTGCCGTCGCGGCGCGTGGTGTGCAGGATCAGGACGGGGATCAGGAGACGGCTCGGCATCCAGCGCCCCCCGGTCCAGCGGTGGAGCCGCCGGTCCAGACGGGGCAGCACGGAGGGCCCCCACCGGCGCAGCGGCCAGGAGTTGCCCACCGCGCGCAGGAACCGGTGCCGTCGGCCGGAGGCGGAGGCAGGGGCGGCGCGCGGCCGCCGCGTCGTCATCGTGCTCCTGCCCGCGGTGTCGGCCGCCCCGGTGCCGAGGGGAAAGGGTGTTCCGTGATCTGTTGGGACAGGCGCCACAGCCGCTCCGCGCCCCGCGTGTCACAGGCCCGCCGCGCGGCCCGTACGCGCACGGGGGAGCCGGACCATTCCCACCGGCCGCCGGGGCCGAAGAACTCTCCGCCGGTGACGTACGGGTCGGTCGCGGCGCGCACCAGCGTCCAGGCCGCCTGGGCGGGGGTGTGCCATCGCGCCTGCGCCCATTCCAGCAACCGGGCCTGGATGTGGTGTCCGTCGGCACGCAGGGCGCCGGAGCCCAGGGTGGTGTTGACCAGGCCGGGGTGCGCGGCGACCGCGCGCAGGGGCAGCCCATGGGCGTGTGCCCAGCCGAGGAGTCCCTGGGTGAACAGCAGGTTCGCCAGCTTGGAGTCGCAGTAGGCCGCCCATCGCAGCCGGGCCCCGCCCGCGTTCGCCCGGCGGGTGGGGTCCCGGCCCAGCCGGTGCAGGAGGGAGGAGACGTTGACCACCCGTGGCTCGGGGGCGCTCAGCAGGGCGGGCAGCACGTGGCCGGTCAGGGCGAAGTGGCCGAGGTGGTTCACGGCGAAGTGCATGTCGTGGCCCGCCGGTGAGGGGGCGGGGCCCGCCGCGGCCACTCCGGCGTTGTTGACCAGGACGTCCAGCCGTCCCGCGGCGAGGCCGACGATCCGTTCGGCGGCGTCACGGACCTGGGCGAGACGGGCCAGGTCGCACTCGACATGGTCCACGCGTCCCGGGCCGCCGCCGCGAGCCGTGACCGTACGCGCCTCCGCGCGCGAAGGGCTGAGGGCGATGACGTGGGCGCCGTGGCGGGCGAGGTGCTCGGCCGTCGCGGCGCCGATGCCACGGGACGCCCCGGTGACGGCCACCGTACGGCCGCTGAGGTCGGGCACCTCCGCCGGTGTCCACGCGTGCGGTTCGTTGTCCCTCACGCCCGATGCAACGACCCCCCGGGCGGCCAGGCAACGGCTCTCCTCTCACAGGCGCCTCACGGGGACGCCTCACGGGCGCCGTTGCCGGTGGTAGTGGCGGGTGCGGAGGCAGAAGAGGAGCAGGGCCATCAGGGTGGTGGCGAGGAACCACGGCAGTGCCCGGCCCGCGCATCCGGCGGTGGCCGCGTGGGTGAACGAGGCGGTCAGGGCCGCCTGCGCGGGCCCGTACAGCGGCAGGGCGCTCAACCACACCTGGTCCGCTGCCGGGTTGGAGACCGGGCTCTGCATGCCGACGTCGATCAGGGTGGCCATCACCACGACGAAGAAGCCCTCCAGTTCGTTGCGCAGGAGGTAACCGGCCATGATGCCCAGCCCCCCGTAGGCCAGGATCGCCGCGCCCAGCGCGACGGCGACGCCGAACGGCTGCGTCAGCGGCCAGGAGATCCACAGCAGGGCGAGGGTGTAGCCGGTGAGCAGGGCGGTGACGACGAACAGGGCGACGACCTTGGCGCTCAGCAGCTGGAGCCGGGGGTAGCCGGCCAGCACCAGGCGCAGGTCCATCTCCCGGGCGCTGAAGGTGGCCATGAACATCATGAATCCGGCGATGACCGTGACGGCGTGCAGGGCGCTGGAGACCTGGATGGTGCGGTTCATCGACGCGACGACGTCGATGTGCAGGGCGCTGCTGCGGAAGGAGATGTCCTTGGACAGCGCGGTGGCACGGACCAGGTAGATCCATGTCGGGATGAAGAAGGCGATCATGCTCATGGCCAGGCGGTTGCGCAGGTGGCCGGTCAGCGTGAAGCCGAGGGCCACGGTGAACGCCGTCCACTGGTGCTTCATTCCGGCGCCCCCTCTCCACGCTCCGCGTGCTCCTCGTGCAGGCGGCCGTCGCGCAGATGGTGGACGGTGTCGAAGTGGCGCAGGTCGTGCAGGAGATGGGAGACGACCACCACGGAGCGTCCCCGGGCGCGCAGTCGGCCCGCCAGCTGCCAGAACCTCTGGTGGGTGTCCCAGTCGAAGCCCTGGTAGGGCTCGTCGAGCACCAGCAGCGGGGGATCGTGCATCAGCGCCAGGGTCAGGTTGAGCTTCTGCCGGGTGCCGCCGCTCAGCTCACCGGCCCGGGTACGGCGGTCGTCGCCGAAGCCGAGCAGGTCCACCAGCTCCCAGGCGTGGTCCAGCCCGGGGAGCCGGTAGGCGACCTGGAACAGGCGCAGGTGCTGGGCGACCGTGAGCGTGTCGTTGACCACCGCCTGCTGGGGGCAGTAGCCCAGTGCGCTGAAGCGCTCCACGGTGCCGCTGTCCGGCCGGAGCTGTCCCACCGCGATCCGCAGGAGGGTGCTCTTCCCCGAGCCGTTCTCGCCCACCACTCCCGCGAGCATTCCGGCCGACACCGACAGGTCGGCACCGCGCAGCACCTTCCGGGCGCCGTACGCCTTCCATACGGACCGCAGGCGCAGCCGCTCGTCTCGTGCCATGACGCAGGGTCCCTCGTCTCTCCCGCAGTGCCCCGTCAGTTCAGGCCAACGGGGCACACGCGGAACAGTCACGCCCCGCGGTCAGCGGGCCCCGCTCACCACCGCACCGGGGCCAGCACGTTGACCCCGTGCTCCCACCGCACCGTCGCGTTCGCGCAGCGGACCGCCAGCGACGGGCGGCCGGAGTGGGGGGCGGGGAGCGCGAGGCCGAGGCGTCCGCTCCGTACTCCCCGGGGGATCCGCAGCACACCCCGTACGGTCCTGACGGGTGCCGTGCCCCCGCCCTCCTCCGCGCGCCCGGAAGGGGACCAGTCGCGCCAGTCGGCGCCGGTGTCGGCCGTGGAGAGGACCTCGCCACTCCTGTCCAGGAGCACGAAACGCACCGGCCGCGGGTGCTTGGGCGGGGCGAAGCCGCGGTTGACGACATCGGCCTCGACCAGCAGGCGGCCGTCCCCGTCGGGGCGTGCCGCGTGCCGGACCTCGCGCAGTTCGGGCCGGTAGCCGAGGTGGTCGCGGAGGTACGCGAAGGGCGTGCGCGGCACGGACGTACCGCCGCGTCCCTCGAAGTAGCCGTCGGAGACGGGCAGTCCGGCATCGCGGACCTGCCGTTCGCTCAGCGCGCCCGCCTTCCACGCGGGGAGGGTGACCGTCGCGTTGTGGACGAGGGAGAGCGTGTCCCAGCGCAGCGTCTGGAGCCTGCGGGCGCAGGCGACGGGGTCGATGACGGTGTCCCAGGCGTACGGGTCCTCGCTCTGGCCCTTGTCCCAGGGCATCTCGCCGTCCATGGGGAGCGTGGCGGAGACGTCGAGGTAGTCGCGCCAGTACGGGTTGCCGGGGACGTAGTAGTCCCACTTGCCGCCGCCCAGGGTGACGTAGTCGTTGTGGAAGCCGATCGCGGCGCGGACCCGGTCGTCGGTGACGCGCTCGCGCAGCTCGCCGTAGCGGAGCTGGGTGCGGACGCCGTCGGGGAGCGCGTCGGTGAGGGCGCGGGCGACGGCTGTGACGGCGGCGGGGTCGTCGTTCAGGTCGTGGGACCACTCGCCCCAGTTGCCGAGGAAGCCCGCCTGCCACACGCTGACGACGTCGCTGTTGCGGGCGACGAGCGGGGCGAGCCGGTCGAGGTGGCGTTCGATGTCGCGCACGCCGTAGCCGAGCGCGGGCCGCACCCCGTCGTCGTACGCGAAGCGCAGCACGGCCGTGCAGTTCCTCGCGCGCAGCCCCTCGAAGACGTGCCGCATGTGGTCGAGCGCGGTGTCGGGAAGGGCGCCCGTGGCGTAGTCGTAGAGGTAGAAGTAGAGCTGCGTGACGTGGGCGCCCGCGCCGTACTTGCGGCGCAGGATGTCCAGCGTCCGGTCCGCGTCGGCGGGGTGGTCGGCCTCGATGGGCCAGGGGCTGGTGAGGTCCTTGGCGTTGTACGACATCTCGTACCGGAACCCGCGGTGCGGATTGGCGAGCCCGTCCTCGCCTCCGGGGTCGGCGGCGCGGATGCCGCGCTGGGGGACGCGGACGAGCCGTTCGCGCGCGAGGGCGGCGGCGGGGCCGGGAACGAGCACGGCCCCGGCGGCGGCACCCGTACCGGTGAGCAGGACTCCACGACGTGTCAACGATGTGTCAGGCACACGGCAACGATAGGGATGTGCGCTCCTGTTGGGGAGAGTGCGGAACTGTCGTTCTCCCGCCGGTCACATCTCGTCCTCGTCCTCGATCACATGCACCGCCGCCTCCTCCGCGCTCGCCGCTCCCCCGTCGATCCCCTCGTCGTGGGCGAAGAGTTCGGGGTCGCGGACGCGGCCGCTGCCCTCGTCCTCGGCGGTGAGGCGGCCGGTGCGGGGGCCGGGTCCGCCGGACCACTCGTCGGGGACGGTCTCCGCCTCGTCCCCGAACGGGGGCGGGGACGGCGGCTCGGGCTCCTCCTCCGCGAGGAGCTGGTCGAGGCTCTCGCCGCGGCGGGCCTCCTCGGCGGTGTTGCCGTAGTACTCGGCGGGGGACCACCGGTCGGCGGGGAGGATGCCGGTGTCCAGCGGGTCGGCGTCCAGCCGGTCCGTCTCCAGGGAGTCGGCCGGCTCCAGGACGCCGTCGTCCTCCGCGGGCTCGATGTCAGCCGTCTCGTCGCTCATCAGGGGGACCCCCTAAGGCGCCCAGGTGTAGCGGACGGTGGCGGCGATACGGCCCTCGTCCGCCAGCGTGCCGTCGGGCACGAAGACGACCTCGGCCTCCGTCGAGAGCGCGGACTCCACGATCTCGTCGACGATGTCCTCGCGGACCTCGCCCGTCTCGTCGCTCACCGCCCCGTCCTCGGCGGGGACGAGGTGCTCGTCCGTGACCCGTACGGTCGCGCGGAACGGCTCCTCGACGACGAGCAGCGCGACCCGTCCCTCGCGCGCCGCGCCCCACACCTCGTCGAGCCCGGCGATGTACTCCTTGCGGCCGCGCGCCGCGCCCAGCCGTTCGACGGCGTCACGGGCGCGCTCGCTCCGCACCTCCACGCGCGCGGGCGCGATCGCCTCGGCGAGCACGGGCGCGCTCGCGTCCGTCAGCCCGCCCTTGGGGACGGAGGCGAGGGCGGAACGGGCGACGCGCGTACCGACGTCCTGGAGGGCGCTGAGCCCCTGCGGCAGCGCGACGAGCGCGAGCGGGCGCGGCTCGGTCTCCACCACCTTGGCCAGCGAGGCGTCGACCGCGCGCAGGAACTGGAGGGTGGCCTCGTCGCGGTACCGCTTGACGGAGTTCCCGCCCCGGTTCCCCCGCGAGCGCGCGGGGTCCTCGTCCACGATCGGCTCCTGCTCCAGCGGGAAGCCCTCGCGGCGCGACTCGGTGAGCTGGTCGCCGGAGCCGCTCCACAGCCGCGCGCGGTCCTCGGCGAAGACCAGCACCCAGTACGGCCGGGCCTGCGCCTTGGCCGCGACGAGGTTGCGGGTCAGGAAGGAGTCGCTGAGGACCACGCGCTCGGCGGCTGTGCGCGGCAGGTACCAGACCTGGTGCTCGTCCGCCGTGGCGAAGAGCACCAGCGTGTGCAGCGTGTACGCGAACTCGACCTCGGCCTCGGCCGCTTCGAGCTGCGCCACGACCGCCTCCCGGGTGCGGTCCGAGACGTCCGGGTCGGTGTGCAGCCTGCGGGCCGCCTCCGCGATGAGGTTGCGCACCCGCACCGGGTCCTGCTCGTTGGCGGGCCGGGTGCGATGGGTGGGCACGACGAGCGAGACCGCGGGATACGGACGCCGTTCGCGCAGCTCCGCCAGTACGTCGTCGGTCAGGTCCGTGATGCGCATCCGTACCTCATTCCGTCGGAGACCCTTCAAGCCCGTCAGGGGCGAGGGGTGTCCCCAGGATCCCGCCGGTCGGGGGTCCGCGCACCTCGGCGCGGATGCCGCCCGGGGCGTACGGCCGTAGCCTGGCTGGACGGATGAAAGGAGGGGGCATGAGCGAGAGCGCTGCTCAGAACCCGGACGACGAACCCACGCCGGACGCCGTGCTGCACGCGGCACCCGAGGGGGACCCCACGCCCGAGGACGTCGTCCTCGCCTCCGGCAGGGACCTCACGCCCGCGAACCTGGAGTGGGCCGAACGCAAGCTCGCCGAGCTGGGCCGGGCGGCCCTGGACCGCCAGCTCCCCTGATCCTGCGGGCGTGCGGTCGAGGGCCCGTACCCCGACGGCTCAGTACGCGACGGTGAACCGCTCGCCCACGTGCCGGGGCTCCTCGATCTCGTCGACGAGCGCGGCGGCGTAGTCCTCCGTGGAGATCCGGCTCTCGCCCGCGCCGTCCGTCAACAGCTCGTCCCCGCCCGTGCGGTAGACGCCCGTGCGCACGCCCGGCGCGATGCTCGCGGCGGGGCTGAAGCTGGTCCAGCGCACATCGGAGACCGTACGGAGGAAGTCCAGCGCGTCGCCGTGCGCGTGCATGATCTGGAGCAGCCCCTCCGGCAGCCCCTCCGCGTCCCACACCTGCTTGCCGTCGGGCGTGCGCAGGGAGCCCGCGCCGCCGACCGCGATCAGCCGGGGCGCAGCCCCACCGAGGGCGCGCACCCCGGTGACCAGGGACCGGACCGAGGGCTCGACCGTGGCCACGTGGCCGGGCCCGTCGCCGCCGCCGACCGCGCTGACCACGACGTCGACGCCCCGGGCCACCTCGGTCACGGTCCCGGGGTCGAGCACGTCGCCGGTCACCACCGTGACGCGCGCGTCGGCCTCCGCCAGCTTCTTCGGGTCGCGGACCGCGGCGGTGACCTCGTGCCCGCGCTCCAGCGCCTCGCGCACGACGCGGCCGCCGATGGTGCCGTTGGCTCCGAATACCGCGATCTTCGCCTTGGTGGTCATGGGGTGCTCCTCGGTGCTCTGCTGCGATGAAGGTTTCCGCCAGGTCCTGGCGTGATGTCTACGACGCTACGCACCGGAGCTGGGCACGGCGAGGTAAGCTCGTGACTGGCTATGGTGAATAACGGACACGCGACCGCTGAAGTGATCCCCGACCTCCCCTACGCCCCGCCGCCCGGGGTGTCCGCCGGGGTGGAGGTGATGACGCTCGCCGAGCTGCGCACCCGCTCCCGCGCCAAGGGCCAGGTCATGTCCGACCCCCAGCGCCCCGGCTTCCACCAGCTCTTCGCGCTGGACGAGGGCACGCTGCGGCAGACCGTGGACTTCGCCGAGTACGAGCTGACGCCGGGCTCCTGGCTCTGGGTGCGGCCCGGACAGGTCCAGCAGCACGGCAACCTCGCGGCGGGCGAGGGCACGCTCGTCCTCTTCCAGTCCGGCTTCCTCGACCCCGCGACGGCCTCGGCGGCCCGCCTGGACGAGGCGTTCGGCCCAGCCCGGTGGCGACCGGGAGGGACCGCGACACGGCTGGCGCTGGAGCATCTCCACCGGGAGTTCGTGGCGTTCACCTCGACGGAGGCCCCTGCCGCCGAGGCGCATCGCGCGGTGCTGCGCCATCTGCTGGCCGCGCTGCTGCTCCGGATCACCGGCCTCACGCCGGGCCCGGAGGACGGCGGGCCCCCGGACACCCGGCCGGGCGAGACCTTCGTACGGTTCCGGGCGGCGGTCGAGCGGGACTTCGCCCGTACGCGCCAGGTCGCCGACTACGCCCGCGCGCTGGGGTACTCGCCCCGCACGCTCTCGCGCGCGACCCGCGCGGCGGCGGGCGTGGGCGCGAAGGAGTTCGTCGACCGGCGCGTCCTGCTGGAGGCCCAGCGGCTCCTCGCCCACAGCGACGAGCCCGCCGCCACCGTCGCCTCGCGGCTGGGCTTTGCCGACGCGACGAACTTCTCCAAGTTCTTCCACCACCGAGCGGGGCAGACGCCGGGTACGTTTCGCGCCGAGGTCCGGGGAGAAGGCTGAGCTCTCCGGGCGCTGCTACCGGGTTGCCCCTTGCCGCGCGTCGCAGACTGCGGATGCGCGGTGGCTTGTCGCGCAGTTCCCCGCGCCCCTGAATCAGCCCCTTCGGGACGTGCCCCGTCAGGGGCGCGGGGAACTGCGCGAGCGAGCACGACGCACCCGCGGACCGCGACGCTCGGCAAGGGGCAGCCCGAACCCGGCCGCGCCCGAGGAACGGTCACCCGGAAATCGGCAGCTCACCCGACAACCGCAGGTCACTCACGCTGCGCCCCGCGGAGAGCAGATGCGGACCCTGCTCGGTCCGCCAGCACTCGCCGGTGCCGTCCCATCGCTGGACGGCGCGCAGCGGCACGGTGAGCCGGACCTCGACGGCCTCCCCCACCTCCGCCTCCGCGACGGCGAACGCGGCCAGGGTCCGCTCGGCCCCCTCGGGCCCGAGGTAGAGCTGGACGACCTCACGCCCGGCACGGCGCCCGGTGTTGCGGACCCTGACGAGGACCTCGGCGACAGCGTCGTACGGCCCCGTGCCCGGCACGGAGACGGGCCGTACGTCGAGCGCCTCGTACGCCCACTCCGTGTACCCGAGGCCGTGCCCGAACCAGTAGGCGGGCGCGGAACCGGCGCGCGCCCAGGCGCGGTAGCCGATGTACGGCCCCTCCGCGTACGGGAGTTGCCCGTCACCGTCCGGGACGACCTGCCGCACCGGCACGTCGGACTCGACGGCGGGCCACGTCGTCGGCAACCGCCCGCCCGGCTCCGCGGAACCCAGCAGCACGTCGGCGAGCGCGCTGCCGCCCGCCTGTCCCGGGAACCAGGACAACAGCACCGCGGCCACCCGTTCGCGCCACGGCATCAGCACGGGCGCGCCCGCGTTGACGACGACCACGGTGTCGGGGTTCGCGGCGGCGACGCGCGCGACCAGTTCGTCCTGGCGGCCCGGGAGGGCGAGCGTGTCGCGGTCGACGCCCTCGCTCTCCGACTCGTCGGTGGTGCCAACGACGACGAGGGCGACATCGGCGTCGGCGGCGTCCCGTACGGCGCGTTCGATCAGCTCGTCGTCGGGGACGACGGGCGCGCCGTGGCCGAGTTCGAAGGAGATCAGGCCGAAGAGGGGGCCCGCCTCCTTGCCGTTGACGCTGTGCACGAGGCGGACCGGGACGTCGTGGCCCGCGTGCGCGTCGAGCGTGAAGACGCGCTGCGGCGGGTTGAGGAACGCGGCGGCGGGGTCCTCGCTCTCGGGGTTCAGCTCGCCGTCGAAGAGCAGCCGGTCACCGGCCTCCAGCCGGAAGTGGCCGACGCCGCGCACCGCGAGCCGGTGCGCTCCGTCCTCGTCCGGGGTGAACTCGCCGGTCAGCTCCACGCGCCCGAGGTCGCCGAAGGCGACGCCGCCGGGCAGCGCGCCCATCCAGCGCACGGAGCCGTCGGCCTGCGCGGCGCGGGCGAGTTCGGCGTCGTCGAGCCCGAAGAGGGTGGCGGTGAGCGTGAAGCCGTCGGCGGCGGGGGCGAGCCGGGAGCGGGGATCGGGCCCGGGCTCGTACGTGACGGTGACGTCCTCGGGAACGGCGCCGCGCAGCCCCTCCAGCACCGTGCTCACGTGCGGCGGGAAGACCTGCGCGCTGCCTCCGCCGCCGAACCTCGGGTGTGCGGCGGGAAGTCCGGCGACGGCGATGCGCCGGAGGGGACGCGGGCCGTCGGCACGGAGCGGCAGCGTGTCCCGCTCGTTGCGCAGCAGCACGAAGGAGCGCGCGGCCAGCTCGCGCGCCACCCCCTCGCCGTCGAGCGGCGCGGGAAGGTCCTCGGGCGCCACGGCGGGCGGGGCGCCCTCCAGCACCCCGGCGCGCGCCCCGAGCAGCAGCACACGGCGCGCGAGCGCGTCCACGGTCTCCTCGGGCACGCGGCCCTCGCGGACGGCGTGGACGAGATGTTCGCCGTAGACGGTGTGCGGGCCCGGCATCGCGAGGTCGAGGCCGCCGAGCGCGCAGCGGACGGTGTCGCGGGCGCCCGTCCAGTCGGAGACGAGGACGCCGTCGAAGCCCCATTCGCCGCGCAGCACCCCGTTGTTGAGCGCGTCGTGCTCGCTCATGGTGGTGCCGTCGACGCCGTTGTAGGCCGCCATCAGGCCCCAGGGGCGCGCGGTGCGCACCATCCGCTCGAAGGGCGCGAGATAGAGCTCGCGCAGGGTACGGGAGTCGGCGCGCACGTCGACGGTGTAGCGGTCGGTCTCCGAGTCGTTGGCGACGTAGTGCTTGGGCGTGGTGCCGACGCCGCCCTCCTGCACGCCGGAGACCAGCGCGGCCCCGAGGACGCCGGTGAGGACCGGGTCCTCCGCGAACGCCTCGAAGTGCCGCCCGCCGTACGGCGTCCGGTGCAGGTTGACGGTGGGCGCGAGCACGACGTGGGCACCCTTGCGGCGCGCCTCCTGCGCGAGCAGCAGCCCGGCGAGCCGGGCCGCCTCCGGGTCCCAGGTGGCGCCGAGCGCCGTGGGTGACGGGAGCGCCACGCTGGGGTCCTCGGGGGTCCAGTCCTCACCCCGTACGCCCGCGGGCCCGTCGGACAGCACGAGTCTGCCGAACCCGGCGGACGGCACGGGGCCGACCGACCACATGTCGGAACCGCCGAGGAGGGCCACCTTGGCGGGCAGGTCCAGCCGGGCGAGGGCCGCGTCCACGGCCTCGGCTCGCTTGTCGCTCGTTTCGCTCATGTCCTTCACCATGCCGCGCGCCTCTCAGATCCACCCGTCGAGAGCCGTGAGAAAGCCCTTGAGGTCGTCGCGGTGCATGACGTGTCCGGTGCCAGGGACCGTACGGACCTCGAAGCCGCGTCCGGCGAGGAGGGCGGCGCGCTCGGGGCCGACGAGGTCGCTGGGGTCGGCGAGGAGCGTGAGGGAGGGGACGACGGCGCGCCCGGGCAGCAGGTCGGTGTCCTCCAGGCCGTCCCGGAAGCGGACGGTCGCGGTGTCCCAGAGGGCCAGGGTGGCCAGCTCGACGTCGAGGTCCTCGTCGTCCCAGCGGGGCCGCGCGGCGGCGACCTCGGCGCGGGTCGTCTCGCGCTTGACCTTCTCCACGTCGACCCCGTCGAAGAGGCCGGGGCCCGCGGCGAGGAAGGCGGGGTCCTCGTAGACGGCGCGGGCGGGGCGGAGGCGCTCGACGGCGCGGGAGAGGACGAGCCCGCCGAGGGAGTGCCCGAGGGCGAGGTCCAGGCCGGCTCCGGCGGGGAGGGTGTCCACGAGGTCGTCGGCGAAGGCGTCCAGCGGGTAGTCGCCGGGTGCCGGGCTGCGGCCGTGGCCGCGCAGGTCGACGGCGAGCACGCGGTAGCCCCGCTCGGCGAGCGCGGGGCCCACCTTCACGAAGGTCCGGTGGTCGGCCATGATCCCGTGGACGAGGAGGGCGAGCCGGTCGCCCCCGCCCCATTCGTGGGTGTGCAGCTTCACGGTGGGTCCCGCCTTACGTGCGTGGGAGACGGCGCGCCGTCACGCGCCCGGTGACACGTGTCACTGACACGTGTAACGTCCTGTTTAGCACCGCCCCGCCCCATCCGCCAGACCCCATCCGCCAGACCCGGCCGCCTCTCCAGGGCTCGGAAGGACTCCGCCGCGATGGCCGACACCCCGCACCCTCCGCACCCCCCTCGCCCGCCCGGCTCGCCCCCGCCGACCAGCGCGGACGTGGCCCGCCAGGCGGGCGTCTCGCGCGCCACGGTCTCGTACGTGCTCAACGGGGCCGAGGGCAGCGCCCGTATCAGCGAGGCCACCCGCGCCCGCGTGCGCGCCGCCGCCGACGAGCTGGGGTACGTGCCGCACGCCGCGGCCCGCGCCCTGCGCGCGGGCGCCAGCCGCATGGTGCTGATGTCGGCCCCGCACGTCCCCGCGGGCCCGCTCTACGCGCGATTCGCGCACGAGGCCCAGAGCGCCCTGAGCCGCCTCGGCTACACGGTCGCGCACCTCGCCGCCGGAGTCGGTGGAGCCACCGGGGACGTCGGGGACGCCGGAGCCGCCGGGGACGGGCCCGGCGCCCCGGCCGACGTCCGCGCCTGGGCCGAGCTGCGGCCCACGGCCGCCGTCGCGCTGCCGCCCACGGTCCTCACCCCCGCGGACGTGGCCGTCCTCAAGCAGGCGGGCACCCGGGCCGTCATCACCGTCGGCCCGCCGCGCGTCGCGGGCGCCCACTCGCTCACCATGGACCAGCGCGAGGTCGGCGCCGCGGCCGTGGCGCACCTCGTGGAGCGCGGACGGCGGCGCGTCGGCGTCGTCGTCCCGGCGGAGCCCGGGCTCGACACGTTCTCCGGGCCCCGGCTGGCGGGGGCGCACGCGGCGGCCGTCGAGGGGTCGGGGGGCGGCACGGACGTACGGCTGAGGCCGTTGCCGCTCGCCTTCACCGAGGAGTCGGCGGCGGCGCTCGCGGCGCGCTGGCCCGCGCTGGGCCTCGACGGGGTGTTCGCGTACAACGACGAGTACGCGATGCTCCTGATGCGCGCCCTCCAGGACGCCGGGGTGCGGGTCCCGGAGGACGTGGCGGTCATCGGCGCCGACGACCTCATGCTCGCCCGTCTGACCCGCCCCCGCCTCAGCAGCGTCCGCCTCGACCGCGCCTCGGGCGCCGAGTTCGCCGCCTACGTGGACGAATTGGTCCGCTCCCCCGCCTCCCGCCCGCGCCGCCGCCGCGCGATGACGGTCACCGTGACGGCACGCGAGTCGACCTGATCCCCTCCGCTCCCCCTACCCTGGGGCGAGCATCGGGGGATTCGGGGGAACACACCATGCCGTACAAGCGCGGTCCTGGCGCACGTCAGGACCTGACCAATGGCCGCAACTGGGCCATCCTGCTCGCCATCGTCGCCCTCGGCGTCGGCCTCGCGTTCGCCTTCGGCGGGTCGACGGACATGCCGCCCGGGTGCCGGATGGTCGGCAAGGTCCGCCAGTGCGACCCGGCGCCGAGCCCTTCGCCCTCCACCTCGGACCCGCTCGCGGAGTACGACGACGGGATCGGCGACGGCATCGGGGACGGCACCGACGGCGACGGGCTCGACGACGAGCTCGACGACGAGCTCGACGACGGCGGGCTCGACGACAATCCCTACAGCGACCTCTGACACTGGGCCGACACTGGGCACCGTTATCGTCTTCGCCCGCTCCCGAGAGATACATCGCCGCAGGTCAGAGCGTTCTTATCGGTACTGACAACGGTCACCGGTACAGCCTTTGCCACCCTCACGTCCCGTGCGCTTCACTGCACTCAGCCGGCCCCGTTCGGGGGTCCGCGTGAGGGGAGGAACGGTGGGCAAGGGACCGCACGGTCACGGCCACGGGGACGGACACGGTCACGGCGACGGGCACGCGGGGCACTCGCACGGGGTGTCGGCGGACACGGACCGGCGCTGGCTGACGAGCGCGCTGGTGCTCATCACGGTGTTCATCGCCGTGGAGTCGGTCCTCGCCTTCGTCGCCGGATCGCTGGCGCTGCTGTCCGACGCGGCGCACATGCTGACGGACGCGGTGTCCATCGTGCTCGCGCTGGTCGCGATGCGGCTGTCGGCGCGGCCCGCGCGCGGCGGTTTCACCTTCGGCCTCAAGCGCGCCGAGATCCTCTCCGCGCAGGCCAACGGGCTGACGCTGATCCTCGCCGGGGCCTGGCTGGCGTACGAGGCGGTCGAGCGGCTCATCCATCCCCCCGAGGTCACGGGGTGGCTCGTCCTGGTCACGGCCCTCGCGGGCATCGTCGTGAACCTCGCGGCGACCTGGTGCCTGTCCCGCGCCAACCGCTCCTCGCTCAACGTCGAGGGCGCCTACCAGCACATCCTGAACGACCTGTTCGCGTTCATCGGCACGGCCATCGCCGGTCTCATCGTCCTCACCACCGGCTTCGCGCGGGCCGACGCCATCGCCACGCTGGTGGTCGTCGCGCTGATGTTCAAGGCCGGTTACGGGCTGCTGCGCGACTCGGGCCGGATCTTCCTGGAGGCGGCGCCCGTCGGCCTCGACCCCGACGCGATCGGCGACCGGCTCGCGGCCACGCCCCGCGTGACCGAGGTCCACGACCTGCACGTCTGGACGATCACCTCCGGCGAACCCGCCCTCTCCGCGCACGTCCTGGTCGAGCCGGGCGGCGACTGCCACGGCCTGCGCCGCGCCCTGGACGCGACGCTGGCCGAGGAGTACGGGATCACGCACACGACCCTCCAGATCGACCACGCGAGCCCGGCCCCCGCGCTGGAGGCGCCCCTAGCGCTCACGACGGCCGGACAGGTCCCGCACTGCGCGACCGCCCACGGCCCGGTCCACCACGAGGGCCCGCACGAGCACTGAGCGGAGCATCCGCCCCTGCTGTCGTCAGAGGCGCCGGTGGTGGGTCTGCTGATGGATGGCCTTGGCCTTCTCCTCCGCGGCGAGCCCGCGCTCCCGCTCCTCCGGCGTCATGGTCCCGCCGGACCGTCCGACGCCACGGCGCCGGGCGGCGTAGGCGACGGCGCCCACGAGGGCGACCCCCAGGACGATGACGAGAACGAGCATGTTGCCCCCTTTCCCGTGGGCCCCGGGGCCCACGGTCTGCACTCTGCCCGAATAGGTGTTCCTGGCACCTTCCCCCGCCGTCACGCCTTCAGTCCCCCGGTCGAGGCGGCAGCGGCTCCGTGAGCCGCCGCCTCGCCTCACCCCCGGCGCACTCGGAGGCGTACGCCCGGGAGGCCGCCGAGGAGGAGCCAGCAGGCCGCCACGGCGCAGACCCCGGTCCAGCCCCAGTGGGCGAAGGCGACGCCGCTGAGCGCGGAGGCGAGGGCCGCGCCCGCGAACGCGGCGACGACGTAACCGGTGTTGGCGGCGGCGGGGGTGTCCGTGGCCGCCAGCGCCCGCGCCTGGTTGGCGACCTGACCGGCGACGAGCCCGGCGTGGACGAGGACCGCCGCCGCGCACAGTGCCCACATCCGCTGGCCGCCGAGCCAGAAGAGCGGCAGCCAGAGGACGGCGAGGGCGTACGTGCCGCGCACCACCTTGCGCGAGCCGAACCGGTCGACGAGCCCGCCGGAGAGCGGCGCGACCAGGCTGGCCGAGAGCCCGAGGAGGCCGAACAGCCCGGCCGTACCGGTGGAGAGGTGGTACGGCTCGCCGGTCAGCAGCAGGACGAGCGAGGTCCACAGCGCGCTCCAGGCGCCGAAGAGCCCGCCCTGGCGCAGGCAGGCGCGGCGCAGTTCGGCGGAGGAGGCGAGCGCGCGGGCCGTACGGGCCATGCCGTGCAGGGGGTTCGCGGTGATGGCCGGGTTGCCGGGGCCGGGACGGTTGCCGGACGGCAGGAGCGCGGCGGTGCCGACGCCGACCACGACGGTGAGGAGCCCGGCGGCGAGGAAGACGACCCGCCAGCCGTACGCCTGGGCCGCGGCCCCGCCCAGCACGCGGGCGGCGACGATCCCGGCGAAGAGCCCGGCCATCAGCACGCCGAGGTGCATGCCGCGCCGCCCGGCCGGGGCCCGCTCGGCGACGAGGGGCACGAGGAGCTGGGGGACGACGGACGCGGCGCTGGCGGCGAAGACCCCGGCGCCCAGCAGCCCGATGCCGGGGGCGAAGGAGGAGGCGGCCATGGCGGCGCCGACGCCGAGCGCGAGGAGCGCGACGGCCTTGCGGCGGTGCGCGGTGTCGCCGAGCGGCGCGAAGAGGAGCAGCCCGGCCGCGTAGCCGAGCTGGCCGACGGCGGCGATCCAGCCGACGCCCGAGGCGGTGGCGCCGAAGCTGTGCGCGATGAGCCCGAGGAGGGGCGCGGCCAGGTAGATATTCGCGACCGTCACGGCGGTGCACAGCGCGATGACGGCGAGCAGGGCGGGGGACGTGGACGTACGACCGCCGGGGCCGGCGGCCGGAGGAGCGGCCTGAGCGGCGCCGGTGCCGGGGGCACGACGACGGGTGCTGGCGGAGGGTGACATGCGGTCCTTCGGTTCGGAAAGGGTTCCAACCAACCTGTTGGTTGGAACCCTGGCAGGGCCGCGTCAGCCCTGTCAACCAAATAGTTGGTTACACTGACCGGCATGGCAGCACCATCGACCGGGACGCGCGACCCCGAGGCGACCAAGGCCCGGATCTTCCGCGCCGCCACCCAGGAGTTCGCAGCGCACGGCGTCGCGGGCGCCCGCGTCGACCGCATCGCCCGCGAGGCCCAGGCCAACAAGCAGCTGATCTACGCGTACTTCGGGAACAAGGCCGAGCTGTTCTCGCAGGTCCTGGAGCGGAACCTGGTCGACCTGATCGCCGAGATCCCGATCGACGCCGAGGACCCCGACGCCTGGGCCGACCGCCTCCTCGACTACCACGCGTCCCACCCCGAGGTGACGCGGCTGATGCTCTGGGAGGCGCTGGAGTTCGGCGGGGCCGAGGCGCTCCCCGACGCGAACGCGCGCTCGGCGCACTACGCGCGCAAGGTCGCCGCCTTCGAGGAGGCGCAGCGCCAGGGCCTCATCGACACCGCGATCCCGCCCGGGGACCTGGTCTTCCTGATGATCACGCTGCTCATCTCCCCCACCGCCATGCCGCAGATCCGCCATCTGCTCGCGGGCGACACGGAGGAGGACACGGCGCGGCTGCGCGACTCGATCCGCACCGCCGTCCGCCGCGTCACCGGCACCTGACCGGGCCGGACCGCGCCGGGCCGGACCGGACCGCGCCGCCACCCCGTACGACGGGCGCGCTCCGTACGGGACTTTCCCGGCGAACCGGGGTCAATCGGCGCTGACTCACCAGACAGGGCCGTTCGGCCCCTGCGGTGGGCCGCCCCCTGAGGGCACTCTGAAGCATCACCTCCCGGGGCCAGCCTCGGACCCCGGGACTGTGGGGGGGGATGAGGGCAGGGTCCGTTGCTGAGCGGCCTCGGACCGGCCCCCGGTACGCCCGGGCGTAACCCGTCGCACGCCCGGGCGTATCCCACGCCCCCACCCCGCACGAGGGGTCACTCCGGAGGAGTCGGCATCCCCTCGTGGCGGTACATCGCCTGGATGTCCATCTCCAGCTGCACGGTGCGGCCGATGACCACGATGCCGCGCTGGATCATGTTCCCGTAGTTGAGCGTGAAGTCCTCGCGGTGCAGCTCGGCCGTCGAGTACGCCGCGCACCGCAGCTCTTCCCCGTAGCCGCCGTTGACCGAGCCGTGGTAGCTCGTGTCGAGGTTGACGGTGCGGCTCACGCCGTGCAGCGTCAGCGTGCCCTGCACGGTCCACTTCGAGCCGCCCTTGTGGGTCAGCTTGCTGCTGGCGAAGTGGAGGTACGGGTAGCGCTCGACGTCGAGGAAGTCGGCGGACTTCAGATGGTCGTCACGCGTCTTGTTGCCGGTGTCGATGCTCGACGCGTCGATGGTGATCTCCAGATAGGAGTCCTCCATCCGCTCGGCGACACGGATCCCCCCGTCGAAGCGGGTGAAGCGGCCGTGCACATTGGACATCCCGAAGTGCCGGGCCACGAAGCGGATCGCCGAGTGCGGCGGGTCGAAGACCCAGACGCCGGGCTGCGGGAGGTCGGGCTCCTGGCCCGTCTCCATCCGCAGCCGCTCCAGCGGCGCCGGGGCCCCGGCCGGGACCTCGATGACGCGGTGCAGCGGGTGGAGCCCCTCGACCGTGCCCCGCAGCGCGTACCGGCCCTGCGGCAGCGCCGCGGTGACCCGCCCGAACGGATCGGTGGTGGCCTTGAGGACGTGCCGCCGGGTGTCGGTCTCCGTCAGCGTCACCTCGACCCCCGGCAGCGGCTGCCCCAGCGGGTCGGAGATCTCCGCACTGAGGAGCCCCGCCCCCTGGGGAAGTCCGTCCACCGGCCAGCCGCCGCCGGAATTCTTCGGCCTTCTCCTGCTGAGGAGCGTCCCGAGGCCCATAAATCCTTGCCCTACTTCCTGCTCTGTGCTCACGTTCTGCCGCGTCTCGCGCGGTACCTGGCCAAAAGTGACCGAATCCGATCGTACGTAGGGAGTCGCAAAAGTCGTAACCCGGGCCCTCTCCGCACACACAGAACCGTCACGGGTTTCCTCGTCCCGGACGGTTGATTTCTCCTTACGCGTGAGTAAGTTGACTCCCGCGTCAGCACGTTCAGCCCGACGAGCACTTCCCCTCCCCTGCGCCGCGAGCCGCGAACAGGAGCCGAAGATGGGTGTCCGGAAGGATCTGAGGACGGCCAAACGGCGCGGTGACCTCGCCGCCCGGGTCCGTTATGAAGTGATCAACGAGGGCGGGGCCGTGCGCGAGGTCCGCGCCGACCCGCTCGTCCCGCCCGCGCGGACCGGCAGCATCGCCGACATCCCGTTCACCAACGCGGCCGAGGCACCCGGCGCCACCGTGCTGCGCCGCAAGGAGGGCGGGGCCTGGCATCCCGTCACCGCCACCACCTTCGCACGCGAGGTCGCCGAGGCCGCCAAGGGCCTCGTCGCCGCGGGCCTCACGCCGGGCGGACGGGTCGCCCTCATGTGCCGCACTCGGTACGAATGGTGCGTACTGGACTTCGCGATCTGGGCGGCGGGCGGCCAGACCGTGCCCGTCTACGCGACCTCGTCCGCCGGGCAGCTCGCCTGGATCCTGGAGGACTCGGGCGCCGCCTTCCTCCTCGTCGAGGACGCCGGGCTCGCGGCGACGGCCGAGGACGCCTTCGCCGCGCTGCCAGAGCACCACGAGCCCCGGCCCCGGCCCCGGCTCTGGGAGATCGACGCGCCGCCCGGCGGCACCTGCGCGCTCTCCCAGCTCGCCGCGCTCGGCGCCGACGTACCGGACGAGGAGCTGGCCAAGCGGCGCGCGGCACTCGGCCCCGACACCGTCGCGACGGTCTGCTACACCTCCGGGACCACGGGCAAGCCCAAGGGCTGCGTGCTCACCCACGGCAATCTGCACGCCGAGGCGGCCAACACCGTCGAGCTGCTGCACCCCGTCTTCCAGGCGGTCACCGGGCAGACCGCCTCCACGCTGCTCTTCCTCCCCCTCGCGCACATCCTGGGCCGCACCATCCAGATCGCCTGCCTCTCCGCCAGGATCGAGTTCGGCCACTGCCCGAGCATCAAGCCCGACGAGCTGCGCCCCGAACTCCGCTCGTACCGGCCGACGTTCGTCGTCGGCGTCCCCTATCTCTTCGAGAAGATCCACGACACCGGGCGCGAGACCGCGGAGAAGATCGGCCGCGGCGCCTCCTTCGAGCGCGCCGACCGTACGGCCGTACGCTTCGGCGAGGCGTACCTCCAGAAGTTCCTGGAGACCGGCAAGGGCCCGGGCCCCGGTCTCTACGCCGCCTGGGCGCTCTACGACCTGCTCGTCTACCGGCGCGTCCGCAAGGAGCTGGGCGGCAGGCTCCGCTACGCGATCAGCGGCGGCTCCCCGCTCGACCGCCGCCTCAACCTCTTCTTCTACGCCGCGGGCATCATCGTCTACGAGGGGTACGGGCTCACCGAGACCACCGCCGCCGCCACCCTCATCCCGCCCCTCACCCCGCGCCCCGGCACCGTCGGCCGCCCCGTGCCCGGCACGGCCGTACGGATCGCGGAGGACGGCGAGGTGCTGATCAAGGGCGGCGTCGTCTTCGGCGCGTACTGGAACAGCGAGGAGGCCACCCGCGAGGTCCTCGACGACGGCTGGTTCGCCACCGGCGACCTCGGGCAGCTCGACCCGGACGGCTTCCTGACCATCGTCGGCCGCAAGAAGGACATCCTCATCACCAGCGGCGGCAAGAACGTCTCCCCCGCGCCCCTGGAAGACCTGCTGCGCAGCCGTCCACCGGTCGCCCAGTGCATGGTCGTCGGCGAGGGGCGGCGCCATGTGGCGGCGCTCGTCACCCTCGACCCCGACGCCGTCGCCCACTGGCTGGCCGTCCGCGGCCGCCCCCGCGACACCCCCTTCGCCGAGCTGCGCGACGACCCGGACCTGCTCGCGGCCGTCCAGCGCGCCGTGGACTACGCGAACTCCTCGGTCTCGGCCGCCGAGTCGATACGCCGCTTCCGCGTCGTCGACGGCGAGTTCACCGAGGAGAACGGGCTCCTCACCCCCTCCCTCAAGATCAAACGCAAGGCGGTGGCCGAGGCGTACGCCGACGAGATCGAGGCGCTCTATGACGCATGACCGGGAGGAACGCGCGTACGACTACGACGTGATCGTGGTCGGTTCGGGCTTCGGCGGCGCGGTCTCGGCGCTCCGGCTGACGGAGAAGGGCTACCGCGTGGGCGTCCTGGAGGCCGGTCGCCGCTTCCGCCGCGAGGAGCTGCCGACCTCGTCATGGGCCCTGCGCGACTATCTGTGGGCCCCGGCGCTGGGGCTCTACGGCATCCAGCGCGTCCACCTCATGGCGAACGTGATGATCCTGGCGGGCGCGGGGGTCGGGGGCGGTTCGCTGAACTACGCGAACACGCTGTACGTGCCGCCCCGCGCGTTCTTCACCGACCGCCAGTGGGGCCACATCACCGACTGGCAGTCCGAACTCGCCCCGTTCTACGACCAGGCCCGCCGCATGCTCGGCGTCCGCCTCAACCCCACCACGACGCCCTCCGACGTCCATCTCAGGGCCGCCGCCGACGAGATGGGCTACGGGGACTCCTTCCACCTCGCGCCCGTCGGTGTCTTCTTCGGCGACGGGCGCGACGCCGACGGCCGGACGAAGGCGAAACCGGGCGAGACGGCCCGCGACCCCTACTTCGGCGGCGCGGGCCCGGCGCGGACGGCCTGTGTCGAGTGCGGCGAGTGCATGACCGGCTGCCGCAGGGGCGCGAAGAACACCCTCAACGAGAACTACCTCTACCTGGCCGAGCAGGCCGGAGCCGAGGTCCACCCGATGACGACCGTCCTCGGCGTACGCGAGGAGGGCGACGGCTTCGCCGTCACCACGCGCCCCACCGACCGGCGCCGGGCCCGCCCCCGCGTCCTCCTCGCGCGGCGCGTGGTCCTCGCCGCCGGTACGTACGGGACGCAGACCCTGCTGCACCGGATGCGCGACACCGGCGCGCTGCCGCGGCTCTCCGCGCGGCTGGGCGAGCTGACCCGCACCAACTCCGAGGCCCTCGTCGGCGCGCTCACCTTCCCGAGCCGCTACCGCGGACTCCACGGCCGCGACGCCGAGCTCGACTTCACCAGGGGCGTCGCCATCACGTCATCGGTGCACCCGAACGCCGACACCCACATCGAGCCCGTCCGCTACGGCAAGGGCTCGAACCTCATGGCGCTGATCTGCGTCCCGCAGTACGCGGCGGGCGGCAGGCTGCCGACCTGGCTGGCGGCGCTCGGCCAGTATCTGCGGCACCCGCTGCTCGTGCTGCGCACCGCCACCACGTACCGCTGGTCGGAGCGGACGATCATCGGGCTCGTCATGCAGAGCCTCGACAACTCCCTGACCACGTACCGCAGACGGCGCCGCCCCGGAAAAGGCCTGCTCAGCGCCCGCCAGGGACACGGCGCTCCCAACCCGGCGCACATCCCCGAGGGCGCCGAGGCCGTACGGCACATCGCCGCGCGCATCGGCGGCTTCCCCGGCACCAACCTCGGCGAACTCGCCGGGAAGCCACTGACCGCGCACTTCCTGGGCGGCTGCCCCATCGGCTCCGACGCCGCGAGCGGCGTGATCGACCCGTACCACCGCCTGCACGGCCACCCGGGCATCAGCGTGGTCGACGGCTCGGCCGTCTCCGCCAACCTCGGCGTCAACCCCTCACTCACCATCACGGCACAGGCCGAACGCGCCATGTCCCTCTGGCCCAACAACGGCGAACCGGACCCGCGCCCCGCCCCGGACGCCCCGTACGTACGCCTGGACCCCGTGCCTCCCCGCGAACCCACCGTCCCCGAGGGGGCTTTCGGGGCGCTGCGGCTCCAGTAGGGTGCCCCGCGTTTGACCGGTCCGAGGTCGACGTGAGGAGAGCTCATGCGCATACGTCCGAGAGCGTGGCTGTTCCCCCTGCTGGCGGCGGCGACAACGCTCACCGTGGTGCTGGTCGCCGTCCCGGAGGACGGCGGCTCGCGCGGCTCCCGTACGGTCGCGGCGCCCGCGCCCGCGCCGGCACCCGCGGGCAAGGCCGAGCCCGACGCCCGCGATGTCGTCCTGGCCGTTCACGGCGGTGCCGGAACGGCGCTCGTACGGGACGAGACCAGCCCGGAGAAGGAGAAGGCCTACCGCGACGGGCTCAAGAAGGCCCTGCGCGCCGGGAAGAAGGCCCTCGACCGGGGCGCCACCAGCGTCGAGGCCGTCGAGGCGGCGGTGAACGTCCTGGAGGACGACCCCCTCTTCAACGCGGGCAAGGGCGCCGTCTTCACGGCCGACGCGGGCCACGAGCTGGACGCCTCGATCATGCGCGGCTCCGACCTCAAGGCGGGGGCCGTGGCGGGTGTGAAGCACGTGCGCAACCCCATCACCGCGGCGCGGCTGGTCATGGAGAAGTCCAAGCACGTGATGCTCGCGGGCCAGGGCGCGGACGACTTCGCCGTGGACCAGGGCCTCAAGCCCGTCACCCAGGACCACTACTGGACCCAGCGGCGCTGGGACCAGCTCATGGACGCCAAGGGGAAGAAGCCCTCGTCGGACAGGGACGAGGCCAAGGGCACGGTCGGCGCCGTCGCGATCGACGCCAAGGCCGACATGGCGGCGGCCACCTCCACGGGTGGCATGACCAACAAGATGGCGGGCCGCGTGGGCGACTCCCCCGTCATCGGCGCCGGTACGTACGCCAAGAACGGCACGGTCGCCGCGAGCGCCACCGGCGACGGCGAGATCTTCATCCGGGGCGCGGCGACCGCGACGATCTCCAACCTGATGGAGTTCGGCGGCAAGGACGTCGCGCAGGCGTCGTACGAGGTCCTGGTGAAGCGGCTGCCGAAGCTCGGCGGTTCCGGCGGAGTGATCGCCCTCGACGCGAAGGGCGTCTTCGACGCCCCGCACAGCAGCGAGGGCATGCTCCACGGCTACCTCACGAAGGACGGCAAGCTCGTCACCAAGATCTTCAAGGAGGAGTCCCCTCCCAACCAGTGAGACGGCACGTTGGGGCCTGAACAGGGGCTGCCCCTCCCCGTACATCGCAGACCGCGCGTATGTGCGTGGCTGAGCGCGCCGTTCCCCGCGCCCCTCCGGGGCGCTTCAGGGGCGCGAGGAACTGCGCGCCAAGCCACCACGCACCCGCAGACCGCCGCGAGACGGACAGGGACAGCCCCTACCCGTGCCTCGCGGACCGCGGGCGCGTCGTGGCCGATCGCACCGTTCCCCGCGCCCCTGCGGGGCGCACCCTCGACACCCCGAAGCGCCCCGAAGGGGCCGCTTCAGGGGCGCGAGGAACTGCGCGCCAAGCCAGCACGCACCCGCAGACCGCCGCGAGACGGACAGGGGCAGCCCCTACCCGTGCCTCGCGGACCGCGGGCGCGTCGTGGACGGTCGCGCAGTTCCCCGCGTCCCTGAGTGGGGCGGCTCTACCCCGGGAGTGGGGGCATCGGGGTCGTCAGGGGGAGGCCCAGGCTCGCTCGTTCGCGTACCCACCGTGTGGGCCGGTAGCGGGGGTCTCCCGTCGTGGCGGTCAGTGCCTCGCCCAGGTCCCTCATCCGGTCCGCGCCCACCGTGTCGCCCCACGCCAAGGGGCCCTTGGGATAGCCCAGGCCCAGGGTGACCGCCAGGTCGATGTCGTCGGGGGTCGCGATTCCGCGTTCGGCGATCGACGCGGCGACCGAGACGATCGAGGCGAGGAGCCGCTGGGCAACAGACCCGGCGGTGTCCCGTACGGCCGTCACGGCGTGGCCCTCGGCGAGGACCGCCGCCGCGTCCCGTACCGCATCAGGCGCCGTCGCCGGGGTCACCGCGAGGACGCGGCGCGGCGTGCCGAGGGAGAGCGGGTCGACGCCGAGCGTGCGGGCGGCGGGCAGGCCGTGCGCGGCGACCGCCTCCGCGACGGTCGTCCCCCACGTGGGGACCAGCACCAGGCCGCCCTCGCCCTCCGGGCGACCCAGCGCCGCCCGCAGGGCATCGGCCTCCGGGCCCTCCCCCGCGACGGTGACGGGACGCGCGGGGTCGCCCCCGCCGAGGTCGGGCTCGGGGGCGTCGCGGGGGCCCGGCCCGGTCCCGTCGTACGCGTAGAAGCCGCGGCCCGTCTTACGGCCGTGCAGCCCCGCCGTCACGCGGTTCGCGGTGAGGTACGAGGGGCGGAGCCGGTCGGAGAAGCGGAAGCCGCTCCAGACCGTCTCCATGACGGAGGCGGTCACGTCGAGGCCGGTGAGATCCATCAGCTCGAAGGGGCCCATGCGCAGGCCGAGCACGTCCCGGGCGATCCGGTCGAGCGCCGCGGGCCCGGCGACCGACTCCTCCAGCAGCGCGAACGCCTCGGTGACCAGGCCGCGCCCGGCGTGGTTGACGAGGAACCCCGGCGTGTCGGCGACGGTGACGGCACGGTGGCCGCAGCTCTCCACGAACGCGGTCAGCAGGGGCGGCACGTCGGCCCGCGTCTCCGCACCCGGCACGACCTCGACGATCCTCATCAGCGGTACGGGGTTGAAGAAGTGCAGCCCCGCCAGCCGCCCCGGTTCGGCGAGCTGGGCGGCGATACGGGTGACGGGGAGGGAGGAGGTGTTGGTCGCGAAGACCGTCCCGGCGGGCAGCACCCGCTCCAGCTCGGTGAAGACCCCGGCCTTGATCTCCAGCTCCTCCAGCACGGCCTCGATCACCAGCTCGGGGGCCGCGTCCGGAGCCGGAGGCGCGTAGGGCGAGTCGAGGGGGATCAGCCGGTCCAGCGCGGCCTTGCACTCGTCCGCGCCCATCCGGCCCTTCTCGACGGCCCGCTCGCACATGCGCCGGACGAAGTCCACCGCCTCGGTGACCGACTCGGTCCGGGCGTCGGCGAGTTCGGCCGTATGGCCCGCGGTGACGGCCCATTGGGCGATGCCGCGTCCCATCGTGCCCGCTCCGACGATCCTGATGCGCATCGTGCGTCCGTCCTCTCGGCTCGTTCCAGGCCCTCGTCCTGGTCCTCGTTCCGGGTCACGGAACAGTGGACCTTGTGCGCCCGGAAATGGAAAGGTCGGCCCCATGACAACGGAGTCGCAGCGCACGGCCCAGGACAGGGCGCAGTCCATCGTGATCAGTCACCCCCTCCGCACCCCGATCGGGAAGTTCGGCGGCGGTCTGGCGGGGCAGCGCCCGGCCGGGCTGGCGGCGCGCGTGATCGCCGAGGTGGTGTCCCGCAGCGGTGTCGCGCCGGAGGACGTGGACGAGGTGATCCTCGGCCACGCCTACCCCAGCATGGAGGCCCCCGCGATCGGCCGGGTCGCGGCACTGGACGCGGGGCTGCCGCAGTCGGTGACGGGCACGCAGATCGACCGCCGCTGCGGCTCGGGCCTCCAGGCCGTGCTGGACGCGGCGATGCAGATACGGGCGGGCTTCAGCGAGGTCGTGATCGCGGGCGGCGTCGACGTGATGAGCGCCGCGCCGTACTACACGCACGAGGGCCGCTGGGGCATCAAGGGCCCGGGTCTCCAGCTCCACGACGCGCTGGCGCGCGGCCGGGTCACGGCGGGCGGCGAGAACCATCCGGTGCCCGGCGGCATGATCGAGACGGCCGAGAACCTGCGCCGCGAGTTCGCGATCTCGCGTGAGGACCAGGACGTGCTGGCCCTGCGCTCGCAGCGCCGCGCGGCGCACGCCATGGAGAAGGGGCTCTTCGAGGAGGAGACCGTGCCCGTGACCGTACGGACGCGGAAGGGCGAGACGGTCGTGGCGGCCGACGAGCACCCGCGCCCGGAGACCACCGCGGAGCAGCTCGCGGGGCTGCGCCCGGTCATGGGCAGGGACGATCCGGAGGCGACGGTCACGGCGGGCAACGCCAGCGGGCAGAACGACGCGGCGGCGGCCTGCCTGGTCACCTCGGAGGCCACGGCGGAGCGGCTGGGGATCACGCCGATGGTGCGGCTGGTGTCGTTCGCGCGGGCCGGGGTGCCCGCGCGCACCATGGGGCTGGGGCCGGTCCGGTCCACGCGGGACGCGCTGGAGCGCGCCGGGCTGACGCTGGCCGACATGGATCTGATCGAGCTGAACGAGGCGTTCGCCGCGCAGGTCCTCGCCTGCACCCGCTCCCTGGGCCTGACGGAGAGCGACCACGAGCGGCGGATCAACGTCAACGGCTCGGGCATCTCGCTCGGTCACCCGGTCGGCGCCACGGGCGCGCGGATCCTGGCGACGCTCGCGCACGAGATGCGCCGCGGCCACGCGCGCTACGGCCTGGAGACCATGTGCATCGGCGGCGGCCAGGGCCTCGCCGCGGTCTTCGAACGCGTCGACGCCTGACCCCGTCCCGCCCGACCCGTCCGCCTGCCTGCCTACTCCATCTCCTCCGCGATCCGGTGGAGCATCTCCCGGCTCGCGGCGGGCGGTTCGGAGCGGGTGACCAGGCAGTCGACCACGTGCCGGTACGTCTCGATGTCGGCGGCGTCCTCCAAATAGCTCGCACCGGTGAGCCGTTCGAGATACACCACGTCCGGCAGCTCGGAGACCGGCATCCGCAGCAGTGTCACCGGTCCCCCGGCGGCCGCGTGCCCTCCCGCGCTGAACGGCATCACCTGCACGGTCACCTGGGGCAGGTCGCTCACCGCGATCAGGTGCCGCAGCTGGGCGCGCATCGTGGCGGTCCCGCCGACGGGGCGGCGCAGGGCCGCCTCGTCTATGACGGCCCACACGTGCGGGGACCGGGGTCCGTAGAGGATCTGCTGGCGGCGCATCCGCAGCGCGACGCGGCGCTGGACGCAGGTCTCCGACGCGTCGGCATGGACGAGTTCGATCACCGCGCGGGCGTACTCCCGGGTCTGGAGCAGTCCGGGCACGAACTGCACCTCGAAGGTACGGATGACGCTCGCCGCCTGCTCCAGGCCGATGTAGGTGTGCAGCCAGGACGGCACGGCCCCGGCGTACGCCTGCCACCAGCCGGGGGTGTTGGCCTGGTCGGCGAGGGCCTGGAGGACGGCGCGCTCGTCCTTGTCCGTGACGCCGTAGATCTTCAGCAGGTCGGCGACGTCACGCTCCGCGAAACCGGTACGCCCGTGCTCCAGTTCGGCGATGCGCGCCGAGGGCACGCGGATGGCCTCGCCCGCTTCGGCCCGGGTGATGTACTGGGCCTCGCGCAGCAGCCGCAGCCGGGTGCCGAGGACGCGCCGGGGCACCGCGGGGGAGGTGCCGCCCTCCCACGTCCGCTCGGTGCTCCGGGTGCTCCCGGCCCACTCCTGAAGCCCGCCTCCGGCGCCGCCTTCGCCGCCAGTGACGTCCGTGATGCGCATCCCATCGCTCCCGTACCGTAACCGCATAGGTCTCGCCACCTTCTCAGTTTCCCCTCCCCGCCGCATGCACCCCGCTCCGGGGTACCTTCCCAACTCGCGGCCGTGTCAGGCGCGAAGGCGTCCATGCACCTTGCCAGAGGCATTGCCACGGGGGAATCACGCCTCTGCCGCCGCGCCGCCTTGCCCCCCGCTCCCGGAGCGGGTAGACGGCTCACTCATGGGAACCTCACGGAACGCACCGCAGGAGGAGAGCGAGACCGAGGACGGGGCCCGGCGGGCCGCCGCGCGACTCGCCGCCGCCGGGGTCCACGGAACGGCGCTGACCTGGGTCGACAACGCGGGCATCACCCGCGTCAAGGCGGTTCCGGCGCGGCGGCTGGGCGAGGCGGCGGAGCGGGGCGTGGGCATGTCTCCGGTCTTCGACGTGTACCTCGTCGACGACTCGGCGACGACCAGTCCGTACATCGGCGGACCCGACGGCGATCTCCGGCTGCGGCCCGACCTGGACCGGCTGACGGTGCTCGCCGCGCAGCCGGGCTGGTCCTGGGCGCCGGTGAACCGTCACGAGCAGGACGGCTCCCCGTACGCGGGGTGTCAGCGGCAGTTCGCCGCGCGCACCGCGCGGCGGGCGCTGGAGGAGCAGGGCATCGAGCTGCGGATGGGGTTCGAGACGGAGTGGACGGTGGTACGGGGACGGCTCCCCCAGGCGGGCGCGGAGCTGGACTACCCGGTCACGGGTCCCGCGTACGGCATGGCGCGGATCGTCGAACTGTCGGACTACCTGCGCGACATCCTGGAGGCGCTGACCGCGCAGGGCATCGAGGTGCTGCAGATCCATCCCGAGTACTCCCCGGGCCAGTTCGAGGCGTCGGTCGCGCCGGACGACCCGGTGGGGGCTGCCGATCTGGCGGTGCTGGTGCGCGAGACGGTGCGCGCGGTGTCCGTACGGCACGGGCTGACGGCGTCGTTCGCGCCGGTGGTGGAGCCGAGCGGGGTGGGCAACGGCGGGCATCTGCATCTGAGTCTGTGGCGCGAGGGGAAGAACCTGTGCGAGGGAGGCGACGGACCGTTCGGGATGACCCGGGAGGCCGAGGCGTTCCTCGCGGGGGTGCTGCGCGAGCTGCCCGCACTGCTCGCGATCGGCGCCCCGACCCCGGCCAGCTATCTGCGGCTGCGGCCGTCGCGCTGGTCGGGGGCCTACCACTGCTGGGGACTTGAGGCACGGGAGGCGGCGCTGCGCTTCGTGGCGGCGGCGCCCGGTGTGCCCGGCGCGGCGAACGCGGAGGTCAAGTGCATGGACGCGGCGGCCAATCCGTATCTGGTGACGGGAGCGGTGCTCGCGGCGGGGCTCGCCGGGATGGCGGACCCGACGCCACTGCCGCCGCCCGCCTCGGGCGACCCGGCGCTGACCGGCGCCGAGCGCAGGCTGCCGACCTCGCTGCCGGTGGCGCTGGGCCACTTCGAGCGCTCGGCGGTGCTGCGCGAGGCGCTCGGGGAGCCGCTGTTCGGGGCGGTCGCGGCGGTGCGCAGGGCGGAGACCGAGCTGTTCGAGGGGGCGACACCGCTGGAGATCGCGGCGGCGACACGAGGACGGTACTGAATGGCAGGGCAACCGCTGCTCGTCGACCAGCACTGCCACGGCGTGCTCAGGTCGGGCCCGGGGCGCGCCGTCTTCGAGGCGTACCTGAGCGAGTCGGACGCGCCCGCGGCGCCCGGCACGAGCTTCTTCGACTCGCAGGTGGGCTTCGCCGTACGGCGCTGGTGCGCGCCCGTCCTCGATCTCGCGCCGCACTGCGCGCCGGACGTCTATCTGGACCGGCGCGCGGAGCTGGGCACGGCCGAGGTCACCCGGCGGCTGCTGCGCGCGAGCGGCATCTCGGCGTTCCTGGTGGACACGGGCCTGCCCGGTGATCTGCTGACGCCCGCCGAGCTGGCGGAGATCGCCGGGGCCGAGGCCCATGAGATCGTCCGGCTCGAACGGCTCGCGGAGCGCGCGGCGGACGCGGCGCGCGACACCAACGCGTTCCTCGCGGAGGTCTCCGACGGGGTCCGCGAGTCGGTGCGCACCGCGCGGGGGTTCAAGTCGGTGATCGCCTACCGCGCGGGGCTCGACTTCGCGCCGCAGCCGCCGGGCACCTCGGAGGTGTACACGGCGGCCGACCGCTGGCTCTCCTCGCGTGTGCGCGGCAGCAGACTGACCGACCCGGTGCTGCTGCGCCATCTGCTGTGGGCGGCGGTCCGCACGGGCCTGCCCCTCCAGATCCACACCGGGTTCGGCGATCCCGACCTGCGGCTGGACCGCTGCGACCCGCTGCTCCTGACGGACTTCGTGCGCGCGGTCGCGCCGTACGGCACGCCGCTGGTCCTGCTGCACTGCTACCCGTACCACCGGGGCGCGGGCTATCTGGCGGCCGCCTTCCCGCACGTCTACGCCGACTTCGGACTCTCGCTCACCCATGTCGGCGCCCGCGCCGACGCGGTGCTGGCGGAGCTGATGGAGCTGGCACCGTTCGGCAAGCTCCTCTTCTCCACGGACGCGTACGGCCTGCCGGAGCTGTACGTGGTGGGTGCCCGGCTCTTCCAGCAGGCGGCAGCGGCGACGACGGGCGCGTTCACCGGGTCCGGCGCCTGGTCGGAGGAGGACGCGGCGCGGGTCACCGCGATGCTGGCCTCCGGGAACGCCGCGCGGCTCTACAGCCTGGCCCCGACACTGGCCCCGACGCACTGAACGGGCGGCCCTCCGCCGGGGCGTACGGGGGTGTCCCCGGCGGAGGGGCCGCGCCTCCAGGGCAGCCTGCCCGCGCGCCGGGGGGCCCGCAAGACGTTTCGGCGCTGTCCGAATAACCCTGCTGGGAACGGGAGTTCGTGAGCCGTCAGGGCGCACCGGGCGATCAGCGCGCCCAGGGCAGCCGTACGGCCTCGATCTCCCCGTCGTCCAGCAGCGCGGCGATCAGCGGCGCGGGCCCGGCGACCTTGGTGGCCCACAGGTCGTGGTCGGTGCACACGACCCAGGAGCGGTCCTCGGCCCAGAGGTTGGAGGGCGTGAAGGCGACCCCGGTGTCGTCATAGAGCACCTGGGCGTCGCCGAGGCGGCCCGCGCGGACGTGGGGCCGGTCGAAGTCGCCGGTGCCGGGGATCAGGGGGCAGTAGTACGCGAGGCAGCGCGTCGCGGCGCCGTCGGGGCTCCAGCCGGTGAGGAGCGCGACGAGCCGCTGCCAGGTCTCGCGGTCCAGGCTGCCTTCGGTGGGCGGCTGGATGCCGACGGGCCAGCTCCCGCCGGCCCTGGCCGAGGGGAAGCAGCGGTGGGAGGGCAGCAGCCCCTCGGGGACGAGCGGATCGCCCGTACGGCGCGCGAGTTCGGCCCAGCGCAGCCGCCGCCAGCCGGGGCCGGGGTGCTCGGCGTGCCCGAGGTCCCCGCCTGTCATGACGCCCGCGGCGTCGAAGTCGATGCCGCCGACGATGTCCCGCTCGGCGCCCGCCGCGAGCTGGGCCGCGCGCCGCTGCTCGTACGTCGTCGCGCCGGGCCCCGACTCGTGCTCGTACATGGCGTTCAGCACCCAGGCCACGTCGGGCAGCGGCGGGGCGAGGAAGCCGGTGAGGCCGTCGTCACCGGTGAGGGCGGCGAGCCAGGACACGGCACCGGGGTCGGCGGGGGTCCAGGCCGGGGTCGGGTCCGGGGTCGGGTCCGGGGGCGTCATCCGCACGGGCCCGGCTCGTCGACGTCCACGTGGTCGAGGAACCGGACGAGGTGGGAGAGCACTCGCAGGCAGGCGTCGACGTCGTCCCCGGACAGCCCGGCTCCGGCCCGGCGCAGCACCGCGCGCTCCCGGTCGGCCAGCGCGGTGATCGCGGCCCGGCCGCGCGCGGTGAGGCGGATGAGCGAGGACCGTTTGTGCGCCGGGTTGGGCACGGCCTCGACGAGGCCGTGCTCCGCCGCGTCGTTCGTCATACGCTGCACGAACTGCCGGCTCAGCGCCTGGGCCCGGCCCATCTGGGGAACGGTCATGGGCCCGCCCTCGCGCAGCATGCTCAGCACAGCCCGTACGCCGACGGACAGGCCCTCCCGCGGCGCGTCCTGCTCGACCTTGCGCTGGGCCCGCCGGTAGAGGGGACCCACCAGGTCGAAGACCTCGGTGAGCCGGTCGCCCGGCACATCGCCCGGCCCATCGGCCGGCTCGTCGGACGCCGTGTCACGCGCTCTCTCGCTCACCCGGCCATCATGTCACCCCTCATGACACCTCTGTTGTCATTCTCGCGAGACAATGACACCTTGGTTGTCATGATGGATGATCTGTTCCACCTCGACACCGGCAGCGGCCGTCCGCTCGTCCTGCTCCACGGCGGCTTCCTCGACCACCGCATGTGGGACGACCAGATCCCCGCGCTCGCCGCGCGCCACCGCGTCATCGCGCCCGACGCGCGCGGCCACGGCCGCTCGGCGCTCGCGACCGCGCCGTACCGCCTCGCCGACGAACTCGCCGCGCTGCTGCGCCGCCTGGACACGAGGCCCGCCGTGCTGATCGGGGTCTCGATGGGCGCGGGCGTCGCCGTCGACACCGCGCTGGAGCACCCGGACGTGGTCGAGGCGCTGGTCCTGAGCGGCGCGGGCACGAGCGAGCCGCACTTCGAGGACCCCTGGACCACCGCCACGCTGGCCGCGCAGCACGCCGCGATGGCCGCGGGCGACCTGGACGGCGCGGTCGAGGCGGCCGCCCTCTTCGCGGCGGGCCCGCACCGCCCGCTCGACGCGGTCGAGCCCGCCGTCGTGGAGCGCGTACGCAGGATGGCCCGGGCCACCATGTCCCGGCACACCCGGGACGAGCCGAACCTCCTCGTCCAGGTCGGCCACACCTGGAGCCGCCTGCCGGGGATCGGGGTCCCGGTCCTCTCCGTGAACGGCGCCCTGGACTCCCCCGACCACCTGGCCATGTCGGCACGCCTGACGGACGCCGTCCCGCAAGCCCGTACCCGCACCCTGTCCGGCGCGGCCCACTACCCGAACATGGAGCGGCCCCGGGCGTACAACGCGGCGGTGGAGGACTTCCTGGCCGCGCTCCCCGCCGCACGCAGAAGGACCGGGCCCGCCCCCTCCCCAGGGAAGTGAGGGAGGACGAGCCCGGTCCCGTGCCGCCTGCCGGTCGGCGCTGGAGGCGTCAGCCGCCGATGTTGACGTCCACGCAGGCGTAGAACGCGTTCGACGTGTCGGCGACGTTCCAGACGGCGAGGACCGTCTTCTTGCCGGAGGCGCCGCCGAAGTCGACGTTGTGCGAGAGCTCGGACGGGGGCTGCTCGCCGCCCTGGTCGAACTCGGCGATCTTCTTGCCGTCGATGAAGTACTGCCAGGTCGTCGTGCGGTGGGCGGCGGTCAGCTTCCAGTTGAACGTCGCGGAGCTGCCGACGTTCGCGACGTTCCACCCGTGGTTGTCGTCACGCAGCTCGGCCCACTCGTCGTGGCCGCCCGCGCAGTCCTGGAGCCCCTTCGGCCCCTCGACGCTCTGCGGCTCGTACTTGATGGAGCCGCACTCGACGACCCCGGCCGCGCACTGGGCCTGCCTGCTGGCGGGGTCGCTGATGTAGCCGTGGGCACTGGCGGGGGTCACCGAGAGGCCCATGACCAGGAAGGGCGAGAGGCCCGCACCGATCAACGCGGCCAGCTTCCTTTTCTTGTGCATGTCAACTCCTTACGGAGGGCACTGGTGGGGGGAAGGTCCTCCAATTGGTCTAGACTTTACAACTCGGTGACCGTACGCGGTCAATAGTGCGTACACAGAAACGGATTCCACTGAATCCCCGCGCGTACGTCCTTGCCGCGGGAATGCCGGAGGTGCTCATGATTGTTCCCGTCCGGCGGAGCACGGCACGCTCTGCGACCCCGAAGCAGGAGAGAGCATGAGCACCATCGAGCTGACCAAGGACAACTTCGAAGAGATCGTCGCGGACAACGACTTCGTCCTGATCGACTTCTGGGCGGCGTGGTGCGGTCCCTGCCGTAGCTTCGGCCCCGTCTACGAGGCCGCCGCGGAGCGGCACCCCGACCTCGCCTTCACCAAGGTGGACACCGAGGCCCAGCAGGAGCTGGCCGCCGCCTTCGAGATCCAGTCGATCCCGACGCTGGCCATCATCCGGGACCGCACGCTGGTCTTCGCCCAGCCCGGCGCGCTGCCCGAGTCGGCGCTGGAGGACGTCATCGGCCAGGCCCGCGAGCTGGACATGGACGAGGTCCGCAAGTCGGTGGAGGCCGCGCAGAACGGCGGCCAGGAGGCCTGAGCCCGACCGCCGTTCCCGCACGGGCCGCCCGCGCTCAGCGGCTCCCCGCCACCGGGGCCGAGGGCGCGGGCGTCTGCGCGGGCGCGGTCCGCGGCATCAGGCGGAAGTCCTGCCGCACCGGGTGCCCGTCGCGCGCGAGCACGCGGGCGACGGCGGCCAGCCGGTCGGGGCTGCTCGCGATCACGTTCACGAAGTGGTCGGGCAGCCCCGCCGCCGCGTACTCGCCCCGCTCGTCCGTGATCGCCCGCAGCAGCTCCCGCCCGTGGGTGCCGGTCACCGTGATGGCCACGCCCGCGAGCGGCTGCCCGTCCTCGCCGGTCACGCGGCCGGTCAGCAGGGGGTCCGACTGCCCGATCCGGTGGGTGTGCGGGGCGACCGCGCTGGGCTGCGGCATCTCGAACGAGGGGTCCTCGACGGGCGGCTCGACGGACTCGGCCGAGCCCTCCCCCTCGGCCGCCTCGCGCCGGGCAGCGCGCCGCTCCTTCCAGGCGCCGAGCAGGATGAGCGCGACACCGGCCACGATCCAGGCGCAGATCACCAGGACGGGCCGCAGGATGTCCTTGCTGTCGAAGTAGAACAGCCCGCGCAGCGCCTCGATGAGGTTGCCCATCGGCATGACCGGGTGCAGCGCGCGGAAGAACCCGGGCACCATCTGGACGGGGATCGCCCCGCCGCTCGACGGCATGCTGAGCAGCACGAAGAGCCCCATGGCCACGCCGGGGAAGAACTGCTTGAAGAACGGCACCAGTCCGTACGAGGTCAACGAGACCGCCTGCGTCATCAGGAAGATGAACAGGATCGCCAGCGGATCGTCCGGAACGACGTCCATGCCGCGCGCCGTGAAGTACGCGATCACGCTCATCAGCGCGCCCGCGACCACGAACGTCGCGACCTTCTTGCGCCGCCCGAACGTGGTCGCCCGCAGCAGCATCATCACCATGATGTACGAGGGGATCGTGCAGGCCAGCACCAGATAGAAGAGCCCGGTGCCCATCCCGTCGCCGGGCGCCGTGGACGCCACGTCGTGGATGTGGAGCTGGCCGCCGCTCTGCTGGGCGACCTTGGTGAACGTCTTCTGGAGCACGGACTCCAGCGAGTACCCGTCGGCCTTCGCGACGTAGAGCTGCGGGTCGGCCTTGTCGGGGACGTATCCGGCCGTGGCGTCCCGGTTCGTGACCGCGTCGCGCGCGGCGTCGGCGTCCGCGACCTGGTGGATGTCGAAGGCGCCGGGGCTCCGCTGCTCCAGCGCCTGTTCGAGCTGGCCCGCCGAGGGCCCGGCGACGGCCACGTCGACGTGGTGCGGGACCGGGTTGTGGAACGGCAGCAGATAGCAGACGAGGAACCCGGTGAAGAAGAACGCCGGGAACCAGAGCGTCGACGCCAGCGTGCGCGCGGTGGCGGCCAGCGACGACGCCGACCCTCCGCTTTCCGGTTCCGCCTTGTGCTCCGCCATGGACGTGGTCCGCCTCCTAGAAATAGGTGTCCCGGGCAACGATTAGCAACGCTAACAGAAAAATGCACTCGTGCAAAAATGCACTACTGTAGGAACATGGCCGTCGAGGAAGCCGGTGCCCCGCCCCCGCCCTGCGGGCTGCGGGAGCGGAAGAAGCAGGAGACGCGTGCGGCGCTGCGGGACGCCGCCGTGCGGCTCTATCTGGACCGTGGCCCGGCGGACGTCTCCGTCCGCGACATCTGCGAGGCCGCCGGGGTCTCACCGCGCACCTTCTTCAACTACTTCGAGAGCAAGGACGACGCGGTCTTCGACTGGGACCACCGGCTGACCGGCCAGCTCGTCACCACGCTCACCGCCCGCCCCGCGGACGAGCCCCCGCTGGAGGCGCTGCGCCGCACCTTCCACGAGACGATCCCGGTGCTCGTCGCCGACGCGGGCTGGCGCGACCGGCGCCGGCTGCTCCGCGCCTACCCGGAGCTGATCCCCAAGCTGGTGCACAGCAACAGCCACATGCCGGTCGCCATCGCCGAGGCCGTCACGGAGCGCACCGCGCTTCCGGCCGACGCGCTCTATCCCCGCCTCGTGGCAGGCGCCGCGCTTACTGCGCTGCGGGCCTCCATCGGTAGCTGGGATCCCGACACGTCGGCGGAAGAGCTGATCGCGGTCCTGGACCAGTGCTTCGACGCACTGGCCGGAGGTCTGCGTCCCCCCTCGGCCTGAGTGCCGAACAGGGGCTGCCCCGTCCGCGCGTCGCGGACTGCGAGTGCTCGCTGGCTGGCCGCGCAGTTCCCCGCGCCCCTGAGGCTTCAGGGGCGCGGGGAACTGCGCGAGCGGCCACGACGTGCCCGCGGACCGGCGCGTGCGGCAAGGGGCAGCCCGGGCCCGGCGTGCCCTCTATCCCAGGGCCTGGGAGAGGTCGTACCGGACAGGCTCCTCCAGCTGGGCGTACGTGCACGTCGACGGGTCTCTGTCAGGGCGCCAGCGGCGAAAGGCGACCGTGTGGCGGAAGCGGCCCGCCTCCATGTGGTCGTAGGCCACCTCGCACACCCGTGAGGGACTGAGCGGAATCCAGGACTGGTCCTTCGTGCCGCTCCACCGGTTGGGGCTGCCCGGCATCCGGTTCTGCTCATGGGCCGACTCGTCCTGCCACGCCGCCCAAGGGTGCCCGGCGAGGGAGTCGAGGCGCAGGGGGGCCAGCTCCTCCATCAGTTCGCGGCGGCGGCGCTCGCTGAAGGACGAGGAGCCGCCGACGTACTGGAGGACGCCCGCCTCGTCGTAGAGCCCGAGCAGCAGGGAGCCGAGGGCATCGGCGTCGCGCTTGTGGGCGCGGAGCCCGGCGAGGACGCAGTCGGCGGTCCGCTCGTGCTTGATCTTGATCATGAGCCGCTCCCCCGGCCGGTACGGCAGATCGAGCGGCTTGGCAATCACCCCGTCGAGGCCCGCGCCCTCGTACTGCCGGAACCAGTCGCGGGCCACGTCCATGTCGTACGTCGCGGGCGCGAGGTGGAGCGGTTCGCGGGCGTCCGCGAGGGCGGCGGCCAGTACCTGGCGGCGTTCGGAGAGCGGGAGGCCGAGCGCGGAGATGTCGTCGAGGGCGAGCAGGTCGAAGGCGACGAAGCTGGCGGGCGTGGTGCGCGCGAGGAGCCGTACGCGGGAGTCGGCGGGGTGGACGCGGGCCTGGAGCGCCTCGAAGTCGAGCCGCCCGTCGAGGGCGACGACGATCTCCCCGTCCAGCACGCACCGCGCGGGGAGCTGGGCGCGCAGGACGTCGGCCAGTTCGGGGAAGTAGCGGGTGAGGGACTTGCCGGTGCGGCTGCCGAGCTCGATCTCGTCGCCGTCCCGGAAGACGACGCAGCGGAAGCCGTCCCACTTGGCCTCGTACTGCATGCCGGGCGGGATGCGCGACGCCGGTCTGGCGAGCATCGGTTTCACGGGCGGCATGACCGGAAGATCCACATCCGCGATTCTCCGCCCGCGCCGCGTCCCGCGCACTGCGCGGCGGCGCCCGCCGGGTGACGATGGGGCCATGCTGCTGGCCGACATCGCCCGGACGTCCCGCGAGATCGCGGATGCCCCGGCCCGTACGGAGAAGGTGGCGCTGCTCGCCGAGCTCTTCCGGCGGGCTGAGCCGTCCGAGGTGCCCGTCGTCGTCACGTATCTCGCGGGGCGGCTGCCGCAGCGCAGGACCGGCGTGGGCTGGAGCTCCCTGCGCGCGCTGCCGCCGCCCGCCGACGCGCCCCGGCTCACGCTCGGCGACGTCGACGCGGCGCTGACCCGGATCGCCGCCGTGAGCGGCAAGGGCGCGCAGGCCGAGCGGAAGCGGCTGGTGGACGAGGTGATGGCGGCGGCGACGGCGGACGAGCAGTGGTTCCTCGTCCGGCTGATCGGCGGGGAGCTGCGGCAGGGCGCGCTCGACGCGTTCGCCGTGGAGGGGCTGGCGGCGGCGACGGAGGCGGAGCCCGGCGAGGTGCGGCGCGCGGTGATGCTCGGCGGTTCGCTGGGCGCCGTCGCGCGGGAGCTGCTCGCGCACGGCCCCTCGGCGCTGGACGGCTTCCGCCTCGAAGTGGGCCGCCCCGTGCTGCCGATGCTGGCGCACACGGCGAAGGACGTGGCCGAGGCGCTCGACAAGCTCGGTCCCTGCGCGGTCGAGGAGAAGCTCGACGGCATCCGCGTCCAGCTCCACAAGGACGGCGACGACGTACGGATCTGGACCCGCACCCTCGACGAGGTCACCGACCGGCTGCCGGAGGTGGTCGCGGCGGGCCGCGAGGTCGGGGCCGGACGGGCGGTGCTGGACGGCGAGGTGATCGCGCTGGGAGAGAACGGCTGGCCACGTCCCTTCCAGGAGGTCTCCGCGCGGGTCGCCTCGCGCCTGGACGTGACGGGCGCGAGCAGCGAACTGCCGCTCTCCCCCGTCTTCTTCGACGTGCTGAGCGTCGACGGGCGCGAGCTGCTGGACCTGTCGGCCGCCGAGCGGCACGAGGAGCTGGCCCGGCTGACGCCCGAGCCCCGGCGCGTACGGCGGCTGGTCGTGCCGGACCCGGAGGACGCCGAACGGCGCGAGGCCGCGCGGGAGTTCGCCGAGGAGGTGCTGGCTCGCGGGCACGAGGGCGTGGTGGTCAAGGGCCTCGACGCGCCCTACACCGCCGGGCGGCGCGGCGCGTCCTGGCTGAAGGTCAAGCCCGTGCACACCCTGGACCTGGTGGTGCTGGGCGCGGAGTGGGGGCACGGGCGGCGCACCGGCAAGCTCTCGAACCTGCATCTGGGCGCGCGGCGCGGCGACGGCTCGTTCGCGATGCTCGGCAAGACCTTCAAGGGCCTCACGGACAAGCTGCTGGCCTGGCAGACCGGGCGGCTCCGGGAACTGGCGGTGGACGAGGAGAGCTGGGGCGTGCGCGTACGGCCCGAACTCGTCGTGGAGATCGCCTTCGACGGCGTCCAGCGCTCGCCCCGCTACCCGGACGGCGTCACCCTCCGCTTCGCCCGCGTCGTCCGCTACCGCGAGGACAAGACGCCGGACCAGGCGGACACGGTCGAGTCGGTCACGGCGCTTCTCCCCTAGTGATCACTGGGCGGGGGCAGCCTCTGCCTGTCCGCCGCAGCCTGCGGCTTGTGGGTGGTTGCTCGCGCAGTTCCCGCGCCCCTGAGGCCTCAGGGGCGCGGGGAACTGCGCGACAAGCCACGACGCGGCCGCAGCCTGCAACGCATGGGCACGGGGCAGCCCCTGCCCAGCCCTGAGACGAGGGCAACCATGAACCGCCGGACACGGCCCAGGCCGACTGGTTCAGCGGTCCAGCACCGGGAAGTGCCGCCGCCAGGCGGGGTCGACGTGCGGCAGCGGGCCGGAACAGACCTCGCGGTACGGCCGTCCCTCGTGGTTCGCCGTACGGGGGAGGTAGCCGCTGAAGAGACCGGCCCCGCGCAGGCCCTCGTGGAGATGTCCGGCGCACTCCGCCACGGGGTCCACGGACGCGGGGGCGACGGCGTGGAAGATTCCGTCCTCCAGCCTGAACGCCCTGCCCTCGTCATGGTCGACGCCGCATGCCGCGACCAGCCCGCCTGCCCGGAAGGCAGCCGCGTGCTCGTGGAAGAGCGCGCCCCCGAAGGTGCTGTCGCTGAGGACGACCACGGGCGCGGCGAGGCTCAGGAACGACCCCAGCAGGAAGTCGGTGTCGTCGAACGCGTCGAGCGCGTCCAGCGGACCGAGGTCCGCCGGAACGCCCGCCGCTGCCCGCCAGGCGTCGGGGGCGGGAGGCGTGAGCCCCTTGTGGTCGGGGACGACCCTGTTGGCCGTCGCGTTCTCCAGCTCCCACGGGGCGGGGAGGACCCAGCCTTCCGGCAGCGCGGAGCCACCGGAGTCACCGGTGCGCAGGACGTAAGCCGAACCGCCCGGTATCACCCGGTCGTAGAGCGGCAGCACGCTGTCCTCCAGCGCGAGCACGCAGTTGAGGTGGAAGCCCATGGCGGTCATCGTCACATGCCGCACCCACCGGCACCTGAGGCTCAGGCGAACGCCGCGCGGATGCGGGCCGCCGACGTCTCCGCCTCGGCCTCGTCCGCGTAGCGGCGGCGGGGCCAGAAGAAGCCGCGCAGGCCGTCCTTGCGGTTGCGGGGGACGACGTGCACATGGAGGTGGGGTACGGACTGGCTGACCGTGTTGTTCTCCGCGACGAACGACCCGGCGGCGCCCATCCCCCGCTGCACGGCGCCCGTGACCCGCTGGACGGCGGTGAAGTACGGCCCGACGGACTCCCCCGGCAGGTCGGTCAGCGTCACCACGTGCGCGCGGGGCACCACGAGCGTGTGCCCGGGGAAGAGCGGGCGGCGGTCCAGGAAGGCGACGACGGCCTCGTCCTCGTAGACCCGGAAGGCGGGCTGGCCGCCCGCGACGATCGCGCAGAAGACGCAGTCCGGCGGCGCCTCGCTCACGTGAGGGTGTCCGGGTCGGGCCCGACGCGGGTGCCCGTCTCCAGGCTCCGGAGCCCGCGCATGTCGTCCTCGTCCAGCGCGAAGCCGAAGACGTCGAGGTTCTCCCGGATACGGGCGGGGGTGACGGACTTCGGGATCACCACGTTGCCGAGCTGGAGGTGCCAGCGCAGGACGGTCTGCGCGGGCGTCCTGCCGTGCTTCTCGGCGATCTTGAGGACGGTCGGGTCGTCGAGGACTCCGTTGCCGCGGCCGAGCGGGGACCAGGCCTCGGTGACCACGCCGTTCTCACCGTCGAAGGCGCGCAGGGCCTCCTGCTGGAGGCGCGGGTGCAGCTCGATCTGGTTGACGGCGGGCACGACGCCGCTCTCGTCGAACAGCCGTTGGAGGTGCGCGGGCTGGAAGTTCGAGACGCCGATCGCCCTGGCCCGTCCGTCGGCGTGGATCTCCTCCAGCGCCTTCCAGGTCTCGACGTACTTGTCGCGGGCCGGGAGGGGCCAGTGGATGAGGTAGAGGTCGACGTGGTCGAGCCCGAGGCGGGCGAGGGAGGCGTCGAAGGCGCGGAGCGCGCTGTCGTACCCCTGCTCGGTGTTCCAGAGCTTGGTGGTGACGAAGAGCTCCTCGCGGGGGATCCCCGAGGCGGCCAGGGCCCGCCCTGTGCCCCGCTCGTTCTCGTAGAGCGCGGCCGTGTCGATGCTGCGGTACCCGGTCTCCAGCGCCTCGGTCACGACCCGCTCGGCCTCGTCGTCCGGCACCAGGAAGACGCCGAATCCGAGCTGGGGCATCAGGGTGCCGTTGTTGAGGGTGACGTCCGGAACGCGCGTCATGGGTACCTCCGCCTCGGGATCGACAGCTGCGACGGCCTCCCGCCATTGACGCATACGTACGAGCACGCCGCGCCTCCGGACCTCTCCGCCCCGGGCCGCTCAGCCCTCGCGGACGTTCTCCCGCGGCCTGGGCAGCACGGCGAACAGGACCGCGGCCAGCAGGACCGTGGCCGCCCAGCCGAGGCCGTTCTCGCCGATCCAGGTGTCGACGAGCGGCCCCTGGAACCAGTCCACCTTGGTGAAGCCGAGGCCCAGCAGCAGCGCGACGGCCCAGGCGCTCATGGCCTGCCAGCAGAAGCCGCCGGTGTACCAGTAGCGGCTGGTCCGCGAGGTGTCGAGCAGGGCCTCCGCGTCGTAGCGCTCGGCCACGGGCATCCGGCGGCGGCGCAGCATGTCCACCGCGTAGACGCCGACCCAGGAGGAGAAGGAGACCGCGAGGAGGGAGAGGAAGGAGATGAACGAGCCGTAGAAGCTCTTGGCGACGAGCATCAGCAGCAGGCCGCCGACGAGGCTGATGACCGCGTTGATGCTGACGGCCGAGGCGCGCGGCAGGCGTACGCCCATGGTCTGGGCCGTGAATCCGGCCGAGTACATCGAGAGGCTGTTGATCAGCACCATGCCGATCAGCGCGATGATCAGGTACGGCACCGCGAGCCACATCGGGAGGGCCTCGCCGAGGAAGGAGACGGGGTCGTTCGTCTTGGCGAGCGCGGGCGTCGACACGGACATCACGCCGCCCATGAGCACCATCGGCACCAGGACGAGGAGCGCGCCTGAGAGGGTCGTGCCGAAGATCTTCTTGCCGGAGGCGCTGTGCGGCAGGTACCGCGCGAAGTCGGGGCCTGTCGGGATCCAGGAGATGCCGCCCGCGGCGATGGTGCCGATGCCCGCGATCAGCATCGCGGTGCCCCCGGCGGGCTTGGAGAAGACCTTGTCCCAGTCGATGGTGGTGATCAGATAGACCAGCACCAGCACCGTGAAGACGCCGAAGAGGTAGGTCGACCAGGTGTTGCAGAGGTTCAGCACCTTCCGCCCCATGCCGCTGACCAGGAACGTCACGCCGACGAAGGCGAGCAGGGTGACGACGATCAGCGGGGTGTTGCTCTTGATGCCGAAGAGCAGGTCGAGAACGGTGAGCACGGCGTACGAGCCCGTGACCGCGTTGATCGTCTCCCAGCCGAAGCGGGCGACCCAGAGGATCATGCCGGGGAAGTAGTTGCCCCGGACGCCGAACGTCGCGCGCGAGAGCATCGCGCCGGGCGCCCCGCCCCACTTGCCGGAGACGGAAAGCAGTCCGACGAGCCCGAAGGAGACGGAGCCCGCGACCACCGCGGCGAGGAGGACCTGCCAGAAGTTGAGCCCGTTGAAGACCACCAGCCCCGCGCCCATGGTGAGCAGCAGGACGCTGATGTTCGCGGCGACCCAGGTGGGGAAGAGCTCCCGCACCCTGCCGCGCCGCTCGTGGTCGGGGACGGGCTCGATGCCCCGGGTCTCGATCGTCTCGTCCACCGCGGCGGTGGGGGCGCCCTCGCCGCCGGAGGGGGACGGGGTGGCGGGGGCGTCGGTGGAAGCAGCCATGCGGGGGGCTCCGTGCGGTTCTCAGGTGCGTCGTGCGTCATTGCAAGGCCCTGACCAGGACCGCGAGGGACTCTACGCGCGTTGCAAGACGCCCTCTATCGTACATAGCTACACAGTGCGCCGGTTCCGGCGGGCGTTTCCTCCAAGGCGTGGGGGCCGCCCGGAACGCCACCGGACGGCCCCCACGGTTCGTACGATCGAACAACCGGTCAGACGACCGGAACCAGCGCCACCGGGCACCCGGCGTGCTGAAGCACCGCGTTCACCACCGGGCTGACCTGCAGACTCAGCCGGCGCTGCTCGCGCCGGGCGCCGAGCACGACGGTCCTGGCGCCCTGGCTCAGCTCGATGAGCTGCTCGGCCGCCGAACCGTGATGGGCCTCACTCACGACCGACACCCCGTCGTAGTCCGCGCCGATCCGCTCCGCGGTCTCGCGGACGAACGCCTCGGCGGCCTTGCCCTCCGGCGACTCCCTCGCGGTCGACTTGCGCGGCAGCCCGGGCAGCGCCGGGCCGCCCCAGTTGTGGACGACGCGCAGCGCCGAGCCGTCGCGGGCCGCCTGCTCGAACCCGTACCGCAGCGGAGCCGTCGCGCCGCTGCGTTTCAGCCCGACGACCGTCTCGCTCCGCTCGGCGTCCACCGGCTCCTCGCCCCGCACCACCAGCAGCGGGCTCGCCGAGTGCGCGGCGAGCCGCAGCCCGACCGAGCCGAGCAGCAGTCCGCGGAAGCCGCCGTGGCCGCGCGAGCCGACGACGGTCAGCGCGGCCGTACGGCTGGCCCGTACGAGCGCGTCGGCCGCCAGCTCGTACGACCCCGACGGGACCACGGTCAGTCCCGGCACCCGGTCCCTGGCGCGCTGGGCGGCGGCCTCGGCGACCTCCAGGCCCGCCTTGCGCGCCCGCTCCCGGTCGGTGTCCGTGACGGGAACCGCCGCGTAGCGCGGCGGGGCCGCGCCGCACAGCACCATCAGTCCGACGCTCCGCTGGTCGGCCTCGTCGGCGGCCCGGTCCAGGGCCCGGAGGGAGACCGGGGACCCGTCCACTCCGACGACCACGTGATCCCGTGGTACGCGCCTGCTGTCGGCCGTCGTGGGGCGCTCGTTCGTCTCCGGCATGTCCGTCCTCTCCTCACGTCACTCCCCGTGTACCCCGTCAGTGTGGGACACACAGGCCGCAAGCGGGAGGAGGCACGACTCAAGGCACCATCACGGCCCGCCCGTTGATCTTCCCGTCATGGAGAAGTTCATACGCACGCGGCGCGTCGTCCAGAGCGAACTGCTCGACATGCACATCGAGTACACCCTGACGCGCGAACTCCAGTACCTCTTCCAGCTCTGCCCTGCTGCCCCAGTACGGTGAACGCACGGTGGCCTCGTAGGGAAGGGTTCCGAAGCCGACGGAGACGGCTCCGCCGCCCAGGCCGACGACCGTCACATCGCCCTCGACGGCCACGCACTCGGAGGCGAGCGCGGTGGTGGGCGGGGCGCCGACGAAGTCGAGCACGGCCGTCGCACCGTTCCCCGAGGTCAGATCCGCGATACGGGCCGCGGCCCGGCCGTCGGAGAGCAGCGCCTCGTGGGCGCCGACGGAGCGGGCCAGCTCCAGCTTCTCCTCGGTCACGTCGAGCGCGATCACCCGCGCCGGGGTCATGGCGCGCAGCAGCTGGATGGCGACATGGCCGAGCCCGCCGGTGCCGATGACCACGGCCGTACTCCCACCGACCAACTTCGGTACCGAGAGTTTGATGGCGTGGTAGGGGGTGAGTCCGGCATCGGTCAGCGGAACGGTGGACACAGGATCGAGGTCACCCAGCGGAATCAGATGGCGGGCGTCGTCCACGAGCAGGTACTCGGCCATCGCGCCCGGCACGCCGAGGCCGGGCGGGAAGATGCCCTCCTTCTTGGCGCGCAGGCAGTAATTCTCCTTGCCCTGGGCGCAGTTGTGACAGACCCCACACCCCCAGGGCCCGTACACGGCGACGGACTCCCCGGGCTCGACGCCCGTCGCGCCGTCGCCGAGCGCCGCGACCGTGCCGACGCCCTCGTGCCCGAGGGTCAGCGGCAGCGGGAAGGTGATCTGGTCGGCGCCCATGCTCATCACGGCGATGTCCGAGTGGCACGCCCCGGCCGCGGTGACCTTCAGCAGCACCTGGCCGGGGCCCGGCTCCGGATCGGGGACGTCGGTCAGGACCGGGGCTGCCCCGATGTGCGGGTACTGCAGGGCCTTCATGGCTTCTCCCTTTCGCTGGGGTCCGGTTCACGGCCGCCGCGGTGGCCGCCGGTACGGGTACCCACGGCCACCGCGGCAGGGCAGTTCAGGCCGCGACCTGTCCTGACTGCCCGGCCGCCCCCGCCTGGTCCTCCTCCGAGGGCGCCTCGCCGGACGCCTCCCCGTGGCGTACGGACACCGCCAGCGCGTCCTTCTCGACGTCCGCGACCAGGGTGTCGCCCGGCCCGGCCTCGTCGCTGAGCAGGAAGGAGGCCAGCCGGTTGTCCAGTTCGGTCTGGATCGTCCTGCGCAGCGGGCGGGCGCCGAACTCCGGCTGGTAGCCGTGCGCGATGAGCAGCTTCTTGGCCGCCTCGGTGATCTCCAGGCCGATGTCCTGCGCCCGCAGCCGCCGCACGCTCTCGTCGAGCAGCAGGTCGACGATCCGTTCGAGGTCCTCCTCCGCGAGGGCGTGGAAGACCACCGTCTCGTCGATCCGGTTGAGGAACTCGGGCAGGAAGCGCGCGTTGAGCTGCTCCTTGAGCTGCGGGCGGATGGCGTCGACGTCGCCCTTGTTGGCCAGGATCAGCTGGGAGCCGATGTTGCTGGTCATGATGACGAGCGTGTGGCGGAAGTCGACCGTACGGCCCTGGCTGTCCGTCAGCCGTCCGTCGTCCAGCACCTGCAGCAGGATGTTGAAGACGTCCGGGTGGGCCTTCTCGACCTCGTCGAAGAGCACGATGCTGTACGGCTGGCGGCGCACCTTCTCGGTGAGCTGGCCCGCCTCGTCGTGGCCGACGTATCCGGGCGGCGCCCCGACGAGCCGGGAGACGGTGTGCTTCTCCTGGAACTCGCTCATGTCGATGCGGATGAGCCGGTCCTCGTCGCCGAAGAGCAACTGGGCCAGCGCCTTGGCCAGTTCCGTCTTGCCCACGCCGGTGGGGCCGAGGAAGAGGAACGAGCCGGTGGGCCGGTTCGGGTCGCCCATGCCGGAGCGGTTGCGGCGTACGGCCTGGGAGACGGCGGTGACGGCCTCGTCCTGGCCGACGACCCGCTCGTGCAGCGCGTCCTCCAGCTTGAGCAGCCGCTCCTTCTCGCTCTCGGTGAGCTGGGAGACGGGGATGCCGGTGCGCCGGGAGAGGACGTCGGCGATGTCGGAGACCTCGACCGCCATCACGCCCTCGCGGCGCTCCTCGACGCCCGCGAGCTCGGCCTCGACCGCGGCGATCCGCTCCTTGAGCTCGGAGGCGCGTTCGAAGTTCTCGGCGGCGACGGCCTCGTCCTTCTCCCTCCCCAGCTTGGCCAGCTCGTCCTCGCGCGAGACGACCTCGGTCGAGCGGCCGAGGGAGCGCAGCCGGACGCGCGCGCCCGCCGTGTCCATCAGGTCGATGGCCTTGTCGGGCAGGAAGCGGTCGGTGATGTAGCGGTCGGCCAGGTCGGCAGCGGCGGCCAGCGCGTCGTCGGTGAAGCGGACCTGGTGGTGGGCCTCGTACGAGTCGCGCAGGCCCTCCAGGATCTGCACCGTCTGCTCGACGGTGGGCTCGGAGACGAGCACGGGCTGGAAGCGGCGTTCGAGGGCCGCGTCCTTCTCGACGTTCTTGCGGTACTCGTCGAGCGTCGTGGCGCCGACGACGTGCAGCTCGCCGCGGGCGAGGGCGGGCTTGAGGATGTTGCCCGCGTCCATCGAGCCCTCCCCGCCGGAGCCCGCGCCGACGACGGTGTGCAGCTCGTCGATGAAGAGGATCACGGAGTCCGACTCGGCCTTGACCTCGTCGATGACCTTCTTCAGCCGCTCCTCGAACTCGCCCCGGTACTTCGAGCCCGCGACCAGCCCCGGCAGATCGAGGCCGACGACGCGGACGTCCTTGATGCTCCTGGGCACGTCGCCGGAGACGACGCGCTGCGCGATGCCCTCGACGATCGCGGTCTTGCCGACACCGGGCTCGCCGATGAGGACCGGGTTGTTCTTCGTACGCCGGGAGAGCACCTCCAGCGTCTGTTCGACCTCGTCGGCACGGCCCACGACCACGTCGAGCTTCCCCGCGCGGGCCTCCTCGGTGAGGTCGCGGCCGTACTCGTCGAGCGTGGGCGTCTTGCTCTCCTGGGCGGCCCCGGCGGGTGTGCCCTCGCGGCGGCTCGCGGTGTCGGCGTCCCTGCTGAGCCGCCCGACGTCGGTGCCGAGCCCTTCCAGGGCCTTACGGGCGCCGGAGTCCCGGTCCTCCAGCAGCGCCGCGAGGATGTGCTCGGGGCCGATGTACGAGACGCCCGCGGCCTGGGAGTGGGCGTGGGCGCCGATCAGCACGCGCTTGGCGGCGGGCGTGAGGCCCGGCTCCGAGGAGGGCGTGCCGCTCTCCCCCGGCAGCGCCTCCGCGAGGGCCTGGCCCAGCTTCTCGGGGTCGGCACCGGCCTCGGCGAGGAGCGAACGCGCCGGGTCGACCTGGGTGCAGGCCCAGAGCAGGTGCTCGGTGTCGAGGTCCTCGCTGCCGTCCTGCTGGGCCCTGGCCGAGGCGGTGGCGATCAGCTCGCGCGCGGAGTCGGTCAGCAGCCGCCCGATCGGCACGCGCTGCATGGCGGGCGGCGAGGAGCGCGGGGACATCCCGAAGAAGCGGTTGAGCAGCTCGTTGAACGGATCGGACGAGCCGTAGGAGCCGTACGGGGGCAGCGTCATGGGTATCGCTCCACGTCGGTCAGAAGCCAGAAGCCAGAAGCCAGAAGTCAGGCCATGCGCTCCACTGAACCAGCAGCGGAAATATGCCGCAAAAGGAGCAAACTCCATGGAGACTCAGGCAGATATTTAACCGAGTTACATTTTCTGCTAGCGTCGTCACCATGAGCCCCACGAGCGAGAAGCCCTCCGGCCTGCGGGAGCGCAAGAAGCAGCGCACGTACCAGGCGATCTCCGACACCGCCGTCGCCCTCTTCCTCGAAAAGGGCTTCGACGCGGTCTCGGTCACCGACATCGCGGACGCGGCCGAGGTCTCCAAGCCGACCCTCTTCCGCTACTTCGCCGCGAAGGAGGACATGGCCCTCCACCGCTTCGCCGACCACGAGGACGAGGCGGCCCGTGTCGTGCGCGGAAGGCCCGGGGAGACCGCGCCGCTGACCGCCCTGGAGGAGCACTTCCTCGCCGGGCTCGACGCGCGCGACCCGGTCACCGGCCTCTGCGACCACCCGGACGTGCTCGCCTTCCACCGGCTGCTGTACGGCACCCCGAGCCTGGTCGCGCGGATGGCCGCGTACACCACGCGCTCCGAGGCGCACCTCACCGGAGCGCTGGAGGAGGCGGCCCCGGACACGGCCCCCGGCGGGGAGCACGTCGCGCTCACCGCGCGCCTCGCCGCGGGCCAGATCCTGGGCACCCAGCGCACCCTCGCGCTGACCAACTGGCGGCGGATCGCCGAGGGCGCGCGCGCCGACGACGGGCACGCCACCGCGACCGCCGAGGCCCGGCACGCCTTCGGCCTGCTGCGCACCGGCCTCGCGCCGTACTGCTGAACGCCGTGAAGAAGGGACTCATGGAGCTCGACACCGAACTGACAGGCGAACGGGAGTACGTGGAGGTCTGCCGCGCCGCGCTGGCCCGTCTCGTACGGGGCGCGCAGGACCGCGTCCTCGACGGCGCGGGCGTGCTCGACGAGGAGGGCGTGTCCGGCGACGGCGCCAGCGCGGAGGCGCTGGGCCGGTACCTGCGCAGCCAGGCCAAGGAGTTGCGGGAGGAGCCGGAGGGCCCGCCGTTCTTCGGGCGGCTCGACTTCGGCGCCGGGTCCGGTACCGGGACCGGGGCGGGCGATCACGCCGGGCAGCGCTACTACATAGGGCGCCGCCGCATCGCCGAGCACCCCTCGGCGCCGCCCCTGGTGCTGGACTGGCGGGCCCCCGTCTCGCGCGCCTTCTACCAGGCGACGGCCCTGGACCCGCGCGGCGTGGACGTGCGCCGCCGCTTCGGCTGGGCCCCCGGCGCGCGCGGCACGGCCGAGGAGCTGACGGGGCTGGAGGACGAGCCCCTGACCACCGGGAGCGGAGAGGGCGGCGACGCGCTCAGCTCCGGCATCGTCGCGAGCGAGATCGAGCGGCCCAGGGTCGGCCCGATGCGCGACATCGTCGCCACCATCCAGCCCGACCAGGACGACCTGGTCCGCGCGGGCCTGGCCGAGACCGTGTGCGTCCAGGGCGCGCCCGGGACCGGCAAGACGGCGGTGGGACTGCACCGCGCCGCGTATCTGCTCTACACCTACCCGCGCCGCGTCCAGCGCGGCGGACTGCTGGTCCTCGGCCCCAACCGGGCCTTCCTCGGGTACATCTCCGAGGTGCTGCCCTCCCTCGGCGAGGTCGGCGTCCGGCAGTGCGTGATGGCCGACGTCCTCGACGCCGCCTCCCGCGGCTGGCAGGTGCGCGCCGAGGACAGCCCCCGGGCCGCCGCGCTCAAGCACGGCGCGCGGATGGCGGCGGTCCTGGAGCGCGCCCTGTACGCCCGTGTCCGTACGCCCGACGAGCCGGTGGCCGTGCCGGACGGCTCGTACCGCTGGCGGCTGGGCGCGGGCGAGCTGAGCGACATCGTGGCGGAGACGCGGGAGCAGGCCCCGCCGTACGAGGTCGGCAGGGAGCGCGTGCGCGCACGCGCCGTCGCGCTGTTGCGCGCCCAGGCCGAGCGCCGCGCCGGTCCGCCCAGCAACGAGTGGCTGCGCAGGATGGGCCGTACGAAGGCGGTCAAGGAGTTCCTCGACGCCGCCTGGCCGCGGGTGCGGCCCGAGGAGGTGCTCGCGGAGCTGCTCGGCGACCCGGACGCGCTGGAGCGCGCCGCGGACGGGCTGCTCGACGCGGAGGAGCGGAAGGAGCTGCTCTGGACCCGGCCCCCGCGCTCGTTCAAGAGCGCCAGGTGGTCGGAGGCCGATCTCGTCCTGCTCGACGAGATCGCGGGGCTGATCGCGCACCCCGAGGAGAGCTACGGGCACGTGGTCGTCGACGAGGCGCAGGACCTCTCCCCCATGGAGTGCCGGGCCGTCGCCCGCCGCAGCCGCTTCGGCTCGCTGACCGTGCTGGGCGACCTCGCGCAGGGGACGACGCCGTGGGCGGCGCGGAGCTGGCCCGAGCAGCTCCGTCATCTGGGCGCCGAGGGCGCCAGGGTGGCGCCGCTGACCACCGGCTTCCGCGTCCCCGCCGCGATCGTCGAGCTGGCCAACCGGCTGCTGGGCTCCCTCGACGTCGAGGTGCCGCCCGCCCGTTCGCTGCGCCGCGACGGCGGGCTGCGGATCGAGCGCGTGCCCGCCGCGGAGTCCCTGGCCCCCGCGGCGACGGACGCCGTGCGGGCGGCGCTGGGCCGGGAGGGCTCGGTCGGGGTGATGGCGGCGGACGCCCGGGTGGCGGAGGTGCGCGCGGCACTGGAGGCCGCGGGGATCGCCACCGGCACGGCCGAGGAGACGGGCGAGTCGGGGGCCGGGACGCGCGTGACGGTGCTGCCCGCCACGCTCGCCAAGGGCCTGGAGTACGACCACGTCGTCCTGCTCGAACCCGCCGAGATCGTGGACGCCGAGCCCCGCGGCACGCACCGGCTCTACGTGGTGCTCACCCGCGCGGTGTCAGCCCTCCACGTGCTGCACGCGCGGCCGCTGCCGGGGGCCCTGGCGGGCTGAGCCTGGGGCGCGGGCCGCCGCGTGCCGGGTGGGCGGCTTCATCTCGCGCAGCCAGTCCGGCCCGTCGGCGATCTCCAGCAGCAGGATCAGCCGCGTGAGCGGGTGGTCCCAGTCCGGCGCGGTCTCGTCGTCCACCGCGCCCGCCCCGAGGGGGGATTCGGCGCCTTGTGTGGTCACTGTGGCTCCAGTTGAGGTCCGGAAGCTCGCGAACTCCGCAGTGCCGACGGTCACTTGTGACCCGGCACGACGACAACGGCCATTCTCGCGGGTGCGCACTTACTTCTGCAAGCACATCTGCAATTACATCTGCAAGAACGACGACCTGTGAGACGCTTCCAGCGTCCGAACCGCCAACGGGGGACGCAAGTGAGCGAGGGAGAGGCGTATATGCAGATCGAGAACGGCATCGAGGCCACCCGGATCGAAGACGCTGTCTGGCGCAAGAGCCGCCGGAGCAACCCGAACGGCAACTGCGTGGAGCTGGCCGGCCTGCCCGGCAAGGGGGTCGCTGTCCGCAACTCCCGTTTCCCGTCCGGCCCTGCGTTGATCTACACACCCGCGGAGATCGCCGCCTTCATCCAGGGCGCCAAGGACGGCGACTTCGACGACCTCCTCGTGGAGGACTGACCAGAAGGACGCCGGAAGGACCCCTGCGTCCGCGTCACGTGTCCCTGCCACATGTCACTGACAAGTGGCAGGGACACGGGCAACCAGCATGCCTGTACGGCGCGTTGGCGGAGTGGGACACTGAGCGTCCAAGCCGTCACTCAGGGGAGCAAGGACAGGCGTGATGTCAGCAGAGCCCGCAGGGGGAACGTCGGTCAGGCGGATCCTCGACCACCCGCGCGGTGGTCCGACGATCCTGCGTATCGTGCTCGGCACGCAGCTGCGCCGTCTCCGCGAGGAGCACGGCATCTCCCGGGAGGCCGCGGGCGACGCGATCCGCGGCTCGCACGCGAAGATCAGCCGCCTGGAGCTCGGCAGGGTCGGCTGCAAGGTGCGGGACGTCGAGGACCTGCTGACGCTCTACGGGATCACGGGCACCGAGGAGCGCGAGGAGTATCTCGTGCTCGCCCGCCAGGCGGGCAGCCCCGGCTGGTGGCAGAAGTACAGCGACGTGATGTCGCCCTGGTTCGACCGCCTGATCGGCCTGGAAGAGGCCGCGTCGGTCATCCGGATGTACGAGGTGCAGTTCGTGCCCGGCCTCCTCCAGACCCGGGACTACGCCCGCGCGGTGATCCGCCTCGGCCACCCCAAGGCCGACACGCGCGAGGTCGAGCGCCGCGTCGGGCTGCGCATGGACCGGCAGGCGATCCTGGACCAGCCGCACACGCCCCGGCTGTGGGCGGTGGTCGACGAGGCGGCGCTGCGCAGGCCCCTCGGGAGCCGCGAGGTCATGCGCGAGCAGATCGAGTTCCTGCTGAAGGCCACCCAGCAGCCCCACATCACGCTCCAGGTCGCCCCGTTCCGCATCGGCGGACTGGCGGCAGCGGGCGGGCCCGTGACGATACTGCGCTTCCTGGAGCCCGACCTGCCCGACATCGTCTATCTGGAGCAGCTGACCTCCTCGCTCTATCTGGAGAAGCGCGAGGAGGTGGAGAGCTACATGGTGGTGATGGACCGGCTGTGCGCCACGGCCGAACCGCCCTCCAGAACCACCGCTTTCCTGGAAAGGCTGCTGGAGGAGTACTGAGCGCCGCGGGCTCCCCCGCGGCGCCCTACGGGCCTACGGCTTGCGGGCCACCCCGCCGAACTCGTACCACTCGTCGGTGAGCTGGCGCGGGCCCAGGTCCGAGTCGGGCCGCCAGTCGTTGATCTCTCCGAGGCCGGGGTCGAGGATCTCCAGCCCGTCGAAGTACCGCTCGACCTCGTGCGCCTGGCGGACCCGGCCCCAGTTGCCGTGGGTGCTGCGGTCCATGAAGTCGGTGACGAAGTCGCGGGTGGCCTTGTCCTCGCTCACCAGCTGGTTGATCACCAGGAAGCTGCCCGAGGGCAGCCGCTCGGTCACGCGCCGCACCAGCGCCGCGGGGTCCGAGGAGTCCGGGATGCAGTGCATCACCGAGACGAAGAGCGCGGCCACGGGCCGGTCCAGGTCGATCAGCCGGCGCACCTCGGGGTGGTCGAAGATCGCGTCGGTCTCGCGCATGTCGGCCTGGATCACCGACGTGAAGTCGTTCTCCTGGAGGAGGGCGCGGCCGTGGGCCAGCACGATGGGGTCGTTGTCGACGTAGACCACACGGGAGGCGGGGTCCACGCGCTGGGAGACCTGGTGGACGTTGTCCTGCGTGGGGAGGCCGGAGCCGTGGTCGAGGAACTGCCGGATCCCGTAGTCCTGGGCGAGGATGCGCACGACACGCTGGAGGAAGCGCCGGTTGTTGATCGCGAGCGGCTTGGTGCTGGGCACGACCTTGTCGAGCTCGGAGACGGCGTCCCGGTCCACGGCGTAGTTGTCCTTGCCGCCGAGATAGTGGTCGTACATCCGGGCCACGCTCGGGGTGGTGACGTCCACGCCGAACTCGTCGATTCCGGATTCCTCTTCCCGCATGCGCCTCACCCGTGTCCCCGCGTCCGATTCCGCTTCCGTGTTCGTGCCGTCACGCGGAAGCATCCCACGCAGAGTACGTCAGTGGCCACGGCAAGTGCCCCTGGAACAGGGGAAATCGGGGTGCGGCGGGTCCGAGCCGTGGGGCCGGTACGGCCCCGGCGCGGGCGGACGGTCAGTGCGGGCCCAGCTCGGCCCAGACCACACGTCCGCGCCGGGGGTGGTCCCCCGCGGAAACCCCCCATCTCTCCGCGAGGGCGCTGACAAGCTGCAGCCCGCGGCCGTTGACCTCGTCGTCGGTGGCGTCCCGGAGCTTCGGAGAACAGCGCTCCGTGCCCTCGTCGGTCACCTCTATACGCAGGCGCTGGCCGCTGAGCTGGAGGCTGCAACTTATCTGGCCACTGTCGGTGTGCAGTACGGCGTTGGTGAAGAACTCGGAGATCACGAGCTGCGCGGTGTGCCCCAGGTCCTCCGGGAAGCCCCAGCGGCGCAGGTGCGCGTGGACCCGCGCGCGGGCGCGGGACACGGAGGACGTGTGCGCGGGAAGCTCGAAACCTTCCTCGCGCACGGCATGGGCCATTTCGACCTGCTGCGGCAAGGAGAGCTTCACGTCGGGACGCGAGGGGGCCACGAGCGATGCCTTCCGTCTACCTGTGGAGGGTGCCGCAGCCCACATGAGCTGGGTCACGCTGTTCACTATGCTCCGCATCCTTCACAGATGGCAAGAGGAGTTCTGCAATTCGCAGAATCGCATCGGCAGTATGGCTGCTGCACCTCGTGCCATGGCACACTGCTGACGCGTCAGGTCCGCTGGGGAGGCAGTCGAGGGAGGCACACGTGGCTGAGTTGCGGTCCGCGCCGACCGTGGGGCAGATAGTCCTCGGACTGCGTCTGAGGGACCTGCGGGAGAGCGCGGGAGTTTCCTTCAGCGACGCGGCGTACGCACTGAGTGTCAACACGACCACGGTGCGCCGCATGGAGAAGGCCGAGGTGGGTCTCAAGCCTCCCTACGTGGAGAAGCTGCTGCGGATCTACGGGCTCACGGACGAGGAGATCACCTCGTTCCTGTCCCTCGTGGACGAGGCGAACCAGCCCGGCTGGTGGCACAGCTTCCGCGACGTCCTGCCCGCCTGGTTCAGCCTCTACGTGAGCCTGGAGGGCGAGGCCAGCCTGATCCGCGCGTACGAGCCGCACTGCGTCCCCGGTCTGCTCCAGACGGAGGACTACGCGCGCGCCCTGCTGCGCACCGGCTTCCCGCACGCCTCCGACGAGGAGATGGACCGCCGGGTGGCCCTGCGCACGGGGCGGCAGCGGCTGCTCGACGGGCCCAAGGCCCCCACCCTGTGGGCCGTGCTCGACGAGCAGGTGCTGCGCCGGCACGTGGGATCGCCGCAGGTGATGCGCGAGCAGATCGACCATCTGATCGCGCTGGTCGCGAGGCCGAACGTCACCCTCCAGATCATCCCGTTCACCGCCGGTCCACACCCCGGGATGTTCGGACCTTTCCAGCTCTTCCGTTTCGACATCCCGGAGCTCCCGGACATCGTCTATACGGAGGGGCTCACCGGTGCGACCTATCTGGACCAGCGTCCGGACACGGCCGTCTACCTGGAGGTCCTGGACCGCATGGGCGCGCAGGCCGCGCCAGTACCACACACCGAGGCCCTCCTCGGTGAGATCCGCAAGGAGTTCTGATCACATGGATCACACGGGCCAGACGGGCCATATATACAACGGCATGCCCGCCAAGGACCTCGGTTCCGAGGGCTGGCACAAGCCGTGGAGCGGCACCAACGGGGGAAGCTGCGTCGAAGCGATGAAGCTCGTCGACGGCCGTGTCGCGCTCCGCCAGTCGACCGACCCGGACGGCCCGGCGCTGATCTACACCACGCACGAGATCGAGAAGTTCATTCAGGGCGCCAAGCAGGGCGAGGCGGACTTCCTCCTCGCCTGACCCCCCCACCGGTACGGACCTGACCACCCCACCCGGAACGGAGACTCGGATGGCCGGATACGGCAACGCACCGATGATCGACACGACCAAGCCGCACTCGGCTCGTATGTACGACTACTACCTCGGCGGCAAGACCCACTACGAGGTCGACGTCCAGGCCGCCGAGGCCGTGGTCGCCAAGGTCCCCTTCGCGGGGGCCATGGCCCGCGCCAACCGGGACTTCATGATCCGTTCCACCCGCTGGCTCGCCTCCGAGCGGGGCGTGCGGCAGTTCCTCGACATCGGCACGGGGATCCCCACCGAGCCCAACCTGCACCAGATAGCCCAGGGCGTCTCCCCGGAGTGCCGGGTCGTGTACACCGACAACGACCCGATCGTCCTCCAGTACGCCCAGGCGCTCCTGCACAGCGCCCCGCAGGGCCGTACGGCGTACGTCCAGGCGGACGCGACCGACACGGAGGCGATCCTCGACTCCGACGAGCTCTACAGCACGCTCGACCTGAACCGTCCGGTGGCGCTCTCCGTCAACGCGCTCTTCCACTTCGTCCCGGACGACCAGAATCCGTACGACATCCTCGACGCGCTCGTCAGCCAGCTGGCCCCGGGCAGCTTCCTCTGCCTGACGCACGCCACCTCGGAGGTGAACGACCCGGCGCTGGCGGCGCTCGGCAGGGAGGTCGAGGAGATCTACGCCCAGGGCGGCACGCCGCTGCGGCTGCGCACCTCCGCCGAGGTCGCCCGGTTCTTCCGGGGACTGGAGCTCATCGACCCGGGCATCACCATGGCGCACATGTGGCGGCCCGATCCCTCGATGCCGTCCGAGCTGAAGGAGAACGAGCCGAGCATGTACGCCGGCGTGGCACGTAAGCCCTGATCACCCGGATTCCCCGGAAGGCGGAGTGAGCCCCATGGCGGGACAGCGCGACGTGCCACGGATCGACACGAGCAAGCCCCATGCGGCTCGCATGTACGACTACTACCTCGGCGGCAAGACCCACTACGAGGCCGATGTACGGGCCGCCGAGGCCGTGGTCGCCGCGCTGCCGCAGATCGTCCCGGCGGCGCACGCCAACCGGGACTTCATGCACCGGGCCACCCGGGTGCTCGCCGCCGAGCACGGCGTGCGGCAGTTCCTGGACATCGGCTCCGGCATCCCGACCGAGCCCAATCTCCACCAGACGGCCCAGGGCGTGGCGCCGGAGTGCCGGGTCGTCTACACCGACAACGACCCCATCGTCCTGCAGTACGCCCGCGCCCTCCTGCACAGCGCCCCGCAGGGCCGCACGGCGTATCTGCACGGGGACGTCACCGAGCCGGAGGCGATCCTCGCCTCCGGGGAGCTGCGGGGCACGCTCGACCTGGACCGCCCCGTCGCCCTGTCGGTGAACGCGCTGCTGCACTTCGTGCCCGACGAGCGGCGTCCGTACGAGATCGTGCGGACGCTGCTCGACGCGCTCGCGCCGGGCAGCTTCCTCTGCCTCACGCACGGGATCGCCGACATCCCGGACGACGAACTGTCGGACAGGGCGGACGACGTGATCGGCATCTACCAGCGGGGCGGCACCGCCTTCGTGCCCCGTACGAAGGCGCAAGTGGCCCGGTTCTTCGAGGGGTTGGAGCTGCTCGACCCCGGGCTGACCATGGCGCATCTCTGGCGCCCGGGGCCGGAGGGGCCCGGGCTCCCCGAGGACGCGCTGACGCTGCACACGGCGGTGGCGCGCAAGCCCTGAGCGCACTCCCGTTCGCCCTGGAAATCACCGAATCCGCGCATTGACAGGTCCTGTCGGTGCTGCGAGTTTCCAGGCACGGCACGTTCCCGGAAAGTCCTCCTGGCCGACCAGGTGCCCGGCGGCGCGCACACCGCGCCGCCACTCCACAGCGCACCCAGGCAAGCGAAGGGCACTCCGTCATGTCATCAGCCATCGAGGACCCCACGGCAGGGGTGAACAGCAGCACCGAACCCGCCCTCTCCACCACGTCGCCCGTCTCCTCCGGCGTCTCCGCCACCGCGTACGCCGACGCCGTCCCGGCCGCCGAGGAGGGCGTCCGCACCGACGAGGCCCCGCAGCCCACCGAGGCCCCGCTCAGCGGCTTCCACCCGCTCCAGGGCCGCTACCGCAACGGCGGCGGCACCCAGCTCGAACTCCGCGTCGACGTCGACGGGCGGCGCCCGCTCAACAGGCTGAGCGCCGACTTCTTCACCACCACCGGCTCGACGATCGGCTACTACGGCTCGTTCGTGGTGAACACCGTCTCCGTGACCCGCACGGCGACGGAGGCCGTGATCCGGGGCCTGGGCACGTTCACCTGGAGCGCGAGCTACCCGGTCGTCCAGGTGACGATCCCGCTGCGTACGGTCGCCCAGCCGCGCGGCGCGGCCACCGTGCAGTTCCTCCGCACCGACGGCACGAAGGGCGCGAGCTACCTCTGCCCGTTCACGTCCCCGTACTTCCGCACCGTGCAGTGGGAACAGGACTCGGTCGCGGGCAAGGTCCCGTTCGTCTCGTACAACACCGGCTCGCTGCCGCAGCCGCCCGGGAGCCCGGCGCGGGTGCTGACGGTGCCCGCCGCGTTCGCGGAGGCCGGGATCCAGATGCTGAGCACCGGCGCGGCCAACGTGCTGGCGGACAGCTCGAACGGCTGGACGGACGGCGAGCTGCACGGCGCCATGCAGGCCAACTTCAGCCGCTGGCGCAACGCCCCGCAGTGGCTGGTGTGGCTCCTCGTCGCGAGCAAGTACGAGGGGCTGTCCGGGGTGCGCGGCATCATGTTCGACGCCCAGGACGCCTTCCAGCGGCAGGGCTGCGCGGTCTTCTACGACCTCATCCAGGGCACCGACCCGGCCCGCCAGCGCGCGCAGTTGCGCACGTACGTGCACGAGCTGGGCCACTCCTTCAACCTGCTGCACTCCTGGCAGAAGAACCTGGCCACCCCGCCCGCGCCGCTGGGTCCCAACCAGGGCTTCGGAGACCTGTCCTGGATGAACTACCCGCAGAACTACGACCCGGGCGGCGGCGCCCCCACGGGCGAGACGGCCTACTGGGCGGGGTTCCCCTTCCAGTTCACGGCCAACGAGCTGCTGCACCTGCGGCACGGCTACTACAAGAACGTGGTCATGGGGGCCAACGCCTTCGGCAGGGGCGCCGCCGAGCTGGACGCCGAGGCGTTCGACGAGCCGCTCCTCGACCAGTCCGGGCTGCGGCTGGAGCTGCGCGGCAAGCGGGCGTACGAGTTCGGCGAGCCGCTGGTGGTCGAGCTGAAGCTCGCGACGACCGACCTGCGCGGCCGCAGTACGCACGGCTATCTGCACCCGAACAACGACCTGGTGAGCCTCGCCATCCGGCAGCCGTCCGGGCGTACGGTCCTCTTCCGTCCGCTGCTGCGGCGCTGCGTGGACGAGGAGCGCACCCAGACCCTCGACGCCGCGCGCCCCGCCCTCTACACGAGCGCGTACATCGGCTACGGCCAGCAGGGGCACTACTTCCAGCAGCCCGGTACGTACGAGCTGCGCGCGGTCTATCTCGCGACCGACGGCTCGCGCGTGGTCTCGCCCGTGCTGCGGGTGACGGTGCGGCATCCGATGAGCCGTACGGACGAACAGGTGGGCGAGCTGATGATGGGCGAGGAGCAGGGCACGCTCTTCGCGCTGATGGGCTCCGACTCGCCCTCGCTGCGCGCCGGGAACGAGGCGCTGCAGCAGATCGTCGACCAGCACGGCAAGCACCCGTTCGCGGTGTACGCGCGGATGGTGCGGGGGCTCAACGCGGAGCACGAGTTCAAGAGCGTGACGCCCGGCAAGGAGGGCCAAGGGCTGGAGGTGCGCCCGGCCGACACGAAGGAGTCCATCCAGCAGCTGACCCCGGTGGCCGAGGCGAGCATGCAGGGCACGGGCGTCGACTCCATCACGTTGAACATGGTGATGCGCAGGCTGGCGCGCGCCGAGGCCAAGCAGGGCGACCTGGAGCAGGCCACGGCCGTGCTGGACCGGATGGCCACGCACTTCGGCGACCAGGGGCTCAACCGGCACGTCGTCGACGCGATCAAGGACCAGGCGGAGGCGGAGAAGGCCAAGCTCGCCGCCGAGTACGGCAGCTGAGGGAATCGTGACGGAGGGAGGCGGGGCCGCGTGCCCGTGTTCGTCGTGGAGCTGCGCGGCCCCGTACTCCCCCACCCCGTGGGCAGTCCGGTGCCGGTCACGGTGACGGTGCACAACACCTCGGCGCGCCGGGTGTGGGCGGCGGGCGTGCTGGACGGTTCGGAGGACCGGGTGCGCTATCCGCACTACGTGCCCTCGGTGACGTACGAGGGGCGGGCCGTCCACGCGCCCCGGCGCCCGGAGGACCCGCTCGTGGGACCGCTGCGCCCCGGGGACTTCAGGGAGCTGGAGCCCGGCGAGGCGTTCGACCCGACGGGCCCCGGCTATCTGCCGCTGACCACGTTCGGCGCCTTCGTGCCCGGGCGGCCCGGGGTGTACGAGTTCGGGCTGACGCTCTCCACGGAGAGCCCGTCGGCCGACGCGTGGCTGGGCCGCTTCGGGCAGGGCGAGGAGCGGGCGACGGTGCTGGGTCTGGTGGGGCGGGTGCCCCGCGAGACGGTGGCGGCGCGCCCACTGCGGGTGGAGGTGCGTTGACAGGTCCGGTCCCGGGGGCGGAGCATAAGCAAGCGCTTAGCCCTCTCACCGGGACCGGACGGATCGGATCACCTCCATGGCCACACCCTCGCTCCTGCTCTCCCGCCGCGATCTCGACTTCCTGCTCCACACCTGGCTGGACACCGAGTCCCTCACCCGCCGCGAGCGGTACGCGGAGCACTCCCGCGAGACCTTCGACGCCGCGCTCGACCTCAGCGAGCAGATCGCGGCCCGCCACTTCGCCCCGCACAACAAGAAGAGCGACCAGGAGGAGCCGCGGTTCGACGGCGAGCGGGTGCACATCGTGCCCGAGGCCGCCGAGGCGCTGGAGGTCTTCGCGAAGTCGGGGCTGCTCGCGGCCGCGATGGACGAGGAGTTCGGCGGGATGCGCCTGCCGCAGACCGTCGCCACGGCCTGCTTCGCCTACTTCCAGGCGGCGAACATCGCCACGGCCGCCTACCCCTTCCTCACCCTGGGCAACGCGCGCCTGCTGTGCGCCCACGGCTCGCCCGAGCAGATCGAGACCTACGTCCGCCCCATGCTGGAGGGCCGGTTCTTCGGCACCATGTGCCTCTCCGAGCCGCAGGCGGGCTCCTCGCTCGCCGACGTGACGACCAGGGCGGAGGAGCGCCCGGACGGCACGTACCGGCTCTTCGGCTCCAAGATGTGGATCTCCGGCGGCGACCACGAGCTCGCCGAGAACATCGTCCACCTGGTCCTCGCCCGCATCCCCGGCGGCCCGCCCGGGGTGAAGGGGCTCTCGCTCTTCGTCGTGCCCAAGTACCTGGTGGGCCCGGACGGTTCGCTCGGCGAGCGGAACGACGTGGTGCCAGCGGGGCTCAACCACAAGATGGGCTACCGGGGCACCGTCAACGCGCTGCTCAACTTCGGCGAGGGCTCCCGCCACACGCCGGGCGGCGAGGCGGGCGCGGTCGGCCATCTCGTGGGCGAGCCGCACCGGGGGCTCGCGTACATGTTCCACATGATGAACGGCGCCCGTATCGGCGTCGGCGCGGGCGCGATGGCCCTCGGCTACACGGGCTACCTCAAGTCCCTGGAGTACGCCCGCGAGCGCCCCCAGGGCCGCCCGCTGACCGGCGACGGCGCGAAGGACCCCGAGGCCCCCCAGGTGCCGATCGTCGAGCACGCGGACGTACGCCGGATGCTGCTGGCCCAGAAGTCGTACGTCGAGGGGGCGCTGGCCCTGCTGCTGTACTGCTCGCGGCTGGTCGACGAGCAGCTCACCGCGGAGTCGGAGGAGGAGCGGGCCCGCGCCGCGCTGCTGCTCGACGTGCTCACCCCGATCGCCAAGAGCTGGCCCTCGCAGTGGTGCCTGGCGGCGAACGACCTGGCCGTCCAGGTGCACGGCGGCTACGGCTACACCCGCGAGTACGACGTCGAGCAGCACTACCGCGACAACCGCCTCAACCCCATCCACGAGGGCACCCACGGCATCCAGGCCCTCGACCTGCTGGGCCGCAAGGCGGTCCAGGACGGCGGCGCCGGGCTCGCGGCGCTGGGCGAGGCGATCGGCGCGACGCTGGCCCGCGCGGAGCGCGCGGGCGGCGAGGCGGCGGCGCTCGGCGCGGAGCTGCGCGCGGCCTGGGACCGTACGACCGCCGTCACGGCGCGGCTGTGGGGCACGGGCGACCCGACGGTGGCGCTCGCGAACGCCTCGGCGTATCTGGAGGCGGTCGGCCATGTGGTGGTGGCCTGGCACTGGCTCGGCCAGTTTCTCGCTGCGGACGGTGACGACGCCTTCCACAAGGGCAAGCGCCAGGCGGCCCGCTACTTCTTCCGGTACGAACTGCCCCGGACCGGTCCCCAGTTCGCCCTGCTGGAGTCGCTGGACACCACCGTGCTGGAGACCGGTCCGGACTGGCTCTAGCGGGCGCGCTAGCGCGGGCCGTGGCCGCCCGTCGGGTCGCAGGCAAGGGCCTCGGCGGTCGCGGGGGCGCCCTCGACGCTGCTGCGGTCGTGGACGATCCGCGCCAGCCGGGTGCGCGCGGTCCCCGGCCGGACCGTCAGGGTCCGCGCGTGGCCGACCTCGGGGAGCGCCTTGGCGCGCGGCAGCGCGGTGGCCAGCACCTCGGCCTCGCGGTCGTAGCCGGGCGCGTAGGTGATGGTGGTGCCCTTCGCGTCCTTCGCCGCTGCCGGGCCGACTCCGCCGCCCGTCCCGTCCAGGACGTCGAAGCCGTTGCGGCGCAGCGCGTTCCGTACGCGGAGGCTCGCCTCGTCCGTGCCCTCGACCCGTACGGGGATCAGGTTGGGCTCCATCGCGACGGGGCGGACGCCGTGCGGCGGGCGCAGCCGGGGCTCGTTCCGGAGCGGGCGGTCCTCGCGCAGGGCGCGGAACATGGCGCGGGCGCGCGGCTCGTCCCAGGTGAGCGTCGAGCCCCAGGTCGGCACCCGGTGGTCGAACCCGTCGATGGGCACGGTCGCGAACTCCGTCCGCGCGGGGCTCAGCCCCCGCAGCTCCCCGGCGAGCCGCACCAGCTTCCGTGCGGTGAGCCCGTCGTCCGTACGCACCGTCTCCCGGAACGCGCGGGCCGTGCGCAGGAGCGCGACGGGGTCCCCGGCCGCCTCGCCGCCGGTCAGCCGCTGGAGGATCCCGGCGACGAGCTGCTGCTGACGGCGGACGCGGCCGAGGTCGCCGGGCGGGGTGACGTGCCGGGCGCGGGCGTAGCGCAGGGCCTCCCGTCCGGCGAGGTCGTGCTTCCCCTCCGTGATGTCGAGCCCGGCGTTCTCGTCCCAGAGGGCCTTACGGGTGCAGATCCTGGCGCCGCCGAGGGTGTCCACGGTCTTCACGAAGTCGGCGAAGTCGGTCTCGGCGTAGTGGTCGACGCGCAGCCCGGTCGCCTGTTCGACGGTACGGACGGTGAGCGCAGGGCCGCCGTGTTGATGGGCCGCGTTGATCTTCCCCTGGTGGGAGGTCAGCGGCTTGTCGCCGTCCTTGTGCGGCGCGAAGCGGACGTAGGAGTCCCGGGGCAGGCTCACGAAGCTGACGCGGCGCCGGTCGGCGGAGACGTGCATCAGCATCATCACGTCCGTGCAGTCGCACGCCTTGCCGTTCACGTGGAGGCGGTCGCGCGTCTCGGGGGTGAGGCCCGCGCGCGAGTCGAGGCCCACGAAGAGGATGTTGAGCGCCTTCGCGCGCCCGGCGTCGCGCTCGGCCGCGGCCCCCTGCTGCGCGCCGTGCGGCGCGACGCCGCAGGAGAGGAGGGCGCAGGCGGTCCCGGCGAGGGCCAGCCCGCGCAGTCGCCGGGCGCGGGGGCGGACCCGTGGGTCCCGGAAGAGTGCGTGCATGGCGTGCATGGAGTACACCTCCGCGATGAGCGGACTAAATGATTCCGAATGCTAGGCACGCCTCTCCCCCGCAGCTCCGCGACGCCCGGCCCCCGCCGCCCCGCTACCACCCGGCCGGATCAACCGATGTCGTCGCGCGGCTCCAGCGGCCGGGTCGCCGGGCCCTGGATCACCTCGCCGTCGATGCCGAAGCGCGAGCCGTGGCAGGGGCACTCCCAGGCGCCCTCGGCGTCGTTGAACCGGACCAGGCAGCCCAGGTGCGTACAGCGCGGCGAGAGCGCGCGCAGCTCGCCCTCCGCCGTCCGGTGCACGGCGCAGCGCCGCCCCTGGATCCGAACGATCGCGCCCGTACCCGGACTGATCTCGTCCACCGAGTCGACGTACGAGGGCCGCAGCCGGTCGCCGACGAAGCGGCGGGCCACCGCGGACTGGAGCCGCAGCAGCGCGGGCGCCTCGCGCGGGCGCAGCCGCACCGGGTCGTAGAGCTTCGCCCAGGGCGGCAGCGCGTCGCCCGTGAGGTGTGCGGCCAGCAGCTGCCCGGACAGCACGCCCGAGGCCATGCCCCAGCCGCCGAAGCCGGTCGCCACATAGGTGTGCTGCGTCGCCGGGTGGAACCGCCCGATGTACGGCACCTGGTCGGTCGTCTCGTTGTCCTGCGTGGCCCAGCGGTGCACGGGGCGGGCGTCGGGGAAGCGCTCGTACGTCCACGCCGCGAGCCGCTCGTAACGGGCGCCGACCGAGCCGATGCCCGGCATGCCGGGGGTGAACTTCTCGCCGGTGACGATCAGCAGCCGCTGCCCTTCCCGGAACGGGTACGGCGCCGTCCGTACCGAGCGCGTGGCCCGCTCGGGCGTGAGATAGCCGCCGCCGGGGTCCTGGTCCTCGGGCAGCAGCGCGGCGATGACCAGTTCGCGGCGCGGCTCCAGGCGGGAGAACATCAGCGCGCGGTCGAAGACCGGGTAGTGCGTGGCCACCACCACGTCGCGGGCGCGCACCTCCGCGCCGTTCTCGGCCGTGAGCACGCACGGCTCGCCCTCGTCCAGGGCGAGCACCCGGGTGCGCTCGTGGATCGTGCCGCCGCGGCGCACGAGGTCCTCCGCGAGCGCGAGCAGGTACTTGCGCGGATGGAACTGGGCCTGCCCCTCCACCCGTACGGCCGCGCGCACCGGGAAGGGGAGGCCGGTCTCCGTCACGTACGAGGCGTCGAGGCCCGCCTCGGCGGCGGCCTGCGCCTCGGCGCGGATCTCGTCCTCGTGCCCCTCCCCCTCCACGAACGTGTAGCAGGGGACGCGCTCCAGCTCGCACTCGGCGCCCAGCCCGGCCGCGACCTCGGCCAGATGCTCGATCGCGCCCTGCTGCGAGAGCGCGTACAGCCGGGCGCACTCCGGGCCGCGCCGGTCCCGCAGCCGGGCGTAGTGGAGGCCGTGCAGCGCCGAGACCTTGGCCGTCGTGTGGCCCGTGACGCCCGCGGCGATCCGGTCGGACTCCAGTACGGTCACGCTCCGCCCCGCGCGGGCCAGCTCCCACGCCACCGAGAGCCCCGCGATGCCGCCGCCCACCACCGCGACGTCGACCACGCCGGGCCTGCTGTCGGCCGCCAGCGGCGCATAGGGCGATCCGGCGGCGGAGAGCAGCCAGTAACTCTCGTAGCCGATGGGCAGTGTGGTCATGGCCACGCCCCTTTCGCGCCGCCTCCGCCGCGCCCGCGACAGAGGGCTCAATTGTGCGCACCCACCTTGTCGTTCCCCGTGCGCCGCCGCTCACGCCCTGAAGGGCGCCTCCCGTGCAGCCCCTGTGTGCCCGCCGTGCGCTCCCCGTGTGGCCCCCATGCGCTCCCCGTGCAGAAGCCGATTCCCCGGAATCCGCCCGCGCACCGCGTTCGGGGCGCTACGGTGAGTGCCCGCGGGGATCGATCGGTTGTTGGCTGTACGCCGGGAGGGTTCCGCGATGGGCGAGGAAGTGCACCCGACGCCTGCACACCATCTCCAAGTGCTGCTCGCACGGGCCCAGAATCCGTTCGACGTCTCGGATTCCGTGCTCTCCCGCCTGGAGAGCGCCGTGATGTTCCAGACGGAGCTGTACGGATGGCGCCACCGCAGCACACCCCCGCCGACGCTGCGGTGCAGCAGCTTCCGGCATGTCTTCCTGCTGGCCGACGGCGGCAGCCTGCTGCTGTGGGAGCTGTGCTACGACACCGAGGACGGCGACGGGCGCGAGCTGTACGAGATCTACGAGTCGGAGGAGGCGCTGCGCCGTTCCGAGCGGCGCGTCCACCGCTGGATGGACGACGAGACCTTCGCACAGCTGGGCGATGACGAGCTGCTCGACGGTTTCACCGATGAGGACTTCGAGGACGAACCCCCGGCCGCCTTCCCCCTCGGCCCCGGGTGCGCCCCGGGCCACGCCGAGCGGGACTCGCCCGAGCACGCCCGCCGCCTGCTCCGCCGTGCCGAGAACCCCGACCGGCCCGGCGAGGAGACGCTGCGCCTGCTCGCCACCGCGCTGGGGCACCAGATCATGCACGTACCGAAGCCCGCGGCGCGCACCGGCGAGTGCCAGGTGTGGTGCTCGGTCTACGAGCACGTGTTCCTGCTCGCCGACGGCACCGAGATCAGCCTCTACGAGCTGGAGCACAACCTGTCCGGCACGGGCCGTCTGGTGTGCGAGGTCTACCTGGAGGAGGCGGGAGCCGACGAGGCGGCGCTCCAACGCGCCCGGGACCGGGGCATCGACCTGTAACGCAGTAACCGTATGTGACCTCTTGTGACCTGGAGAACAGCGCCTCTATCGTGGGCCCGCTCGGCAACTCTTGTCCGTGGGCCGCCAATTCAACGGAGGGACCGGCCATGTCCGCTCGTGGGCGCCACCGCCGCTACAAGCCAAGCACCGTCTCGCGCACGTCGCTCAAGGTGACCGCCGGAGGTGCGGGCATAGCCATCCCACTCGTCGGCGCGCAGGTCGCCCACGCGGCCCCGCAGGACGCGTGGGAGAAGGTGGCCGCCTGCGAGAGCAGCGGCAAGTGGAACATCAACACGGGCAACGGGTTCTACGGCGGGCTCCAGTTCACCCAGAGCACCTGGCAGGCGTACGGCGGCGGCAAGTTCGCCGGGCGCGCCGACCTGGCGACCAAGGACGAGCAGATCGCCGTCGCGGAGAAGGTCCTCGCCGGGCAGGGACCGGGCGCGTGGCCCAACTGCGGCCCCCGCGCGGGACTCACCAAGGGCAGCGCCGAGCCGGGCGCCGGGCCCCGTGTCCAGCAGGCGTCCGCGAAGCAGAAGCAGAGGAGCGCGCCGCCGAAGGACAAGGCCAAGGACGAGAAGGCCGAACGCGCCAAGGAGGAGCGGAAGAAGAAGCAGACCACGTACGAAGTGGTCGGCGGCGACACCCTGTTCTCCATCGCGGACGGCCAGTCGGTCGACGGCGGCTGGCGGGGCCTGTACGAGCGGAACCGCTCCACCATCGGCAAGGACCCCGACCTGATCCTCCCCGGCCAGGAGCTGCGCCTCACGGGCGCGCCGCAGAAGGCGAAGGCGGAGCCGCAGCGGAAACCGGAACGGAAGCCGGAGCCGAAGCCGGAGCCGAAGCCGGAGCGCAAGGCCGAGGCCAAGCCGAAGCCCCAGGCCAAACCGCAGGCGAAGCCCAAGCAGCAGCCGCAGAAGCAGCGGCAGCAGGCCAAGGCGAAGCCCTCGTCGTCCGTCACCGCGCCCGTCAGCGGCGTCAGCCCCGGCACGGCGTACCGCGCCTCCGGCGGAAGCTGGTCCTCCGGCTACCACACGGGCGTCGACTTCCCCGTGAGCACGGGAACGACCGTCAAGGCCGTGGCCAAGGCGAAGGTCGTCTCGGCGGGCTGGGCCGACGCGTACGGGTACCAGGTGATCCTTCGGCACAGCGACGGCAAGTACAGCCAGTACGCGCACCTGTCGGCGATCTCCGTACGGTCGGGGCAGTCCGTCGACCCGGGCCAGCGCATAGGGCGTTCGGGCGCGACGGGCAACGCGACAGGCCCGCACCTGCACTTCGAGGTCCGTACGGGCCCGGGCTACGGGACCGACATCAACCCGCTGGCGTACCTGCGGGAGCGGGGCGCGAAGGTGTGACCGCGTCCGTGAGCCCCGTGGCGTAGTCGACCGTACGGTCACACCAGCGCTCCAGCAGGACGCGGTCGTGGCCGACGGCGAGGAGCGCGGCGCCGCTGTCCGCGCGGTACGCCTCGACGACCGCGACCAGTGCCGCCGTGGTCGAGGCGTCGAGCATGGCCGTCATCTCGTCGCACACCAGCACGCGTGGCCGCAGGGCGAGGGCGCGCGCCACGCAGGCCCGCTGGAGCTGCCCGTCGCTCACCTCGTGGGGACGGCGGGCGAGGAGGTCGGGGCCGAGCCCGACCCGTTCGGCGAGCTCCTCGGCGCGCGCGGCGGCCTCGGCGCCCCGCCCCGTGGCGCGCAGGGGCTCCGCGACGAGCGCCGCCAGCGTCAGCCGGGGGTCGGCGGCGAGCCGCGGCTGCTGGAAGACCACGCCCACGGCGGTGCGCTGGGCGCGCGGGGCGCGGTGCCGCCAGCCGCGCGCCTCCTCGCCGCCGATCAGCACGGTGCCCGCGTCCGGGCGGTGCAGCAGGGCCGCGACCCGGGCGAGCGTCGACTTGCCGCAGCCGCTCGGCCCCAGCAGCCCGACGGCCTCCCCCTCGGCGAGCGCGAGCGAGGCGTCGCGCAGCACGGGGGCGCGCCGGTCGTACCCGGCGGTGACGTGGCGCAGCTCCAGCGCGGGCGGCACGGTGGCCGTCATGACCGGCTCCCTTCGGACTCGGGCTCGGGCTCGGGGACGACGGGATGGTGACAGGCCGCGCCCTCGTCGAACGGCGGCAGGACCGCGCACGCCTCGCTCGCCCGGGGACAGCGCGGCGCGAAGGCGCAGCCCTCCGGCAGGGCGCCCAGCTCGGGCGGCATCCCGGGAACGGGCGTGAACGCGCGCTCGGGCAGCGCGTCGAGCAGGCCGCGCGCGTACGGGTGCCGGGGGCCCGGCGTGCCGAAGAAGCGGTCGGCGGCGGAGAGTTCGACGACGCGTCCCGCGTACATCACCGCGACCCTGTCGGCGATCCGCTCGGCCGCCGCGAGGTCGTGGGTGATGATCAGCAGCCCGCGCCCGTCGTCCGCGTGGCTGCGCAGCTCGTCCACGGTCTTGTCGACCAGGTCGCGGTCGAGCCCGGTGGTCGGCTCGTCCGCGAGCAGCAGCGGTGCATCCCCGACCAGCGCGAGCGCCGTCGCGGCGCGCTGCGCCAGACCGCCGGACAGCTCGTGCGGGTACCTGTCCAGGTGGTCGGCGGGGAAGGAGGCCCGCTCGGCGGCGGCCCGCGTCGCCTCCGCCAGCGCCTCTTTCCGGGCGCCGGTCAGTTCCCGCACGGTCTCCGCGAGCTGCGAGCGCACGGTGCGTACGGGCGTGAGGTGCGCGGCAGGACTCTGCGGGACGAGCCCGACCCGCCGCCCCCGCACGCTCCGCGCGAGAGTCCGCTCATCGGCGCCCAGCAGCTCCACAGGGTCCCCGCCCCCGCGCAGCAAGGCTTCGCCGCGCACGACGGCGTTCCCCGGCAGCAGCCCCAGCAGCGCGGAGGCCAGCACGGACTTCCCACACCCGCTCTCCCCCACGAGGGCGAGGCACTCACCGGGTGCGAGGTCGAAAGACACCGCCGAAACGGCAGCAACGGCACCCCCACGCCGCATCCTGAACTGAACGGAGAGATCCCGCACAGCCAACAACGGCTTCACGCCAACACCCCCGTACCCGGCATAGGCGCTGCGCTTGCCAGCCCTGCGCCTCCGGCGCAGACCTCCCAAGCGCAGGGGGTGATCGGCGCCCGCGAAGCGCGGCGCCCTCGGATCGCGCCCCGAAGCAGGCCCCGAAGGGGCCGCTTCAGGGGCGCGGGGAACTGCGCGCCAAGCCACAACGCAGGCCGCAGCCTGCGACGCACAGCAAGCGGCACCCCCCGCACAGCCCGACAACTCCGGCCCCGAAGGGACCGCCCCAGGGGCGCGGGGAACTGCGCGCCAAGCCACGGCGCGAGCCGCAGGCTGCGACGCACCGCAAGGGGCACCCCAGGCACAGCCCCGGAAATGACGGCGGCGGAACTCACAGCATCAGCTCCGATCGACGGCGGGGATTGATCCGTTCCCGCCAGACGCCGGCCAGCCCGGCGATCGCGAGGGTGGGGATGATGATGAAGAGCCCCGGGAAAAGGGTCGGCCACCAGTCGCCGGCCAGCAGGGTCCCCCGCGCGCCCTGGATCATGTTGCCGAGGCTCGCCTTGTGCGTGGGCAGTCCGAGCCCGAGAAAGGAGAGCGCGGACTCGTGCCAGATGGCGTGCGGCACCATCAGCACCGCCGCCAGTCCGGCCTGCGGCAGGACGCCGGGCAACAGATGCCGTACGGCCACGCGCCAGCGTGACGCCCCGCCGGAGATCGCCGCGTCCACATAAGGCCGGGCCCGCAGAGAGAGCACCTCGGCGCGGACGATGCGCGCGGTGGAGAGCCAGTGCGTGAGTCCGACGGAGATCACGACGGGCCAGATGCCGGGCCGGAACATCGCGACGATGAAGATCCCGAGCAGCAGGTGCGGCACGGACGAGAAGACGTCCACGACGCGCATGACGAGGCGGTCCGTACGGCCGCCCGCCCCGCCCGCCGCGGCACCCACCGCCGTACCGATGACCGTGGCGGCCAGTGCCGCGACGACGCCGACGATCAGCGAGACGCGGAGCCCGTAGACGCTGCGCAGCAGCACGTCACGGCCGACGTCGTCGGTGCCGAAGGGGTGCGCCCAGGAGGGCGGCTGGAGCTTGTTCGCCATGTCGACGGCCTGCTCGTCCAGAGGAAAGAGCAGCGGGACGAGGACGACGACGAGGACGACCAGCGCGACGAGCCCCACCGAGGCCCGGAGCTTCACGGTGGCGCTCACATCTCCTCCATCGCGACGCGGGGGTCGGCCAGCCCGTAGAGCAGGTCGGAGAGCAGGTTGCCGAGCAGCACGGCGACCGTGGCCAGCGTGGTGAGGGCCGCGAGCAGCGGGAAGTCCGTCGACGTGGCCGCCTCCACCGTCGCCGAGGCGATGCCGGGCCAGCTGAAGACCGTCTCGACGAGTAGCGCGCCGGTGATCAGCTCGGGGACCCGCGAGCCGATCAGGGTGAGCACGGGCAGCAGCCCGGAGCGCAGGGCGTGCCCGAGGAGCACGGTGCGCTCGGCGAGGCCCCGGGAGCGGGCGCCGCGCACGGCGTCCTCCTCCAGCGCGTCCCCGACGCCCTGGCGTACGTACAGCAGGAACCAGGGGATCTGGGAGATGCCGAGCACCAGCGCGGGCAGCGGCAGGTGCCGGAGCAGGGCACCGGCCGTCACCGTGTCGCTGCCGGAGTCGGTGAGTCCGCCCGCGGGCAGCACGTCGAGCTGGACCGCGAAGAACCAGATGCCGAGGAGCCCGATCCAGAACGGCGGCGCGGCCTCCAGGGCGTACGAGACGGAGGTGACGGCCCGGTCGAGGAGCCCGCCCCGGCGGCGCGCGGCGGCGACGCCGAGCGCGGTGCCGACGACGACGGCGAAGAGGAAGCCCGCGGCGCACAGCACCACCGACCAGCCGAGCCGCTCGGCGATGACCTGGGAGACAGGCTGGCGCAGCGCCGTGGAGTTCCCGAGGTCCCCGGAGAGCGCGTGGGTGACCCAGTGCCACCAGCGCTCGGGGAAGGGCCCGTCGACGCCGAGGTTGCGGCGGAGCTGCTCCAGCGTCTCCTGGGAGGCGTTGAGCCCGGCGGAGCCCGCGTACTGCTGCACGGGGTCGAAGGGGGACGCGGCGGCGACCGCGAAGACGCCGAAGGTCACGGCGGCCAGCACGGGCACGGCGGCGAGCAGTCTGCGTCCGACCAGGCGCGCCGCCGGGGCCCCGAGCCTCCTGCGGCCCGCGCGGTCCGGGTGGCCCGGACCGCCCGGGCGGCGCGCCGCGCTCGCGGCCTTCGTCACTTCTTCGGCTGCCAGTCCTGCACGTTCCACCAGGGGCCCGCGCCGATGCCGTGGTCGTGCGGCTCGGTCTGGGTGGTGAGGTCCTTCCACTTGTCGTCGATCACGTAGACGTGGTCGATGGTGGTGAGGAAGGTGTACGGCGGGTTCTTCGCCAGCTCCTTCTGGACCGTGTCGTACGCCTTGTGGCGGACCTTCTCGTCGCGGCTCTGGCGGCCCTCGTCGAGGGCCTTGTCGACGGCCCCGCTCTTGAAGAACGCCATGTTGTTCCAGCCGCTGCCGATCTGCGAGGAGTGCAGCGCCGGGTACAGGTCGAAGTCGGGGTCCGGCGGGAAGCCGTTGCCGAGCAGCATCGCGTCGTGCTTGAGCTTGGGCTGGACGACCTCGCGGCTGCCCGCCTGGACCTTGATGTCGATCCCGGCCTTCTTGGCGTCGGAGGCGTAGGCGAGGGCGTGGTCCTGGCGGAGCTTGTCGCCGGAGAAGTACCAGATCTTGAACGCGGCGCGCTCGCCGTCCTTCTCGCGGATGCCGTCCTCGCCGGGCTTCCAGCCCGCCTTGTCGAGGATCTTCTTCGCCTCGGCGAGGTCGTGCTTCCGCTCGGTGCCCTTGGCGAAGTAGGGGTGGTTGGTGGCGAGCGGCCCGTAGGCGGGCCTGCCCGCGCCGTTGAGGATGGACTTGACCATGGCCCCGCGGTCGACGGCGAGGTCGAGGGCGCGGCGGATGTCCTTGTCGCCGGTGACGGGGTTGCCGGAGGGCAGCGAGACGGCCCGGTAGTCGGCGGTCTTCGCCTGGATGACCTTCTTGGAGTCGTCGCTCTCGTACGGCTTCGCGAGGTTCGGCGGCAGGATCGCGGCGTCCAGGTCACCGGACTTGAGGCGGGTGGCGCGCACGTCGTCGTCCTCGATGACGGCGACGGTGAAGCGCTTCACGGCGGGCTTGCCGCCCCAGTAGTCCGGGTTGGCCTTGAAGCTGAGCTTCTCGCCCTTGCGCCAGCTGGAGAGGGTGTAGGGGCCGGTGCCGACGGGCTTGGTGTTGTACGAGCCGTTGTTGACGTCGCTCTTGCTCGCGACGGCCTGGGAGACGATCGGCTGCAGCGTGCGCTCGGCGAAGGCCGCGTAGGGGTACTTGAGGGTGAAGACGACCTTGTGCTTGCCCTCGGCGCGGACGCTCTTGAGGGCCGCGAAGTCGTCCTTGTAGGCGTTGTTGGTCTTCTTGTCGAGGATCGTCTCGTAGGTGAAGACCACGTCGTCGGCGGTGAACGGCTTGCCGTCACTGAACTTCACGCCCTCGCGCAGCGTGTACGTGTAGGTCTTGCCGTCCTTGCTGACCTCGGGGAGCTTCGTGGCGAGCGCGGGCTTGAGCTCCATGTCCGCGTCGTGCTTGAGGAGGCCGTCGAATATCTTCGAGTTCCCCTCGCGGCCGTAGCCGAGGAGCGGGCTGAGCGTCTCGGGCTCCTGCGCGACACCGACGGTGACCGAATCCTTCCCCCCGGAACCCCCGTCGTCGCTGCCCGGGGCGGAGCAGGCCGCCACTCCCGCCAGCGCCGCCATGGCCATCGCTGTGGCGGTCGCTGTCCGTACCTTCCGGGCCGTCATCCCTCGTGCTCCCTACTGGTGGTCGAATGCTCTTGCGAACGATTCGCAATTAAACAGCACGAGACCGGACGCCGTCACTCCGGCCCCGGAAGCCCGGGGAAGCCTCGCGGAAGCCCTGCGGAAGCCCCGCCTCCTGGCATGAGACAGGGTGCTATGCCCGGAAAGGACCGTTCCGGGTGGGCAAGATCAGGACGAGTTCACACCGGAGAACCGACGATTCCTTCCACGCGGAGTCCCGGGGTCAGTAGCCTCATGTCCCGTATCGGCAACCCCCGTAGTGCTGACCGAGCTGGAGACCCCTCGATGGAACGTCCCGCATGGGCCCCACAGGGCATCGATCTCAACGTGCCCAGTGTGTCGCGGATGTACGACTACTACCTCGGCGGCTCGCACAACTTCGAGATCGACAGGGAGGCGGCCCGGCAGGCGATCGCGGCCTGGCCCGGGCTCCCGAAGATCATGCAGACGAACCGCGCGTTCATGCGCCGCGCCATCCGGTTCGCGCTCGGCGAGGGCGTCACACAGTTCCTGGACATCGGCTCCGGCATCCCCACCTTCGGCAATGTGCACGAGGTCGCCCAGGCCGTCGACCCCGACTCCCGCGTCGTCTACGTCGACAACGACCCGGTGGCCGTCGCGCACAGCCGCGTGGTCCTGGAGGGCGACGGGAAGGCGGCGATCGTCTCCGCCGACTTCCGCTCCCCGCAGGACGTGCTGGAGAGCCCGGAGGTCGAGCGGCTCCTCGACCTCGACAAGCCGGTCGCGCTGATGCTCGTCGCCCTGCTCCACTTCGTCGAGGACAAGGACGAACCGGTCAAGACGATCGCCGAGTTCGGCCGCGCCCTGGCCCCCGGCAGCCTGCTGGTGCTCTCCCACGGCTCCCCCGAGGGCGGGCCCAAGCGCGACGGCGGCCTCGGCGTCCAGAAGGTCTACAGCCGGGCCAGCGCCCCGCTCGTCATCCGCTCCCGGGAGGGCGTCGAGCGGCTCTTCGACGGCTTCGAGCTGATCGAGCCCGGCCTCGTCCCGGTGCCCCGGTGGCGCCCCGACTCCCCGCCCGAGCTGGAGGACGCGGTCTCCTTCTGCGGCTTCGCCGGGGTGGGCCGCAAGGCGGGGTTCGCCGGGTGACCTCCGGGACGCACGGGCGCGACGAGCTCGACGACGAAGGGGGCCCGACGGCGGCCCCGACTGCCCTGACGGCTGCCCCGACGGCCCCGGCCGTCCCGACGTCCCCCGTGGACGACGACGGGCTGCGCCGTTTCGCGACGATCTGGAGCCGCGCCGTCTATCCTGCGACGCAGACCTCCATGACCCGCGTGGAGCTGGAGGAGTACCTCCACCCCCTGGCGCGCACGCTCGGTGAGGCGCTGCACGCGCATCCGTTCAGCCCCGCGCCGGGCTGGCAGGTCGGCGAGGCCCTGGTCGCCGCGCACTGCACCAGCCCCGACGCGCTGCCGCACATCCTCGGCGTCGTCGAGTCGTACCTGGTGCTCTACGGCAGCACCCCGGGCGCCCTGCCCGTGGACGACGCGCGCTCCCGCTGCGCCCGGCTCCAGCACGCCATCGCGGCCGGTTTCTCGCGCGCCCTGCGCGAGCGGACGCTCGCCGAGCAGGAGGCGCTCTCGCGCGCCGCGCTGGCCGCGCAGAGCGCCGTGGAGGAGGCGCTGCACGCGAGCGAGACCCGGTTCCGCGCGGTGTTCAGGGAGGCGACGATCGGCATCGGCATCGCCGACATGAGCGGCCGCCTGCGCGACGCGAACGGGGCGCTGGCGCGGATGTTCGGCCGCTCCGAGGAGGAGATGCGCCGCCGCAACATCAACGACTGGGTGCACCCCGACGACGCCCCCGGCGTCTGGCGGCTCCACCGCGAGCTGGCGCGCGGCGAGCGCGACCACTTCCGCGTCGAGAAGCCCTACCAGCGCCCCGACGGCACCGTGCTGTGGACCAATCTGACCGTGTCGCTGCTGCGCGACGCGGAGGGCGAGCCGCGCTACCAGCTGGCGCTCATGGAGGACATCACCGAGCGCCGCCTGCTCCACCTGCGGTTGCGCTACGAGGCCACGCACGACGAGCTGACCGGGCTGCCCAACCGGACGCTGTTCGCGGAGCGCCTGGACCGGATCCTGACCCCCGGCAGCGGCGTGAAGCGCTTCGGGCTGTGCTATCTGGACATCGACGGCTTCAAGGCCGTCAACGACAGCCTCGGGCACGCCGTCGGCGACCAGCTCCTGATCTCCGTCGCCGAGCGCCTCCAGTCCTGCTCCCCCGCGCCCTCGCACCTGGTCGCCCGTATCGGCGGGGACGAGTTCGTGGTGCTGATCTCCGACCCGGAGGGCCGCGAGGAGGTCACCTCCCTGGCCCGCGCCGCGCTCGCCGCGCTGGCGACCCCGATCTCGGTGGACGGCCGCGAGCTGTCCGTACGGGCCAGCATCGGCATCGTCGAGGGCCCCGGCGGCGAGCTGGGCCCGGCCGAGGTGATGCGCAGCGCCGACATCACCATGTACCGCGCGAAGGACGCGGGCGGGAACCGTTACGAGCTGGCCGACCCGGACTCGGACGCGCGGGCCATAGACCGCCACAGCCTCACCAACCACCTGCCCGCCGCGCTGGAGCGGGACGAGTTCTTCCTGGAGTACCAGCCGCTGATCCGGATGAGCGACGGCCGGGTCGACGGCGCGGAGGCCCTGGTGCGCTGGGAGCACCCGGTCCACGGCCGCCTCGGCCCGGACCGCTTCATCCCGCTCGCCGAGCACACCGGGCTGATCGTCCCGCTGGGCCGCTGGGTGCTGGAGCAGGCCGTACGGCAGGCGTGCGACTGGGCGGCGGGGCAGCCGATGCGGGTGAACGTGAACCTCTCGCCCCGGCAGCTCCACCACCCCGACCTCGTGCCGGACACCATCGCCGTCCTGGAGGCCGCCGGTGTCGCACCGTCGTCGCTCTGCCTGGAGGTCACCGAGAGCGCTCTTATAGGCGCGGACGAGGACGAGCTGAAGCCCCTGTGGCAGCTCGCGGAGATGGGCGTGGACATCGCCCTGGACGACTTCGGCACGGGCTACTCGAACCTCGCCAACCTCCGCAGGCTGCCCGCGACCACGCTCAAGCTCGACCGCTCCTTCACCCAGGGCCTCCAGCGCCACCCCGCCGACCCGGTCGACGTCACCTTCGTCGAGGGCATCGTCTCGCTGGCGCACGCGCTGGGGCTGGCCGTGACGGTGGAGGGCGTCGAGACGGAGCACCAGGCCGCGCAGCTGCGCGACCTGGGCTGCGACACGGCGCAGGGCTGGTACTACGCGCGTCCGTCCTCGCCGGCCGAGTTCGCGCAGGACTGGGTGACGGGGTGAGCTGACGCCTCAGACGTGCTTGTCGAGCCACGCGAGGAGGTCCGCCTGGACCTCGTCGCGGTTGGTCTCGTTGAGGATCTCGTGCCGCGCGTCCGGGTAGCCGCGCCAGGTCAGCTCGCGCAGGCCCACGTAGCGCAGGTCCTCCAGCAGCTCGTACACCAGGGTCATCCCCTGGTTGCACGGGTCCTGCTCGCCGACCGCGAGGTGGACGGGCAGGTCACGGGGGATCCGGGCGAGCTGCGCCGGGTCGTTGATCTTGCGGCTGCCGACCACCCAGTCCAGCGCCAGGCCCGCGCTGAACGGGAAGCCGCACCGCTCGTCCGCCGCGTAGAGATCGACCTCGGCCTCGTCGCGCGAGAGCCACTCGAAGCCGGTGCGGTGCGGGAACGGGTCGTTGAACGAGCCGAAGAGCTCGGCGACGTACGTCGAGGGCGCGTCGCGCCCGCCCCGCTCGACCTCGCCCTCCAGCCGCCGGATGTCCGTCTCCGCCTCGCTGCCGGGCAGCGAGCGGAAGGTGCCCGAGAGGATCATCCCGGCCAGCCCGGCGCCCTCGCCGTACTCCTGCGCGTAGTCGCGGGCGAGCTGCGAGCCCATGCTGTGGCCGAGGAAGACGAAGGGCGTGCCGTCCGGGAGTTCGGCCCGGACCCGGTCGCCGATCTCCTTGAGGTCGCCGACGATGGAGCGCCAGCCGGTGTCCCCGACCGCGCCGTAGCCGCCGGTGTGCCGGGCGGTCGCGCCGTGGCCCCGGTGGTCCGAGGCCACGACGGCGTACCCGTGCCGGGTGAGGAAGCGCGCGAACCGGTCGTAGCGCTGGGCGTGTTCGGCGGCGCCGTGGGCGATCTGCACGAGGGCGCGCGGGGTGCCCTCCGGCAGCCAGGTGTACGTGGCGACCGGCGTCCCGTCCGTCACCGTCGTGAAGTCGTCCCGCCGCTCGTGCCCGTCGCCCATGGTCGGTGCCCTTCCTCGTGTGATCAGACCGCTCGCAGGCGGTAACCGTAACGGTAGGTACGGTCCGCGTGAAGGAGGTACTCCTCCAGCGGCGGAGCACCCCAGGAGTCGTTGCCGCCGACGCCCATCTGCCGGTGGTTGACCCCGAGGACCGTCGCCCCGCGGGGCTTCAGCTCGTACGGGTGCTTGGGCCCGTCCATGTCGTGCGGGGTGAACCGCAGCGCGCTCAGCTCCAGATGGTCGCCCTTCTCCGTCTCCACCCGCAGCCCGCCGCCCTTCCCCGTGAGCGTCGCCCAGCGCACCCCGGTGACGTTGCCGCACTGCTGCGGGCGTACGTACGGGGTGAACTGCTCCTCCACGGTCGAGCGGTAGCGGCCGACGGGGGCGCCGGTGTGGCGGTCCTGGTAGTTCTCGTGCGGGCCGCGCCCGTACCAGGCGAACGTCCCGAACTCCTCGGGGAGCGTGAGCAGCGCGCCGACCATCGGCAGGTCCGGCAGCCCCTTGCCGGGCTCCAGGGTGTGCGCCACGCGCACCTCGCCGTCGCCGCGCACGGTGAGGACGGTGGTGTACGCGCTGGTCGCGGGCGAGGTCGGCAGCGTGGCGCGGACCTCGATCACGACGACGGACGCGGACTCGCGGGTGACCTTCACGCTCTCGGTCTTCCGCTTGCTCCCCGCCTCGCGCCAGGTCTTCGCCGTCTCCTGGAACTTGCGGCCGATGTCGTTGTCCGTCGGCGCGCGCCAGAAGTTCGGCTCCGGGCCCTCCGTGAGCAGCGGCGTCCCCTTGTGGGTGAAGGCCGTCAGCGTGCCCTTGGCCTTGTCCAGGGTGAGCTGGAAGTCCCGCCCGGAGACCGTGACCCCTGCGTCCGTCTCCTCGTACTCGACGGGCGGCAGTCCGCCGGTGCCGGGTTCCTCGGGAGCGGGCCTCTGCCACTCCTTCAGCGCGAGCTGCCCGGTGGCGACCTCATGCCCGGCATCGGCCCAGCGGGTCTTGCGGCGCAGGACGAGGGCGAGGTTCAGCCAGTACTCGGCGCCGGGTTCCGGGCGTGCGGGGGGCTTGAGGGGGAGCTCGGCGGTGGACTTGGCGCCGGGCTCCGTGTCCGGAGGGGCCAGGGTGCCGTGCTGCTCGCGGGTGCCGTCGCGGGTGACCTCCCAGCGCAGCTCGTAGGCGTCGAGCCCGGTGAAGAGGTGCTTGTTGGCGAGGGTGACCCGCCCCTTCGCCGCCTCGCCGTCGGCGGCGGAGAAGGCCACGCGCTGGTAGACGTGCTTGACCTCGTGCAGCTCGGGGTCCGGCTCGCGGTCGCTGCGGACGATGCCGTTGCAGCAGAAGTTGCCGTCGGTCGGGTAGCCGGGGACCCAGTCGCCGCCGTAGGAGAAGTACGTGCGGGAGGGGTCGCCGGGGACGGGCTTCGTGATGCTCTGGTCGACCCAGTCCCAGATGAAGCCGCCGTGCAGGTTCGGGTACTTCTCGAAGACGTCCCAGTACTCGCGGAAGTTGCCGGTGCTGTTGCCCATCGAGTGCGCGTACTCGCAGAGCAGGAACGGCTTGGGGTTGCCGGACTTCCCGTAGGCCTCGACGTCGGCGGGCGTCGTGTACATCTGGCTGTGCACGTCGGCGGCCTCGTTCATGCCCTCGTAGTGCACGGGCCGGGAGGCGTCGCGCCGGTGGATCCAGTCGGCCATCTTCCGGAAGTTGTCGCCCTGGCCCGCCTCGTTGCCCAGGGACCACATGACGACGCAGGCGTGGTTCTTGTCGCGCTCGACCATGCTGCGGGCCCGGTCCACGCAGGCCTCCGTCCACTCCGGGAGGGAGGCGGGGAGCGAGTCGCGGATGCCGTGGGACTCCAGATTGGCCTCGTCGATGACGTAGAGGCCGTACTCGTCGCACAGCTCCATCCAGCGCGGGGTGTTGGGGTAGTGCGAGGTGCGGACGGCGTTGATGTTGTGCTGCTTCATCAGCCGGACGTCGCGCAGCATCGTCTCCTCGGGCACGGCCTGGCCGTGCACGGGATCGGACTCGTGCCGGTTGGTTCCGTTGAAGACGATCGGCTTGCCGTTGATCTGCAGCTTGCCCGGTCCGTAGGTGACCTGGCGGAAGCCGAAGCGGACGCGGTGCGTCTCGGTCGTACGCCCGTCGGGCCCGGTCACGGTCAGCACGAGGACGTACAGGCTGGGGCTCTCGGCCGACCAGGGCGCGGGGCGGCGGACGTCGCAGGCGAACTTCAGGTCGGCGGTGCCCTGGGCGGGGACCTCGGCGCTCGCTTCGAGCCCGTCCGTCTCCACCTCCTCGCCGTCGGGGCCGTGGAGGACGGCGCGGACGGTGTGGGCCTTCGCCTTCTCGTCCGTACGGTTGCGCAGCCGGGTGCGGACGGTGAGGCGGGCGTCGCGGAAGCCGTCGTCGAAGTCCGTGCCGACCTCGGCGTCGTCGAGGCGCACGGGCGGGACGGAGTACAGATACACGTCGCGGAAGATCCCGGACAGGTCGATCATGTCCTGGTCCTCCAGCCAGCTCCCGTCGGACCAGCGGTAGACCTCGACGGCGAGGGTGTTCTCGCCCTCGCGCAGGAGTCCCGTGATGTCGAACTCGGCGGGCGTGTAGCTGTCCTCGCTGTAGCCCGCCTGCTCGCCGTTCACCCACACGAAGAAGGCGGACTTCACACCCTGGAACGAGAGCAGGGTGCGCCGCCCGTCCCAGCGGCGCGGCACGGTGAAGGTGCGGCGGTAGGAGCCGACGGGGTTGAAGGACTTGGGCACGTGGGGCGGCTTCGGTTCCTCGTAACCGGACCAGGGATAGGGGACGTTGAGGTAGATGGCCTCGCGGTAGCCGTGCATCTCCCAGTTGGACGGGACGGGCAGCCGGTCCCAGCCGCTGTCGTCGTAGCCGGGGCGGTGGAAGCCCTCGGGCCGCTTGTCGGGGGTCTCGGACCAGTGGAAGCGCCAATTCCCGTTCAGCGAGCGGAAGTACGGCGAGGTGGCGGGCTTCCCCCGGAGCGCGGAAGCGGCGTCGGGGTAGGGAACGAGCGCCGCGCGCGCCGGTTCCCGGTTGATCGCGAAGGTGGTCGGATCGGCGTCCCACTCCCGGCCCGCCGCGGCGGCGAAGGCGGCCTTCTGGCTCCGGAAGGCGGCCCAGCCGGCGAGGACTCCGCCACTTGCCGTCAGAAATGTTCTTCGTGCCCATGGCTTGGCATCCATACCCCACAAGACACCACGAACATCAAGGGGTATCAACACTTTCGCACACGCTTTTTCACCCTTCGCGGCTCAGAGGCCTCCGTGCTCCCGGAGAGGGTCGTGCTCCCGGAGATGGATCTGCTCGATCAGCTCCGCCGCCATCGACTTGATCGTCTCCAGCCCCTGCCGCCCCCAGGGCCTCGGTTCGTGGTCGACCACGCAGACCGTGCCGAGCGTCATGCCCGTACGGTCGATGAGCGGCGCGCCCAGGTACGAGCGGATGCCGGTCTCGTCCACGGCCGGATTGCCCGCGAACCGGGGGTAGTCGCAGACGTCCTCCAGCACCAGCGCCTTGCGCCGCACCACGACGTGCGGGCAGTAGCCGTGGTCGCGCGCCAGGACGCGGCGCCCCGGATCGGCGCCGCCGCCGTCGGGGGTGTGGAGCCCGGCGAAGAACTGCCGGTGCTCGTCGATGAAGTTCACCATCGCGTACGGCGCCCCGGTGACCTGCGCCAGCCGCCGCGCGAACTCGTCGAACTCCGGGTCGGGCGCCTCCCCGATCCCCAGCTCCCGCAGCCGGACGACCCGGCGCGGCGCCTCGGCGTCCTCAGGCGTGAGCAGCAGGTGGGTCGTGGGGTCGTACGACATCGGCGGCATGCTCGCTCCTCCAAGAATCGATCAGATGCTGGACCAGGGAGACGAGGACCTGCGTGCCCGAGCTGGCCAGCCGCGCGTCGCAGGCCACCACCGGCACCTCGGGCTTGAGGTCTATCGCGGCGCGCACCTCGTCGGGGTCGTAGTGGAAGGCGCCGTCGAACTCGTTGACCGCGACGATGAAGGCGAGACCCCGGCGCTCGAAGAAGTCCACGGCGGAGAAGCAGTGTTCGAGGCGGCGGGTGTCCGCCAGCACCACCGCGCCCAGCGCCCCGTTGCACAGCTCGTCCCAGAGGAACCAGAAGCGCTCCTGGCCCGGGGTGCCGAAGAGGTAGAGCATGTGGTCGCTGCTGAGCGAGATCCGCCCGAAGTCCATGGCCACGGTCGTCGTCGCCTTGTTCTCCACGCCCGACAGGTCGTCCGTGCCGACGCTGACCTGGGTGAGCAGCTCCTCCGTGCTCAGCGGCTCGATCTCGCTGACGGCGCCCACGAACGTCGTCTTGCCGACGCCGAAGCCCCCGGCGACCAGGATCTTCAGCGCCGTCGGGAAGAGGTCCACGGAGCCGGCCGCCCCCTCGGCCCCCTCGATCCCCTCGAAGCCTGCAGAAACGTCAGAGTCGTCTACGGAGCCCATCCAGCACCGCCTCCAGCAGTTGTCGGTCGGTCGGGTCGGACCCCAGCGGCACGGGTGCCGGGGCCCGCGTGGTGATCGCGCCGCAGTCGGCGAGGTCGGAGAGCAGCACCTTGGTCACGACAGCGGGCAGGCGCGTCCGCGAGGCGAGTTCGGCCACCGAGACCGGGCCGCCGCAGAGCCCCAGAACCTGCGCGTGGTCGGGCCCGAGATAGCTCTGCGGCCGCGTGCCCGTGGCCATCACCAGGGTCATCAGGTCGAAGTGCGCCGAGGGCCTGGTGCGTCCGTTGCTCACGGTGTACGGGCGGATCAGCCGGCCCGCGTCGTCGTCGAGCAGCGGCCCCTCCTCCTCGTCCCGCGCCGGGGACGGCTGAGGGTCGCGCATGCGCCGGCCTCAGCGCCCCGCCGGCTGCCGGGCGGGGATCGCCAGATACGGTCTGACGCTCTTGACCAGCATCCCCATCTCGTAGCCCAGCACGGCCGCGTCCGCCTCGCGGCCCGCGACGACCGCGAGACAGGCGCCGTTGCCCGCCGTGGAGACGAAGAGCAGCGTGGACTCCAGCTCGACGACGACCTGCCGCACCTCCCCGCCCTCCCCCAGCCGCACCCCGGCGCTGCGCGCCAGCGAGTACAGGCCCGAGGCGAGCGCGGCCATGTGGTCGGCCGTGTCGGGCTCCATGCCGTCGACGGCCTTCACCAGGCCGTCGGAGGACAGCAGGAGCGCGCTGCACGCGTGCGGGACACGCTGCACCAGGCCGGTCAACAGCCAGGAGATGTCGGTGTTCTGGCCCAAGGGCGCTTCGCTCACCATGGTCGCGTTCTTCTCCTTGTGGGGGGCCGCTCTGGGCAGGCACTAACGGGCGGGTCGGGGGGCGTCCCCGCCGGACGCCGGGGACGGTTCGCTGGGGAGGTCCGCGCCGGGGGCGGCGTACGGGCCCGGGTCGTCGAGGTCGGTCTCGTCCGCGAGGCTGGTGCCGCGCCGGAAGGCGGCCATCAGGCCGGGGTCGTGCCCCTCCTCGGCCACCTCCTGCGCGCGAGGGCCGCCGAAGGGTGGGGGCGGTTCGCGCAGCTCGGGCACCAGGTGCTCCTGGCGGCGCCGCTTGGGCAGCCGGGGCTTCCCGGCCTGCGGCGACGGCGCCCCGCCCGCGGACGGGACGGAGGAGACAGAGGAGAGGGGAGGCGCGGGGTGCACGGGCGGCACGGCCTCGTCCGTACCGCCCCCGCCTCTCCTGTCCTCGGCCCGGGGCTGCGGGAGGGGCGAGAGGGGCGGCAGGGGCTCGCCGGGGGCGGGACCGGGACCGGGGGCGGGGACGTCCGGCGTCCGGCCGTCGCCCTCCGCGCCCACGACGCCGACGTGGTCGGCGCGGGCCTGCGCGGCGGCCGACGGCGGCGCGTACCCCCCGGCTCCCCGGTCCTCGGGCTGTTCGTCGCCGATCAGGACGCGCGGCAGCACGAGCACGGCCTGGATGCCGCCGTAGATGTTGCTCTGGAGCTGGACGACGACGCCGTGCCGCCGGGCGAGGGAGGAGACCACGAACAGCCCGATACGGCCGTCCTGGAGCAGCTCCGGCACATCGATCCGGTCGGGCTCGGACAGCACCGCGTTCATATGGTTCTGCTCGCCCGGCGTCATGCCCAGGCCGCGGTCCTCCACCTCGATCGCGAGCCCCGCCGTGACGTGCTGCGCGCGCAGCAGGACCTGGGTCTGCGGGGCCGAGAACACCGTCGCGTTCTCGATGAGTTCGGCCAGCAGATGGATGACGTCGGCGACGGCGTGCCCGCGCAGCGTGCCCTCGATCGGGGGCACGAGCTTCACCCGGGGGTACTGCTCGACCTCCGCGATCGCCGAGCGCAGCACCTCCGTCATCGAGACGGGGCGCGTCCACTGGCGCCGGGAGACGGCGCCGCCGAGCACCGCGAGGTTCTCGGCGTGACGGCGCATCCGGGTGGCGAGGTGGTCGACGTGGAAGAGGCCCTTGAGCAGGTCCGGGTCCTCGACCTCGTTCTCCAGCTCGTCCAGCAGCTCGATCTCGCGGTGGACGAGGGACTGGAGCCTGCGGGCGAGGTTCACGAAGACCTCGACCTTCTCCTCGCTGCCGCTGTACGTGCTGCGGACGTGCGCGGCGGCCTCCGCGAGGGCCGTCTCCGCGGTCCGCTGGGCGACGGCGAACTCCTGGGCGAGCAGGTCGAGCGCGTCGCCCGCGGGCTCCGGGCCCGGCTCCGGCGCGCGCGGGCGCGTCTGGGGGCGCTCGCCGCGCTCCAGGGCCTGGAGCATCGCGCGGAGGTCCGTCTCCCCGCGGGCGACGGAGCGGCGCAGCGCGGCGTAGCGCTCGACGGTGCCGCGGGCCTCGGAGGAGGCGAGCATCGCGGCGGTGACGATCACGGCGCAGACCAGCAGCAGGCTCCCGGCGAGCACGCCCCACACGGGGGCGCCCACCGGGCCGGGCGTGGGCGTCCCGGTGGCGTCGATGCCGCCCTGGACGCGCATCACGTACGCCACGACGGCGGCCCCCGCCACGGCGATGAGCCCGGCGGGCAGCACGGCGAGGCGCACCATGCGGTGCCGCACCGTGGCGTCGCCCGCGCTCTCGCGCGCGGGGACCCTGCCGTGCCGTCGCCGCGAGCCGTTCGTGCCTGTCTGCACCGTGTGGCTCGAGGGTTCAGGCATGGGGTTCCTCGGGATGGTGTTGAGGGCTGACGGGAGTGAGGGGTGACGTCGCTGAGAGACGTGCTCTGCTCCAAGGCGTTGCCACGCTAGCCCTCGCTGCCACCCGCACCCGGGCCAGACGAGGTATTCGCCACCCCCCGCCAGCTCCCAAAGAGTGAAGATTCCGAGTGCGTGTTTGACGCGCGCGGCCCTCAACTCCCCGCGCCGGGAGCCGCCTTCGGCGCGCACGGGCCACCGCGAGCCGTCCAGAGCCGCCGAGAAACGCCGAGAAGCGCCGGGGCGGCCCCCTCCCCACCCTGTCGCGAGGGTCACGTGTACGAGCCGATTGCCCCTCGACAGGCATGTCGTATGGTCAACAGAGTGTCGAAGCCACGACCGAGGGAGCAAGCGTGAGCCAGCAGTCCACCGAGTCCGTACTGACCGGAGTCAGGAACTTCCGCGACGTCGGAGGGCTGCCGACCGCCGACGGGCGCCGGGTGCGGCCCGGTGTGCTGTTCCGCAGCGGCCACCTCGCGCACGCGACGACGGAGGACGCGGACTTCCTCGGCGGGCTCGGGCTCCACACGGTCTTCGACTTCCGGAACTCGGCCGACCAGGCGCTGGAGGGCCCCGACGTCACGCTCCCCGGCGTGCGCAACGTGAACATCCCGCTGAGCGACCCGGCCGACGGCGCCGAGTTCTGGCAGATGGTGCGCGACGGCGAGCTGGACCAGCTCCGGGCGATCCTCGGCGACGGGCTGGCGGCCGACCGTATGACGCGCTCGTACCGCACGATCATCAAGGAGCGCACCGCCGAGCACAGCCGGGTCCTGCACTCCCTCGCCGAGGACAGCGTGCCCGCGCTGATGCACTGCGCGGCGGGCAAGGACCGCGCGGGCCTCTCCATCGCGGTCACGCTCCTCGCGCTGGGCGTGGAGCGCCCGGCGATCGAGGCGGACTACCTGGAGTCCAACTCCCCGCACCGGCGCTACAAGGTGCACCGGAGCGAGAAGTCGAAGGCCGGGATGGAGCCCGAGGTGCTGGAGCTGCTCTCGCCGCTCTTCGACGCCCGCGCCGCGTATCTGGACGCCGCGTTCGCGACGATCGACGAGGTCTGGGGCGACGTGGACACCTACCTCGCGCAGGGCCTCCGGATATCCCCGGAGACCCGTACGCGCCTGCGTGACCGCCTTCTGGAGGGCTGAAGGCCCTCCGGCTCCCTCCGCCGGTCCCGTCAGCGGTTGGCGACCGCCTGCTTGACGAGGGTCCGCCCGAAGTCCCACATCAGGCCGCCCCCGCCGTGCGCGTCGTCCATGACCTGGGTGAACGCGTCCACGAAGCGGTCGACCTCGGCCTCCCCGACGGTGAGCGGCGGGATCAGCTTGATCACTTCGAGGTGGTCGCCCGAGACCTGGGTCAGGATCCGGTGCCGCTGCAGCAGCGGCACCACGACCATCTGCGCGAAGAGCCCCTTGCGCGCGGCCTGGAGCATCGCCCACCGGCTGCGCAGCCCGAGCGACTTCGGCCTGCCGAACTCGATGCCGATCATCAGGCCCCGGCCCCGGACCTCGTGCAGCAGCTCGTACTTCTCCGTGAGCGCCGCCAGCCGCGTACGCAGCAGGTCGCCGACGCGGCGCGCGTTGGCGACGATCCCCTCGTCCTCCATCACCGCGAGGGTCGCGAGCCCGGCGGCCATCGCCTGCGCGTTCGAGCCGAAGCTCGCGGAGTGGACGAGGACGCGGTCCATCGAGGAGTAGACCTTCTTGAAGATCCACTCCTTGCCGAGCGTCGCGCCGACCGGGACGTAGCCGCCGGAGAGCGCCTTGGCCACGCAGACGAGGTCGGGGTCGGCGCCCTCCTCGTGCTGGTAGGCGAAGAAGTCGCCGGTGCGGCCGAGGCCCGTCTGGACCTCGTCGGCGATGAGCAGCGCGCCGTGCTTGCGCAGCAGCGCGCCCGCCGCGGACAGATAGCCGGGCGGCGTCGCGTGCACGCCCTTGCCCTGGATGGGCTCGACGACGAGCGCGGCGACGTCGCCCTTCCGCAGCTCGCGCTCCAGCGCGTCGAGGTCGCCCAGCTCGACGGCCGTGTCCGGCAGCAGCGGCGCGAAGCCGTCCCGGAAGCCGGACTCGCCGTTGACCGACAGCGAGCCGGTCGTCAGCCCGTGGAAGGCGTGCGCGCAGTACAGCACGCGGGGTCTGCCGGTGGCGTACCGCGCGAACTTCAGCGCGGTCTCCACGGCCTCCGTGCCGCTGTTGCCGAAGAAGACCCGGTCCATGCCCGGCGCGTACGACAGCAGCTTCTCGGCGAGCAGCCCGGGCAGCGGCTGGCAGTCGAAGCGGGTGAGGTCGGCCAGCTCCGCGTCGAGCACGTCGTGCAGCGCCTGCCGTACGACGGGGTGGTGCCGGCCGAGGCCCATGACGCCGAACCCGGCGAGCATGTCGAGGTAGTCGTTTCCCTCGGCGTCGTAGAAGTAGGCGCCCTCGGCACGCTCGTAGACCTTGTCGAAGCCGATGGTGTGCAGCATGCGCGGCAGCTGGTGGTTGAGGTGGCGCGCGTGCAGCTCGTAGCGCTCGGCGCCGCGCTCCTTCAGCAGCTTCGACAGGTCGAAGTCCGTGGTCACGCCATGCTCCCTTCGTTCTCGCGGGCACCGCCCGCCGCGCGCTCGCGCTCCCAGCGCTCGCGCCGGGCCCGGTCGCGCTCGTCCTCGCGGGCCAGCGTGGCGCCGATCCGCCCGGCGACCTCGGCGGGCGTCAGCCCCAGCTCGGCGAGCAGCTCGCCGCGCTTGCCGTGCGGCAGGAAGCGCTGCGGCAGCCCTACGGCGCACAGCGGCAGGTCGGACCCGGCGTCGCGCAGCGCGTCCCCGACGACCGAGCCGACGCCGCCCGTACGCCCGTTGTCCTCGACGACCGCCACCGCGCGGTGCCGCTCGGCCAGCGGCACCAGCTCGGGGTCGACGGGCTTGACCCAGCGCGGATCGACGACGGTCGTCCCGATGCCGCGCTCGGCGAGCAGCTCGGCGGCCTCCAGGCAGACGGGGGCCATGGCCCCGACGGAGACGAGCAGCACATCGCTCCGCTCGTCCTCGCGCAGCACGTCCATGCCGCCCACCCGGCGCAGCTCCGGGATCGGCTCGCCCACCGTCGCCTTGGGCAGCCGCAGCACGGTCGGCGCGTCGTCGACGTCCAGCGCCTCGCGCAGCTCGGCGCTCAGCCGCTCGGCGTCGCGCGGCGCGGCGAGCCGCAGCCCGGGGACGACCTGGAGCACCGACATGTCCCACATGCCGTGGTGCGAGGCCCCGTCGGGCCCGGTGATCCCGGCCCGGTCCAGGACGAAGGTGACCCCGCACTCGTGCAGGGCCACGTCCATCAGCAGCTGGTCGAAGGCGCGGCCGAGGAAGGTCGCGTAGAGCGCGACGACCGGGTGCAGCCCGCCGGTGGCCATGCCAGCGGCGGAGACGGCGGCGTGCTGCTCCGCGATGCCGACGTCGTGGACGCGTCCCGGGTACGCCTCGGCGAAGGCGCCGAGGCCGACGGGGTGCAGCATCGCGGCCGTGACGGCGACGACGTCGGGGCGCTCGGCCCCGATCCGCACCATCTCCTTGCCGAACACCGAGGTCCAGGAGGGCCCGCTCGACGGCTCGACCGGCTCGCCGGAGGCCGGGTCTATCTTGTTGACCGTGTGGAAGTGGTCCTTGAGGTCGGCGAGGGCCGGTTCGTACCCCCGGCCCTTCTCGGTGAGGCAGTGCACGAGGACGGGCCCGTTGAACCGCTTGGCCCGGCTGAGCGCCGATTCGACGGCCGCGATGTCGTGCCCGTCGATGGGCCCGAGGTACTTCAGCCCGAGGTCCTCGAACATGCCCTGCGGGTTGAAGGCGTCCTTGAACCCCTTCTTCGCCCCGTGGAGCGACTCGTAGAGCGGCTTGCCGACCACGGGCGTGTGCTGGAGGACGCCCTTGCCCCAGGCGAGCACGCGCTCGTACTCGTTGGTGGTGCGCAGCGTGGCGAGGTGGTTGGCGAGGCCGCCGATGGTGGGTGAGTACGAGCGCTCGTTGTCGTTGATGACGATGACGAGGGGGCGGTCCTTGGCCGCGGCGATGTTGTTGAGCGCCTCCCAGGCCATGCCGCCGGTCAGCGCGCCGTCGCCGATCACGGCCACGACGTGATCGTCCCTGCCCTGGACCTCGTTCGCCTTGACCAGGCCGTCGGCCCAGCCGAGGACGGTGGAGGCGTGGGAGTTCTCGATCACGTCGTGGTCGGACTCGGCGCGCGAGGGATAGCCGGAGAGCCCGCCCTTGGCCCTGAGCTTGGAGAAGTCCTGCCGCCCGGTGAGCAGCTTGTGGACGTAAGCCTGGTGCCCGGTGTCCCACAGGATCCGGTCGGCCGGTGAGTCGAAGACCCGGTGCAGGGCGAGGGTCAGCTCGACCACGCCCAGGTTCGGGCCCAGATGGCCGCCGGTGCGTGACACCGCGTGGATCAGGAACTCGCGGATCTCCTCCGCGAGCTCCTCCAGCTCGTCCTCGGTCAGCGCGTCCAGGTCGCGCGGTCCGTGGATGGACTCCAGCAAGGACATGGTCGGCCCCCCTGCTCTCCGTTGCTCTCCGTCGGTCTGATCCGGCTTGGCTCTCCTGGTCGGGCTCTACTTGTTGCTGGCGACGGTCTCCCGCGCGGCGCGCAGCGACTCCTTGAGGGAGCCCATGGTGGCGAGGACGGCGGTCGGCTCGTATCCGCAGTGCGCCATGCAGTTGGCGCAGCGCGGGTCCTTGCCGCGGCCGTACTTGCTCCAGTCGGTCTCCTCGATGAGCTGGCGGTACGTGGGCACGTAGCCGTCGCTCATCAGGTAGCAGGGGCGCTGCCAGCCGAACAGGGAGTAGTTCGGGATGGCCCAGGCCGTGCACGGGAAGTCGGCCTTGCCCTCCAGGAAGTCGAGGAAGAGGGGGCTGTGGTTGAGCCGCCACTTGGCGCGGTTGCCCCCGGCGAACGCCTTCTTGAACAGCTCCCTGGTCTGCTCGACGCCGAGGAAGTGCTCCTGGTCGGGCGCCTTCTCGTAGGCGTAGGCGGGCGAGATCATCATCTCGTCGACCTTGAGGTCGTCGTTGAGGAAGTTGAGGACCTCGACGATGGTCTGCGGGGTGTCGGTGTTGAAGAAGGTGGAGTTCGTGGTGACGCGGAAGCCGCGGCGCTTGGCCTCCTTCATCGCCTCGACGGCCTCGTCGAAGACGCCCTCCTTCGCGACGGACTCGTCGTGCCGCTCCCGCAGCCCGTCGATGTGCACGGCGAACGCGAAGTACGGCGAGGGCGTGAACTGGTCCATCTTCTTGCGCATCAGCATCGCGTTCGTGCACAGAAAGACGTATTTCCGCTTGGCGACGAGCTGCCGCACGATCTCCCCGATCTGGGGGTGCATCAGCGGCTCGCCGCCCGCGATGGAGACCATGGGGGCGCCCGATTCGAGCACCGCGCCGACGGCCTGGGCCACCGGCATCCGCTGCTTGAGCACCCCCGCGGGATGCTGGATCTTGCCGCACCCCTCGCACTTGAGGTTGCAGGCGAAAAGTGGCTCCAGCTCGACGATGAGCGGGAACTTCTCCCGCTTGCGGAGCTTCTGCTGAAAGAGATAGGTACCCATACGAACGGTCTGGCGCAGAGGCATGGCCATTTCTCGCTCACCTCCAGGGGAGCAGCAACGATCGGTGCCATTCGAGGAATGCGGGCAGGACACCGCGGAGCACGCGGAATGCCGATATTCCACCCCGCAGCGTCCCCATGCGAATCAGTTCATGTCCGGGAGCGTCCACCACCACTCGTACGGCCGCAACAGGGCGTCGTGCGGTCCCCGTGACGGCGGTGCGCAGGGTGGCGGCCGATTCCATGTCGGTGGCGAGGGCGCCCGCGGCGTGGAGCACGGCACGCTCCGGTCCGCGTACGACATGGCCGCTGCCCACGAGCGGCCCGGTGTGGACGGTTCCGTACGGTGTCAGCGCCGCGGCGAGCAGCTCGGCGCCGGTGCAGGGGGTGCGCTCCGGGCCGTCCCGGGTCTCGTCGGCCACGACGAGGTCCCCGGGGCGCATCCCGGGGGCGAGCCCCGCGCAGAATCCGGTGGCGAGCACGGCCGTGCCGCCGGGCACGGCCTCGTCCCGCAGCGCACGGGCCACGGCCCGCCGCGCGGCCTGCGGCCCCATGCCGGTGCGGAGCACCGACACGGGCCCCGGGGCGTCCTTCGGGTCGGGGCCCGAGCGCCCCGGGCCGCCGCGGAGCGCCAGGCGCTCGATGCCGAGCGCGCACGCGATCAGCAGCGGGCCCGGGGCACTCGGGCCGTCCATCAGGCGTCCCGGCGTGCGAGGAGATGGTCCAGCCCGTCCCCGTGCAGATACCTGCCGAGCGCGGTGAGCGGGAAGACCATCCGGTAGAGGTGGTAGTTGATGGAGAAGTCCCAGGGGAACCCGGTGCCGGTGAAGAAGGGCTCGTCCCAGTAGCCGTCCTCGCGCTGCTGCTCGGCGAGCCAGCCGATGCCGCGCTCGACGGCCTTGGAGTCCCGCTCGCCCGCCGCGAGCAGCGTCATCAGCGCCCAGCCGGTCTGGGACGGGGTGGAGGTGCCGTTGGCGATCCAGTCGGCGTCGATGTACGAGCGCAGGTCCTCGCCCCAGCCGCCGTCGTCGTTCTGGACGCTCTCCACCCAGCTGACCGCGCGGCGGACGGCCGGGTGCGAGACGGGCATCCCGGCGGCGACGAGGGCGGGCACGACGGATCCCGTGCCGTAGAGGTAGTTGACGCCCCAGCGCCCGAACCAGGCTCCGTTGGACTCCTGTTCGGCGAGCAGCCAGGAGATGGCCTTACGGGCGCGCGGCTCCCCCTGCCTGCCCTCGGCGGCGAGCATCTCCAGCACGTGCCCGGTGACATCGGCCGACGGCGGGTCGATGACCTCGCCGAAGTCGCAGAACGGCAGCCGGTTGGGGAACTTGCTGGTGTTGTCGACGTCGAACGCGCCCCAGGAGCCGTCGCTCGACTGCATCCCCAGGTTCCACCGCACGGCGCGCCCCACGGCCCGGTCCACGCGCTCCGGCTCGGGGTGGTCGACGCGGCGCAGCGCGAGGGCGACCTCGGCGGTGTCGTCGATGTCGGGGTAGTTGTCGTTGTGGAACTCGAACGCCCAGCCGCCGGGCGGCAGTTGGGGCCGCCGCACGGACCAGTCGCCGGGCCTGACGATCTGCTCGGCCAGCATCCAGTCCGCGGCCTTGACGAGCGCGGGGTGGTCGCGCGGGAGCCCGGCGTCGGCGAGGGCGATGGAGGCCAGACAGGTGTCCCAGACGGGCGACTGGCACGCCTCGATCATCCGGGTCTCCTCGTCGGGCCAGACCGCGAACCGGTCGAGGGACTCCAGTCCGGCGCGGAGCACCGGGTGGTCCAGGTCGTAGCCGAGGAGCCGCAGCGCGATCAGGGAGTAGACGGCGGGGGGCTGGATGCCGCCCCAGCAGCCGTCGTTCTCCTGCCGCTCGATGATCCAGCGGGAGGCGTCCTTGAGCGCGGCCCGCCGCAGCGGCTTGACGGCCACCTTGCGGTACGCGTGCAGAGCGCGGTCGATGCGCTGGAAGGCGCCGTCCCAGGTGGTGGCCGGTGCCATCCGGGAGGGCGGGAGGGGGCGGGCCGGGTCGCGGTGCAGCTCGTCGATGCGGAACGGCGCGGGGTGCACGGGCCGCAGCGCGGAGACGACGGTGAGCGGCACGATGGTCTGCCGGGCCCAGCAGCCGAAGTCGTAGATGTTGAGCGGGAACCACTTGGGCAGGTAGATGAGTTCGGGCGGCAGCTCGGGCAGGTCGTCCCAGCGCCACCAGCCGAAGAGCGCGAGCCAGATACGGGTGAAGACGCGGCTGCGGGCCACTCCCCCGCGCTCGCGGACCCACGCGGCGGCGCGCGCCATGTGCGGGTCCTCGGGATCGTCGCCCGCGAGCTTGAGGGCGACGTACGCCTCGATCGTGGCGGACAGATCGCCGGGGCCGCCGTGGAAGGTGGCCCAGGTGCCGTCCTCGCGCTGCTGCGCGCGGACGAAGTTGGCGGCGGCCCGGAGGATCCGCTCGTCCCGGATGCCGAGGAACTCCCGCAGCAGCAGGTCCTCGGCGTCCATGGTGACGTTGGTCTCCAGGTCGCCCTTCCACCATCCCTGCTCGTCCTGCCGGGCCAGCAGGTGGTCGACGGCGCGGGCCGCGGTCCGCTCCGCGAGTGCGGTCAGGCTCTCCCGGGCGGGGGCTTCAGGTCCGGGGGCTTCGGGTCCGGGGGAATCCCGGACCGTCTGCTTCGTACCGGAGACGCCTGGTCCAGCGGGTCCGTCCGTCGTGGCTGTCATCGCTTCTCCTTTCGAAGTCTCCTAAAAGACCGGAATCAAGCGCCCTGCCAGAAAACGTCATCTCTGCCGTACGACCACGAAGTCGGCCAGCGCGGTGAGCTGTTCGCGCACCCGGCCCGGGATCTCGATCGAGTCGAGCGCCTCGATCGCCGTACGGTGCTGCCTCTGGGCCTCCTGGGAGGTCCACTCGCGGCCGCCCGCCCGCTCGATGAGCGCGGCGCGCTCGGCGAACTCCGCCTCGTCGAAGTCCTCGAACTCCGCCTGGCTCTTCTTCGCGTCGGCCGTCATCAGCTCGGCCAGCCGCGCCGCCGCCTCGCCGTCCGAGCCGAGGGCCGCGGCGACGGGCAGGGACTTCTTGCGCTGGCGCAGGTCGCTCCAGGTCTGCTTGCCGGTGGCGTCCGGGTCGCCCCAGATGCCGAGCAGGTCGTCGATCGCCTGGAAGGCGAGCCCGAGGTGGTACCCGTACGACTCCAGCGCGTCGGCCGTACGGTCGTCGGCTCCGCCCAGGACGGCGCCGATGGACGCGGCGCACGCCAGCAGCGCGCCCGTCTTGTTCCCCTCCATCTCCAGGCACTCCTCGACCGTGACCTGGTCGCGGTGCTCGTAGGAGATGTCCTGGGCCTGCCCGTCGATCAGCCGGCGGGTGGCGTACGTGAGACGCCGCATCGCGCGCCCGGCGTCCGCGGTCCCGAGCTCCAGCAGTATCTCGCCGGCGAGGGCGAAGAGCGCGTCGCCGACGAGGATCGCCTGCGCGGGGCCATGGACCTTCCACACCGTGTCACGGTGCCTGCGCTGCTCGTCCCCGTCCATCAGGTCGTCGTGCAGCAGGGAGAAGTTGTGCACCAGCTCCACGGCGACAGCACCGGGGATCCCCGTCTCGGGCCGCGCCCCGGCGGCCTCGGCGGAGAGCAGCGCGAGCGCGGGGCGGACGGCCTTGCCGCCGTCCGCCGCCGAGGGGCGGCCCTCCGCGTCGATCCACCCGAAGTGGTAGGCGGAGACGGTGTCCATGGGGGGCGCGAGCCGGTCGACGGCGGCGCGCAGCTCCGGCGTGGCGAGCGTGCGCCCGCGCTCCAGCAGCGCGCGGACGCTCTCGGTGGCGTCCCCGGAGTCGGCGGGGCGCGGGTGAGCCGGGGTCACAGGGTCTCCTCTGTGTTCTGTGCTTGCGGTGCTCGCTGCGTCGAGGGTGCTCATGTGATGGCCCTTCCTTCCGTCCCGGGAATGCCGGACGAGCCGGGAACCGGTTCTCTCTCCTGCGGTCGGCCCAGCACGGCGAGGGCCTCGCGCGCGGCTGCCGCCCCGCTGCGGACGGCGCCCTCCATGGTCGCGGGCCATCCGGTGGCGGTCCACGCGCCCGCCAGGTGGATGCCGGGCGCCTCGGTACGGGGACCGGGGCGCAGGCGTCCGACGCCGGGGGTGGGCGCGAAGGTGGCGGTGCGCTCGCGGGTGACGAAGAAGTCGCGCACACCCGCTCCCCGTGCCGCGGGCAGCAGCCGCTCCAGCTCGGGGAGGTAGCGCTCGCGCAGGGTCGCGACGGGCAGGTCGATCTCCTTCTGCGCCGCGGACTGCGAGAGCGCGAGATACTGCCCGCCGCCGGTGAGTCCGGAGGCGGCCGTACGGTCGAAGACCCACTGGACCGGGGTGCCGAGCGCGGCGAAGAAGGGGCGGCGCAGCACCTTGCGGTCGTAGATCACGTGCACGTTCAGGATCGGCGCCGTGCCGATGTCCAGGAGCGCGTCCGGGTCGGGCAGCGCCCCCTCGGGGAGCAGGCCGTGTGCCTCCTGCTGCGGGACGGCGAGCACGACGGTGCCCGCCTCCAGCTCCTCGGCGCCGTCCCGCCCTTCGGCGGTGACCCGCCAGCCGGGGCCGTCCCCCGCGGGCTCGACCGCGCGGGCGCGCGTCTGGAGCAGGGTGCGGACGCCCGCCCTGTCGAGGGCGGCGCGGGTGAGGACGTCGTGGATGTCGCCCAGCGGGGAGTGGGCCCAGCCGATGTCGGCGGCGCCGGGCTCGGAGAGCAGCCCGGTCTTGAAGACCATCGCCGCGAGCCCCATCGAGGCGTCGGGCGCGTAGGCGTTGAGGGTGGGGACGCCGACGAGGTCCCACAGCGCCTCGACGGCGCGGTCCGACTGGCCGTGCCGCCGCAGCCAGGTGGCGAAGTCGATGCCGTCGAGCGCGGGGTCGGCGGGGTCGAGGGCCTTGAGCGCGAGGGCCGCGCGGCCCACCGAGGCGCGGTCGGCGAGCGAGAGGTGCGGGTAGGTCGCGAGGCTCGCCGCGAGGTGCAGCGGGACGGGCGCGGCCGTACGGCGCAGCCGTCCGAGGCGGGGCCGCTCGGGCGCGACGTCGAGGACGGGGACGTCCATCCGCCGCTGGAGCGGGGCGAGTCCGGCGGCGCCGACGCGCTCCAGGAACCAGCGGTAGGCGGTGCAGCAGCGCAGATAGACGTGCTGCCCGTTGTCGACGGTCAGCGCGCCCGCCTTCGAGTCGCGGCGGAAGGAGAAGACGAGCCCGCCGAGCCGGGGGCGGGTCTCGACCAGCGTCGTCTCCAGGCCCGCGTCGGCCAGCTCCAGCGCCGCCGTCGCACCGGCGAGGCCGCCGCCGAGGACGACGGCGCGGCGGCTCCGCTGCCCGGTGTGCCGCTCCTCGGAACGCGCCGCGGACCGCGCCTCGTCGGCCGTCATGGGCGCTCCTCCCCCGTGTGCGAAAGCTTCCGTGTGGTCCGTGCCCGCTGGGACGCCGTGCCCGAGGGGCGGGTTGCCCGCCGGGACGCCCCGGGCGGTGGCATCACGCGCTCCCCCGCGTCCCCTGCCGCGACACCTGGCGGGCGTCGAGGCCGGACAGGCCGCGCACCGCGACGTACGCCTTCTCGCGGCCGGGGAGCGAGACGCGCCCGCGCAGCACGGCCTCGGGCTCGGCGGCGATCCGGTCGAGGAGGCGGTGGTAGATCCCGGCCATCGCGGCGACGCAGGCGCCCGAGCGGCGGTCGAGCATCGGCAGCAGCCGGTAGCCCTCGGCGAACAGCGCGCGGGCACGCCGGACTTCGAAGTGCACGAGCCCGGTGAAGTCGGCCCCGGGCGGCACCATGTCGCTGTGAAATCCCCCCGAGCAGCCAAATTTCTCAAGATCCTCCGCGGGAAGATATGTGCGTCCGTTGTCCGCGTCTTCCCTTACGTCCCGGAGAATATTGGTGAGTTGCAGCGCGAGCCCCAGGGTGTCGGCGTACTCGGGGGCGCGGGCGGCGTCCCGTGCGCCCGGGACGGTACCGAAGACGCCGAGCGAGAGCCGCCCGATCGCGCCCGCCACGCACCGGCAGTACGCCCTGAGTTCGTCCCACGTCTCGTACGTCGCTCCCCGTACGTCCATGAGGACGCCGTCGATCAGCTCGTCGAGGCCGTCGAGCGGGATCGGGTAGCTCCGCGCGGCGTGGCTGAGGGCGACGGCGACCGGGTCGGTGTCGTCGACGGGGACGCCGCCGTCCTTGATCCTGACGAGCAGCGCCCTGGTGTCCTCCAGCCGCAGCCTCTTGGCCTCGGCGTCCAGCGCGCCGTCGCCGATGTCGTCGACGCGCCGGGAGAAGGCGTAGAGCGCGGACATCGCCTGGCGCTTCCCGGTCGGCAGCAGCCGGATCCCGTAGGCGAAATTCCGGGCCTGCTGCCCGGTGACGGCTTCGCAGTAGCGGTAAGCGGCCGCCACCTGTGGGGGCATCTGCTGTACGGACCTGGCTCTGTCCACTTCGGTCACCCCTCTCTTCGCAGGCTCGCCCTTGCCTCGCGCAGCACGCTGAGCGCTCCGGCCCGGGGAGTTCCTGTCAGTACGTCATATCGCGCGGCCCGGATGGCCTTGACGGCGGCCCGTCCTCCGCCGGTGAAGCCCGCGAGCAGGATCCGCAGTCTGCCGTGGACGCTGCGCGCCAACGGGGTGCCCTCGGCGAGCAGTTCCTCCGCGCGCTCCGCCTCGAAGGCGACGAGGGCACGGAGCGAGGCGTTCGCGCTCGGCGCGGCGAGGTCGGCCTCGGCCACGCGGAAGCGGTCCATGTCCTCGGCGGGCAGGTAGACACGGTCCCTCGCCAGGTCCTCCGCCACGTCCTGGAGGTGCTCGACGATCTGCAGTCCGGTGCAGACTGCGTCGGAACGGCGCTCGCGCTCGGGGGTGGCGGAGTCCGTGATGGCCAGGACGAGGCGGCCGACGGGGTTGGCGGACAGCTCGCAGTAGGCGAGCAGATCGCCGTAGGTGGCGTACCGGCGGACCTTCTGGTCCTGCCGGTTGGCCTCGATCAGTCCGAGGAAGGGCTCGGGGGTGAGGGAGCGGCGGCGCACCGTGGGGACGAGCGAGCGCAGCAGGGGATGCCCGGGGGGCGGGCCCGTGCGGGCGAAGACGCGGCGCAGGTCGGCTTCGAACGCGTCGAGCATGGCGGGCCGGTCGGACGTCTGCTCGGCGGAGAGCCCGAGGGAGACGGCGTCGGCTCCGCCGGGGGCGAGGTCGCCGTCCCCGATGTCGTCGACGAGCCGGGCGTATCCGTAGACGGCCATCAGGTCGTCGCGCCACTCGCGCGGCAGGAAGCGGGGGGCCACCGGGAAGTTCTCGCGCGCGGCCTTGGCGAGCACGGCGCGCGCGTGCGCGTCCTCCTCCGCGGTCACCACGTGCTGCCAGTAGCCATTGCCGTCACATCTCCGTTTCTACACCGCTGCGCCAGAACATCCTATTTCGGACACGCCGCACACACTTACCCTCATAACCGGCCAAGGGCACGGCGAGATGGGCGCTTCTTCGCCCGACTTGCCGCGAATCAGCACCGAAACAGCTTACGCCGTACATCAACCCCGCGTGCGGGGGGTTATTCCCGAGGAACGGACAGCCGTTCGAGACTCAGGAGACGGGTGCCGTGAGACCGGCGACGAGGTCCGACAGGGCGCGCTCGACGAGACGTTCGAACGTATCGGCGGGCAGGCCCGCGAGCGGACCCTCGAGAACGAGCGTGGCCAGCCCGTGGGCCATGGCCCAGGCGCTGACCTCCGCACCCGGCCTGCGCTCGGGCGGCATCAGGCCGCAGGCGAGGAGCGCGTCGAGGGAGGCGGCGAGCATGTCGAAGGCCGGGGCCCGCCAGGGCTGGTCCTCCGGATCGACGCCTCCGCTCTCGCCCTCACCCACGACCAGTGGCGTCATCTCCGTGCCGCCGAAGGCGGTGGAGAAGAGGCCGGGCTCCCGCACCGCGAAGCGGACGTAGCCGCGGCCGAGGGCGCGGATGCGGGCGACGGCGGCCTCCGGCCCCTCGCCCTCGATCGCGGCGCCCGCCTCCACCATGGTCTCGGCGAGGTGGCGCTGGCCGTACTGCTTGACCTCGTCGAGCAGGTCGGCCTGACCCTCGAAGTGGCGGTAGGCGGCGGTGGGCGACACGCCGACGCGGCGGGCGGCGGCGCGCAGCACGACGGCGCCGGGGCCGCCCTCGCGGGCGAGCCCGGTGGCCGCCTCGATCAGCGCGTTGCGCAGGTCTCCGTGGTGGTACCGGTCCCTGGGCCGGACGCCGCCTTGTGCCGCTCTGTCACCGTTCTCCGCGCTCTTGGCCTCCATGCCTCCATCCTGCCCGATGTTGACGCCATTAACATCCCCTGCCATGCTCGATGTTAACGGCGTGAACATCGCGCCGACGGCTACTCCCCCAGGGGGATCACCATGCTCCGACGCATCGCCGACCTCGCTCATCGCAGGGCACGGCTCGTCCTCGTCCTCTCGTTCCTCGTCGTCGTGGCCATGGGCGCCCTGGGCGTGGGGGCTTTCGGCAAGCTCCAGGGCGGCGGCTTCGACGACCCGGCCTCGCCCTCGTCGCGCGCCGCCGCCGTGCTGGACGAGAAGTTCGGGGGCGAGCCGAACGTCGTGCTGCTCGTCAGCGCCGAGGACGGCAAGCTCGACTCGCCCGCCACCCGGAAGGCCGGGCGCGAGCTGACCGAGGGGCTCGCCGGGGAGCCCGGCGTCACCCAGGCCATGTCCTACTGGTCGCCGGGCGGCTCGGCCCTCGCCTCGCGCGACGGCACCGAGGCCTTGGTCACGGCGCACATCGACGAGGACGACTCCGACGTGGCCGCCGCCGTCTCCGAGAACTGGACCGGGGACCGCGGCCCCGTGCACGTACGCGCGGGCGGCTCCGCGATGCTCGGCGAGGACATCAACGGACAGGTCGCAGCCGACCTCGCCCTCGCCGAGGCCATCGCCGTGCCCCTCACCCTGCTCCTGCTGGTGGCCGCCTTCGGCAGCGTCCTCGCCGCGCTCCTGCCGCTGGCCATCGGGCTGATCGCGATCCTCGGGACCTTCGCCGAGCTGTTCGTGCTCGGCAGCCTCACCGACGTCTCCGTCTTCTCCATCAACCTCACCACCGCGCTCGGCCTCGGCCTCGGGATCGACTACGGGCTGCTGCTCGTCAGTCGCTTCCGCGAGCGCCTCAGCGCGGGCGACGAGATCCCGGACGCGCTCCGTACGACCGTACGGACGGCGGGCCGCACCATCCTCTTCTCCGCCGCCACCGTCGTCGCCGCGCTCTCCGCGCTGCTGCTCTTCCCGCCGTACTTCCTGCGCTCGTTCGCGTACGCCGGGGTGGGCGTGGTCGCCGTCGCCGCGCTCGCCGCGCTCTTCGTCGTGCCCGCGCTGCTCGCCCTGCTCGGGCACCGGGTGAACCGGGGACGGCTCCCCTGGGCCGAGGCCGTGCGCAAGCCCGAGGCCCCGCTGTGGGGGCGGCTCGCGGGGGCCGTCTTCAAGCGGCCCGCGCTCACCGCGCTGCCCGTCCTCGCCGTGCTGCTCCTCGCCGCGAGCCCGCTGCTGGGCGCCACCTTCGGCTCGCCCGACGAGCGGGTGCTGCCCGGCAGCGCGGAGAGCAGGCAGGTCGCGACCGCGCTCCAGGAGGACTTCGACGGCAACAGCGGCGACGCCGTGTCCGTCGTCACCGCCCGGCCCGTCACCAGCGACGATCAGGTCGGCGCGTACGCCCGTGAGGTCTCCCGGACCGAGGGCGTCGTCCGCGTCCAGGCGCCGACCGGGACCTACGAGGACGGCCGGTCCGTCCGCGCTCCCGGGCCCGCCGAGAAGGCGTACACCGCGCCGGACGACACGCGGCGGCTCACCGTCACGACCCGGCTCGCCCCCGCCTCGGGCGCGGCGCAGGACCTGGTGCGGGAGATCCGCGCGCTCGACGGGCCGGGCGGCGCCGGGACGCTGGTCGGCGGCCGGGACGCCGCGCTGATCGACTCCAAGCAGGCCATCGGCGACCGGCTGCCCGCCGCGGTCGCCATGGTCCTCGGTACGACGTTCGTCCTGCTCTTCCTCTTCACCGGCAGCGTGGTGCAGCCGCTGCGCGCCATCGTGCTGAACGGGATCAGCCTGGCCGCGTCGATCGGCATCATGGTGTGGATCTTCCAGGACGGCCATCTCTCCTCGGTGCTCGGCTTCACGCCGATGCCGATGGACACCTCGATGACCGTGCTGCTCTTCTGCATCGTCTTCGGCCTCTCGATGGACTACGAGGTCTTCGTGACCAGCCGCATCAAGGAGCTGCACGACGCGGGCGCCGACACCCGTACGGCCGTGACGGGCGGGCTCTCGCGCACCGGGCGGATCGTCACCATGGCGGCCGGGCTGCTGGCGGTCAGCTTCTTCGCCTTCACGACGGGCGAGGTCAGCTTCCTGCAGATGTTCGGCCTCGGCAGCGGCCTCGCCATCCTCATCGACGCGGTCGCCGTGCGCGGCGTGCTCGTACCGGCGGCGATGCGGCTGCTCGGGCGGACGGCCTGGTACGCGCCAGGACCGCTCAAGCGGCTGCACGCCAGGGCCGGGCTGAGCGAGGCCGGGCCCGCCGGGGAGGAGCCGGAGTCCCGCACGCCCGCGGGCGTATGAGCCCGGGACACGAGGGAGCCCCCGCCGGTGACCGGCGGGGGCTCCGTCACGCTGTCGCCGCGCGGGCGGGCGGCGCTACTTGCTGGTGAACTTGTCGTACTCCTTGATGACCTCGTCCGTCGGGCCGTCCATGCGCAGCTCGCCCCGCTCCAGCCACAGGACCCGCTCGCACGTGTCGCGGATCGACTTGTTGTTGTGGCTGACCAGGAAGACCGTGCCGGCCTCCTTGCGCAGCTCGCGGATGCGGGCCTCGGAGCGCTTCTGGAACTTCTTGTCGCCCGTGGCCAGCGCCTCGTCGATCATCAGCACGTCGTGGTCCTTGGCCGCGGCGATCGAGAACCGCAGCCGGGCACCCATGCCGGAGGAGTACGTGCGCATCGGCAGCGAGATGAAGTCACCCTTCTCGTTGATCCCCGAGAAGTCGACGATGCCCTGGTAGCGCTCGGCGATCTCCTCGCGGGACATGCCCATCGCGAGACCGCCCAGCACCACGTTCCGCTCGCCCGTCAGGTCGTTCATCATGGCCGCGTTCACGCCCAGCAGCGAGGGCTGGCCGTCGGTGTAGACCTTGCCCCGCTCTGCGGGCAGCAGCCCGGCGATGGCCTTGAGCAGGGTGGACTTGCCCGAGCCGTTGGAGCCGATCAGGCCGATGGCCTGGCCCTTGTACGCCGTGAAGCTGACGCCGCGCACCGCGTGCACCTCGCGCATGCCCGCGGCGGGCTTGCGCCGGATCATCCGGTTGAGCGCGGCCGTGGCACTGCCCTTGCCCTTCGAGCCGCCGTAGACCCGGTACACGATGTGCAGGTCCTCGGCGATGATGGTCGGCACCCAGGGGCCGGGGGTCTGAGCGGCCTCCGCCGGGGTCTTCTCCCCGGACTCCGCGGGGGCACCGCTCCGCTCGGTGTGCTCAGCCACGGCCATAACGCTCCTCCGACTTCCAGAAGAAAACAAATCCTCCGATGCCCACCACCACGGCCCAGCCGACGGCCAGCATCCAGACGTGCGGCGGGAGGTGGGCGCCGGTGTAGCCGTCGATGAGCGAGAAGCGCATCAGGTCCATGTAGACGGAGGCCGGATTGCTCATCAGGGTGTCGATCAGCCAGTTCGGAGCGTTCCGCTCCTTGAGCATGTAGTCGATCGAGAACATCACGCCGGACGCGTACAGCCAGGTCCGGGTGATGAAGGGCATCAGCTGGGCCAGGTCGGGGGTCTTGCTGCCGAGCCTGGCCATGATCAGGGCCATGCCGGTGTTGAAGACGAACTGGCAGGCCAGCGTCGGGACGATCAGCAGCCACGACCAGCCGGGGAACTGCTTGAAGCCCAGCAGGATGATGACCAGGACGATCATGGAGTACAGCAGCTGCTGGAGCTGCTGGAGCGAGATGGAGATGGGCAGCGAGGCCCGGGGGAAGTGCAGGGCCCGGACCAGGCCCAGATTCCCGGAGATCGCCCGGACCCCGTTGAGCACCGAGGTCTGGGTGAAGGTGAAGACGAAGACGCCCGTCACCAGGAACGGGATGTAGTTGTCCTCACCGCCCGGGATGCCCTTACGGCCGCCCATGATGAGGCCGAAGATGAAGAAGTAGACCGCCGCGTTCAGCAGCGGGGTGACGACCTGCCACACCTGGCCCAGCTTGGCCTGGCTGTACTGGGCCGTCAGTTTCGCCCGGGAGAAGGCGAGGATGAAGTGCCGCCGCTCCCACAACTGGCTGACGTACTCCGACAGCGAGGGGCGGGCGCCACTGACCGACAGGCCGTATTTGGCCGCGAGTTCGGCCGGGGTCAGACGGTCGTCCAGGGACGGCGGAGGGGTCACGCCGACGGCACCGTCGCGGGTTGTCTCGCTCACGTTGGAAACTCTCGTCCTCACACTGCGCAAGTGGATCCTGTGCTGATGCTCTCAGACACGAGCCTGTCAGATCACGGGAGGGCGTCCCAGCCGCGTCAGACGCCATACCGTACGCCACCGCATGGGCCTGCGAGGACCCGCCGGAGTGGTCCAGCCCTCCTTGAATCCGCCGAGCCAGGCGCGCAGCGCGGGCATGGAGGGGCGCCGGGCGAGCGTGAGCAGCAGCCAGACACCCAGGTACACGGGGATCAGCGGGAGGGGCAGATTGCGGCGGGCGAGCCACACGCGGTTGCGGGCGACCATCCGGTGGTAGACGGCGTGCCGGGACGGGGGGTGGGTGGGGTGGTTCAGCACCATGTCGGCGCGGTAGTCGATCATCCAGCCCGCGTCGAGGGCACGCCAGGCGAGGTCGGTCTCCTCGTGGGCGTAGAAGAACTCGTCGGGCAGGCCGCCGACTTCGGCGATGACCTGGCTGCGGACGGCGTTGGCGCCGCCCAGGAAGGTGGTGACCCGCGAGGAGCGCATCGGGTCGGAGGCGCGCAGCCGCGGGACGTGGCGGCGCTGGGTCTCCCCCGTGTCGGGGTCGGCGATGCGGAAGCTGATGATGCCGAGCTTCCCGTCGGCCTCGAACGCCTCGCGGACCAGCTGCGCGGTGTCCGCCCTCGGGAGCAGCCCGTCGTCGTCCAGGAAGAGCAGCGCGTCGACCTCGGAACCGGAGGGGCCGAACGCCTCGATGCCGACGTTACGGCCGCCGGGGATCCCGAGATTTTCCGGAAGCTCGACCGTCCGTACACCCTCCGGCAACTCCGGCAGCGGCGCGCCGTTACCGACCACCACGACCGGGACGGGCTCGCCGTCCTGCTTGGCGACCGAGTCGAGGAGCGCCCGTAGCTCCTCGGGGCGGTTACCCATCGTGAGCACGACAGCGCCGAGCCGCATGGTCCTCTCGCCCCCCGTCACTTGAGCCTGCTGGAGGCGAGGATGGACACCAGGTGGAGCAGCGTCTGCAGCAGCGCGATGGCCGCGAGGACCGCGACGCCCAGCCGGGTGAAGAACAGGTCGTCCCGCACCGTGTCCACGACCGCCAGGACGATGATCAGCAGCGAGGCCTCGATGCCGAGGACCAGCCGGTGGAACTTGAGCGCGGAGGCGGCCCGGCGCGCCAGCGCCATGCCGGACGAGCGCGGCACGGAGGCGGCCTCCTGCACCGGCGGCAGCCCGTTCTGGTGCCGGGCCACGCCGACGAGGTCCGACTCCGCCTTGATCAGGATGGCGCCGAGCGCAGCCAGGGTGCCGAGGAACGCCCACAGCCAGTCGATACGGCCGCCGCCCCACAGGTCGGCGGCGCGCAGGCCGAGGCCGACCAGGACCGCGGCGTCGCACAGGTAGGCGGCGACGCGGTCCATGTAGACCCCGGCCATCGAGTACTGCTTCTTCCAGCGGGCCACCTCGCCGTCGACGCAGTCGAGCAGCAGGTAGAGCTGGACCATCAGCGCGCCGAGCACGGCCCCGGGGATGCCGGGCACCAGCAGCGCCGGGGCCGCGAGGGCACCGGCGAGGGTCATCACGTACGTCAACTGGTTGGGCGTGACCCGGGTGTTCACCAGGTGCCGGTCCACCCGCAGGGAGATCTCCCGCATGTAGAGCCGGCCCGCCCAGTGCTCACCGCTGCGCCGGTCCTTCACCCCGGCGGGGTGAACGACCGGCCGCAGTTCAGCTACCGATGGCTTGTGCATAGTCCGCGTACGCGTCCCTGATCTGGTCGGTGGACAGGTCGAGGTGCTCCAGGATCGTGTACCGCCCGGGGCGGGTCTGCGGGGCGTACTCCACGACCTTGACGAACTCGTCGGGGTCGAAGCCGATGTCCTGCGGCAGCACCGGCAGGTGGTGGCGGCGGAGCACCTCCACCATCCGCTTCGACGTGTCCTTGTCCCCGCGCAGATACGTGGCGAACGCCGCGCCCAGGCCACACTGCTCGCCGTGCGGCGCCGCGCGCTTGGGGTAGAGCAGGTCGAAGGCGTGGTTGATCTCGTGGCAGGCGCCCGAGGCCGGGCGGCTGTCGCCGGAGACCGACATCGAGATCCCGGTGAGGACCAGGCTCTCGGCCAGCACCTGGAGGAAGCCGTCGTCGCTGACGTCGCCCGGGTGGTGCAGGATCGCCTCGCCCGCCTGGCGGGCCATGGCGGCCGCCAGGCCGTCGATGTCCTCGCCGCGCACCTCGTGCCCCAGCTCCCAGTCCTTGACGGCGGAGATGTTGGAGATCACGTCGCCGATGCCGGAGCGGATGTAGCGCTCCGGGGCCTCGCGGATGACGTCGAGGTCGATGACGACGGCGATCGGGTTGGGCACGCCGTACGAGCCGCGGCCCGCGTCGTTGTCGAGCGTGGCGACGGGCGAGCACAGGCCGTCGTGCGACAGGTTCGTCGCGACGGCGACCAGCGGCAGGCCGATGCGGGCTGCCGCGAACTTCGCGCAGTCGATGATCTTGCCGCCGCCGAGGCCCACGACCGCGTCGTAGCGCCCCGACTTCATGGCGTCGGCGAGCTTGATCGCGTCGTCGAGGGTGCCGCCGCCCACCTCGTACCAGGAGGCATTGGGCAGCTCCGGCGCGAAGCGCTCGCGCAGTGCCGCGCCGCTGCCGCCGGAGATGGCGAAGGCGAGCTTGCCCTTGGAGGAGATCCGCTGATCGGCCAGCAGGCCCGCCAGGTCGTCCAGGGCGCCGCGGCTGATGTCGACGACTACGGGCGACGGAATGAGGCGGGTCAGTACTGGCATGCGATCTCCCGGCCCTTGGCGAGGTCGTCGTGGTTGTCGATCTCGACCCACTTGACGTCGCCGATGGGCGCGACGTCGACCTGGAAGCCGCGGTTGACCAGCTCCTGGTAGCCGTCCTCGTAGTACAGCTGCGGGTCGCGCTCGAAGGTGGCCTTCAGGGCGTCGGCCAGCGCGTCGGCGGCCTCGCCCTCGATGAGCGTGACGCCGATGTACTCGCCGGTGGCCTCGGCGGGGTCCATCAGCTTGGTGATCTTCTGGACGCCCTTCTCGGGGTCCACGACGACCTTCATCTCCTCCTCGTCCAGCTCCTTGACGGTGTCGAGGGCGAGGATGATCTTCTTGCCGTCGCCGCGCGCGTCCAGCAGGGAGCGCTCGACGGAGACCGGGTGCACGGTGTCGCCGTTGGCGAGGATCACGCTGTGCTTGATGGCGTCACGGCCGCACCACAGGGAGTAGGCGTTGTTCCACTCCTCGGCCTTGTCGTTGTCGATGAGCGTGATCTTGAGGCCGTACTTCTGCTCCAGGGCCTCCTTGCGCTCGTACACGGCCTCCTTGCGGTAGCCGACGATGATCCCGACCTCGGTCAGGCCGATCTCGGCGAAGTTGCCGAGGGCGATGTCGAGGACGGTCGTGCTCTCCTCGTTCCCTTCGGGCCCGACGGGCACCAGGGCCTTGGGCAGGGTGTCGGTGTAGGGGCGCAGACGCCGTCCGGCGCCGGCAGCCAGCACGAGGCCGATCATGCGGGTTCTCCTGTTTCGTCGTGTACAGCGGGTGCGTGCGAGGACACCCAGAAACGGATGCTCTCTACGAGCACCACGGCCGCGATGACCACGGCGAGCGCGGTCAGCGCAAAACTGAAGCCTTGAGAGTCCTGACCTCCGCCGCCCAGCCAGAGGGCGGCGGCGATCGTGACCAGCAGGGTCCTGCCTTCATGCCCCCCGACCGCCCGCACCAGCCAGTGCGGGGGCGCCCCGGTGCCGCCGCGGATGCGGTACACCGTGTCGTAGTGATGGTAGGCGACCGCCGCCACCAGCCCGAAAGCCGCGGACAGTGCGCCGTTCACCTCCGCGCGGGCGGCAAGGACCAGGATGGTGGTGTATTCCGCGATACGGAAGAGGGGCGGAAGCAGCCAGTCCAGCCCGCCCTTGAGGGGGCGCGCCAGGGAGAGGCCGGAGCACAGGGCGTAGAAGAGGGCGGCGAGCACAGGCCAGACGCTGCCGAGCGGGGTCCACAGCGCGACGGCGAGCAGCACGGCCGTACCCAGAAAGGCCACGGCGGGCGTGCCGAAGCGCGGCAGGCGCACGCCGCGCAGCGCCCGTGCGGCCAGCTCGGCGAGCGGCCCGCTGTCCGTGAGCGCGGCGGTCGACTCGGCGGCTGCGTCGGTACGGCCGCGCGCCCGGAGCGAGCGCAGCACCCGGCCCGCCGTCGTGTAGCAGGCGGCGAAGGCGCTGGCGATCAGCAGGACGACGAACGTGATCCGCGGCGTGGTGACGGCGGTGAGGACCGCGATCAGCGCCCAGCGCTCGCCGATCGGCAGAATGATCATGCGCCGGACCCAGACCGTCCAGCCCGCGCTGTCGAGCTTGCCGGAGAGCGCGGCGGTGGGGCTGTTGTTGCCCGTGCCGGACTCTCCCGGGTCCGTCGCGTTCGCCTCGTTGAAGGCGAAGTCGACGGTGTGCCGCGCGGTCATCAGGATCATGGACCCGAGCGCCAGGGCCCATACGTCGTCGCCGCCCCGGGCCGCGCCGAGCGCGAGGCCCGCGTAGTAGCTGTACTCCTTGGCGCGGTCGAAGGTCGCGTCGAGCCAGGCGCCGAGCTTGGAGTACTGGAGGTCGTAGCGGGCGAGCTGGCCGTCGGTCGCGTCGAGCACGAACGAGGCGATCAGCAGCACGCCCGCGGCGACGAACCCGGCGCGCTCGCCGGTCGCGGCGCAGGCGGCGGCGATCAGCGAGACGGCGAGCGAGGCGGTGGTGACCTGGTTCGGGGTCAGCCCGCGGCGGGCGCACCAGCGGGCGAGGTAGCGCGAGTAGGGGCTGACGCAGAAGGTGGTGAAGAAGCCGTCGCGGGCCTTCACCGCGGAGCGCAGCCGTACGGCCTCGTCGTCCACGGCGGCCACGGACTCCTGGGCCTCGCGCCGCGCGGCGTCGTCCCGCGGCACGGCGGCGACCAGCACGCCCAGCTCGGGCCGGTGCACGGCGACGCCCTCGGTGCCGAGCGCCTCGGCGGCCTCGTCCGCCGACACCCCGGGGCGCAGCGAGACGATGCGGGCCAGCTGCGCGCGGGCCGCCGGGGCCACTCCCACCGCGCCCGGCACGGCGCCCGCGTCGAAGCGGGGGTCCGTGAGCGCGAGCCGCAGGGCGTGGGGGTGGCCGACGAAGCCGGGGTCGATCAGCGCGACGCGCTCGTTCGCGGGGAGCTCGGACAGCTCGGGGGCCACCAAGGCCGCGTCCGCGGCCACCCGCACGTCGAACCCGAGCGACCGCAGGTCGCCCTCCAGCGACGACCCGGCGACCGGCGGACCGGTGAGAATGGCGGTCGACAGAACGAACTCACTCCTTGGAAGCTGGCACGCCCACCGGGGGACAACCGGGCAGCGGGCAGGGCACGCCCTCGCCCGTTCGGGGGCGGGGCGGCATGTCGGCAGAGAGTATCGGATCGCCGGAGCGAGCCTTCACCGTGCGTTCACCGCTGCGGTGTTGCACGGGGAACGGCTGCCGGGGACAGCATGGTGGATCATGGCCGTGGCTCACAACCGGAGCCCCGTCCGGAGCCCGATAGGGTTCCGTCATGACGTGGTTGATCACAGGTGGGGCCGGCTACATCGGCGCGCACGTGGCGCGGGCGATGGCGGCTGCCGGCGAACGGGCCGTGGCGCTGGACGACGTCTCCAGCGGAGACCCCTCGCGGCTGCCGGAGAGCGTCCCGCTGGTGTGGGGCTCCGTGCTGGACCGGCCGTTCCTCGACCGTACGCTCGCGGAGCACGGCGTCTCGGGAGTGATCCATCTCGCAGCGAAGAAGCAGGTCGGCGAGTCCGTCGAGCAGCCGCTGCGCTACTACCGGGAGAACGTGCACGGGCTCACCGTGCTGCTGGAGGCCGTCGTCGCGGCGGACGTCCGGCGCTTCGTCTTCTCCTCCTCGGCCGCCGTGTACGGCATGCCGGACGTGGACCTGGTGACGGAGGACACGCCCGCGGTCCCGATGAACCCGTACGGCGAGACCAAGCTCACCGGCGAGTGGCTGGTGCGCGCCGCGGGCCGGGCGCACGGGCTGGAGACGGCCTGCCTGCGGTACTTCAACGTCGCGGGCTCCGCGGCGCCCGAGCTGGCCGACACCGGGGTCTTCAACATCGTCCCGATGTTCTTCGACGCCCTCACGCGCGGCGAGGCCCCACTGATCTTCGGTGACGACTACGCCACGCCGGACGGCACCTGCGTCCGCGACTACATCCACGTCCAGGACCTGGCCGAGGCGCACGTCGCCGCGGCGCGCGGGCTGGGCGAGGGCGGGAGCAAGGGCGAGGGCACGGGCGACCTGACGGTGAACATCGGGACCGGCGAGGGCGTCTCCGTGCGTGAGATGGCCGACCTCGTCGCGGAGATCACCGGAAAGCGCGAGCCCGCGGCGCGGGTCGCGCCCCGCCGCGCGGGCGACCCGGCCCGGGTGGTGGCCTCGGCGGAGCGGATCCGCAAGGAGCTGGGGTGGCAGCCGCGGTTCGGCGTGCGGGACATGGTGGCCTCCGCGTGGGAGGGCTGGCTCCTGCGCCATCCCGAGGCGCGCTGACGTACAAGCTGACGTACACATCGTGCACCTGTCCGGACCCGTTCCGGTCAGATGCGTTCACCGCGCCGGGTCGGGGGTCCGGCTGCGGCACACTGGATCACGCTGATTACTCAGATACCCCGGGGCCGTCCCCGGGACGACGCGGTCCAGGCGCCCACGAGAAGGAACAACATGGCGAACAGCTCAGCGGCCCCGATCATGCTCGAACTGGTCGACGAGGACGGGACGACGATCGGCACCGCGGAGAAGCTCTCGGCGCATGTGCCCCCCGGCCGCCTGCACAGAGCGTTCTCCGTCTTCCTCTTCGACGAGGAGGGCAGGCTGCTGCTCCAGCGCCGCGCGCTCGGCAAGTACCACTCCCCCGGGGTCTGGTCCAACACCTGCTGCGGCCACCCGTACCCGGAGGAGCCCCCGTTCGCCGCCGCCGCGCGGCGGGTCGGCGAGGAGCTGGGGGTGGCGCCGTCGCTGATGGGCGAGGCGGGCACGGTCCGCTACAACCACCCGGACCCGGACTCGGGTCTCGTGGAGCAGGAGTTCAACCACCTCTTCGTGGGGCTGGTGCGGGATCCGCTGCGGCCGGATCCGGAGGAGATCGCCGAGACGGTCTTCGTCACGCCGGAGGAGCTGGAGAAGCGGCACGCGGAGGACACCTTCTCGACCTGGTTCATGACGGTGCTGGACGCGGCGCGGCCCGCGGTCCGCGAGGTGACGGGAGACGGGGCGGGGTGGTGACCCCGGTCCGGCGCCGACCCGAGGCCCGGCCCTGATCCGAGGCCCGGCCCTGATCCGAGGCCCGGCCCTGATCCGAGGTCCGGCGCTGACCCGACGGCCCGACCCCCGGCCGCGTTCCGGCCGGGGGTCGGTCTATGCCCCGGGCAGGGGGAGGGCCGCCCAGATCACCTTGCCGCCCGCGCCGGTCTGCTCCACGTCGCAGACGCCGCCCGCCTCCGCCGTGACCGCCTTGACCAGCAGCAGTCCGCGTCCGTTCGTCAGCTCCTCGTCGGGTGCGGCGGCGAGGGCCTTGGGCCGGTAGGGGTGGTCGTCCTCCACGGCCACGCGCAGCCAGCCCCCGCCGAGCGAGACCTCGACGCCGATCTCCGGCGAGAGCAGCGCCGCGTGCCGCACGGAGTTGGTGACCAGCTCGGAGAGGATCAGCAGCAGCCCCTGCTCCACATCGTCGGGCACCGGGGTCGACTGCCGCCTGAGCAGATCGCGCACGGCGTGCCGCAGCTGCGGCACCGACGCGTCCAGGGCAGGCGCGGTGAACCTCCAGGCGCCCTCGTACGCCCGGCGCTCGGCGCGCTCCGCGCGTACGGGCCGCTCCACGGCCTCCGTGCGCTCGGCACGCTCCTGCACACCGCGGCTCTCCATCCTCCGCACCCCGCTCTCTTCGTATGCCACGCACGTGCACAGCGTTCTTGCAGATGCACTTGCACCGAGTGTTGGTACTCCGAGGGGCTGGTCCGGTCCGCTGACTGCAAGTCGGCACTTATCGATGGCATTTGACAGAAGACTTACGCGGGAGTCAGGTCTCTGACTGATCCTGCGACCGCTCGGGGCATGTTCCGGCGGGATACGATCCCGGCCATGGAGCCCTCCTCGGAACCGTCTCTGCGCACCGCGCGGGCCGACGGTATCGCGACCGTCACGCTGCACCACCCGGCGAAGCGGAACGCGATGACGCCCGCGATGTGGCGCCGGCTGCCCCGCCTGCTGGAGGAGCTGGCGGCCGACGACACCGTGCGCGTCCTCGTCCTCACGGGCGCCGAGGGCACCTTCTGCGCCGGGGCCGACATCGGCACGCTGCGGGCCACGGCGGACGGGGACGCCGCGCGGGAGCAGCAGGGTCTCGCGGTGGCGGCCGAGGAGGCGCTGGCGGCCTTCCCCAAGCCGACGCTGGCGGCCGTGCGGGGCCACTGCGTCGGGGGCGGCTGCCAGCTCGCCGTCGCCTGCGACCTCCGCTTCGCCTCGGAGGACGCGCTCTTCGGGATCACTCCGGCCAAACTGGGCATCGTCTACGCGGCGTCCTCCACCGAGCGGCTCGTCCGTCTCGTCGGCCCGGCCACGGCCAAGTACCTGCTCTTCTCCGGCGAGTTGATCGACGCGGGGCGCGCCCTGCGCACCGGACTGGCCGACGAGACGCACCCGGACGGCGAACTGGACAAGAGGGTCTCCGAGTTCGCCCGGACGCTGGTCTCGCGCTCGCGGCTCACCCAGGCCGCCGCCAAGGAGTTCGCCGACGGCCGTACGGACGCCTCCCGGATCGCCCACTGGCAGCGCGAGGCGGAGGTCGGCGGGGAGGCCGTCGAAGGGGTCACGGCCTTCCTGGAACGCCGCGCTCCGCGCTTCAAGTGGCCCCACTGAACGGCCCGTTCCCCCCCTTGCCAAAGAGGCGGAGTTTCTGCTTCCCCTCCCTTCAGACGTCCCGAAACGCCCCGGTAGCGTACGGGCATGACGTCACTCCCCGAACGCGCCGGGCGGCGCTGCCACCACGCCATTCAGCCCCTGCACTCGACCGTCTACTTCTCGCCGGCTCTGGGGAGAGAGCTGGCTCCGTACGGCATCGACGACTGGCACGCGACGTACTTCGCGATGCGGGCCGCGCCGCTCGGAGCCGTGGGGGCCGGGGCCGTCACCGCGACGTTCTACACGTTCAGCCACGCCGTGGTCGCCCGCTACGTCCCCGAGGTGTGGGAGTCCGCCTCGCCGGAGACCGTACTGGCGGCGCGGCTGCGGGCCGTGGACACGACGCTGCGCCACCTGCTGGGCGACGAGGCCGCCGCCTCGCCGGAGATGGCGGAGGCCGCGCGGCTGGCGCTGCGCGCCGCCGAGGCGTGCGTACGCCCGGGGCGCCCGCTCTACGCCGCCAACGCCGACCTGCCCGTGCCGCCCGTCGCCGAGGCGCCGCACCTCGCGCTGTGGCACGCGGTCACGCTGCTGCGCGAGCACCGGGGCGACGCGCACCTGGCGGTGCTCCAGGAGGCCGAACTCGGCCCGCTGGAGGCCCAGGTGAGCCATACGGCCGGGGGCCGGGGCCTCTCCCCCGGCTGGGCCCTGCGCACCCGCGGCTTCAACGAGCAGGACTGGGCGGCGGCGCAGCGGCGGCTCGCCGGGCGCGGGCTGCTGGACGACGAGGGCGGGATCACGGAGGAGGGCACGGCGCTGCGCGCGCGGCTGGAGGAGGAGACCGACCGCCTCGACCGTGCCCCGTACGAGCACCTGGGCGCCGAGGGCGTCGAGCGCCTCACCGAACTGGGCCGGGGCTTCACACGGGCCGCGCTGGAGGCGGGCGCCTACCCCGACGGGCTCTTCGGAACGGACTGAGAACGGACCGAGGACGGACTGAGAACGGACTGAGACCGCCCCCGCCGCCACCCGGGTCCCGCCTGTCGCCCGTCTGTCGGAGCCACCTGCCACAATGCAGGCTTACGGGGGATCCACAGGCACCGAGAAGGCGGAACCAACCATCGTGACGACGACGATCGAAGGCAGGATCGCCGAGGAGCTCGGCGTACGCGAGCGGCAGGTGAGCGCCGCGGTCGAGCTGCTCGACGGCGGGTCGACCGTGCCGTTCATCGCGCGCTACCGCAAGGAAGCGACCGAGATGCTCGACGACGCGCAGCTCCGCTCCCTGGAGGAGCGGCTGCGCTATCTGCGCGAGCTGGAGGAGCGTCGCGAGACGATCCTGGAGTCCGTGCGCGGTCAGGGCAAGCTCACCGAGGAGCTGGAGGCCCAGATCCGCGCGGCGGACTCCAAGGCCCGCCTCGAGGACATCTATCTGCCCTACAAGCCCAAGCGGCGCACCAAGGCCCAGATCGCCCGTGAGGCCGGTCTCGAACCGCTCGCCGAGGGGCTGCTCGGGGACCCGACGGTGGAACCGGCGGCTGCGGCGGCCGCGTTCGTGGACGCCGAGAAGGGCGTGGCCGACACGGCCGCGGCCCTGGAGGGCGCGCGGGCCATCCTGGCCGAGCGGTTCAGCGAGGACCCGGACCTGATCGGCGCCCTGCGCGACCGGATGTGGGAGCACGGGCGGCTGGGCTCGAAGGTCCGCGAGGGCAAGGAGCAGCAGGGCGCCAAGTTCGCCGACTACTTCGAGTTCTCCGAGGCCTTCACCGAGCTGCCCTCGCACCGGGTGCTGGCGATGCTGCGCGGCGAGAAGGAGGAGGTCCTCGACCTCAACCTCGACCCCGAGGCCGCGGACGCCGACCCGGCGGACCCGGCCCAGCAGGGCCCGAGCTGGTACGAGCGCTCGATCGCGCACAAGTTCGGCGTGCGCGACGAGGGCCGTCCGGCCGACAAGTGGCTGGGCGAGACGGTCCGCTGGGCGTGGCGCACCCGCGTCCTGGTGCACCTCGGCATCGACCTGCGCACGCGGCTGCGCACCGCGGCCGAGGACGAGGCGGTGCGCGTCTTCGCGACGAACCTGCGGGACCTGCTGCTCGCCGCCCCCGCGGGCACGCGCTCGACGCTCGGCCTGGACCCGGGCCTGCGTACGGGCGTCAAGGTCGCCGTGATCGACGCGACGGGCAAGGTCGCCGCCACGGACACGGTCTATCCGCACGCGCCGCAGAAGCAGTGGGACCAGTCGCTGGCGAAGCTCTCCGCGCTCGCCGAGGAGCACAAGGTCGAGCTGGTCGCGATCGGGAACGGGACGGCGTCCCGCGAGACCGACAAGCTCGCCGGTGAGCTGGTCGCCGCGCGCCCCGAGCTGAAGCTGACGAAGGTGATGGTCTCGGAGGCGGGCGCCTCGGTCTACTCCGCCTCGGAGTTCGCCTCGCGCGAGCTGCCCGAGCTGGACGTGTCGCTGCGCGGCGCGGTCTCCATCGCGCGGCGCCTCCAGGACCCGCTGGCCGAGCTGGTGAAGATCGACCCGAAGTCGATCGGCGTCGGCCAGTACCAGCACGACCTGTCCGAGGTGAAGCTCTCCCGCTCCCTGGACGCGGTGGTCGAGGACTGTGTGAACGGGGTCGGTGTGGATGTGAACACCGCGTCCGCTCCCCTGCTCTCCCGCGTCTCGGGCATCGGCTCCACCCTCGCGGAGAACATCGTCGCGCACCGCGACAGCAACGGCCCGTTCAAGAGCCGCGAGGAGCTGAAGAGCGTCGCGCGGCTCGGCCCGAAGGCCTTCGAGCAGTGCGCGGGCTTCCTCCGCATCCGCGAGGGGAGCGACCCGCTGGACGCCTCGTCCGTGCACCCGGAGGCGTACCCCGTGGTGCGGACGATGGTGAAGGCCACCGGGGCCGACGTGCCCTCCCTGATCGGGAACCAGCGGGCGCTGCGCGCGCTCGACCCGAAGGACTTCGTGGACGGCTCGTTCGGTCTGCCGACCGTGACGGACATCCTCAAGGAGCTGGAGAAGCCGGGCCGCGACCCGCGTCCGGCGTTCCGCACGGCCTCGTTCAAGGAGGGCGTGGAGAAGCTCTCCGACCTGGAGCGGGGCATGGTGCTGGAGGGCGTGGTGACCAATGTCGCGGCCTTCGGCGCGTTCGTGGACGTCGGGGTGCACCAGGACGGCCTGGTGCACGTGTCGGCCATGTCGAAGACGTTCGTGAAGGACCCGCGCGACGTGGTCAAGCCCGGCGACATCGTCCGGGTGCGGGTGCTGGAGGTGGACGAGGCCCGTAAGCGGATCTCGCTCACGCTGCGGCTGGACGAGGAGCAGTCCGCCGGTGGCGGCGGCCAGGGCCAGGGTCAAGGCGGCCAGGGCCAGCGCCGTAAGGGCGGCGGCGAGCGCGGCGGTGAGCGCGGGGGCGGCACGCCCCGCCAGCGCCAGGGCGGCGGCAACCGTGGCGGTGGCGGCAAGGGCGGCCAGGGCCAGGGGAAGCCGCAGGGCAAGGGCGGCCAGGGCCGGGGCCGTGGCTCCGGCGCGCCCGCGCCGAACAACAGCGAGATGGCGGAGGCCCTCCGCCGCGCGGGCCTGGCCTGAGCGGCACGGCCCCGGCAGCTGACGGAGCCCGGTCGCGCCGAGGAGGCGCGACCGGGCTCCGCTGTGCCGGACGACCCCTGTAGGGGCGCGGGGAACTGCGCGACCGGCCACCGAGCACCCGCGTCCTGCGACGCACGGAACGTGGCACCCCCTGGTCAGCGCCTGAGGAGTCAGCTCCCTGGGAGAGGGCTCCCGGAAAAAGGGCCCGGCGAGGCCACGCCGACTACGTGTCGGTGCCGGGCATGTCGCCGTTCATGCCGGAGCCCGGCTTCGCGTCCGTCATGTCGTACTCGGAGCCGAGCAGCCGTACCTTCACGGAGGACTTGGGCGGGATGTAGGCGCTGCTCTGGTGGATCCAGTCCACGAAGAACGAGGGCATCGCCGAGCCGCTCTCCAGATAGACCTTCATCGAGTCCGACGGCGTGACCGAGGCGATGGACGAGGTGCCCCGGTCGTGCTCGCGGACCTGGGTGCTGAAGACGGAGAGCGAGCCGCCGTCCTCGGTCTTCAGCGCGTGGATCTTCTCGTGGGTGGCCTCGCCACGGCTGAACTCGGCCTCGCCGTGCGGCGAGAGCAGCCGGTCCTGCTCCTTGGGGATCTTACGGATCCACCGGGTGGTGGCTGACTCCGCGAAGTCCGTGGCGGCGGTCGACCCCTCGGCGGTGTACAGCTCCAGCAGGTCGTCGGAGAGCCCGTCAGGCGCCACGGCGCCGGTCTTCTTCGCCGTGTCGGTGACGGGGACCGCGAAGCCGTCCTTGTCCTTCGCGATCCGGGGCAGCCACTTGCTGTCGCTGTAGCTGCCCGCGACCATCTTCCAGCCGCCGTCGGACTGCTTCTCCATGATGAGGATGCCGGGGTACTTGCCCTTCTTCTTCCCCGGGTTCTTGGAGTGCGCGACGACCGCGAACCAGTCGGCCGCGCCCTTCTTGGGTATGTGGAACTTCCGGTCGACGTAGACGAAGGGCTCGCGGTACTCCCTGATCTCCTTCTGGGACCAGTTCTTCTGCATCTTGTACGTGGCCTTGCTCTGCTCGAAGACCGCGCCGCCCTCGACCGTGGAGAGCAGCTTGGGGTCCGAGTTCTTGTTGGCCTTGCTGTTGACCCGCTCGTAGCGGTCGAGGATCTCCCCGGCCCGCTTCTCGGTCACGACTCCGGCCGGTGCCGCCCGCTTCTTCTTGTCGGCGGATTCCGCACCGGAACCGGAGCCGGAACCGGAGTCACCGTCGGAGCCGCCGCAGGCGGTCACCATCAGGACGATGCCGCTCGCGCAGGCCAGGCCCGCGAGGCGCCCCCGTGCCGAACTCTTCATCACATACTCCCCGTTCTCCCCGTGCGTCACAGTGGTGCAAGGAGTATGCAGGTTCACGGTTTTATGAAAATACTGGGGGTTCTACAGCCGGATCATGACCTCCTCCAGCGGCTTGCGCCGCAGGTCGGGGACGCGCGCCTCGGCGGCCGGGTAGCCGACGGGGATGACGTAGGCGCCGCGCTCCTCGGGCGGGCGTTCGCAGATCTCGTTGAGGAAACGCATCGGGCTCGGGGTGTGGGTGAGCGTCGCCAGGCCCGCCTGGTGGAGGGTGGCGAGCAGGAAGCCGACGGCGACGCCGACGGACTCCTTCGTGTAGTAGGGCCGGGGCGTGCCGGGGCCCTTGTGGACCTCGAAGACGACGATGACGGCGGGCGCGATCTCCAGGAAGGGCTTGTGCTCGTCGGTGCCGAGCGGCGCGAGAGCTTCGAGCCACTCCTCCGAGGCGCGGCGCCCGTAGAACTCGCGCTCCTCGGCCTCCGCCGCCTCCCGCAGCCGCCGCTTGCGGTCCGGGTCGGTGAGGACGACGAAGCGCCAGGGCTGGACGTGGGCGCCGCTGGGCGCCGTGGCGGCCGTACGCACGGCCCACTCGACGACGCCCTCGGGGAGCGGGCGGGAGCCGAAGTCACGGACGGTGCGGCGGCGGGACATGATCTCGTAGAAGGAGCGGGCGCGCTCCTCCGCCTCCTGTGCGGAGACCGTCATCGGCCGGAGCGGGACCGTGGGGTGGGGTCCGGGGCCGGGAAGCGGACTGGACGCTGTGGTATGGACCATACGGGCAGCACAGCACACTCCGGGCCCGCAAAAACAGCCTTGCGAGGACGATCGCCCCCGCGTAACGTCTCCTGTTGGCCCTGTCGCCTTCGATTGGAGAGGCCGTTGCGCATCTGAGGTCTTGAGACACCGTGAGCCCCGTCGTGCCTTTGCCCTTCGCACGCATGCCATGAGTGTGACCTCGGAAGCGAGCTGCCGTTCTCTCCGCATCTCCCCTTCCCGCCCTCAGCCGCCTCTGCCCCGGCGCTGACGGGTCCGGTGTCTCCCGCGTCGATCACCTTCTCTCACGCGAGGCCACCAGGGAGGCCCTCTTGCATTCGTTCACCACCGCTTCGCTCAGCTGCGCCCGGCTCTCCTTCTCCTGGCAGGACGGCACCCCCGTGCTGCGCGACTTCGATCTCGCCGTCGGCCCCGGGCGTACGGGACTGATCGGGCTCAACGGCAGCGGGAAGTCCACCCTGCTCAAGCTCTTCGCGGGCGAGCTGCGCCCCGGCTCCGGGAGCGTGAAGGCCGCGGGCGAGGTCGGCTATCTGCCGCAGAACCTCACGCTCGACACCGGCCTGCGCGTGGACGAGGCGCTGGACATCGCCCGTACGCGCGCCGCGCTGCACGCGATCGAGGCCGGGGACGCGAGCGAGGAGCACTTCACCGCCGTGGGCGACGACTGGGACGTCGAGGAGCGCGCCCGCGCCACGCTCGACGGCCTCGGCCTCGCGCACATCGGCCTGGACCGCACCATCGGCGAGGTCTCGGGCGGCGAGTCGGTGCTGCTGCGGCTCGCGGCGCTGCTGCTGCGCAGGCCGGACGTGCTGCTGCTGGACGAGCCGACGAACAACCTCGACCGGGAGGCCCGCCACCGGCTCTACGAGGCGGTGGCGGGCTGGACCGGGGTGCTGCTCGTCGTCAGCCACGACCGCGAGCTGCTCGGCCTCGTCGACCGGATCGCCGACCTGCGGGACGGCGAGGTGCACTGGTACGGCGGGAACCTGGAGGCGTACGAGGAGGCGGTGGCCGCCGAGCAGGAGGCCGCGGAGCGCATGGTGCGCGTCGCCGAGGGCGATCTGAAGCGCCAGAAGAAGGAGCTGGCCGAGGCGCAGACCAAGCTGGCCCGGCGGGAGCGCGCCGGCAAGAAGGCGCAGGCGAACAAGCGCGAGCCCAAGATCGTGATGGGCCTGCGCAAGCGCTCGGCGCAGGAGTCGGCGGGCAAGCACCGCATCATGCACGAACAGCGGCTGGAGGACGCCAAGGAGCGGCTGGACAAGGCGTCCGAGCAGGTCAGGGACGACGCGGAGATCCATGTCGACCTGCCGTCCACGGCGGTGCCCCGGGGCCGTCAGGTGCTCACCGTGCGCGACGCCGGGCTGCGCCACGGGGCGCGGGTGACGCTGGAGACGCACGGCCCCGAGCGGATCGCCCTGGTGGGGCGGAACGGCTCGGGCAAGACCACGCTGCTGCGCACGATCGCCGGTGAGCTGCCGCCGGATCCGGACACCGAGGAGGTCACCGCGCACGTCCCGCTGCGCTACCTGCCGCAGCGGCTCGATGTGCTGGACGACGGGCTCTCGATCGTGGAGAACGTGGCGAAGCTGGCCCCGGAGGCGACCAACCAGCAGATCAGGTCGCGGCTCGCGAAGTTCCTCTTCCGCAAGGAGCGCGCCGACCAGGCGGTGGGCACGCTCTCGGGGGGCGAGCGGTTCCGGGCCACGCTGGCGGCGGTGATGCTGGCCGAGCCCACGCCCCAGCTGCTGATGCTGGACGAGCCGACGAACAACCTGGACATGGCCAGCGTCCGCCAGCTGCGCGCCGCGCTCGCCTCCTACGAGGGCTCACTGATCGTCGCCAGCCACGATCTGCCGTTCCTGCGGGAGATCGGGATCACCCGGTGGATGCGGATGGCGGACGGCGAGCTGGTGGACGTGGCCGAGGAGGAGGTGTGACGGGCCGCCGCCGGTGACGGCCCGTTGCCCCAGGTCCTAGGGAGTGTCTTCAAAGTAGCGTCGTCCGCCCGAAGGGCGGGCCCGGTGGCGTCTGGTGCGTGCGATCGCAAGGCGGAGGAAGGAGCCACTGCGGAGCATTGGCGACTGACGACAACGCCGCGAGCGTGCGTGCCAGACGCCACCGGGCAGACGGGACTTTGAAGACACGACCTAGCCGAGCGGCGTGACCAGCACGCTGCCCGGTGACCGGGCGACCAGAAACGATTCGCCGCGGGTGATCCTGCGGTCGAGCTCCCAGCGGTGCTCGCCCGCGGTGAGCCGGACGTCCGCGAGTTCGTGGGTGTGGGTGCGGTAGAGGCGGTCGAGGCGGTAGGCGGTGAGGCGGACGCGGCAGGCGCTGCCGACGTGGAGGACGGCGGCGCCGTCCGCCGTCTCCAGGCGGACGAGCTGCCGCAGGTCGTACGGGCTGCGGTCCAGGGCCTGTTCGATCTGGGCGACGAGCAGCGGGACGACGGGCGCCAGCCCGTCCACGAAGGCGGCGTCCGACCCGGCGGCCTCGAACGCGGCGCGCACCGCCTGCCGTTCCGCCTCGCCGATGCCGCGGCCGAAGGCCACCGCGCCGTAGCCCCGCAGCTCCTCGGGCGAGGCGTGCGCGGCGTCGCGGGAGATCTCGGCGCCGACGCCGGTCTGCCGCAGCGCGTTGGCGAGCCGGGCGAGGACGGCGGCGCGGGCGCCGACCAGCAGCACCCGGCGGGGCGGCGCCTCGTGGGCGCCGTCGGCGAGGGCCCGCTCCAGCTCGCTGCGGTACTGCGCGGCGTGGAAGCGGAACGGGCCGATCCCGGGGTAGCCGTCGCGCTCCAGGTCGGCCCGCTCGTCCGTCTGCCAGGCGAAGTCCCGCCAGACGACGGCCTCCTCCTCCCGCTCGATCACGGCCGTCACCGCGCCGCAGTCCAGGCCCTCGCACTCGGGGCAGCCGTAGAGCACGTACCGGCCGTCGGCGAGCGGCGGCTCGGACTCCAGCAGCAGCCGCCGTACGTGGGCGGTGAAGACGGTGGGGCCGAAGTCGGCGGCGAGCGGGGAGACGGTGTCCCCCGCGCTTCCGTCGTCGACACCCCCGAGACGGTGGAGCAGGGGTCTCCCGTCCACGATGAAGTCGAGGAACTCGCGGTGCGCCTCGTACGCACCGTCGGGCAGGACTCCCCCCGCACGCGTCGCCGGAGCCAGTCCGAAGGTCATGTACTCGGCAGGCATGACCCGAGTATTCCCCGCGGGAGGGGGTTCTGCTCCCGGCAGCGGTCATTCCGGATACGGTCGTGCGCATGGCAGACATGAGCGGAGAGGCACACGGGACCGAGGCCGTGGTCGTGATCGGCGGCGGGGTCCTCGGGCTGACGACGGCCGTGGTGCTCGCGGAGCGCGGGATGGACGTACGGGTGTGGAGCCGCGAGCCGGCGGTGGAGACCACCTCGTCGGTCGCGGGCGGGCTCGTGTGGCCGTACCGCATCGAGCCCGCCGAGTCGGCGCTGGACTGGTCGGTGCGCACCTTCCGGCACTTCTCCTGGCTCGCCGAGCAGCCGTCGCTGACCGGGGTGCGGCTGGTGCGCGGCCGGGTCGCGGGCGAGGAGCCGCCCGCGGTCTGGACGGAGCTGACGGGCTCCCCGCCCCGGGCCCCCGTCGTCGACATGCGCTCCTACCTGCCGTATCTGCTGGCCCGGCTGGAGAAGGCGGGCGGGGTGTACGAGCGACGCTCCGCGGCTTCCCTGACGGAGGCCGCCGCCGAGGCGCCCGTCGTCGTGAACTGCGCCGGGCTGGGCGCCCGCGAGCTGGTCCCCGATCCGAGCGTGCGCCCGGTGCGCGGGCAGATCGTGATCGTGGAGAACCCGGGCATCGAGGAGTGGTACGTCGCCGCGGACAAGAGCGCGAGCGAGACGACGTACGTGCTGCCGCAGCCGTACGGCCTGGTGCTGGGCGGCACCGCGGACGACGGCGCCGAGGACCGTACGCCGGATCCGGCCACGGCCGAGGCCATCGTGCGCCGCTGCGCGGAGCTCCACCCGGAGCTGGCGGAGGCGCGCGTGCTCGAACACCGCGTCGGGCTGCGCCCGTTCCGGCCGAGCGTGCGGCTGGAGACCGAGCGGATATCCGACGGCCGCGGCGGCACCGCGCTGTGCGTGCACAACTACGGGCACGGCGGCGCCGGGGTCACGGTCTCGTGGGGCTGTGCGGTGGACGCCGCCCGGCTGGTCGGGCCGCCGTCGGGCGGCGTCCACCCGGGGGTCACCGGCAGGCCGTGACCGGCGTCCCGGCCGTCAGCCCGTACTGCGCGCGCCCGTCGAGGAGCAGCGGCACCAGCGCCCGCTGGGACTGCCGCAGCGGTACGAGCACACCCGAACCGTCTCGACGTGCCTTCACGCCGTGCAGGTCCAGCGTGGTGCGGACGTCCTTCCACTGCGCGGCGGTGAGCCGGTAGCCGCACGGCGGATCCTGGAGGATCTGCTCCGGATCCGGCTTCTCGTTGTCGGCGCCGCCGAGGTAGACGGGGCCGCGGTCGGCCAGGCCCGCGACGCGGGCGGCGCCGGTGGCGGCCTCGATACGGGAGCGCCGCTCGGACGCGAAGTCGTACGCGCCCTTCAGCGCGGCCAGTTGGGAGTGGACGCGCCGCCGGTTGTTGAGCGCCGGGTCGGCCTTCTCCTCGTCGGTCAGGGCATCGACACGGGTCTCCACGAGCTGGCCGACCGCGTGTTTGACCCCGACGGTGTTCCGCAGGATCCGCTCCTGCCCGTCGCCCGCGACCTGCTTGACGGGCTCGCCGGTCTCGGGGTCGGTCCAGATGCCGTAGATGCCGGTGCTGTGGCCCGCCTTCTCGGCGTGCGGGCGGACGTAGCGCTCGGAGAGGGCGCGGGACTCCCGGTGCACGCCGTGCGCGGCGTTGAGGTTCCGGGGCCAGAGGGAGAGCAGGTCCTTGACGTAGTACGGCACGGTCGCGCCGTACTCGTGCAGGTCGTAGATGGTGTCGGGGCGGTAGTCGCGCTGGACGGCGGCCATCGCGCGGGCCTCGGCGGTGCTGAGCGCGAGGTGGTCGCGGTTGATGTCGACGCCGTCGGAGTTGCCCCGGGTGTCGGCGGCGCGGCCGTCCGGGTTGGCGGTGGGCACGACCAGGACGTTCGTACGGGCGAGGAAGCGGCGGGTCCCGCTGTCCCGGGCGAAGGCGAGGTCGCGGACCGTGGAGAGGCACGCCTCGCGGCCCGAGGGCTCGTCGCCGTGCTGGGAGCAGATGAGCAGCACGGAGTTGCCCCGGCGCACCTGCTCCGCGCCGCGGGGCGCGGGTTCCCCGATACGGACGAGGCGGAGGGGGCGGCCCTGCTTGGTGGTGCCGAGGGTGTCCGTCGTGACGCGGGCGCTGGCCCGGTCGACGGCGGCGAGGAAGTCGCCCTCCTCGGGCTGGGTCGTCCAGCGCTGGCCGTTGCTCCGTTCGAAGCCGGTACGGGGCGTGGAGCCGGAGCCGGGCGGCGCCGCCTCGGCGAGCGGTGCGGACAGGAGCGGGACGAGCAGAGCGGCCGAGGCCAGAGCTGTCACCGTCTTCCCCGAGAGGCGCCACGGGGGACGTCTGCGCCGTACACGTGTCGTCATGGTCCGTGACCGTAGACCGCGCGGGTGGGAGTGCAGAAGGGGGCGTACGGGCCCGTGTGTCGGAGAGATGGCGGTCGTATGGCGAGTATTGCCGTGGACATGCGGGACGCCTCAGGAGTACATAACCTTCAGCCGAAGTGACACCTGTCGCTACGAGTTGGAGGACCCGTGCGTCACAGATTCATCGTTCCGGGGGCGGTCGCCGCCTCGCTGCTGCTGGCGATCCCCGCGTCCGCGGCGGAGCCCTCCCCGGGCGCGCCGGGCGTGGGCGATCCCTACTACCCGGACTACGGGAACGGCGGCTACGACGTCTCCCACTACGACCTCCGGCTGAAGTACCAGCCCAAGAACGACAAGCTGGAGGGCACCGCGACCCTGCTGACCACCGCCACGCAGGACCTGTCGCGCTTCAACCTCGACTTCGCGCTCGATGTGAGCGAGGTCCGGGTGAACGGCAAGAAGGCGGAGTTCGCCACGTCGGACGCCCATGAGCTGGAGATCACCCCGGCGAAGCCGCTGAAGAAGGGCGAGCGTGCCACCGTCGTCGTGCGCTACTCCGGTACGCCGTCGAAGGTGAAGGTCAACGGCTTCACCTCGTGGCACCGCACCAAGGACGGCGGCGTCGCGGCGAACGAGCCCGAGGCGGCGTGGTGGTGGTTCCCCAGCAACGACCACCCGACGGACAAGGCGTCCTACGACGTCAGCGTCGCCGTCCCCGACGGCACCCAGGCGATCAGCAACGGCACGCTCCAGTCGCAGAGCTCGACCGCGGGCTGGACGCGCTACAACTGGCGCTCGCGGGCGCCGCAGGCGACGTATCTGGCGCTGCTCGCGGTCGGCAAGTTCGACATCACCAAGAGCGAGACGGACAGCGGGCTGCCCGTCATCAACGCCTACAGCAAGGACCTCGGCGAGAACGACGGAGCGGCGCGCGCCAGCGTCGAGCGCACCGGGGAGATCACCGGGTGGCTGGAGGGCTACTTCGGGAAGTACCCCTTCGAGGCGCTGGGCGGCGTCGTCCCGAACACGGACACGTCCTACGCGCTGGAGACCCAGACGCGGCCGTTCTACAGCCCGGGCTTCAAGAAGGGCGCCAACACCTCCTTGGTGGCGCACGAGCTGGCCCACCAGTGGTACGGCGACAGCGTCTCGGTGCGGCAGTGGAAGGACATCTGGATCAACGAGGGCTTCGCCAGCTACGCCCAGTGGCTGTGGTCCGAGGACCAGGGCGAGGGCACGGCGCAGGAGCTGGCCGACTACACGTACGCCTCGTACCCGGCGGACGACGAGTTCTGGAAGGTGAAGCCCGGCGACCCGGGCGCCGAGAACCAGTTCCACGACGCCGTGTACGACCGGGGCGCGATGGCGCTCCAGGCGCTGCGCAACAAGATCGGCGACAAGGACTTCTTCGCGATCCTCAAGGGCTGGCCGCAGGAGCGCGGCGGGGGCGACGCGACCGTGAAGGAGTTCATCGCGTACGCGGAGAAGGTCTCGGGCGAGAAGCTCGGCAAGCTCTTCGACACCTGGCTGTTCACTCCCGGGAAGCCCGCGACGGGCCCGACGGGGAAGTCGGCCAAGGCGCTGGCCGCGAAGGCCCCGGAGAAGCCGAAGTCGTGGCAGAAGATCCACGACGTGCACCGCGCCGAGCAGCGCGGGCACGGCCACTGACGGCTGCTGACAGCCACTGACGGCTACTGACGCCCACGGCGGACCCGCGCGCGTGCGAGGCGCGCGGGTCCGCCCCGCCTCTCAGGTGTGGATGGCGAGCTTGAACTGCGCGTGCACGATGCGCCGGGATCTGGAGTCGGTGTGCCCGACGAGCAGCCCGAGCGGCGTGCCGGGGTGCACGAAGATCCCGTGGTTCTTGGTGAAGCACTGCATGCCGGGCGACGGGGGCCGGTGGTCGGTCGCCGTCGAGTCGGGGCCCGAGGCCAGGTCGAGCGGGTCGCGGACGAACCGGTCCCGCAGCTCGGAGTAGTTCCCGTCCTCCCAGTGGATGTTCGCGGTCAGCTCGCCCCAGCCGTCCACGGCGGGCCATATCAGGCCGGAGCGGTCGTCGCTGTCCCAGTCGACGACCTCGTAGCCGTCCGGCTGCACCACCTGGTGCATGCCGTGCTCGTCGTAGGACTCCCCGGCCCCGAACGGGAACCGGAGGATGTGATACCCCCCACCGCCGGGGACGGACTGGGTGTGGTTGGAGATCAGGGAACAGACGTGCACGGTCACAAGGCGCCTCCGGGAGGGGACGAGAAGGGGATACGCCCAGTCTCCTGCCGTCCCGGGCTCCTGTCCCCGGGTGTGCGCGGTTCTTCGTGGTGAAGGTGTTGGCGCGTCAGGCGCGGGGCGGGCGTGACGCCGAGTGCGCGGGAGGCGGCGAGCCACGCGGGGAACTCCTGGAGCAGCTGGTCGTAGAGGTGCGCGTCGGTCAGGGCGCGGGGGTCGCGGCCCGCGTGGAAGAAGCCCGCGTTGTCGACGACGCGCTTGGCGGGGACGGGGAGCTCGTCCAGCTTGTGGAGGAAGGCGAACTCGCGCTCGTCGGGATCGCCGAATCCGACGAACTGCCAGAACAGCGGCAGCCGCGCCGCCTTGCACAGATAGCGCTCGGCCGCCGCCCTGCTCGTGGGGCCGCCGTCCGTCTGGAAGACCACGAGCGCCGGGGCCGTGCAGCCCGAGGCGAGGTAGTGGTCGATCACCGCGTCCATGGCCCAGTGGTAGTTCGTACGGCCCATGTGGCCCAGGCCCTCGTGCAGCTCCGCGATCCGGCCCCGGTAGCCGGTGAGGCCGAACTCGGCGACGCCGTCGACGTCGGTGGAGAAGAAGACGAGCGGCACCCGGCCGTCGTCGTCGAGGTGCGCGGCGAGACTCAGCACCTGTTCGGCGAGGTGCTGGACGGTGCCGTCCTGGTAGTACGGGCGCATCGAGCCCGACCGGTCCAGCACGAGATAGACCGCGGCACGTTCACCCGCGACCGCATGCTTACGCAGACTGATTGCGGCGGTCTTGTAAAGATCGACCAGACCGGGTGCGGTGGTCTCTATCTTGGTCAGGCTCACGGCTGAACTCACGGGCTGCTCCTCGCTCTTCCCCGGACATTCTTCCCGGGCCCCGCAGCCCCGTGACGTGGGGGTCCGGGGCGTACGACGGCCACCGGAACCCCTCTTCTCACTTCGGCCTGCCCCGGCGTCACCAAGTGATCACTAACTGACTTATATTGGGTCGGCGTTGAACGGAGTGTTGCGGCTCAGCTCTAGATCGTACGTACCGTCTGTCCGGCTCTGTCCCCGAGGACCTGATTGATGACCTCCCCCGAGATACAACCGCCGCACCCGCCACCACCCGCCTCCGGCGCCGTCAACGGCCGAAGAGACGCCGGGCCGGGGACGGGTACGGGCACGGCCCTCGCGCTGCTCGTCGCCGTGGTCGTGGCGGCCCTCGCCTGCCTCGTCGCGGTGTACGCGGCGCCGCAGTCGTCGCGCGCCGCCGTCGCCTGGGGCAGCGGCGCCGCGGGAGCGGTGCTGTGCGCGGCGGTCGCGATGGCCGCCCACGCCCGGCTGACCGCGCGCGACCTGCGGACGGCGCTCGCCCGGCGCGAGGCCGACACGGCCGAACGCGAGGCGGCGGCCCAGCACTTCGCCACGGGCACCGTGCCCGGTCTCGTCGAGCACCTCCGCAACGGTGCCTCCGCCGAGACCGCGCTCGCCGCCGCTCCCCCCGTCGGCAGCGACGCGCACCGCCGCGTCCTCATCACGCTGGCCACCGAGGTGCACCGGGGCGAGAGCCTGCGCGCCTCGGCGATGTCCGCGTGCGCCAACGCGGCGGGCCGCGTCCAGGCCCTGGCCACCAGCATGGCCGCCGACCTGCGTGAGATGGAGCACAAGCACGCGGACGAGGAGGTCCTCGGCGACCTGCTGCACCTCGACCACCGCACGGCGCAGGCCGGACGGCTCGCCGACTCCATCGCGGTGCTGACCGGGGCGCGCTCCGGACGGCGCTGGGCCAAGCCCATCGTCATGGAGAGCATCCTGCGCGGCGCCATGGGCCGGATCAGCGGCTACCAGCGCGTCCGGCTGCACTCCACGAGCACGGTCGCCATCGCGGGCCACGCGGCCGAGGGCGTGATGCACGCCCTCGCCGAACTGATGGACAACGCGGCCAACTTCTCGCCGCCCACCTCCGAGGTCCACGTGTACGTGGAGGAGGTCGCCGCGGGCGTCGTCATCACCATCGAGGACGGCGGCCTGGTCATGGGCGAGGTCGCGCTGCGCCGCGCGCAGCAGGCCGTCTCGGCCGAGTCCGTCGACCTCACGACGCTCTCCGGCACCCGTCTCGGGCTCGCCGTCGTCGGCCGCCTCGCGCGCAAGCACGGGCTCAACGTCTCCTTCCGGCCGTCCGCGCACGGCGGCACCGGTGTGCTCGTACGGATCCCGCGCGAGCTGGTCACCGAGACGCGGCGCGAGGAACCGGCGCCGAGCGCGAGTACGAGCGAGAGCGAGAGCGACACGCTGTCGGACCGTCAGCTCGTGCCGCCGTCCGAGCCCGCCCGTTCGGCCCCTGCCCCCGCACCGGCGGCCGTCGCCGAGGAGGCGCCCGAGGCCACCGGCGCCCCCGAGCACGCGCGCGCCTCGGCGCCCGCGCCGGAGATCGGGGAGAGCGGCCTGCCCAAGCGGCGGCGCGGCCAGACCCTGGCGGCGACCGCGCGCCCCGCGAGCAGCGACAAGGACTCCTCCGGAACCGGACGGTCCCCCTCCGCCCGTCCGGCCGGGCGCTCCGGCGCGCGCTTCGGCGACTTCCGCCGCGCGCTCCAGGGCGGCGGTACGTCCGAGACGTCGCCGTCCGAGGCCTCCCCGTCCGAGGCGTCCGCGTCCGAGTCCGCCGCGTCCGGGGCTTCCTCCACTCCCCCGGCACCGGCTCCCTCCCCCGCCCGCTCCTCTTCCCTCCCGGAGGACGACACCGAATGATCACTGACAGCAAGCTCGACTGGCTGCTGGAGAATCTGCTGGAACGTACACCGGGCGCACGCCATGCCCTCGTGCTCTCGCGTGACGGCCTCAAGCTCTGCCGTACGCCCGAACTCAGCGTCGACCAGGCGGACCAGCTCGCCGCGATCTCGGCGGGCATCCAGAGCCTGTCGCACGGCGCTTCCGTGGAGTTCGGCAACGGCACCGGCGGGGTCCGGCAGGCGATGGCGGAGTTCTACGGCGGCATCCTCTTCGTCGTGGAGGCCGGGGACGGGGCGCACCTCGCGGTGGTCGCGGCCGAGGACTCGGACGTCGGGCTCGTCGGCCACAACATGAACGAACTCGTCGAGCAGCTGGGCGAGTACCTCAGCTCGCCCCCGCGCGAGTCCGGCGGCGGAACGGCATGAAGCGGCCGGCCCGGGACGAGGACCCGGACCGGCTGTACACCGTGACCGGTGGCCGCAGCCGCTCCGGGGCGGGCGCTGACGCCTTCGACCTGGTGACCCTCGTGGTCAGCGAGAGCGCGCCGAAGCCCGGCATGCAGTCGGAGCACGCCTCCATCCTGCGCATCTGCCGCTATCCGACGGCCGTCGTGGAGCTCGCCTCCGATCTCGGCCTGCCGGTGAGCGTCGTCCGCATTCTGCTGGGCGACCTGCTCGCCGCGGGCCGGATCACCGCCCGCCATCCGCGTACGCCCGACGTCGCGGACGCACTGCCCGATCCCGAAATCCTGAAGCAGGTGCTCGTTGGACTCCGCAATCTCTGAAGCGAACCCCCAGGCGACACCCGTCCCCTCCCCCGGCTCGGGCCCCGCCTCCCGCCCCCCGCTGAACAGCGCGGCGGCGAACGGGCTGAAGATCGTGATCGTGGGCGGCTTCGGGGTCGGCAAGACGACCATGGTCCGCTCCGTCAGCGACATCCGGCCGCTCAACACCGAGGAGACGATGACCCGCGCGGGCGAGGGCGTCGACGACCTCAGCGCGGTGCGGGGCAAGACCACCACCACGATCGCCTTCGACTTCGGCCGGATCGGGCTCAACGACGAGACGGTGCTGTACCTGTTCGGGGCGCCGGGCCAGGAGCGGTTCTGGTTCCTGTGGGACCGGCTGTTCAGCGGCACGCTGGGCGCCGTCGTACTGGTCGACACCCGGCGCCTGGAGGACTCCTGGTACGCCATCGACCGGCTGGAGGCGCACGGGACCCCGTTCATCGTCGCCCGTAACGACTTCGGCGGGCCCCGGCACACCGCGGCGCAGGTCCGCGAGGCGCTCGACCTGCCCGACTCCATCCCGCTCGTCGACTGCGACGCGCGCTCCCGCGAGTCCAGCAGGGACGTGCTGATCGCCCTCGTCCACCACCTCTACGCCCTGTCCGCCCGAGCGCAGCAGCAGCACGCACAGCCGCACCACCCGCGGGAGACCCCCTCGTGACCACCGCACCATCGCCCCATCAGCCCCCGCCGCCCCAGCCGCCCCCGGGGTGCCCCGCGCACGCGAGCGCGGGCGCCGAAGGCTCCGAACTGGCGGGACAGACCGACGCCGTCCCGCTGATGGGGCCGCGCTTCCAGAACGACAACCGGACCCAGCTCTACCGCGAGATGCGCGCCCAGCACGGCCCGCTGGCGCCCGTCACGCTCCCCGGCGACGTGCCGGGCTGGCTCGTCCTCGGCTACCGCGAGCTGCACCAGATCACCTCCAACCCGGCGCTGTTCAGCCGCGACTCGGGCCTGTGGAACCAGTGGGGCCGGATCCCGCCGGACTGGCCGCTGATGCCGATGGTCGGCAAGCAGCCGTCGATCCTCTACACGGTCGGCGAGCGCCACCAGCGCCGCTCCGCGCTGGTGAGCGACGCGCTCGCGGCCGTCGACCCGTTCGAACTGCGCGACCACGCCGAGCGGTTCGCCGACGGGCTCATCGACCAGCTGTGCGGGCGCGGCGAGGCTGACCTCGTCAGCGAGTACGCCAAGGTGCTGCCCGCGCTGGTCCTCGCGCGGCTCTACGGCTTCAACGACGAGGACGGCGCCGCGCTCGTCCCGAGCATCAACGCGCTGGTGGACGGCGCCGCCGGGGCGCTGGAGGGCCGCGACCACGTGCAGTCGTCCATGGGGCGGCTGATGGCCTCGCGGCGCGCGCTGCCCGGCGCCGGGGTGGCCTCGCGGATGCTCAACCACGACTACGCCGACGGGTTCTCCTTCGAGGAGATCCTGGAGGACATGATGGTGAACATCGTCGCGGGCCATCAGCCGACCGCCGACTGGATCGGCAACTCGCTGCGCCTGATGCTCACCGACGACCGCTTCGCCGCCTCGCTCTCCGGCGGCCGCCACAGCGTCGGCGAGGCCATGAACGAGGTGCTGTGGGAGGAGACCCCGACCCAGAACATCGCGGGCCGCTGGGCCACCCGCGACACCCAGCTCGGCGGGCGCCGCCTCGCGGCGGGCGACCTGCTGATCCTCAGCTTCGCCGCCGCCAACGGCGACCCGCAGGTGCGCCCGGACCAGTCCGCCTTCACCGGCGGCAACAACGCGTTCCTCTCCTTCGGCCACGGCGACCACCGCTGCCCGTACCCGGCGCAGGACATCGCCGAGGGCATCGCCCGTACGGGCATCGAGGTGCTGCTCGACCGGCTCCCCGACGTCGACCTGGCGGTCGCCGCACAGGCGCTCGTCTGGCGGCCCTCGCCCTGGCTGCGGGGCCTGGCCTCGCTGCCCGTCCGCTTCACGCCCACCCCGACGACCGCCGCCTCAGGAGGTACCAGATGACGTCGTGCCCGGTCACCGGAGCGGACGGCACCGACAGTGAACTGATCGTCATCGACCCCCTCGTGCGGGGCCTGGCCGTCGAGGGCGCCCGGCTGCGCGCCGCGGGTCCGGTCGCGCCCGTGGAGCTGCCCGGGGGCGTACGGGTGTGGGCGCTGACCCATCACGCCGAGACCCGGAAGCTGCTGACCGACAGCCGCCTGGTGAAGGACATCTCGCACTGGGCGGCCTGGCAGCGCGGCGAGATCCCGAAGACGTGGCCGCTGATCGGCCTCGCCGACCCGGGGCCGAGCATGCTCACGTTCGACGGCCCCGAGCACCGCAGGCTGCGCACGCTCACCGCGCAGGCCCTCACCCCGCGCCGGGTGGAGGAGATGCGTCCGCGCATCGAGGCCATCACCGCCGGGCTGCTGGACGGCATGGAGGCCGCGGCCGACGCCGAGGGCCGCGTGGACCTCAAGACGGCCTTCGCCTACCCGCTCCCGATGGCCGTCATCGGCGAGCTGCTGGGCATCGACACGGTCCGCATACCCCGGCTGCGCGCGCTCTTCGACGGCTTCTTCTCCAGCCTCACGCCCGCCCAGGAGGTGCTGGCGATCCTGGAGGAGCTGGGTTCGATCTTCTCCGCGGTGCTGGAGGAGAAGAAGCGGGAGCCCGGCGACGACCTCACCAGCGCGCTGCTGGCCGCCGCCGAGGGCGGCGACCGCCTCACCGACGAGGAGGTGATCAACACCGTCCAGGTGCTGATCACCGCCGGGCACGAGACGACGATCAGCCTCATCGACAGCGCGGTCGTGGCGCTGCTGACGCACCCCGAGCAGCTCGCGCTCATCCGTTCGGGCTCGGTGAGCTGGGAGGCCGCGATCGAGGAGACGCTGCGCTGGGACGCGCCGACGACGCATGTGCTGATCCGGTTCGCGACCGAGGACATCGAGGTCGGCGGCACGGTCATCGGCAAGGGCGACGCGGTGATCGTCTCGTACGGCGCGATGGGCCGTGACGAGGCCCAGCACGGGCCCACGGCCGGGGAGTTCGACATCACCAGGCCCCCGACCCGGCACCTGGCCTTCGGCCACGGCCCGCACGTCTGCCCGGGCGCCCCGCTCTCCCGCCTGGAGGCGCAGGTCGCGCTCCCCGCCCTCTTCGAGCGCTTCCCCGGCCTCGACCTCGCGGTCCCGCCGACGGAGCTGCGCAACAAGCCTGCGGTGACCCAGAACGAGCTGTACGAGCTTCCGGTACGGCTCCGCTAGGCGACGCGTCGCGGAAGAGCGCGGGGAGCGGCACCTTTCCGGGTGCCGCTCCCCGCGCTCGTACGCCCCTTCGACCGGTCAGGTCGACCGGTCAGGTCAGAGCTGCGTGCCCTTCTCCGCGGCGACCTCGCGGACGCGGCCCCGTACGGCGAACCAGCCGACGACGAGCGCGGCGGCGATCACCGGGACGAGCATGACGGTCTTGCGCCCGACGTCGGGGTCGTTCCACATCAGGACGACGACGCTGAGCAGGAAGACGATCGTGACGATCTCGGTCACGGGCGACCAGGGCAGCTGGAACTTCGGGCGCTCCACCAGGCCCTGCTTGGCGCGGCGGACGAAGACCAGGTGGCAGAGCATGATCGTGCACCAGGTGCTGATGATGCCGAGCGAGGCGATGTTGAGGACGATCTCGAACGCCTTGCCGGGCACCACGTAGTTGAGGCCGACGCCGATCACGCACACCGCGGAGGTGAGCAGGATGCCGCCGTACGGGACCTGGCTGCGGTTCATCAGCCCGGTGAACTTCGGGGCCGAGCCGGACATCGCCATGGAGCGCAGGATGCGCCCCGTCGAGTAGAGCCCGGAGTTGAGGCTCGACATGGCGGCGGTGAGGACGACGAGGTTCATCACGTCGCCCGCCATCGGCATGCCGACCTTGGAGAGCACGGTGACGAAGGGGCTCTGGCCCTCCGTGTACTCGCCCCAGGGCAGCAGCAGCGCGAGCAGCACGACCGAGCCGACGTAGAAGAAGCCGACGCGCCACATGATCGCGTTGACGGCCTTGGGCACGACCTTCTCCGGCTCGGCGGTCTCGCCCGCCGTCACACCGACCAGCTCGACGCAGGAGTACGCGAAGACGACGCCCTGCATCACGATCACGACCGGCATCAGCCCGTTCGGCAGGATCCCGCCGTGGTCGGTGATGGTGCCGATGCCGGGCGTCTGTCCGCCCACCTCGTGCTGGGTGGCGAGCAGCACGATGCCGATGATCATGAAGACGACCAGCGCCGCGACCTTGACGATCGCGAACCAGAACTCCAGCTCGCCGAAGATCTTGACCGAGATCATGTTGATCGCGAGCACCACGGCGAGCGCGATCAGCGCCAGCACCCACTGGGGGATGTCGGTGAACATGCTCCAGTAGTGCGTGTACAGCGCGATGGCGGTGATGTCCGCGATGCCGGTCGTCGACCAGTTGAGGAAGTACATCCAGCCCGCGACGTAGGCGCCCTTCTCGCCCAGGAACTCGCGCGAGTACGAGACGAAGGAGCCCGACGAGGGGCGGTGGAGCACCATCTCGCCGAGCGCCTTGACGACGAAGAAGGCGAAGAGGCCGCAGACGGCGTAGGCGAGGGCGAGCCCGGGGCCCGCCGAGGCGAGGCGCCCTCCGGCGCCCAGGAAGAGTCCTGTACCGATCGCCCCGCCGATGGCGATCATGTTGATGTGCCGTGGCTTCAGGTCCTTGCTGTAGCCGGCGTCCCCCGCGTCATGGGCGGTCTGAGGGCCTCCGGCCGATCCCCCGGCGCCGCCGCGCTGCGGCGGAACGGCGTCCTGGACGACATCACTGTTCACAAGTTGGTCCAACTCACTCTGGTACGGGCCTTGCCGGGCCTGCTACCGCGACGTGCGTAAGGCAGCCGCAGACCGAGGCGTCACCTTTCCCTCCGGGGGCCAACTATGCGGTGGCGCATCTCACACAGCGGAACATCTCACATGATGAACAGGGGCTCAGAGGGCAACCCTTGCCACGGTCCTGCCCCTTTTCGGACGTACTGCTCAGCCGTACAGAGCGTCGATCTCCCGGGCGAACTTCGCGCGGATGACCCCGCGCCGCAGCTTGAGCGAGGGCGTCAGCTCGCCGCTCTCCGGGCCCCACTCCCCGTCCAGCAGCCGGTGGGCCCCGATCCGCTCGGTCCTGCCCAGCCGCGCGTTGGCCGCCGCGACCGCGCGGTCCAGCTCGGCCCGTACCTCCGGATGCCCGGCCAGCTCCCCGGGCGCCGCGTCCAGGCCCCGCCGCCCGGCCCAGGCGACGGCGGCCTCCGTGTCGAGCACGAGCAGGGCCACCAGGTACGGGCGGCCGTCCCCGTGGACGAGGGCCTGGCCGACGAGGGGGTGCTCCTTGAGCGCGTTCTCGACGAGGGCGGGCGAGACGTTCTCGCCCGTGGACGTCACGATGAGCTCCTTCTTGCGGTCGGTCACCCACAGGTAGCCGTCCTCGTCGAGCCGCCCGACGTCACCGGTCGCGAACCAGCCCGCCGCGTCCGTGCCGGGCTCGACGGAGCCGTCGGCGCGCAGATAGCCCTCGAAGAGCGTCGGGCCCCGCACCTCGATCTCGCCGTCGGCGGCCGTCCGTACCTCCAGGCCCTCCAGGGGGCGGCCGACGGAGCCGAGCCGGAAAGCCCCGTGCCCGTTGCTGGTCACCACGCCCGTGGTCTCCGTCAGCCCCCACGCGTCCATGATCACGATGCCGAAGCCCGCCCAGAACCGGGTCACGTCCAGCGGCATCGGCGCCGAGGCGCTCGCCGCCCACACCAACCGGTCCAGGCCCGCCAGGGCGAGCACGGGCTCCAGCACGGCGCGGGCGGCGCGGTAGGCGCCCTCCAGCTCCGGCGAGGGGAGCTCGCCGCCCTCGCGGCAGCGGACGTGCGCGCGGGCGGTGCGCGAGGCCTCCGCGACGGCCGCGCGGCGCTCGTCCGGCAGCCCGTCCAGTGCGGTACGGAGACCGGCCGTGAGCCTCTCCCAGATGCGCGGCACCCCGAAGAACTGCGCCGGGCGCAGCTCCCGCGCCCGTACGGCCACCCGCGCGGGGTCGGCGCACAGCTGGACGTGCCCGGCGCGGAAGACGGGCAGGTAGATGCCGAGCATCCGCTCGGCGATGTGCGCGAAGGGCAGGTACGATACGAGAGGTGCTCGACGTGGTCGGGCAGCGCGGTCACCTTGTCGAGGGCGAGCGCGTTGAGGACCACGTTCCGGTGACTGGTCACCACGCCCTTGGGGTCGCCGGTGGTGCCCGAGGTGTAGACGACCGTGACCGGGTCGGAGGCCCGTACGGCCCGCCAGGTCTTCTCGAAGACAGCACGCTCGTACGGGCGTGCGAGCGCGGCGAACGGGGTGTGCGGGCCCCCGGGCCCCTGGTCGGCCACCACGAGCCGCTCCAGCCGCCCGCCCTCCGCCGTGCCCAGCAGCGGCTCCCAGCGGGCCGCCTCCGCGCCCGTACCGGCGACGGCGAGCCGGGCGCCGCTGTGCCGCGCGATGTGCGCGAGCTGCTCGGGGGCCGCCGTCCGGTACACGCTCACGGGCACCGCGCCCAGGTGGACCAGGGCCAGGTCGGCGAGCCAGTGCTCGGGCCTGTCGGCCATCGTCAGCAGCACATGCTGGCCCGCGCCCACGCCGAGCGCCGCGAACCCGGCGGCCAGCTCGGCGATGCGGTGCCGCACCTCGCCCCAGGTCAGCGTGGTCGCCGAGGCGTCGTCGTCCTCCTCGGCTCGCCAGGTCAGCGCGGGGAGGTCACCGTGGTCCTGAGCGTTGCGGAGGAGCAGGGCGGGCACGGTGAGCGCGGCCGGGTCCGTGCCGGGCAGTCGCAGGATGGTGGTCATGACGCCTCCGCGACCGAAGGTTTCACAGGAGTGGTGAGACAGCAATACTGTTGAACGTGATCGAAAGGCAGAGCACACAGCGAGAGCGGGAGCGGCAGGAGACGCGGACGATGGACGAGCTGACCGTTGACCAACTGGCCGCCCGTGCGGGCGTCACCGTCCGCACGGTCCGCTTCTACAGCACGCGCGGCCTGCTCCCCCCGCCCACCATCGGCCCCCGCCGCGTGGGGCGGTACGGGTCGGACCACCTCTCCCGGCTGGCGCTGATAGAGGAGCTGCAGAACCAGGGCATGACCCTGGCCGCCATCGAGCGCTACCTCCAGCGGCTGCCCGACGACATCAGCGCCCACGACCTGGCCATCCACCGCGCCGTCGTCGCCTCCTGGATGCCGGACACCGTGGACGAGGCCACGCGCGGGGAGCTGGAGGGCCGCGTCGGCAGGGAGCTGGACGACGACGAGCTCAAGCGCCTGGAGGCGATGGGCGTCCTCTCCCGCACACAGGACGCGGACGTCTTCCGGGTGGACCCGGGCATGGTGCAGCTCGGGGTGCGGCTGCTGGACGTACCGATCTCGCAGGAGGCGATCCTCGCGGCGCGCGAGGTGATGATGGAGCACACGCGCTCCGCCGCGCGGGAGCTGAGCCGCCTCTTCAAGGAGGAGGTCTGGGAGCCGTACCGCGCGGGCGAGCCGGACGAGGAGCGCGTGGAGGAGATGAAGTCCCTCTCCGCGCACATGCAGCCGCTGGTGGTGCAGGCGCTGCTCACCGCGTTCCAGCGGTCGATGAACGAGGAGCTGCGGGACGCGTTCCCGGAGGAACGCGCCCCGAGCACCGGTCCGGTCGGCCGCTGACGGGTCCCGTCAGTCGCTGAAGGTCTCCCCCTTCGCGGCCTTCTCCGCCAGCAGCGCGGGGACGGCGAACCGGTCGCCGTACCGCTCGCGCAGCTCGTTCGCACGGGCCACGAATCCGGCGGGACCACCCTCGTACCCGTTGATGTACTGGATGACGCCGCCCGTCCAGGCCGGGAAGCCGATGCCCATGATCGAGCCGATGTTGGCGTCCGCGACGGAGGTGAGCACGCCCTCCTCGAAGAGCCGGACGGTGTCCAGTGCCTCGGAGAAGAGCATCCGCTCCTGCATGTCCTCGAACGGGATCTCCGGCGCGTCCTCCCGCCCGAAGTGCTCGCGCAGGCCCGGCCACAGGCCGGTCCGCTTGCCGCTCTCGTCGTAGTCGTAGAACCCGGCGCCGCCGCTGCGGCCCGTACGCCCGAACTCGTCAACCATGCGGTCGATGACCGCGTCCGCCGGGTGCTCGGGGAAGTCGACGCCCTCGGCCTTGAGCGCGGCCCGCGTCTCGTTCCGGATCTTACGGGGCAGGGTCAGCGTCAGCTCGTCCATGAGGGAGAGCACCTTCGCCGGGTACCCGGCCTGGGCCGCCGCCTGCTCGACCGTGGCGGGCTCGACGCCCTCGGCGAGCAGGGCCACGCCCTCGTTGATGAAGTGGCCGATGACGCGCGAGGTGAAGAAGCCCCGCGAGTCGTTGACCACGATCGGGGTCTTCCGGATCTGGCGCACCAGGTCGAAGGCGCGGGCCAGCGTCTCGTCGCTCGTCTCCCCGCCCTTGATGATCTCGACGAGCGGCATCTTGTCGACGGGCGAGAAGAAGTGCAGGCCGATGAAGTCCCGCTGGCGGGTGACCCCTTCGGCAAGTGCCGTGATGGGCAGGGTCGAGGTGTTGGAGCAGAGCAGCGCGTCGGGCGCCACGATGTCCTGGATCTCCTGGAAGACCTTGTGCTTGAGCCCGGTGTCCTCGAACACGGCCTCGATCACGACGTCGCAGCCCGCGAGGTCGCGCGGGTCGGCGGTCGGCGTGATGCGGGCGAGCAGCGCGTCGCGCTTGGCCTCGGTGGTCTTCCCGCGCGACAGGGCCTTCTCCAGGAGCCCCGCCGAGTAGCCCTTGCCCTTCTCGGCGGCCTCCAGGGAGACGTCCTTGAGGACGACCTCGATGCCCGCCTTCGCGCACGCGTACGCGATCCCGGCACCCATCATCCCGGCGCCGAGCACGGCCGCCTTGACAGCCTTGCGCTCCTCGACGCCCTGCGGGCGGCTGCGGCCCTGGTTGACGGCCTGGAGGTCGAAGAAGAACGCCTGGATCATGTTCTTCGAGATCTGGCCGGTGACCAGCTCCACGAAGTACCGCGCCTCGATCTTCTGCGCCGTCTCGAAGTCGACCTGGGAGCCCTCGACGGCGGCCGCGAGGATGTTGCGCTGCGCCGGGTACGGGGCGCCGCTGGTCTGCTTCCTGAGGTTCGCGGGGAAGGCCGGGAGGTTCGCGGCGAACTTGGGACTGGCCGGGGTCCCGCCCGGAATCCGGTACCCCTGCTCGTCCCACGGCTGCCGGGCCTCGGGGTGCGCCTCGATGAACGCGCGGGCCGCGGCGAGCATCTCGCCCTCGGTCTCCACGACCTCGTGGACGAGGCCGATCTCCTTGGCCTTGGACGGGAAGTGCTGCTGCCCCTGGAGCAGCACGTTGAGCAGCGCGTCCGTGATGCCGAGCAGCCTGACCGTACGGGTCACGCCGCCGCCCGCGGGGAGCAGGCCGAGGGTGGCCTCGGGCAGGCCGATCTTGGAGCCCTGCGCGTCGAGCGCGACGCGGTGGTGACAGGCGAGGGCGATCTCCAGACCGCCGCCCAGCGCCGCCCCGTTGAGCGCGGCGACGACGGGCTTGCCCAGGGTCTCGATGCGGCGCAGGTCGCGCTTGATGCGCATCCCGCGCTCGTAGACCTCCTCGGCGTCCTCGGGACGGGCCTGGATGAGGATGCGCAGGTCGCCGCCCGCGAAGAAGGTCTTCTTGGCGGAGGTGACGATGACGCCGCGCACGCCCTCGCGCTCGGCCTCCAGGCGGTCGGCGACGGCGGTGAGCGAGGTCTGGAACGCCTCGTTCATGGTGTTGGCCGACTGGTCCGGGTCGTCCAGGGTCAGCGTGACGACACCGGCGTCGTCCTGGTCCCAGCGGATGGTGGTGGATTCAGGCATGGGGTGTGCTCCGTAGGGCTGAGATCGGGGTGGGGAGGGGGGAGGGGCGAGTAGGGGTCTCAGACCCTCTCGACGACGGTCGCGATGCCCATCCCTCCTCCGACGCACAGCGTCACCAGCCCGTACCGCTGGTCGCGCCGCTCCAGTTCGTCCACGACCGTGCCGAGGATCATCGCGCCGGTCGCGCCGAGGGGGTGGCCCATGGCGATCGCGCCGCCGTTGACGTTCACCTTCTCCAGCGGGATCTCCATCTCCTTCACGAAGCGGAGCACGACCGCGGCGAACGCCTCGTTGATCTCCACCAGGTCGATGTCGTCGATGGTCAGCCCGGCCTTGGCGAGCGCCTTGCGGGAGGCGGGCGTCGGCCCGGTGAGCATGATGGTGGGCTCGGAGCCGGAGACGGCGGCGGAGACGATACGGGCGCGGGGCGTGAGCCCGTTCCGCTCGCCCGCCTCCTTGCTGCCGATGGCGACGAGCGCCGAACCGTCCACGATGCCCGAGGAGTTGCCCGCGTGGTGGACGTGGTCGATCTTCTCCACCCAGTGGTACTTCTGGAGCGCCACCGCGTCGAAGCCGCCCATGTCGCCGATGCCGGCGAAGGAGGGCTTGAGACCGGCGAGGGTCTCGGGGGTGGTGCCGGGGCGGATGTGCTCGTCGTGGTCGAGGACGACGAGGCCGTTGCGGTCGCGGACGGGCACGACGGACTTGCCGAAGCGGCCGTCCTTCCAGGCCGCGGCCGCGAGCTCCTGGGAGCGCGAGGCGTACTCGTCCACGTCGTGCCGGGACCAGCCGCCGAGCGTGGCGATGAGGTCGGCGCCGATGCCCTGCGGCACGAAGCTGACGTCGTGGCTGGTCATCGGGTCGTTGAACCAGGCGCCGCCGTCGGAGCCGATCGACACCCGCGACATCGACTCGACGCCGCCCGCGAGCACCAGGTCCTCCCAGCCGGAACGGACCTTCATCGCGGCCATGTTGACCGCCTCCAGGCCCGAGGCGCAGAAGCGGTTCTCCTGGACGCCCGCGACCGTGTCGGGCAGCCCGGCGGCGATGGCGGCGACCCGGGCGATGTCCGAGCCCTGGTCGCCGATCGGGCTGACGACGCCGAGCACGATGTCGTCGATCGTGGCCGGGTCGAGGTTCGGGTTACGGTCGCGCAGCTCGCGGATGAGGCCCGTGACGAGGTCGATGGGCTTGGTGCCGTGCAGGGAGCCGTTCGCCTTGCCGCGGCCGCGCGGGGTGCGGACTGCGTCGTACACGTACGCTTCGGTGCTCACGTGGGGTGCCTTTCTGAGGGGTCCGGAGGGTTCCGGGGGGAGAAGTCTGCGCGGGGTCAGCCCAGGAGGGAGCGGCCGATGATCTCCTTCATGATCTCGGTCGTGCCCCCGTAGATGGTCTGGATCCGTCCGTCGGTGTAGGCCTTCGCGACGCGATACTCGTTCATGTAGCCATAGCCGCCGTGGAGTTGCAGGCAGCGGTCGGTGACGCGCTTCTGCAGCTCCGTCGCCCACCACTTGGCCATGGAGGCGTGGACGGCGTCGAGCTCACCCTTGGCGTGGTCCTCGATGCAGCGGTCGAGGAAGGCGCGGGTGACGGCGCACTCGGTGGCCATCTCGGCGATCTCGAAGCGGATGTGCTGGAGCCTGGCGAGGGGACGGCCGAACGCCTCACGCTCCTTCACGTACTCCTTGGTGATCTCCAGAAGCTGCTCGGCGACGGCGATCCCGGCCACCGCGATGCCCATCCGCTCCTGCGCGAGATGGGTCATCAGATGGACGAACGCGCCGTTCAGCTCGCCGAGCAGGTTCTCCTTGGGGACGCGGACGTCCTGGAAGAACAGCTCGGCCGTGTCCTGCGCCTTCTGGCCGATCTTGTCGAGGTTCCGGCCGCGCTCGAAGCCCTCCATGCCGCGCTCGACGACGAGGAGGCTCAGCCCGTGGGCGCCGCCGTCGGGGGTGGTCTTCGCGACGACGACCACGAGATCGGCGAGGATCCCGTTGGAGATGAACGTCTTCGTCCCGTTGAGCAGCCAGTGGTCGCCCTTGTCCTCGGCCGTCGTCCGTATGCCCTGGAGGTCGGAGCCCGCGCCGGGTTCGGTCATGGCGATGGCCGTGACGGTCTCGCCGGAGCAGAAGCCGGGCAGCCAGCGCCGCTTCTGCTCCTCGGTACCGAGGTTGGTGAGGTACGGGCCGATGATGTCGTTGTGCAGCCCCACCGCGAGGCCGGAGGCGCCCGCGCGGGCGAACTCCTCGGCGAGGACCGCCGCGTAGCGGAAGTCCTCCTCGCCCCCTCCCCCGTACTCCTCCGGGACCGCGAGGCCGAGCAGGCCCTGCCGCCCGGCGGCGAGCCACGCCTCGCGGGAGACGACGCCGTCCTGCTCCCACTGCTCGTAGTGGGGCTCGACTTCCTTGGTGAGGAACGTGCGCACGGTCTGGCGGAACGCCTCGTGGTCCTCGGTGAAGATCTGGCGCTTCATGGGGTGGGCTGCTCTCCTTCGGGCGAACGGGACGCGGTGGTTCCGGACAGGTGGGGGACGTCCCAGTCGCGTGCGACCTCCGCCGTGTGCGCGCCGGGCAGCGCAGGGGGGCGGGTGACGGCGGTGGGGGTGGCGGAGAAACGGGGCGCGGGCGCGGGCTGGGTGAGCCCGCCGTGCTCCACGAAGGTGCCGCGCGCGGCGAGATGGGGGTGGCTGTGCGCCTCGGTCAGGGAGAGCACGGGGGCGACGCAGGCGTCGGAGCCTTCGAAGACCTTCGTCCACTCCTCGCGCGTACGGCCCGCGAAGCGCGCGGCGACGGCCTCGCGCAGCTCGCCCCAGGCCGCGAGGTCGTCCCGGAGCCCCGCCTCCTCGCCGGTGAGGCCCAGCAGGCGGACGAACTCCGCGTAGAACTTGGGCTCCAGGGCGCCGACGGCCATGAAACCGCCGTCCGAGGTCGCGTACGTCCCGTAGAACGGGCAGCCGCCGTCCAGGAGGTTGGCCTCCCGCCGGTCCTGCCAGCCGCCGGCCGCGAGCAGGCCCTGGATCATGGCCGTCAGATGGCTGGTGCCGTCGACGATCGCGGCGTCCACGACCTGGCCCTCCCCCGCCGCACGGGCGTGCTGGAGGGCCGCGAGGACGCCTATCACCAGATAGAGGGAACCTCCCGCGTAGTCCCCCAGGAGGTTCGCGGGCGCCACGGGCGGGCCCTCGGCCGGGCCGGTCATGCCGAGGGCGCCGGTCACGGCGATGTACCCGATGTCGTGTCCCGCGCGGTCGGCGAGGGGGCCGTCCTGGCCCCAGCCGGTCATCCGCCCGTACACCAGCCGGGGGTTGCGGGCCAGGCAGGCGTCGGGGCCGACGCCGAGCCGCTCGGCCACGCCGGGGCGGTACCCCTCGATGAGCACGTCGGCCCTGGCCACGAGGGCGAGCGCGGCCTCCGCCCCCTCCGGGGACTTGAGGTCGAGGATCACCGAGCGCTTGTTGCGGTTGGTGAGGTCGGTCTCCGGCGCGGGGCCTATGCCGGGACCGCCGGGCCGGTCGACGCGTACGACATCGGCGCCGAGGTCGGCGAGCGTCATCGCGGCGAAGGGGCCGGGCCCGATCCCGGCCAGCTCGACGACCCGCACACCGGCGAGCGGGCCCGCTGCCGCCTCTGCGCTCATCCTGCCCCCACTCCGCGGCCGCTCCACGACCGCTCCGCGACCTCTGTGACACAACTGATGTAACACCGGGAATGCTAAGAACGGGTTTCACTTTCCACAAGCCCCTGTGGAGGGGTGGGCGGCGGCGCGGGCAGGGGGTGGACAGCGGCGCGGGCGATGCGTAAAGTTGAGTAAAACGAAGCAGTTTCACGCATTTTCGAGCAGTGCCTCCTGCGGGTGGGCACACGGAGGGGCATGCACCGATGAGCGACGACGCATTCATGGAGCAGGAGCTCCGCAGCCAGCCGGAGACCTGGCGGGAAGCCGCCCGTATCGGCGCCTCGGGCGCCGAGGGCGCACTGCCGGAGGCGGGCGCGCGGGTCGCGGTGATCGGCTGCGGCACGTCGTGGTTCATGGCGCAGTCCTACGCGGCGCTGCGTGAGGGCTCAGGGCAGGGCGTCACGGACGCCTTCGCCGCCTCGGAGGCGTTCCTCGGCGCCCCGAGGGGATATGACGCGGTGGTCGCCATCACCCGCTCCGGCACCACCACCGAGGTGCTGCGCGTCCTGGAGACCGTGCGCGGCACGATCCCGACGGTGACGGTGCTGGGTGACCCGGACACCCCCGCGACCCCGCTCTCGGACCGCACGGTCGCGCTGCCGTTCGCCGACGAACGCTCGGTGGTGCAGACCCGGTTCGCGACGAGCGCGCTGGCCCTGCTGCGCGCACACCTCGGCGAGGACCTCACGGCGGCGGTGCGGGACGCGGAGGCGGCGCTGGCCGCCCCCGTCGCCCGGGAGTGGGTGGACGCGGAGCAGTTCAGCTTCCTCGGCACCGGCTGGACGGTGGGTGTGGCGAACGAGGCGGCGCTGAAGATGCGCGAGGCCTCCCAGAGCTGGACCGAGTCCTACCCCGCGATGGAGTACCGGCACGGGCCGATATCCATCGCCGCGCCCGGCCGCGTCACCTGGCTCTTCGGCCAGGCCCCGGAGGGCTTGGCGGAGGATGTCGCGCGCACGGGAGCCCACTTCGTGCACCACGACCGCGACCCGCTGGCGGACCTGGTGCTGGTGCAGCGCGTCGCCCTGGAGCGCGCCCGCGCCAAGGGCCTGGACCCGGACAACCCGCGCAGCCTCACCCGTTCGGTGATGCTCTCGGCCGAGTCCTGACCGGCGCCCGTTCCTGCCCGCCCTGATCCACAAGACACCGATAGGGAAGTGCGGACATGCCCCTCGTCTCCACCACCTCGATCGTCGCCGACGCACGGGCGGCGGGCGTCGGCGCCGCGGCCTTCAACGTGATCCATCTGGAGACCGCCGAGGCCCTCGTCACCGCCGCCGACCGTACGGGCGTCCCGCTGATCCTCCAGATCAGCGAGAACTGCGTGCGGTATCACGGCGGTCTGCTGCCGATCACCCGCGCCACCCTCGCCCTCGCCGAGGCCGCCCGTACCGGGGTGTCCGTGCACCTGGACCACATCACGGACGGCGACCTGGTCCGGCAGGGCGTCGCGGCGGGCGTCGGCTCGGTGATGGTCGACGCCTCCACGCTGCCCTACGAGCAGAATGTGGCGGCGACGGCGGAGCTCACCTCCTGGTGCCACGACAGGGGCGTCTTCGTCGAGGCCGAGCTGGGCGAGGTCGGGGGCAAGGACGGGGTGCACGCCCCGGGCGCGCGGACCGAACCCGGCGAGGCGCAGCGCTTCGTCCGCGCGACCGGGGTGGACGCCCTCGCGGTGGCGGTCGGCTCCTCCCACGCCATGCGGGAGCGCACAGCAGTGCTGGACAAGGAGCTGATCCGGCGCCTGCGGGACGCGCTCCCGGTCCCGCTGGTGCTGCACGGCTCCTCGGGCGTCGCGGACGACGAGCTGCGCGAGGCGATAGCCGCGGGCATGACGAAGATCAATATCTCGACCCATCTCGTCTCGGTGTTCACCCGGGAGGTGCGCGGCGCGCTGGACGGCGACCCGTCGCTCATCGACTCCAGGAAGTACGTGGCGCCCGCGCGGGAGGCCGTCGCCGAGGAGGCGGCCCGGCTGCTCGGGGTGATCGGGAAGTAGGGCGGCCCGCCCGGGCCGTTCCCTCCCGCGCCCTCCCGTCCGGCCCCCGTCCGGTGCCGTCCCCGCACCGCGGAGAGAGAAGGGGCAGAATGCGCCGGGACACGCTGAGGGAGAAGACCCATGAAACGGCATGAGCGCATGAACGCGCTGCTGGAGCTGCTCGGGGAGCGCGGAAGTCTCGACGTCGAGGAGGCGGCCACCGCGCTGGAGGTCTCCGCCGCGACGATGCGGCGCGACATGGACGCGCTCGCCCAGCAGCAGTTGCTGACCCGCACCCGCGGGGGCGCCGTGCTCAGCGCCGTGACCTACGACCTCCCGATCCGCTACAAGCGCGGTCATCACGCCCAGGAAAAGGAGGCCCTGGCCCGGGCCGCGGCGGAGATGGTCGAGCGCGGCAGCGTGGTGGGGCTCAGCGGCGGCACGACGACCACGGAGATCGCCCGCGCCCTCGCCACCCGCCCCGACCTCGCCGAGCCGGGCCCGCAGCCCCACCTCACCATCGTGACCAACGCGCTGAACATCGCGAACGAGCTGGCGGTCCGCCCCCAGATCAAGACGGTGCTCACGGGCGGCGTCGCCCACTCGCGCTCGTTCGAGCTCACCGGCCCCTTCAGCGAGCTGATGCTGCGCCAGATCGCGCTGGACATCGCCTTCATCGGGGCGAACGGGATCGAGCCCGCGCGCGGCGCCTCCGTGCACGACGAGGCGGAGGCCCGTATCAACGGGCTGATGGCCGAGCGCGCCGAGCAGGCCGTGGTGGCGGTGGACTCCTCGAAGGTCGGCAGGCGGTGCTTCGCGCTGATCGGCGGCCCCGGCACGTTCGGGACGCTGCTCACGGACGCGGGGATCCCGGAGGCGGCGTGCGAGGAGTTCACCGAGCGGGGGATGCGCGTCGTTCCGGCGCCGCTTCCCGGAGATGATCCTCCGAGCCAGCGGGATCGATGAGCCTCCCCAGCCGCCGCGGCACGTCGAGGCCCACCAGCACGATCACGACGGTGGTCAGGCCGAACGTCAGCAGCGCGAGGGACTGCGCCAGCGTCAGCGCCTCCCCCAGCCGCGCCCCGAGGACGGGCGCGACGGCGCCGCCGAGGGCACCCGTGTTGTAGACGAAGCCGAGCGAGGAGGCGCGGTTGCGCACCGGGAAGTGGCCCGCGATGTACTTCGGGAGGATCCCCGAGATGCCCTGGCTCAGCGCGAGCAGCCCGAACAGCAGCACCCCGAGCCCCACCAAGCTGTCCTGCACGGCGAAGACGGGGAAGACGAAGGCGAGGGAGGCCAGCAGCGTCAGGGCGTAGGCCCGCCGCGTCCCGAGCCGGTCGCCGACGAACCCGGCGAGCCAGCAGCCCGCCATCGTCCCGAAGCCCGCGTAGTACATGACGTCGGTGACCTGGCCCGCGGAGTAGCCCAGTTCGTCCTTGAGGTAGGTGGGCAGCAGGGACTGGATCGGCCAGGAGTAGAGGAACGCGCAGAAGACGGTGACCGTCAGCGCGACGTACAGCAGCCAGCCCCGGCGCCCGCCGAGCTGGGCGGCGAACGCCACCAGGCACCCGGTCGCGGCGAGCGCCAGGGGCAGGGTCAGCCCGTCGGCGAGCGGCGTGAAGACGCAGAAGAGGGAGACCGTCGCGAGCACGGCGAGCGCCACGTTGAGCGTGGCGCGGCGGCGGTCGGAGAAGAGCGGGCCCATCGGGTTGGGGCGGCGCGCCGCCGGTGCGTCCCCGCCGACCTCCGCCTCCCACTCCGGCGCCTCGGGCAGGGCGCGGCGCACCCAGAGCGCGACGAGTACGGGCAGCACGCCGATCCAGAACATCCAGCGCCAGCCCAGCTCGGGCACCACGCGCTCGTAGACCTCGGCGGCGAGCACGGTGCCCGCCGCATAGCCGGAGATCAGGAAGCCGGAGGCCCGGTTGCGGAAGCGGGCGGGCCAGCTCTCCAGCACATAGGCGGCGCTGGCGCTGTACTCCCCGGCCATGCCCATGCCGATGGCGAGGCGGGCGGCGAAGAGCGAGTGGTAGTTCCAGGCGAAGCCGCAGGCGAACGTGCCGAGGGAGTACAGCAGGATGCTGGCGATCATCGCCGCCTTGCGGCCGTACCTGTCGCCCATCGCGCCGAGGAGCGCCCCGCCCAGCCAGCGGGTGATGAAGGCGCCGGAGACCAGGCTCGCGGCCTCCACGGTGCTGAGGCCGAACTCGTCGGCGATCTCCGTGAGGACGAGCGTGATGAGCACGAAGTCGAAGCCGTCGAGGAGATAGCCCAGCCAGGCCGCGAACATCGACTTCCACTGGCGGCCGGTGATCTCCCGGTACCAGCGCCGCCCGCCGCCAGCCGCCTTGGCCGCCCCGACTGCCCCTGCTGCCCCTGCATCCCCTGCCGCCCCGGTCGCCCCGGTCGGCTCCCGCTCGTCGTCCGCCCCGCCGGTCACAGCAGGCCCGCCTCCTCCAGCAGATGCCGGACGGTCTTCACAGCCTCGCTGTCCAGCGGGACCTGCGGCGCGGCGGTGGCCGGGCAGTCGATCACGCCGAGGAGGTGCAGGGCCGCCTTGAACGCGCCGATCGCCGAGGAGTTCCGCCCCATCAGCGCCTCCGGCCCCACGTCCGTCAGTGCGAACAGGGCAGCGAGCCGGTCCTGTTCGGCCGCCGCCTCGGCCCAGCGCCCGTCCCGCGCGAACTCGTACAGCCGGACGTAGCCCTCCGGGTCGACGTTGCCCAGACCCGGGACCACGCCGTGGACGCCCGCCAGCAGGGCGCCGTCGACGGCGAGTTCGGAGCCGGTGAGCACCGCGAACCGCTCCAGCAGGCCGCGCCCGCGCAGCGCCACGAGCAGCCGTCGCAGCGCCCCGTCGTCGCCGCTGCTGTCCTTGAGCCCGGTCAGCGTGCCGTCCTCCGCGAGCTCCAGCACCACGGAGGCGGGCAGCTTGGTGTGCACGGCGACGGGGATGTCGTAGGCGAAGAGCGGCAGGGGGACGGCCGCGCGGATCCGGCGGAAGTGCTCCGCGATCTCGACGGGGTGGGTGCGCGTGTAGAACGGCGCGGTCGCGACGAGCGCCGAGGCGCCCGCCTCGGCCGCCCGTTCGGCGTGCGCGATCACCCGTGCGGGCGTCATGTCGATCACGCCCGCCAGTACGGGCACACGGCCCTCCGCCGCCTCGACGGCGGCCCGGAGGACGGCCGCGCGCCGCGCGTCGTCCAGGAACGCGGCCTCCCCGCTGGAGCCGAGCACGAACAGCCCCGCGGCGCCCGCGTCCGTCAGCCGCCCGACCAGGCCCTTCAGCCCGGCCACGTCCACCTCCCCGTCCGCCGTCAACGGCGTGCACAGGGGCGGCACGACGCCGGTCAGCGGAGTGGGGAGGGGGGCCGATGAGAGGGGGCCGGAGGACGGGTGCTGCGGGGCGTGCGACGACGTGGCGGCGTGCGGCATGAGGCTCCAACTTCCCTGAAGACACGGACAAATTGGACGTAGAATGTCCGATTTCCGAGCCTCAATCTCCTCCGCCCGTGACCAGGTGTCAATACACCCGTCCGCTTCGCGTCAGCTCCCCGTCACCAGGACGACCGCGAGCGCCGCGATCACCACGCTGGAGACGAGGGACGTGACGGCCCTCCCCCGTACGCCCGTCAGTGCGCGCCCCAGGGCCACGCCTCCCACGGCGAGCAGCAGCTGCCAGCTCAGCGACGCCAGCGCGATGGCCGCCACGAAGACGAGCCTGCTCACCGTCCCCGTACCGCCGAGGTCCTGACGGCCGAGGGTGAGCGCGGAGAAGTAGATGATCGCCCAGGGGTTGAGCAGGGTGAGCCCGAGAAAGCCCAGGAAGGCGCGGGAGGGCGTACGCAGGGCCACCCCGCGCCCGCCCTCGCCGTCGCCCTGGTCTCCGCCCCCGTCGCCGCTCCCTCCCCTTCGAGCGCGCAGCGCCGCGAGCGCCGTCCTGCCGCTCTTCACCGCCAGCAGCACCAGCACCGCGCCCGCCGTCCAGCGCAGCGGCACCGCGACCGGCTCCACCGCGCCCGCGACCGCCGCGCCGCCGAGCACGGCCACCGCCGCGTACCCGCCGTCGGCCGTCGCCGTCCCCAACGCGCCCGCCGCGCCCACCCGGAACGAGGTCCGCGCCGCCACGCTCACCAGCAGGACCGCGAGCGCGCCCACGGGGATGGAGACCGCGTAGCCCGCGACGAGTCCGGTCAGAGCCGCTTCCATGATCGAGTCCGTCATACGGCCAGCCTCGGCGCCGCCGACTGTTCGAGTCCATCGAAAGTTTCCGCACCGGACCCTGTGGAAGTGCCACATGGTTGCCGCAGGATGGGGTGATGATCGACCCCCGGCTGCAGACCCTGCGGGTGCTGCGCGAGCGCGGCACCGTCACCGCGACGGCCGCCGCGCTGCACCTCACCCCGTCCACCGTCTCCCAGCAACTGCGCCAGCTCGCCGCGCGGCTGGACCTCGTCCTGCTGGAGCACGAGGGGCGCAACGTCCGGCTCACGCCCGCCGCGCACGCCCTGCTGCGCCACGCGGACGCCCTCCACGCGCGCTGGGAGGAAGCCGCGGCCGACCTCGCGGCCCACCGCGCGGGCAGCGCCGGACACCTGCGCGTCACCGGGGTCGCGACCGCGCTCACCGCGCTCGTCGTCCCCGCCGCGGCCCGCCTGCGGGACGAGGCGCCCGGCCTCGACGTGACCGTCGCCGAGGACCCCGACCAGGACCGCTACGGGCTGCTGCTGACCGGAGAGGCCGACATCGCCGTCGTCCTCCCCACACCCGCCGGGCCCCCGCCCGACGACCCCCGGTTCACCCAGCACACCCTGCTCAGCGACCCGCAGGACCTGCTCGTCCCGCACGGCCACACCCTCGCGGACCGCGCACACGAGGGCGTACGGCTCGACGAGGCGGCGGGCGAGACCTGGATACGTGCCGGAGACCCGCAGGACCAGCACCAGTTGCTGCTCACCGCCTGCGCCGCCGCCGGATTCACCCCGCGCCTGGCCCACGCGGCCGTCGACTGGCCTGCCGTCGTCACGCTCGTCGCACACGGTTTCGGGATCTGTCTGATCCCGCGCCTCGCGCCCGTACCCACGGGACCCACGGGATTCCCCGTCACACGCGTACCCCTGCGGGGCCGCCCGCTGCCCGTACGGCGCATCGTCGCGTGCGTACGGCGCGGGAGCGAACTGCAGCCCCCTGTCGCGCGCGGCCTCACGGCACTGCGGGACGCGGCCGAGGCGTACGCGCGGGCGTCAGGGCTCGCGGAGATCGCGGGGATCGAGGAGATTGCGGGGCTCGCTCAGGACGGATGAGCGAGCCCCCGGGACGGCAGTTCAGCGCGTGCCCTGGCCGCCCGGTTCCAGGCGCGCGATGCGGCCCTTCTCGCCCGAGGCCCAGCACCCGAAGTCGGGCGCGCAGTCCACGGTGTCGTACGAGCCCTTGTCGAACGTCCGCCAGCTCCGTCCGCCGTCCAGCGTCAGGTCCGAACCCGTGGGTCCCACCGCGAGCGCCGTCCGGCGGGCGTGCGGCAGCCAGGTGACGCCGGAGCGGTACTCGGGCACGGGGCGGGCGCTCCGCTTCCAGTGCGCGCCCCCGTCGCCCGTGGTGGCCGAGGCGTCCGGCGACGATTCGCCGGGCTCGTAGTCGCCGCCCACGGCCAGTCCGTGCCGCGTGTCGCGGAACGTCAGCCCGAAGACGCCCCGCGCGGGCTCCGCCCCCGGGAGCGGCGTGTCCGTGACCGTCCAGTGCCGCCCGCGGTCGGCGGAGCGGAAGACCCGCGCCTTCTCGCCGCCGCCCGTGGCCATCCATACGTCCCGGCTTCCGGCGCTGGTCAGGCACTGGCCGCTCGCCGCGAAGTTGGCCTCGCCCTTCAGCGCGGGCGGCATCCCGCCGGACGGCAGGACACGCCAGTTCCGGCCTCCGTCGCGCGTCGTGAGCACGCGGAACTTGCCGTCCACGGGGTCGCCGACGGTGAGGCCGTTGCGGTCGTCGAAGAAGGTCATGCAGTTGTAGAAGGCGGCCGGGTCGTCGTTACGGAAGGTCTCCTTCCAGTGCGCGCCGCCGTCCTCCGTACGGAACACGCGCGAGGCGTCGCCCTCGCCGATGGCCAGGGCCAGGGCACGCCGGGGCCCGAACGTCTCGATGTCGCGCAGCTCCAGCCCCTTGGCCCCGGGCGGGGAGACGTCCTTCCAGCTCGCGCCGCCGTCCCGGGTGCGCAGCACCGTACCGCCGCTGCCCGCGACCCATGCCGTCGAACGGCTGACCGCCGACAGGCCGCGGAACCGGGACTCGCCGCCGTCGTGCTTGAGCGACCAGCCGGGGCCCGTACGTGCGTCCGTACGCGCGTTCGCACTTGGCACCGCGTCCTCTCCCGACGCCGCACCGGCCTGCGCAGGAGCCGCGCTCACCGCCGTGACCAGCGCCGTCACCGCCGCCGCGCCGCCCAGCCCAAGGACGCGCACGCGCCTCGTCCGTCCCCTGCCGCTCACAATCCCCTCGCCCCTCATGGCGGTGGAACCTAGCCCACACAGGGACCCACGTCACCCGGACCGGGGCCTTCCGGTGCGAAAATGTGCCGCATGGATCAGTTTTCAGCGGCAGGTGAGGACGGAGTCGCGGAAGCGGCCACAGCCCCCGGCACATCCGGCACCAGCAGCACGGATGCCGGAAAACCAGGCACGAACGGAGCGAGTGCGCACAGCGAAGGGAGCTGCACCGGGCACGCGGAAGCCCCAGAAGCCCTGGAGACCCGGGAAGCCGGAGAGTCCGGAGAATCTGGAGAGTCCGGCGGGGGCGCTGGGGCGCGCGCGTGGGCGGCGCTCGGCGGTGACCCCGCGCTGCTGGCCCGCGTCTCCCGCACCCGCCGCGCCGGGCTGCTGCCCTCCGCGCTGCCCGTGCAGGAGATGGCGGGCGCCACGGTGACCGCGTGCGCGCTCGCCGCCGCCGAGTTCTCCTGCGTCCGCGAGCGCAGCGCGGTCCTGCCCTCCGTCCATGTCGACGACGGCGCCGTGGCCGCCGCGTTCCACAGCGAACGGCACCTGCGCATCGACGGCCGTGACCCGGTCAACTTCGCGCCGCTCTCCCGCTTCTGGCGCACCTCCGACGGCTGGGTGCGCACCCACGCCAACTACCCCCACCACCGCGCCCGCCTCCTCACCGCGCTCGGCCTCGGCACGGAGGGAGACACCGGCGCCTCCGCCACCTCCGCCACCTCCGCCGCCTCCTCCGACGACGAGGCGTTCGTCGCCAAGGTCGCCGCCGAACTCGCGGGCCGCGAGGCCGCCGAGGTCGAGGACAGCGTGTGCGCGGCGGGCGGGCTCGCGGTCGCCGTCCGCACGCCCAGCGCCTGGCTCGCACACCCCCAGCGCGCCGCCGCCGCAGGCGCGCCGCTCGTCGCCGCCGGCAGGCTCGACAACGCCCCGCCGCTCCCCCTCGACGGCCGCCCGGGCCCCGGCGGACTCCAGGGGCTCCGCGTCCTCGACCTCACCCGCGTCCTGGCGGGCCCCGTCGCCACCCGTACGCTCGGGCTGCTCGGCGCCGACGTGCTCCGCATCGACCCGCCCCAGTACCCCGAACTCGCCGACACCTACGCCGACACGGGCCTCGGCAAGCGCTCCACCGCCCTCGACCTGGCCAGCCGTTCCGGCCAGGCCACCTTCGAGGAGCTGCTCGCCTCGGCCCATGTCGTCGTCACCGGGTACCGGCCCGGCGCGCTCGACCGGTTCGGCCTCGCCCCCGAGTCACTCGCCGACCGGCGCCCCGGACTGGTCGTCGGGCAACTCTGCGCCTGGGGCAACTCCGGCCCCTGGCAGCGCCGCCGCGGCTTCGACAGCCTCGTCCAGGCCGCGACGGGCATCGCCCGTATCGAGGCCGAGGCACGCCCCGCCGAGAGTGGGGGCGCCGAGGACACGCCCGGCGCGATGCCCGCACAGGCGCTCGACCACGGCAGCGGCTACCTGCTCGCGGGGGCGCTGCTGCGGTCCCTCACCGAACAGCGCACCGGAACGGGCGGCTCCCGCGTCGTCCGCCTCGCCCTGGCCCGTACGGCGGACTGGCTGCTGCACGAACTGCCCAGGGAACCGGGGACGGGCCCCGCGCACGCGTTCGACCCCGCGCCGTGGACGGCCGAGGCCGACAGCCCGCTCGGGCGCCTCCACCACGTACGCTCCCCCGTCACCTTCGGCAAGCACAGCCCGACCGCCTGGCCCCGGATGCCAGGGCTGCCCGGAAGGGACACCAGCACCTGGAGCTGACCCCCTTCCGACGGGGCATCACATCCCGCCGGGGAAGCCCAGCATCCACTCGCCGAGCAGCACCAGCACGAACCCCAGTCCGAGCACGGCCGTCGCCACCCGGGTGCGCCCACGGCGGCTCAGCACGATGGCTGTGCCGGACAGGGTGAGCGCGATGCCGTAGAACCCCACGGTCAGCACGGACGGCGCCGTGCCGAGCCGGATCACCAGCGCGACGGCGACGACGAGCATGACGGTCGCGGAGAGGACGATCCGGACGCGCCGCGCCTGACGCGGCGTGAGGCCGGGCCTGTCCTCGTGGACCTGCGGTGCGGGGGATGAGTTGGCTTCCGGCATGCAGGCGAGCGTATACGTCACCCCTGACACCGGGCAGGCTGAGCCCCCGCTCCAGCTCCCCGGCCAGCCCTTCCCACCGGCCCGCTAACTCTCCGATCCGCCCTCTTCGCCGCCGTCGGAGGGAGCCTTGGCACCACCGGCCCATTCCCGCAGAGCCTCTCGGCTCTCGAAATTGCCGAGATTGGTGTCGATCGGCTTGCTCGTGTACTGGTGGAAGCGCCACGGATGCTTGACCCCGGGCTTTCCCGGCTTCCCGTTGTAGTGCGCTATCCAGAGCCCGTCCCCGGCAAAGGATGTCGTGTCCCTGTTGAGCCAGAAATTCACGTTGCAGTACAGCAGCACCTTGTGCTCGGGCCGCTTCTCCTGCACGTACTTGATCCAGGCGTCCTTCTGCGCGTTGCTGACCCCGGTGTCCTCCCAGTCGAGCGCCAGGACGTCCCCCGCGACCAGCTTGATCTTCGACAGGAAATAGTCGGCCTGCGTCTTCATGCTGCCGGGCCTGACGAAATGATAGAAGCCGGTCACGAGCCCGGCTTCACGCCCCGTTTTCACCTGTGCGTGATGCTTAGGGTTGAAATACGACTTGCCTTCGGTCGCTTTCACGATCACGAAGTCCATGCCCTTCGTGCTGTAGTCCTCGCGCTGATACGAGGCGACGTCGATTCCTTTGATCAAGAGTGACCACCTTCCTTGATTCCATGCGCTTCCCCGGGTGATACCCGCCTGCCGGTCACATGTACCACTTGGGCCAAGCCCTTTACATCGCGTGCAACTTGTCGCCAGAGGATTGGTCGACACGGTGTGTGCCCTTTGTGACAGAACCGACCCACCGTGGCCGCAAATGTGAATACCCCACGCTCAGCGCGGGAGTTGCACGACACTCATTACGTGAACACCCGGAGAATCGTTCACCTCGAATCGCTCTTCCGGCAGCGAGCGTGGTCCGGACCCTCCCCGGGAGCCGTACAGGTCGGCATAATCCGCTGCGAACGTGCCATGGCAACACACCTGCTCGTCCGTCAAGAGAGGTCGCACCGTCATGAAGTTCAGTTACGCGATGCTCCCCGACTACCCGCTCCAGGAGTCGCTGGCCTCGATCAGGCTCGCAGACGAACTGGGCTTCTACGCCTGTTACGCCGCCGATGAGACCTGGCACAAGGACATGTGGCTGCTGTTCGCCGCTGCGGCGGGGCAGACCGAGCGGATCCGGTTCGGGCCGAGCGTGGCGCCCGTGACGCTGCGCGAGCCCTCGCTGATAGCCCAGGCCGTGGCGACGCTGGACGAGCTGTCGGACGGGCGGGCCGAAGCCGTGCTGTCCAGCGGGAACTTCGGGCTGCTCGCGCAGTACGGGATCGACTGGGCGCGCACCAAGCCGCTCTCGCGCACGAAGGAGGCGCTGGCGGTCGTCCGTACGCTGCTGGACGAGGGGACGATCACGCGCGAGGGCGAGTTCTACTCGTACAACGGTCTGTTCACCTTCGCGCGGCCCGTGCAGGACAGGGTGCCGCTGAAGCTGGGCGCGATGCGCGGCCCCCGCTCGTTCGAGGCGGCGGGTGAGCTGTCGGACGGCTGCCATCACGCGCTGAGCTACACGCGCGAGGCGTACGACTACGCGGTCCAGCACATCAGGGCGGGCGCCGAGAAGGCGGGCAAGGACTGGACGTCGCTGGACATCGGGGCCTGGGTGGTGTTCGCGACGGGGCCGGACTCGGCGGCGGCGAAGGACGCGGCCCGCAGCATGGTGGGCATCTACGCCTCGTCGATGCCGGAGGAGCAGCTGATCCGGAACGGTGTGGATCCGGGCGAACTCAAGCCCATCGTCGAGGCGATCGGCGCGGGCGACCTGGCGCGGGGCATCGAACTGACATCCCCGGAGCTGGCGGACCGGCTGTCGATCGCGGGGACGCCGGAGGAGTGCGCGGAGAAGATCCACTCGCAGATCGCGCCGTCGGGCGTGAACCACATCATCTGCGCGCTGACGGACCGGACGCTGGTGAAGGCGTTCACGGGGCGGGACCTGGTGGGTGTGGCGGACGTGAACGCCCAACTGCGGCTGATCCACGACAAGATCATGCCCGCCCTGCCCTGACGCCCCGCGCCACCCCGCCCCGCACATCTGATTGCGCCGGGCGACAGCCGCCATGCGCCGTCTGGCGGCGACCCCGCGGGCCGCGAGATTCGTTCTCGCGGCCCGCTTGCTGTGATCTCGCGCCCTTCGGGTGTACGGCCGCTGTGGCCGCTGCGAGAGCGAGCAAGGAGGGAGGCGCCCATGTCGCACACCCGGTCGGAGACGGACGAAGAGCCGCTGCGGGTCGCGGTGATCATCGGCAGCACGCGCCAGGGCCGTGAGGGCAAGGTGATCGCCGACTGGTTCACGGAGCTCGCCCGCGGGCAGGAGGATCTCTCCGTCGATCTCGTGGATCTCGCGGACTTCCATTTCCCCGAGCGTTATCCCGAGGGGCCGACGCCGGAGGTCATGAAGTTCACGGACCGGGTGGACGCCGCGGAGGCGTTCGTGATCGTCACCCCGGAGTACAACCACAGCTATCCGGCCTCGCTGAAGCAGGCGATCGACTTCGCCTATGACGAGTGGCAGGCCAAGCCCGTCGGCTTCGTGTCGTACGGATCGCACTCCATAGGCACGCACGCGGTCACGCATCTGCGTGCGGTCTTCACCGAGCTGCACACCGTCACGCTGCGCGACTGCGTGGGCCTCGATCTGCTCGGGCCCCGCGACGCGGAGGGGAGCGCGCGCTCAGCCGAGGCGCTGCTCCGTCAGCTCGCCTGGTGGGGGCTCACCTTGCGCGAGGGGCGCGCCTCGCGGCCGTACTGCATGTGACCACGAAAGGACTTCGAAGATGAGCAAGAGCAAGGGCGGAGGATCGCCCTCGGATTCCCTGGCGATCGAGACGTCGGGGCTGGTGAAAGTGTTCGGGGAGAACCGGGCGGTGGACGGTGTCGACCTCGCGGTCCCGCCGGGCACGGTGTACGGGGTGCTGGGGCCCAACGGGGCGGGCAAGACCACCGCGGTGAAGATGCTCGCCACCCTGCTGCGGCCGGACGGCGGCGAGGCCCGGGTCTTCGGGCACGACGTGCTGCGTGAGGCGGACGCGGTCCGCTCCCGGGTCAGCCTCACGGGGCAGTACGCGTCGGTGGACGAGGATCTGACCGGCGTGGAGAACCTGGTGCTGCTCGCCCGGCTGCTGGGGCACGGCAAGGTCAGGGGCAGGGAGCGGGCGCGCCAGCTGCTGGACGCGTTCGGCCTCGCGGAGGCGGCGGACCGCCAGGTGAAGAATTATTCGGGCGGGATGCGCCGCCGTATCGACATCGCGGCGAGCATTCTCAATACCCCGGATCTGCTGTTCCTGGACGAGCCGACGACGGGCCTGGATCCGCGCAGCCGCAACCAGGTGTGGGACATCGTGCGCGCGGTGGTCGCGCAGGGCACGACGGTGCTGCTGACGACGCAGTATCTGGAGGAGGCCGACCAGTTGGCGGGCCGCATCGCGGTGATCGACCACGGCAAGGTGATCGCGGAGGGCACGCCGGGGCAGCTCAAGTCCTCGGTCGGCGCGGGCTCGGTGCATGTGCGGCTGCGCGATCCGGGGCAGCGGGCCGAGGCCGGCGAGGTGCTGGCGCGGGAGCTGGGGGCGCACGTCCAGTGGGAGTCGGATCCGGTGGCGCTGACCGCACGGGTGGGCGGCGAGGACGACGGCGCGGGGGCGGCGACGCGGGCGTCCCGTGCGCTGGGCGAGCTGGCGGCGCACGGCATCACGGTCGACGACTTCTCACTGGGCCAGCCCAGCCTCGACGAGGTCTTCCTGGCCCTGACCGACACCGGCCGACCGAACCGTGACGGGACGTCCACGGAGTTCAAGGGAGCAGCGGCATGAGCACCACATCGACCAGCGCGCCCAGTGAGACCAGTCCGAGCCGCGCGGGCGCGGCGAACGGCGAGCTTCGGGAAGGGGAGCTGCCTCCGGTCGAGGCCGAGCAGCTCGCCGCGGTGTTCCTCACCACCGATCGGCCGTCGAGGCCGAGTGCGCTGTCGGTGTCCGCGACGTTCGGCTGGCGGTCCATGCTGAAGATCAAGCATGTGCCGGAGCAGCTCTTCGATGTGACGGCCTTTCCGATCATGATGACGTTGATGTTCACGTATCTCTTCGGGGGCGCGCTCGCGGGTTCGACGTCGGACTATCTGCAGTTCCTGTTGCCGGGGATCATGGTGATGAGCGTCATCATGACGACGATGTACACGGGCGTGGCGGTCAACACGGACATCGAGAAGGGCGTCTTCGACCGTTTCCGTACGCTCCCGATATGGCGGCCCGCGCCGATGGTGGGCTATCTGCTGGGCGACGCCGCGCGGTACACGATGGCGTCGGTCGTCATTCTCGTGGTCGGCCTGATCATGGGCTTCCGTCCGGAGGGCGGGGCGCTCGGGGTGCTGGCGGGGGTGGTGCTGCTGGTGGCGTTCTCGTTCGCGTTCTCGTGGATCTGGACGATGTTCGGGCTGCTGCTGCGCTCGGAGAAGTCGGTGATGGGCGTCAGCATGATGGTGCTGTTCCCCATGACCTTCCTGAGCAACATCCTGGTGGAGCCGGAGACCATGCCGGGGTGGCTCCAGGCGTTCGTGGACGTCAATCCGGTCGCGCATCTGGTCGCCGCGGTGCGGGACTTGATGGCGGGGACCTGGAACGGGTCGGAGATCACCTGGACCCTGGTCTCGGGCGGTGCGCTCATCGCCGTCTTCGGGACGCTGACGATGCGGATCTACAACCGCAAGTGACGCGCGCGTGGCCGCACACGCGGCCACGTGCACGGGCGCGGACCCGCCCGCATACCGGCTCACGCACACGGTGCGTACGCCCGCGCCGGTACCTGGCCACCCGTCCACCCGCGGCCACCCGTGGCCACCCGTCCGCCCGTGCCCGCCCGTGCCCCTCGGGGAGAGCGGCCCCTCGCCCGGCAGGCTTCACAGCCGCCAGGTGACGGGCCGCTCCGGCATGTAGCGGCAGACCATCCCGGTGGAGACCGCGCCGCGCAGGTGGGCGGCCAGTTCGGGGTGGCGGGTGTCGAGCTTGCGGAGGGTGTCGCGGATGCGGGCGGTGACCGTCTTACGGGCCCGTTCCGCACCGTCGCCGAGGCGGCGGGTGCGGCCTGCCAGGCCGGTGGCGGCTCGGAGTTCGGCGAGGAGGGCGTCGCGCTCGCGGTCGAACTCCGCGGCGCGTGCGTCGTCGCCGCGGGTCACCGCGCGGTCGATCTCCTCGTCGAGGGTCGCGAGATGGCGGGCGTACCGCTGCTTGGCCTCGTCGTCGAGCACGGCGTCACCGCCCATGGTGTGGGCGGCGACGACTTCCTCCTCGCCCTCCGGGCTGAGCAGCCGCGCCGCGGGGAGGTCGGTGCCGGGGCTGCTCAGCAGCAGATGCAGGTCCCGCAGCCCCTTGGCGTCCGGCATATGGATGACCCGCCCCGCGAAGCCGAGCTTCCATACGGAGCCCTCGCGCTGGAACTCGCCCTCGGGGGCCGGGGCCGGGGCCGGGGTCGGGGCCTGAGCCTGGGCCGGGACGAAGGCCGTGCCCTCGGGTGCGGGGGCGGCCGGTCCGTCCGTGGGCGTCTCTTCCGGGGCGGCCGTCAGGGATGTGGGGTGCTGGCGGACCGCTGCCCGGGTCCTGGTGTCCTGGACGCGGCGGACGATGTGGCGCATGCCGAGGTCGGTCGCCTCGCGCTCCGCCAGGGCGAGGAGGTCCTCGGCCTGGCGGGCGTCGCCGGGGGCGTCGCGGGCGAGGAGGGCGCCGCCGAGGTAGGAGCGGGCCTCCAGGGACCAGGTGTGGAGGCCGAGTTGGTCGGCGGTGCGGAGTGCGGCGGTGAGGCCGTCGACGGCGGCGTCATGGTCGCCGTGCGCGGCGTCGAGGAGGGCGGACCAGAGGACGAAGGGGCCGCCGATGTCGCATCCGTAGGCGGCGACGGCCCATTCGCCGAGGTAGGGGGCGAGGTCGGCACGGGCCCGTGCGACGAGGGCGGGGTCTCCGGAGAGCGCCGCTGTCTGGGCGAAGAGGCGGAGCCACATCGCCTTGGTGCCGCGGGGGAATTCCTCCCCGCCGGTCAGCGTCTCCCCGACGTAGGCGAGGGCCGTCCGGAGCGCCGGGGCGCTGTCTCTCGCCGTCGCACCGCCGCCCTCGCCGTATGCCGCGTCGCCTCCGGCGCAGAGGCTCTGGATCGCGGTGAGGGCCTCCAGCAGCCGGGGGTCGGGGTGGCCGTGCTCTCCTATCGTCTCGTGCAGCCGGGCCAGTTCGTCGAAGCGGCCCTGGAGCAGGAGCAGGGACCAGCGCAGATGGCGTCCGAGGTAGGCAGACTCGGTGTGGCAGAGCATGTCCTCGGTGAACGCCCGGTCGTAGTTCTCCTGGGCCTCGGCGAAGCGGCCGCGGTGGGCGGCGAGGATGCCGCGGTCGGCACAGGCCAGCATCCGGCCGCGCGGCAGGGTCGTCCGCTCGGTGGCCTTGAGCATCGCGTGGTACTGCTCGAGGTAGCGGGGGTCGCCCTGCTCCAGCAGGGCGACCCAGCGCAGGCTGCTCGCGAGGGCCTCCATGGGGGAGTCCCCTGAGCGGCGGGCGGCGCCCATCATCTCGCTGGTCAGCGCGGCCCGTTCGGCAGCGGTGCCGGGGCCCCAGATCACGTCGTGCCGCACCCAGAGGCCGAAGCTGAGCGCCTCGTCGTCCCCGTTCTCCCGGACGAGGGCGGCGAGGCGGACGGACAGCTCCTCGACGAGCTGGTCCAGGAACGCCGTACGGCCGCGCCGCGGGCCGTCCGCCTCCCCGTCCTCCGGGAGGAGTCTGGCGTGGGCCTCGCGCAGCAGGTCCTCGGTCCATGCGGCGCGGCTCCAGATGTCCCCGGTGCGGTACGCGGTGAGGGCTGCCCTGCCCAGCAGTGCGGAATCGTCCAGCTCGCGGGCGAGGGCGGTGGCGCGGGCCAGGACCTCCCAGGCCTCGTCGGGCTCGCCGCCGCGGTGCAGCTCGGCGCCGAGCGTCAGGCCGATGACGACGCGGGTGCGCGGGTCCTCCTCGGGGACGCGCTCCAGGGCGCGGCGGCGGTGGCCTACGGCTTCCTCGGTGGCGAGCCTGTCGTACGCGTCGTTGGCCGCGTCCGTCAGCAGCTTCACGACGTGGCGGGGGTCGAGCGCGTCGCCCGCGAGATAGCCGTGCCGGGCCAGGTCGGCGGGGAGGAGGTGCGGGTCGCGTGCGGTGACGCCGCCGCCACCGTCGGCGCGGACGGCCGGGTGAACGGCCGCGTGGACGGCTGTGGCGTGCAGGGCGCGGGCCTCGGCCGGGTCCAGCCCGTCGTACAGCGTCTCGCGGACCAGGTCGTGCGCGAAGGCGAAGGTGCCGCCGCCCTCGACGGTCACGAGCCGCGCGGCGACGGCCTGGTCCAGCAGCCTGTCCACTCTCGGCACGGGCTGCGCGGCGACGGCGGCGAGGCGCCTGCGGTGGAAGCGGCGGCCGAGGACGGCGGCCGCGGTGAGCAGTCCGGTGACGGCCTCGGGCAGCAGGGAGAGACGCCGCTGGAGCGCGTCGCGGACGCCGGGCGCGACGGCGCCGACCGAGCCGCCGCTGTGCCAGAGGCGCGCGGTCTGCTCGACGAAGAACGGGTTCCCGCCCGTGCGCTCCTGGACCTCGGTGACGAGGTCGGCGTCGGGCTCGACCCCCGTCGTACGCGCCATGAGCAGGCCGGTCTCCTCGCGGCCGAGGCCGGTGAGCGTGAGCGTCGTCGCCTTCGCGAGCAGCGGCATCATGAGGGGGCGCAGCGGGTGGCCGGGGGTCTCCACCTCGACGTCCCGGTACGTGCCGATGAGCAGCAGGCGCTCGAACCAGGTGTGCTGGGCGGCGAACTCCAGCAGCCGCAGCGAGTCGCCGTCGGCCCAGTGCAGGTCGTCCAGGACGACCACGAGCGGGCGGCTCTGCGCGACGGCGACCAGCACGGCCGTGACCGCGTCCTGGAAGCGGAACATGTCCTCTCCCCCGCCGGACACGCCACCGGACGCGCCACTGGACGCGCCACCGGACACACCGCCGGACACACCGCCCGTCGCCCGCGACACCGCGCCCGTCTCCCCCAGCAGCACGGGCAGGCAGCCCTCGCCCGCCGCCCGGGCCGCGGCGCCCGCCGCCTCCCACTCCTCCGGGGTGGCGGCGCGCCGGAGGCCGCGCATGACCTGGGTCCACGGCCAGTACCCCGGCGCGGTGTGCGAGTCCCAGCACGAGCCGCCGAGCACGAGCGCGCCGAGCTGCCGCGCCTCGTCGGCGGCCTGGGCGACCAGCGAGGTCTTCCCTATCCCGGCCTCGCCGGTGACCAGCACCAGCCCCCCGTGGCTCCGCACGGCACGGTGGGTCTCGGCACTCAGCTCCCCCGCGGGATGCTGCCGCCCGATCAGCTCTCGCAGCTCTCGTCCCATACCAAGAGAGAGTAAAGGAGCCCTCTGACAGCGCCCGGCGCGCCAGGATTCGCGGTCCTGGAGCCGAAGCAGGAGGATCGGGTACGCACGTCCCGCACAACCACACATCATCACCAGAGCGGAGAGGTTCTCCATGGCGACCACACGCACCGCCCACACCGTCTGGAACGACAATCTGACGGAGGGGTCCGGCGTCGTCACCTTCGACTCGTCCGGCATCGGCGACCACCCGGTCTCGTGGCCCGCGCGCTCCGAGCAGCCGGGCGGGAAGACGAGCCCCGAGGAGCTGATCGCGGCGGCGCACTCGAGCTGCTTCTCGATGGCGCTCTCCAACGGCCTGAACAGCGCGGGCACCCCGCCCACCCGTCTCACGACGCAGGCCGACGTCACGTTCCAGCCGGGCACGGGCATCACCGGCATCCACCTGACCGTGCAGGGCGAGGTGCCGGGTCTGGACGAGGCCGGGTTCGCGGCCGCCGCCGGGGAGGCGGCGAAGAACTGCCCGGTGAGCCAGGCGCTGGCGGGCACCACCATCACGCACGAGGCCAAGCTGGCCTGAGCCGGAGGGAGTCGGGACCATGCCGGAGCTGCCGGAGGTCGAGGCCCTGCGCGGCTTCCTGGAGGAGCGGCTGACGGGCCGTGCCGTCGCACGCGCGCTGCCGGTCGCGGTGAGCGTGCTGAAGACGTACGACCCGCCGCTGGGCGCCCTGGAGGGGCGGACGTTCACGGGCGTGGCCCGGTACGGCAAGTTCCTCGGCATGGAGCTCGGCACGAAACCGGCGGAACCGGCCGAAGCGGCGGAACCGGCGGAACCGCCGAGGTCCACCGGCCGGGGCGGGGCGGGCGGCGGCCTGTGGCTGGTCGTCCACCTCGCCCGTGCCGGGTGGCTGCAGTGGAAGGACAGCTTCCCGGCGGCGCCGCCGCGCCCCGGGAAGGGGCCGCTCGCGCTCCGCGTGGAGCTCGCGGAGGGCGGCGGTTTCGATCTCACCGAGGCGGGCACCCAGAAGCGTCTGGCGGTGTACGTGGTCCGCGATCCGGCCGGCATTCCCGGTGTCGCCCGCCTCGGTCCCGATCCGCTCGCGGACTCCTTCACGCGGGAGGAGTTCGCGGGGCTCCTGAGAGGCCAGCGGCACCGGATCAAGGGCCTGTTGCGCGACCAGTCGGTGATCTCCGGTATCGGGAACGCGTATTCGGACGAGATCCTGCACGCCGCGAAGATGTCCCCCTTCAAGGTGGCGGACGAGCTGACGGAGGACGAGATCTCCGGGCTGTACGCCGCGCTGCTGGCCACCCTCACCGCCGCCGTGGAGCGGGCGCGGGGGCTGTCGGCGGCGGAGCTGAAGGCGGGCAAGCGGATGGGGCTGCGGGTGCACGGCCGGGCCGGGGAGCCGTGTCCGGTGTGCGGGGACACCGTCCGGTCGGTGTCGTTCCGGGACTCCTCGCTGGAGTACTGCCCGACTTGTCAGACCGGCGGGAAGCCCCTGGCCGACCGCCGGATGTCCCGTCTGCTGAAATGAGCCCCATGCCTCACGAGCCCGCCGCCCAGCCCAAGAGCAGCCAGTCCAAGAGCAGCCAGCCGAAGAAGGACCGCGAGTTCGACGTCGTCCTGATCGGGGCGACCGGATTCACCGGCTCCCTCACCGCCGAGTATCTGGCACGGCACGCCCCGGAGGGCTGCCGCTGGGCGGTCGCGGGCCGGGACACGGCCAAGCTGGAGGCCCTGCGCCACCGGCTCGCCGGGATCAACCCCGGTCTGGAGGAGCCCGGGGCGCTGCCCCTGGTCCGCGCCGATGTGACGGACCCGGCGTCCCTGCGCGAACTCGCCGCCCGTACCCGCGTGGTGGCCACGACCGTCGGCCCGTACATCCGCTACGGCTCGGCGCTCGTCGCCGCCTGCGCCGAGGAGGGCACGGACTACGTGGACCTCGCGGGCGAGCCCGAGTTCGTCGACCTGATGTATCTGCGCCACCACTCGCGGGCCCGCGAGACCGGCGCCCGTATCGTCCACACGTGCGGTTTCGACTCGGTGCCGCACGACCTGGGGACGCTCTTCACCGTGGAGCGGCTGCCGGAGGGCGTGCCGCTGAGCGTCGAGGCGTACGTACGGACGAACGCGACGTTCTCCGGCGGGACCTACGCGAGCACGCTGCTGGCCTTCTCGCGGGCCGACCGGATGGCGAAGGTGGCCAAGGCGCGGCGGGCGGCCGATCCGCGCCCGGAGGGCCGCAGCGTACGGACGCCGCTGGGCCGGATCTCGCGGACCCCGGCGTACACGGAACTGGACGCGTGGGCCGTGCCGTTGCCGACGATCGACGCGCAGGTCGTCGGGCGTTCCGCCGCGGCGCTGGAGCGCTACGGGCCGCGCTTCCGCTACAGCGAGTACGCGGCGCTGCGGAGCCTGCCGCTCACGGTGGGCGCGGTCGCGGGCGCCGGGGCGTCGTTCGCCGCGGCGCAGCTGCCGTCGCTGCGCAAGTACCTCTCCTCGCGGCTGGAGCCCGGTGACGGGCCCGATCCGGAGCGGCGGGCACGGAGCTGGTTCTCGGTGCGCTTCTTCGGCGAGGGCGGCGGCCGCCGCGTCGTCACGGAGGTCTCGGGCGGCGACCCGGGCTACGACGAGACGTCCCGCATGCTCTCCGAAGCGGCCCTGTGCCTGGCCCTCGACACCCTCCCGGAGACGTCGGGCCAGGTCACCCCGGCGGTCGCGATGGGCGGTGCCCTGACGGAGCGCCTGGTCGCCTCGGGGCTGGGCTTCCGGGTCGTGGAGGAGTACGAGATCTGAGCCCCCACCCCCACTCCCACCCCCCACTCGGCGGGCCCCCACCCGGCCCCCGCGGGGGTGCCGGGGGCGGTCACCCGGGCCTAGCATCGCCCGCATGGCGATCTCCAAGGTCAACGGTGGCTCGCGTCCCGGATCCGAGCCCGCGGAGCCGACCGACATCTACGCGCATCCCCTGAGCACCCGGGAGCTTCCCAAGCACCGGATCCCGGAGGGGCCGCACGATCCCGACACGGTGTGCCAGCTCGTCAAGGACGAGCTGGACATGGACGGGAACGCGGCGCAGAACCTGGCGACGTTCTGCACCACCTGGAGCGCGTCCCAGGTGCACTCGCTGATGGACATCAGCCTCGTCAAGAACATGATCGACAAGGACGAGTACCCGCAGACCGCCGAGATCGAGAGCCGGTGCGTGCGGATGCTCGCGAACCTGTGGCACGCGCCCGAGCAGGGCGACGCCGTGGGCTGCTCGACCACCGGTTCGAGCGAGGCGGCGATGCTGGGCGGGCTGGCCATGAAGTGGCGGTGGCGCAAGGCGCGCGAGGCCGCGGGCAAGCCCGTCGACCGGCCGAACCTGGTGTGCGGACCGGTGCAGGTGTGCTGGGAGAAGTTCGCGCGCTACTTCGACGTCGAGTTGCGCCAGGTCCCGCTGCAGCCGGAGGCGACGGGCATGCGGCCCGAACAGCTGCGCGCGTACGTGGACGAGAACACGATCGGCGTCGTCGCGATCCTCGGCGTCACGTACACCTGCGACTACGAGCCGGTGCGGGAGTTCTCCGAGGCGCTGGACGCGATCCAGCGGGAGACGGGCCTCGACGTCCCGCTGCACATCGACGCGGCGAGCGGCGGCTTCGTCGCCCCGTTCCTCCACCCGGACCTGGAGTGGGACTTCCGGCTGCCGCGCGTGGTGTCCATCAACGCCTCGGGCCACAAGTACGGGCTGGCGCCGCTCGGCGTGGGCTGGGCGGTGTGGCGGGACGCGGAGATGCTGCCGGAGGAGTTGGTCTTCCACGTCTCCTACCTGGGCGGGAACATGCCCACGTTCGCCCTCAACTTCTCCCGTCCGGGCGGCTCGGTCATCTCGCAGTACGCGCTGCTGCTGCGGCTCGGCAAGGAGGGCTACCGGCAGGTCCACCAGAGCTGCGCGGACACGGCGGCGGCGCTCGCCGGGAAGATCGCCGACGCGGGTCCGTTCACGGTCCTGTACGACGGGAAGGGCGCCCTGCCCGCGCTCTCGTACACCCTCACGGACCCGGATCCGGGCTTCTCCCTCTACGACCTGTCCGACCAGCTCCGGATGCGCGGCTGGCAGGTGCCCGCGTATCCGCTGCCGCCGGACCGCGGGGAGACCGTGATCCAGCGCGTCCTGATCCGGCACGGCATCAGCCGCGACAAGGCGGACCTGTTCTTCGAGGACCTCCGTACGTCCGTGGAGCGGCTGCGCGGTTCGGGCCCCGGCGCGAGCGCGCCCCGCGTCGGCTTCCATCACTGACCGGAAAGCACTGACCACGCCGACGGCGGGGCATCATGCCGGGGTCGAGCCAACTGGCCGCTCCCCGGAGGCAGCATGGTCCTGCGCGCGCACGACGACGGTCACGAGAACGACACGGTGCCGGGCACCTCCGGCAGCCCTGACGCCCCCGCGGGCGCCCGGCGCCGTGCCCTGGTCGCCGGTTCCGTCGGCAACTTCATCGAGTGGTACGAGTTCGGCGTCTACGGCTACTTCGCGACGATCATCGCCGCGCGGTTCTTCACGCCGGAGGGCGGCAGCGACGTCGAGGGCCTCATCAAGACGTACGCGTCGTTCGGGCTGGCGTTCTTCTTCCGGCCCGTCGGCGCGGCCCTCTTCGGCCGGATCGGCGACCGTATCGGGCGGCGGCCGACGCTGATCCTGGTGATCTGCCTGATGACGGGCGCGACCACGCTGATCGGCGTGCTGCCGACGTACGCCACGGCGGGCGCGGCGGCGCCCTGGCTGCTGACGCTGCTGCGGATCGTCCAGGGCCTGTCGGCGGGCGGTGAGTTCGGCGGCGCGGTGTCGCTGATGACGGAGTTCGCGCCGGACGGCAAGCGGGGGCGGTACGGCGCGTGGCAGTCGTTCACGGTGGCGCTGGGCCTGCTGGGAGGCGCGGGCGCGGCGGCGCTGCTGGCGACGGTGCTGACGGAGCACAACCTGGAGAGCTGGGGGTGGCGGCTGCCGTTCCTGCTGACACTGCCGCTGGGCGGCGTCGCGCTCTGGCTGCGGCTGCGCCTGGACGAGACGCCCGCGTTCCGTCGGGAGGCGGCGGCCGCCCCGGACCGGGTCCCGGCGCGCACGGCCCGTACGGGAGAGGTCGTACGGGCCATCGCGCTGGGCGCGGCGCGGCTGATGGGGTGGTCGGCGGCGGGCTACACGTTCCTGGTGGTCCTGCCCGCGTATCTGCAGAGCTCGCTGAACGCGAGCTTCCAACAGGCGCTGCTCGCCACCGTCGTGGCGAACCTCGGCTTCGCCGCCTCGATCCTCCCCGCGGGCGCGCTGAGCGACCGCGTCGGGCGGCGCGCGCCGATGCTCGCGGGCGCCGCGCTGGTCGTGGTCGCGTCGTTGCCACTGCTGAACCTCCTCCAGGACGAGGGGGTCTCGGACTGGTGGAAGGCGCTGGCGCTCTTCGCGGCGGGCGCGGTCGTCGGCCTGATGGCGGGCCCCGGCCCGGCGATGCTCGCCGAGATGTTCCCGACGGACGTGCGCTACACCGGCCTTGGCCTGGCGTACGCGCTGTCCAACGCGGTGTTCTCGGGCTGCGCGGGGCTCATCATCACCAAGGTGATCGAACGGACGGGCAGCGTGGACATCCCGGCGTACTACGCGGCCGCGACGTGCGCCGTGAGCGTCCTCGCCCTCGCGGGCCTGCGCGGGGACGCCCACCGCAAGGCGCTGCGGTAGACCGCACCGCTGACCGAGGAGAGGGAGTGCGCGTTGATCGTGATCGGGATGATGTCCGGGACCTCGTACGACGCCGTGGACGCGGCCGCCGCCGAACTGACGGCGGAGGAGGACGGCACGGGGGACGGCACGCTCGTGCTCACCCCGCTCGGCATGGTGAGCGCGCGTTACGACGGGGAGCTGCGGGCGGCGCTGGAAGGGGCGCTTCCGCCGCAGGTGACGACGCTCGGCGAGGTGTGCCGCCTGGACACCCTCATCGGGCAGGCGTTCGGGGCCCTGGCGGTGCGCGCCGACCGCGAACTGTGCGGCGGGCGCGCCGAGCTGATCGCCTCGCACGGCCAGACCGTCTACCACTGGACCGAGGGCGGCGGACAGGTGCGGGGCACGCTCCAGATCGGGCAGCCCGCGTGGATCGCGGAGGCGACGGGCCGCACCGTCGTCTCCGACTTCCGCCCGCGCGACGTCGCGGCCGGAGGGCAAGGTGCTCCGCTGGTGGGTCTGGTCGACGGCATGTGGCTGCGGGGGCGGCCCGGCGTGCCCGCCGCGCTGAACATCGGCGGCATCGCGAACCTCACCGTCGGCGGCCTCGCCCACGACACGGGCCCGGGCAACGCGCTGCTCGACGCCGCCGTGCGCGAACTGACGGACAGCGGCGCCGGGTACGACAGGGACGGCGCCCTCGCGGCACGCGGCGCCGTCCACGCGCCGCTCCTGGCCCGGCTGCTGGCCGAGCCGTACTACGCGCTGCCCGCGCCGAAGACGACCGGCAAGGAGCTGTTCCACTCCGGGTATCTGCGCGCGCGCTGGACGCCTGCGGGCCGGTCACACCACTCGCGCCGGAGGACGTGCTCGCGACGCTGACCGCGCTCACCGCCCGTACGGTCGCCGACGCCGTACGGGCGCACGGCGCGACGGAGATCCTCGCCTCGGGCGGCGGCACCCGTAACCCGGTGCTGATGGCGGCGCTCGCGGCCGAGCTGGGGCCCGGGATCCCCGTACGGGCCTCGGACGCGCTGGGCCTGCCGTCGGACGCGAAGGAGGCGTACGTGTTCGCGGTGCTGGGCTGGCTCACCGCGCACGGGCTGCCGGGCACGGCGCCGGGGCTCACGGGTGCCCGGCACCCGAGTGTGCTCGGCTCGCTGACGCCGGGCGCCGACGGGCTGCGGCTGCCGCAGGCGCCGCCGGGGGCGCCGGTGGCGCCGACGCGGCTGCGGGTGGCGGGGGCTGCGGGGACACCGTCGGGAACGGGCCGTTGAAGCCGTTGAAGCCGTTGAAGAGGCCGGAAACCGGCGTTGCCGTTGGGCCCGGTGTGCCGTAAGGATGCGGTTCATGGGGGTCGAGGACGAGTTGAACCCGGACGGCGCACGGAGCACGGCGGAGTTCCTGGGGCTGCTGAAGGAGCTGCGGGCCCGTTCGGGGCTGACCTACCGTCAGCTGGAGGAGCGGGCGGCGCGGAGCGGCGATCCGCTGCCCCGCAGCACGGTGTCGGCCATGCTGCGCGGCCGGACGCTCCCCCGGCACGAGCTGCTGGCCTCGTACGTACGGGCGTGCGGCGACGGCGACCGGCTGACGGCGTGGCTGGAGGCCAGAGACCGGCTCGCGGCCCGGCCGCCCACGGAGGGAAACGATCCGCCACCGTACGAGGAGGCGCCGCGGCTGCCCAATCCGCGCAGGCTGACCGTCCCCGTCTCGATCGTCGCCGCGGTGCTGCTCGTCACCACGGTCTGGCTGCTGGCCTCGGGCAACGGCGCGGGCGACAGCGGCGACCGGGTCGGCGGCACGGGCGCGGACACCTCGTCGGAGCGGTCCGGGCCGGGGTCGCCCTCGCCCGGACGGAGCCCGTCCGCCGGGAAGGGCTCAGGGGACGCGGAAGGGCCGGCGCGCGGCGCGGTCCGTATCCGGCCGCTCTCGGCGCCCCGGCTCTGCCTGACGGACGGCCGTGTCGACGACGGACGGTACGAATCGCTCGTCGCCGTCCAGCGGCCGTGCGACCGGACGGCGCCGCAGAAGACGGTGGTACGGCCCGTGCCCGGCTCGGGGGCGCACCGCATCGAGTGGCACCACCCCGAGTTCGGCAAGGGCTGCCTCAAGGTTCTTGAGCACGGCCCCGGTTCGGGCCTGCTGGAGCCGTGGGACGCCTGCGGCAAGGCGACCCTCTTCCGCTTCGAGCCCGCGGGGCCCGGCCCGGACACGTACGCCTTACGGATCGACGGGAAGCGGTGCGTGGCCATCAGGGGCGGCTCCGGGGACGAGGGGGCGGAGGCGGTGGCGCGGCGGTGCGCTGACGAGCGGGCCCAGCACTTCCGCGTCGAACCGGCACCGTGACGCGACGCGGGTGACGCGCGATGACGCGACGCCGGTGACGCCCTCCCCCCGTACCGTGAGGGCGTCACCGCCGTGCGCTGTACCCGGCACCGATCAGACTCGGCGGCCGCCGCCCGGACCGCAACGGACGGACGGCGTCCGGGACATGACCCGGCTGTCCACGCAGGTGGGAGGCGTGTCCGGGACAGCGGTTGACCGAACGTATGGGCTCGGCTTGCATGTGCTCATGACGCGCACCCCCGCCTCCGCCCCCGCCGGTCCCCCGGAGCTGCCCACCCTGCCGTTCGCCTCGCGCGCCGCGTGGGAGACGTGGCTGGAGGAGCGGCACGGCGAGGAGGACGGGGTCTGGGTCAAGCTCGCCAAGAAGGGCACGGGGATCGCCAGCGTCACGTACGCCGAGGCGGTCGAGGTCGCCCTCTGCTACGGCTGGATCGACGGGCAGTCCCGCCGCCTCGACGAGACGTACTGGCTGCAGAAGTTCACCCCGCGCCGCGCCCGCAGCAAGTGGTCGAAGATCAACCGGGAGCGGGCCACGGAGCTGATCGAGCGCGGTCTGATGCGCCCGGCCGGACTGCGCGAGGTCGAGCGGGCACGCGCCGACGGCCGCTGGGAGGCGGCGTACGCGAGCCCGAGCCAGGCCACCGTCCCCGACGACCTCCAGGCGGCGCTGGACGCGAACGAGGCGGCGCGCACGTTCTTCGCGACGCTCGACGGCCGCAACCGGTACGCGATCCTCCACCGCCTCCACGACGCGAAGCGCCCGGAGACCCGCGCCCGCCGCATCGAGCAGTACGTGACGATGCTCAGCGAGGGCCGCACGCTGCACTGAGCGTCCCCAGAAGCCGCGCGCTCACCGGGCGGTCCAGCCGCCGTCCATGACGAGGACCGACCCGGTGAAGAACGCCGCCTCGTCCCCCGCGAGATAGACCACAGCGGAGGCGGCCTCCTCCGCCGTCCCGATACGGCCCAGCGGGTGGAGCCCGTCGAGGAGGTCCAGCGTCTCCTGACTGTCGCCGACGAAGGCGCGGTACCTGGGGGTGTCCACGGTGCCCAGGGCGAGGGCGTTCACCCGGATGTTCGCGTGCGCGTACTCCAGCGCGGCGGCCTTCGTCAGGCCGATCACGCCGTGCTTGCCCGCCGTGTAGGAGCTGATGCCGCCGGAGATGCCGACGACACCGAGCGTCGAGGCGGTGTTGACGACGCTGCCGCCGCCGCATGGCCGGTATCTCGTGGCGCAGCGGAAGGAACACGCTGGTCAGCAGGGCGGTGACGTCCGCCGTCCACTCCTCGGGGCTCATCTCGTCGACCTGGCCCATGGGGCCGAACTCCCCCGCGTTGTTGAAGGCGACGTCGAGGCCGCCGAAGGCCTCCTCGGTGGCGCGGACGAGCGCCGCGACCTCGTCGTCCTTCGTCACGTCGGCCGTCACCGCGAGCGCCGTGCCCCCGGCCGCGGTGATCTCCTTCCCCACGCGCTCGGCCTCCGGGCCGCGCCAGTCGGCGAGCACGACGCTGGCGCCCTGCGCCGCCATCCGCGTGGCGGCCGCCCGGCCGATCCCCGAGGCGGCCCCGGTCACGAGCGCGACCTTGCCGCGCAGCCGGCCTTCCGCCGCCCCGTCCACCGTTCCGTACGTGGTCATGGCTGATCACCCCTCCATCAACTACAGCAGTAGTATCCGAGGAAAGGAATACTACACGTGTAGTCGACGGGGCGGGGGGGTCGGTGACTCAGCCCACGGCGTCCAGATAGACCCAGGCGCCCTCGTGCCGGACGAACCTGCTGTGCTCCTCCTGCGTGCCCGCCCGCCCCTGCGCCGTGTAGTGCGCGCGGAACGTCACCGTGCCCTCCGTGTGGAACGCGCTGCCCGCCGTCGTCCCCAGGATCTCCAGCCCCGTCCAGCGCGGCCCCTCCGAGGGGTCGACGCGGTCGGGGCGGGTGGAGGGGTGCCAGGTGCGCAGCAGGTAGGCCTCGTCGCCGACGGCGAACGCCGCGTAGCGCGAGCGCATCAGCGCCTCCGCGGTCGGCGCCGCGGCCTCCCCGCGGTGGAAGCGCCCGCAGCACGCGCCGTAGCTCGCGGACAGCCCGCAGGGGCACGGCGCGGACGGAGCGACGGACGCGGCGGACCGCGAGGACGGGGCGGGCGTACGGCGGGGCTGGGAACGTCGTCGGGACATGCCCCCATCCTCTCCGACCGCCCCCTTCCTCCACGGCCGCCCCGGACCGCCCCGGACCGACCCGGGCCCCCGTCGGTACCACTCGTTGCGGCGAATCCGGCGCGTGCCGCGCATGTCCGGGGCCAGCCGTGGCAGTCACGCGCTGAGGACGTCGACGGATGAGGAGGCGGCTTCCATGCGGCCACGCCTGCGCGACCATGTGCGCTTCCTGGAACGGCCCGACGGCACCTACGTCCACGCCCCGCACGGCGGCGCCCTGCTGCCCGGCCCCCATCTGCACGCCTGGCTCGACCGCCTCGCGCCCTTCCTGACCGGCGAGCACAGCCTCGCCGAGCTGGTCGAGGCGCTGGCGCCCGAGCAGCGGGAGACCGTCGAGCGGCTGGTCGGCGCGCTCGCCGAGGGCGGGTTCGTACGGGACGCTGCACCGGAGCGGCCGCACGGCCTGAGCGCCGACGAACAGCGGCTCTACGCCGAGCAGCTGGCCTTCCTCCGGTACGCGGCCGACTCCGCCGAGCACCGCTTCGAACGGCTCCGGGCCGCCCGCGTCGCCCTCTCCGGGGACGGCCCGCTGCTGGCGGAGGTGGTGCGGCTCGGGCTGCGTTCCGGGTGGCGGACGGTGGAGGTGACCGTCCCGGACGGCGCGCCCGTCGAGCCGCTGCGGCGCCTCGCGGACACGGCGCGCAGGGACGCGCTCCAGGAGGTGACGGTGCGCCGCGCGCCCGCCGCCGCGCCCATGCCGCCGTACGAGCTGCGCGTACGGCTCGCCGACGACGAACAGCCCTCGGACGGGCAGCCCCCGGCGGAGGGCGTGCTGTGCCGCGTCGCCGCCGGGTGCGACGCGGTGTGGATCGGCCCGGTGGGCGGCCCCTCTCCCCCGGCCGAGCTGGGCACGCACCCGCTGGACGCGCTCGACGCCACCGCGCGCGCCGTCGTCGCCGCGCAGGTGGTGCTGGTGTGCCTGCGGCATCTGACGGGGCTGGAGGGCGAGGACGGCCGCCCGGCGCACGCCGTACGCGTCGATCCGCAGGCGCTCACCGCCTCGGAGCACGTGGTCACGCACCGGGACCCGGGGCCCGTACGGCCGGTCGCGGGGCGTACGGCGGCGGAGGTCGCGGCGTGGTGGGCCGCGCCCGGCCTGTCGCGCGGGGAGCTGGAGCGGCGCGCGGCGCTGCTGACCGACGCGCGTACGGGCGTGCTGCGCGCGGTCGGCTCGGGGGCGTGGGCGCAGCACCCGTGGTGGACGTGCCGGGCCGAGGTCCGGGTGCCGAGGGGCGGCGCGCTGGTCGTCGGCGGCCACGGCCGTACGCGGGAGGAGGCGCGCGAACGGGCAGTCCTCACAGCTCTCGCCGCCCGCGCCGCGCGGCTGGAGGGCGCGGCGGCGGAGCCCGGCCGGGCCGAGTGCGGCTGGGACCTGCGCACGGGCACGCCGTGCGAGGTCCCGTCCCCGCCGGGCGGCGAGGGGACGACCGTGACGGCGGGCGGGCTCAGCGTGCCGGAGGCCGCGTTCCACGGCGTACGGGCGCTCGCCGAGCGGCTGCTCGCGGCGCGGCTGGGCGAGTGGCGCACGCCGTTCCCGGAGTCCGGGGGCGCGCACACGGAGGCGTACGCGCTGCTGCGCGCGACGGGGCTGGAGGTGCGGGTCCACGAGCTGTCGGCGGTGCTCGGCGGCCTTCCGGCGTTCGCGGTCACGCTGGACGGCGTGACGGTGGCGCTGCGCTGCGGCGCGCGCCGGGACGAGGCGCGCGCCGAGGCGCTCGGACTCGCGCTGCTGGCCTGGCAGTCGGCGACGGAGGGCGAGCCGGAGTACGCGCCGCACGTGGCGGGCGCGCTCCCCGAGGAGCTGCGCGGCCCGCCACGAGACGCGCCGCCCGGCAGCGCCCGGCGCGAGCCGGGGCTCGTGGCGGCGCTCGCGGCGGCGGGCGTACGCCCGGTGGCACTGCCGTCGTGCGCCGACCCGGCGGTCTCGGCCGCCGTGCCGTCCGTCGTCCGCGTCGTCCTGGTGGAGGGGAGCCCGGAGTGACCGAACTAGCCGACAGGGCGCAAGAGAACGGCCCGCACGGCACACGGGCCGTACCGCTGCGCAGGGACGAGGAACGGCACCCTCGGCTCCCCGGCCGGTACGCCGACCCAGCGGTACCCGCCGCCACCCCACCCCTCACCCGCATCGCCCTCGCGGAGAGGAGCCCCGAGTGACCGAACTAGCCGACAGGGCAGAGGAGAACCGCCCGCACGGCACACGGGCCGTACCGCTGCGCAGGGACGAGGAACGGCACCCTCGGCTCCCCGGCCGGTACGCCGACCCAGCGGTACCCGCCGCCAC
>NZ_JBIDAT010000012.1:217008-237588 GCF_043202595.1 Streptomyces sp. NPDC048172
ACCCCACCCCTCACCCGCATCGCCCTCGCGGAGAGGAGCCCGGAGTGACCGAACTGGCCGACAGGGCGGAGGAGAACGGGCCGCGCGGCACGCGGGGCGTACGGCTGTGCGGGGACGAGGAGCTGGGGCCCTGGCTGCTGGGGCGGTGCGCTGCGCCCCCGCTGACGGCCGGGGTCACGGGCGTCTGGCTGGCCTGCGTGCGCGCGTACGGCGACGCGCCGCCCGCCTGTTACGCGGAGGCGGAGGCCGAGGCGTCCCGCTGGCTGCCGCTCGTCTGGGAGCCGGGGGCGCTGCTGGTGGGCCCCGCCGGGCTGCCCGGGGAGCCCGGGTGCCCGCGCTGCGCGTGGCTGCGCAGGCGCCGCAACGTTCCGCTGCCGTCCGGGAGCGGCGGCCCGCCCCACCACGCGCCGCCCGCCGGTCCCGTCCTGGACGCGGCGGGCGCGCTGCTCGCCGGTGAACTGGGCGCGCTCGCCGCGCTGCTGGCCCCGGCGGCGCGCGGCGAGACCGCGCCGCCGCCCCGTACGCGCGGCGCGCTCTTCCGCGTCGGCACCGGGCGCGGTGTGATCACCCGGCACCCGGTGCTGCCCGATCCCGCGTGCGAGCGGTGCGGACCGCTGCTGCCCGCCGCCGACCTCGACCCGCTGCCGGGCCGCTCCCGGGCGCACACGCCCGGCGCGCTGCGCACGCTGACCGGCGCGGACGTCGCCGAGCGCGCCGCCCGCTTCGTCGACCCGTACGTGGGGCTCGTCCACGAGGTCCGGGAACGCGCGGAGGGCGGACGCCCGGTGGCCGTAGCGGTGCGCGAACCGGCGCGCGACGGGACGGAGACGGGCCACGCCCCCGGACACGGATACGGGCACGGCTCCGATTTCCGTACGGCCGCCTCGACCGCCGTGCTGGAGGCGCTCGAACGGCTCGGCGGCGAGCCCACGCCCGCCGCGCTCGCCCGGCGCGGCCCGACGGCCTCGTACCGCGCGGTGGCGGGGCACGCCGTCCACCCCCCGGCGTTCGGCCTGCACCCGGACGCCTCGTACGACCGTCCCGGCTTCCCGTACGTCCGCTGGTCGGCGGCGCGCGAGACGGACTGGGCGTGGGGGCGGTCGCTCACCCGGGACCGGCCCGTGCTGGTGCCCGCCGGGCTGGCGCACCACGCCGATCCGCGCCCGGCGTGCCCGCGCTTCGTGCAGGAGCTGTCCAACGGCTGCGCCCTGGGCGGCAGTCTGACCGAGGCGGTGCTGCACGGGCTGCTGGAGGTCGCGGAGCGGGACGCGTTCCTGGCGACGTGGTACGCGCGGCTGCCGCTGGCCCGTATCGACCTGGACTCGGCGCCGGACCGGCGGATCCCGCTGCTGGCCGCGTGGGCGCGGGAGCGCGCGGGCCGCGATCTGATGGCGTTCGACGCGACGCTGGAGCAGGGCGTCCCCGCGGTGTGGGCGATGGCGGTCGCGCGCCCGGGAGCGGAAGGGCGGCCCGCGGCGGTGTGCGGAGGCGCGGCGCGGCTGCGCGCCGAGGACGCGCTGCGCGCGGCCCTCGACGAGCTGGTGTGCACGCTGCTGGCGCCCTCGCGGCACGACGGGGAGCGCGCCGCCGCGCTGCTGCGCGACCCGTTCGCGGTGCGCGGGATGCCGGACCACGGGCTGCTGTACGCGCAGCCGGAGGCGTACGGGCGGTTGTCGTTCCTGCGTACCGACGGCGACCGGGTGCCGGTCGCCCGGCTCGAACAGGCGCACCCGTGGCCGCGCTCCACCGATCTGGCGGAGCACGTACGGGAGCTGGTGCGGCGGTACGCGGAGGACGGCATGGAGGTGATCGTCGTGGACCAGACCCGGCCCGAGCACCGCTCGGCGGGACTGCGCTGCGTGAAGGTGCTGGTGCCGGGGACGCTGCCGATGACGTACGGGCACGCGTTCCGCAGGCTCACGGGGCTGCCGCGGGTGCGCACCCTGCCGCGGACGCTCGGCTTCCGCGCGGACGCGCTGACGGAGGGGGAGATCAACCCGCACCCGCATCCGTTCCCGTAGAACAGCCGGACGCCGGGCGGGGCGTACGCGCGGGCCCCGGGGACGGAGGCACGTCCCCGGGGCCCTGTACGCGGGCGGGCGGGGTGGCGTCAGGTGGCGTGCTCGACCGCCGTCAGGTGACCGTCGCAGCGCGGCACGGTGAATCCCCGGGCGCCCTCGGCCTCCTCGGCTCCTTCTGCCTCCTCCGTGCGGAGGTCGGACAGCGCGGCGGCGAGCTGCGTGGAGGCACTCATGGCGGTTCCCTTCGTGCGGGGTACGTGAGGGGGCCCCGGACCGTTCCGGTACCGCTGAATGGCTTGCCTACGGCGCCCGGCGGCAATCTGGGCCCCTGTCATGTTCACCCCGGAGGGCGACGCGGCCCCCGGAAAAACCGCTCACCCCTCGCACCTCTCGAATGGGATGCCGAGCACGCCCTCCGGGTCGTAACGCGCCCGGACCGCGGCGAGGCGCGGGTGGTTGGCGCCGAAGTAGGCGTGGCGCCAGTCGGGGCGGTCGGCCTCCGCGTAGTTCTGATAGGCGTGGCCCGAGGCCAGGGGCCTGATCTGCTGGTGCAGTCCGTCGAGTGCCTCGGCGGTGCCCGCGCGGGGCCCGTCGGCCGGGGGCCTGAACTGCGAGAGCATGCCGAAGAGATGACCGCGGTGCACCATCGCGGTGGCCCCGGCGGGGACGCGGTTGTAGGCGCCGCCGAGGGCCTCGAAGTCGCAGTTGCGGCTCTCGCCCGGCGCGAGGTCGCGCTCCAGCGCGGCGATCAGCTCCCGCGCGGCGCTCGACGGCAGCGGGCGGTCGAAGAACTCGTGCCTGCGCAGCACGAGCGGCAGCCGCCCTTGGGGCGCGCCGCCCCAGAAGCGCAGCGAGGCGCGCTGGCCGTGGCTCGCGGTCGCGTAGCTGTCGGGCTCGCGGCCCACGGCGGCGATCAGCTCCGCCAGGTGCCGCTCCAGGTCCTCGCGTTCGCCCAGCCAGGCGCCGCCGACGGCGGCGGGCGCCAGCCCGTCCCAGGGCTCCCCCGCGGTGAGCCCCATCATGGTGGACAGCGCGTCCGGCGCCCGGGGCCCCCACTCCTGCCAGGCGGAGAGCACCTTGGCGCGCCAGCCGAGGGGCCAGCTCAGCAGGAAGTCGGTGACGGGCAGTTCGGGGTACGTGCGGAACGCCAGCTCCGTCACCACCCCCAGCCCGTGGTGGCCGCCGCCGCGCAGCGCCCAGAACAGCTCGGGGTGCCGTACCTCGTCGCACTCAACCGCGCGCCCGTCGGCGAGCACCACGCGGGCCCCGACGAGGCTGTCGAGCGCGAAGCCGTAGCGTCGCCCGACCGTGCCCATGCCGCCGCCCAGCGTCAGTCCGGCGACGCCGACGGTGGGGCACAGCCCGGTCGGTACCACTCGGTGCCGTTCGTCCAGCGCGTCGGCGAGCCCGCCGGTCAGCGTCCCCGCGCCGCAGACCGCGCGCTCGCCCTCGACCGTGACGGCGTCGAGCCGCGCCAGGTCGAGCACGAGCCCGTGCCCGGTGGAGAACCCGGCGAAGCAGTGGCCCCCGGCGCGCACATGGACGGGGAGCCGGTGGGCGCGGGCGAAGCGCAGCCCCTCGCGCACGTCCTCCTCGCCCGCGCAGCGCAGCACGGCGCGGGGGCGCGCGCCGTCGTGCCGCGCGTCGGCCGTACGCCGTGCCGCCGCGTACCCCTCGTCGTCCGGCAGCACCAACTCGCCGCCGAGTCCGCCGCGGAGGGCTTCCCAGTCCGTGTCATCTCGTACGGGTGATGACTTAACGTATGCAGTCACATACGCAACGTATCCAGTTCTGTACAGTCCAACACGCCCACGGCCGCCACCCGTTCGACGCATCCTCGCGCCCCGCACGCCAGCACACCGCACTGAGCTGCTACGGTCGCGCACCGTGATGGATGAGCAGCGGACAGTGGCGATCGTGGATCAACTCGGCTTCCCCGCCGTCGCGGTGGTGCTCCCCTCGCGGGCCCCGGAGCTGAGAGCGCAGGTCGACTACGCCCCGCTGTGGCCCCCGTTCCTCTTCGCCGCACCCAGCATGCGGCTCTACGCCCCGCTCTCCGAGCTGTGGCCGTACGCGCAGCTCCTGCTCGCCGACCGGACCTCGGGCACGCTGCTGGGCTGGCTGGACACGGCGCCCGCGTACTGGGACGGCTCGGACACGCGGCTGCCGGGCGGCTGGGACGAGCTGATGCGCCGCGCCGTCGACGGGCTGCGCGCGGGCCGGGCGCCGACGGCGCTCGCGATGATGTCGCTCAGCCTGCTGCCCGCCGCGCGCGGCAGGGGCCTGGGCGCCACGGCGATCGAGCTGAGCCGCGCGCTCGCCGGGCGCCTCGCCCTGCGCGCGGTGCTCGCGCCCGTACGGCCGACCCTCAAGTCCGCGCACCCGCACGTGCCGATGGACGAGTACGTGGCGCGGCTGCGCGCCGACGGGCTCCCCGAGGACCCCTGGCTCCGCGCCCACCTCCGCGCCGGTGGGCGCATGGTGGGCATCGCGGAGGAGTCCACCGTGCTGGAGGCCCCGCTGGCCGACTGGGAGGCGTGGGGCGCCGTGCTGCCCGCCGACCGCGCCGGTACGTTCACCGTCGACGGCGCCCTCGTGCCCGTCCGCATCTCCCCCGACGGCCGCACCGCGCGCTACACGGAGCCGAACGTCTGGGTCGTCCACCCGCCCGCCCGCATCCCCGCGCAGCGCACGCGCGAGGGGCGGCTCGCACGCTGAGGCCTCGGGCCCCGGTCGCCGTCCCCCACACGGGCGGGCTCGCCGCACGGACGGGGGAAACAGGGGCGGGGTGGCCCCGCCCGTCCCTCGTACGCGGTGAGGATGCGGGCCATGTCACGACTTCGCCCGCGGGGCCTCGCCCGCCGTGCCCTGCCCCTTCTGCTCGCCGGTCTCCTCTCCGGGACGGCGTACGTCGCCGCCGCGCCCGCCGCCTCCGCCCAGCAGCTGGCATGCCCGTCCGGCCCCGCCGCCTGCGGCTCCGTCTCCGTCGGCGCCGTCTCCCAGGCACCGCCCGACGAGGGGCCGTGCACCAGCCCGGACAAGGCCGTGTGCCTGATCCGGAGCATGACGCCGGAGGAGCGGGAGGACACCCGCGACATCCGGGTCCGGTACCACGAGTTGCTCGCCGAGATGGACCGTACGGAGTGCGAGATGCGGGCGGAGGGGCGCTCCGAGGAGGAGATCGCCCGCAAGCTCGTCCAGATGCGGAACGACGCCAAGCACATCACCCGTGCGGGGATGAGTCCCGACGAGGTCCGCAAGCTGGAGGAACGGAACCGCGAGAAGTACGGCAACCCTCTTGGGCCTACGGCCGATCAGCTCCACGCCAAGTACGGGTCGTGGCGTGCCGTCACCGATGCGGCGGGCCGCACCAGTGTTGCCGTCGACCATGAGCTGGGGCTTGAGTACCGCCCCTGCGCTTGTGAGGTGGACCGTGCGGCGTAGAGCTCGGGACTTCCCGCACGCGTCCGGCTGCCGCCGCGAGGGCGGCTGGCCGCGCAGTTCCCCGCGCCCCTGAGGTCTCCGGCCACGTGCGGCTCGAAGATGGGCGCCCACCAGCTCGGCACCGACCGTTCGCGTGCGACTGCCGCCGAGGGGGTGGCTGGGCGCGCAGTTCCCCGCGCCCCCTCAGGTCTCCTCGTGTGCCCGCAGGGTCAGAGTGGGGTCGCGGCCTTCAGGACCAGGAACAGGGCCATGGTGGCGTTGAGGGAGGAGACGGCGGAGACCGTGGTTCCCGCGGCGGCGAGGAAGGCGGCGATGCCTGCCGGGCTGGCGGCCGGGGGCCAGCTCCGGGACGGGGGGACCGGGCCCAGGAGGGCCGCCACGCGGCGGGGGACCGGGCCGCCCGCGGCGAACGCCGCGATGCCGGGGGCCCTGCCGCCCTCCCCCGCGACGAGGGCCGCCTTGGCCACGGCGCGGGCCGTGACGCGGCGGTCGCCGATCTCGCGGGCGGCGTCCTCGTCGGCCCAGCGCTCGGCGTTGTAGGCCACGGCCTCACGCAGCGGGCGCAGCAGCGGGTTCGCGCAGGCCGCGAGGCGGGCGGCGAGCAGGTGGCGGTGGTGGCGTCCGGCGAGGTGGGCGCGTTCGTGGGCGAGGAGCGCGCCGCGCTCGTCCTCAGCGAGCGCGCCGAGCATGCCGGTGGAGACCACGACGCGGTCCCGGTGGGGCCCCGTGCCGGGCAGCGCGTACGCGTAGGGCGCGGGGTCGGGGAGGACGGCGGGCCCCTCCGGCGGGAGTCCGGCGAGGGCGCGGTGCGCGCGCGTACGGACGCGGCGGTGGCGGCGCAGGTCCCGCGCGGAGGCGCCGAGGACGACGGTGAGGGCCGCGATGGCGGTCGTGCCGGTCCAGTCCGGGTACGGGACGACGGCGCGTACCTCCGGGTCGGCCCAGCCGTCCGGCAGCGGGTTGCCGGGAAGCTGCGCGGTGCCCACGACGACGAGCAGGGCCAGGCACACGGTGCTGCACAGCGCGAGCACGATGCCGAGCGCGGTGAGCAGCCGGGTCGTGCCGCGCGGGTGCAGATGCTGCTCGGCCAGCCGCACGATCGGCAGCGAGGTGAGCGGCAGCACCAGGGGGAGGAAGACGAAGACACCCATCAGAGGCCCCGGCCCCGGCCGTCCTCCCCGCGCTCCGCGTCGCCGGACGCCTCGCGCAGCAGCTCGCGCATCAGCCGCTCGTCGTCGGCGCTGAGCGAGGAGACGAAGCTCGCGAGGACCGCGTCCCTGTTCGCCTCGTTGTCGAGCACGCGGCGCATGCGCAGCGCCGCGAGCCCCGCCTCGTCGGCGACGGGGCTCCATACGTACGAACGGCCCTGGCGGGTGCGGGTGACCGCCTGCTTGGCGTGCAGCCTGGTCAGGATGGTGACGACCGTGGTGTACGCGAGGTCGCCGCCGAGGCGCTCCTGCACCCACGCCGCCGTGGCCGGTCCCCCGGCCGTGCCCAGCGCGGTGAGGACCTGCGCCTCCAGCTCGCCCTGGCCCCTGCGGCGCGACCGGCGCGCCTCGTTGCCCTCTGCCATGGACACATCCTACTGAGCGGTGGCGACGCCCTTGAACGCTCGGGTCTGGTCCTTGATCGCACGTTCCGTGGGGAGGCGCTCGATGGAGGAGGCGCCGAAGAAGCCCACGACGCCCTCGGTGTTCGCGAGGACGTACGCGGCGTCCTCGGGCTCGGCGATCGGGCCGCCGTGGCAGAGCACCAGGACGTCGGGGTTGACGCGCTTCGCGGCGTCGTGCATGGCCTGCACCGAGCGGACCGCCTGGTCGAGGGTGAGGGAGGTGCCCGCGCCGATGGAGCCCTTGGTGGTCAGGCCGACGTGCGGGACGAGGACGTCGGCGCCCGCGCGGGTCATCTCGGCGGCCTGGTCGGGGTCGAAGACGTACGGCGCGGTGAGCAGCTCGCGCTCGTGGGCGAGGCGGACGGCGTCGATCTCCAGGCCGTAGCCCATGCCGGTCTCCTCCAGGTTGGTGCGGAAGACACCGTCGTAGAGGCCGACCGTGGGGAAGTTCTGGACGCCCGTGAAGCCCATGGCCTTGAGCTGGTCGAGGAAGCGGCCCATGTCGCGGAACGGGTCGGTGCCGCAGATCCCGGCCAGCACGGGGGTGTCGTGCACGACGGGCAGGACCTCGCGGGCCATGTCGACGACGATCGCGTTGGCGTCGCCGTACGGGAGGAGCCCGGCGAGGGAGCCGCGGCCCGCCATCCGGTAGCGGCCGGAGTTGTAGATGATCAGCAGGTCGACGCCGCCCGCCTCCGCGCACTTGGCGGAGAGGCCGGTGCCCGCGCCCGCGCCGATGACCGGGCGACCGGCCTCGACCTCGGCGCGCAGGCGGGTGAGTGCTTCCTTGCGGTCCATGGGGGTTCCTTTCCGGGGGAGGAGGGGGAGAGTCGTACGTACGTGCGTCAGGCGCGCGCCGTGATCAGCGCGTGCAGGCGGTCGGCGGCGGCCAGGGCGAAGGAGGCGTCGTTGAGGTGCGCGTCGACCTCGTGCAGCGGGACGTCCGTGCCGTCGAGCGCGGCGCGCAGCGCGCCGAGACCGGCGGTGTCGGCGTCGGGGTCCTCGAAGGGGCCGCCCGGCGCGTCGATGGCGGAGACGCCGCGCAGCGGCCAGAAGACCTCGGTGGGGCCCGTCGCGGCGGCGAGCTTGCGGCCCGTCTCCGTGCCCAGCGCCGCCATCTCGTCGGCCGTGGTGCGCATCAGCGTGACGGTGGGGTTGTGCACCAGCAGCGTGCGGTGCGCGAAGCGCGGGGGCACGGTCTCGCGGGGGCCGAAGTTGACCATGTCGAGCGCGCCGGGCGCGACGACCTGCGGGATCCCGGCGGCGCCCGCGGCCGTGAGCCGGTCGGGGCCCGCGCTGAGGACGCCGCCGACCAGTTCGTCGGCGAGCTCGGTGGTCGTCAGGTCGAGGACGCCGTCGAGCACCTTGTCGGCGGCGAGCTTCTCGACGGCGCGGCCGCCCGCGCCGGTCGCGTGGAAGACCAGGACCTCGTAGCCCAGCTCGGCGAGGCGGGCGCGGGCCGCGTCGACGGCCGGGGTGGTGACGCCGAACATCGTCGCGGCCACGACCTTGCGCTCGTCGTGCTCGGGCGTGGCGAGGGCGCGCTCGTGGTGGTGCGCCATCCCGGCGGCGGCGGCCGTGGCGTTGCCCAGCACGCGGGAGGAGACGGAGTTGATGCCCGCGACGTCCACGACGCTGTAGATCAGCGTGAGGTCGCTGCTGCCGACGTACGGGCTGACGTCGCCGCCCGCCATGGTGCTGACCAGCACCTTCGGCACGCCGAGGGGCAGCGCCCGCATGGCGCGGGCCGCGATCGCGGAGCCGCCGCTGCCCGCCGCGGCGAGGACGGCGTGCAGCTCGCCGCGCGCGTACAGGTCTTGGACGACGCGCTCGACGCCCTCGGCCATGGCCGTGACGGCGGCGCCCCGGTCCTCGGCGGTCCGCAGCCGCGTGAGGTCGTGCCCGGCGGCGCGGGCGACGCTGTCGGCGGTGACGTCGGCCGTGGGCGCCGACGGGGGCGGCGGGAGCACGCCCGTGTCCACGAGCAGCACGTCGCAGCCCTGCTCGCGCAGCCGCGCGCGCATCCAGGCGTACTCCTCGCCCTTGGTGTCCAGCGTCCCGACCAGCACCACCGTGGCCATGCCCTCACACTCCTCGCACCTCTTCGTACGGACCGTGCGCCCATGCTCGAACCCCGCGCGCTGACCAGCAAAGACCACTTCGGGGTAAATGGCCTGCGGGGCACGGGACGGGACACGGCCGGGGCGGGGCCGGGGGCGCCGCCGTGACGCGGGATGATGGCGGGGTGCGACGTCTCACTCCCAGTCAGTTGTCCCGGCTGCTCACCGGCTGGTCCGCCGACGGCGACGGCCCCCACGGGGCCGAAGCGGGCGGCGACGGCTCGCTCCCCGCGCGCCTCGCGGGCGCCCTGCGCGAGCTGGCCGAACGCGGCGACGTGCCCGCCGGGACGGTGCTGCCCTCGCAGCGCGCCCTGGCCGCCGTGCTCGGCGTCAGCCGCTCGACCGTGACCGCCGCCTACGGGGAGCTGGAGGCCCAGGGCTGGCTGGAGAGCCGCCAGGGCAGCGGCTCCCGGCTCCGCGGCACGCCGCTGACCAGGGAGCACGGCGCGGAGGGGCGGCTCGCGAGCTTCGACGAGCGGCACGGCGACCCGGGCGCGGACGCCGTCGATCTCTCCAGCGGCGCGCTGCCCGGCATCGCCGCCGTGGACACGGCCATCGACGAGCTGTCGGCGGAGGAGCTGGGCCCGCTGCTGCGCGCCGACGGCTATCTGCCGTACGGGCTGCCCGCGCTCCGCGAGGCCCTGGCCGACGCCTACGCGCAGGCGGGTACGCCCACGCGGCCCGACCAGATCCTCGTCACGGCCGGGTCGCAGCAGGCGGTGTGGCTGCTCGCGCAGGCCCTGGTCGACCCCGGGGACACGGTGATCACGGAGAACCCGACGTACCGGGGCGCACTGGAGGCGCTGCGGTCCCGGGGCGCGCGGCTGGTGCCGCTGCCGGACGACGGGACGGGGACACGGAAGGGCCCGGGGCCCGAGACGCGCGGTGGCCCCGAGGCCGGGCTGCTGCGCAGCGTGCGGCCCCGCCTGGTCTACCTCCAGCCCACGGCGCACAACCCCACGGGCCGCAGCCTGACCCCCGCGGGGCGCCGGGCGTGGGCGGCGCTGCTGACGCGGCTCGCCGGGGAGCAGGGCCTCTTCACCGTCGAGGACACGGCGTGCGCCGAGCTGACCCTGGACGGGGACGCCGCGCCCGTACCGCTGGCCTCGCTGCTCCCGAGCGCGAGCACGGCGACGGTGGGCACGCTCTCGAAGCTGTTCTGGGGCGGGCTGCGGGTCGGCTGGATCCGGGCCGCTCCCCCGCTGGTGCGGCGGCTGGCCGGGATCAAGAAGTCCGTGGACCTGTCGGGGCCCGTGCTGGACCAGGTGCTGGCCGTACGGCTGCTCGCGCGGATGCCCGCGGCGCGGGCGCAGCGCCGCGGCGCGCTGCGCGAACGGCTCGCGGACGCCGAGGAGTTGCTGCGCAAGCACGCGCCGGACTGGGAGTGGGAACGGCCCTCGGGCGGGCCCGCGCTGTGGGTGCGGGTGCCGGGCGCCGACGCGGAGGCGACGGTCCATCTCGCCCGCCGCCGGGGCGTGCTGGCGGTGCCGGGGCCCGCCTTCTCGCCCGTGGACGGCTTCCGGGACCGGCTGCGGCTGCCGTACGCGCACGACCCGGCGGTGCTGGAGCGGGCGTTGCCAGTGCTGGTGGAGAGTGTGCGCCACTCCGGTCAGTAGACGTCACAGGGCTGGACAGGGGCCTCGCGCGCTCTCACCCTGTCGGAGCATGTACCGTCCCGATCTCTCCCCCGTCGGGGACAGCCTCGCCCTGTCGTCCCTCGTCGCGGCGCTGCCGCTGCTCACCCTCTTCGTCCTGCTGGGCGGTCTCCGGCTGAAGGCGCACTGGGCGGGCCTGGCCTCGCTCGGGGTCGCGGTGGGCGTGGCCGTCGCCGCGTACGACATGCCGGTGGGGCTGGCCCTGCTGGCGGGGACGGAGGGCGCGGCGTTCGGCCTCTTCCCGATCATGTGGATCGTGCTGGCCGCGCTCTGGGTGTACCAACTCACGGTGCACAGCGGCCGGTTCGAGGATCTGCGGCGCGCGTTCGACCTGGTCAGCGGGGACGCGCGGGTGCAGGCGCTGATCATCGCCTTCTGCTTCGGCGCACTGCTGGAGGCCCTGGCCGGGTTCGGCGCCCCCGTCGCCATTACGGGTGTCATGCTCATGGCGGTCGGCTTCACGCCCGTACGCGCCGCCGTCACCGTGCTCGTCGCGAACACCGCGCCCGTCGCCTTCGGCGCCATCGCCACGCCCATCATCACCGCGGGGAGCCTCACCAAGATCCCGTACGAGGACATCGGCGCGTACGTCGGCCGCCAGACCCCGCTGCTCGCGCTCTTCGTGCCGCTGCTGCTGGTCGCGCTCGTGGACGGGGTGCGCGGGATCCGGCAGACGTGGCCGGTGGCGGTGGTGTGCGGGGTCGCGTTCGCGGTGGCGCAGTTCGTGAGCGCCACGTACATCTCGGTGGAGCTGACGGACATCATCGCCTCGCTGGTCGCGCTGGCGGCGGTCGTGCTCTTCCTGCGGGTCTGGCGGCCGGAACCGATGCCGGAGCCGGATCCGGATCCGGGGGCGGGGGCGGACGACGGGCCGCGCGCCGAGCGCGAGGGCGTGCCCTGGCGGCGGGTGCTCATGGCGTTCCTGCCGTACCTCGTCGTGATCGGCGTCTTCTCCGTGGCCAAGCTCTGGGACCCCGCCAAGGAGTTCCTCGCGGACACGGACGTCGAGGTGAGCTGGCCCGGTCTCGACGGCGAGGTCCTGACGGCGGCGGGCGAGCCCTCGTCCACGACCGTCTACGTCTTCCCCTGGCTCTCCTCCCCCGGCTCGCTGCTCCTGCTGTGCGGGGTGCTCGTCGCGGCGGTCTACCGGATCCGCCCGTGGGACGCCTGCCGCGAGCTGGTCCGTACGGTCGTCACGCTGCGCTGGGCGCTGCTGACGGTCGCCTCGGTGCTGGCCCTGGCGTACGTGATGAACCTGTCAGGGCAGACCATCACCATCGGCACCTGGATCGCGGGCGCGGGGGCGGCCTTCGCCTTCCTCTCGCCGGTCCTGGGGTGGCTCGGTACGGCCGTCACCGGCTCGGACACCTCCGCGAACGCGCTCTTCGCCACGCTGCAGCAGACGGCGGCGCAGAAGGCGGACCTGGATCCGACGCTGCTCGTCGCGGCGAACACCTCGGGAGGCGTCGTCGGCAAGATGATCAGCCCGCAGAACCTGACGATCGCGGCGACGGCCGTCGGGATGCTCGGCCGCGAGGCGGAGCTGTTCCGCAAGGCGATCGGCTGGAGCGTGGTCCTGCTGCTGATGCTCTGCGTGCTGGTCTTCCTGCAGTCCCACGCGCTCAGCGGGATGCTGCCCTGAACTCAGGGGCCCGGCGTCGGGGCCGACCAGGGGGTGCCCCTACCGTGCGTCGCGGACCGCGGGTGCTCGGGGGCTGGTCGCGCAGTTCCCCGCGCCCCTTCGGGGGCGCGGGCGTCGTGCTCGGCTCAGGCCTCCCGCGCCGTTCCCCTGCTCGGCCTGCGGCGGCCGCCGCGGCGGGAGCGGCGGGAGCGTGCGGGGGCCGACGTCGAGGCGGGGCCCGACGCGCGCTTCGCGGGGGGTGTGGGGGCCGCCGTGACGGGCGTGACCGGGACGCCGGAGGGCGTACGGGCGCCGGTGACGCGGGCCAGCTCGGGGTCGTCGGCGCGGCCTATCGTCAGGGTGCTGGCGGCGACGCCCGCCTGCGCCATCAGCCCGGTCATCTCGCGCCGCTGCTCGGGCAGCACGAGGGTGACGACGGCGCCCGAGGCACCGGCGCGCGCCGTCCTGCCGCCCCGGTGCAGGTAATCCTTCGGGTCGGTCGGCGGATCGACGTTGACGACGAGGTCGAGGTCGTCGATGTGGATACCGCGTGCGGCGATGTTGGTGGCGACGAGGACGCTCGCGGTGCCGCCCTTGAACTGGTCGAGGGCGCGGGTGCGTTGGGGCTGCGACTTGCCGCCGTGCAGGGCGACGGCGTGGATGCCGTGCGCGAGCAGGGACTTCGTCAGCCGGTCGACGGAGCGCTTGGTGTCGCGGAACATCAGCACGCGCCCCTCGCGCGCGCCGATGCGCGCGGCGACGGCGAGCTTGTCGGTGGTCCCGACGTGCAGCACGTGGTGGGCCATGGTGGTGACGACGCCCGCGGGCGGGTCCACGGAGTGCGTCACCGGGTCGGTCAGGAAGCGCCGCACGAGACGGTCCACGTCGCGGTCCAGCGTCGCGGAGAACAGCATCCGCTGACCGTCCGGGTCGACCTGCTTCAGCAGCGCCGTGACCTGCGGAAGGAAGCCCATGTCGGCCATCTGGTCGGCCTCGTCGAGCACGGAGACGCGCACCTGGTCCAGCGAGCAGTCGCCGCGCTCGATCAGGTCCTTCAGGCGGCCGGGCGTCGCGACCAGCACCTCGGCGCCGTCGCGCAGCGCGCGGGCCTGCCGGGTCAGCGAGACGCCGCCGACGACGGTGGTGACGCGCAGCTTCAGCGCGCGGGCGTACGGCGTGAACGCGTCGGTGACCTGCTGCGCCAGCTCCCTCGTGGGGACGAGCACCAGCGCGAGCGGGCTCCGTGCCTGGGCGCGGGCCCCGGCCGTACGGGCCAGCAGCGCGAGGCCGAAGGCGAGGGTCTTGCCGGAGCCGGTGCGGCCGCGGCCGAGCACGTCGCGCCCGGCGAGCGCGCTGGGCAGCGTGGCAGCCTGGATGGCGAAGGGCGCGGTGACGCCCTCGTGACGCAGCGCGGTCAGCAGCGGCGCGGGCAGGTCCATCTCGTCGAACGAGGTGACGGAAGGGACCTCGGGCTGCGCCGCGGGCGCCGCGTCGAGCGCCGCTGTGGGCTCCTCGACGGTCCGCTGGGCCGCCGCGGGCCCCGTCGTCTTCCTGCGTGGTCTGCGCCCGGAACCGGAGCCGGCGCCTGAACCGGAGCGCGGGCGGGAGCGCGCGGAGCGTCCGCCACCGGAGCGGGAGCCGGGGTCGCCGGGATTACGAGAGGTCACGCGGATCGCCTGCTTCGGTGCGCCGGGAGGCCGTGGGAACAGCCGGAGGGACCGGCGCCCCGGGCGGGCCGGGTGAGCCGGGAAAAAGTAGGGGGAGAGAACGTGCGGGCCCCGACTCCCGGGCCGTGCCCGGGAGTCGGGGGCCGCACAGGGCTGGGGCCCGCACCTGCGCGGTGCGGGCCCCAGTCGGGCTGAGCGGGGCTCAGGCCGGGGTGATGTTCTCGGCCTGCGGGCCCTTCTGGCCCTGCGTGACGTCGAAGTTCACCTTCTGGCCCTCGTGGAGCTCACGGAAGCCCTGGGCGGCGATGTTCGAGTAGTGGGCGAAGACGTCGGCGCCGCCGCCGTCCTGCTCGATGAAGCCGAAGCCCTTTTCCGAGTTGAACCACTTAACAGTGCCGGTGGCCATGTCATTTCTCCTTCTGGGGGCTGGATATCCGCACCTCGCGGACACCACGTCGCCGCAATGACCCCCATCCAGGGAAACACCACTGGAAAAACAAAAGGCGCCTAGAGGTCACAACCACCAGGCGCACATAAGTCATGGGTACCAAAACTGCAACGTACCCAGTCTAACACGCCTGCCCCTCGATGCTCAGTGATGACCTCCGTACCCCGGGATCGTGCCGTCCGGCTTGGCGATCAGCAGCAGGCCGGCCATCCCCATGTCGGAGTGGCTCTGGACGTGGCAGTGGTACATCCAAGCCCCCGCGCCGACGCCCTCGCCCGCGACGAGCTGGAACCCGAACGAGTCGGCGGGGCCTGTGATCTTGTTGTCGATGACAGCGCTGGGGTCGTCGGGGCCCTCCAGCAGACCGGTGCGGTTGTCGGCCCAGCGGTGACCGTGGACATGGAACGTGTGGTAGTACTCACCGTGCGTGATCATGATGATCTCGATGCGGTCGCCCACCGTCGCCTTGAAGTCGGGACCCTTCTTGAGGTTGTTGGTGGTCATGTCGTTGAAGACGATCGTGAACTGCCGGTCCGGGTCGGGGAGGATGTCGCCCTCGCGGCGCACGATCATGGGCCCGTAGAGGCCGTTCCGGATGCCGCCGGTGCCGTGCTCGGTGCCGACGACGTGGTCGTGGTAGTGCCAGTAGCCCGCGCTGCCGGGGCGCCAGGTGCCGTCCTTGCGGCGGCCCGGGGCGTGGGTGCGCCAGGTGTAGGTGCGGGTGCCGCCGGGCTCGACGTGGCTGTCGTTCATCTTCGTGCCGTCGTTGTCGATGTCGTAGTCCACGCCGTGCGGGTGGAGGCTGGCGGCGACGTCCATCGTGTTCTCGAACTCGATGTGCAGGGTGTCGCCCTCGATCAGCTCGATCAGCGGTCCGGGGATGGTGGCCTTGCCCTTCTCCAGGCCGTATCCCATCTGCCCGTCCGGCAGCTTCTCGGCGTAGATCTTCATGCGGCGCGTCTCGCCGCCCTTGCCCGCGCGGCGTACGGCTCCGGCGCGGGGCGCGGCCGACGGGGAGGAGGCGGCCGTGAGGGCGGCGCCGCCGAGCGCGGCGGCGGCTCCTCCGGCGAACAGGCGGCGGGTGAGGGCGCGTCCGGGACGCGGGTCGGGCCGGTCGGCGTTCTCGGTCATCGTGCTCCCCCTCGGTGAGGTGAGGCGGGTGAGGCGAGTTCGTGAGCTGAGCCGCGAGGGACGGTAGCGCGAGGATCTTCGTTTATCCACACTCAGGACAAAGTTCGTTGGAACGCGGTCATAGCCCTTGGCGCGGCGCCAAAAGAGGTCTAGCTTCTGCGACGTTCTGTGACAGAAGTGGGGTGGATCGCTCATGCGGAACGAACCGCAGATAAGACCCTCACCGCGACGAGGGTGGAGCACGTTACGGAGCAGGCCCCGGCTGGCGGCGCTCGTGGCAGGCGTGCTGACGGCCGGGCTGCTGGGCGCCCCGGCGCTCGCGGGGCAGGCGCCCGACCGGGCCGCGCCGAAGCTCCAACTCCCCTCGCCGCCCGGCGGGGAGGACGTCAAGGTCCTGGTCTTCCACGGCGCGACGGGCGAGGAGTCGCCCACCGTCAACGCGGGGATCGAGGCCATCGAGAAGATCGGACAGCAGGGACCGGCCCGCGAGCGCTTCACCATCACCGCGACCGACGACCCGGCGGTCTTCGCCAAGCCCCGGCTCGGCAAGTTCAACGCCGTCGTCTTCCTCTCCGGGGACGGCGACGTGCTCACGCCCGAGCAGGAAGCGGGCCTGGAGAGCTACATGGAGGCCGGGGGCGGGTTCCTCGGCCTCCACGACGCCGCACGCGCCGAGCCGTACTCGGACTGGTTCACCGGACTGGTCGGCGCGCGGCCCGCCGCCACGAGCCCCGGGACCGCGCAGCGCGCGACCGTCGAGGTCGGCGACCGGGACAACCCCGCCACCAAGGGCCTCCCGGTCGAGTGGAAGCGCCCGGACAAGTGGCTCAACTGGAAGAAGAGCCCGAGCGGCTCGGTCCATACGGTGGCGCGCGTACGGGAGAACACGTACAAGCCCGGCGAGGGCGCCAACGGCTGGGACCACCCCGTCTCCTGGTGCCAGGACTACGACGGCGGCCGGTCCTTCTACACCGCGATGGGCGGCACCGAGTCCAGCTACGCCGAGACCGACTTCCGCTCCCATCTGCGGGGCGCGCTGATGTGGACGACGCGGCTGGAGCGCGCGGACTGCCAGGCCGCGATCTCCTCGAACTACAAGGCCGAGCGCATCACGAAGCCCAACCAGCCGGGCCAGTCCGACCAGATCGGCGAGCCGCACGGCGTGGTCACCGCCAAGGACGGCCGGGCCTTCTACATCGGCCGGGGCGGCGGCGACGCGAAGGCGCCCGTGGTCACCGACTGGAACGACCCGGACATCGGCAAGGGCAAGGGCCAGGTCCACGTCTACGACCCGGCGACGAAGAAGGTCACCCTCGCGGGTGAGCTGACCGTCTTCGGCAACAAGGGCGGCGGCGACGAACTCGTCAAGAACGAGGAGGGCCTGCTCGGCATCGAGCTGGACCCGGACTTCGCCACCAACGGCTGGGTGTACCTGCACTACACCCCGCACAGCGGGATCGACCGGGACAAGCACATGGCCGAGCGGCGCGTCTCACGGTTCACGCTGGACCAGAAGACGAACAAGCTCGACATGGCCTCGGAGAAGGTCCTGCTCAAATGGCCCGTCCAGATCCACAGCTGCTGCCACGCGGGCGGCGGCATGGCCTGGGACTCCAAGGAGAACCTCTACATCGCGACCGGGGACAACAACTCCTCGCGCTTCACCGACGGCTACTCGGGCAACAACCCCGAGCCGAACTTCAAGGGCGTCTCCTTCGCCGACGCGCGCCGCACGGCGGGCAACACCAACAACCTCAACGGCAAGATCCTCCGCATCCACCCCGAGGACGACGGCACGTACAAGCTGCCCGACGGGAACCTGTTCACGGGCGAGGAGGAGGACGAGGGCGGCGGCAAGACGCGCGGCGAGATCTATGTGATGGGCGTGCGCAATCCCGCGCGCATCTCGGTCGACAAGAAGACCGACACGCTCTACGCGGGCTGGGTCGGCCCCGACGCGACCGAGCCCAGCACCACCTGGGGCCCGGCGAAGTACGACACCTTCGCCAAGATCACCAAGGCGGGCAACCAGGGCTGGCCGTACTGCATGGGCAACAACCAGCCCTACCGCGACCGCAATCTGCCCGACCCCAGCAAGCCGCTGGGCTGGTACGACTGCGACAACCTCAAGAACGAGTCCCCCAACAACGACGGCCTGGTGAAGATCCCGCCCGCCCGGCCCAACAACATCTGGTACTCGCCGCAGGGCGGCGGCCCCGACTTCCCGAGGAACGCCGAGGGCGTGCCCAGCTACAAGCTCGGCGAGCAGAAGCTGCTGCTCCCCTGGCTCAAGGGCGGCGGCCAGGCCGCGATGAACGGCCCGGTCTACCGCTACGACGCGGCGTCCGAGTCGAAGGACAAGTGGCCGTCGTACTGGGACGGCAAGTGGTTCGTCGGCGACCTCTACGACGGCGAGCAGCCACGGCACGCCGTGGTGATGCCCGACACGGACACGCCGGGCGCGCTGCCCACGCACGCGGAGTCGCTGGACCAGATCGTCCCTGTCGGCGAGGGCGGCATCCGCAACCTGATGGACTGGAAGTTCGCCCCGGACGGCTCGATGTACGTCCTCGACTACGGGCGGGGCTTCTTCACCTCCGACGACAAGTCGGCGCTGTGGCGCGTCACGTACAAGGGCGGGCCGCCGACACCGGCGGAGGGTGACCTGGCCGAGCCTCCCGAGGGGGCGTCGCGATGAGACGGAAACCACTGATCGCCCTGCTGTCGGCGCTGCTGATGGTGCTGGGGCTGACGACGGCCTCCGCGTACGGGCAGAAGCCCGCGCCCCAGGAACCGCCCGCGAAGGAAGCGGCGGCCGAGCAGCAGGTGCTGACCTGGACCGCCGGGAACGACATCACCAAGTACACCTCGGCGCCCGCCACCGCCGTGGCCGGGAAGGCGACCATCGTCTTCGAGAACAGCGAGGCCACGGGCAACACGACGGGCATGCCGCACACCCTGACCTTCGACACCTCCAACCCCGACTACAACCAGGACGTCGACCTCGACATCCTCGCCAACCCCTCCGACGCGGAGGGCGGCAAGCACACGGCCGAGGTGACCCTCACCCCGGGCACGTACCGCTACCACTGCACGATCCCCGGGCACGGGCAGATGCAGGGCACCCTCGTGGTGACCGGCGATCCGGGCGACGACACCGCGCCGCCGGAGACCTCCGCGAAGGTCGACGGCGAGAAGGACGACGCCGGGAACTACCTCGGGATGGCCACCGTCACGGTCACCGCCTCCGACGCGGGCTCGGGCGTGGACACCGTCGAGTACGCGCTCGGTGACGGCGCCTGGCAGCCGTACACGGCCCCGGTGATGGTCCACGAGGTCGGCACGCACAAGGTCCGCTACAGAGCCAAGGACAAGGCGGGGAACACGGCGGCGGAGAAAACCGTCGAGTTCACGGTCGTGGAGCCGCCCGACGAGGACACGACACCGCCGACGGTCGCCGCGAAGGCCGAGGGCTCGAAGAACGCGGACGGCGACTACGTCGGCAAGGCCACGGTCTCCGTCACGGCCGAGGACGACAAGTCCGGCGTCGACAAGGTCGAGTACTCCCTGGACGGCGGCCCGTACCTGGCCTACACCGACCCGGTGGTGATCGACCGTACGGGCCATCACACCGTCCTGTACCGGGCCACGGACAAGAAGGGCAACACCTCCGAGCCCGGCAAGCTGTCGCTCCGCGTCGTGCCGGGCGGCGGGGTGCCGTCCCCGGACTGCCCGGAGTTCGACGAGCGGCTGACCGTCATCGTCGGCACGGTCGACACGGGCGTGCCGAACCGGATGACGCAGCGCCGCTGCACCGTCAACGAGCTGATTGAGGACGAGAAGGAGTGGACCTCGCAGGCGCTCTTCCTCAAGCACGTCAAGGGCGTGACGGCGCAGCTGCTCAAGGACGGCGTCCTCGTCGAGCGGGAGCGCAAGCTCATCAACAAGGCCGCCCGCCAGTCCGGCATCGGCACCCCGGGCCAGGACACCGGGTACAAGGCGCTCTTCGACGGCACGAAGGAGTCCTTCGCGAAGTGGGAGCACGTCGGCGGCGGGGCCTTCGGGCTCAACGACGACGGCACGATGACCACGTCCTCGAAGGTCGAGGGCATGGGCATGCTGTGGTATCCGCAGCGGAAGTACGCCGACTTCTCGCTCAGGTTCCAGTGGCGGGACGACGCACCGGGAGACACCAACTCCCGGGCGAACAGCGGCGTCTTCGTCCGCTTCCCCGACGTCCACGACCATCCGGAGGAGTCACGGCCGGAGTGGGTCTCCATCAAGTACGGCCATGAGCTCCAGATCCTGGACCGGCCGGACGGCGACATGTACAAGTCCGGCTCGGTGTACGGCTTCGACCGTGTGAACCTCGCGGGCGCGGGCGTCACCCCGAAGGGGACCTGGAACGACTACGAGGTCCGGGTGATCGGCCAGCACTACGAGATCTACCGGAACGGAGTGCTGATCAACGAGTTCGAGAACAAGGGCGGCCAGCTGTTCAACCCGCCGCGCGACGACGACCCGGGCACGGACGGGCGGCGCTACGCGTCGGGGTACCTCGGCCTCCAGACCCACAGCACGGGCGATGTGACCTCGTTCCGCGACGTCCGCATCCGCGAACTGTAGGGGGCACGCCGAGCAGAGCTCCGGCCCCTCTTCTCCCTCTCGGGAGAACCGGGGCCGGACCTGTCTCCTTGGGTGCTGAGCAGGGGCTGCCCCTGCCTGTGCGTCGCAGTCCACCGCTGCGTGGTGGTTGCGCGCGCAGTTCCCCGCGCCCCTGAAGCGGCCCCTCCGGGGCCTGCTTCAGAGCGCCGCGCACGGGTGCGCCCCGAAGGGGCGCGGGGAACTGCGAGATCGGAAG
>NZ_JBIDAT010000013.1:0-233342 GCF_043202595.1 Streptomyces sp. NPDC048172
ACGCCAGCACCAAGCCCGCCACAGCCACTACAAACGACGAGGCCACAGCCCATAGGACTACCGCCCCGTCACCTCAAACGCCGTTGCAGTACTAGCGCGCGTAGTGGGGGCACAGGGGGGCGTCGACCGGTCCGGTCTGGTCCGGTCCGGTGCTCCATCAGGCCCCGGCGGAGTCCGGAGAGGACGCGTCGCGGCGCGACGACCGGCTGTCACCTCCAGGGACCCGGAGGGCACGGCCGTCGATGTCACGGGTGCCGTGCTGTCGGTCGTCGGGCTGTGCGCGGTGGTGTACGCGATCGTCGAGGGGCCGGAGCGGGGCTGGAGCGACGCGGTCGGCGCCGTCTCGCCCGCTGCTCCGGTGCTGGTGCGCCGGTTGGGGCTCAGGGCCGTGCTGACGGCCGCCATGCCGAACGGGAGGGCGGAGGCGAGGGCGAGGTTCCCGCCCGGGCCCTCGGGGCCGCGCGCTCGTCGGTCGATGCGGCGCTCGCCACCGCCGAGCGCCTCGGCGGGAGCGCGGGGGAGAAGCTGGCCGCGGCGGCTCGCCATGCCTTCGCCTCCGGCATGGACCGCGCCATGCTCGTTGCGGCCCTGTGTGTCTTCGCCGGAGCCCTGGCCGTCCTCCTCCTCGCCCCCCGGCCGGAGCGAGAGCGTCCGCCTCCAGCAGCGCCAGGAACGCCAGCACACGGAGACGTCCCGGGGGTGACCGGGGCGAGTCCGTCAGGCGGGCGGTGCGAGCAGGGCGGTGTCCTGGCCCGCGCGGGCCAGTGAGTCGGTGACGGAGCCGTCGGCCTTCAGTTCCTCGACGAGGTCGTGGAGGAACCGGACCGTCTCCGGGCGCCGCGAGCGGCTGACGCCGACCGCCTGCCGGATCTGCATGAAGCGCTCCTCGATGAGCCTGGCTCCCCGGCGCGAGGCGACGAACTCCGTCATCGGCTGCCGGATACCGGCCGCGGCCTCCAGTCCCTGGTCGAGGAAGACGTCGACGCCCTCCTCACCGCGCACGACGGTCGCGTGCCGCAGCGTGCGGGTGAGGAAGAGGTCGTAGGCGGAGCCCCGCTTCACGCCGATACGTACGTCCGTACGGTCGACCTCGGCCACGGTCGTGAGAGGGCTGGCGTCGGGCACGGCGTACACGCCCTCGATCACCACGTACGGCGCGGTGAAGACGACGTCGGCCTCCCGCGCGGGTTCCACGGCGAGGAAGCAGAGGGTGGTCGCGCCCGTCACCAGCGCCTCGTACGACTTGCGCGCGGCGTCGAAGCAGACCAGCTCCACGGGAACGCCCAGCCGCCTCGCGACCTCACGCGCGATGTCGACCGTGACACCGCCCGGAGCCTCCGGGGTGCCCTGTGCCAGCACCGGGTTGCCCAGGTTGACCGACACCCGCAGCACTCCGTCCGGCGCCAGATCCCCGGCGATCTCGCCCGCCATGTCTCCCATGCCGGTCGAGTCTACGGAGCAGGGCCGGGCGGGCCCTCATGAGGACCCGCCCCTCTTCGACCGCTGCCGGCCGGTTCTACCGTGCGCCCGTCTTGCAGGTCACGTCCTTCGCCGGGAGCTTGCCGTCGACCAGGTAGGCGTTGACCGTGCTCTCCGTGCACGCGTCGCCGTTCGGGTAGACGCCGTGGCCCTCGCCGCCGAGGACGGTGACCATCTTCGAGCCCTTCAGGTGCCGGTGCAGGCCCCGGCCGCTGTGCAGCGGGGTCTGCCCGTCCCACTGGTTCTGGACGATAAGGGACTCGATCGTGTTGTCCACCTTGGTCACCGGCTCTTCGGACTCGTCCCAGAACGCGCAGGGTTTGACGCTGGACGTGAAGTCGCCGTAGAGCGGGTAGCGGCGCTTGTCCTGGAGGGCGTCCTTGCGGTAGCTCTCCGGGTCGTGGGACCACGCGGCCGAGTTGTCGCCGCAGAACACGGTCCACATGCTCGCCGTCATGTTGTCGGACGGCGCCTTGCCGGAGCCTTCGGAGCCTTCGGAGCCCTCGGCCCCTTCGGCGGGGCCTTCGGCGGCGCCGGGGAACGTCGCGAGCAGCTTCGCGGAGGCGGGCTCGCCCTCCGCCGCCTTCTTCAGCTCGGCGACCCACGCGCTGGCCTCCTTCGCCGTGAAGGTCGCCTTCTGCATGCCCATCCGGACGCCGTCGCCGGTGAGCGGCTTCCCGTCCACCTCGATGGGCTTCTTGTCGGCCCGCGCGACCAGGTCCCAGAAGGTCCGGTCGACCTGCCGCGGGGTCTCCCCGAGTCCGTACTTCTCCGAGCGCGCGGCGGCCCACCTGGTCCACCGGTCGAATGCGACCTCGGAGCCCTCCGCCGACGCCTGGAGCATCCCGCGCCAGGTGCGTCCCGGATCGACCGCGCTGTCCAGGACGAACCGGTCGACGCGGGCCGGGAACAGTTCGGTGTAGACGGGGCCCAGGTTGGTGCCGTATGAGTAGCCCAGGAAGGAGATCTTCTTCTCACCGAGGATCGCCCGGAGCAGATCCATGTCGCGGGCGGTGTTGCGCGTGGTGATGTGCGGGAGCTTGTCGCCCGACTTCTCCTCGCACTTCTTCGCGAACTGCCGCGCCCAGGCGACGTCCTTGGCGAAGGTCTTCTTCTTGTACGGCCGCAGCCAGTTCTGCTCCGCCTTCGTCAGACCGCAGGTGACCGGGCTGCTCTTCCCCACGCCGCGCGGGTCGAAGCCGATGAGGTCGTACTTCTGCTGCACGGACTTGGGCAGGTTCCTGTGCAGTCCCGTCGGCATGGCGAGCCCCGCCTGACCCGGTCCGCCGGGGTTGGAGAGCAGGACGCCGCGCCGCTTTCCGGGTTCGGCGGTCTTGATACGGGATATGGCCACGTCGATCCGCTTGCCCTCGGGGTCCCGGTAGTCCAGCGGGACCTTGATCGTGGCGCACTGGAACGTCGCGGGGGATTTCGCGTCGCACCGCTTCCACCGCGGCTTCTGCTTCACGTAGGGGGCCAGCGCCTTCGCGCCGGTGGACGAGGCGCCGGTGGACGAGGCGGTGGCGGGCCGGTCGGTGTCCGGGCCGGCGGCGGCCGTCCAGGTGACGACCACGGGGACCGCGGTTGCCGTGACACCCGCGGCCAACAGGATCGCGAGACGCCGTCTCTGCATGAAATCGGCCCTTTCGTTCGTTCAAAAGTTTTCATTCGCAGGAAAGACCGTGCCGTAACGGCATGGTCAAGGTCGTCCGGGGCGTGATCGGACCGACGACGGCCGCGCGCCCTGTCGTACAGAGGGCGCCGTACGGGCGTACGGCGGCGTGGAGCCGCGGCGCCGCACCCCATGGGACCTGGGCGGCAGTTGACTGTGCCGTAGCGGCATGGTTTCGACTGCGGCTATGAACCTGACACTGCCCCAGCAGCTCTACATGGTCAGTCACAGCGCGGAGAAGAGCAGACTGGACCTCCGCAACTCCCCGGTCCGCGGCATGCTGTTCCGGGCCGCGGCGCTGGCCGAGCTCAGCACCCTGGGGCTGCTCGCTGACCAACAGGCCAAGGCCGTACGGAACACGGACACGCCGCCGCCCGAAGATCCGTTCCTCGGCGACGTGCTGAGCTGCGTGCCCCCTGGCGAGACGCGCCTCTGGGTCGGCGCCGTGCACAAGGACTGCACGAAGGCCGAGTCGTTCGTACGAGGTCAGCTGACGGCGGCGGGCCGGATCACGCCCGGCCGCGGCGGCGTGCTCGGGATGCAGCAGCAGGTCACCTTCAGCGACCCGGAGGAGCCGCGGAAGCTCCGGGAACGAGTGCGGAACCCGGTGCTCCGCGCCGCCGACCCGGCGGAAGTCCCGTTGGAGGACGCGATGATGACCGTGCTCCTCGCCGAGGGCGGCGTCGGCGCCGTGTTCACCTGGCAGGAGCGCCGCGAGTACAGGACGGCGCTCAAGGCGCTGGCCGCCCGCTTCGACGCCGCCGCGCCCGGGGTGCGCAAGGCGTTCGCCGTGGCGAAGGCGATGCGGTCGACGGGGTAGGCCCGCCTGCGGGCCCCTGCCGGGCCCACGCCGTGCCGGAGCAGCCAAGTAGCCTCGCTCAGGTCGGCGCGCACGGGCGCCGGAGAACTCGGCCCCGAGGGAGTGGTTTCCGTGGCGTGGAGCACCCGACAGCTCGCCGAGCTCGCGGACACGAGCGTCCGTACGGTGCGGCACTACCACGACGTCGGCCTGCTCGCCCAGCCCGAGCGGCGCCCCAACGGCTACAAGAGCTACGGCGTGGATCATCTGACGCGGCTGCTGTGGATCCGGCGCCTGACCGACCTCGGGTTCACCCTCTCGCAGATCAGCGCCTGGGGAGACGTGGACGCCCCTCCCGAGGAGGCGCTCCGGTCGGCGGACGCCGAAGTGGCCGCGGCCGTGGAGCGGCTGCAGCAGGTGCGTATCGAACTCGCCCTCCTGCTGCGCCATGCCGCCCCCGCCGACCTGCCGCCCGAGATGGCCCCGGTCGCCTTCAACCCGCACGTCTCCGACACCGACCTGGCGCTCGCCTCCGTCATGAGCCGGGTGCTGAGTCCGTCGGTCCTCCACGCCGTCCGGGAGGTCATACGGACCAAGCGGGCCGACCCCGTGGCCGAGGAGTTCGACCAACTGCCGGAGGACGCGGACGAGGAGACGAGGGCCGAGCTGGCGGAGCGGGTCCTCACGCGCGTACGCGACCTGCACGCCGAGCACCCCGCACTGGCGTCCTGGGGGACCGATGGGCCGGTGCGCGCGGCGTCCGCCAGGGAGACGGTCGACGCGGCGATCGGAGACGTGCTCAACTCCGCGCAGAACGACGTCCTCCACCGCGTACGGCGGATGTACGGGGACGAGCGGAAGCACGCGAACGAGTAGTCCGCGGGTCAGGCCGGGGGCAGGGTGGCGGCAAGGACCGTGCGGATGCCGGGGGAGGGGTCGAAGTCCTCCGTCGGCAGGGTCACCTGATGGAAGATCACGCCGTCGAGGTAGTCGAACAGGGTCCGGCAGTGCGCGACCGGGGTGGGCGAGCCGAGGGCCTCCAGCCACGGTGACATCAGGGTGATCAGGGACGCCTGGGCGCGGGAGAGGGGCCCCCGGATGGCCGGGCGGGCGAGGGCTTCGAGGACCAGGGTGTAGCGGGCCGCGGTGCGGTGGCGGGCGGGGCCGAGGGCGTGGTGGACCAGGGAGGTCAGCGTCTCCGCCAGCGCCTCGGGGCCGCCGGGCGAGGGGAGCGCGGCGAAATGCTCCCAGTCGCGGGTGTCGAGCGCTTCGAGGTGGTCCACAACTCCGGCGACGAGGAGGTCGCGACTGCGGAAGTGGTTGGACGTGGTGCCGTTCGGCACCCCGGCGGCCGTGTCCACGGCCTGGTAGGTCAGCCGCCGCAGACCGCCGGTTCCGACGATCTCCACGGCCGCGTCCAGGACCTGTTCGCGTCTGCCCGCCATGCCGAACCCGCCCGTCCCCTCCGTCGTCCGTCCTGAACCACTATAAACATAGTGCCAGCACTGTAAACGTAGTAGCGTCCCGGCCATGACCAGAACAGCCCTCGTCATCGGGGCCGGGATAGGCGGCCTCGCCACCGCCGTCGCGCTGCGCCACGAAGGGTGGGACGTCGAGGTGCGTGAGCGCGCCCCCGCGCCGCCCTCCACCGGGACCTCCCTCGGCCTGTGGCCCGGCGGACTGCGCGCGCTCGACGCCCTCGGGCTCGGCGCCACGGCCCGCGGCCTCTCCCGGGAGGCGGCCCGCGGGCGCTTCGTGCGCGCCGACGGCACCCTGATCGGGAACGTCGACATGGAGGAGCTGCGCCGCCGCGCGGGCGACGCCGTCCGCGTCATCTCCCGCCCCGCGCTCCTCGGCGCGCTCACCGACGCGCTCGGCGACGGGACCGGTGGCGGGACCTGTGACGGGACCGCCGCCGGGACCGGTGACCGGACCGGTGACCGGACCTGTGGCGGGATCGTGCGCTACGGGCAGCAGGTGACCGACGTCCGCGCCCTCGCCGCCGACCACGACGTGGTGGTCGCGGCCGACGGGCTGCGCAGCCGGGCCCGCGCCGCGCTCTTCGGCCCCGCGCACCGGCCCCGCTACTCGGGGGTGAGCGCCTGGCACGGCACGGTCGCCCTCGACGTGCCGGACATGACCGAGACCTGGGGAGACGGCGCCCGGTTCGGTGTCACCCCGCGCAAGGGCGGCACCGCCCACTGGTTCGCCTGCGCCCGCGCCCCCGAGCGCGCGACGTACCCCGAGGGGGAACTCGCGGCCGTACGGGCCAGGTTCGGGACCTGGCACGCCGGAGTGCGCCAAGTCCTCGACCGCTTGGCCGCCGCCGGGCCGGAAGGCGTCGAGGTGCACCGCAACGATCTCTACGACCTGGCCGCACCGCTTCCGCGCTACGTCAGCGGACGCGTCGCCCTCGTCGGCGACGCGGCGCACGCCATGACGCCGGACCTGGGGCGCGGCGCCTGCGAGGCGCTGGCCGACGGCGTCGCCCTGGCCCGTGAACTCGCGGCCAGGGACCGGGTGGAGGCCGCCCTGTCGGCGTACGACGCCGCCCGCCGACGGCCCACCCAGCGCCTCGCGCGCGCCGCCCGCGTGATGAACCGGGCGGTGCACACCCGGCGGCGCGTCGCCCCGGTGCGCGACGCGGCGATGCGGCTCTACCTCACCCTGGGCAGACCCCCGGCCTGAGCACCGCCCGTACGGGGGCGCGAGCCCCGTGGGGTCGAGAGCAGCTCCTCGCCCCGCTCCCGGGTCAGCAGTGGGCCGAGCAGGGGGTCGGCCACCCAGCCCACGGGCGCCAAGTGGTCCGGGCCCAGGGGCTCCCACAGGGGCAGCGCGGCCAGCAGGGTCCGCCACGCCTCGTCCGTGTCCCCGGAGCGTGCCAGCCCCCGTGCCCGTTCGACGGCCTCGCCGAACGGTCCGGGCGCCGTGTAGACGTAGGTGCCGCCGCGCACCTGGTCCAGCGTCGCGTACGCCTGTGACACCAGCTCCTCGTCGGCGCCCCGCAGGAGGACCCCCAGCATGTCGTCGGTCTGGTACGGGCTGGCGGCGTGCCCGGCGACGAACAGCGGCAGCAGCTCGGGCGTGTACCGGCGGTCCGTCACCAGGTCGTCGAAGAACTTCATGTGGGTCTGCCCGAGCAGCGTGCGTATCTGGTCGTTGAGCCCCTCGGCGCGCGGCCTGCCGTACACCATGGCCTCTTCCAGCAGCGTCAGCGCCCGGTACCAGTCGCCGCGCAGCGCGTCGAACCGGGCCTCTTCCACCAGGGCGTCCACCGCGTGCGTCGTGTCGTTGGCGAACCCGGGCCCCGATGCCGTGTCCGGATTCGCCTGGAGGCAGTGGAACTCCTGGTGCATGGCCCGCATGAACGCGCGGAAGTCCGCGTACCGCTCGGACTCGCCCCGCCAGCTCGCCCAGGCGAACACGGCCCACTCGCCGTCGTCGCCCACGTCTCCGGGATCGAGGAGGACGTAGGTGGCCTCCGGCCCCCCGGCGAGCAGCAGGCCGCGCTGCCAGACCTCCGCCTCCTGGTCCTCCTCGGGCCCCTCCTCAGGCGGCCCCTCCCCGAGCCTGTCGCTGTGCCAGCACGCGGTGTCGGTGCCCGCCAGCAGCGGCACGAACTCGCCCGCGTGCCGCCACCCGTCGCTGACCATGAGGAACGTCCGGTACGACGGCGGCATCCGGCGGCCGAGACGGGCCTCCATGGCCGCGATCCGCTCCTCGGAAGCGGGCGGAAAGCCCAGCCAGCGTTCCTGCCGCGCGGCCTCGTCCTCGGGGCCGCTCGTCTCGTCGTCCGGCGGACAGTCCGCCCATTCGCCGCTCCACCTGCGCAGGAAGGGCCGCCAGCCGGGGGCCGTGAAGTCCATCATGCGGCCGATGCTGCCACTCCCCACCACGAGCGCCCCACCGACCCCGGCCGATTCTCGGTCTGGCGGTCATGTGACGCCGGGCGTAGAGAGAAAGGTTCACCCGGGCAGTCTTGGGAGGCCGCCGTGGACAGGATCATCGACAAGGGCACGTTCCGGGACGCGTTCAAGAACCAGGTCGTCGTCCTCTCCGCGTTGCCGCCCGGCTCGGCGCTGCGGCTCGCCGAGCGGGCCAACGCGACCGCGGGCCCCGTCGACGCGGCGCTGCGGACGAAGGCCGAGTTCGGCGCGTTGTACGACCTGCTCCTCGCCGAGCAGGGGGAGGCGGCGTCCCTCCCGGCGGACGGTCGGCTCGTGCGTCTCGACCCGGACGGGCGGCCCACCGCGGTCGGGCGGATCGTGGACGAGCTCCTCGACGCGGCGGAGGACAAAACGGAGTTCTTCGCTCAGGACATGTATCAGGTCAAGGTCACCGGCTGGCCGCCCGGCGTCCTCACGGCGGACGAGGTGATCGTGGCGCCGCCCGGCGCCCGGCTGACCCTGGAGCGGAGCGGCGGCACGGGCGGCACGCTGCTCGCCACCCCGTCGTTCTCGATGGTCAACAGCGGCAATCTGACCGCTCACGCGCCCAAGCGCTCCTGGAAGATCAACTTTGAGGTCGGAGAGAGCGAGGACCGGCTCTACGGCATGGAGCGGATCAACCTCAAGGCGATGTACAACGACCCCTCGCAGATGCGTGAGGCCGTCGCCTGGCGGCTCCTGGAACGCGCGGGCGTCCCGGCGGCGCAGCACACCTACGCCACGTTCTCGATCAACGACCGCTACATGGGCCTGTTCTCCGTCATCGAGCAGGTCGACAAGAAGTTCCTGAAGGACCACTTCGGCAAGAACGCCGAGGGCAACCTCTACAAGGCGTACTGCGGCGACATCGGCTGCGCGACCCTGGAGCACCGCTCCGGCACGGACGGCACCGACAGCGGCTCGCGCTACTTCACCCCGGGCAGCCACGAGGACGACCGCACGTACCGGCTGAAGACGAACGAGGACGATCCGGCCCTCAGCACCTACGACGACCTCGCCGCGCTCGTCCGGACCGTCAACGGCGTACAACTGGCCGGCGACGAGAAGAAGTTCACGACCGACGCCTTCCGCGACTCGGTCGAGCAGATCCTGAACGTACGGGCCTTCCTGCGCTGGGCGGGCGCCAACGTGCTCCTCGGGAGCTGGGACAACTACTTCGCCACGCCGTCGAACTACTACCTCTACAACTCCGGCCGCCTCGGCGACCCCTCGGGCTTCATGGACCGCCCGTACTTCACGTTCATCCCCTGGGACTACGACAACAGCTCGGGCATCGACTTCTTCTCGACGCCGTGGCAGTACACCGACCTGCTCGACTGGCCCGCGATGAGCCGCGAGTACTGCCGGATCACGCACGCGCCGCACCAGGTCTCGCACCTGCCGCTCTTCACCAACCTGCTGCGGCACCACGACTTCTGCCAGTACTACCTCGACCACCTCGAACACCTCCTGGACACGGAGTTCGGCCCCGAGCGGGTGGGGGCGCTCCTCGGCGCGGAGGGCTCCGGGAGGACCGACGGCCTGTGGCAGCTCGTCTCGTCCGCCGCGTACGGCGAGTCCACGACCCCCAACGGACAGCCTTTCACCGGGCGGCAGTTCACCAACGACGAGGTGTACCGCGCCGCGTACCGGCAGTGGGAGCTGAGCCGGGGCGCGCAGTTCACGTACGGGATCTACCACTACACACGGATGCGCTACGACCACGCGCGCCGGCAACTCGCCGAGCTGCGCAAGACCTATCCCAACGGCGCCAGCGGAGCGGTGTTCCCCGGCGCGACGGAGGTGCTCCCTTCATGACCGCGACCAAGAAGGACACGACCAAGAAAGCGAAGGCGGAGGCCAAGGCCAAGGCGGAGGCCAAGGCCAAGGTGGAGGCGGCGCGGGAGCTGCGCCTGGTCAAGGAGGCGAAGATCCAGGACCTGATCGGGGACGGCGCGGGCACCCGGCTGGAGGCGAGCGGAGTCCTCTACCGCGACGGCGCCTTCCTGATCGTCTGCGACAACCTGCCCTCCCTCATCCGGGTGAGCAGCGAGCTGTCGCCCAAGGCCCCGGAGAACGGCGTCCTCCACCACCGCCGCAGGGCCAAGAAGACCGTCAAGGCCGTGGCGAGCCAGGGGTACGAGGACCTCACCCACGACGAGCGGCACGACCGCTACTTCACGCTGAGCGAGGCCGAACCGGTCAAGTCCAAGGGCGCCAAGGGTGCCAAGGGTGTCAAGGGGGCCAAGGGGGCCAAGGGCTTCCGCGCCCGCGTACAGGAATTCGACGCGAAGCTGCGCCCCGTCGGATCGGCCTACCTCGACTTCGACCTTGCCGACGCCAACAAGGGCATGGAGGGCCTGGAGTGGGTCGAACGCTCGGGCACGGATCACCTCCTCGCCCTGTGCGAGGGGAACCGGTGCGAGGGCGGCAAGAAGGGACGTACACCGGGCGGCGGCCGGATCCAGGTCTTCCGGCGCGACGGCAAGTCCTGGACCCACACGGCCACGGTGCGGCTGCCCGAGTCGCTACCGTTCGAGGACTTCAGCAGCGTGTCCGTGCGCGACGGACGGATCGCCGTCCTCTCGCAGGCGTCGTCCGCGCTGTGGGTGGGCCGGATCTCCACCAAGAAGTGGGAGGTCGACGAGGGCACGGTCCACCGCCTCCCCCTCGACGGCAAGGGCCGCACGGTCTACGGCAACCCGGAGGGCGTCTCCTGGGTCTCGACCGACCATGTGGTGATCGTCTCCGACCGGGCGAAGAAGGGAGCGGGGAGCGCGCGGTTGCGCGCGAAGGACCAGTCGATCCACCTCTTCCTGATCCCGAGTTCCTGATCCCGCGCGCGTAGGAGCGGATGGGAGAGGCGGGGGAGGGGAAGCTCTTCCGGGCGCGTGTGCCGACACGCGTGTGCCGAAAAGAGAGGCGCCGGACGCCATGAACAGACCCCCCTCCCGCGGCCTCCGCCGTACCGGCCTGGCGGTGCTCGGCGCCCTGGTGGCGTCGGCCCTGCCGGGCACGACGGCGAGCGCGGCCGTGCCCGCGGACTCCGCGCGCGGCTGCGCCGTCGTCTACTTCGACCTGGGCGAGACCCTGGTGCACACGGACGAGGACGACCGTACGGGCTACATGCCCGGCGCGGCGGCCTATCTGCGCGAGCTGCGGAAGCGGCACATCGAGGTCGGGCTCATCACCAACGTCCCGTCCTCGTGGGGGAGTACGGACGCCGAGCGTGCCGCCGCCCTCAAGAAGGAGGTCGACAGCACCTGGAAGGGCTCCGTCCCCTTCGCCTGGAAGGACTTCGGGAACCGGATCCTCACCCCGCGCACCGAGGCGGAGCGCAAGCCCGCGCCCACCCTCTGGAAGAGGGCGAAGGCACAGACGCACGACTGCCGTCCCGTCTACGAGGCCGAGACCGCCGAGGAGACCGACGTCGCGGCCTCGCTCGGCTACGTGGCCTACCAAACGGGGCGGCCCGGGCGCCCCGCCTACCTCCCGGCGCGCGTGATCGAGTGGCTGGCCCGCGGCTCCGGCTGAGGCGGCTCCGCGCCGGACCCCGCCCGTACGGCCTTCTCGGGCGCCGTACGCGGCAACCTGCTTCTGCGCAGGACGAGTTGGAACGCGCCGAGCAGCACCGCCGTCGCGAGGGCGCTGTGCCAGAGCAGCGCGTCCAGCTGTCCGGCGGAGAGGTAGGCGCCGACGGCGACGGCCGCCAGGGCGCACACCCCGCGGTCCACGATCGACTCGACCGACAGCAGCGTGGCCCGTGGGGCGTCCGGCGGCACGGCGTCGTTCACCAGCTTGCGCTGGACCGGGTACGCGAAACCGGCCGCGGCGGCGAACAGGCAGAGCAGGGCGACGACCGTCCAGGGGCCGCCGAGGGTGATGCCCGCCAGGGTGGCGGCGAGGGCGAGGCTGAGGACGGACACCCAGGCCACGGGGGACAGGCGCCGGCTGAGCCACTGGGGGCGTGCCGCACCCACGGCCTCCGCCACCGTCATGGCGGCGAGCACCCCGCCGTGCGAGGCCTCGCCGATGCCGTGGTCGAGCAGGACCGGCTGGAAGAGGTTGACCTGACAGATCCTGGAGAGCGTGAAGACGGCCACGCCCTGCACCATCACCAGCGCCAGCCACGGCGAGGCGGCGAGGCAGCGCAGCGCGGCGCGCGCCTCGCCCAGTGAACTGCCGCGCCCGCGCCCGCGCCCGCGCCCACGTTCACCGCTCGCGCTCCGGTCCTCACCGACGCGGGGCAGGGCGATGACGCAGACCAGGGACCCCGCGGCGCTCACGGCGCTCAGGATGTACGGGGCAGGGTGGGCGAGGGCCATCAGCGGCCCGACCAGGGGCCAGCACACGACCTTCGCGGCCAGTCCCAGCGCCCGGGCCGTGCCCTCCGCCCTCAGGTAGTGCTCCTCGCACCCTTCGGCGCGCAGCCCGTCGTACAGGTACGCGCTGGCCGCCCCCGAGGTGAGCGAGCGGCCCGCGGCGATGGCGAGGAAGTGGACGAGGAAGCCGGTGTACGAGGCGCTGAACACCGGGGCGAGATTGGCCGCCGTCATCACGACGGCACCGGCCCGCAGGCAGTTGCGGGTGCCGATGCGGTCGGCGATCAGCCCGGTCGGCACCTCGAAGAGGCAGAAGGCCACGTAGTAGATGCTCTGGATGCCGAAGATCTGCCCGTCGGAGAGTCCGGCGGCCTTCTGGTAGGCGTAGAAGACCGGCATCCACCACAGCAGGTTGAACAGGAGCTGGAAGCCGTAGTTGAGCCGGATGAGACGGCGCGCGGTGCCGGTCACAGCGCGTACGGGCGGATCTGGACCAGGCGGAAGCCGCCCTGGTCGGTGAGCAGCCACTCGATGTCCAGCGGGCCGTCCACCTCGGGCGCGCTGAAGTGGGACTGCAGCAGCCGTCCGGTGAGGGACAGGTCCGCGAGCCGGGCCCGTGTGGCGGCGGGCAGCCCCTCGCTCCAGGAGCCGAGCGCCACGGTGCGCCCGCCGCCCTCGACGGTGTTGTAGAGGTACTGCTGCGGCAGGACCTCGCCCTCGACGACCTGTTCGGGCGAGCCCGGCGAACAGTTGAGGTACACGTTGCGGAAGTCCTCGCGCCGGGTCGGGTCGCACGTCACCAGGACGCCGCCCAGCGCGGCGGGCACGTACTCCTGGATGATCACGCCCATGTACGTGTCGTCCAGCGAGATGCCGACCTGGTGGCGCAGCCGCACGCTGCGCGGGGAGAGCAGCGAGGCCCACACCTGGCGTACGGCGTCGAGGAGTTCGGCGGTGCCGCGCACGGCGGTGACCGAGTCGTAGACCCCGGCGGCGGAGAAGCCCGGGAGGTCCTCGGCGTTGGAGGACGAGCGCACCACGAGACGGCCGCCCGCGGCGAGCGGGGCCCGGCAGGACCGGGTGATCTCCCCGGCGACGGAGTCGGGCACCGGGGTCTGCCGGATCAGGTGCTGGAGCTGCAGACAGAGCGGGTCGAGCACGTCGTCGGCGTCGAGTTCGAGCGCCATCTTCAGCTTGCCGATGCCCTGCTGGAGCGCGGGGGAGGAGGTGAGGAAGCGCTGCAGGAGGGAGAACGGCAGGGCGACGCCCTCGGGGGCCTCGACGGTGCGGGCCACGAAGTCGGCCGCGGCCGCGCGGAGTTCGACGGCGGAGGGCGCGTGCAGATCCAGCCGGGCCGCGAGGTGCCCGTACAGGTTCTCGCGGGGCGGGCGGGGGCGGCCGTAGAACGCCGTCAGGTCGGCCGTACGGCTGTCGAGGACGTGGTGCAGCTCGCCGAGGTTGGCGGCCTTGGTGCCGTAGCGGTCGCGGTCGGCGGCGCGCAGCCGGTGCAGGGCGAGGACGGGCGCGTCCTCCAGCAGGGGCGGCTCCAGCCGGATGCGCTGCTGGTGCCAGGCCGGGGCGCGCAGCTCGGGCGCCTCGTCCAGCCGCTCCAGGGTGATCGCGTCCGCGCGGACCCGGTAGCGGACCCAGGCGCCGTCCAGGCCGCCCTTCTCGACGAGCTGGTCCAGGTCGCGGACGATCGCGTTGGGGATGCCCCAGCCGGAGGCGAGGACGTTGGTGTGGGACAGCGGGGTGATGGGCGCGGTGTTGATGAACCCGGCGACCCTGCGCACGGCGTCCGGGAGGCAGGGCATGGCGACGATGTCCGCCCAGCCGAGCTCGTCGGCCGCCGCCTCGTACTCCTCCACGGTACGGAAGCGGCGCAGCCGCCCCGTCGCGTCCCCGGGGTTGAGCGGGGTGCGGGTCCTGGAGCCGAAGAGCTCGTGGCCGAGGACGCGCGGCACCCGCTGCTCGCTGACCGCGGCGAGCTCCTCCTCCTGGCCGTGGTTGGCGGGCTTGAGCAGCAGCGGCAGCCTGCCGTCGACGCGCTCGCGGACGAAGCCGTAGAAGAACTCCAGCAGCTCCCCGCGCATCGTGTCGGCCTCGGTCGTCTCCAGCACGAGGAAGGTGCGCTCGCGGCCCTCCGCGTCCTCGTCGGTGTGCAGGGAGAGCACGCCGAGGAGGAATCGGCGCCCGGGGTCCATGTAGACGGACGCGTTGAACTCGTCCAGCGCCGCGTCGAGTTCTGCGACGTCCATGCCGAGGACGCGGGTGGCTATGTAGTTGACGTGGAACGGGTGCGCGGCCGTGTCGAGCAGGTGCCAGGTGTCCTCGGCGCGGTCGACGACGACCTTGAGGTACGAGTGACCGGCCAGGACCCCGGACAGCGTACGGAAGAGCGGCAGCGAGAGGTTCGCGCCGACCACCGTGCGGTCGACCACCGTGCGGTCGGCGGCCGGTTCCGCGACGTCGGCGGGGAGGGAGAGGACGCTCATGCGGGGGCTCCCTCGAACTGGGGCGCGGACTGGGACGGGGCGGACGGGGACGGCGTGGACAGGGACGGGGCGGTGACCGGGGGCAGCACCGTCGGCAGCGCGTCGACGAGGGCCGTGAAGTCGCGGAGGACGGTGCGGGCGTCGGGCGCGGAGAGCAGGCACAGGGCCGCCATCGTGTTGGCCCCGCCCACGGGGTCGTAGACCGGGACGGTGCTGCCGTCGGGCAGCGAACTCTCCGGTACGACGGACAGGGTGCTGCCCTCGCTCAGCGCGACGGCCTCGCTCACCACGGGGAAGTCCCACACCCTGCGGTCCCGCCATGCCTCGCCCCGGCCATCCACCGCGAGGACCACGAGGGAGCCCGCGGCGCCCCGTGCCTCCCCGGGGCCGAGGGCCCGCTCGGGCCAGTCGACGGGGCGGCCCAGCAGGTGGTCCACGAGCATGCCGACGAGGTCGAGCCCGAAGACCTCCTCGATCTGCGGGACGGTCATCGCGCCGCCGAGCCGCGCGGCCGTCTCGATCAGCCACATGCGGCCGTCGGTGCCGAGCTTGATCTCGGTGTGCGTACCGCAGTCGCGCAGGCCGAGCGCCTCGACGGCCTCCCGGGCGAGGCCCACGACGCGGCCCTGGAGGTCCGTGGGAAGTAACGCGGGGGTGAGGGAGGCCCGTTCGGTGAACGGCTCGACCGTCGGCATCCTGCCGCTGACGCAGACCGGCCGGAAGACGCCGTCGGTCACCACGCCCTCGACGCTGACGTAGTCGCCCCAGCCGGGCTCGTCGAACCACGCGCTGGCCTCGCCGGTCACGATCTCCTCGACCACGTAATGCGCGTCGGCCTCGGCCACATGGAGTTCGGCGAAGCCCAACTGCGCCGACTCGGCCATCGTCTCGCGCGAGCGGCGCCAGGCGGCGTCGGCCTCCTCCGGAGAGGCGATGATCTGGTGCGCCGTGGAGCCCGCGCTCCAGGCGGCCTTCAGCAGCATGGGAACGGGCAGCGCCGCGGCGGCCTCCCGCAGGTCGGCGCGCGTGGTGACGGGGTGGAAGGCGGGCTGCGGCAGGCCGTACGACTGCCACGTACGCCGCATCCTCCGCTTGTCGCGGGCGAGCGCGGCGGCGTCCCCGGCACCGGCGAGCCCGAGCGCCGCGCACGCCTCGGCGACGGCCACGACCGCGTACTCGGAGAAGGTGAGCACGGCGTCCGCGCCCACGGCCTCGGCCCGCGCGACGATCAGCGGGACCAGGTCGGAGCGCTCCGCCTCGGTCGGCGTCACGACCGAGGCGCACAGCGTGCTCGCGGACGCGGCGACCGCGGGCGGAAGCGCGCTGAGCGCCAGCAGGTGCACCTCCGCTCTCGCGGCCGACCGCGACAGGACATGGCCGAGCGGCGGACCACCCTTGGCATGCACCAACAGCACTGCGCTCACTGAAGTTCGTCTCCCCTCGCTTGTCCTCTCCTGTCCGGGTACGCGGAGCCGGGCACACGGAAGCAACCCGCGTAGAGTCACGAGAGGTAATCGGTGATGCACTCAAGGGAATCAGACGGGGGACCCCGGAAGTGTCACGAGAGGCGAGCGCGAAGTCAGGCAAATGCCAGAGCCGTGGACCTTCTTGAGCGAGAGTGGAGGTTCTGGGATCACCTATGGAGGAAAGGCAGTCGTGGACGATTCCGGTGTCAGAGCGCTCCTGGAGCACCTCCCCGTCTCCTGGTGGGAGGCCGACGCGCGAGCGCGCGTCGTGGAGTGGGGCGGTGGTGCCCTCGCCGACCTGCCCACCGCACAACGCTTCCTCGACCGCGTGCGCGAAGTGATGCCCGGCCCGGAGCCTGCCTCGGGGCGCTCCCCGGAACACTCCCCGGAGGACGGCCACTGCCTGGTCCCGTTCGACGGCCGGACCTTCCATGTGTGGTGGTCCCGGGGCGAGGGCCGGGACCGCGTCCGCACCCGGGGGCTCGCGGTCGAGGCCACGGCGCCTGCCGACGCGCGGTCCGCCGACGCGCGGCCCGGGGAGGGCCAGGGCCGCCGGTACGCCGCCTTCGCGGACTTCGCCGACTACGCCCCGGCCGCGGCCTTCATCCGCGACCGCGACGGCCGCTACCTCTGGGCCAACCACTCCTACGCGCACCTGTACGGCACCACGCCGGAACGGGTCGTCGGCAGCCGTATCGAAGACCTCGACACCCCCTCCGACGCCGCCCAGTTCCGCGCCCTGGACCAGGAGATCCTCAGCCGCGGCAAGCCGGTCCGCCACCACCTGCGCTTCCACCGCTCGGACGGCCGTACGGGGCAGGCGGCGGGGCACCGCTTCCCGGTCCAGGAGAGGGGCCAGACCTGTGTGGCCGGGATCTACGTCGACATCACCGAGCACGCCCACGCGATGGACCAGCGCCGGGAAGCCGAGGAGAGCCTGAAGGCGCTGCGCGACCACAGCGGTGTGCCCTGCGCGCTGCTCTCGGTGGGCGGCCGTATCGAACAGGCGGGCACGGCCACCGCCGAACTGTTCCGGACACGCCTGTCGGACCTCATCGGCCGCCGCGCGCACACCCTGCTCGCCGCCACGCCCGACACCCGCCCCTTACGCCTCGCGTGGGAGGGGCTGATCACCCGCCGCATCCGGCGCGCAGAGACCTCCGCCGTGCTGCTGGACGCCCAGGGGCGGCGGCGCCGCGCGCGGCTCCATCTGGCCACGGTGAGCGGGCGTTCCGGCCGAGTCGCGCACGTATGGGCCGTCGTCACCGACCAGGGCGTCGCCCACGAGGCCCACCCCCCGCTCACCGCCGCGCAGATCCGCATACTGTCGCTCCTCGCGGGAGGCAGCACCAACAGCGAGATCGCCGCCTCGCTGAGGCTCTCCCGCCAGACGGTGGACTACCACCTCAGCCGTCTCCGCACGCTGCTGGGCGCCGCGACCAGGCCGGCCCTGGTCGCCCGCGCCTACGTCCTCGGGGTCCTCACCCCCCGCGCCTGGCCCCCGCACCCACTCGGCCACGGGTGCTAGGCCGTGTCCGGCGGCTCATGGTTGCCCCGCGCCCCTGAAGCCTCAGGGGCGCGGGGAACTGCGCGACAAGCCACGACTCAGCCGCAGCCTGCAAGGCACCGCACGGGGCAGCCCCTGCCCAGCCCCGAGACGAGGGCAACCATGAACCGCCGGACACGGCTAGCCGTCGGCGGGCTCAGAAGGGCTTGGTCGGGAGGTACTTGCCGTCCAGGGTGATGACGGCGCGCTCGCCGCCCTCGGGGTCGGCGACCTTCTGCACGTCCAGCTTGAAGTTGATCGCGGAGATGATGCCGTCGCCGAACTGCTCGTGGACGAGGGCCTTGAGGGTGGTGCCGTAGACCTGGAGCATCTCGTAGAAGCGGTAGATGGTCGGGTCGGTGGGGATGCCGCCCGGGATCGAGCCGCGGGTGGGGATGGTCTGCAGCAGCGTCACCGCGTCCTGGTCCAGGTCCAGCAGCTCGGCCACGGCCTGCGCGGACTGCTCCGGCAGGGGGTGCTGGCCGAGAACGGCGGCGGTGGTGAAGGCGACCGACAGCCCGGCGGCGTCGGCGATCTGCTGCCAGGAGAGGTCCTTACGGATCTTGGCCTCGACGGCCTTGGCGGCGACGATCTCGCGGGCGGTGTTGTCGAACTGGGCGTGCACCATGAGGGGCTCCTTCTCTGAGGGGGTTCTTGGGTGTGGTGGTCGGTGGTCGGTGGTCCTGGCCGGGCCTCGGTCAGGAGGCGAGGGCGGTGTCCGTACCGGCGCCGCCGAGGGACTCGACGCGCCCGGTGGCGATGTCGAAGACCCAGCCGTGCAGCGTCACTCTCCTCTCCGCCAGCGCACGGGCGACGGAGGGGTGAGTGGTCAGATTGGTCAGCTGCGCGGAGACGTTCCGGCGGATCAGGGCGCCCACCTTCGCCGGGCCCGCCGCCATTCCGGCGGTGCCGGCCACGGCGGCGTCCGCGTGCCGCAGCCAGTCGGCGACGACCGGCGTGCCGCTGAGGTCGTGGCCCTCGGCCAGCGCCGTCATCGCGCCGCAGGCGGAGTGCCCGGAGAGCACGATGTCGGTCACCCCCAGCACGCCGACGGCGTACTCGATGCTGGCCGTCACCCCGTTGGCGCCGGGGGTGTAGGCGGGGACGAGGTTGCCCGCGGTGCGGATGACGAAGAGCTCGCCCGGCTCACCCTGGGTGATCAGCTCGGGCACGACGCGGGCGTCCGAGCAGCCGATGAACAGCGTGTGCGGCGTGTGATGCGCGGCCAGGTGGCTGAAGAGTTCCGCCTTGGCCGGGAAGACGTCCCGCTGGAAACGGGCGACGCCCTCGGCGAGGTCCTGCATGGCTCACTTCCTTCGATGGCGGCCGAGCCTCTGCGGGCTGGTGAAATCCACCCTGCACGACCTGCACCTATAGAGTCCAAGAGCTGCTCACCATGCCTGCTAGTGGTGCCATCTATAGTTGTGTCCATGGCCGTCCTGGAGCTGCGTCACCTGCGCTATCTGCTCGCCGTCGCCGAGCACGGCAACTTCACCCGCGCCGCGGAGGAGCTGCACATCTCCCAGCCCACGCTCTCCCAGCAGGTCAGGCAGCTGGAGCGGGCCCTGGGCGTGCAGCTGCTCGACCGCACGGGGCGCCGCGTGCGGCTCACCGACGCCGGTGCCGTCTACACCGACCACGCCCGGCGCGCGCTGCGCGACCTGGCCACCGCCGAGCGCGCCGTCCACGACGTCCTGGACCTCTCCCGCGGCCACCTGCGCCTGGGTGTCACCCCGACCTTCTCCGCCTACCTCGTCGGGCCGCTCACCGCCGGGCTCCACGCCCGCCACCCCGGCGTCCGGCTGTCCCTGACCGAGACGAGCCAGGACCGGATCGAGGCCGCCCTGCTCGCGGACGACCTGGACCTCGGCATCGCCTTCGCCGGGACCCACCTGCCCAGCGTCACGCCCACTCAGCTGTTCACCGAGACCCTCAGCCTCGTCACCGCGGCGCAGGGCTCACCCGTACGGCCGGCCCCCGTCCCCGTACGGGCCCTGGCGGACATCCAACTCGCCCTGCTGAGCGGCGACTTCGCCACCCGTACCCACGTCGACGCCTACTTCACCGAGCACCGGGTCGCACCCCCTGTCGCGGTCGAGGCCAACTCCGTCCAGGCCCTCACCGAGATCGTCCGGCGCACGCCCCTGGCCACCGTCCTGCCCGACGCCCTCACCCACGACGACCCCCACCTCACCCCGCTCGCCCTCGACCCGCCCCTGCCGTCCCGCACCGTCACCCTCCTGCACCGCGAGGGCGCCTACCGCAGCGCCGCCACCCGCGCCTTCACCGAGCTCGCCCACGACCTCATCCGCAGCCGCGGCTACGCAGCGCCCTAGGCGGTGGCCGCGACGGGTGTCAGCTCTGGCCGTTTGGCGGTGCGGCCGTCGCCGGAGGAGTGGCCGCGCAGGCGGCGCAGGATCCAGGGGCCGAGGAAGGTGGCGACCCAGCGGAGTTCCGTACGGAGGGCTTCCCGCGGCTTCGGCGCGGGCAGCGCGGGGAGCGGGAGGGTCCAGGAACTGTCGGTGTCGGGGAGCCGGAGCGCGTGGGCGAAGGCCGCGGCGGAGCGGGCGTGCCCGAGCGGCGAGAGGTGCAGCCGGTCCGCGCTCCACAGGCGCGGGTCGACGGTGACGGGGTGGACGGCGGTGTCCACGACGGTGACGCCGTGCCGCGTGGCGGCCTCGCGGATACGGGCGTTGAGCGCGCGGGCCCGGGAGGCGATCGGGCGGGCGAGCGGCGCGATCTTCCCGAGGTCGGGGAAGGTGAGGGTGACCACGTGCGTCCCGGCGGCGGTGAGTTCCGCGAACGTCGCCTCCAGGTGCCCCGCGACCCGGTTCACGTCGTACCGGGGGCGCAGGAAGTCGTTGACCCCCGCGACGACGGTGGCCAGATCGGGGCGCAGCGCGAGCGCCGCAGGGAGCTGCACGGTGCGGACGTGGTCGGTGCCGCATCCCCGTACCGCCAGGTTGGCGTACCGCAGCTCCGGGGAGGTGGCCGCGAGCCGGTCGGCCAGCCGGTCGGCCACGCCGCGGTACCCGGACTCCTCGTCCCCGTCGCCGATGCCCTCGGTCGTACTGTCGCCCAGCGCGACATAGCGCAGGTACCGGCGGTGCTGACCGCCGCGGTCGTCGTGGTCCTGGTTCTGGTCCTGGTGATCGGCGTGCGGCACGGCCACGGTCGGAATCCCTCCTGATCGACGCCCGGTTGCCCGGTCCGAGCGCGTGCGCGCGCTCCCGCCAGGGAGAGGATACGGACGCCGCACCCGCGGCGGCTTCGCCGTCGCCCCATGCGTCACAATGAGCGCACGAGGCGACGGGGACCAGGAAGCCGGTGCGAATCCGGCGCGGTCCCGCCACTGTGACCGGGAAGCGGCCCTCCCGCATGCCACTGTCCGCGCGCGGACGGGAAGGCGGAGGCGAGCGATGATCCGGGAGCCAGGAGACTGACCCGTCGCCGGTCCGACAGCAGGGGCGAGGACACCCCGGAGAGGATCGACTGTGACGACGCGTGCCCGTACGCAGGCGGAGGCGGAGGCAGAGGCAGAGACGGGGCGGCGGCCGGAGCCCGGCCGACGAGGGGTGCTGGCGGCGGGAGGCGGGCTGGCACTGGCCGCCTCGGGACTGCTCACGGGCTGCGGCGGCGACACGAAGGGAGGGGGAGGCGGGGACCGGTTCCGCGCCGCGTTCACGGCGGGCGGCTCGCAGGAGACCCTCGATCCCCATGTCGCCCCGAACTTCGTCGACCAGGCCAGGGCCAAGGCGCTGTTCGACACCCTCGGTACGTACGCGGACGACATGTCCGTACGGAAGCGGCTCGCCGAGTCCTGGGAGAGCGACCGCTCCGGCACCCGCTGGCGCATACGCCTGCGCCAGGCGGAGTTCCACGACGGGAAGCCGGTCACCGCCGAGGACGTCCTCTACAGCTACCGGCGGGCCGCCGACCCCGAGACCGGGTCGCCCTCGCAGGAGCTGCTGTCCGCGATCGACTTCGGGGCCAGCAAGGCGGAGGGCAAGCGGTCGCTCGTCCTCGTGCTGAAGGCGCCGAACTTCGAGTTCCCCACCGTCTTCGCCGGGCCCGGCACCGAGATCGTCCCCGACGGGACGAAGGACTTCCGCAAGCCCGTCGGCTCCGGCCCGTTCACCTACGTCTCCTTCACGCCCGGCGGCACCGCCCGCTACCGGCGCTGGGCGGACCACTGGGACGGCGCCCCGCACATCGCCGAGCTGGAGATCGTCCCCGCGAACGAGGAGTCGGCGCGGCTCAACGCGCTGCTGTCCGGACAGGTGCACTACGCGGCCGACATGGCCGGGGCCTCCGTCGACCGGCTGAAGAAGGAGGGTTCGACGCGGCTGCTGACGGCGAAGCGGGCCACCGCGCAGCAGCTTCTGCTCCGCACCGGCCGCAAGCCCTTCGACGACCCGCGGCTGGTGCGCGCCGTGCAGCTCGGGATCGACCGTAAGGCGCTGGTCCGCGTCGCGCTGGCCGGGCACGGCGAGGTGGGCGACGACCTGTTCGGCACGGGCCTGCGCGGCTACCCCGACGACCTGAAGCCCCGCGAGCGCGACGTCGAGAAGGCACGCGGGCTCGTCAAGGACGCCGGGGCCGACGGGCTGGAGATCACCGTGGAGACCAGCTCCGTGGACGCCGCGTGGGAGGCCGCCGCCGACCTGATGAAGGGGCAGCTGCGCGAGGTGGGGCTGCGGCTGCGCGTCAACACCCGCGCCTCCAGCACGTACTTCAGCGAGATCAAGACGAAGGGCGTCGCCGCCTTCAACACCACCTCCACCCTGCCCGTCTCCGACTTCCTCCAGCAGCGCGTCCGCGGCGGGGCGGCGCGCAACCAGACGCAGTACGCCTCGGAGAAGTTCGACGCGCTGCTGACCCGCGCCCGCACCACCCGCGACGAGAAGGAGCGGCTGGCGCTGCTCGCCCGCGCGCAGCGGATCGCCCGGGACGAGTCGGGGCTGCTGGTGTGGGCGTTCTCCGATGCCACCGACGCCGTCGGCCCCTCGGTACGCGGCCTGCGCGCCGCGCCGCCGAACTCGCACGACTGGGCCCGGTTCGACCGGGTCCGGCTCGGTTGAGAGACTCCGGTTCGGCTGAGATGCGCGGATACGTCCTGCGGCGCTCCCTTCTGGCGGTCCTCCAGTCCCTGGTGGTGCTGGTCGCCGTCTTCGCGGTCGGCTCACTGCTGCCCGGCGACACGGCCGACGTGCTGCGCGGCGAGCACGGCACCCCCGAGCAGGTGGCGGCCCTGCGCGGGCGGCTGGGGCTGGACCAGCCCGTCTGGGCCCGTTTCTGGCACTGGCTCGGCGGCCTGCTCGGCGGCGACCTGGGGCTCTCCTCGACGACCGGGCTGCCGGTGGACGAGGACCTCGGCCGCCGTATCGGGGTGACGCTGCTGCTGGGCGTGCCCGCGCTGGCGCTGGTCACGGTGCTGGCGCCGCTGCTGGGCACGGTCTCCGGGCTGCGGGAGGGCAGCCGCCTCGACCGGGCGCTGAACACGATCGCCGTCGTGCTGCACTCCGTACCGGAGTTCGTCCTCGCGCTGCTGCTCGTCGCCTCCGTCTCGCTGACGGCCGGGCTGCTGCCCGCGACCGCCGTCGGCATGGACACCGCCGCGCTGCTCGCGCAACCGGCCGTGCTGGTGCTGCCCGTCCTCGTCCTGACGGCCCGGCACCTGTGCGATCTGGCCCGGCAGATTCGGGCAGGGGTGGCCGCCGGGCGGCACGGCCCCGTCGCCGGGCATCTGCGGCTGCTGGGGGTACGGGAGCGGACCGTGGTCCTCCGCCATGTGCTGCCGGGCGCGCTGGGCCCCGCCGCGCAGCAGTTCGCGCGCTGCGTGGAAGGGCTGCTGGGCGGCGCCGTGCTGGTGGAGGCCGTGTTCGGCTTCCGGGGGCTGGGCAGCGGCTTCATCGAGGCGGTGCAGAACCGCGACCTGCCCCAGGTGCAGGCGTACGCCCTGCTGTTCGCCGGTACGGCCGTCGCCGTCAACCTGCTCGGCGACCTGGCGGCCCACCGGCTGGCCCCGCGCCGGGAGGTGACGGCGTGAGCGTACGTACTCTCTGGCGGCGCCGTCCGTGGATCGCCCTCGCACTGCTGGGCGTACCGGTGCTCGCGGCCGTACTGGGGCCGCTGCTGGGGCCACTGCTGGGGCCGCTCGCGGGACAGGACCAGGGGGCGCTGCCCTCGCAGCCGCCCGGCGCTGGGCATCCGCTCGGCACGGACGTCCTGGGCCGCGACGTGCTCCGGCTCGTGCTGCACGGCGGCGGCTCGGTGCTGGGCGGTGCGCTGGGGGCACTCCTCGTCGGGCTCGCGGTGGGGACTCCGCTGGGGCTGCTGGCCTCCGGCCCGAGGCGCGGCCTCGACGAGACGGTGATGCGCGGGATGGACCTGCTCCTCGCCTTCCCCGGACTCCTGGTGCTGATGACCCTGGCGGCGCTCGGCCACCGTGAGTGGTACTGGCTGGTGACGGTCGCCGGGCTGCTCCAGGTCCCGGCCGTGGCCCGCCTCGTACGGGGAGCCGCGCTGGCACCCGGCACCCGTACGGTCGTCGAGGCGCTGCGGATGCAGGGGCACGGCTGGGCGTACATCCACCTGCGGCACCTGGCGCGGGAGCTGGCGGCGCCGCTGGCCACCGACGCCGCGGGCCGGTTCTCCGTGGTGCTGTACCTGCTGGCCTCCGCCAACTTCCTCGGCCTCGGCCTGCCCGCCTCCTCGCCGGACTGGGCGGTGCTCATCGAGCGCAACAGCGACGCGCTGTTCGTCCAGCCCGCGGCCGTACTGGTCCCGGCCGGCCTGCTGACGGCGCTGTGCGTCGGCGGCAACCTGCTCGTGGACCGCGCCCTCGCACGCCACCGGAGCAGCGCGTGACCGACTCGGCCCGCGGACCGCTGCTGGACGTCCCGGAGATCTCCGCGTACGCGGAGGGCGCGGAACGCCCGCTGCTGGACCAGGTCGCGCTGACCGTCGCGGCGGGTTCGGTGACCGCCGTCGTCGGGCCGTCCGGCAGCGGCAAGACGACACTGGGCCTGGCGGCGCTCGGGGCCGCACGCGACGGCGTACGGCTGACCGGAAGCGTCCTGCTCGCGGGCACCGACCTGCTCCTCCTGCCACCGGACCGGCGCCCGGCGGCGCGCGCCGGACGCGTGGCGCACCTGCCGCAGCACCCGGAGACGGTGCTGGACCCGATCCGCAGAGTCGGCGGCGTGCTGAGGGAGACGGCGGCGCTCGGCCATCCGGAACGCGCCGCGCGGAGACCCGCGGCGCGCCGCGCGCTGGCCCGCGCCGGTCTGGAGTGGGAGACCGTACGCCGCCGCTTCCCGCACCAGCTCTCCGGCGGCCAGCAGCAGCGCCTGGCGCTCGCCTCCGCCCTCGTGACGGGCGCCCGGCTGCTGGTGCTGGACGAGCCGACGAGCGGCCTGGACGCCGCGCTCGCCCACGCGTTGGGCAGGACGGTGCGGGCGCTGGCGGACGACGACGGAGTGGGAGTGCTGCTGCTCAGCCACGACCTGCCCCTGGTGCGTGCGACGGCCGACCGCGTGACCGTCATGGAAGACGGCCGCGCCGTGGACGAGGGTCCGACGGCGGACCTCCTCGGCACCGAGTCGCCGGGACCTGCAGGCCGCCGTCACCGGGCGACCCGGGAACTGCTCGCCGCGGAGCGCCGCCCTCCGCGCCCGGACCGGTCCGAGCCGGGCGCGGAGGACGGCGGCGCGGCGGGTGGCGGCACCGTGGCCGCCGTCGGGATCGCCGTACGCCGCCGGTCCGGCGATCCGCTCGCCGGGCCGGTGTCGATGGAATTCCCGCCGGGCAGCAGGACCGCGCTGCTCGGCCCCTCCGGCTCGGGCAAGACGACCTTCGCCCGCGCCCTGGCCGGACTGACCGTCCCCTCGCGGGGCGAGGTACGGCTCGACGGCCGCCCGCTCCCCGGCCGGGTCGACATGCGCACGGCCGTACAGCGCCGCGCCGTCCAGTACGTGCACCAGAGCAGCGCGGACTCCTTCGAGAAGCATCGGCCCCTCCTCGCGCAGCTCGCGGACACCGCACGGCTGCTGCGCGGCCTGCGGGACGAGGAGGCGGCAGCCGAAGCAGTGGCGGCCGCCGAGGCGCTGGGGCTCGACGGGACGCTGCTGCGCCGCACCCCGGACCGGCTGTCCGGCGGCCAGCTCCAGCGCTGCGCGCTCGTACGGGCCCTGACGGCGCGTCCGGCGCTGCTGGTGTGCGACGAGGTGACCTCGGCGCTCGACACCGTCTCCAGGGAGCGGCTCCTCGACGCGCTGCCCCGCCTGCTCGCCCCGGCCGCGACGGCCCTGCTCTTCATCAGCCACGACCTGAGGGCGGTAGGGGCGCTCACGGACCGGACCGCGCACTTCGAGGACGGGCGGCGCACCTCACCGTGCGCGGGGTTGTAGGAACCGCCAAGCCCTGGAGAGGCGTCAGGAGGGTCTTCATGGCTTCCTATAAAGGAGCATTCATCTCCGGCTCATGCCCTTGACCGGGGGATCCGCCGCAAATTAGCTTCGGTCGCACCGGCTCGCGATCTCAGGGAAGGAGGCGAAGTCGGATGTCGATCCTCTCCGATCTGAATCGCCTCGTCAGGCGTGCCGCCTGGACTCCGGGTCGTGTTGCGCACGGCTGCTGAGCAGCTTTTCCGGTGTCCGGAAAATGGCGCCGGGTGTTACGTGAATTCCCTTTCCCGTCCGCGGCACGTCGTGGCGTGCTGATTCGCACCGCGGGTTCTCAAGCTGCGCCACCGAAGAGAAAGCCCCAGAAATGGCGACTGGAACAAGAATGACGGCCGCGTACCGAAACGGTGGTGTGTGATGGAAGCCGCGCGGATCACGGTCAATGGGGAGGAGATGCCGATCTCCCCGGCACCTGCCCACACCACGGTTCTGGACTTCCTGCGTGAGCGTGGCCTCACGGGGAGCAAGGAGGGCTGCGCCGAGGGCGAGTGCGGCGCGTGCTCGGTCCTGGTCGCCCGTCCCGGGGTGGAGAAGCCCACCGACTGGGTGGCGGTCAACGCCTGTCTGGCTCCGGTCGCGGCCCTCGACGGGCAGGAGATCGTCACCTCCGAGGGCCTCGCCACCCAGGGCGGACCCGGCACGCCGCCCACCCTGCACCCGGTGCAGCAGGAGATGGCCGTACGCGGCGGCTCGCAGTGCGGCTACTGCACGCCGGGCTTCGTGTGCAGCATGGCCGCCGAGTACTACCGGCCGGACCGCTGCGCGCACGCGGAATCCGGCGGCGGCGCCGGTGCGGATGCCGAGCACGGTCCGAACGGCTTCGACCTGCACTCCCTCAGCGGCAATCTGTGCCGCTGCACCGGCTATCGCCCGATCCGGGACGCCGCGTTCGCCGTCGGCGCGCCCGCCGCGGACGACCCGCTGGCGCGGCGCCGCGAGGAGGCCCCGCCGGAGGCCGTCGCCACCGAGTACGCCCAGGACGACGGCGGCAGCGACAGCAACAGCACCTTTCTTCGGCCCGGCACCCTGCCCGAGGCGCTGCGGCTGCTGCGTGAGCGGCCCGAGGCCGTGCTCGTCGCCGGAAGCACCGACTGGGGCGTCGAGGTGAACATCCGTTCCCGCAGGGCGGAGTGCGTGATCGCCCTCGACCGGCTGCCCGAGATGCGGGAGCTGCGGACCGCCTCCGACCACATCGAGATCGGCGCGGCCCTGACGCTCACCGAGATCGAGCGCCGCCTCGACGGTCAGGTCCCGCTGCTGGCCCAGCTGTTCCCGCAGTTCGCCTCGCGGCTGATCCGCAACAGCGCCACCCTCGGCGGCAACCTGGGGACCGGCTCGCCCATCGGCGACAGCCCGCCGGTGCTGCTCGCGCTCGACGCGTCCGTGGTGCTCGCCGACGCGGACGGCGAGCGCGTGGTCCCGCTGGCCGACTACTTCACCGGCTACCGGCAGAGCGTACGGCGCCCCGGTGAGCTGATCCGCGCCGTGCGCCTGCCGTTGCCGCTGTCGCCGGTCGTGGCCTTCCACAAGATCGCCAAGCGGCGCTTCGACGACATCTCCAGCGTGGCCGTCGCCTTCGCGCTCGACATCCGGGACGGGGCCGTACGGAAGGCCCGTATCGGCCTGGGCGGCGTGGCCGCCACCCCGGTCCGCGCCCTCGCCGTCGAAGCGGCGCTGGAGGGCGAGCCCTGGTCGGAGGAGACCGTCGAGGCCGCCGCCGAACTGCTGCGTGCCCAGGGCACGCCGATGAGCGACCACCGGGCCAGCGCCGACTACCGGTCCGCGATGCTCGGCCAGAGCCTGCGGAAGCTGTACGCGGAACACGCGGAATCCCTTGAGCGTCAGGCGGTGTCGTCATGAGTCAGTTGTCCGAGCGTCCCGAGAAGCCCGTCGTCGGCGTCCCGCTGCCGCACGAGAGCGCGGCCCTGCACGTCACGGGCACCGCGCTCTACACCGACGACCTGGTCCACCGCACCAAGGACGTGCTGCACGCCTACCCGGTGCAGGCCATGAAGGCCCACGGGACGGTCACCGCGCTGCGCACGGAGGCCGCGCTCGCGGTGCCCGGCGTGGTCCGCGTGCTGACCGGTGCCGACGTGCCCGGGGTCAACGACGCGGGGATGAAGCACGACGAGCCGCTCTTCCCCGACGAGGTCATGTTCCACGGCCACGCGGTGGCCTGGGTGCTCGGCGAGACCCTGGAGGCGGCCCGGATCGGCGCCGCGGCCGTCGAGGTCGAGCTGGACGAACAGCCCGCGCTGGTCACGCTGGACGACGCGATCGCGGCGGGGAGCTACCACGGCGCCAAGCCCGTGATGGTGACCGGCGACGTCGACGCGGGCTTCGCGGAGTCCGCGCACGTGTTCACCGGAACGTTCCAGTTCGCGGGCCAGGAGCACTTCTATCTGGAGACGCACGCCGCGCTGGCCCAGATCGACGAGAACGGCCAGGTGTTCGTCCAGAGCAGCACCCAGCACCCGTCGGAGACCCAGGAGATCGTCGCGCACGTCCTCGGGCTGCACAGCCACGAGGTGACCGTGCAGTGCCTGCGGATGGGCGGCGGCTTCGGCGGCAAGGAGATGCAGCCGCACGGCTTCGCCGCTGTCGCGGCGCTCGGTGCCAGGCTGACCGGACGCCCGGTGCGGATGCGGCTCAACCGGACCCAGGACCTGACCATGTCCGGCAAGCGGCACGGCTTCCACGCCGAGTGGAAGATCGGCTTCGACGCCGAGGGGCACATCCAGGCGCTGGAGGCCACGCTCGTCGCGGACGGCGGCTGGAGCCTGGACCTGTCCGAACCGGTGCTGGCCCGCGCGCTGTGCCACATCGACAACACGTACTGGATCCCGCACGCGCGCGTGGCCGGTCGTATCGCCAAGACCCACACGGTCTCCAACACCGCCTTCCGCGGCTTCGGCGGGCCGCAGGGCATGCTGGTGATCGAGGACATCCTGGGCCGGTGCGCGCCACGGCTCGGCCTGGACCCCATGGAGCTGCGCGCGCGCAACTTCTACCGCCCGGGCCAGGGGCAGGCGACGCCGTACGGGCAGCCGGTCACGCAGCCCGAGCGGATCGCCACCGTCTGGCAGCAGGTCCAGGACGACGGCCGTATCGCCGACCGCAAGCGCGAGATCGCCGCGTTCAACGCCGCGCACCCGCACACCAAACGGGCGGTCGCGCTCACGGGCGTCAAGTTCGGCATCTCCTTCAACCTCACCGCCTTCAACCAGGGCGGCGCGCTGGTGCTGATCTACAAGGACGGCTCGGTCCTGATCAACCACGGCGGCACCGAGATGGGCCAGGGCCTGCACACCAAGATGATGCAGGTGGCGGCGACCACGCTCGGGATCCCGCTGCACAAGGTGCGCCTCGCCCCGACCCGTACGGACAAGGTGCCCAACACCTCGGCCACCGCCGCGAGTTCCGGCACGGACCTCAACGGCGGGGCGATCAAGGACGCCTGCGAGCAGCTGCGTGAGCGGCTGCTGCGGGTGGCCGGCACGCAGTTGGGCGCGAACGCCTCGGACGTACGTATCGTCGAGGGCGTCGCACGTTCCCTGGGCAGCGACAAGGAGCTGGCCTGGGACGACCTGGTGCGCACCGCGTACTTCCAGCGGGTCCAGCTCTCGGCGGCGGGCTTCTACCGGACCGAGGGCCTGCACTGGGACGCCCAGAGCTTCCGGGGCTCGCCGTTCAAGTACTTCGCCATCGGCGCGGCCGCGACCGAGGTCGAGGTCGACGGCTTCACCGGCGCGTACCGCATCCGGCGCGTGGACATCGTGCACGACGTCGGCGACAGCCTCTCCCCGCTGATCGACATCGGCCAGGTCGAGGGCGGCTACGTGCAGGGCGCGGGCTGGCTGACGCTGGAGGACCTGCGCTGGGACACCGGCGACGGGCCGCACCGCGGGCGCCTGGCGACCCAGGCCGCGAGCACGTACAAGCTGCCGAGCTTCTCGGAGATGCCCGAGGAGTTCCACGTCACGCTGCTGGAGAACGCCACGGAAGAGGGCGCGGTCTACGGCTCCAAGGCCGTGGGGGAGCCGCCGCTGATGCTGGCGTTCTCCGTACGTGAGGCGCTGCGCCAGGCCGCAGCCGCGTTCGGCCCCGCCGGGGTCAGCGTCGAACTCGCCTCCCCGGCGACGCCGGAGGCCGTGTACTGGGCGGTCGAAGCGGCCCGCGGCCGGACTCCGGAGCCCAGCGGCGACAGCGGCAGCGGCGACGGCAGCGCGGTCGCCGTCGGCGCGAGCGTCCTGAGCAATGCCTGACATGACCTGGGTGGCCGCGGTCGCGCGGCTGCGGGAACGCCGGGAGCCCGGCGTCCTCGTGACCGTCGCGGACGTGCGCGGCCACGCGCCGCGGCGGGCCGGAGCGAAGCTCGTCGTGAGCGCGACCGGGACCTGGGGGTCGATCGGCGGCGGCAACATCGAGGCCGCCGCGATCGACCGCGCGCGCGAACTGATCGGCATGCCGGGACCGTCACCGGAGCCGGAGCTGATGGAGTTCGCGCTGAACGACAAGGTCACCAACCGGCACGGCGTGCAGTGCTGCGGCGGCGCCGTCACCGTACTGGTCGAGCCGCTGCCGGTGGTGCCCGCCGTGGCGGTCTTCGGCGTCGGGCACGTCGGGCTGGAGCTGGCCCGCGTCCTGGCGCGCCACAACCTCGACCTGCACCTGGTCGACTCCCGTGCCGACATGCTTACCGACGAGCGGCTCGACGTGCTCGCGGACGCGGTCGCCCAGGTCCATGTCCACCACACGCCCCTGCTGCCGGAGGAAGTGCTCGCCCGACTCGCCCCCGGCACCCACGTCCTGATCATGACGCACGACCACGCGGAGGACGCCGCGCTGGCCGACGCCGCCCTGCGTACCGACGGTCTCGGTTCGATCGGGCTGATCGGCTCCGCCGCCAAGTGGGCGCGGTTCCGCAAGCGTCTGGCCACCGAGGGCGGCCACGACGACGCCACCATCGACCGGATCAAGACCCCGATCGGCATCGCCGAGATCGCCGGGAAGGAGCCCGCCACGATCGCGGTGAGCGTCGCGGCGGACCTGCTGCGGACCTTCGAGCAGCGCCGGACCGGCACGAGTACCAGTACGAGCACGAGCACCCGCACCGACAAGGAGTACCCATGACCGTCAGTACCCAGGAACCCGGCCTCCGCGAGTCCGAGCGCGCCTGGATGGAGCAGGCCATCGCGCTCGCCACCACCAGCGCCACCAGCGGAGGCGGCCCCTTCGGCGCGCTGATCGTCAAGGACGGCCGGGTCGTCGCCGAGGCGCACAACCAGGTCACCGCCAACCTGGACCCGAGCGCGCACGCCGAGGTCAACGCGATCCGCGCCGCCTGCAAGGAGCTGGACACCTTCGCGCTCGACGGCTGCACGCTGATCACGTCCTGCGAGCCGTGCCCGATGTGCCTGGCCACCTCCCTGTGGGCGCGCATCGACCGGCTCGTCTTCGCCGCCGACCGGCACGACGCCGCGGTGGCCGGGTTCGACGACCGCCGCTTCTACGACCTGTTCGAGAAGAAGCCGTCCGAGCTGTGGCCGATGCAGGTCGAGCACCTGGACCTGCCGGACCGTACCGCTCCGTTCGACACCTGGGTGGCGAAGTCCGACCGCGTCGACTACTGACCCGCCCCAGCTCACCACCGCTGTGCCGCGCGCCGAAACGAAGGCGCGCGGCACCGCGCCTTTGCGGCTCCTTCGGAGCGGCTGCGCCCTCTGCTGGAGAGGGTCAGCACGGAGCGGCGAGCGGACGGTTCGGCGCCACCTGAAGCCCTGAAGCGGCGGAATGACGGTGGCCGCTGTCAGGATCACCGGATGGCATTCGTACGTACGACTCCGCCGCGGCCCGTCGATCCGCGCCCCGGGACACCTTCGGCCGGGGAGAGCTCGGTCGGGGGGCCGTTGCTGTGGCCGGTGGAGGAGCCGTGGCCGCACTGCGAGGGCGCGCACCTGCACCGTGACAGCGGGTTTCGCCGGTCACCGGCGGAGGTGCGGCTGGAGAGGCGCGTGCGGGCCCGGCTGCACCGCGATCCCCGTGGTCCCGCGTTCACCCCCGAGGAGGAGGCGGTCAGGGACCGCAACGCCGCGGTGCTCGGGGAGCGACGCGACGCCGGCCCTCCGTGGCCCGCGGAGTGCCCGGTCCCCATGCTGCCCGTGGCCCAGCTGTATCTGCGCGACATACCGCTGCTGCGGCCGCCCGGGCAGTCCGATCTGCTCCAGATCCTCTGGTGTCCCTACGACCACGCGCCGGATTACAAGCCGTCGACCGCGCTGTTCTGGCGGTCCGCCGCCGCGGTCGCCGACACCCTCGCCACACCACCGGAACCGTACGAGGCGGACTACCCGGGCTATGTGCCGGAGCCGTGCCTGCTCGCGCCAGAAGCGATCACCGAATATCCCCACAGCCTCGATCTGAGCCCGGAGCTGCAGCTGGCGGTGGGGGACTGGAGCCGGTGGCAGGCGGCCGACGTCGGCGTGGACAGCTCGTACGCGGACTGTCCGGAGGAGTTCTACGACGGCAGTCTGGCCGACGCTCCCGGATGGAAGGTCGGGGGCTGGCCGCCATGGGACCGCACCGATCCGTACCGATTGAACTGCACGGTCTGCGACGCTCGGATGGTCCCGCTGCTGACCATCGCCTCCTTCGAATGGGACGGTGGAGAGCCGCGCGGCTGGGTGCCGTACGAGGACCAGGCCGCCGCCGGCGGCTCTCGCGCGGGCCAGGACCCGGCGCAGCCGACGAGGGTCGAGGTGGGCAGCACGGACAATGTGCAGCTCTACGTCTGCCCGGCCTCTCCCGGGCATCCGCACACAGACCTGGTCCAATGACCGGAAACAAAGAGATCCCCCGGCTGGATTGACAGCCGGGGGATCTCTTTAGGATTATGGGGTGTTTGCGAATTCACTTCCACTGAACCGCAAATGACCTTCAAGAATGCCATTCTATCCGGGCAGGAGTCTCCTTGTCAAACAGTGCGTCGCACGACGCGGAATTGCAGCGCGAACAGGAATTCGTCGACCGGCTCTACCGTCGCGTCGACCACCTGCGCGGGGACGCGGAGAGCGCCGTGGAGGGCGGGCTCGGCCGCGCGGAGAGCGGGCAGCAGGCCCGGCTGGAGCGGGACGTGATGATCGCCGAGCAGTCCGGACTGCTCGCCGCGCTGAACTCCGTGGACGGGTCGCTGTGTTTCGGGCGCATCGATCTCACCGGCGGCGAGGCGCACCACATCGGCCGTATCGGAATCCGCGCCGACGACGCCGACCGTACGCCCGTGCTCATCGACTGGCGGGCGCCCGTCGCGCGCCCCTTCTACCTCGCGACCGGCCACACCCCGATGGGGCTGCGCCGCCGTCGGCACATCACCAGCAGCGGCCGTACCGTCACCGCGCTGCACGACGAGTTCATGGACCCGGACGACGCGGAGCGCACCGGGCACGAGGACCCGGCCGGGGACGCGGTGCTGCTCGCCGCGCTGAACTCGGCGCGTACGGGCCGGATGGCCGACATCGTGCGCACCATCCAGGCCGAGCAGGACCGGGTGATCCGCGCCCCGCACCAGAAGGTGATGGTGGTGGAGGGCGGCCCCGGCACCGGCAAGACCGCGGTGGCGCTGCACCGGGCCGCGTACCTGCTCTACGAGCAGCGGGAGCTGCTCGCCCGCCGCGCCGTGCTGATCGTCGGGCCGAACCCGGCGTTCCTCGGCTACATCGGCGAGGTACTGCCCTCGCTCGGCGAGACGGGCGTGCTGCTCGCGACCCTCGGCGAGCTGTTCCCCGGTGTCCGCGCCACCGGCACCGACACCGGCCGGGCCGCCGCCGTGAAGGGCCGCGCGGACATGACGGAGGCGCTGGCAGCGGCCGTACGGGACCGGCAGGCGACGCCCGAGCCGGGGGAGCCGCTGGTGATCCCGCACGACGACGGCGACCTCGTCGTCGACTGGGAGATCGCCTACGAGGCGCGCCAGGCGGCGCGCGACACGCTCCTCCCGCACAACCTGGCCCGCCCGCACTTCGCGTTCCATGTCATCGACGCGCTCACCTCGCAGCTCACCGAGCGGCTCGGCGCCGACCCGTACGGCGGCCCCAACTTCCTCGGCCCCGACGACATCGCGCAGCTCGGCAAGGGCGTCGCCGCCAGTCCCGAGGTGCACGCGGCGCTGGCGGAACTGTGGCCGCCGCTCACCCCCGAGGGGTTCCTCGCGGACTTCCTGGCCGAGCCCACCCACCTCCCGGCGGAGGACGCGGCGGCGATCCGCCGCCCGCACGGTGCCGGTGTCGAGTGGACGCCCGCCGACGTGCCGCTGCTCGACGAGGCCGCCGAACTGCTCGGCGTGGACGACAGCGCGGAGCGCGCCGCGGCGGAGGCCGAACGGCAGGAGCGGATCGCGTACGCGGAGGGCGTGCTGGCGGTGGCGCGCGGCTCGGAGACGTACGAGTACGAGGACACCGAGTCCGAAGTCCTCGGCGCGCACGACGTCATCGACGCCGAACGGATGGCCGAACGGCAGGAGGAGACCGACCACCGCAGCGCCGCCGAGCGCGCGGCGGCCGACCGTACCTGGACGTTCGGGCACATCATCGTGGACGAGGCGCAGGAGCTGTCGCCGATGGCGTGGCGGCTGCTGATGCGGCGCAGCCCCACCCGTTCCATGACGCTCGTCGGCGACCCGGCGCAGACCAGCGAGGAGGGCGGGGTCGGCTCCTGGGAGGGGATCCTGCGGCCGTACGTCGAGGACCGCTGGGAGCACACCCGGCTCGGCGTCAACTACCGCACCCCCGCCGAGGTGATGGACGTCGCCGCCGCCGTGATGCGGGCCGTACGGCCGGACTTCGAGCCGCCGCACTCGGTACGGGCCACCGGCGTACGGCCGTGGATCCGGGCCTGCGGCGCCGACGAACTGGCCGCCCGGACGGCCCGCGCGGCGGCCGAGGGGCTGCCCGACAGGCCTTCCGACGGGCCTTCCGACGGGGCCGATCGGGGCCGCCTCGCGGTGATCGCCCCGCTCCGCCTGCACGCGGCCCTGTCCGCAGCCCTCCCCGACGCCGCCACGGGCCCCGACCTCGACCTCACCCGTACGGTCGCGCTGCTCGGGCCGCGCGAGGCGAAGGGGCTGGAGTTCGACTCGGTGCTCGTCGTCGAGCCGGGCGAGATGCCCACCAGCGACCTCTACGTCGCCCTGACCCGCGCCACCCAGCACCTCGGCATCCTGCACGCGGGAGAACTTCCGGCGGGACTGGTCGGGCTGGAGGTGCTGGACGGGGCGGGCTGAGGAGGCGGCGGCCGCTTCATGTCGTCTGCGGCGACGGGCTCGTCCGGAGCGCCGCCTGGACGCGTTCGGCGGCGCGTTCGCCGGTGGCCAGCGCGGAGTTCGTCGTGCTGAACGAGAGGTAGTCACCGGTCAGTTGGACGCGCGCTCGGGGAGCGAGGCTGCGGGTGAACTGCCGCAGCGTCCGGTAGCCGCCCGCCGGGCGGACGACGCTGGCCAGCGGGTGGTGGTGCACCAGGCTGGTGACCTGGTGGGCGGTGATGTGCCGGGCCAGATCCGGAAGGGACCCGCCGAGCACGTCGAGGGCGGCGGCGGTGATCTCGTGGTCCGCACGGTCCCGGTGCAGACGGCTCCAGCGAGGGCGGAACCGGAGCGAGACCAGACCCTTGCCTTCGGGCACCCGTCCGGGCGCGCGGATGTGGTCGATCGTGAGGTAGTTGAGGTCGGGGTTCTCGCAGGGCGGGAGGAACGCGGCGAGGTAGTCGACAGGCGGAGGGCGGTCGAGTCCGAAGTGGACCCCCAGATCGGGCTGGTAGCGCAGTTGGGACAGATAGCCGCGCTGCGTGGCCGAGAGGCCGGGAACGAGGGCGGGCACCTGGGGCGCGGGAACAGCGACGACGCACGCGTCGGCTTCTTCTGTCCGGGGCCGCGCCGTTCCCTCCCGCCAGTGGACGCGCACTCCGCCAGGCCCTTCCTCCACGCTGGTCACGCGGGCGCCCAGGCGGACGGGCAGTTGCTCCGCCAGCCGTCGGGGGAGGACGTCGATGCCGCTGTCGAAGTTGAAGCACCGCTTCCCGATCAGCACCCGCGCGGCGACGAACGCGTTCAGGACCGACAGTTCGTCCGCGGGGGCGTAGTAGAAGGCTGAGCACAGGGGGCGGATCAGGTAGTCGGTCAGCTCCCGGTTGAGCCTCTGCGCGCAGTAGTCCTCCACGCTTCGGTCGTCGAGGGCGGCGCCGTCCGACATGTCGTCGAAGCGCACCAGGCGGGCGGCCCGACGGGCGTCCTGGAAGAGCTTGAGCGCGGCGAGCTTGGAGCGCCGGCCGACCAGGCCGGTCCGCAGGAGATCGTCCCGGCGGTGGCACCGGAAACGGTGGACCTTTCCCTCGCGCACGATGCCGATGACGTCGCTGCTGGCGCGCATCTCCGTACGGAGACCGGCGTCGGCCAGCAGGCCGACCATCTCGCGGTAGTGGTACGTGAGCCACATCGCGCCCAGGTCCAGCTGGAAGCCGTCGTGCGTGAGGGTGCGCATACGCCCTCCCACATGCTGATCGCGCTCCAGCACCGTCACCGAGAAGCCCGCTTCGCGCAGCCGGAAGGCCGCGGTCAGCCCGGCGATCCCGGCGCCGACGACGATGACCCGGTGCTGCTCACCGGAGGGCTTGGCGCGGCTGTCGGCAGTTTCCATGGCTCAGCCTTTCCCCTGTGCGTATCGGAGGGTGGTCCGGCACCAGTCGAGCTCGCCCCGCATCATGTACTCCATGCCGACCCGGCATCCGTCCACCACCGCGCGTTCTGCCGGGGTCGCCCCGAGCCGTCGGTACATTCCGGAGAGGCTGCCCGCGTGGCTGAGGTATTCCTCCACGCGATGCGCGAAGAGCCTCTCCGCGGCGCGGATCGCCTGCTGCAGGCTCTGACCGGTGTTCCGTGCCATGAGCAGAACCAGGTTGTGCTCTTCCTGCCCGGCGATTTCCTTTCCGAGGCTGATCAGGTCGTTCATCACGCACATGACCAGCCCCGCCGTGCGCACCAGCGCACGGTATTCGGGCGCGGCCCGCAGGCGGTCGGGGACCGTGGCGCCGCCCTGTTCCAGCTCGATGAGGTCGAACACCGCTCCCCAGGCGAACGTGTCCAGGCGCTGTTCCGTGTACTCCGCGAGCGACGGGAGGTGTCCCGCGGCGCGCTGGCGCACCTCACGGGCGACCGCGGTGGCGAAGACGGTCAGGTCGTCGGCGAGCCGCGGCCACAGCGGGCTCCGGGAGGCGAGGACGCGGTTCCTGACCGAGGCCAGGGCGGTCAGCAGCGGACCGGCGCCCTTGGGCACGCCCCCGCCGTGCACCACGGCGGCCACGTCGGCCGCGATGGCCCGGGCGCGTACGGGGTCGCGCCCGTGACAACCGATGTCGAACTGGTCGTCGAAGAGATACATCCAGATGATGAGTTCGGAGATCAGCTCCAGGTCCTCCGCGTTCGCCGTCGGGTAGACGGCGGCCAGCAGATCCTCGTAGCGGACGGCGGCGAACCGTTCGACCGCTGCCGTGTCCTCGAACAGACCGAACTCGGTGACCCATTGCACGAGGTGCGAGCCCAGCCGGAGGGCGTACGGGTTGCGCGCTGCCGGAAAGGGCAGACGCAGCACGGGCCAGGGGAACTCGTGCGCGCCGTCGTTCCTGTCCCTGTCGTCCCTGTCGTTCCTGCCGTGTTCTTTCACTCTCGACTCGAAGCGTTCGCCGGCAACTTCACCGGAAGGGAGCGCAGTCCGCGAATGATCACGCCGTTCCTCCAGCGGAGATCGTCCTCCCGGAAATCCGCCTGGATCTCGTCGGTGGCCCTGAAGAGCGCGCGGAAGGCGATTTCCCCGAACAGCCGCGAGTAGTGCGCTCCCAGGCAATGGTGAACCCCGCGGCCGAAGGTCAAGTGGCCGGTGGCGTCCCGCTGTACGTCGAAACTTTCGGGATCGCGGAATTTCCGAGGATCGCGATTCGCCCCTGCCAGGGAGACGAGGACCGCCTCTCCGGGGGATATGGTCACGTCCCCGATTCTCATTTCCTCGGTCGCGTAGACGGTCGGCGCTGTCTCCACGGGCCCCTCGAACCGCAAGGTCTCCTCGACGAGCGCCGCGACGAGTGTCCGGTCCTCGCGGACCTTCCTCATCTGATCGGGATGGCGGAGCAGCGACAGCACTCCGTTTCCGATGAGGTGCGTGGGAGCCTCGTACCCGGTGAGCAGGATGAGGAATGCCGTGGCGATGACCTCCGCGTCGTCGAGTTCCTCCCGCTCGTCGCACGCGGTGACGAGGCGGCTGATGAGATCGTTCGCCGGAGCGGCGCGCTTCTTCGCGACCAGCGCGCACAGGAGGCCACGGATGTTCTCCAGGCTTTCGACGACGTGTGCGTGTGCGTCCGGGGTGGCGCACCGGTCGATCCACCGGAAGAAGGCCGCGCGGCACGGCCGTTCCAGCCCGACGAGATCGCTGATGAGGGTGATGGCGAGGGGAGCGGCGAATTCGGTGATGAGATCGGCCCGGCCCGCGGCGGCGATCGGGCTCACGAGGCGGTCAGCGGCGTCCTCCATGGTCTGCCGCATGCCGGACACCTGCCGCGCGCTGAACGCGGAGGACGCCAGTCGCCGGAGCCGGGCGTGTTCCGGAGGGTCGCTGTTGAGCATGTGGCCCTCGACCATGTTCCGCACAGGACCCGCGGTGATTCCCCAGCCCACCGCTGTTCCGGTGTCCTGATGGCCGACACGGCTCAGCCTCGGGTCGGTGAGCGCGGCAACGGCTTCGTCGTAGCCGACGACGAGCCGGGCGTCGGAGCCCCGGGGTGTCGTGACCGTGTGCACCGGCGCCGCATGCCGCATGGACGCGTACGTCGGGTGCGCACTCCCCTTCGTCTCTGTCGAGAACGGCTCGACCCTGCGCTCGGACATTGCGAGTTCTGACCTCCAGTGATCGTCCCCATCTCTGTTCTGTCCCCGGCGGCCCAGCGGAACCGCTCCACCCGGGAGGCGTTCGGAGCACCACGAGGTACACGGGGGACCGTGCTCATGCCACTGGCACATCGCGCACGCCCGCGCCGCTCCCGCCGCACAACAGCGCACGGCACCCCACCGCACGCCGTCCCCCACACCGGCAGTAGTCCCTCCCCGCATCGGGTAGGAGGGGGCGATGACCGATGACTACCGTGGTGCCGCGAACGCCTTGCTGTCCGAATCCGCCGCCGATCCCTGGGCCTGGCTGACCCCATCGGTGTACGAGAGTGCCCGGCTGGTCGCCGATGCCCCGTGGCTCGGCGGGCATACGGAGCGGTTGCGTCACCTGTGCGAGCGCTCCTGGGGCCAGGACGGGTTCGCCTTCAACTCCACGCTCTCGGCGACCGAGGCCCTGCTCACGGTGCTGGCCAGGAGGGAGGAGGCGGACGGAGCCGTCCCCCGCGCGCGGGTGCGCGCCGTTGCCGAACAGGGCCTGCGCGTGCTGCGCGACTGGCTGGCGCCCGGCGGACGGTACGCGGGAGGGCCGCCGCAGACGATCAGCGTGGAGTTGATCGTGCCCATGCTCGTGGACCGGATCAACGCGCGGCTGGCGGAAGGGGTGTTCGGAGGCGACGGCGTCGGGGAGCTGCCGATGCCCGACGGCTGCGCGACCGGCCGTCTTGCCGGTATCCGTGCGGACGCCGCGGCGGGCTCGGAGCTGCCCGCGGACATCTGGCACGCCTGGGAGATCGCCACGCCCGCCACGCCCCTCGACGGGCCGCCCCACCCCTACGCGGGCTCGGTGAGCTGCTCGGCGGCCGGAACGGCGGGCTGGCTGCGCACGGCACCGGAACCGGGCAGTCCGGCCGGGCGCTTCCTGGAGGAGCTGCAGCGGTACGGGAACGGACTGGTGCCGGTGGCCGCGCCCATCGACTACTTCGAACAGGCCTGGACGCTGAACACGTTCACCTGGCACGCGGTCCCGCACGACTGTCCCCGCGGGATCCTGGACCGGCTCGAACCGGAACTGGGCCCGTACGGGATAGCGGGCGGCAGGGACCTCACCGTGGACGGGGACGACACGGCCGCCGTCCTCAACGCGCTGATCTGTCACGGCCGTAAGGCAGACCTGGACGGCCTGCTCACCTACTGGACGGGCGACCACTTCCAGATCTACCCCGGCGAGACCGTCCCCTCCCCGGCCACCAACGGCCATACGGTCAGCCTGCTGCGCCGCTGTCTCGACGGGGATCCCGAGCGGTACGGACCGCTGCTGCGGCGCAACACCGCATGGCTGCTCGACCAGCAGCGCCCGGACGGCAGTTGGTCCGACTTCTGGCACGTGTCCCCGTACTACGCCACCGTGTGCGCGGTCGAGGCCCTGTCGGGGATGGACGGGGAACGCGCGCAGGCCGCGGTGGCGCGGGCCAGGCGCTGGGTCCTCGATACGCGGCATCCCGGGGGCGGCTGGGGTGTGCGCTGGGTGACCATGGAGGAGACCGCGTACGCCACGCTGATCCTGCGGGAGAGCACCGTCCCCGGGGTCGCCGAGGCCCTCGCCACGGCCGAACCGGTGCTGCGCGAGGGTGTGGTGGACGCGGAGATCACGCCGCTGTGGCTGGTGAAGGACTATTTCGCGCCGATCCGCGTGGTGGCCGCCGCGGTGCTGGCCGCGCGGCACGCCCTCACGAACCGCCTGCTGGTGCCCGCGAACTAGGCCGTTCCGGCCGGCTGCTGGGCAGGGGCTGCCCCGTGCGGTGCCTTGCAGGCTGCGGCTGTCGTCGTGGCTTGTCGCGCAGTTCCCCGCGCCCCTGAGGCCTCAGGGGCGCGGGGAACTGCGCGAGCAACCACCCACGACCCGCGGTCTGCGACACACAGGCAGGGGCAGCCCCTGCCCAGCAGCCTCAGATGAGGGCAACCATGAACCGGCGGACACGGCCTACAGCCGTACCGGCAAGGCTTCCAGCCCGCGCATAAGCGTGCTGTGCCGCCAGCTGAGGTCGGCCGGTGGCACGGCCAGGGCGAGGTCCGGGAAACGGCCGAGGAGTCGCTCGAACGCGATCTCCGCCTGCGCCCTGGCCAGGTGCGCACCGACGCAGTAGTGCACGCCGTGGCCGAAGGCGAGGTGCCCGGCGGTGGTCCGGCCGAGGTCCAGGGCGTGCGGGTCCGGGAAGCGCTGCCCGTCCCGGTTCGCCGAGAGCAGGGCGATCACCACGAACTCCCCTTCGGGGACGGTGGTCCCGCCGAGCGTCACGTCTTCGGTGGTGAACCGGAAGGTGGCGAAGTTGACCGGTCCGTCGTAGCGCAGGAACTCCTCGATCGCGGCGGGCAGCCCGCCGGGGTCGGCGCGCAGCGCGGCCAGCTGGTCCGGGTTGCGCAGCAGGGCGAGGGTGCCGTTGCCGATCAGGTTGACCATGGTCTCGTGTCCGCCGACGAGCAGCACGAACACCATGGCGCGCAGCTCACCCTCGTCGAGCCGGTCCCCGTCGTCCCGCGCGCGTACGAGCGCGGAGATCAGGTCCTCTCCGGGCGCGCGCTGCTTCTCCGCGATCAGCGCGTCCAGGTAGCCGAGCATCGCCTCGGCCGCGGCGGCGAGTTCCGCCTCGGCGACGCCGGTGTTGAGCAGCGTCGCGGTCCAGCTCCGGAAGTCGGTCCGGTCGCTCTCCGGGACGCCGAGCAGTTCGCAGATCACCGTGATCGGCAGCGGATAGGCGAACCCGTCCACCAGGTCCACCACCTCGCCGCGCGGCAGGGCGTCCAGCAGCTCCTCGACGATCGCGGTGATGCGCGGGCGCAGCTCGGCGACCCTGCGGCTGGTGAACGCGGCGCCGACCAGCTTGCGCAGCCGGGTGTGGTCGGGCGGATCGGTGTTGAGCATGTGCGAGTTGAGGAACTCGGGTATCACCGGGGTGGAGTTCGTCTCCTCCGCCTGCCGCGCTGACAGCTCCTGCTGCCGTACGGAATCCTTGCGCAGCCGGGGATCCGCGAGGGCGGCGCGCGCGTCCTCGTAACGGCTCACGATCCACACGCGCAGCCCGTGCGGGAGGAGCGCGGGAGCCACCGGGCGCTGCGCGCGCAGCCGTTCGTAGAGCTGGTAGGGGTCCTGGAGGAACTCCTCGTCGAGCGGAATGGGGTCACGCACGGCGTTCCCTCCCCTCGCTTCCGTGGCTGTCGGGGCTTCCATCCGCTCGCTCATGAGGGGATCTCCTTCCGCTGGGCCGCCAGGGCCTGTTCACCGGGGGCACACAGTTCGCGCAGCTCGGCGAGTTCGGCGGCGGGCAGCGTACGGGCCCCGCCGACCCGGGCGCGGTCGAGCAGCCGCTCCCCGGCAGCCAGCCACTCCGGGTCCGGCTCGACGGCGAGGAAGGCGGCGAGGCGGGTGAGCTCGGCGCGCGGGTCGGCCACCAGTTCCTCGTACGCGACCGTGCACCGCCGCCGCGCCGGTACGGCGGCCAGGTCCGCCCCCGCCTCGCGGATCTGCCGGCTCCACAGCCGGGCGAACTCGGCCAGCGGGAGCGGCTGGTCGAGCACCGCCGGGTCGAACCGGTCCGGCAGCACCCTCGCCAGCTCCGGCGGGAGCGCGGCGATCTCGGCGGGGCTGAGTTCCGGGATGGCGCGCACCCCGGTCAACGCCTTGATCCGGTTCTCCAGCACGATCAGCCGGAATCCCGGGTGCCTGCTCATGGACAGCGCGCAGTCCGGCCCGTCCCGGAACATGTGCACCAGCCCTGCGGCGGGGAACCGCCGCGCCAGCGTGGTGATCCACTGCAGGGAGAACCCGGAACGTTCCACGACGGCACCGCGCCCGAAACGTTCCGCCAGCCACTCGAACAGCGCCGTGTAGTGCCCGGCGACCGGCCGGGACGGCCAGTCCGGCACCTGTTCGGCGAGTTCGTCGAAGAGCGCGTCGGGGTCCGCGGTCAGCAGCGGCAGCGTCATCATCGCGATCGCCGGGACGCCTATCGTCGCCCCGAACCGGCCGGGGGCGCGCGGATACCGGAACTCCGGGACCCGGACCCGCTCGCGGAGCATCGCGTCGAAGAACGGGTTCGGTTCGGCCAACAGCCGCCAGAACTCGGCGCCGGTCAGCGTGCCGGGCGGAAAGGTGTGCGGGGCCACCGAGGCGAACAGCTCGCTGAGGCTGAGGACTTCCGGATGATCGGCGAGCACCTGGGACAGCGCGGTGGATCCGCAGCGCCCGGTACCCACCACGACGTTCAGCGAACGCATGGCACAACCTCGAACATGGTTCCCCTTCTGTCACGCTGGGCAAGATCCCGGGGTGCGGTCGGCCGTGCGTACAGAGTGTAGGTCGGCCGGATTTTCTTGCGTAGACCGCGAGATCACGGCAGCGGAACCGGCAAGGGGAGGCGACGGGGCGACGGTGACGACCGAATCCCAGCACGCGGAGCGGCAGGTCCGGTCGCTGTACGGACAGGTCGAACAGACCATGGTCACGCTGCTCGCCGAGCACACCACGCGGTACGGACATCTGCGCGCGATCGTGCCCACCGTGGTCCACGACGCCCGCCCGGACCGGCACGAGTTCGCCCTGCCGCTGCTGGTGCACGGGGCCGAGTGCGGGGACCCCGCCGGGGCGGTGCCGGTCGCCGCGCTGCACGCGCTGTGGTGGCGCGCGGCGAACGTCATCGACGACCTCGCGGACGAAGCGGAAGCCGACGCCGACGTCGACACCGACGACGCCGCGGGCGGGGCGGTGCGCCGGATCGACCCGGGAGCCACCATGCTGGCGGCCTTCAATTGGGCCTACGTGGTCCCGGCGCGGGTCACCGAGCGGCTGCCGGTGCCCGACCGGGTGCGCAGGGCGCTGACCACCGAGTTCCTCGACGCCTGCACGGCGGCCACCGACGGACAGCTCGCGGACCTCTTCACCGCGCCCGCCGAGACCTCGCACGCCGAGATACTGCGCACCTACCGGAACAAGAGCAGCGCGCCGTACGCGATGGCGAGCGCCATGGCGGCCAGGACGGCGGGCGCCGACGACGAGCGCACCGAGCAGTGGCGGCTGTTCGGCCGCAGCCTCGGGCTGCTCGGACAGTTCCGCAACGACCAGGAGGATCTGCAGTCCGGGCGGATGGAAGACCTCGCCAACGCCACGCCCACCTTCCACCTCGTCTCCCTGCTGAACGCCAGCCGGGGCGCCCGCCGGGACCGCGTGCTGGCGCTGCTCCAGCGCGCCCGGGAGGATCGGGGCGCCCGCGCGGAACTGGCCGAACGCATGCTCGACGCGAACGTGGTGCGCTCCTACCTGGCCCAGATCGACCAGATCCGGTGCGAAGCGGACCGGGCCCTCGACAAGCTCGGCGGCTCCGCCCCGTTCACCGCCGCCCTGCGGGAACGCGCACACGCCGCCGCGACCCCGTGCGAACTACTGGCCACAGCGCTGAGCCCCGCCCATTCCGCCCATTCCGCTTGAGGAGGTCCGTACGCGGTGAGGCCCGTGCCGGGGAGGGGGTGCGCGGGCCACGTGCGGGCGTAGTGCGGGGGGCGGTCGGCGGCGGTCAGTGCGGCGACGGGCTCTTCGGTGGCGCGGCGGCGGAGGGCGGGTGCGGTGGTGTCGCGGTTGTTGCCGGAGACGTTCGCGGAGGCGCAGCCCGCGTAGTAGGCGATCGGCGGGGCGTGTTCGCCGGTGATCAGGCAGGGGGCACGGGCGCCCAGGGCGTGGAGGCGGTCGGCGGCGAGCTGGTAGCGGCGGGCGGTGGCCCGCGCGGCGGTCACGTGGGTGCGCAGCTCGGCGTACTGCGCGGTGAGGTGGGCCGCGAAGAGCGCCGCCAGCGCGAGGGCGGCCAGGCGTCGCGGCAGGCCGGGGCGTACGGCCGCGACCGTACGGGCGGCGAGCCCGGCGACCGGCAGGGAGAGCAGCGCGTAGGCGGGCAGCAGGAAGCGGGGCGCGAAGTAGTCGAGCAGCAGCAGGTACGGGACGCTCAGCGCGGCGGCGCAGAGGACCGGCAGCACGGTGACGGCCGGGCGCGGGGCGCGCGGCGCAGTGCGGGCGGCGAGGGCGGCGAGGGTGCAGGCGAGCGCGGCCAGCAGGGGCAGGGCCAGCCACCACAGGGTGTGCGTGGGCCGGGTGAGGTGGACGGCGCAGGGGCGGCAGAGCAGGGGGCCGTTGAGGCCGCGCAGCGCGGTGGGGGCGTTCCAGTGGGGGTGGATCCCGCCCTCGGTGGCGCTGGACGCCGCCAGCCGCGCGCCGGGGCCGCCCCACCGGACGTACGCCTCGACGAGCCACTCGGCGCTGCCGAGCGCCAGCCCGCCGAGCACGGCCGCGGCCGACGGCACGGCCGTACGGAAGCTGTGGACGCGGCCCCGGTCCCGGTCCCGGCCCCGGCGGGCGCCCGTCGCCGCGCACGCGGCGAGCAGCGCCAGGCCCAGCCACAGGCCGTCGGAGAACCGGAAGAGCGTGGCCAGCGCGACGGCGAGGGCCAGTCCGGGGAGGACGCGGGCGAGGGCCGGTTCCGGGGGAGCGGTGGCGCGCAGGAACCAGCCCACGGCCGCCACGGCGGTCAGCGCCACCCAGAGGTTGGGCATCGCCTGCGGCCCGTAGAGCACGGTGACCCACAGCGTGGCGAAGGCCAGCGCCGCCACGGCCGGGACCGTACGGCCGAGCAGCGGGCGCCAGACGCGGAAGGCCGCGTAGAGCCCGGCGGCGGACGCCGTCGCCAGTGCGATCCGGAGGACCGTGGTGGAGTCGGTGACGGCCAGCACCGGGGCGAGGAGGTGGCTGATGCCGCGGGAGCGGGGCGCGCTGAAGTAGGCGGCGGGGACCCGGGGGTCCGCCTGCGAGACGTAGACGGTCTCGTCCCAGCCGAGGCCGAACCGGCCCACGACCAGGGCCAGTTGCAGAGCCGCGAAGCCGGTGGCGACGAGGCCGAGCCACGGCGCCCGACGGCTTCGCCGCTTGCGTTCCCGCCGACGGGCGCGCGCGGGAACGGCCGGGAGGCGCGGTCCGGCACCCGTGACCGTGACGGTCATGTCTCACCCCGGACCGGCCGCCGTTGCCGTCCGCCGCCCCGGCGTGCCCGCAGGAGTACGCGCAGGCCGGGGCGGCCGGCCCAGCGGCGCAGGCGCGCCCGGAGCGCCGCGCGGCGCCGTTCCCTGGCCCGCTGCGTGCGCGAGGCGGCGAGCTGCTCGAACATCTCCTCGTGGCGCAGGGCGATGGGGGTGGGGTCGAAGCGCGCGGCGCTGCGCCGTGCGGCCTCGGCCATCCGGCGGCGGGCCGGTTCGTCCTCGATCAGCGCGCACAGCGCGTCGGCGAGCGCGTCCCGGTCGCGGACGGGGACGAGGCGGCCGTCGACGCCGTCGTCGATGATCTCGCCGGGGCCGTGCGGGCAGTCGGTGGCGACCGCGGGTACGCCGCAGCGCATGGCCTCGACGAGGGCCATGCCGAACGACTCGGTGTCGGAGGAGAGCGCCAGGAGCGACGCCTTCGCCAGCTCGGGCTCGATCGGGGTGCAGGCGCCCATCAGCGTGGCGTGACCCGCGAGGTCCAGCTCGTCGATCAGGGCCTGCAGCCCGGACCGTTCGCCGCCGCCGTAGATGCGCAGCCGCCACTCGGGATGCCGGTCCGCGACCGTGGCGAACGCCTCGATGAGGACGTCGAACCGCTTGCTCCGGGTCAGCCTGCCGACCGCCGCGACGACCGGATTCCCCGCCTCCGGATTCCCCGCATCCGGAGCCCCCGCCGAGCCGTGCGGCGCGACGCCCGGATCCGGTACCGGATTCGGCACCGCGCTCACCCGCACCCCGGGCAGCGTCATACGGGCCCGGTAGTCGGCGGCGTCCGCCTCCGTGGTGGTGACCAGGGCGTCCAGGCGCCGGTAGTGCGGGGCGAGTTGGGCGCGCAGCCGGGTGCTGTGCACGGAGAGGCTCAGGTGTTCCTGCGCGATACGCGTGGCCCGGCGGCTGCCGAAGCGGGCGAGGTAGACGTTCAGCCCCGGCCGGGTGCCGATGACGACGTCCGCTGTCACGTCGCGCAGGTACGCCTGGGCCCGCAGGTCGTGCAGACGGCTGTACTGGCCGTAACGCCGTTCGGCGGAGGGGAAGACGGCGGAGGGCAGGAACCGGGAGGGGTCGGCCGCGTCCGACGCGCGCAGGTCCGTCAGCGGCACCAGCCGTACGCGCGTGTCCAGCGGCAGCCGGGGGCAGTCACGGTGCCGCATCAGGGAGGCGATCTCCACGGTGTGGCCGCGGTCCGCCAGCGCGGAGGCGAGGTTGAAGGTGGTGCGGACCGTGCCGCCGATGGCGTAGGCGTTGTGCAGGAGGAACGCGATCCTCATGGTCATGGGGGTTCCTGTTCTCAGAGGTCGTCGGAGAGCGGCGGGCGGCCCGGTAGACCAGCACCTCGGTGGGCAGACCGGGCACGCCCCTGGCGACGAGCAGACGGAGCGCCGCGAGGTTCGGTACGAGCCCGCTCAGGCCGATCAGCCCGAAGCCCGCCATCCGCGCCACCGGGTTCGCCGTGCGGAGCCCGGCCAGGTGCCGCAGGAAGCGCAGGGTGCCCCCTTCAGGGGCGCGGGGAACTGCGCGACAAGCCACGACGCGGCCGCAGCCCGCGAAGCACAGCCCGGGGCACCCCGAACCCGGCTCTTGTACGCGGGGCACCCGGCGCAGACTTCCCACGCCGGCCACGGGGGCCAGGGGCACGCGCGTGGTGACGTGGTGCGGCAACTCCGCGACGCTCTCCGACTCGTTGAACGTCGGCACGACGAGGGACACACCGTCGGGGGCGCGTTGTACGGAGGACATCCTCACGCCTCTCCTCTCGTCCGGTGGCGGGGCGTGAGGAGCACGGTGGCCAGGGCGGGTAAGCCGCGCCCCTGGCAGCGGTGAGAGACGGGTAAGAGTGCAGGTAAGAGGTGGGTAAGAAGTCGCCGCGAGGCGGCTTGCGCCCTGCCGCCGAGGGGCCCGCCGGAGCACAATGGCCGGATGACGAACCCGTACTCGGTGCTGCTCGCCGAGGACGACCGGGCGATCCGCACCGCGCTGGAACGCGCCCTGATCCTGGAGGGTTACCGCGTCCTGTGCGCGGCGGACGGCGTGCAGGCGCTGGCCGCCGCGCACACCGAGCAGCCCGACGTGCTGGTCCTGGACATCATGATGCCCGGCATCGACGGACTGCAGGTGTGCCGGGTGCTGCGCGCGGCGGGCGACCGTACGCCGATCCTGATGCTGACGGCCCGGGTCGAGACCGACGACCGTATCGCCGGTCTGGACGCCGGTGCCGACGACTACGTGCCCAAGCCCTTCGAGGTCGCCGAGGTCTTCGCCCGGCTACGGGCGCTGCTGCGGCGCGCCCCGCCGACGCCCGCCGGACCGGGCGGCGGCCTCGTCACCGCCGCCGACCTCCGGGTGGACCCGCACGCCCGCCGGGCCTGGCGCGGTGAGACCGAGGTGGAGCTGACCCGCACCGAGTTCGACCTGCTGGAACTGCTGGCCCGCAACAAGGGCCTGGTGCTGGAGCACTCGACCCTCTACGACCGGATCTGGGGCTACGACTTCGCCGCCACCTCGAAGAACCTCGCCGTCTACATCGGCTACCTGCGCCGCAAGATCGACCAGCCCGGAAGACCGCCGCTCATCCACACGGTCCGCGGCGTCGGCTACACGCTCCGGGAGCCCTGACCGGTGCCGGCCGACGCCGGCGCGGGTGCGAGCTCGCGGCGCAGCCTGCGCACCGTCTTCGCCGCCTCATTCGCCGCGATCACCGCCGTGGTCACGCTGCTGGTGGGCTTCCTCAGCTACGACGCCGCCGCCCGTCTGGTCCGCGTCGACCAGGACCGTATCTTCCACGGCGTGATCGCCGACCTGCGTGACCAGGTCGGCCAGCAGCGCCTGACGCCGAAGGACTACTACAGCTCCGACCCCGACCACGACGGCCCCCGTGACGAGCTCTCCCGCCGCATCCGCACCCACGTCCAGGTACTCGGCCCCGGCGGGACGGTCGAGGACGAGGGGAGCCCGCCCCTGCCGGTCACCGCCGCGGACCGCGAGGCCGCCTCCCACCCCGACGCCGGTCACCTCGACACCTACCGGGCCACCATCCGCGGCGAGCGCTACCGCGTGGCCACCGTCGCCCTCGGTGGCCGTCGCGGGGCCGTGCAGGTCGCCCAGCAGTTCAGCGACACCGAGGACCTGCTGGCCGACCTCCAGCAGCGCACGGTCTGGCTCACGGCCGCGGTCATGACGGCCTCCGGGATGATCGGCTGGTGGCTCGCCCGCCGCATCACCCGCCGCCTGGTCCGCCTCACCGCCGTCGCCGAGGACGTCGCCGCCAGCGGACGCCTCGACGCGAACGTCACCGCGACGGGCCGCGACGAGGTCGGCCGCCTCGCACGGGCCTTCGACGACATGCTCGGGCGGCTCGCCGAGTCCGAGGAGATCCAGCACCGCCTCGTGCAGGACGCGGGCCACGAACTGCGCACCCCGCTGACCTCGCTGCTGACCAACGCCACGCTGCTCGACCGCCTGGACGACCTGCCCCCGCACGCCAGGGCCACCCTGATCGCCGACATCAGGGGCGAGACCCGCGAACTCGCCGACCTCGTCAGGGAGCTGATCGAACTCGCCGCCGGGCACCGCGACTCCGAGGAGCCCGAGCCGCTCCCGCTCCCCGTCGCGGTCGGCAAGGCCGCGGCCCTCGCCCGGCGCCGTACGGGCCGCACCGTGCTCGTCCACGCCGAGGACACCGTCGTGCACGTCCGCCCCGCCGCCCTGCAGCGCGCCCTCACCAACCTCCTGGAGAACGCCGCCAAGTTCGACCGCGACGGCACCGGGCCGATCGAGATCGTGGCCGACTCCACCCGTATCGAGGTGCACGACCGTGGCCCCGGCATCGACCCCGCCGACCTGCCCCGCATATTCGACCGCTTCTACCGCGCCGACGCCGCCCGCAGCCTGCCCGGCTCGGGCCTCGGCCTGGCCATCGTCCGCGCGGTCGCCACCGCGCACGGCGGCACGGTGTACGCCCGCAACCGCTCCGGCCGCGGCGCCATCATCGGCTTCACCCTCCGCACGGACGCCCAGCGGGAGGGCCCGCCGTCCGGCTGACCGCAGGCCGTCCCGCCCTGGAGGGGTGGCCGCCCCTCCGGGGCGTCATTCCGCTACGGCCGTTACGGGAGGCCGTGTACCTTCGGGCCGACGGCGTTCGACCACGCGTGGCCCGCCGTGGCGTCCCAGTTCGTCGACCACGTCATGGCGCCGCGCAGCGACGGGTACGTCCTCGGCGGCTTGAAGGAGCCGCAGCCGGTGCCGCGGGCCAGGCAGTCGAGGGCGTTGTTCACGACCGACGGAGGCACGTAACCGCTGCCCGCGCCGCGCGTCGACGCCGGGACGCCGAGCCCGACCTGCGACGGGTCGAGGCCGCCCTCCAGCTGGATGCAGGCGAGCGCGGTCAGGAAGTCCACGCTGCCCTGGCCGTAGACCTTGCCGTCGCAGCCGAGCATCGCCCCGCTGTTGTAGTACTGCGTGTTGACGACCGTGAGGATGTCCTTCACGTTCAGCGCCGTCTGGAAGTAGCCGCCGGACGTGGACTGCATGTCGAGGGTCTGCGGCGCCATCGTGAGGACCATCTTCGGGCCCGCCTTCGCCGAGAGCTGGCGCAGCGCCTTCGTCATGTAGGTGGGGTTGAGGCCGTTCTCCAGGTCGATGTCGACGCCGCTGAAGCCGTACTCCTGCATCAGCGCGTAGGCGCTGTTGGCGAACGCGGTCGCGGAGGCGTCGCTGTTGACGGAGATGGTGCCCTTCTCGCCGCCGACCGAGAGGACCACGGACTTGCCCGCGGCCTTCTTCGCGGCGATGTCCGCCTTGAAGTCGGCGGTGGAGGCATAGCCGACGGCCGGGTCCAGGTTGAAGGCGATCTGCCCCGGGGTGGTGGTCGCGTCGGCGAACGAGACCGCGATGATGTCGTACTCCGAGGACACGTCCCGCAGCTTCTGCACGGTCGCGCCGTTGTTGAAGTTCTGCCAGTAGCCGGTCACCGCGTGCCGGGGCACGGTGCCGTCGCCGCCACCGTCGCCCTTGGGGGTCCGTACGGACACTGCCGTCGACTTCGCGGACTCGCCTGCCGCGTTCGAGGCGCTCACCTGGAAGCTGTACGTGGTCTCCGGCGTGAGCCCCGTGACGGTCGTGGAAGCGCCGCTGGACGAGGCGACCTTCGTACCGTCGCGGTAGACGGTGTACCCCGTCGCCGTGGACGACGGCGTCCAGGACAGCTCCACCGACGTGGGCGTCGTCGTGCCCGCCGCGAGCCCTGCCGGGACGGGCGGTACCTCGACCGGGTCGGGACCGCCGCCCCCGTCGGGGCCGAGGACGCTCACGTCGTCCACGTAGTACGCGCTCTGCCCGTACCAGCCGTGCGTGTAGACGGTGACCGAGGTCGTGTTGGCGCCGGTGGTGAAGCTGGTGGAGAGCTGCTGCCAGGACGAGGTGCCCGGCGTCCAGGTCGACACGTCGGTGGTGCCGGTGCCGCGGGCGCCCAGGTAGGCGTAGCTGCCCTGCACCCAACTGCTCAGCTTGTACGTCGAGTTCGGCTTCACCGCGACGACCTGGGAACACTCGGCGGTGCCCTGGCCCGACGGGGTGGCCTTGAGGGCCTTCGCGCCGCCGTGCACGGGGGAGGTGACGGCGGTGCCGCTGTTCGCGGCGCAGGTCCAGTTGCTCAGGTCCGCCTCGAACCCGGCGTTCTTGGCGACGTTGACGTCCGCCGCTCTGGCGCTGACCGCGCCGGTGTCCGCCGACTGGGCGGGCACGGCGAGTGCGGTGACCGCGAGCACGGCGGCCGCGCCGAGGGCCAGCGCCGCGCTGATTCTCCGGCGGACGCCGGGTCTGTCCTGACGTAATCGGTCCACAGGGTGCCTCCTGGGGAGAGGTGAAGCACGTCAGCGACGACGGTGGCCACCGCTGTTGCGCGTTAAGTTGGTCCAGACCAATAGGCTTGTCAAGACCTCGGCCCGGAGGCGAGAGCGGATAATGTTGCCCCCAGGGGGTGACATGCGAGAGGCCGTGATCTTCGACATGGACGGGACGCTGTGCGACGTGCGCGGCATCCGTCATCTCCTCGACGGCCCCGGCGGGTTTCACGCCTTCCACCGCGCCTCGGTCGACTGCCCACCGCACCAGCACGTGGTCGAGGCGGCGCGGGAGGCGCACGCCGCGGGGCTCGCCGTGCTGGTGGTGACGGCTCGTACGGTGCGGTTCCGGCCGCACACCGCGATGTGGCTCGCCCTGCACCGGGTGCCGTCCGACGCCATGTGGATGCGGGCGGACCGTGACGGCCGCCCGGACTACGAGGTGAAGCGCGACATCCTGGCCCGGATCCGCGAGCGGTACCACCCGGTGCACGCGTGGGACGACAACCCGAACGTGCTGGCGCTGTGGGCGCGGGAGGGCATCCCGGCCACCGTCGTCGCCGGATGGGACGGCTGACGGAGCGGAATGCCCCTGGTCGTCGTCAGAGCGATGGCGTGGCCGGAGAGGGGCTCAGCCCTTCGCGAGCGCCTTCACGCGGCTGAGCGGACCGTTGAACTTGTTGTGGTCCCCGACGGTCGGTCCGGACGAGGTGTACTGCCACATCGTGTGGAACTTCCAGCCCGCCGGGAGGGGACCGACGCTCGACGCGTAGCGGGCGACCCACAGGGGATGGGCGGAGGCGAAGCCCCGGTAGTTGCTGGTGCACTTCTTCCACCAGTTGGTGGAGGTGTAGATGACGGCACTGCGGCCCGTGCGGGTCTTGTAGCGGTGGAGGAAGTCCCGGATCCAGCTGACGAGCTGACGGGGGGTCTTGCCGTAGCAGGTCGATCCGTAGGGGTTGTACTCGATGTCGAGCACGCCCGGCAGCGTCTTGCCGTCCTTGGACCAGCCGCCGCCGTGCTTGACGAAGTAGTTGGCCTGGGTGGCGCCGCTGGAGGTGTCGGGGGTCGCGAAGTGGTAGGCGCCGCGGATCATGCCGGCCTTGTACGAGCCGTTGTACTGGCTGGCGAAGTACGGGTTGCGGTAGGACTTCCCCTCAGTCGCCTTGGTGTACGCCCACTTCACACCGCTCTTGCGCAGGGTCCGCCAGGCGACCTTGCCCTGATGGCTGGACACGTCCACGCCCTTGGTCCGGGCGACGCGCGACTCGACGGGCGCTCCCCGGACCCCCTCGTGGGCGAGGACTCCCACGCCCATGCGGGCGGTGCCCCGGGCGGGCGTCGCCTCAGCCGAGCCGTCGGCCGACGCGTACCCCGCCGACAGCGGCAGCACGAGCAGCTGCGAAAGGAACAGGGATCCCACGACGAGTCGGCGGGGGGCTCTGGATGATGCTGCGGTGGCGATGTGCATGAGCCACATCCGATCCCCTGTGCGTGAGGGCCGCATCTCGCGTTAGGCCAGATGGTGGCGGGGTGCGCCGTGCACCCGTGCACCCGAACACCACCCGAACACCCGACAAAGGCGGTGCGGAGAATGTCGGGTGACCGGGGGTCATGCCGCCGCACGATGAGGGGATGGACGACACGACCTTGGTATCCCGCTTCCTCCGCGACGGCTTCGTGAAGCTGGAGGGCGCCGTCGCGCCGCGCGTGGCCGCGGACTGCGCGCGGCTGCTGTGGCGGGAGACGGGCTGCGACCCGGACGACCCGTCGACGTGGACGCGGCCCGTGCACTGGGTGGGCGGCATGGCGCAGGGCCCCTTCGCCGCCGCACCCAACTCTCCGTCCCTGCACCGCGTGTACGACCTGCTCGTCGGCACGGGACGCTGGGAGCCGCGCTACTCGCTGGGCACCTTCCCGCTGCGCTTCCCGCACGCGGAGGAGCCGGACGACGCGGGCTGGCACATCGAGGGCAGCTACGCGGTGGAGGGCGAGACCTGGCCCCGCACCAACCTGCGCTCGCGCGGCCGGGCGCTGCTGATGCTCTTCCTGTTCAGCGAGGTCGGCGAGGAGGACGCCCCGACCCGGATCCGGGTGGGCTCCCACCTCGACGTGCCGAAGGTGCTGGAACCGTACGGGGAGGAGGGGGCGAGCGGCCCGGTCCTCGCGCCCGACCTCGTGGCGGCCTCCGGCCACCGGCCGCTCGCCCTCGCCACCGGGTCCCCGGGCGACGTCTACCTGTGCCATCCGTTCCTGGTGCACGCCGCGCAACCGCACCATGGGGTACGGCCGCGCCTCATGGCCCAGCCGCCGCTGATGCCGGCCGCGCCGTACGAACTGGAGCGGGCCGACGGCGCGTACTCGCCCGTGGAGATCGCGATCCGCGAGTCCCGCCCGCCGTCGAGGGACGAGAGAGAAGGCCATGCATGCTGGAGCGGCTGAACCAGGCCATGGAGCACATCGAGTGCCGTCTCGACCAGGCCGTCGACGTGGGGGAGCTGGCACGCGTCGCGGCCACCTCGGAGCACCATCTGCGCAGGATGTTCTCCGCGCTCACCGGCATGCCGCTCTCGGAGTACGTCCGGCGCCGCCGGCTCACCCTCGCGGGCGCCGAGGTGCTCGCGGGGCGTGACACGCTGCTGGAGATCGCGGTGCGCTACGGCTACGGCTCCGGTGAGGCGTTCGCACGGGCGTTCCGTGCCATGCACGGCATCGGACCGGGCGAGGCCCGGCGTACGGGCGCCGCGCTCAACTCCCAGCCCCGGATGGCCTTCCGCCTCACCGTCGAAGGGCGCAGCACCATGCGGTACCGGGTCGTGGACAGGGCGGACTTCACCGTCGTCGGATTCCAGACCCGCGTTCCGCTGGTGCACGCAGGCCCGAACCCGGCGATCGTGGACTTCGTCCGGGGGATCGGCCGGCGGACGCTGGAGCGGCTGGAGAAGCTGTCCGACCAGGAGCCGCACGGCATCGTCGCCGTCTGCGACGGCATGGACCCCAGCCGCGCCGAGGGCACCGAACTCGACTACCACCACGGGGTGATCACCTCGGCGGCCCCTCCGGAGGGCACGACCACGCTGGCCGTCCCGGCCGGTACCTGGGCGGTCTTCACCACCTCCGGACCGGCACCGGGAGCGATCCAGGAGCTGTGGCGGGACGTGTTCACCGAGTGGTTCCCCTCGAACCCGTACCGCACCCGCACAGGCCCCGAACTCCTGCGCACCCACCCGTCCCCGGACAAGCCCGGGACGGAAGCCGAACTCTGGCTCCCGGTGGAGCCGGAGCACGGCTGAGTCAGGGGCTGCCCGGGGGTGGAACAGCGGCCTGACAACGATTTTCGCGTTGTTTTCATGAGGGGAATTCGCACTGCTCGCCGATCTCATTTTCGGAGATGGGAACGGTCTTCAGTGCTGCCTTTGCGAGGATGAGCTCCATCCGTCTACTCTCGTCTGGCTTGGGTCATGCCGAGAGGGGTGAGGGGTATGGGGCACGGCCATAGTCATGGCGGAGGGGCGCAGCCCGCTTCCGGGCCGTATCGTCGGCGTCTGACGCTGGCTTTCTTCATTATCGGCGCGTATTTCATCGTCGAGCTGATTTTCGGGATCATTTCCGGTTCGCTGACGCTGCTGTCCGACGCGGGACATATGGCAGCCGATGTCACGGCTCTCGGGGCGGCATTGGTCGCCACCCGGCTTGCGACCCGGACCGATGTCACCGGGCGGCGGACCTACGGTTTCTACCGGTCCGAGGTTTTCGCCTCGCTCCTGGCCGTGCTGCTGATGTACGGCGTCGCCGTCTATGTGGTGGTCGAGGCGGTTTCCCGCATCGGCGGTTCCGTCGAGGTGGAAACCGGGCCGATGTTCGTCGTGGGGGCGATCGGTCTCGCGGTCAATGTCGTGGCGCTTCTTCTGCTGCGAAAGGGCGCCGCCGACAGTCTGAACGTCAAGGGCGCCTATCTTGAGGTGGTCGCCGATACGGCCGGTTCGGTCGGAGTCATCATCGCCGGGTGGCTCGTCGCCGCCACGGGAATGGCGGTATGGGACACCCTGATCGCGCTCGCCATCGGCGTCTTCGTGGCGGTGCGGGCGACGATGCTGGGCAGGGAGGTGCTGGCTGTCCTCGGGCAGCATGCCCCCGCGGGGATGGACCCCGCGGTCGTGTCCGGCGAACTGGCCGAGATCCAGGGGGTGTCAGACGTCCACGACCTGCACCTCTGGACCCTCACGTCGGGAATGAACGTGGCGACGGTCCACCTCGTCACGGAGACGCCTGATGACGGGCATCGCGTGCTCGACGAGGCGCGGGACCTTCTTGAGGTGCGCCACGGTGTCGCGCACGCGACGCTGCAGGTCGAGCCCTCCGATCACGTGGGGTGCGACCGGGTCGGCTGGTAGCCGCGCCTCGTTTCCCGGTGGCAGCGCCTCATTTCCCGGGGGTGTTCGCGTCCTGGACAAGGGCGTCGATTGTTTCTCGGAGCGCGCTTTCCAGGTCGAAGGGCTGCGTGGCCAGGGCCCAGCGCAGCACCATTCCATCGATCAGCGCCGAAAGGGCCAGCGCGGCGGTCCGTGTTTCCGCCGAGGAAGGCCGCGTGCCGCGCAGTTCCGCGAGCAGGCGGGAGATCTGGTCGACGAAGTGCTCGTGGTGGGAACTGAAGCATTCTCTGATCTCGGGAACGGTGCGCGCCAGGGCAAGCAGCTCAAGGGTGAGCGAGGCCTTTTCCGGGCTCTCCGTGAGATCGCGGGCGAAAGTCGCCGACATGAACCGGAGTCGGTCGGCTGCCGGTTCCGGTCTGCTCACCACGGCCTCAAGGGCTTCGGACTCATGAGTGAGCATCTGGTGCACCAGGCCGGTGGCCAGCTCCTCCTTGCTCTTGAAATACCAGTAGAGCGCGCCTTTGCTCAGGCCGGATTCCTCGACGATGTCGTCCATGCGGGCCCTGTGGTAGCCCTGCCGCGCAAAGACCGCAGCCGCGGCTTTGAAGATCTGAGTTCTGCGCGCATTGCCGCGGTCTTCGTTGGCTGTCATGGGTGCTCTGTCCTTCGTGCCTGCCGGATCGCTTCGCGTCAGCGACATATGGAATCGGCGACCGTTTCCATTACCGAGTAAAAGTAGCACTAGACCGGCCAGTCGGTCTAGTGCCATACTTTTCCCGACTGTCCGACCGACCGACCAGTCAGTCGAGTGAGGAGCGTCGCGCATGCCACCCCGTACCCGGCCGGACGAAGGAAGCTCCGGCCCCACGCTCCTGCACCGTCTCGGTGCGTGGTGCGCCACGCACGTGTGGAAGGTGCTCCTCGTCTGGCTGGTCGTCCTCGTGGTCGGAGGAGCGCTCGTCCCGAAGTTCACGGACAGCCTGACCGGCTCCTCCCTGACCGTGAGCGGCTCGGAGTCGGCGCGGGCCGAGAAGCTCATGAAGGAGGAGTTCGACAGTGCGGTGACCGAGGACGTCGTGGTCGTCTTCGACTCCTCCACCCGGTCCGCCCGCGACGCGGAGTTCCGCGACGTCGTGCGCCGCGGCGTCGCCGAACTCCGCGAGCGGTCCGGGGTGGCGAGCGTCGAGGACCCCTACGCGGCCGGTGGCGAGCAGCAGATCGCCGCCGACGGCCGTACGGCGCTGGTCCTGGCGGGGCTGACGGGCGACGAGCGCGAGCGGCAGGAGACCGCCCCCGAGATCCAGAAGACGCTGGATCGCGTCGAGGGCGACGGCGTGGACGTCATGCTCACCGGCTCCAGCGCTCTCAACGCCGCGGTCATCGAGCAGCAGGACAAGGACCTGGCGCGGGCCGAGACCATCGGCCTCTCCATCGCGCTGATCGTCCTGCTGATCGCCTTCGGCACCCTGGTGGCCGCCGGTCTGCCGCTCCTGCTCGGCGTCGCGGCGCTGATGACGTCGTTCGGCGTGCTGGGCGCGCTCAGCTACGTGACGACGTTCGACACGTTCGTCCAGGCGATCGTCACGATGCTGGGGTTGGCGCTCGGGATCGACTACTGCCTGTTCATCGTGACCCGGCAACGTGAGGAGCTCCAGGCGAAACCCGGGCGTCCGATCGCGGAGACGGTCGGAGCCACCATGGCGACCGCGGGCAAGGCGGTGCTCTTCTCGGGCTGCACCGTCCTGATCTCCGTCGCCGGTCTCTTCCTGGTCCGGGCGCCGGTGTTCTGGTCCATGGCCTTCGGGGTCATGGTGGCCGTGGCGGTCATGCTGACGGTGGCCATGACCCTGCTGCCCGCGATGCTCGGGCTGTGCGGCACCAGGATCAACCGCTTGGCCGTGCCCGGGCTGCGGCGCACCGTCAACCACCCGGACCCCGAGCACTCGGTGTGGGCACGCTGGACGAGGGTGGTGCTGCGCCGCCCCGTCCTCATCGGGGGCGCGGCGGTGCTGGTCCTCGGTGCGGCCGCCATCCCCGTGACCGGTCTGAAGCTCGGCTTCGACGTCGGCGCGAGCGCGGTGGAGGACGCTCCCGCCGGTGCGGGATACGACCTCGTCTCCGAGAAGTTCGCCCCGGGCGCCGCGGTTCCCGTTCAGGTGGTCGTCACCAGTGAGGACGGCGCCTTCGACGACAAGGGCCTCGCCGCGGTGGAGCGCCTCACGAAGACCGTCAAGGACAACAAGGAGGTCGACGGCGTCCTGTCGGTGACCGACCTGCTCAAGGAGAAGGCGGGCCGCAGCGACAGCGCGACGCTGAAGGCGGCCCTCGAACAGGACGACGACGGCGCGCTGGCGAGGATCGTCAGCTCACGCGGTGACGCCGCCATGCTCACCGTCTTCTCCAAGGCGGCTCCGGACTCGGACGGGACGAGCGCGCTCGTACGCTGGATCCGGGACACCGCCGCGCCGGAGGCGGAGCGGAGTGCCGCGGACGGGATCACCGTCACCACGGGCGGGCTGACGGCTCAGACCGTGGACGTCGCCGAGGAGATCAACCGCGCGACCCCCTGGGTGCTCTGCGCCATCCTCGGCCTCTCCTTCCTCCTGCTGCTCCTCGCGTTCCGCAGCCTGCTGCTGGCCTTCAGCGCGATCCTGATGAACCTGCTGTCGGTCGGCGCCGCGTTCGGCCTGCTCACCTGGGTGTTCCAGGAGGGCGCGGGAGAGGCGCTGTTCGACTTCAGCAGCCGGGGCTTCATCCAGGCGTACCTGCCGCTGCTGACCTTCGTCGTGCTGTTCGGACTGTCCATGGACTACGAGGTGTTCATCATCTCCCGCATGAAGGAGGAGTGGGACAGGACCGGTGACAACCTGCGCGCCGTGACGGTCGGCACCGTCCACACCGCCAAGGTCATCACCGCCGCGGCCGCCATCATGGTCGTCGTCTTCTCCGCCTTCATGATCACGAGAGTGGTCGAGCTGAAGCAGATGGGATTCGCTCTGGCTGTGGCGGTCCTGGTGGACGCGACGCTGATCCGGGTGGTCGTCGTCCCCGCCGCCATGCGGCTCGCCGGTCCGGCGAACTGGTGGATGCCCCGCTGGCTGGACCGGGCCCTTCCCCGCGTGGAACTCACCGAAGGGCCGAGCCCCGTTCCCTCCGACGGGTCCGGGGAACCGGGCGGGCCGCGTGCGCCGGCACAGGAGACGGCGGCGTCCGCCCGCTCCGGGCGATCCGCAGACTGACCCTCGCCGCTCGTGCTACGGAGCGGGGGAGCCCCCAGCCACATCCCCGCGCTCGCCGTCGCCGGACTGCTCGGCGACGGCACCTACCGCACGCACCTCCAGCGGCTCCGCGAACGCCTCACGGAACGCCGGAACGCCCTGGTCACCACGGTGCGCGACACCCTGGGACAGGATTTCACCGTCGCCCTGGACCTTCCGGGCCGCCGGAGCCTCCCGCCGGACGGCTGGGACCGGATGCTCATCTGGGCCTTCGACGACCACCGCCGGGGGCGAAGGACCGACCTCGTCAGCGCCGTCGAGGTCGTGATCGACCCCGCGCACCGGGGCCGGGGCCTGTCCACGCTGATGCGGCGCGCGATGGCGGACAACGCCCGGACGGAGGGATTCCGCGGCCTGGTGGTCCCGGTCCGCCCGACCGCGAAGCACGAACAGCCGGAGACGCCCACCGAGGACTACGTACGTGCCCTCGGGCCCGACGGCCTGCCCCGCGACCCCTGGCTGCGGACGCATGTCCAGCTGGGCAGCGAAGTCGCCGGCATCGCCCCGGCGTCCATGACGATCCCCGGATCGCTCGAACAGTGGCGAACGTGGACCGGCCTCCCCTTCGACGAGTCCGGCCCGGTGATCGTCCCCGGCGCCCTCGCCCCGGTCCACTGCTCGGCCTCCGCCGGATACGCGGTCTACGTCGAACCCAACGTATGGATCGCGCACAGCCTCACCTGACCGCCGAGCGCGGGCCCCGTCGTCGGCCGGAGCGGGTCGGGCGTGAGCGCGGCCGACCGGACCGCGGACCGCTACCGGTGCTCGTTCGCTGGTGGAGTTGCGTTCGGCATCGTCCAGCACGACGCCCGCCCCGCCCAGCGCGCGAACCTGCGGCACGTAGTCACCGGCCGAGAAGCCGCCGGCGGCATCGGCTCCCAGCGCGTCGGCGACCTGGACGGCGGCCGAGTGAACGCGGCGTGACCGGAGGAAACCGTCTCGACGTCGGCCGAGGGCAGGGGAGCGGACCCGCAGAGGCAGGGCCGACCCTTGTGCGACGATATGTCGCCCCGCGTTCGAGCTCTGTACGGTGTGCTGATCCGAGAACGGTGTTCTCGCTCTGGATGAGGAGAGTGTTCGCCCATGTCCCTTCACGTCATCGTCGGGGCCGGTCCGGTCGGCTCGGCAACCGCGAAGTTACTCGCAGGCAGAGGCGAGCAGGTCCGCCTGCTCACGCGCCGCGGCGGCGGTCCGGAACTGCCGGGCATCGACCGCGTCGCGGCGGACGCCACCGACCCCGACGCCCTCGCCCGGCACGCCGAGGGCGCCGTCGCGCTCTACAGCTGCGGGGGTCCGGCCTATCACCGCTGGCCCACCGAGTGGCCGCCACTCGGCGCGGCCCTGATACGTGCCGCCGAGGCCACCGGCACGGTGCTGGTCACCACCGGCAACCTGTACGGCTACGGTCAGGTCGATGCCCCCATGACCGAGCAACTGCCCATGCGCCCCAACTCCGTCAAGGGAGAGGTCCGGGCCAAGCTGTGGGCCGACGCGCTGGCCGCGCACCAGGCCGGGCGCATCCGCACGGCGGAGGTCCGGGGATCGGACTACCTGGGCGCGGACGCCAACACACCCTTCACGGTCATGGTGCTGCCCAAGGTGCTCGCAGGCCGACGCGCCTCCGTGCCCGCCGACCTGGACGCGCCGCACAGCTGGACCCACGTCGGCGACGTGGCCCGCACGCTGGTCGCGGTCGCCGCCGACGAGAGCGCGTGGGGCCGCCCGTGGCACGTACCCACGGCCCCGCCCCTGTCCCTCCGCGCGCTCGCCGCCCGCGCCGCCGAACTGGCCGGAGCCCCAGCCGCCAAGGTGACCGCCATGCCCGGCTTCGCACTCAGGATCGCGGGCGCCTTCAACCCCGCCGCCCGGGAGATGGTGGAGGTCCAGTACCAGCTGCGCCGACCCTTCGTACTCGACTCCTCCGCCGCCACGGCCGCCTTGGGAATCGACCCGACACCGACCGACGAGGCACTGCGCGAGACCATCGACGCCCTGCCCGCGAAAGCCACGCGCTAGGTTCGGCGGCCACCGCCTCGACCGATCTCGCGAGCCGTAAGCCCCACGCCCCCACGCCAGACACCGGCGATCGAGCGGGTCGCGGTGATGTCGGTGGTGGGGTCACCGTGTACGAGGAGCAGGTCGGCACGGAGGCCGGGGGCGATCCGGCCCCGGTCGGTCAGCCCGAAGCGGCGGGCCGGGACGCTGGTGGCCGCCGCGAGCGCTTCCTCGTTGCCGAACCCGGCGTCGGTCAGCAGTACGAGTTCCCGGTGCATGGCGGAGCCGTGCGCGGGCCGGGCCGGGGTGGCGTCCGTACCGGCGAGCAGGCGAACTCCGGCACGGCGCAGGTCCCTTGCCGCCCGGACGGCGTTCCCGGCGCCGAGATCGACCGTCTCGAAGTACGCCAGCGTGCTGACGACGAACACACCCCGTGCGGCGATCCTCCTGGCGATGCGTGCGGCTTGCGGGCCGGTGTCGCAGTAGACGTGCGCCAGGCCGTCGACTCCGGCGTCCAGGGCGACGTCGACGTCCCGGAGGGTGATCGCGTGCGCGATGGTGCGGAGCCCGGCGGCCCTGCCCGCGTGGACCAGCGCGGCGACGGTGTCGGGCGACAGCTTGGGCAGCGGCGTCCCGGCCTGGACTCCGCCGTCGATGACGATCTTCAGGTAGTCGGCGCCCTCGGCCACCCGGTCGGCGACGAACCCCTCGGCCTCGCCAGGATGGGCCACCGTGTCGAACTCGACGCCGGGCACCAGCTGGCTCGGGTGTCCGCCGGGGGCGGTGGCGAGGAGGCCCGCGCTGCGGATGTCGGCCACGTCGTCCCGCTCGGCGGCCAGTTCGCGCTGTGCGGCCAGGGTCTGCGGCAGGCAGAACATGTCGAGCTCGGTGGTGACGCCGAAGCGCAGCGCCTGCGCGAGGCTCCCGTCGTCGACGTGCGTGTGCGCGTCGATCAGGCCGGGCAGCAGGGTCTTCCCCGACCCGTCCACCACGACGTCGGCCGTGTCGGCGTGTCCGTACCCGTGCCGGTGCCCACGCCCGTACCCGTACCCGTGCCCGTGCCCGCTGTACAGCCCGGCGATGCGGTCGCCGTCGATCAGTACGCTGGCGCGTGGCGTGGTCCGCTCGCCGTCGAACAGGCGAACGTTCCGGATCACCGTCACCGTGCGCCCGCGCCCCTTCCGGTGGTGCCGTGGGCTGTCGGCCGAGGCGGTCGGCCCCATCGCCGCCGCACCGAGCGCACTCGCCGCGGCCAAGCTGAAGTCACGCCGGGAAATCATTCCGTGGCCCCTTTCTCCGGGGTTCTCTCGGTCGCTCTCGCGAGCGTTGATGCTGCGAACCAAGAGGGAAGCCGGGCCCGCGAGTGTGACACCGTGTGACGTGAGTCACGGCTCTGCGCCGGGATGTCACACTCGGGCCGCCTCGCACGTTCTCAGCTGGCATGAGCGATTCCACCGAGGTCTTCCTCGGCCACCGGGAGCTGCTGTTCTCGGTGGTCTACAGCATGCTGGGCAGCGTCGCCGACACCGAAGAGGTGCTGCAGGAGACGTGGCTGTCGTGGGAGTCGAGATCGAGATCGGGCAGCCCGGTCGAGCACGCGCGCGCCTACCTCGTACGGATCGCGGCCAACCAGGCACTCGCCCGCCGCGCCGCGATCAACCGGCGCAAGGAGAACTACACCGGGCAGTGGCTGCCGGAGCCGCTCGTCGAGGAGGACGAGGACGGCGACCCGGCCGTCCGCGCCGAGTCGTACTCGATGGCGATGCTGGTGGTGCTGGAGACGCTGACACCGCTGGAACGCGCGGTCTTCGTCCTGCACGAGGTGTTCGGCTACGCGCACACCGAGATCGCCGAGATCCTCGACCGCCGCCCGCCCGCGATCCGTCAGCTGGCCCACCGCGCCCGCGAGCACGTGCACGCCAGGCGCCCGCGCTACCGGGCCGACCCGAGGGTGTGCCGGGAGGTGACGCAGCGGTTCCTGGACGCCGCGGTCGGCGGAGACCTGGAGGCGCTGCTGCGCATCCTCGCGCCGGACGTGACCTTGTGGACGGACGGCGGCGGCAAGGGCCCCGCGTGGAGTCCGCATCCGGTGCACGGCCGCGAGCGGATCGCGAAGCTCTTCGCCGCGATCCACGGCCATCTGCCCGGGCGGCTGGACATCCGTCACCGCCGCGTCGGCGGCGACTCCGCGGCCGTCCTGTTCCTCGACGCCGCGCCGCTCGCGGTCTTCGTCCTCAGCCTCACCCCGGACGGCGGACAGGTGAACCGGATCTACTCGATCACCAACCCGGACAAGCTGCCGCGGTGGACCACGGCGCGTTCGGCGTAGCGGGTGGCCGGGCCGCGGTATCGCTTGAGGGTCTACCCGTCGGTCCAGTGCAGTGTCCCGGGACGGGCGGGATCGGTGTGCGTCGCCTTCCTCTTCTTGTCGTCGGGGAGGGTGAGGGTCCAGGGCGGTTCTGAGTCCAGGGCCTTCCCGACACAATCCAGGACCGTGAGTGGGGTGCCCCATTCCTGGTGCCAGGGCTCGCCCCCGCCGCTGCTTTCGGGGCTCCATGAGCCCAGGCTCTTGTTGCGGGTCTGGACGAGCATCACGGTGGGGCCCAGGGCGGCGACAGGCACATACAGATTCGGAGTCTTGTCGAAGCCGCGCACCCACCATTCCTCGCGCATCTCGCGGCCGAACTCGATCCACATGTCGTACCGTTCGATGATGTCTTCGACGCTGAGCAGCGCGAAGCCATTCGGGAAGACGGCCACGGTGCCGGAGCCGTTGTGCCGCAGCAGCGAGCGTTCCATCTCCCGTGGCAGGCGCACTCCGACCCGCTCATGGAGCCGTTCGAGGTCCTCCCGGCTGCACGGGCCGGGCAGCGGAAGTTCGGCGTGCGCGTAGGTGGCGAGCCAGTGCTCGATGCTCTGCCATGCGCGGTCCGTGCGTTGGTCGCGGAACTCCGCGAGTATCTCGGCCCGCCGTGATGTTCCCATGACGTCTCCTCCGCCGACGCGGTCCTCAGTGGTCCCTATCGGTCCCTGTCGGTCCTCATCGGTCCTCGGGTCGGATCCAGACGAGGGTTTCGGGGAAGGTGTCGTCCTCGTTGGTCGCCATCCACTCTTCACCGTCGGCGAGGACCACCCGGCAGGGCGGAGGGGAGTCCAGGCCGCGGGCGATCCTGGCGAGCACGTCCTCCAGCGAAGGCCAGTCCTCTTCCCACGGTGCGCTGCCACCGTCCACGGCCCACCCTCCCAGCCCGCCGGTACGGGTCTGGACCATGACCATGCTGAGGGTCAGCTTGGCGAGGGGGACGTACAGGTTCGGTGTCTTGTCGTAGCCGCGCACCCACCATGCCTCACGGTCACGGCGCCCGTACTCCACCCAGGCATCGAACTCCTTCGCGATGCCCGCCACGCTCAACAGCTCGAAACAGATCGGGATGAGGGCTGTCACCCCCGAACCGTCGTGACGCAGCAGCGAGGCTTCCACATCCGCGGGCAGGCGCACCCCGAGGTGCTCGTAGAGCGCTTCGAGTTCCCGGCGGCTGCACGGCCCCGGCAGAGGGGATCCCGCCGGCGCGTACCTGGCGAGCCAGCGCTCGATCTGCTCCCACGACTCTTCAACCGTCACGAGCCCATTGCTCCTTCACCTCGTTGCGGGACGGGCGGGGTGTGGTGCTCACCCTGGCAGGCACCACACACCCCTTCAACGGATGCGTAGATCACCCAGTCTTCTTGCGTGCCGAACACACCGCGCAACTGGCGCAGTCGTACAACGAGCCGGAGTACGGCAACGCCCGAATACTCGGCGGTTCCGGTGGACAACCAGTGGACTGAGTACGGGCACCGGCTACCACGGTGGTTTACGCGGATACCCCGCTCGGTTGACGCGACTCTTCCATTACACGGGTACCTTCGTTCTCCGAATACGCGACTTCCGCGTGCGGAGGAGGAATCACCTTGCCTGTCATCCGAAAGGTCACCGTCGGCATAGCCGCCGGGCTCGCCGCGATTGCGAGTGCGCTTGTCCCGATGAGCAGCGCCGGTGCGGCAACCACTGACACCACTAACAGCAAGTGCGCCGTCAAGTCGCCGTGGGGCGTAAAGGGATACAAGCTGTGCAACAGCGACCCCTACAAGCACGGTTACGTCGACTGGGACTCCAACGGCACGACCGATGAAGTCTTCGTCATCGCTCCGGACTACACGATCTGGCACACGTGGAAGGCGGCGGGCCGTTGGGTGGAGATGCCAGGAAAGGGGCGGGCCGACGGAATTGAGGGCCACAATGGGAGCAACACCACGCGGGAACGGTGCATCGTCGTCACAGTGAGCTGGAAGGACTACCCCTACTACCAAAACTGCTTCTACAGCGGAAAGTGGCATTCCTGGCGAACCGCCGGCTGACCTCACCCAGCCGCATGGCCTCCTTGGCGAACCACTGTCGGGGGTAGCTCTGCGCCGCCACTTCGGCGCGGAGCACCTTGGGTGGTGTCGGATGAACCGGAACCGTCGATGCCGATATCTCCCCCTCAAGGCGTGAACGCCTCGCCGTCCCAGGTGAGTGTGGCGAGTCTGGCGGTTACGGCCGCTGCCCAGCCCGAGGGGGTGTCATGTGTTCCGGCGGACGGCACCAACGGGGTCAGCAACTCGACGATCCGGTGTTGTTCCAGGAGATGGCGATCCTCCCCGCCGTGGAACCAGTCCTCGACCGTGAAGAAGCTCCCTGACACCTCCGTCAGCAGGCGCTGCAGGGCGGGTTTGTCGCCCCATCGCGCGAGCAGCCATGGTGCGTAGAAGCGGATTTCCGCTTGTGTCTCCGAGACGAGCGGGGCGACGAAGGGGGCGTGTTCGGCTCGGTAGCGTCCGATCCGCACATATCCATGGAGTGATTGCGCCGCGCAGTTGACGTGCTCGTCGCGCATTCCTTGCAGGAGTGACGGAAGGCAGCGTTCGTCCGCGATCAGGGAAAGCGCGCGGAGCGCGCAGTAGCGGGGGAAGTACTGCTGATCGGATATCAGCGGGGCCAGCGCCTCGACCGCTGACGGATCCCCGAGCATTCCGGCGATCTCCGCCGCGTGGCCGCGTACCTGGGGCTCGTCGGAGCGCAGCAGACCGAGCAGTCCGGGCAGGACGGCCGGAGCGGGAAGGGTCGAGATCAGCCGTGTGACGGATTCCATGAACCAGGGCGACGAGACCATGAAGGGCGACGGCGCGGTGGCGGCCACGTGCTCAAGGAGGACGTGCACGCCCGAGGGGTCTCCGAGTTCGGCCAGCGCGCTCGCGGCGGCGACGCGGGTCTCCGGGTCGTCGTCGGAGAGCCGTTCGACGAGCGCGGGGGCGGCGGCCGATGCCGCGGACAGGCCACGCAGTCCGGTCACCGCGGCCAGCCGGACCTCGGAGTCGGCGTGTGTGGTCAGCGGGATGAGCGCCGGTACCGCGGACGTGTCGCCGAGCCTGCGGATCATCTCGACGGTGGCGGCCAGCAGGCCGGGGTCCCGCTCCCGTTCCAACTGCTCGCGAAGGACCGGAAGGGCCTCCGGAAAGCCCCACGCCCCGAGGGCCAGTGCGACCTGGATCCTGAAGTGTTCGTTGCCGAGGAGCGGCACGAGACTCGGGCCCGCCTGCGGGTCGTCGATGGCCTCCAGCAGCGAGACCAGCTTGCCGAGCTGGATCTCGTCGGACTCGCCGGCCAGTCGGTTGGTGATGTCACGCACCGGGCCGAGGGCGAGGAGCACCTGTTCGGCCCGCGCGCTGGCCTCCTCGTCGGGGGAGAGGAAATCGGACAGGTGCTGGTCGATGGCGACGACGGCCCGTGCGCTCGCGCGCCAGATCCGCTCGGCCAGATCGCCGAGCGCGGCCGTCATGGCTTCTCTCGTGTCCTCGAACTCGATCTCCTCGACCAGCAGCGGCTCGGTGCTGAGGTCCTTTTTCACCAAGGAGACGCGCAGGGAGGCGGAATACCGGTCCGGCCCTTCCGCGCGTTCGACATAGCCGGTCACCATGACGCAGGGCGCCAGTGCGCGGACCTCGTTCACGGTGTCGGCCGGGGGACCGCTTCTCATCTGCCAGACGCTGACGGGATTCCACCCTTCGGCGTGCCGGGCGTCCGCCTGCAACCGCAGGAGCTGGTTCAGCAGGATGCCCGGCAGCCGGCTGCCCGTCTGCTCGGCGCGCTGGCTTCCGAGGTACTCCTGGAGGTTGTACACGCGGATGAGAAGCGCGTGCTCCTCGTCCCGCCTCTGCCCTTGCCCCTGCGGGGTGTCATCAGCGTGAACGGCCGCCCGCCGCGCCAGCCATGCCGCCGCCCCCAGGGCGAGCACCGCCACGCCGAACCAGATGGTCTGAAGCCACCAGGGGCCCTCGACCCGATTGGTCGCCACTCCGCCCAGCACGGCGACGACGGCACCCGTGCCGGAGAACAGACGGCCGCGTAAGCGCCCGGGCATGCCCTCAGAGTGCCACCTGCCCCAACTCGACGGCGACCGAGAGGCGACCGGCGAGGGGCGGCGCGTGCACGCATACGGCGAGCCGCGTCCGTTGTTCTGCGCTGTCAGGCCAGGGGCGTGCGCGGTGAGCACGTCCAGGTCGCCTCGGGATTTGCCAAGCTGTCGGTGCGTGATCGACATGCGGGCCACGGGCAGCAGCCGTCCGGGCCCCGCCTTTTCACCACTGCAGCACTTTCCTCAAGGAGGCCGTCATGTCCTGTCTCACCGTCGGACGCGAGAACAGCACCGACATCGACATTTACTACGAGGACCACGGGTCGGGGCAGCCGGTTGTGCTGATCCACGGATATCCGCTCGACGGAGATTCCTGGGAGAAGCAGACCGAGGCCCTCCTGGAAGCCGGATATCGTGTCATCACCTACGACCGCCGGGGTTTCGGGAAGTCCAGCCGCCCCACCGTCGGTTACGACTACGACACCTTTGCCGCCGACCTCAACTCCCTGATGGAAAGCCTGGAACTGGCAGAAGCCGTGCTGGTCGGCTTCTCCATGGGTACCGGCGAAGTCGGCCGCTACCTCGCCACGTACGGCTCGGGACGCGTGGCCAAGGCGGCCTTTCTCGCCTCTCTGGAGCCCTTCCTCCTCAAGACCGAAGACAACCCGACCGGAGTCGACGGGAGCGTTTTCGAAGGCATTCTGGAAGCCGTCGCCAAGGACCGCTACGCCTACTTCACGGACTTCTTCCGGAACTTCTACAATCTCGACGAGAACCTCGGCACGCGCATCAGCGAGGAGGCCGTCCGCGCCAGTTGGAACACGGCAGCCGGGGCCTCACCCCACGCCTCCAGCGCCTGCGTCCCGACCTGGACGACCGACTTCCACGACGACGTGGCCAAGATCGACGTACCGGCGCTCATCCTGCACGGCACGAGCGACCGCATTCTGCCCATCGACGCCACCGGCCGCCCCTTCCACCAGGCCGTACCCCACGCCGACTACACCGAGATCGAGGGCGCGCCGCACGGGCTGCTGTGGACGCACTCCGAGGAGGTCAACACCGCCCTCCTCACCTTCCTCGCCCAGTGAGCCCCTCGCCCACCCGGCCGCCACGGGAAGCGGCCCGTCAGCCGACCAGCATCCCGCCGTCGACGTGGAGATCATGCGCGTTCATGCCCGCGTTGCGCAGCAGGAAGTCGGTGGCGTCGACGATCTCGGCGGTCGTCACCAGCCGTCCGATGGGGGTGCGCCTTTCATGCGGGTGATCCTTGACGTCCCGCCACCTGGGGCTGTCTCCGATCACACCGGGATGCAGGGCGTTGATCCTGTGCGGTGCCAGCTCCACGGCGAGGGTCTTGACCAGGCCTGACAGGCCGGAATTGAACGTGGTCACCATGGTGGAGCCGGGGTAGGGGCGCTCCTTCGCCATGCCGCCGAAGAGGACGACGGAGGCGGTCGGCCGGAAGCGGTCCCGCAGGGCACGGACCGCTTCCGCGTACCCGACGAGTTTGATCGTCACGGCCCGGACGGCGTTGTCGACATCGAACTCGGCCAGGGAGTTCGGCACGGGATCCATGGCAGTGAGGACCAGATGGTCGACCTCGGTGACGCTGGTCAGGGCCGGGAGGATCGACTCGGGCCGGGAAAGATCGACGGCCAGGCCGCGAGTCGATCCCGATCCTCCGATCTCCTCCGCCGCCGCCTGAGCCCTCGTCCCATCACGGCTGGTGACGACGACGGAATCGCCGCGGTCGGCGAACCGTCGGGCGACCGCACGCCCGAGACCGCCGCTCCCGCCGATGACGATTGACGTGTGCGTCTGCATACTTCGTACCTCCGGGCTGGTCGCTGTGCGTGGCAGTGGTGCGCCTGTGCGGAAGAGGACGGCGCCGCCGACGGAATGTTCTCCGGAATGATCGCCGCGCACTCACCCTGGCAAAGAGCGCAGCGATCCGGGTGTGCTGAGGCTGCAGGCCCATCGCCTCCCAGCGAACGGACGTGAATTCATACCCGGGGGTGAGGGTGATGCTCGGCGCGCCATTCGGTCGGGGTGCGGCCCAGAGCACTGCGAAAGCGGCGGGAGAAGTGCGAGGCGTCAACGAACCCGCTGGCACGGGCGACGGCGGCGATGGTGAGGTCTGGTCGTGCGATCAGGCGTTGCTGAGCGGCTTCCAGGCGCAATTGCATGATTGATTCGCTGAGGGAGAGCGGCTGGGACTGCCAGAGCTGGAACAGTTTGCGCACCGAGATGGCGTGGGCCGCGGCGATGTCGTCAGGGCTGAGGCCCTGGTCGACGGCGTGCATGCGGAGGAAGAGCCTGATCCGGTCCAGGAGATGGTCGTGAGCGGCGGTGCGGGACGGGCCGTCGTCGTCCCGAGCCGCGCTGGCCACCAGCCCCTTCAGCAGGGCGACGGTCGCCTCGGCGGTGGACTCACGGGCCACGGGACCGGTCAGCAGTGGCGCGTTGCTGGACAGGGATGCCAGGTGGTCGCGGACCACCCCGTACAGAGGGCTGCTCGCCAGCCGGTGGTCGGCCCGGCGGACGGTCTCCACGCTCGACTCCAGGAGGGAGCGGTCGACCTGGACGAAGCCTGCCCTGTAGGCGGCGGAGGCATGGAAGGCGAAGGCCGTGTTCACATCCGTGACGTAGAGACCGCCGCGACGTAACGGGCGGCTGACGCCGTCGTGTTCGTAGTGACCGGGCCGGTCGCCGTCGAACAGCAGAAAGTAGACCCGCTCTGGATCGGCCCCTCGCCGGTCCGCGCTGGTGCGCTCGATCGCGAGGCCGCCGCCGATCGTCTCCGCGAAGAGGACCCCGCGGTCCAGCTCCATCCCGGACACGCGGGCTCGGGAGGACGTGGACGTGGGCCGCTCGGCGAGCGTACGGACCCGATGGGGTGAGCCCGATGTGGACGTCAGGAAGTCCGACATGGCCACGGCGCGATCCCTCGGTGCGAACCGCGAGGTGTCGAACAGCACCTGCATGTATCCGCCTCCCCCCGGAGCCACGGCCACCGCCTGCGCGCTCCTACGAGTAGAACCATGTGTAGCGTACAGGGGGCTTTGTGCGCGCACGCCGGAAAGGTGCTGCCATGCGACTCGTCGCCGTTGGTGCCGGTGAACGGCAGGCCCGGCGACCCTGGCGGCCTCACCCGACACCGGCGCCGTCGCTCGCCTCGGGACTGCCGCGGCAACGGGCCGAGCTGCGCAACGAGGGCGGGGGGCCGGCGTACGCCCTGGAGGAACTGGTCCTCGCCCTGCCCGTGCCCGCGCAGGCCGCTCAACTGCTCGACTTCACCGGGCTTCGCGTAGCTGTACGTCTTCCCGTTGATCTCCTTCGTCTTCGCTTCCCGCTCCTCGCCGTCGACCTTGAGCGTGGCGTGTTTCCCGGGGAAGCGGGCCTCCCAGGTGTAGCTGTCGGGGCCCGACGTGTTCGTCAGGGTCGACTTGTCCGCCCCGTTGTGGCGCAGGGTGAAGGTGTTGCCGCCGAGCTCGATGTCCTTGATCTGCAGCCAGTCCATGCCGGAGGGCAGCCGGGACCCCGTGCTGAGGGTCTTGTCCGGCGCGTCGGGCTCGACGCCCATCAGGCCCTCGCCGCTCCAAGCGTCGTTGAAGTACATCTTGAGCTTGTCGGCCTTGTACGTGAACTGCGGGTCGATCTGCACGCGCGCCGCGGAACGAGTCGAGGCAGGCAGCGGCGGGGACGTGGAGCGGCAGGAACCGACGGAAGAGGCCTATCTGCAGGCCGAGGAGGATCAGCAAGACCGCGCGTGGCAGCAGCGGTGAGGGGCCGGGCCGCCACCCCGTGGCGGCTGCACGCCACCCTTCCGCGCAGCGAGGCCAACGGTCCCGGGGTGCGGTACGTGATCTGGAGCCAGGGGTGTTCGCTGGGCTGCCCCGGCTGCTTCAACCCGTCGACGCATCCCGGCGAAGCGCCGCTGACGCGCACCGTGGAAGGCGTGGTGGCCGATGTGCTCGACGGGGCCGACGGCCTGGAGGGCGTGACGCTGAGCGGGGGCGAACCGCTCGAACAGCCGTGTGCCGTCGCCGAGTTCTGCGCCCGGATCAAGGAATGCAGCTCCCTCGGCATCATCGTCCTCACCGGGCTGACGCGCGGCGAGATCGAGGCTGACCGGGACCGGGCCGCGGCCGTCGCCGACGCGGACCTGGTCGTCGCGGGCCGCTACAACGCACGGCGGCATCACGGTCGAGGAACAGCGCGCGCTCGACGTACTGGACCAGGTGCGCCATGCGCGTGACCCCGAGTCCGACCTCATCACCTGGGACATCGCCGACGGTCTGGAGTCCCGGCGCGGGCGGCAGATGCCGAAGGCGCTCATGCCCCCGGACGCGCTCGGCAAGGTGCTGGAGCTGGCGACGAAGGAGCCGGGCCGCCGGGACCTGTACGTGCTCAAGGACTTCCACGCCTTCTGGGAACGCGACCACGCCGTCCGCAGGCGGCTGCGGAACCTCGCGCACAAGCTCGTCTTCACCGGCTCCTCGCTGGTCGTCACGACCCCGGTCCGTACGCTGCCGACCGAACTCACCGACGACGCCGTCGTCCTGGAGATGCCGCTCCCGGAGGGCGAGGCGCTGCGTGGTGAGCTCGACCATCTCATCGACAGCACGCAGGGCGTGAAGTCGACCCCGACACCGGCCGGACGGGGGCGGCTCGCCCAGGCGCGCCGGGCCTTCGCCAAGGCCATCGTCCGCGACGCGGTGCTCGACGACCGGGACATCGAGGCCGTGCTCGCCGAGAAGAAGGCCGTCTTCCGGGAGGACCAGGCTCTGGAGTACTACAGCGCGGAGGAGAGCCCCGAGGACCTCGGCGGTCTGGACGCGCTGAAGCAGTGGCTGCGGCTGCGGGAGCGGGCGTTCAGCGAGGAGGCGCCGGCGTACGGGCTGCCCGCGCCCAAGGGCATCTTGCCCTGTCCGCCGGGGCCGTGCAGCCAGCGTGCGGCGAGCCGCGTGCCGCGGTCGTCCCGCCACTCCCGCAGCTCCCGCAGCTCGGCGTCGCGTCCGGTGAAGTCCACGACGGAGAACCGGGAGTTGAGCATCCGGCTCGGCAACTCGGCCAGGAACTCCGGGCTCACGTCCGGGGTCTCCCGCCAGTTCTCCAGCACGTGGACGGGCAGCCCGTCGCCGAACACATGGATGTCGGCGCCGACCGTCCCGTACGCGAAGCCGCCGGTCGCGGTGACCCGCTGCTCGGAACTCATTGCCGCGCGGCCTGCCCGCCCTCGTCACGCGGGGGCGGCGTCGGCGCGGCGTGGTAGTGGGCGTCGCCACCCTGGACACCGATCGCCACGCCGTTGCTGTGGGCCGTGACGTGCTGGATCTGCGCGGGCTTCTCGTCCGACACCGGCTCTACGCCCAAGTGCCGTGTCAGTGACCGCAGTTCGTCAGCCCGCTCAGGTCGGTCGCGCAGGAGGACGAGCAGCTGTTCGCGCCAGAGGTCGGTCAGAGCCTCCCGGGTTCCGGGGTCCTCCGTCGCCCCCACCACCGCCGACGCGCCCGTCGTCGCCAGAGCAATCACGGCTTCCCCCACTGGGGTCCCCCTCGCTCTCCGCAGCCACGCCGTTCCTCGGTCAACTGCCGTAAGGCCAACGGTAAACGGCCTCTGTACAAGCCGTCAGTGGATCGGTCCGGCCACCCTCCAACAGGAAGAAAGGTGTCAGGTGGCGGGGGCGCGGAAGCCTGCGACGAGGTAGGTGATCAGGCGGGTTTCTGTGTCGGGGGAGTCTTCGCTGGGGTTTTCGTTGGGGTTGAGGTCGAGGAGAGCGCCGGATTGCCAGAGGCCGAGGAGGCCGATCATGGCGGTGTGGCGGAGGACGGCCTCGTTCCGTGGGAGGTGGGGGAGTGCGCGGATGACTGCTTCTTTGTAGCGCCCTTCCACGTCGCGGACCTCGTCGCTGAAGATGGTGCGCATCTGGGGGCTGGGGTCGGAGATGACGCGGCCGATGAAGCGCGCGGTGTGTTCGCCGTGCTCGTGGTGTGCGGTGGTGGGGTCGGTGGTCTCGTTCGGTGTGGGGATGAGGTGGATGCCGGTGGAGACGAATGCGTGGACCAGTTGTTCGATGGTGGGGGTGGTGTCGTCCTCTTCCAGTTTGTCGAGGAGTTGGCGGCGGCGTTGGTTCATGGGGCCGACGGCGCGGGTGATGACGGCGCGGAGCAGTCCTTCCTTGGAGCGGAAGTGGTAGTTGACCGCTGCTACGTTGGCGCCTGCGCGTTCGGTGGCCGCGCGTAGTGATGTGCCTGTGAAGCCGCGCTCGGCGAAGAGGGCCTCGGCGGCGTCGAGGAGGCGTTCCCTGGTGGCCGCGCTGGAGCGGGAAGTGGCGCGTGAACTGTTTCCCGTCGTTCTCTCCACGAGTGCGGACCGCACCTTCCATCTGGTCGGATCGCTGGACAGGAGTCCAGCTTAGAGCCTCGACCGGGAAGTGTTTCAAGCGCCCGCTTGAAACGGGGTGCCGCCGCCCAGGTCAAGCGGGAGGCCCGCGGCGACGGCCTCGGCCATGACCTCGGCGGCGTGCTTGCTGTCGTTGTACTCGCGGATGGCGGCGATGCGGCCGTCCCGCACTTCGAAGACGTGCGCGTAGTGGTTGTTGTACTCGGTGCCGTTGCGCAGGTGTCCGAGGCTGACGGACTCGGCGCAGACCGTGTCGCCCTCGGCGAGCATGCTGAGGATCTCCGTGCGCGGCTCGCCCTCGCGGAAGATGTTCAGCGCCGAGGGGAGCATCGTCTCCAGCAGCTCCTTCTTGCTGTGAACGCCGGATCCGGGGATGTTCCTGGCGCTGATCGTCCAGGTGGCGTCCTCGGCGAGCAGGGCGTCGAGTTCTCGCAGGTCCTGCCGGTTGAGCGCGTCGATGAAGGCGCGGACCGTCTCCTTCTTCCCTGCCTCGGCTCCCGGTTGGGGCTGACCCATCAGCGTGCCTCCTTGGTTGCGAGCGGTCGGTTCGTCTTCTAGCGTAGTTGAATCAAGCGAGCGTTTGAAGCGAACGATTCAAATGATTGTTGCGCATGCCTGGCGGCGAGGACTGTCGGGCCGACCAGGGGAGAAGAGCCGTGGACGACGTACGGAGCGGGGGCCCGGAGCGCCCCGCGGAGGGGGCGCCGGGGTTGGGGAGGCGGCGTGCCGTGCTCGCGGTGCTGTGCGTGGCGCTGATGATGATCGTGAGCATGGTGGTGTCGCTGACGGTCGCGCTGCCGGACATCGCCGGGGATCTGGGTGCCAGTCAGACCGAGCTGCTGTGGATCATGAATTCCTACGGGCTCGTCTTCGCGGGGCTCCTGCTGCCCGCGGGTGCGTTGGGTGACCGTTACGGCCGCAAGGGCATGCTGCTGGCCGGTATCGGCGTCTTCGGTGCGGCCTCGGCCGGGGCGCTGTGGGCCGATCAGCCGGGGGCGCTGATCGCGTTGCGTGTGGTGGCGGGCGCGGGCGCCGCGATGATCATGCCGATGACGCTGTCGATCGTCACCACGACCTTCCCCGCCAAGGAACGCGCGGGCGCCGTGGCCATCTGGTCGGCGGTCTCCGCGGGCGGCGCGCTGATGGGCCTGCTGCTCGCGGGGGCGCTGCTGGAGGGCTTCTCGTGGCGCTCGGTCTTCGGTCTGAGCCTGGCGCTCGCCGTGGTCTCGGCCCTGGGGGTGGTGGCCGTGGTGCCCACCTCCCGGGATCCGGAGGGCACGGCCGTCGATGTCGTGGGCGCCGTGCTGTCGGTGGTGGGGCTGTGCGCGGTGGTGTACGCGATCGTCGAGGGGCCGGAGCGGGGCTGGAGCGACGCGGCCGTCGTCGCGGGAGCCGTCGGGGGAGCGGTGGCGCTGGTCGCCTTCGTCCTGTGGGAGCTGCGGGTGGAGCATCCGCTGCTGGACCCCCGGTTCTTCCGGATCGGTGCCTTCTCCGCCGGGTCGGTGGTCATCGTGATGGCCAGCGTGGGGATCTTCGGGCTCTTCTACATCCTGTTGCAGTACCTGCAGTGGCTCAAGGACTATTCGCCGCTGACGGCGGGGCTCGCGCTGATGCCGATGATGCTCGCGGTCGGCGCCGTCTCGCCCGCTGCTCCGGTGCTGGTGCGCCGGTTGGGGCTCAGGGTCGTGCTGACCGTGGCCATGCTCGTGATCGCGGTGGGGATGGGGGTGCTGGCCACGCTGGACGAGGGTTCCTCGTACGGGCCACTGGCTGCGGGCACCGTGGTCGTCGGGGCGGGGATCGCGCTGTGTCTGGCGCCTGCCACTGATTCCATCGTGGCCTCGTTGCCGCCTGCCAAGCAGGGGGTGGCCTCCGCGGTCAACGACGTGACCCGTGAGGTTGGTGGCGCGCTCGGGATCGCCGTTTTGGGCAGTGCCTTCAACAGCGGCTACCGGGGCGGGATCGGCGAGCGGGAGGGCGAGATTCCCGCGCAGGCCCTCGGGGCCGCGCGCTCGTCGGTCGACGCGGCGCTCGCCACCGCCGAACGCCTCGGCGGGAGCGCGGGGGAGAAGCTGGCCGCGGCGGCTCGCCATGCCTTCGCCTCCGGGATGGACCGCGCCATGCTCGTCGCGGCCCTGTGTGTCTTCGCCGGAGCCCTGGCCGTCCTCCTCCTCGCCCCCGGCCGGACCGAGAGCGTCCGCCTCCAGCAGCGCCAGGAACGCCAGCACACGGAGGCCCGCCAGGGGTGAGCAGGGCGCCGACGGTGACTGAGCTGATCGGGGTGACCGTGGTGACCGGACGCGCGGCCCGGGCCGGGGGACGGCGGCCCGGCCCGGGACCGTGGGCGGGCCCGGCCACGGTCCCGGGTTCGGAATCGGGGTCTCTTCGTGGGGCATCAGATCGACATGCCGCCGTCGGCTGGAAGCACCGTGCCCGTGACGTACCGGGCCTCGTCCGAGGCCAGGAACGCCAGGGCCGCGCATGTCGACTCGGGCGGGGCGAAGTAGCCCGCGGGGATGAGGGCGCGGAGTCGTTCGCGTTGGTCGTCCGGGAGTGAGCTGATCATGCGGGTCTCCGCCACGGGGGAGACGGCGTTCACCGTGACCTGGAAGCGCGCCAGCTCCTTCGCGGCGGTCTTGGTGAGCCCGATGACTCCCGCCTTGGCCGCGGCGTAGGCGGCCTGTCCGGGGTTGCCGTGCGTGCCCGCGTACGAGGTCACGTTGATCACGCGGCCCCCGCCCTGCCGCCGGAAGGCCGGGACGCAGGCGCGGATGAAGCGGAACGGGCCGCCGAGGTGCACGCCGAGGACCGCTTCCCAGTCCTCGTCGCTGAGGTTCCAGAGGAACCTGTCCCGCAGGAAGCCGGCGTTGTTGATCAGGACGTCCACCCGGCCGGTGTCGGCGAGCACCTCCGCGACGACGGCTTCGGCGTCGGCCGTACGGGCCACGTCGGCGGGCCGGAAGCGGGAGCCCTCCAGCGCGTCGGAGGCGTGCTTGAGGCGGTCCTCGTCGCGGCCGATCAGCCACACCACCGCGCCGGCGGCGTGGAAGTGGCGTGCGGCGGCCAGGCCGATGCCGCTGCTCGCGCCGGTGACGAGCACGGTCCTGCCCTGGAAGTCATGGGGAGTCTGCACGGTCTCACCTCGCCGGAACGGGCCGGAAGTCGTCGTCGGAGCACCAGCGCACGAGCGCGGCGCCGTAGTTGAGCCCGCCGCCGAAGGCGAGCAGCAGGGCCAGGTCCCCGGGCCGCAACCGCCGGGCCGCGGCGGCCTCCTGGAGGACCAGGGGTACGGAGGCCCCCGAGGTGTTGCCGAACCGCTCGACATTGGTCAGCGTCTTGGTCAGGGGCTGGTCGAGTGCCTCCAGGACCCCGTGCACGAGGCGGAGGTTGGCCTGGTGCACGGCGAAGAAGTCGATGTCGTCGGCGGTCAGTCCCGCCCCCTTGAGGAACTCCCGGACGAAGTCGGGGATGACGCCGAGCACGAACGCGCGGATGTCGGGCCCGCGCATCGTGGTGAAGTTGTCCCCGAAACCGGAGGACTTGGCCCCGCCGTCCGAGGCGGCGACCCGGGCCTCGCGCGCCGCGTACACGGACCAGTAGTGCCGAGGATCGCTGCGCAGCAGCACGTCCTCGACGCCCCGGCCCGTGACGGTCGGCTCCAGCAGATAGCAGGCGGCGGCGTCGCCGAAGATGACGCCGACGGTACGGTCCTCCGGGTCGAACAGCCGCGTGCTCACATCGGTGAGAACCACCGCGACGCGTTCGTAGCCCGGCGAACGGACGTACTTCGCGCCGACGTCGAGGGCGAAGACCGCGCCCGGACAGCCCCCGCTGTTGACGTCGAACCCCGGCGTCCCCTCCAGCCCGGCCTTCCGCATGAGTGCCGCGGCGGTGTTCGGCAGCATGTGGTCGGGGGTGTAGGTGCCGCACACCACGAGGTCCACGTCCCGTGCCGCGATGCCCCGGCGGGCGCAGGCGTCCTCCAGCGCCCGTGCGCCCAGGTCCGAGGACCACTGGCCGGGGGCGGCGAACCGGCGCTCCCGGATCCCGATGCGCTCGCGGATCCAGGCGTCGCTCGTCGGAAGGACGCTCGCCAGCTCGGCATTGGGCACCATGCGCTCGGGCAGGCAGGAGCCGATGGCGCTGATCCCGACCCCGGGCGGCGGGCCGTCTTCGGGTGGCGGCCCGTCTTCGGGCGACGGCGGATGTTCCCTCACGGCCTGGCCACCTTTCGCTGGGCTGCGGTCCTGCGGGCGTACGCGCTCACGCGGGGGTCACGCGGGATTCACGCGGTAGAGGGGGAAGTAGCCGGCGACCTTTCCCGCCGCGTAGTCCTCCACGAGCTGCGGCACCTCGTCGAAGGCGTAGATCCCGGCCGGGTCGATCCAGGGGATCCAGCCGGTCCGTTCCTGGTGGTCGCGGATGGCGGGGGAGTCGGCGTACCGCCATACGTGCGTGTTCACGTGCAGGTGGCGTCGGATGCACTCGCTCGCGCGCAGGTGGAAGGTGCGCATGCCCGCCTTCCAGCCGACCGTCGTCAGCACGCCCTCACGGGCGAGGGCCTTGACGGTGGCCTTGTGGAGCGGGGCGCCGATGTTGTCGACGAACACCGAGGCGCCCGCGCCGTCGCTGAGCTCGCCGACGGTCCGCAGGAATTCCCGCTCCGAGGAGCGGTAGCGCTCCCGCTCCGTGTCGCTCGGCGGTCCGGACTCCGGGTCCAGCGCCAGATGCGGGAAGGCGCGCCGGTCGACGGGGGTGATGCCGCGCGCGGCGAGGAAGTCCAGCCTGCTGTCGCTGCTCGCGGTCATGGCGACACGGAACCCCTCCCGGCGGGCCAGCTCCATCTCCGCCAGTACAACGCCGCCGCCCCAGCCGAAGACCAGGTGATCGCCCGGGTCCGCGTCCGGCAATTGCGCCCGCCAGCAGCGGCGGGCGACGTTCCAGTTGTCCCAGGCGGTGAAATAGCGGGCGTAGGCGGCCCATTGAGGGAGTGAATACGGGCTGTCTTCCGGTATGGGCAGCAGGAGGTCTTCCTGGATTTTCGTCCGCTTCGCCAGCAGGCCGATCGTACGCGGTTCCTCGTAGGCGAAAACCGTCTCCGCATAGCCGAATCTGTCCCGTTTCCCGAAGGGCATCACCATGCAGATTGTGCCCTCTTCCAGCGCGGTGGACCCGGCGCGCAGCACGCGGACGATCCCGAGGTTTCCCAGCACCACGGAGTCCTCCTCCCGGAGATGGCACACATCGATCGGCTGCCGGGACAGTGCATGCTCGATGTTCGCCTCCCAGGATCCGAAGAGCGGCTCCACCAGCGCCTCTTCGTCCGACGGTGCGGAGAAGGAGAAGGATTCCCTGTGGAGTTCACCCCGGGGTGCCGGCGCCGACGGCCCGCTCCCGGGGCCCGCGCGCAGAACCCATGCCTCGGTCTGCTCCATGTGTCGCCCCCTGAATTCCTGGAGTCTTCCGCAAATTGTTCTACCCGAGCCCGGGCGCCGCCGCAATGAGGAATGCGAATTTCTACGACGTGGTGGTTGTACGGAAAGGTAGAACGACGCGGAGGTAGAATTACCGTCCACTATTGCTATTCCGTGAGGCTACGGGTTAACGTCGCTCGCCATGAAGAGCAACCGGTTATCTCCGATATGGGCCCGGCAGTACGACAGGCTCTCCGAGAAGTTGGAGCACCGCTTCGACGGATCGCGGCTGCGTTCCGGCCTGGTCGGAAACCTGACCGGTCGGGTGGTGGAGATCGGTGCGGGCACGGGACGGAACCTCCCGCACTACGCCGAGGCCGACCACGTCGTGGCCGTCGAGCCGTCCGCAGGAATGCGCTCGGTCCTGGAGGGCCGGGTCGCCTCGGCCCCCGTCAGCGCGGAGATGCGGGTGGCGACCGGCGAGCGGCTCCCCTTCGCCGACGAGGAGTTCGACGCCGCCGTGGGCACGCTGCTGCTGTGCGTCGTCGACGATCCCCGCGTCGTCCTCGCCGAGATCCACCGGGTGCTGAGACCCGGCGGCGTCTTCTCCTTCTTCGAGCACGTCCGGGACACCGGAGCCCGGGGCCGCAAACAGGACCGCTGGGAACCGGTGCTGCGCAGGGCGCTCTTCGGCTGCCGCCCCAACCGCCGCACCCTCGACGTGATGCGCGAGACGGGGTTCGACGTGCGGAGCTCCGCGCCACCCGTCGAGTTCAGCCCCAAGCCGCCGCTCAGCGGCCCGTACCTCACCGGTACGGCGACCCGCCTGTGACCGGCGGCGACGGAGAGGCACAGGTCATGACCGTCCCGAGCGAGTCGATCGACCAGGACGTCCCCGCCAGGGTCCTCGCCGACGTCCAGTTCGAGATCCCCTACAGCAGCGCGGCCTCGTACCACGAGTACTACGGATCCGGAGCCCCGCCGTGGCGGCTCGGCCGGGGCTGCGGATGGCAGACATTCGAGGTCGCGCGGCGGATCGCGCGCCACCACGGCGTCCGGCCCACCTTCCTCTACGCGGGCGGCCACGCCCCCGCGATGTACTTCGAGGACGGCGGGCTCACGCTCCTGGACCCCTATCTGCCGCACCTGGCCCCCCTGCGGCTGCGCCGTGCGGACGCCGTGGACGGCACGGTGAGCGCCGCGGTGGACGCCTACCCCCTCCGGACCCGCGCCGACGGCTCGGCCGCGCCGTCACGGCTGGCCGCCACCTGGTGGCTGCGGGACGGCGTGCTGCTGCTCGAATACGCCCGCTACAGCCCGCGCCGCGCGGCCACGGTCACCCACCGCGCGTTCACCTTCCACCTCGGCACGGAACTGCCCTTCTTCCCGGTGCCCGGCGGCTTCGCCCGCCGCATGCTCCTGGAGCCCATGCAGAACAACCTCTCACTGCGTGCCCTGCACCCCGGCGACCGGTGCCTGCGCGAACTGGTGCTGCCCTTCACCGGCCGCCCGCGCGCCGAACTGCGGGACCCGGCCTTCCTGATGACCAAGAACAACCAGGGGCAGGTCAGCCGGCGCGGCACCCCTGGGTACGACGAGGACCTGGCGGGGCTCGCCGACGCCGTACGGGCGACGCCCGAGGAGGTCACCGCCTTCGTGACGGACGCCGCCGCGATCTACGACCGCGTCGTGCCGCACACCCAGGAGTGGCCCGCCTATTCCGTGGAGGACGAGTGACCACCAGCTACTTCCTGGCCGGAGTCATGCAGGGTGCCCGCCGCGCCGTCGACGCCGCCGACCAGAGCTACCGGCCCGCGCTGCGCGCGCTCATCCACCGCCACGACCCGGGTGCCGTGGTCCACGACCCCCACGAACTCGTCCTCGCCCGGCACGGCGGCGGCCAGCGCGCCGCCCGTGACCGGCTCGCCGCGCTGGCCGGCCCACGCACGCTCGTCCGGGCGGAGCTCGACCGGCCCACGCGCCAACTGCTGGAGCTCTTCCACGAGATGGCCCGGCTCGCCGCCGCGAGCGACGTGTGCGTCGCCTGGCTCCCCGGCGACGAGCCCAGCATGGGCACCGCCGCCGAGATGTACGCCGCCTACGCGGCGGAACGCACCGTCGTCGCCATCACTCCCATGCGGCACAACGTGGCCGTCCTCGCCTGCTCGACGGTCATCGTCCCCGACCTCGACGCCTTCTCCGTCTGGCTGTCGCCGCACGCCGCCGGAGAACGGTCCCCGTACCCCCCGCGCTCCCAGCCGGAGGAGCCGAACCCGAAAGGCGCCCAGCCGTGAACACCATCACCACCCGCGCACTCGGCGCCGAGCTCGCCGTCCTCGAACAGCGGGGCCTGGCCGCCGCGTTCCGGGCACTGGCCGCGGCACGCCCCGAGGCACGTGCCATGACCTTCCTCGACCACACCACCTCGTGGGAGGGCGAGACCCTCCACCTCTCCCGGCGTGAACTCGACACCCGCGCCCGGATCCTCGCCGGCCGGCTGCTGGACCACGCCGTGCCCGGGGACCGCGTCGCCATCCTCTGCCCCAACGGGCCGGGGTACGTGGCGGCGTTCCTCGGCTGCCTGTACGCGGGACTGCTGCCCGTGCCCCTGCTCCCGCCCGATCTGCAGCGCCAGTCGGAACGGCTCGCCCCCACCCTGGCCGACGCCGCCCCCGGCGCCGTGATCACCCTGGAGGCGCACCGGGAGCCCGTGGAGGCGGCCCTCGCCGCCGTCACCGGGCCCGCCGCTCGTGCGCGTGTGCTGACCGCGGACGACCTGGGCGCCGCCCCGACGCCCGCGAGCGGCCCGCCGCCGGGGGCCGTGGAACCCGGCGCGACGGCCTACCTCCAGTACACCTCCGGCTCCACCCGTAAGCCCAACGGCGTGCAGGTCACCCACCGCAACATCGCCGTGTCCGTCGCCCAGCACGTCGACCGCCAGCGGATCGCGGAGGACTCCACGATCGTCAACTGGCTCCCGTTCTTCCACGACATGGGCCTGGTCTTCGCGCTCGTCCTGCCGCTGGCCGTGGGCATCCCCGCCGTCCAGCTGACGCCCCAGGCGTTCATCCAGCGCCCCGCACGCTGGCTGCGCCAGTTCGGCACGTACGGCGGCACGCACGCGATGATCCCGAACTTCGCCCTGGACGTGTGCGTCGACGCCGTGCCCGAGGGCGAGCGCGCGGGCGTCGACCTGTCCACGGTGCGCTACCTCGGCAACGCCTCCGAGCCCGTCCGCGCCGCCTCCCTCTCCCGCTTCACCCGGGTCTACGCGCCGCACGGTTTTCGGCACACCGCCCACTCGCCCTGCTGGGGCCTGGCCGAGGCCACACTCATCGTGACCGGTGACGGGGCCGAGATGCCGCCGGTCGTCATGGGGTTCGACCGCGAGGCGCTCGCGGACGGGCGGGTGGTGCCCTGCCCCGAGACGGAGCCGGACGCGCGCCGTCTCGTCGGCTGCGGAGCGCCCTTCCAGGGCCAGCGGGTGCGCGTCGTCCACCCCGGAACGGATGCCCCCGCCCCCTCGGGCACCGTCGGGGAGCTGTGGGTGTCCGGTGAGAACGTGTGCGACGGCTACTGGCTCCACGACGGGAGCGACCCCACCTTCCAGGGCACCCTCGACGGCGGCGGGCGCTGGCTGCGCACCGGAGATCTGGGCTTCGTCCACGACGGCCAGATCTTCATCGCGGGCCGGGCCAAGGACGTCCTCATCGTCGACGGCCGCAACCACCACGCCATCGACATCGAGGTGACGGTGGAACAGGTCAGCCCGGCCGTGCGTCGCGGACACATCGCTGCCTTCGCCGTGGAGACGGGCGAGAGCGAACTCGCCGTCGCGGTTGTGGAACTGCGTCCGGAGGCCGAGGCGGTGACGGACACGGAGGCGCTGCGCGCCGCGGTGCGCGCGGCCGTCGCCGAGGCCCATGACGTCGAGCTGTACGACATCGCGCTCGTCAGCCGCGCCACCATCCCCAAGACCTCCAGCGGCAAGCTGCGCCGCCGGATCTGCCGCGACCTCTACGTCCGGGGCGAGCTGGCCGCGCAGGCCGTCGCCCGCGACAGGGCGCCGCGATGAGCGCGCTGCGCCACTGGCTCACCGAGCAGCTCGCCGAGCGGTGCGCGCTGCCGCCCGGACAGATCGACATCGACCGGCCGTTCCGCGAGTACGGGCTGCGCTCGCGGGAGGCCACCGCGCTCTCCGGCCGCCTCGCGGCACACCTCGGGCGGCCGCTGGCCCCCACGCTCCTGTGGCAGCACCCCACCGTGCGCCGCCTCGCCGCGCACCTGGAGGAGGTGGCCGACGATGGCCTGGAGGGGACGGAGGGCGGCCCAAGCCCTTCCGGCCCCGCCGAGGGCGGGCACGGCGGCGGCGCGATGCCGCTCGCCGTCGTCGGCGCGGGCTGCCGGCTGCCCGGCGGCCTCGGCAGCCCCGCCGCCCTGTGGGAGTTCCTCCGCGACGGCGGCGACGCCGTCTCCGAACTCCCCTCCGGGCGCTGGGAGGAGTACCGCGGCGCGTCCCCCGCGCACGCCTCCGTGCTCGATCGCACCACCGCTGTCGGGGGATTCCTCGACGACGTCGGCGCCTTCGACGCGGACTTCTTCGGGATACCGCCGGGCGAGTGCGCCGAGATGGACCCGCAGCAGAAGCTCTTCCTGGAGGTCGCCTGGGAGGCGCTGGAGCACGCGGGGATCCCGACCGAGCACCTCGCGGGCACCTCCTGCGGGGTGTTCGTGGGCGCCAGCGGCGACGACTTCGCGCGCCGCCGCATGGAGGCCCTCGGCGACATCAGCGGCTGGACCCTCCAGGGAAGCGCCCTGAGCGTCATCGCCAACCGGCTCTCGTATCTCCTGGATCTGAACGGCCCCAGCCTCACCGTCGACACGGCGTGCTCCTCCTCCCTCGTGGCCGTCCACCTCGCGGCACAGAGCCTGCGTACCGGCGAGAGCGACCTCGCGATCGTCGGCGGCGTCAACGTCCTGCTCTCGCCCGGCGGCACGGTCTACGCCGACCAGGCCGAGGCGTCCTCGCCCACCGGGCGCTGCCGCCCCTTCGACGCCGCGGCCGACGGGATCGTGCGCGCCGAGGGCTGCGTGGCGCTCGTCCTCAAGCCCTACGCCGAGGCGCTGCGCTCCGGCGACCGCGTCCTCGCCCTGCTGCACGGCTCCGCCGTCAACCAGGACGGCCGTTCCAACGGACTGACCGCACCCAGCCCATCCGCGCAGGAGGCCCTGCTGCGCAGGGCCTGGCACGCGGCCGGAACCGACCCCGCCCGGCTCGGCTACGTGGAGGCGCACGGCACGGGCACGCGCCTGGGCGACCCCATCGAGGCCGGAGCGCTGGGCCGGGCGCGTGGCCCCGCGCCCCGGCCGCTGCGTATCGGCTCCGTCAAGGCGAACTTCGGGCACCTGGAGGCCGCCGCCGGCCTCGCCGGGACGCTCAAGTGCGTCCTCGCCCTGCACCACGGCCGGCTGCCGCCCACCCCGCACCACCACCGCGCCCACCCGGACATCGACTTCACCGGTCTCGGGCTGGACGTCGTCGCCCGCCTCACCCGGTGGGACGCCCCACAGGGCCGCCGCCTCGCGGGCGTCAGCTCGTTCGGCATCGGCGGCACCAACGCGCACGCCGTCCTGTCCGACGCGCCGTGACCCGAACCCCGACCGATCCGAGGTGCACATGAAGTTCGGACTGCTCTGCGTCATCACAGACTTCTCCTACGACCCGGTCTCCCTCGGCCAGGAAGCGGAGGAACGGGGCTTCGAGTCGCTGTTCGTACCCGAGCACACGCACATGCCCGCACGTATCGAGACCCCGCGCCCGGACGGCGGCGCCGTCGTCCCCGAGGCCCTTCAGGGGCTCGACCCCTTCACCGCGCTGGCCGCCGTCGCCGCCACCACCGAGACGCTGCTGATCGGCACCGGCATCTGCGAGGTCCCCGTACGGGACCCGCTGATCCTGGCCAAACAGGTCGCCAGCCTCGATGTCCTCTCCCAGGGCCGGTTCCTCTTCGGCGTCGGCACCGGATGGGTCACCGAAGAGCTCCTCAACCACGGCGTCGACCCCGCCACCCGCGCCTCCCGGCTCGTCGAGCACCTGGAGGCCATGCGTGCCGTGTGGACCCGGCACGAGGCGGCGTACGCCGGACGCTTCGTCAAGTTCGACCCCGTGGTGTCGCTGCCGAAGCCCGTGCAGCGCCCGCACCCGCCCCTGCTCATCGGGCTCACCGGGCGGCGCGCGCTCGACCGGGTCCTGGAGACCGGCGGCGAATGGATGCCGATGTACAGCATCGAGGGGGCGGGGCTGGGCGAGCGCATCGACCAGCTCAACGCCCGCGCGGCCGACGCCGGACGGCCACCCGTACCGGTCACGGCGGTCGAGGTGCCGCCCGAGGAGGAGGCCGTCGCCCGCTGCGTCGAAGCGGGCGTCAGCCGCTGCGTGTTCACCCTGCCGCCCGGTGAACGCGAGGACGTGCTCCCCCTGCTGGACTGGTACACCGAACTGATCGAGCAGGCGGACTCCCTGTGACCGCCCCCGCGGATCCCGAGCCGCTGCTCTTCCCCCTCTCCTGCCGCTCCCCGCGCGGCCTCGCCGCGAAGGCCGCGGCCCTGGCGGAGTGGCTGAGCGGCCCCGGCGCCGAGGTGCCGCTGTCCGACCTCGCCCATACTCTCGCCCGCCGCCGCTCCCACCACCCCGTCCGGGAGGCCGTGCACGCCCACGACCCCGGTACGCTCGTACGCGCCCTGCGGAGCCTCGCCGACCGGGCGGGCAGCCGTACGGCGGTGGGCCCCTGCACGCCGGGCGTCGTCTTCGTCTTCTCCGGATACGGCTCCCACTGGAACGGGATGGGCCGCGCCCTCCTGCGGGAACCCGCCTTCGCCGAGGTCGTCGGCGACCTCGGGCCCGTGCTCGACGGGCCCTGCGGCGGTTCGCTGCGCGAGGCGCTCACCGGGGCCGACCTGGCACAGGCCGAGGCCCCGCTGCTCCAGCCCCTCCTCTTCGCCACGCAGCTCGGCCTCGCGGCCGTCTGGCAGGCCCGGGGGCTGCGCCCCGACGCCGTGCTGGGCCAGTCGATGGGCGAGCTGGCCGCCGCCGTCGTCAGCGGCGCGATGGACCGGCACGAAGCCGCCCGCGCCGTGACCACCCGTGCCCGGGTCATGCAGCGGCGCATGTTCGGCCATGGCACGACGGCCGTCGTCGACCTGCCGCCCGGTGAGACCGAACGGCGGCTGCGCGCCCACCCGGAGGTGGAGATCGCGGTCCACAGCTCCACACGTTCCTGCGTGGTGGCCGGGCCCGCCGCGCCCGTCGACACCTTCCTCACCGCCTGCGAGGCCGAGGACATCGCCACCTACCCCGTGCGCGGCGGCCACGCGCCGGGCCACAGCAGCCTGGCGCAGCGCGCCGTGCCGGACCTGCTCCGGGCACTCGACGGAATCGGCGGCGAACCCCCGTCCCTGCCCTTCTACAGCACGGCACTGGCCGACCCCCGGGAGGTCCCGGACTTCGACGCCGCCTACTGGACGGCCAACGTGCGCAACCCCGTCCGGCTGCTGGACGCCGTGAACGCCGCCCTGGAGGACGGCATGCGGGTCTTCGTGGAGGTCGCCCCGCACACCGTCGCCGCACGCCCGCTGACGGACACCCTGGCCGACAGCGGGATTCCCGACACCCTCGTCCTGGCGTCCCTGCGCAAGGACGCGCCGGACACCTCGGCCCTCCGGGACGGCGTGGCCCGCGCCTACGCGCACGGCTGCGCCCTGGACTGGGCACGCCTGTACCCCTCGGGCCGGCTCGCGGACGTACCCACCACCGTCTGGCACCACGCCGCCGGTCCTTCCCCGTCACCTGTCACCGCCCCGGCCGCGACCGCCGTGTCGCAGGACGCCGGTACGCACCCCCTGCTCGGCGTCCACATCCATCTGCCGGGCGAGCCCGAGCGGCATCTGTGGCAGCAGACGCTCGACACCGCGCGGCTCCCCTGGCTGGCCGACCACCGGATCGGGGATCTGCCCCTGCTCTCGGCGACCAGCTACTGCGAGATGGCCCTCGCCGCGGGAAGGACCGCGCTGGGCACGCCGGTACGGGAACTCGCGCTGCGGGACGCCGAGTTCCGCAGAATGCTGCCACTCGCAGCCCCCGTCACGCTCACCACGGCGCTCACCGTCACGGAGGACGGCGCCGACATCGAGTTCAGCACGCATCAGCGCGGGGCGACGGTGCTGCACGCCACGGCCCACCTGACGGTTCCGGGACCCCGCCCCGTGTCCGCACCGCCCACTCGGACCCGCACGGACGGGGAGGCCCCCACGCGCACCGCGACCGCCGTCTACGACCGGTTGAGCGCGGCGGGACTGCGCCACGGCCCGGCCTTCGCCGCCCTGACCGGGCTCACCCTGCCCGCCGCGGCGGACGGCGATGACGAGGAGGACGCCGGGGGAGGCGACGGCGGGGGCACGGCCCGCAGCCGGGTCCGCCGGCCCGACGGGCTGCCGCGCGACGCGCGGATGCACGCGCACCCCGCGCTGCTCGACGCCTGTCTGCACGGCCTCGCCGCCGCGCTGGTGGAGGAGACCGGCGGCCTGTGCGTACCGGCGCGCATCGGCGGACTCCGCCTCCACGCCGACCTGCCCGCCTCCCTCGCCTGCGCGGCCCGGCTCCGGCCCCACCCGGCGGGGCGGGCCGCCGACATCGAGGTCGGCGACGAGAGCGGACGGCTCGTGGCCGAGCTGCGCGACGTCGTCCTGCAACGCCTGGACGAGGACGCGCTGCCGGTCACGGCCGACGGTCTGCTCCACGAAGTGACGTACGTGGCCGCGCCGTTGCCCCCGCCCCCGGCGGACCGGGCAGTGGCCCGCACCTGGCTGATCGCGGAGGGAGCGGATGACGGCTTCGCCGCGAGCCTGGCCGCGGAGCTGGAGCGGCGTGGCGCGACGGCCGAGACGCTCGCCCTCGCCGACCTGGCGGAGTGGACCGGGCGTGCCGGGCCCTCGGCGCCGCCGGTGGACGGGGTCGTCCTGCTGGGCTGGTCCACGGATCCCGTGGACGACGGCCTCCCCTCGCCGCGGGAGGACGACGGGCGGCGCTGGGCGTCCTTCCTCGGTGCCGCGCGTGCCGCCGCGCGGCACCCCCGGCAGCCCGAACCGCCCAGGCTGTACGCCGTCACCCGGGCGACGGAACCGGCGGACGCGGAGCCCGACCTCGCCCAGGCCGGGCTGCCGGGCCTGTTCCGCTCCCTGCGCGCCGAGGTCCCCGAGCTCCGCCCCACGCTCGTCGACCTCGACCAGGACGCGGGCCCCGTCCGGCTGGCCGACGAGCTCTGCTCGGGGGCCGATCACGCGGAGGTCGTGCTGCGCGGCGCCACCCGCCGTCTCGCCCGGGTGACCCCCGTGGAGCCGGGCGCCCGCCCCGTCGCCCCCTCCACGGGCCCCCTCGTACGGCCCGACGGCGGCTATGTCATCACCGGCGGTACGGGCGGCCTCGGCCTGGCCACGGCGCGCTGGCTCGCCGCGCACGGTGCCCGTCACCTCGTGCTCAACGGTCGCTCGGCGCCCGGCCCTGAGGCCCGGGAAGTCATCGGCGCGCTCACGGCGGACGGCACGCACGTCGAGGTCGTCCAGGGGGACCTCGCCGAACCCGGCGTCGCCGAACGGCTCATGGACGCGGTCACCGCACGCGGCGCGGCGGTGCGCGGCATCGTCCACGCGGCGGGGCTCACCGACGACGCCCTCGTCTCCGGCATGGACGCCGCCAGGACCGCCCGCGTGTGGCGGCCCAAGGTCACCGGCGCCTGGCGTCTCCACCTGGCCTCTGCGGGCCACCAGCCGGACTGGTGGATCGGCTACTCCTCCAGCGCGGGGCTCCTGGGCTCGCCCGGCCAGACGAACTACGCGGCCGCCAACACCGCCCTGGACGCCCTCGCCCTGTGGCGCCGTGCCCGGGGGCTGCCCGCGCTCGCCGTCGACTGGGGCCCCTGGGCCGAGACGGGCGGCGCCAGCGGCCGGAGGGTGACCGGCATGGACAAGATCCGGCCGCGCGAGGCGTTCGCAGCGCTGGAAGAGCTGCTGGCCCAGGGCCGTACCCAGGCCGGAGTGCTGCGCCTGGCCCCCGACTTCGCCCTCGTCTCACCGCACGCCACGGCCTCCTCGTACCTGGCCCCGGCGCTGCCCCGGGGCAGCGAGGACGCGGAGCTGTCGCCCGAGGCGCTCGCCCTGCTCGGCCCCGAGGCGCTGCGGCGCACGGTCGGCGACCGGCTCGCCCATCGCGCCCGTCCCCTGCTCGGCGGGCAGCACGAACGGCTCCCCGAGCGCGAGGCGCTGGTCCACCTCGGGCTCGACTCCCTGGCCGCCGTCCGCATCAAGAACGCCGTACGGGACGACTTCGGCACCGAGATCCCCGTCACCCGGCTCCTCCAGGGGGCGACCCTCGCGGATCTGACGGACGAGATCACCGCCCGGCTCACACCCCCTACGTCCGCCACCACGACCGCCACCACGACCGGAACCGCGCGGAACGGCGCCGACGACGGAACCGCTCGCGCGCAGACCCGGTCCCGGTCCCGTCGTACGCGTACCGCGCAGCAGGCGAGAAGGAGAAAGCCGCAGTGAACCCCGGAGAGCACGAGCACAGTTCCCAGGACGGTACCGACGCCCAGGAGGCCGTCGCCGTCGTGGGCATGGCTGGAAGATTTCCCATGGCCCCCACCGTGCGGGACTTCTGGGAGAACCTGCGCGACGGCCGCGAGTGCCTGGAGACGCTCGGCGAGGAGGAGCTCCGCCGCCAGGGGGTCCCGTCGTCCGTCCTGACCGACCCCTCCTACATCCCCCGGGCCGGGACCCTCACCGGCATCGAGGACTTCGACGCCGGCTTCTTCGGCTTCGCACCCAGCCTCGCGGCCACCATGGACCCCCAGCAGCGGCTACTGCTGGAGTGCTCCTGGCACGCCCTGGAGGACGCCGCGTGCGACCCGTACCGCCACGAGGGCGCCATCGGCGTCTTCCTCTCGGGATCGGCCTGCGGCTACTACCCGTACCACGTGCTCTCCCAGCAGGACCTGCCCGCCTTCCTGGGCGCCGGGAGCTCCTCGGCGCAGATGAGCGCCTGGTCGGCGAACGACGTCAACTTCTACGCGACCCGTGTCGCGCACGCCTTCGACCTGCACGGCCCCGCACTGAGCGTGCAGACCGCCTGCTCCAGCGCCCTCGTCTCCGTGCACCTGGCCTGCCAGAGCCTGCTGTGCGGCGAGTCGGACATGGCTCTGGCGGGCGGCATATCGGTCAAGGTGCCCCACCGGGTCGGCTACGTACGCGACCTGGACTCTGTGATGTCCCCGGACGGCCACTGCCGCCCGTTCGACGCCCAGGCGGGGGGCACGGTCTTCACCAGCGGCGGAGGAGTCGTCGTGCTCAAACGGCTCGACGACGCGCTGCGCGACGGCGACCCCGTACGGGCCGTCATCCGCGGCTCGGCCGTCAACAACGACGGCTCGCTGAAGATGGGTTATACGGCGCCCAGCGTCCAGATGCAGGCCGAGGTCGTCAAGGAGGCGCTCGCGCTCGCCGGCACCGACCCCCGCACCATCGGCTACGTGGAGGCCCACGGCACCGGCACAGCGCTCGGGGACCCGGTCGAGGTCGCCGCGCTGCGCGCGGCGTTCGGGCAGCACGAGGAGTCCGGCTGGTGCGCCCTGGGCTCGGTGAAGGGCAACGTCGGCCACTGCGAGACGGCGGCGGGCGTCGTCGGCCTCATCAAGACGGTCCTCTGCCTGGAGAACCGGACCCTGGTCCCCACGCTCCACTTCACGGAGCCGCACCCCGAGCTCCAGCTCAAGGACAGCCCGTTCCGCGTGCAGGACCGCCGCACCCCCTGGCCGGAGGGCGAGGGCGGCACACCCCGCCGGGCGTGCGTCACCTCCCTCGGCGCGGGCGGCACCAACGCGCACGTCGTCCTCGAAGAGGCCCCCGCCCGCCCCGACGCGCCCCTCCCGCCGGGGCCCCAGGTGCTCACGCTCAGCGCCCGCACGGCGGAAGCCCTCCGCGAGGCGCGCACCCGGCTGGCCGCGCATCTGCGGGAGCGGCCCGGCGCCGATCTGGCCGCGGTGTCCTCGACGCTGTCCCGCGGCCGACGCGCCTTCGGCCACCGGCACACGCTGCTCGCGTACGACGCCCGGCAGGCGGCGGAGGCGCTCGACCGGCCCCTCGCGGACGCGGAGGCCGTACGTGTGGCGACGGCGGCCGGGGACGCGCCGCCGCCCGTGCTGCTGCTGTTCCCCGCCGCGCCGAAGGGCGGTCCAGGGCTGCCGCCCGAGGGTTTCCGGGCGCTGTGCGAGGCGGAGCCCGTCTTCGCCCGCCACCTGGAGGAGGCCGCCGGGGCGGCCGGGGAGCGGCTGGGCGTGGACCTGTTCGCCCGCCTCCTCGACCCCGGGGCGGATGCCGCCGAGGACGACGGCTGTGGCCCCGCGCTGGTGTTCTGCGCGCAGTACGCGTGCGCGCACGGGCTCTCCGCGTGGGGCGTCTCCCCGTCGGCCGTCGCCGGTCGGGGGGTCGGCGAGGTGACGGCCGCCTGCCTCGCGGGGGTCGTCGGTCTGGAGGACGCCGCCGCGCTGGTGGCTCGCTGTCCGATCGGGGCCGGGGCCGGGGCCGGGGCCGGGGCCGAGGGTGAGGGCGGGCCCGCGCCCGTGCTCGCGCCGCCGGGCTCCCTCCCGTTCCTCTCCGCGGCCCACGGCGGCTGGCTGAACGGGGCGCCCGCCGACCCTGACTGGTGGCTGCCGGACGAGGAGCACGACCAGCGGGGCTGGGCGAAGATCCTGGGCGCGGTCCCTGAGACCGAGCGTCATCTCCTGCTCGAAGCGGGGCCGGGGCGGGCCGTGCGGGTGCTGCCCGGTTCCGCGGAGGGCGAGGACGAGGGGGCGGAGGACGAGGACGCCGTCCCGGCCCTCGACCGCTTCCGGCGCGCGCTGGGGAGGTTGTGGGAGCAGGGCGTCGACGTGGACTGGTCGCCGCTCCACCTGGGACGCGTCCCCTGCGCGTTGCCCGGCTACCCCTTCCAGCGTGCGCGCCACTGGGTGGAGTCCGCCTACGCGGCGGGCGGGCGGCACGAGGCCGCCGCATCGCAGGCCGCCGGACAGGGCGGGAGCCCCGAGGCCGGGAGCCCCGAGGCCCAGCTGGCGGGCCTGTGGGCACAGACCCTCGGGATCACCAGCCCCGACCCGCGGGCCAACTTCTTCACCCTGGGCGGCGATTCGGTCATGGCGGCCCAGATGTCGGGCCGGGCACGCTCGGCCGGGCTGCGCTTCAGCCCTCGTACCGTCCTGCAGAACCCCACGCTCGAAGCGCTCACCCGCGCCGTCACCGGCGGAGAGGTCCAGGGCGCGGAAGCGAGCGCCACCGCGGGTCCTGCGGACGGAGGGACGGCCGCTCCTTCGGCCCCCTCGGGGCCCGCGCTCGTGGAGCTGCCCCTCACCCCTCCCCAGCTCGATCTGCTCGCCGACGCGGCGGCCGTTCCCGGGCTCGACGTCCCCCTTGTCCTCCGCCTCGACGCGGCGGCCGGCGCCGATCACGTACGCCGGGCCCTGCACACGGTCCTTGAGGCCCACGACGCGCTCCGGGTCCGGCTGTCCGTACGCGCGGGACTGTGGGAGACCTGGCTGCCCGACCGGCCCGGTCCGCCGGACGAGATCCTGACGTTCGCTCAGGGGCCGGAGGCGGCGGAGCCCTCCGGGGACGAACTGGCGGCCGCCGCGCGCGCGGCGTACGGCGAGCGTGCCGGGGACGGCGCGCGTGCCGGGGACGGCGCGCGTGCCGGGCTCGAAGCGGTGCTGCTCGACGCCCCGGACGGCGCGCCGCGCCACCTGGTGCTCGCGCCGCACGCCGCGCTGGCCGACCGCACCACCCAGCGGCTGCTCGTCAAGCACCTGACCACCGCGCTGCGCTGGGCACTCGCGGACCGTACGAACGCGCTGCCGCCCGCACCCACCAGCTGGGCGCGGTGGGCCGGGACGACCACCCGGCTGGACCTGGACACGCTCGCCGGGGAGAGCGCGTACTGGCTGGACGTCCTGCGCCGTGCCCCCGGCACGCCTCCGGTGCGGGACGGGCAGGGGAGGGGCCCCGCGCGGCGCGCCCGGCTGACCCTGGACGCCACCCTGACCTCGCGCCTGCGGACGGCGGGAGGCCCACGCCGCCCGCGAGCCGCCACGGTGCTCCTGGCCGCCCTGGCGGGGGCGCTGGCCGCGCACGCGGAGCAGGACGGTGCGCTCGTCGAGGTCCTGGGCAGCGCCCGTACGGAGAAGATCCCCGGTATGGATCTCGACCAGGCCCTCGGCTGCTTCACGGCCGGACACCCGGTCCTCCTCCCCAGCCTCGGCGCCGGTGGAGTGGCGGACGTGGAGGCCGCGGCGGACGCTCTGGCGGACGTCCCGTTCCACGGCCTCCACTACGGCACGCTGCGGCACTTCCACCCGCCGACCGCGGTGGCGCTGAGCCGCCTTCCCGCGGCCCGCACGACCTTCACCGACCAGGGCACCCGCGCCCTCACGGCGGCGAGCGGGCACGCCCTGCTCGTCCCGGTGCCGGTGGAGGGCGAGCCGCTGGGCGAACCCGCGCTCGCCCGTGGCCAGTTCCTCGACGTACGGGCCGTGCGGGAGGACGGCCGCGTCCACCTCGACTGGTGGTACGACCCCCGCCGGTACACGGAGGAGGCGGTGCGCGCGCTCGGCGAGCACACCGCCGAGCTCCTCCGCTCCCTCACGCGCACGGGCCGGAGCTGACCGCTCCGGCCCTGCTCGGAGGGGAGTTCCTAGCCGCACCAGCCCGATCGGCCCGGCGCGGCGTCCGCCGCCGGCCCGCTTCCCTCCCACCGGGGGGAGGCGGGCCCGGCCACGGCGGTCGCCAGTTGCGCCCACAGCGCCGGATCGGCGCGGGCCTGCGCCACGAAGTGCTCCACCGCGTCGGCCCCGTAGTGCGCGAACACCTTCCGCACCGCCAGGCCCACCTCACCCCGGCAGGTCGCCTGGTAGAGGAAGAGGCGCCCGCTGCGCTCCCGCGCCGCGGCGCCCGCCTCCACCAGGCGCCGCAGCACGGTGAGGACGGTGGTGTACGCGAGCCGGTGCTCCTGCTCCTGGTTCAGCCGCTCCTGGATCTCCCGCCCCTGGAGGGGTCGGTCGGCCGACGACAGCAGATCGAGCACCCTCACCTGCAATGACATGCCCGTCTCCTCCCATGCCCCCGGGGGCGTCTCAGGACGCCGTCTCCACGGCGGGGACCAGAGTGCGCGAGACGCTGCGCAGCTTCTCGCAGGTCTCCTCGAACTCCCGCTCGGGGCGCGAGTCCCCGACGATCCCGGCGCCTGCCCGCAGCCAGGTCCTGCCGCCGCTGCGGAAGACGGTGCGCAGCACCAGTGCCGCGTCCATGGCCCCGTCGTGGCCGACGGTGAGCACCGCGCCGCTGTAGAGGCCGCGCGGATCGGGCTCCAGCCGCCGGATCGTTTCGTAGGCCGCGGACTTGGGGACCCCGGAGGCCGTCACGGCCGGGAAGACGGCGGCCAGCGCCGCCCAGGGCCCCTCCCCGTGGGTCCGCAGTTCGCCGGTGATCCGTGAGGCCAGGTGCTGCACGCTGCCGCGTTCCCTGACCGTCATGAACTCCTCGGCGCGTACGGAGCCCGCTCGGCACAGGGCGGTCAGCTCGTCCCAGGCGACCTGGACCGATATCGCGTGCTCGTAGACCTCCTTGGCGTCCGCGAGCAGTTCCGCGCGCCGGGCCGCGTCACCGTCCGCGTCGCCGGTCAGCGCGCGGGTGCCGGCCAGCGGCTGGGTGGACACCCGCCCCTCGGGCGTCACCTCGACCACCGTCTCGGGGCTGAAGCCGGCGGCCTCCGTGCCGCGCAGCCGCAGCAGGAAGGAGCGCGCGGGGGAGTTGGCCGCCCGGCCCGCCAGATACGTCGCGGGCAGGTCGATCTCCGCGCCGACGGGGACGGTGCGGGAGAGGATGACCTTGCGCAGCTGCCCCTCCTGGATCGCCGAGACGGCCTGGGACACCGCGCTCCGGTAGGCCGACAGTCCGCTGTGGCCCGGGTCGAGATCGACCGGGACGGCGCGGTGCGGCCCGGTCCGCGGGTCGGTCCGGGGCTGTGCCAGCGTGGTCCGCAGGGCCTGCTCCGTCGCCGCGTCCGGGCAACATCGGATCTCGGCGCCGCCGTGCGTGAGGGCCACCTCCGCCTCGGGGACCACGAGATGCAGCAGCGGCCCGTGCTCCCCGGGGGCGGCTCCGGCCAGGGCGTACGCCATCTCGAAGGCGACCCAGCCGTAGGCGCGCCACCGGTCCATCGGGAGCTGGGCGAGCAGTTCGCGCACCGCGGACAGCGGATCGGCGCGCCAGGCCCGGACCACCTCGGTGCCGCCGTGCCGCAGGGTCGCGCTGCCGGCCTCGACGGTGACCGAGGCCGCGACGCCGCCCGCGTACCACCAGGTGCCCTCGCGCTCGTAGACCACGTACTGCTCGTAGGGGCCCGAACGGGCCAGCCGGGCCGCGGCGGTCGCGGGCGAGCCGGTGAAGGCGGCGTGCGGAACGGGCCGGGAGACGGGAGCTGCGGGCATGACGGACGTCCTTTCGTACGGAGGGGGGATCACGGGGCGGCGCTCAGGAGGCCGACCGGGCCGACCGTTCGCCGCTGTCGGCGGCGCGGCGGGCGAGGGCGCGCTTGTCGACCTTGCCCACGCCGGTCACGGGCAGCGCGTCCAGCAGGTGGACGAGGTCGGGGCACTTGAACGCGGCGACACCCCGCTCGTCGAGGAAGGCGGCCAGGTCGGGCTCGGCGGTGTGCGGGGCGCGCAGCACCAGGAACGCGCAGGTGCGCTCGCCGAGATAGGGATCGGGCACCGGCACCACCGCCGCGTCGAGCACGGCGGGGTGGGCGCGCAGATGCCCCTCCAGCTCGTCCGCCGAGACCTTGTCGCCGCCCCGGTTGACGAGGTCCTTCTGCCGTCCCTCGACGACGAGTTCGCCACCGGGAAGCACGCGTACGAGATCGCCGGTGCGGTAGAAGCCGTCGGGAGTGAAGGCGCGTGCGTTGTGCTCCGCCGCGCGGTAGTAGCCGCGGGGCGTGTAGGGCCCGCGGGTCAGCAGCTCGCCGACCTCGCCGGGGGCGACGTCGCGGTCCTCCTCGTCCACGACGCGGATCTCGTCGTCGGGGCTGAGCGGGCGGCCCTGGGAGACGGCGGTCAGCTCCTCGTCGTCGGAGAGCCGCGTCATGCTCAGCAGCCCCTCGGCCATGCCGAAGACCTGCTGCAGCGTGCACCCCAGGCCAGACGGCACGCGGCGTGCCACCTCGGGCGACAGCCGGGCGCCTCCGACCTGGAGGAGCTGGAGACTGCCGAGGTCGGGGGTGTCCCACTCGGCCGCTTGGAGCCACAGGGCGGCGAGCGGGGGCACCGCGGAGGTGATCGTCACCCGGTGCGCGGCGATGAGGGGGAAGACGGTCTCGGGCCCGGGGGAGCGGCTGAGCACGACGGTCCCGCCCGCGCCGAGGGTGCCGAGCACGCCGGGGCAGGCCAGCGCGAAGTTGTGCGCGACGGGCAGCGCGGCGAGATAGACCGTTCCGGGGCCCAGGCCGCACAGCTCGGCGCTGGCGCGGGCGTTGTACGCGTAGTCGTTGTGGGTGCGCGGGATGAGCTTGGGCAGCCCGGTGGTCCCGCCGGAGACCAGCAGCAGCGCGGGGGCGCCGGGGTCGGGCTCGGGGAGGGAGGCCGGGAGCGGCGCGGACCCGGCGCGTTCGACCGCGTCGAGACCGTGGGCGCGGTGTCGGCCGGGATCCCCGTCGACCAGGACGTGCCGCAGCTCGGGGACCTCGGCCCGGACCGTGTCGGCCAGTTCGCGGTGGTCGAAGCCGGTGACCGGGTCGGTCGCGGGCACGGCGTAGGCCACGGCGCCGGTCTGCCGGCACAGATGGACGATCTCGCTGCGGCGGTACGCGGGCAGCCCCAGGACGGGCACGGCGCCGATCCTCAGCAGAGCGAAGAGCAGCACGAAGAAACCCGGCTCGTTGGGCAGTTGGACCACGACGCGGTCGCCGGGGCGCAGTCCGAGCCCGGCGAGTCCGGCAGCGAGCCGGGCCGCGCGCTCCTCCAGCTCCGGGTAGGTGAGGGAGCCGCCGTCCCAGACGAGTGCTGCTCCCTCGCCCCGCGCGCGGGCCCCTTCGGCGAGCAGCTCGCCCAGCGGCCGGTCCCTCCAGTACCCCGCCGCGCGATAGCGCGCGGCCTGCTTCTCCGGCCATCGAACCATGTCCACGGTGAATCGCACTCCTCGGTGACAGGGAAATCGAGAAAACGGGAACGCGGCCGGGTCCAAGAATTCTGGAAGGCCGACACCGTGTAAATAGTTCCCCAGCTTGCCGGGAGCCGAGTCAATAACGGAATGATTACTTTCTGGAAAACCAACGAAAAATTGACTGGCGATTTCGGGGGGTGAAGTGGCTGTATGTGAGGAAAAAGGGGACATACCTGGGGCAGGTATTGTCCCTTCGATTACCTACCTTTTCGCTGTCCTGCGACTGACGTAGATTGGCTGACCGTGTCCCGGGTCGGGAATGAATTCTGGAATGCCCTTCTTCCCGGTCTCGCACTGAATTCCAAAAGGCGTGGAAAGGATTGGCCATGGCGCAGGACGATCCCGCTGTCGACCCGCGTGTCGACCCCCGGGTGAGCGAGGCGGTTGCCGAGGTCCTCGGGACCCGCCCGGCGGCGCTCGCGGCCGACGACAACCTCATCCGCCGCGGGCTGGACTCGATACGCACCATGGCGCTGCTCGGCCGATGGCGCGCCCAGGGCGCCGAGGTCGACTACGCGGAGCTGGCGCGCGAGCCCACCCTGGCCGCCTGGTCCAGGCTGCTGGCCGAACGCCGATGTCCGGGCGCGCGGCAGCCGCACGGCGAACACGGTGAACAGGGCGAACAGGGCGGCCGGGAAGCGGGGCAGGCGCCCCGGGACGGCGCCGGGCGGGCGGCCCGGAGCGAGGACGCCCCCTTCCCGCTCACCCCTGTGCAGCAGGCGTACTGGCTCGGCCGCGGCGAGGGCCGGACGCTGGGCGGCAACTCCTGCCACGCGTACATGGAGTTCGACGGGCACGGCGTCGTCCCGGACCGGCTGGAGGACGCCGTCCGGGAGGTGGTCGCGCGGCACGCCATGCTGCGGGCCGTGTTCGCCGAGGACGGCACCCAGCGCATCGCCGCGGACTCGGCCTGGCCCGGCCTGACCGTTCACGACCTGCGCGAACTGACGGCGGATCAGGCGCGGGAACGGCTGGAGTCGCACCGTGAGCTCTATGCGCACCGCCGCTTCCCCCTCGCCTCCGGCCCCCTCTTCGACGTCCAGCTCTCCCTCCTGCCGGAGGGTGCCACCCGCGTCCACTTCGACATCGACCTGCTGATCGCCGACGTCCTCAGCATCCAGCTCCTGCTCGGAGACCTGGCGCGCGCCTACGCCCGGCCGGGCAGCGTCACCGGCGACGCCGGACCCGCGTACTCCTTCCCGCGCTACCTCGCCGACCTGGAGACGCACCGGGCCGCCGACCGCGACAAGGCCCGCGCCTACTGGCAGGAGCGACTGCACGAGTTGCCCCCGGGCCCCCGGCTGCCGGTCGCCACCGACCCGGCGACGCTGGCGGCACCCCGGTTCACGCGCCGTACCCATCGCCTGGCCGCATCCGACTGGGAAGCCTTCGCCCGGCACGCGCGGGCCCACGAGCTCACCCCCTCGATGGCGCTCGCCGCCGCCTACGCCGCCGTGCTCGGCGCCTGGAGCGACAAGCAGCACTTCGCCCTCAACCTCCCGCTGTTCGACCGCCAGCCGCTGCACCCGGACGTGCACGGGCTGGTCGCCGACTTCACCAACCTGGTGCTGGTGACCGCGGACACCGGCCAGCGCGAGCCGTTCGCCCGCCTCGCCGCCCGGCTCCAGGCCCGCACCCGTGAGGACGTCACGCACGCCGCGTACTCCGCCGTGGACGTACTGCGCGATGTCGCACGTGCCCGCCCGCAGGAGTCCTACGCGGCCCCCGTCGTCTTCGCCTGCAACCTGGGCGGTCCCTTCGGCGGGGCCTTCGTCGGCGAGGAGTTCCGCACGCACCTGGGCGAGTTCGGCTGGATGCTCTCCCAGACCCCCCAGGTGTGGCTCGACCACCAGGTGTACGAGGACCGGGGCGAGCTGCTGCTCGCCTGGGACGCGGTCGAGGAGCTCTTCCCCGACGGCGTGCTGGACGCCATGTTCGACGCGTACAGCGGACTGCTCACCGGCCTCGCCCGCGTCCCGGCCGCCTGGGACGCGCCCCTGCCCGGGCTCGTGCCCGCCACACAGCTGGAGACGCGCGCGAAGGTCAACAGCACCGCCGCGCCCGAGCCCCAGGAACTGCTCCACCAGGGAGCCGTGGCCGCCGCGCGGCGCGCCCCCGGGGACGTCGCGCTGCGCTGGGACGGCGGCACCATGACCCATGGCGAACTGCTGCGCCGCGCCCTGGCCGTCGCCGACGTGCTGACGGAGACGGGGCACCGGCGCGGGGACCGGGTCGCCGTCGTCATGGACAAGGGCTGGGAGCAGGTCGCCGCCGTCCTGGGCGTGCTGCTCGCCGACGGCGTCTACGTGCCCATCGACACCAACCAGCCGCCCGCCCGCCGCGCGACGGTCATGGCGGACGCCGGTACGCGCCGGGTGCTCACCCAGTCGTGGCTGAGCGCGGAGGGCTGGCCCCCCGGTACGGCACCCCTCGCGGTCGACACCCTCGAACCGGTGCCCGAGGGCACCACACCGCCCCCGGCGCACGCCTCCCGCGAGGACCTCGCCTACGTCATCTACACCTCGGGCTCCACCGGCCGCCCCAAGGGCGTGATGATCAGCCACCGCAGCGCCGTCAACACCCTCACGGACATCAACTCCCGGTACGGCGTGTGCTCCTCGGACCGTGTGCTGGCCCTGGCGGCCCTCGGCTTCGACCTGTCCGTCTGGGACGTCTTCGGCGTCCTCGCGGCCGGCGGATGCCTGGTGCTGCCCGACCCCGCACGCCGCGCCGACCCTTCCCACTGGGCCGACCTGGCCGCCCGGCACCGCGTCACCCTGTGGAACTCGGTGCCCGCCCAGCTCCAGATGCTGGAGCACTACCTGAGCAGCGTGCCGGACCTGGAGCTGCCCGTCCTCCGCCTGGCCCTGCTCTCCGGCGACTGGATCCCCGTGACGCTCCCGGACTCCGTACGCGAACGCATCCCCGGCGTCCGGCTCGTCAGCCTCGGCGGCGCCACCGAGGCCGCCGTATGGTCCATCCACCACCCCATCGGCGAGGTCCCCGCGCACTGGCGCAGCATCCCCTACGGCACTCCGCTGACCAACCAGACCTTCCACGTGCTCGACCCCGCGCTGCGGCAGCGCCCCGAGCACGTGCCCGGCGAGCTGTGGATCGGTGGCACCGGCGTCGCGCTGGGCTACCTGGGGGACCAGGAACGCACCGCCGAGCGCTTCGTCATCCACCCCGACACCGGCGAACGCCTCTACCGCACCGGCGATCTGGGCCGCTGGCTGCCCGACGGCACCATCGAGTTCCTCGGCCGCGAGGACTCCCAGGTCAAGGTGCGCGGGCACCGTATCGAGCTGGCCGAGATCGAGTCCGCGCTGCTGGCCGACCCCCGCGTCGGCTCGGCCGTCGTGACCGTCCTCGGCGAGAGCACGGCCGACCGGACCCTGGCCGCCGTGGTCACCGGCGCGCCCGCGCACCCCGACCCCCCGGACACGGCCGGGCTGCTGCGCTCGGCCGCGACCGCCGGACGACAGGCGCTCCCGGCCCGGCGCAGCGACGGGCTCGCGGAGTCCGTACGGCTGCTGAACGGGGCCGGACTGGCCGCCATGACCGCCGCGCTGCGGGAGACGGACGCGTTCCCCGCGGACGGCACGCCCGTCGGCGCCGCGGAGATCCTGCGCAGGACCGGCACCGTGCCGCGTGCCCACCGCGTCGTACGGCGGTGGCTGACCGCGCTCACCGACGCGGGCCTCCTCGGCCGCGAGGCGGGTACCGGCCGCTACCACTGCCTGGCCGCCGGGAGCCGGAAGGAGCTGAGCGCGGCGTGGAAGGCCGTGGAGGAGCACGAGTGGCAGGCCGGGTACACGCTGTGGCCGCCGTCGGTGCTGACGCTGTTCCGGACCAGCATGGAGCGGCTGCCCGAGCTGATGCGGGGCGAGGAGGACCAGGTGCGGCTCCTCTTCCCTGACGGCGGGACGGAGACCGCGCAGGCCGCGTTCGCCGACAACGACGTCGTCCGCTACCTCAACCGCGCCGCCGCCGGACTCGCCGCCCGGCTCGCGGCCACCGTCCCTCCCCACCGTCCCCTGCGGGTCCTGGAGATCGGCGCGGGTGTGGGCGCCACCACGCGCGAACTGGTGCCCGCGCTGGCGCCGTCGGAGCCGGACTATCTCTTCACCGACGTGTCCCAGTTCTTCCTCACCACGGCCCGCGAGGAATACGCCGACCGACCCTGGATGCGCTTCGGCCTCTTCGACATCAACGCCGACCACCGCGCCCAGGGCTACGGCGCACAGTCCTTCGACCTGATCGTGGCCGCCAACGTCCTGCACAACGCCCGGCACATCGGCCGTACCCTCGACCGGCTGCGCGAGCTGCTGGCCCCCGGAGGCTGGCTCGTCCTCACCGAACTGACCGCCGACCGGCCCGAGCTGATGACCTCCATGGAGTTCCTGGTGCGGCTCGACGGGAAGGCGGGGGAGGGCGCGGACTTCGAGGACCTGCGCAAGGGGCGTGACCAGACCTTCTTCGACGCCGGCGAGTGGAGTGAACTCCTCACCCGTGCGGGAGCGGAGGCGGTCCTCACCCTCCCCGACGGCAGCGGCGAGGGCGGCGGTCCGGTGGCCTTCGGGCAGCACCTGATCGCCGCGACCTTCAAGCGCGGCCAGCACGAGATCCCCGTGGACGACCTGTTCGACCACCTCGCCGACCGCCTGCCGGACTACATGATCCCCGACCGCTTGGAGCCGGTGGACGCCCTGCCGCTCAGCCCCAACGGCAAGGTCGACCGGAAGACCGTGGCGAGCTGGCTGGCCGACTCGCACCGGCAGGCCGCGCTGCGCGGAGCACCGCCACGGGACGCGCTGGAGCGGCGTCTCGCGCAGGAGTGGGAGGCGGTCCTGGCCCAGCCCGAGGGGGCGGTCGCCCGCGACAGCGACTTCTTCGCACTGGGCGGGGACTCGCTGCTGGCCGCCCAGCTCGTCGCCCGGCTCCGCGCCGAGGTCGCCGAGGCCGCTGCCGTCCCCTTCGAGGACCTGCTGCGCGCCCTGCTGCGAACCCCTACGGTCGCAGCCCTCGCGAGCGAACTGCGCACCACGGGAGCCCGGGCATGAACGGCCCGGGCGCGTACGGCGAGGTGCACGGGGATGTGAACGGCAGGGCGGGCGGCGGCGTGTACGGGCAGGCGAACGGGGACGTGAGCGGCGACGCGGACAGCGGCGTCGACGGCCGGGGCGCCGCAGGCACGTGGCTGCGCGTTCCGCACCCCCGGCGCAGGGCCCGGCTGCGCCTGGTGTGCTTCCCGCACGCCGGGGGATCGGCACGGTTCTTCTTCCCCTGGCTGCGCGCCCTGCCCTCCTCCGTCGAGCTGGCGGCCGTGCAGTACCCGGGGCGTGACGACCGGCTGGACGAGCCGATGGCCACCCACATGGACCAGATCGCCCGGCCGCTGGCCGCTGAACTCGCCGCGTGGGGCGACGTCCCCGTGGTTCTCTTCGGCCACAGCATGGGCGCGGTCGCTGCCTTCGAGACCGCGCGCGCCCTGGCGGCGACCGCCCCGGAACGGCTCCGCGCCCTCTTCGTCTCGGCCCACCCGGCACCGGCCGACACCCGCCGGGGCGAGCTGCACCAGCGGGACGACGAGGCGCTGCTCGCCGAGCTGAACCGGCTCAGCGGCACCGACCCCCGGCTCTTCGACGACGAGGGGCTCCGGGAGTTGCTGCTGCCGGCGGTGCGCGGCGACTTCCGGCTCATCGAGCGGTACCGCTACCGCCCCGGCCCGCCCCTCAAATGCCCCGTCACGGCGCTGGTCGGCTCCTCGGACGAGGGCGTGCCCACGCATCTGGCCGAGGGGTGGTGGCAGTACACGACAGGCCCGTTCACCCTGCGGGCCCTGCGCGGTGATCACTTCTACCTCGTGCCACGGCGCGAGGAACTCGTCGCCTATCTGCTGACCAGCCTCGGCGTCCGCACGGGCAGGGCACCGGCGGGCGCCTGGCTCTCGACCCCGTAGGAGGCGGACATGCCCATGGACGAGCCCCGGGAGGCGTGCGGGGTGGCGGGGGTCTGGCAGCCCGCCCCCCGGCACGGCCGGGCGGCGCGGCTGGTGCGCACCATGCTCCTCGCGCTCCAGCACAGGGGCGAACAGAGCGCCGGGCTCGCCGTCGTGCGCGACGGAGCGCTCACCCGGCACGTCGGCTCCGGCCGGGTGGAGGAGGCCCTACCGGCGCCGGACGCGTTGCCCGCCGGGCACGGGGCCATCGGCCACGTCCGTTACGCCACCTCCGGCACCCGGCACGCCCGTACGGAGACGCGTGCCGCTCTCACCCTCGCCCAGCCCGTCACGGCGGGCGCCCCGGGGCGGCCCGCGCTGGCGGTCGCGCACAACGGCACCTTGCAGGAGACCGGCGGGGAGCCCGGCGAACCCGACACCGTTGCGCTGGCGCGCGCCCTGCACGCCGCCGGGGGCCCGCTCCTGGACGCGCTGTGCCGCGTGCTGCCGCGCGTGCGGGGCGCGTACTCCCTGGTTCTCACCGACGGGCAGGCGCTGTTCGGGGTCCGCGACCCGCACGGCTTCCGCCCGCTGTGCCTGGGCAGGGCGGAGGAGACCTGGCTGCTCGCCTCCGAGACCGCGGCGCTGGAGGCCGTGGGCGCGCGCGTGGTGCGCGAGCTGGAGCCCGGCGAGATCGTGCGGGCCGACGCGTCGGGCCTCAGCAGCACGCGGCTGCCCGTACCACCGGTGCCCCCCAGCCTGTGCCTGTTCGAGTACGTGTACTTCGCGCGTGCCGACTCGCGCATCGGCGCGCGCGACGTCCATCAGGCGCGCTACGAGGCCGGGCTGGCTCTCGCCGCGCAGGCGCCGCCTCCGGACGGCGCCGGAGGCACGCGCGGGGCCGTCGTCGTCGCGGTGCCCGACACCGCGCGGGTGGCCGCCGACGGGTACGCCTGGGCTGCCGGACTGCCGCTCGTCCAGGGCCTGTTGCGGCACCGCGGCGTCGGCCGTTCCTTCCTGGGCGGCACCGCCGGGGAGCGGGAGGCGGCGGTGCGGGCCAAGCTCACGGCCGTACCGGCGGCGCTCGCGGGCCGGTCCGTCGTCCTCGTGGACGACTCGCTGGTCCGGGGCACCACGCTGGCCACCGTCGTGGCGATGGTGCGTGCCGCGGGCGCCCGCGGCGTGCATGTGCGGCTGGCCTCGCCCCCGCACCGCTGGCCCTGCTTCTACGGCATCGACACCGGGCGCGGCGACACCCTGCTGGCCGCCGAGGGCGCCGCCCGCGTCGGAGGGGAGTCCGGCGGAGACTCCGACGGGGCCCTCACCACGTGGCTCGCCGAACGCCTCGGCTGCGACTCCGTCGGTTTCCTCTCCCTACCCGAGCTGTTGCGTACCGTGAACGCGGGGGAGCCCGGCGCGGCCTCCCACTGCACCGCCTGTCTCGACGGGCGGTATCCGACGCCGGTCCCGGCGCCGCTCCTCAACGCCGGTGCCACCGAAGGGCGTTCACTGGTGAGGAGCGAAGCATCCCGATCAGGCCGGGAGGCCGAAATGGGTTGACACCTCAACTACGGTGATCAATAGTAGGATTCGCTGGCGGGGTGACGAGCCCTGCCGACGGGGAGGCGCTGTGCAGGGGGATCGCCGCGACGCGTATGCGATACGCACGAAGGCCATAGGGAGCACCACGCTGCTGGTGGACCCTGACGCGTCCTCACGGGCCCTGCTCAGATCGCTGCTGGAGTCCAGCGGCCTGTGCCGCGCGGTCGTCTCCACGGATTCGGTCGCCAATGTCCCGCTGGGCGAGATCACCGATCAGCCCCTCACGGTCGTCCTCTCCTCCGAGGTCGCCCAGAGCGAGCTGGCGCTGCTGGGGCCGCTGCTGGCGGACACCACGACGTACGTGGTGCTCGTCCTGCGCTCGCTGGCGCCCGACCAGCTCTCCGCGCTCCAGGGCACCCCGGCCGACGCGATGGTCTACGCGGAGGACCTCCGGGGCCCCGAGGCCGGCCGGCTGCTCACACCGGGCAACGGGCACGCCCTGGTCTCGGTCTCGTCCGAAGTGCTGCGGCAGCTGCTGCACCTCGCCTCCGGGGACCGCGCGGACTCCGTGCGGCGCCCCCGGCTCACCGACCGCGAGACGCAGACCCTCATCCGGGTGGCCAACGGGCTCAGCAACCGGCAGATCGCACGCGACATGGGCATCACCGAGCACGGGGTCAAGCGGCATGTCGCCAACATCCTGGCCAAGCTCAACTGCCAGAACCGCACCACGGCCGTGGCCGTGGCGCTCCGCAGCGGCCTCATCGAGGCACAGACCCTCACCGCGGGCGCGAACTGAGAACCTGAGGGTCTCAGCGGCCGGGCAGCCCGGCACCGTGAGACCGTCCGGTCCAGCTCGGCCTCGGCGTGGCACCTCAGCAGCACAGCCACCACAGGCCCACGGTCGCGATGAACGGTCCGGTCGCCGTCAGCCCGAGTCCGGCCGCTGCCATCAGCCACTCGCAGCGTCCCGGTCGGCCGTCCGCCGCGGTCAGCCGTGCGAGCCGCAGCTTCACATCGTGACCGGCCGCCTGCCGAGTCGCCGGGCCCGTGGTCGAGGCGATGAGCCCGGCCAGCCCACGGGCCACCGCGCGCTTGCCGTGCCGCCGTGCCGCCGCGTCGTCGGCGGCCAGCTCCGTGAGCCGGGCCATGGCCCGGCGCGCCGTTCCCAGCACGGGGATCCACGGCAGGCTCGACGCCAGAGCTCCGACGACGACCAGCAGTTGGTGGTGCCTGCCCCGCAGGTGCGAGTGCTCGTGCTCCAGCACGGCGGCCAGCGCCTCCGGGGTCAGGGAGCGCAGGGCCCCGCTCGTCAGCACGATCCTCCCGCCGCGCCCCGGCAGGCAGTACGCCGTGGGGCGCGCGTCCTGCAGCAGCACGGCACGGGTCGCTCCCGGCCGCCTCGCGGGGTGCTCGGCGCCGATGAGGTCCAGCTTGACGATGTGCTCCAGGCGCGTCCTGCGGTCCCGAAGCAGCGCCCTGCCGACGGCCCAGAGCGCGCGCAGCGGCGCCCCGATCCCGAGCAGCAGCCCTCCGGTGAACGAGAGCGCCACCACGGGCTGCGAGCCGCTCTGCCCCCACAGCGTCTCCCAGCACCCCTGGCTCAGGAGGAAGAACCGGTCCCCGTGCAGGACCGGGTCCGCGGCCGTCAGTCCGAGCGCGGAGACGGCCAGGACCGTGAGGACGCACAGCAGCGCCCACGCGGCGAGGCCGAGCCGGGGCCAGCGGCGGGACCAGGCCGTGTCCGGCAGCAGCAGCGGCGCGAAGAGCCGGGAGAAGAGCAGACAGGCCGCGACTAAGACGCCGCCGATCATGCGTCGGAGGCCAGGATCCTGCGGACGGTCTCCTGGAGCTCCGGGGAGCCGTTCTCCTCGACCTGCCCTACGAAGTGCATGAGTACGGTCTCCGGATCGCCGCTGTCGCTGAGGACCTGGGTGATGATCTGTGCCGCGCACGCCTCTCTGCTGGTGCTCGCCTCGTACACGTAACGGCGGCCCTCGCGGGTGCGGTTGAGCCACCGTTTGCGGTGCAGCTTGACCATCGTCGTCATCACGGTGGTGTAGGCCAGCGGCTGCGCGCGGCTCTCATTGAGCTGCTCGGTCACCCGGCGTACGGAGACGAGTCCCTCGTCCGCCCACACACACTCCATGACCGCCGTCTCCAGGCTGCCCAACTGCCACATGCCGTTCCTCCTGCCAGGAGCGGGCCATGCTACCGGTGTTCGAACTGCCAGCGCGCCAGCTCGTCGAGCTCGCCGTCGAGGTACTGGCGGCGGGCGAGCCACCGCTGGACCTTCCCGCTGGAGGTCTTGGGGATCGTGCGGGGCCTGATCAGCACGACGGCGTGCGGCGGGAGGCTGAGTTCGCGCGAGACCGTGCGTCGGATGCCGTCGAGGACGGCCGCGTGGTCCTCGACGTCCCCCGCACCCCGCACGGCCCCGGCCCCTGCCCCGGCCTCCGCCTCGTAGACCAGGACGAGCCGTTCGGCGGCGCCCTGCTCGTCCTCGACCGCGAAGGCGGCTCCGCAGTTGCGGCGGATTCCGGCGACAGCGGTCTCGCAGGCCCGTTCGATGTCGACGGGATGGTAGTTACGCCCGTTGACGACGATCAGGTCCTTCATCCGTCCGGCCAGGAACAGTTCGCCCTCAAGGACGAATCCCAGGTCCCCGGTGCGCAGATACGGGCCCTCGCCGTCCGCGGTGGTCGCGCCGAACGTGGCCGCGGTCTCCTCGGGGCGCCGCCAGTAGCCCTCGGCGACGCTCGGCGAGTCCACCCACACCTCGCCGACCGCGCCCTCGGCCAGCGGCTCGCCGTTCGCCGGGTCGACGACGCGCACCCGGGCGCCGGGCGAGGGGGAGCCGCAGCTCACGGCCGGTCTGGACGCTTCACCCGCGGCGGCCGGCCGGGCAGTGCCGTTGTCCTCCAGCGCCTCGCGCGCGAGCGGCACCGTGCGCCAGCCGCCCAGCGGCCTGCCGCCGGTCACGAAGAGCGTGGCCTCGGCGAGGCCGTAGCACGGATAGAACGACTCGGGCCGGAACCCGCTCGGTGCGAAGCGCTCGGCGAAGCGCCGCATCGTCTCGGCCCGTACCGGCTCGGCCCCGGTGAACGTCAGCTCGACGCAGGACAGGTCGAGCTCCGCCACCTCGGCGTCGGTCGCGCGCCGGACGCACAGGTCGTAGGCGAAGTTCGGGCCGCCGGTGATCGTCGCGCGGTACCGGGAGACCATGCGCAGCCAGGAGAGCGGGCGGCGCAGAAACGTCACCGGCGACATCAGCGTCACCGGGATCCCGGAGGAGAGCGGGGTGAGGATCCCGCCGATCAGCCCCATGTCGTGGTACGGCGGCAGCCACAGGCCGCCGGAGCTGTCCGGGTGGATACCGAATCCGTGCGCGATCTGGGCGCAGTTGCTCAGCAGTTGGGCGTGGGTGAGCACGACACCGCGTGGCAGCGCGGTCGAGCCCGAGGTGTACTGGAGCAGCGCCGGTCCGTCCGCCCCGCCTGCCGGGGACGGCTCCCCGGCCCCGTACCCCTCACCCTCCCCGGTGGTGTCGGTGACGATCACGCGGGGGGCGTGCCCGCCCAGGCCGATGGTGAGCCACTCCTCGACGAGCGGCGCGATGTCCGAGGTGGTCAGCACGGTCCGCGCCCCGGCGTCCTCGATGATGGCCGCGAGCCTGGGCAGCGTCCGTGCCAGCCGCGTGGGGTCCGGAGGGAAGGCGGGCACGGCGGGCACGCCCGCGTGGAAACACCCGAACAGCCCGGCCAGATACTCGTTCCCGGGCGCGTAGAGCAGCAGCGCCGGGCCGGTGTGCCGCGCGCCGTCGGCCGTGACCCGGGCGGCGACGGCGCGTGCGCGTGCGTCGAGCCCGGCGTACGTGGTCTCCACGGCCGACCCGTCCTCCGCGACGAACCGGAACCCGGTCACGTCGGGTGACCGGAGCGCCCTGTCGTGCAGCACGCGCGCGAAGTCCACGGCGCCGTGCTCCTGCGAGTGACTCAACCCCCGCTCCTTTCCGGAATTGCGCATGCCGATTTCAGAGGGTCCCCTTTTCCGGATGCGCGACCACGGAAAAGTAATTCATTGCACGGTCGCGGAAAAGGGGAGTGATCGAAGGAGTAATATACCCCCGAAGGGTATAGAGTAATAGAGGTGTAAGGGGGGATTTTCTGGGACGTAATGCCCGGGTTTCAGGTCATTGCCCTGCCTTGCCTGTTTCCTGTATTCATTGAATTCGCGTGCCGGGGGAATTCGGCTTCCGGGGTGTCACGTGTAAATTCTGTGAAGGGGACCGGGCGATGATCGTCAAGGTCAGAGGCGTACTGCTGCGATTCACCAACTACGAGAACGAGATACCCGTCGGCGGGGCCACGGTGCGCGACGGCCTGACCGCGCTGACCGCGCGCTACCCGGACCTCGCCGAGGTGCTGCTGGACCGGGAGGGGGCCGTTCGTGCGACACACCTGATCGCCCTCAACGGCGAACGGCTCTCCCCGGCGGAACTGGACCGGTCGGCCGACGAGGACGACCGGGTGGACATCGTGACAGCGATCTCGGGGGGCTAGCCGGCGATGCCACGCAGTTCCGTCTACGAGGTCGTGCTGGACGCCGGCCTCTTCACGCCCACCCAGCTCCAGCCCACCGCCGCCGGACGCCTCGGCTTCCAGGCCGGAACCCGCTGGATGCGGGACCACGTGTGCAGCCACCGCACCCTCGTCTCCGAGCACGGCCTGGGATTCGTCCTGTGGGCCTGGCAGTTGGAGTACGACAAGCCCCTGCGGTTCACCGACGCCGACGAGGCACGCATCGCGGTCAGCGCCCGCCTGCGCGGGCCCCGCCCCTCGCAGCTGGAGATCGAGACCACCATCTCCGGCCCCGCGGGCCCGGCCGTACGCACCCGGGCCGCGTCCCTGCCGCTGCGGCTCAGCGGCGACCGGGCGCTCTCCGGCGCGCCGGGCAGCCTGCCCGATTCGCTCGTGGCCGCCTTCCGCACGGACGAGGTCCACCGTGCCCCCTACCTCTCCCGGGCCCGCGCGCTGTGGGGCTCCTGCCGTCGGGAGGGGGAGCAGCTGGCGTCGAGCACCACGGAGTTCCGCGTCCACCGCCACCACTGCGAGGTGGCCGACCAGTGGTACTGGGTCGAGTCCCTCGGCTTCGCGGGCGGCGCCCGTGAGGAGTTCGTACGGCGGCACGGGGTGCGCCTTCCCGAACTGCGCCGCGCGCTGGACGGAGGGATCCGCCGGATCGACGTGACATGGCTGCGGGCCGGGCAGCTGTGGGACCTGCTGCCCGTGCGTACTCTCGCCTACCGCCACCGAGGCGGACTCGCCTTCGTGCACGAACTCGGAAGTGCCGAGGGAAGCGGACCGTACGCCCTCGTGGTGGAGCGGACGTGACCGGCCGGACGAGCGCGTCGGCGGGCCCGGCGAGGGCGGCTGCGGACGCGGCGGCCCTGCCCGCGCTGGAGACCGCGGCGGTCTTCGAACGGACCCTGGGCTGCCCCTTCGATCCGAGCACCGGCATGTCCCTCGCCGGAGGCGTACGCGCCGACGAGCGGGAGAGCGAGCCCACGGCGGCCTATGAGGCGGCCTGGGCCGCCGGACTGCACGAGCACATCGTGCCCGCCTCCGAGGGCGGCCGCCTCACCTCCTTCGAGGAGCTGCTGCCCGTCGTACGCGCCGCGTCCCGCCGTGATCTGGCGGTCTCGGTCGGCATGGGCTCCACGCTCCTGGCCGCGGCGCCGGTGTGGATCTGGGGCGAGGAGGCCCAGCGGCGCAGGATCGCGCAGCTCGTGCTCGGCGGAGCGTGGGGCACGGCCGGGATCAGCGAGGAAGCGGCAGGCAGCGACCTGCTGGCCACCCGCACCCGCGCCACACCCGTCCCCGGCGGGTACGTGCTGAGCGGGACGAAATGGCTGGTCGGCAACGGCCGCAGATCGGCCTTCGCCACGGTGCTGGCCGACTCCGAGCCCTCCTTCGGACTCTTCCTGGTCGACTTCGCCGGACGCGGACCCGACGGGGTGGAGCGGCTGGCGAAGATCCCCACCCACGGCCTGCGCGGCCACGACCTGAGCGGATTCACCCTCGACGGCCTGCGCGTCGGCCAGGACGCCGTGCTCGGCCGGCGGGGACGCGGCGTCGAAATGCTCTCCGGCGCGCTCCAGTTCACCCGCACCATGGTCGGCGGCACCAGCCTCGGCGGGGCCGACACGGCACTGCGCATCGCCCTGCGACACGCGCGGACCCGGGAGTTGTACGGACGGCCGGCGCTCACCCTGCCCCCGGTGCGCTCGCTGGTGGCACGGGCCTTCGCCGACCTGCTCGTGGCCGAGTGCGTCGAGTGGGCCGCCGCCCGCGCCCTGGACGTCGCGCGGCGGCGGATGGCGCTGTGGTCGGCGGTGGCCAAGTACGTCGTCCCCCGACTGTGCGTGGAGGCGGTCGAAGCCTGCGGCGAGGTGCTGAGCGCCCGCGCCTACCTGCGGGAGGGCGTCGCCTTCGGCGCCTTCCAGAAGGTGGCACGCGACATCGCGATCACCCCCGTCTTCGAGGGCACCGAACTGGTCCAGCTCGACACGGTCCGCGCCCAGCTCGCCGGTGGCGCACGCCGCGCCGCCGGACCCGCCGAACTGCCCCTCTCCCTGCTGTTCCGCCTCGGCGAGCCGGGGCCCTCGGCCGCCCCGGCCGAGCAGCGGCCCTCGCTCACCTACGGCGCCGCCGACGAGGTCGTCGGCCTCCTGGAGGAGTCCGTGGAGGCTCTGGACGACGAGGAACTCACCCCGCTCGCCCGGCAGTTGCTCGCGGTCCGCGACCAGACCCGGGAGACCTCCCGGCGCCTGGGCACGCGGCGTACGTCCGAGGCCTACGAGTCGGCCCGTCGGCACTGCCTGGTGCACGCGGCCGCCTGCTGCCTGCACACCTGGACACAGCGCCGCACGGCGCTCGGCCCCCTGGCCGCCGAACGGGCCTGGCTCTCGGTCGCGCTGCGCCGCGTCCTGCACCGGCTCGGCCACCCGGCCGCACCGGACCACGAGGCCGAGGACGCGCTGGTGCGGCGGCTCGAAGAACTCGACGACGACGACCGGGCGTTCTCCCTCGCCCCGCTGCGGCTTGCCCCGCAGCACCGGGGGCCGGCGCCCGCCCGAACCTAGGAGGACACCATCACCACCGGACACGGCACGGCCGAGCCCGTCGACACCTGGCTCCTGCCCCTGCTCAAGGAACTCCTCGGCGCGGGCGAGCAGCCCCTTGCGCCCGACCGGCCGCTCGGCGAGCTGGGCATCGACTCGCTCACCGCGGCCCAGCTCTCCGTGGAGATCGAGGAACGGACCGACATCACCATCCCCCTCGAACGCTTCCTGGGCGAGGAGAGCCTCCAGGACCTGGTGCACGAAGTGGAGAACGCCGCGGGCGCCACGGGCGAGGGCGACCCGTCGAGGGGGGACGGGTCATGACGCCCCGTACGCTGGAGTCCGAGGTGGAGCGCGTCCGGCGGGAGACACGGCGCCGGTTCGCAGGCCTCGTACTCGACGGCACCAATCCCGGTTCGTACTTCCGCGAGCACGAGGGCCACACGATCGGCAAGGACGTCCTGGCGCAGGCCGGAGACCTCGGGCTCATCCCGTTCTCGCTGCCGGTCGAGGTGGGCGGCGCCGGACGGGACAAGTTCTCCTGGGGCGTGGTGGTCGAGGAGCTGGCCCGTCTCTCCCTCGACCCCGGCTTCTCCGTGCTGGTCGACACCACCGTCTCGATCACCGAGGTGATTCTGGCCAGCGGCAGGCCGGAGCTGACCGAGCGCTACGTACCGGACCTGGTGGCGGGCCGTAGCTTCGCCGCCCTGGCCGCCTACGAGAGCAGGGACCCCTACGACTACGAGGCCACCGCCCGTCTCGATGGCGACACCTGGGTGCTCAACGGCACCAAGCACTTCGTGACCGGGGCCCGGATCGCCGACCTGTTCGTGCTCTTCCTGCGCGACGAGGCGTCCAACGACATGCTGGCGTTCCTGGTCGAGAAGGACGATCCGGGCCTGACACTGCTGCCCCTGGAGACCATGGGGCTGCGCACCATGGCGCTGGCGCAGGTGGTGCTGCACGAGGTGCGGGTGCCGGGGCGGCGGCTGATGTGGCGCGCGGACGCGCTCAGCCGCCTCAACGCCTACGCGCGCGGTCGCCGGACGATGACCGCGTGCGGCGTCGTGGGTGCCCTGGAAGGCGTGATCGAGAACTGCCTGGAGTCGCTCGCCACGCGCAGGCGCGGCGGGCGCCGGGTGCTGGACCACCCCAACGTCGAGCGCTCGGTGGGGGAGATGCGCGCGCTGCTGCAAGCGGCCCGTGCCGCCACCCATCTGGCGCTGGACAGCACCAGGTCGAGCGAACGCGACCCGTACTTCGACGAACCCGGCACCGTCGCCAAGCACTACGCGGCGGAGTGCGCGGTCCGCGTCGGCGAGTTGGTGATGAACCTCCAGGGCGGCGAGGGCTATGTCACCGGCTTCCCCTGGGAGAGGTTCATGCGCGACGTCCTGGGGATGATCGGCGGCCAGGGCTCCCAGGAGATGCTCCTCATCCAGTTGGGCCAGCGCACTGTGGTCGGCCTGGAGGGCAGGCGCCTGCGCCAGGAAGCGGCCGAGCGGCACATCGCCAAGCTGGCCGAGTCCTGGTGCGCGCTGCACGCGGCCGAGTACGGCGCGGAGGGGGAGTTCGCCGCTGCGGCCCGCGACGTGGTCGCCGCCGCCGGTATCGAACCGGCGGACCCGCCCGCCCCTGGGCCGCCCGCACCCGGCCGGCGTGACGAACTGAGCGCGTTGCTGGACCGAGCCCACGCGCTGCTGGCGGCGATCGACTCCGGACGGCCGCCGGAGCGGATGCCCCCGGGGCCCGAAGGCCGCTTCGAAGGGCGGCTCGCGGACGTCGCCGACCGGGCCTGGGGCCTGCTCGCGTGCGCCGTCGCCCGGGAGAACGGGCTCCTCACCCGGTTCCTGGAGCCCTGTACGCCCAAGGAAGCGGCCGGAAGCCTGCCGCACGGTCTCGTCCAGGACCTGCTGGAGCCCCTGGTCCGGGCCTCGGTGCTGCGCGAGCAGGACGGGGGCCGCTACGTGGCCGAACCGCACCTGGAGCGGGTGCTCATGGGCGGCCCTCGTGCCTCCGCGTTCGCCGCGCGGCTGCGGCGTGCGCTGGCCCACGGCGCCCGGCTGCGCGGCGCGGCGCCCCTCGGACGTGAACTGGCCGCCGGGTGCGGGGACGAGGCCCACATACTCGCCCACGTACTGGTCAACTCCTTGCTCAGACGGCTGGAAGGGCTGCCGGAACTGTTGGCGGAGCCGGAGGCGCGGCTGGGCTGCGCGGCCGGGGACGGCGGTCGGTCGGCCGCCACGCTGGCCAGGCATCTTCCGTTCGTACGGGTGCTCGCGCTGGAGCCGGGTGCCGTCCGGGCGCCGGAGTCCGACGCCGCCTTGCTGAGTTTCCGCACCGGCCACCTCACCGGCTTCGAGGCGGACGACCGCCTGGCCCTCGTGTGGCTGCCCGTCGCCGGACTGTCCAGCGCGCAGTTGCGGAGCGCGGTGGGATCGGCGACGGAGGCGCTCAGGCCCGGGGGCTGGCTCGTCCTGCCGTGCCCCACAGCCCCGCAGCGTGCGCTCGGCGCCGCCGTGACACGCCTGGACGCCGAACTCGCCGGTGCGACGTCGGCGCCGGAGGCGGAGGCCGAGGCGCTGCTGCGGGCAGCAGGGCTGGGACACGTGCGGGTGGCCTGGAAGGAGGAGGTGCTCGGTGTCCGGCTCGTCGCGGCGCGCCGTCCCTAGGTGGGGGTACCCCCTGCTCGAAGAGCTTGGGGGAGGAGTCGCAGGGCGCCGCGAGCCCAGCAAGATCCGCCAGAAGGGGCCCAGGGGAGCTGCTGCCGCGGGTGCCCCCTCACACCTCGCGCAGCGCGCGTACCCGCCTCCTTCCAGCCGGCCCCACTCGTTCCACTCGCTCCTTGTCCCTCCTGGAGGCACCCTTGCCGTCGACAGCCCCTCTCGTGAACGCGCCGATACGCGGTGGCGCCCCGCCCGCAAGGCGGTGGCTCGTCCTCGCTGTGCTCGGCGGAAGCCTGGTGCTGACCGGTCTCGACACCACCGTGCTCAACGTCGCCCTGCCGACACTGGTCGGTGAACTGGGGGCCACGACCAGCGGGTTGCAGTGGATCGTCGACAGCTACGCCCTCATGGCGGGCAGTCTGATGCTGTTCTGCGGCAGCCTCGCCGACCGTCTCGGCCGCAAGTGGGTGTACCTGAGCGGGCTGGTGCTGTTCACGGCCTCCTCGGTGGCCGCCGCGTACGCGGACTCCGTGGCGGCGCTCATCATGGCTCGGGGCGCCATGGGTGTCGGCGAGGCCCTGCTGATGCCCGCGACCCTCGCGATCATCGCGAGCATCTTCCCGAAGGGCCCGGAACGTACGAAAGCCATCGGCATCTGGTCGGCCGCGGTCGGCGTCGGCACGGTCCTCGGGCCGATGGCCGGCGGCTGGCTGCTGAACCACTTCTGGTGGGGATCGGTCTTCCTGATCAACCTGCCGATCGGCCTCGCCATAGTCCTCGCCACGGTCTTCCTCGTGCCCAACTCCCGGGCCCGGCAGATACGCAGGCCCGACGTCCCCGGCGCACTGCTCTCCGTGACCGCCGTGGGCTGCCTGCTGTGGGCGGTGATCGAGGGACCCGACCGGGGCTGGACCAGCGTCCCGGTGCTCGGCGGCATGGCCGCGGGGGCGGTGCTCGTCGGCGCGTTCATCGCCTGGCAGTGGCACAGTCGGGCCCCCATGCTGCCGCTGAGCATCTTCCGGCACCGGGCCCTGGCCGCCGGTGATCTCCTCATCCTGCTCGGCGCCTTCAGCCTGATCGGCATGCTCTTCGTCGTCGTGCAGCATCTGCAGTTCGTCCTCGGCTACAGCGCGGGGGAGACCGGCCTGCGGCTGGGACCCGCGGCCCTCGCTCTGCTGATCGCGGGACCGCTGGCCGGCGTCCTCGCGCCGCGTCTGGGCATGCGGGCCGTCGCCGTGGCGGGCCTCACCTGTCTGGGCGCCGCGCTGGCCGTACTGGGCACGGCGACGGCCGAGGACGGCTACGGACGGGTGCTCGTCTCTCTCCTTCTCCTGGGAACCGGCGCCGGGTTCGTCATCACCTCCACCAGCGACGCCATCATCGGCTCACTGCCGGAGAACGACCTCGGAGTCGGCGCCGCGACCAACAGCGCCTCCCTCCAGCTCGGTGCCGCGACCGGAGTGGCCGTCCTGGGCAGCCTCCTCAACAGCGGCTACCGGGCCGACCTCGACCAGGACCTGGGCCGCACCGCACCGCCCGAACTGCTCGATGCCGCACGCGAATCGCTCGGCACCGCGCTGACCGCTGCCGCAAAGCTGCCCGGCGAAGCCGGAGCCGCCTTCGCCGACACGGCCCGCCGCGCCTTCACCGACGGCATGGGCTCCGCGATGGCTGCAGGTACCGGCGTCTGCGCGCTCGGCATCGTCCTCGCCCTCTGCCTCGCCCCCTCGCGCCCCCGCGACCGCCGACCCAAGGACCCGTCATGAGCCACCACGAGGCCGCCACCCACCACGAATCGCCCGAACAGCGACCCCCCGCCGACCCTCGCCGCTGGACGGCGCTCACCCTCATCTGCCTCGCCCAGTTCATGCTGATCCTCGATGTGACCGTGGTGAACGTCGCCCTGCCCGACATGGCCGCCGACCTCGACCTCGGCCGCACGACACTGACCTGGGTCGTCACCGCGTACACCCTCTGCTTCGGCGGGCTGATGCTGCTCGGCGGCCGTCTCGCCGACGCCCTCGGCGCCCGCCGTACCCTGCTCGCCGGGCTCGCCGTCTTCACCGCTGCCTCACTGGCCACCGGGCTCGCCACCAGCGGGACGGCTCTGCTCGGCGGACGCATCGCCCAGGGCGTCGGCGCGGCGCTGCTGTCCCCCGCGGCGCTCGCCATCGTCACCACCACCTTCCACGGCCCCGAACGCAACCGTGCCCTCGGGATCTGGTCGGCCATCGGCGCCGCCGGTTCGGCCGCGGGCGTGCTCCTCGGCGGCATTCTCACCGACGGCCCGGGCTGGCAGTGGGTGTTCTACGTCAACGTGCCCGTGGGGGTGCTCGTCCTCATCGCCCTCCCCGCAGTCGTCGCGCACCGCCCCCCGCGCCCGGCCCGCCTCGACCTGCCCGGCGCGCTGCTCGTCACCGCCGGTACCGGGGCGCTGATCTACGGCCTGGTGGAGGCGGGCGACTCGGGCTGGTCCGGCCCCGCCACGCTGCTGCCCCTCGCCGCGGCGATCGTCCTCTACGGCGTCTTCGCGGCCGTCGAACGCGCCAGCAGCTCCCCGCTGATGGACCTCCGCATGTTCACCCGGCGTCCCGTGGTGGCGGGCTCGTTCCTGATGCTCATCGCCACCGCGCTGCTCATCGCGTTCTTCTTCCTCGGCTCGGTGTACCTCCAGCACGTCCGAGGCCTCAGCCCGATGAGGACCGGACTCGTGTTCCTGCCCGTGGCCGCGGCGACCGCACTCGGCGCACACCTCGGCTCACGGACGGTCGGCAAGCTGGGCAGCCGTACGACCGCGGTCACCGGTATGACCGTCGCCGCGCTGGGTACCGTGCCGCTGGCCTGGTTCCTGGACGGCGGCGGGGTCGGCACGGTCCTGCTCCCCGGCTTCGTCGTTGCCTCCTTCGGTATCGGCGCGGTGTTCGTCACCGCCACGACCACGGCCCTCGCCATGATCGACCACCACGAGGCCGGACTCGCCTCGGGAGTCGTCAACACCTTCCACGAGGTGGGCGGTTCGATCGGCGTCGCCGTCGTCTCCACGGCGGCCGCGGCCGGCATCGAACGCGGCGCCGTCTCCGGCTTCACCACCGCCTTCGCCGTCTGCGCGATCGGTGCGGCGGTCAGCGCCCTGGCAGCCCTGGCCCTGGTGCCCACGGGCAAGCCGCAGATGTCGGGCGGCATGCATGCGCACTGAGGGGACGGCTCCGGAGAACGCGAGAGCCGAGGCCGCAGGTGTGAGTGACGCTTTCGTCCATGCGCTCCCATGTCCGCCGACGACGCTGGTGCGGTGCTCGTGACTCGTGGTCATCACGGGCACCGCTGCCGTCATGGGGAGGACGTACGACTCGCAGCCGGTCCCTCTCAGGAATGGTCTCGATCCCGAGGGAATCGTGTGGATCCGCTCTCTCATGCGCAGGATGGCCGCCGAGGGACCTGCCGTGCTGATGTCCAGCCATCTGATGAGCGAGATGGAGCTGACTGCCGACCATCTCCTCGTCAGGCGTCCCTGGAAAAGGCATTCATGGACCTGACCCCTGCACGACCTGAGAGCCCTCGCCCCGGGCCGGACGGTCACCCTGACCGGGCCCGGCGGCGGCCCGTCCGGCGGCGCGCCCTCACCTCAGACCGTGCACGACGCACTTCGCGGCCCGCGAGGACCTCGCCGAGCAGGGCGGGAAGCTCACGTACGGACGTGTGGTGGATGACGGGGACCTGATCACCTGCGGCGGCATCAGTCCGTCCGGTGTCCCGTCCCGTCAGCGCTTGCGCTGGGGCGGCGGGTGGCCGCGGCGGACCGCGCCGGGTGCCGATACGGCGGGGCGGTCGGCGCGTGCGGAGGAGGCGAGTTGCCAGGGGACGCTGATGACCGTCACGCCGGGGGTGAACAGCAGGCGGCTCTTGAGCCACAGGGCGGACTGGTTGTGCAGGAGGTTCTCCCACCAGTGGCCGACCACGTACTCGGGGATGAACACGGCGAGCAGGTCGCGTGGACTGTCGCGGCGGACCGAGCGCACGTAGTGGACGACGGGGCGGGTGATCTCGCGGTAGGGCGAGTCGAGGACCCTGAGGGAGATGTCGGTGCCGAGGGTCTGCCACTGGTCCTCCAGGGTCCGTGTGTCGTCCCGGTCGACGGCGACGGTGAGGGCCTCCAGCCGGTCCGGCCGGAAGGCCCGTGCGTAGGCGAGGGCCCGGAGCGTCGGCTTGTGGAGGGTGGAGACCAGCACGATCGCCACGATCCTGGAGGGCGGGCGCAGTTCGTCACGCGGGTCGGTGACGGCGAGTTCGGCGGCGGTGGCGTCGTAGTGGCGGCGGATGCCCCGCATCGTCAGCCAGAGGACGGCGGCGGCGAGGACGGCGAGCCAGGCTCCCTGGGTGAACTTCGTCGCCAGGACGATCACCAGGACCAGGCCGGTGACGACGGCCCCGACCGCGTTGAGGGCGCGGATCAGGTGGTGACGGCGGCGCTCCGCCGGGTCGCTGAGGGTGCGCAGCACCCCGTTCCAGTGACGCACCATGCCTGACTGGGAGAGCGTGAAAGAGGTGAACACGCCCAGGATGTAGAGGTGGATGAGGCTGGTGACGTCGGCCTCGAACCCCCACAGCAGCAGCCCGGCCATGGTCGCCAGGGCGAGGATGCCGTTGGAGAAGGCCAGCCGGTCGCCGCGGCTGTGCATCTGGCGGGGCAGGTAGCGGTCGCGGGCCAGGATCGAGGCCAGCAGCGGGAAGCCGTTGAAGGCGGTGTTCGCGGCCAGGATCAGGATCAGGGCGGTGGCCGCCTGGATGGCGTAGAAGCCGACGCTGTGCTCGCCGCCGAAGACGGCGGCGGCGACCTGGGCGATCACCGTGCGCTGATGGACGGAGCCGCAGTCGCCGTCGGCGCCGGTCAGCCGGCAGGCGTCGTCGGCGATGTGCACCTTGGAGATCAGGGCCAGCGTGGTGACGCCGACGAACATGGTGAGGGCGAGGGCGCCCATCGCGGCCAGGGTGGTGGCGGCGTTGCGGGACTTGGGCTTGCGGAAGGCGGGCACGCCGTTGGAGATCGCCTCCACCCCGGTCAGCGCGGTGCAGCCGCTGGAGAAGGCCCGCAGCACCAGCATGACCAGGGCCAGGCCGGTCAGGTCGGCGCTGCCGTCGGCGGGCTCGATGCCGTGGGCGGCGCTCTCCGCCACGGGCGCGTCGCCGAGCGCGTAGCGCACCAGGCCTGTGGCGACCATGATCAGGATGCCGCCGATGAAGAGGTAGGTCGGGGCGGCGAAGGCGCGGCCCGACTCGCGGACACCGCGCAGATTCACCGTGGTGAGCAGGACGACGAAGCCCACGGCGAGCAGGACGCGGTGCTCGGCGAGCTGCGGCAGCGCGGAGAGGACGTTGTCCACCCCGGAGGCGACGGAGACGGCCACCGTCATCACGTAGTCGACCATGAGCGACGCGGCGACCAGCAGGCCGGCGGACGGGCCCAGGTTGGTCGAGACGACCTCGTACGAGCCGCCGCCGCTGGGGTAGGCGCGCACGACCTGCCGGTAGGAGAGGACCACCACGGTCAGCAGCAGCACCACAGCGGCCGCGATCCACGGGACGAAGTGCAGGTACGCCAGGCCGCCGAGGGTGAGGACGAGCAGGATCTCCTGCGTGGCGTAGGCCACGGACGACAGCGGATCGGAGGCGAAGACCGGCAACGCCAGACGCTTGGGCAGCAGCGTCTCCTGCAGCTCCTCGCTGCGCATGGCCCTGCCGAGCACGAGGCGCTTGAACACGCCGGTCGCCTTGGGCATACAGCGAGCCTAGGGGCCGCGCCGGGCGGACGTGCGGACCGGCCGGACACGCAGGGCCGTTCGGCCCCCGGGCCGTCCCCTCTTCGGCCCTGTGGTCCCGTCGCGTACCGCAAGGAGCATGTGCGTGACGGGGGCCGCTGACGGCAGAGGGAGGACGGCATGACGGTCAGGGTCGGCATCAACGGCTTCGGGCGGATCGGGCGCTGCTGCTTACGGGGAGCGCTGGAGCGCGCCGAGGGCAAGGGCACCCCCGTGGAGGTGGTGGCGGTCAACGACATCGCGCCGGAGGCGGTCCTCGCCCACCTGCTGGAGTACGACTCCACCTACGGCCGCCTCCAGCGGCCCGTCTCCCACGAGACCGGTGTCCTGACGGTCGGGGGCAGCCACATCGCGGTGACCGCCGTACGCGATCCCGGCGCACTCCCCTGGGCGGAGCAGGGGGTGGACGTGGTGATCGAGTCCACCGGACGGTTCCGGGCCCGTGAGGACGCGGCGCGGCACCTGGAGGCGGGCGCGCGCAAGGTCCTCCTGTCGGCACCGGGCAAGGGCGCCGACGCCACCGTGGTGATGGGCGTCAACGAGTCCGTGTACGACCCGGCGCGGCACCACGTCGTCTCCGCGGCCTCCTGCACCACCAACTGCGTCGTGCCGATGGTGCGGGTGCTGCACGAGCGGTTCGGCATCGAGCGCGGGCTGATGACCACCGTGCACGGCTACACCAACGACCAGTCGCTGCTGGACGGCCCGCACAAGGACCTGCGGCGCGCCCGGTCGGCGGCGCTGAGCATCATCCCCACCAGCACCGGGGCGGCGCGGGCCGTCGGCGCGGTCGTGCCCGAGCTGGACGGCGCCCTCGACGGCCTGTCCCTGCGCGTCCCCGTGGAGGACGGCTCGCTCACGGACCTGACCGTGGTGCTGCGCCGTCCGGCGGACGCGGACGAGATCAACGCCGCGTTCACCGAGGCGTCCCGGGGCCCGCTCAGCGGCGTGCTGCGGGTCAGCACGGCCCCGATCGTCTCCCGCGACATCGTCGGCGACCCCGCCTCCTGCGTCGTGGACGCGCCCCTGACCCAGACCAACGGCGCCCTGGCGAAGGTCTTCGGCTGGTACGACAACGAGTGGGGCTACGCCAACAGGCTGCTCGACCTGGCCGAGTTCGTCTCCGACCGGCTCTGACCTTCACGACGGCCGCCCACGGGCACGGCCCACGGGCAGGAATGAGGCGAACGGACATGACGGACACCCGCGATCACGTCGTCGTCGGCTACGACGGCTCGGCACCGGCAGCCCACGCCGTGGACCGCGCGGCGGCCGAGGCCGTCCGCCGGGGGACCGGGCTCGACGTGCTGTGCGGCTGGCCCTGGGCGCCCAACGCGTTCTCCGCCCCGGGGCTCGGCGCGGACGCGGCCGTGAGCGACCGCGAGACGGCGCAGGCCATGCTCGACGAGCTCGTCGCGCACATCGAGGAGAGCCGTCCCGGGCTGCCGGTCTCGGCGACGCTGACCCGGGAGGCCGCGGCGCCCGCGCTCGTGGGCGCGAGCCGCGACGCCCCGCTGACCGTGGTCGGCACGCGCGGGCACGGCGGCTTCGCCGGGCTCCTGCTCGGCTCGGTCGGTCTCCGCGTCGCCGCGCACTGCGAGGGGCCGCTGATGGTGGTGCGCGGCGACGAGCACGAGCAGCGCACGGAGACGCGGAACACGGTGCTGCTCGGCGTGAAGAGCGACGCCGAGACCGACCGTACGGCCGTGCGGTTCGCCTTCGAGGAGGCACGGCGGCGCGGGGCGACGCTGAACGCGCTGCACACCTGGCTGTATCCACCGCTTCCGGAGGGGCTGCGGCTGCCTCCCTCGGAGAACGACGCGCGGGAGCTGGAGGAGCACCGCAAGGCGGCGGAAGACGTCGCGCGCCACGCCTTCTCCCCGTTCCGCGAGGAGTTCGCCGACGTCAAGGTCGTCGCCGATCACAGCTGCGCGGACGCGGCCTCCGTGCTGCGGGAGGCCAGCCGCGCGGCGGACGTCGTCGTCCTCACCACGCACCGTCCCCGCCGTCGGCTCTCCCTCCAGCTGGGCCCGGTCACCCACGTGCTGCTTCACCACGCGCACTGCCCGGTGGTGCTGGTACCGGGGAGGACGGAGGCGTGAGGCGGGCCTCCCCGCTCAGCCGGCCCCCGCCGTGCCGGACGGGCCGTACAGGTCGAGCAGCCGGGTGCGGGCGGCCTGGAGCCTCCGCGCGACGACGCCGACGACGTGCAGCGCGAGGGCCTGGCCCAGCACGGGGTCCCGCGCACAGAGACGACGGACCTCGGCGGCGTCGAACTCGTAGGCGTGCGTCCGGTTCACGGCGCGGGCGCCCAGGTGCCATGCGTACGGCTCCAGCAGCCAGGACCAGCCGAGGAGTTCGCCGCGGCCGAGGGTCTCGATGACCTGATCGCGGCGGCCCGGCACATGCGCCTCCAGGGCCACCATGCCGCTGCGCAGGATCCAGAACCGGTCGGCCTTACCGCCCTCGTGGAAGACCCGAGAGCCGGCGGGGAAGGTGACCTCGCGCGCCAGGCCGAGGAGCCGCTCCCCGTGCCCCTCGGGCAGCGTGGCGAGCAGCCGGGACCTCGTGATCGTCGGGATTCCGCGCTCCTCGTGGTTCACAGCGTGCGCGTCCAGTCGCGTTCGGCCATGCGTACGGCGACGGGGACTTCGCTGCGGCGCTCCAGGCGGCCCCTGAGCGTCACTACCTCGTCGCCGCGGAGGAAGACGCGCAGCAGGTCGCTACGGGTCACGATGCCGACGAGGGTGCCGTTCTGGCCGGTCACGGGCAGCCGTTCGACGGAGCGGCGGGCCATGGTCCGCGCCGCCTCGGTCATCACGTTGTCGATCCTGCGGTGCTTCATTCCGTTCCCCTCCTCCACCGGCGCGGCGGCCGGTCAGCAGATGCGCGGCAGCAGCTCGCCGAGCGGCATGTCCAGCACGCGGGTGGCCCCGATGGCGGTGCGCAGGGTGACAGCGCCCTCCGGGGCCGGGTCCGGGGTCGCGGCCGTGACCTCGCCGATCCGCACCGCGTCCGCGCCCTCGGGCCGTGAGCGCAGCGCGGTCAGCGCCCGTTCGGCGGATCCGGGCGCGACGAAGGCGACCAGGCAGCCCTCGTTGGCGACGTGCAGCGGGTCCAGGCCGAGGAGTTCGCAGGCGGCGGCGACCGGGCCGGGCACCGGAAGCACGTCCTCCGCGACCTCGACCGTCACGCGCGAGTCGCGGGCGATCTCGTTGAGGGCCGCGGCGAGGCCACCCCTCGTCGGGTCGCGCAGCGCGTGGACGTCGGGCCCCAGCTCCGCCAGCCGCCGCACGAGCGTGTGCAGGGGGCGGGAGTCGGAGGCGATGTCCGCCTCGAAGCCGAGCCCCTCGCGGGTGCTGAGCACGGCGGTGCCGTGCAGTCCCAGCGGCCCGGAGAGCAGCACCGCGTCCCCGGGGCGGGCCCCCGCCGAGGTCGGGCACAGTCCCGGAAGGCGGCGGCCGACGCCGGTCGTGGTGAGGAAGACCTGGTCCGCCGCGCCCCGGCCGACGACCTTGGTGTCCCCGGTGATCACCGGTACGCGCGCGGCCTCGGCCGCCTTGCCCAGGGACTCCAGAACGGCTCGCAGCACGCTCGTCTCCAGGCCTTCCTCGGCGATCAGCGCGACCGCCAGCGCGAGCGGCACCGCGCCGCGCATCGCCAGGTCGTTGACCGTGCCGTGCACGGCGAGGGAGCCGATGTCGCCGCCGGGGTAGAAGAGCGGGCTGACCACGAACCCGTCGGTGCTGAGCACGAGTTCCGGCGTATCCGGGAGCAGCGCGGCGTCCTCCAGGGGCCCCGGGGGAGTCCCGGGGGCGAGGGCGGGCAGCACCAGCGCGTCGAGCAGCTCCGCGGTCAGGCGCCCCCCAGCGCCGTGACCGAGCTGCACGCGGTCGTGTTCGGCGTACGGGACGGGGCAGTCGGTGGTCATCGTTCGGCTCCCTCGGGGCGTGAGGCGGGGGCGCGGGTCCGGCCCGCGCGGTGGAAGGCCGCGCACGTGCCCTCGGACGACACCATCGGGGCGCCCAGCGGCGTGCGCGGCGTACAGCTCGTGCCGTACGCCGCGCAGTCGGTGGGCAGCGCGGCGCCGGTCAGGACGGCGCCCGCGATGCAGTCCGGGTGCTCGCGGGGGCTCAGCCCTCCCACGTCGTAGCGGCGGGCGGCGTCGAACCGGGCGTAGGCCTCGCGGAGTTCGAGGCCGCTGGCGGGCAGCGTGCCCAGGCCGCGCCAGGCGCGGTCGGAGACGCGGAAGACCCGGTCGACCGTCGAGCGTGCCTCGCGGTTGCCGTCGCGGCGCACGGCCCGGGCGTACTGGTTCTCCACCTCGGCGCGGCCCTCTTCGAGCTGGCGGACGGCCATGAGGATGCCCTCCAGCAGGTCGAGCGGCTCGAAGCCGGTGACCACGATCGGCACCCGGTACCGGGCCGCCAGCGGCTCGTAGGCGGTCCAGCCCATCACCGCGCAGACGTGTCCCGCGGCGAGGAACGCCTGCACCTGGCAGTCCGGGTCCTCCAGCAGCGCGGTCATCGCGGGCGGCACCAGGACGTGGCTGACCAGCACGCTGAAGTTGGCCAGCCCGAGGCGGTCGGCGTGCAGCACGGCCATCGCGTTGGCGGGCGCGGTCGTCTCGAAGCCGACGGCGAGGAAGACGACCTCCCGCTCGGGTGCCCCGGCGGCCATCCGCACCGCGTCCATCGGCGAGTACACCACCCGTACGTCCGCGCCCCTGGCCCGCAGCGCCAGCAGGTCGCAGGAGGAGCCCGGCACGCGCAGCATGTCCCCGAAGCTGGTCAGCGTCACGCCGGGCCGGGCGGCGATGGCCAGGGCGCGGTCGAGCGTCTCCAGCGGGGTGACGCAGACGGGGCAGCCGGGCCCGTGCACCATGCGCATGCCCGCGGGCAGCAGCTCGTCGATGCCCTGCCGCACCAGGGTGTGCGTCTGGCCGCCGCACACCTCCATGATCTGCCAGCCGCGGGTGGCCGTACGGTGCAGCTCGTCCAGCAGCGTGCGTGCCAGTACGGGGTCGCGGTACTCGTCGAGGTGGCGCACGGCAGGCCCCCTAGCCTCGGTCGACCGTCAGGTCGAGGAAGTGCGTGGAGCAGGAGATGCACGGGTCGTGGTTGCGGATCGCCCGTTCGCACAGGGCGGTCAGCTCGGCGTCGGTGGGGGAGCCGGAGTCGAGCGCGAACTGCGTGGTGCGGCGCAGATCCTCCTCGATGGCGCCCTGGTTCTGCGCGGTCGGCGGGACGAGCAGCGCGTCGGTGAGCGTGCCGTCCACGTCCATCCGGTAGCGGTGGTACAGCAGTCCGCGCGGGGCCTCCGTGGCGCCGTGCCCGGTGGCGGCGCGCGGCGGCACGTCGAGCGCGGGGCACGGCGGCGGCTCGTACGCCGCGATGATCCGCAGGGCCTCGTCGATCGCGTGGATCACTTCCAGCGCGCGGATCACGATCGAGCGGAACGGGTTGCGGCACACCGAGTCGCGGCGGGCCTGACGGGGGTCGCCCAGCCCGGCGGAGACCGCGGCCTCGCACAGCTCCGGCGCCAGCCACCGGCCGCTGAGCGCGAACCGGGCCAGCGGGCCCGTCAGATGGCGCCGACCGTCCAGCCGGGAGTGGAGCGCGGTGGAGTGCGGCACCTGCTCCTCCACCACGTGCCGGGTGAACTCCCGTACGGGGAAGCCGTACGCGGGCCGTGCCGGATCGGCGGGCAGCACCCTCGGGGTGCCGCGCTCGATGGCGTACGTGCCCGGTTCGGCCAGCGCGAGCAGGTCGGCGTCGACGGCGGCGTCGGGGAAGCCGAAGCCGGAGACCCAGCGCAGGGTCTCCCACGCGTCGTCGCGCGCGGCGCGCAGCCGGTCGGCGAGGGGCCGCAGTTCGGCCGCCGTCGGGACCCGGTGGAAGCCGCCGAGCCGGACGTTGACCGGGTGCACGGCGCGCCCGCCGAGCAGCTCCAGCAGCGCGTTGCCCGCCTGCTTCAGGCGCAGGCCGCGCTCGACCTCGGCGCGGTGGGTGCGGGCCAGCTCGATCGCGCCGTCCCGGCCGAGGAAGTCCGGGGCGTGCAGCAGATAGATGTGCAGGGCCTGGCTCTCGATCCACTCGCCGCAGTACAGCAGCCTGCGCAGCGCGGCGAGCTGCCCGCCGACCTCTACGCCGCAGGCGTCCTCGATCGCGCGGCACGCGCTCATCTGGTACGCGACGGGGCAGATGCCGCACACCCGCGCGGTGATGTCGGGCGGCTCGGTGTGAGCCCGGCCGCGCAGGAACGCCTCGAAGAAGCGCGGCGGTTCGTAGATCGACAGCCGGGCGTCCGTCACCCGGCCGTCGCGCACGCTCACGTGCAGCGCTCCCTCGCCCTCGACCCGGGAGAGCGCGCCGACGTGCAGGACGCGGGATCCCCGGTGCGTCATGAGTCCTCCTCGGGTCCCCGCGGACGCTGGGCGAAGGTCCGCGCGTTGTACGTGCGCAGGAACCGTTCGACGTCGCGTTCGGCCATGCCGTCGCGGCGCAGCAGCGGGATCAGCGCGGGTAGGTTCGCGGAGCCGGACGGCCCGAAGCAGCCGTAGCAGCCACGCCCGTACGCCGGGCAGATCGCCCCGCACCCGGCGTGCGTGACGGGGCCCAGGCAGGGCGTGCCGTGCGCGACGGTCACGCAGACGGTGCCGCGCCGCTTGCAGGCGAAGCACACGCTGTGGTTCGGGACGTCGGGCTTGCGGCCGGTGAGGAAGGCGGTGACGACCTCCAGGAGCTGGCCCTTGTCGATGGGGCAGCCGCGCAGCTCGAAGTCCACGTCCACGTGCGCGGCCACGGGGGTGGAGGTGGCGAGGCTGTCGATGTAGTCGGGCCGGGCGTAGACGACCGAGCGGAACTCCTCGACGTCGCCGAAGTCGCGCAGCGCCTGGATGCCGCCCGCCGTCGCGCAGGCCCCGATCGTCACCAGGTGGCGCGCCTCGGCCCGGATCCGCTGCACGCGTTCGGCGTCGGCGGCTGTGGTGACGGAACCCTCGACGAGCGCCAGGTCGTAGGGGCCGGGCCGGACGGCGCTGGTCGCCTCGGGGAAGTGCGCGATCTCGACCCGGCCGGCGAGCGCGAGGAGCTCGTCCTCGCAGTCCAGCAGGGTGAGCTGGCAGCCGTCGCAGGAGGCCAGCTTGTGGACGGCCAGCGTGGGCGTACGGTCGTGGTCGTGGCGTCCGTCCATGTCACAACTCCCTCGTCATGAGGAGCGGTTCGGCGCGGTCCCAGCCGATGACGGGCCCGTCGCGGCAGAGCAGGACGGGGCCGAGCTGGCAGTGTCCGCAGTGGCCCGTGGCGCAGCGCATGTTGCGCTCCAGCGAGACGCGGACGCGCGGCGCGGGCAGCCCCGCCTCCCGCAGCTCGCGCGCGGTGGCACGGATCATGACCTCCGGCCCGCACACGAAGGCCGTCGTCCGGGACGGCTCGAACTCCGCGCCGCCCAGCAGGGTGGTGACCACGCCCACATGCCCCGTCCACCCGGGGGCCGGACGGTCGACGGTGGCCTGTACGCGTGCGGTGCGCCAGGAGCGGAGCTGCCGGGGGTAGAGCAGCCCGGCCGGATCGCGGGCGCCCACCAGCAGGTTGAGCCGTCCGTACGCGTCGGCCTCCGCGAGCGCCGCCTGCACCAGCGGGCGCAGCGGCGCCAGCCCGATGCCCCCGGCGACGACGAGCAGGTCCTGGCCGAGGGCGGAGTCCAGCTCCCAGCCGGTGCCGAACGGACCGCGTACGCCCACCACGTCGCCGCTCCGTACGCGGCACAGCGCGCCGGAGACGGCGCCCACTGCTCGTACGGTGTGGACCAGGCCTCCCCGTCCCGGCAGGCCGGAGACGGACACCGGGATCTCGCCGACCCCGAAGGCGTAGAGCATCGCGAACTGGCCCGGGGCGAAGGGCGGCAGCGCCTCGCCCACGGGTTCCAGCACGAACGTGACGGTGTCCGCGGACTCCCGCCGGTGCCGCGTCACGCGGTGCGGCACGGGCGGGCCCACGGCGAGCGGCGCGCTCACGGCTCCGTCTCCTCGTGTTCCGCGCGTGCTTCGCGCTCCTCGCGCTCCTCGCGCTCTTTCTGGAGCGCCGCGGCCTCTTCGGTGATGTCGATGCCGACCGGGCACCACACGACGCAGCGCCCGCAGCCGACGCATCCGGACGTACCGAACTGGTCGTGCCAGGTGCCGAGCTTGTGGGTGAGCCACTGCCGGTAACGGCTGCGCGCCGAGGAGCGGACCGGACCCCCGTGGAGATACGAGAAGTCCAGGTCGAAGCAGGAGTCCCAGCGGCTCCACCGCTCGGCGTGCTCGCCGGTCAGATCGGTGACGTCCTCCGTGGTCGTGCAGAAGCACGTGGGGCAGACCATGGTGCAGTTGCCGCACGTCAGACAGCGCGCGGCGACGTCGTCCCAGCGTGCCGCCTCCGTGCTGGCGCCCATCAGCGCGCGCAGGTCGACCGGCGGCATGGCACGGCCCATCCGCTCCCGGGCCGCCGCGACCGCGCGTTCCGCCTCCTCGCGGGTGGCGGCGTCGGCGGGACGCCGGGGGAGTCGGGCCAGCACCCGCGCGCCCTCCTCGCTGCCCGCGCGGACGAGGAAGCGGTGGCCCTCATCGTCGACGACCTCCGTCAGCGCCAGGTCGAAGCCCCCCTGCGCGCCGGGCCCCGAGCCCATGGACACGCAGAAGCAGGTGGCGCCCGGCTCGGTGCACTCGGCGACTATCAGGAACGCCCCCCTCCGGCGCTCCTGATAGCCCCCCTCCCGGTACCGGCCGCTCGCCAGCACCCGGTCCTGCACGGCGATGGCACGCAGGTCGCACGGCCGTACCCCGAGGAAGGCGTAGGCCGGGGCATCGGGCGCCTCCGTCGTGACCGTCATGCCGCCGTCGGCGCCCCGCTCGGCGGTCCACTGCCGCTCGCGCTGCGGGTGGAGGAACGTCTTCCAGGAGTTGGGGCCCGCGCTGTGCGCGAACGCCGCACCGTCCTCGCGGGGCCGCAGCCGGTAGCGGCCCGCCTCCAGTTCGACGCCCCAGCCGTAGGGGAGCTGATCGCCCGACTCCAAGGGCGCCAGCACGACGGCCCCGTCCCGGACCGTCGGTCCGATCACGGTGCGGCCCTCCTCGGCCAGGACGCGGATCAGGGCGTCCAGGCCGTCCTTGCCGAGCACGGCGCTCTCGTACGGTGCGTTCGCGTCGTCGGACACGGTGCTTGCTCCTCCCGGGGCCGTCGCGGTCAGCGCAGCCTGCGCAGATACGGGTCGCGGTGCTCGCGCGGTACGAGGCGTACGCGGGCGTCGAGGGCGGTGACCGCGTCGGGCCTGGCGAGTACGGGGTTGAGGTCGGCCTCGGCGAGTTCGGGCAGGTCGGTGGCCATCCGGGACAGCCCCGTCAGCAGCCGCTCCAAGCCGTCGAGGTGGACGGGACCGCCACCGCCGCGGCCGAAGAGGAGCGGGGCGCACCGCGGCGAGGTGATCAGCTCGTGCAGGTCGCGGTCGGTCAGCGGCGCGAGGCGTGCGGCGTGGTCGGCCAGCACCTCGGTGGCCGTGCCGCCGAGCCCGAAGACGACCAGCGGGCCGAAGACCTCGTCCTGGACGACGCCCGCGAACAGTTCGATGCCGCGCGGCGCCATCGGCTGCACCACCACCCCCGTGAGCTGGCCCTCGAAGCGGGTCGCGAAGTCCCGGTAGGCGGCGCGTATGTCGGCCTCGGTGGTCAGGTCCAGGGCCACCGCGCCCTGCTCGCTCTTGTGCAGCAGGCCGGGCCAGTGGGCCTTGAGCGCCACCCGGCCCGTTCCCCGGGGCGGGGGCAGCGCAACGGTCCTGGCCGCCTCGACGGCCTCGTCCTCGGTGGCCGCCCACTGCCAGGGCTGCTGGGGGAGGGCGTAACGGCACAGGAGGCGGGCGCAGGTGTGCGGGTCGAGCCAGCCGCCCTCGGGGTGCGAGGACAGCCACTCCTCGACGATGAGCCGGGCCCCGGCGGTGTCCGCGCCCGGCGCCTCGGCCACGGTGCCGGGCGGGCGGGCCCGCCATTCCGCGTACGTGGCGGCGTGCGCGAGGGCGTGGGCGGCCTGGCGGGCGTCGGCGTAGCCCGGGATCCTGGGCTCGTCGCCGTGGTGGTGGAGCTGGACGGGGGCCTGCTGGCCGGGGAGGACCGCGGCGACCGTTCGGGAGCGACGGTCCGGGGCGTGGGTGAGGGCCCGGAGCAGATCGTCGCCGGTCGCCGCGGCCAGCGCGGTGGGGACCAGGGCCACGACGACGGCGTCCACGCCGGAGGTGGCCGACAGGAGGGCGACGCAGGCGCGCAGTCGGTCCTCGGAGACGGCGGCGGTGGTGTCCACGGGGTTGTGCGCGGAGGCCCCGGAGGGCAGCAGCTCCGTCAGCGCCTCCACCGTCCCCGGGGGCAGCCGCGGCACGCGCAGTCCCGCTTCGGCGCAGGCGTCGGCGGTCAGGACGCCGATGCCGCCCGCGTTGGAGACGACCGCGACCGAGCGGCCGGTGGGCAGGGGCTGGGCGTGCAGGAGCGCCGCGGTGTCGACGAGTTCGCCGATGCTGTGGGCGGCGATGATCCCGGCCTGGGTGAAGAGCGCGCCGCGCGTCATGGTGGGCGTCGCGGCGGCGGCCGTGTGCGAGGCGGCGGCGCGCCGCCCCGCGTCCGACCGTCCGGCGTCCACCGTCAGCACCGGCATCCGCCGGGCCACGCGGCGCGCCGTACGCGCGAACGCGCGCGGGTTGCCGAACGACTCCAGGTGCAGCAGCGCCAGCTCCGTCCTGCCGTCGCTCTCCCACCAGCGCAGCATGTCGTTGCCGCTGACGTCGAACTTGTCGCCGAGCGAGACGAAGTCGGAGACGCCCATGCCCAGTCTGTCCAGCCGGTCGAGCAGGGCGATCCCGACCCCGCCCGACTGCACGGCCACGCCCGTGGTCCCGGAGGCCGGGGGCCGCGCGGCGAACGTCGCGTTCATCCGGTGCTCGCCCGTGGTGGCCACGCCCAGGCAGTTGGGCCCGACGAGCCGCATACCGTGCCGTCGGCACGCCGCCAGCAGCGCGGCACCCCGCTCCCGGTCCAGCCCGGAGGAGAGGACGGCCAGCGCCCGTACGCCCCGCTCGCCGCAGAGCTCGGCCGTCCGCGGCACGTCGTCGGCGGGCACGGCCAGGACCGCCAGGTCGGGTACGAAGGGGAGTTCGGCCACGGACGGGGCGCTGGGCACCCCGGCCACGGCGCGGGCCTGCGGATTGACGGCGTGCAGGGGCCCGGTGAAGCCGCTGAGGGCGAGGTTGCGCAGCACCACGCCGCCCACGGAACCGGGCTTGCGTCCGGCGCCGACGACCGCGATCGAGCGGGGCTCCAGGAGCGGGCGCAGGCTCAGCAGGTCCGCCGACCTGTCCCGCGCGTCGACCGCGTCCAGGTACCGCTCGTCCTGCTCCAGACGCACCACGCAGCGCACCTCGGGCCCCTCGAACCGCCGCTCCACGTGCAGTCCGAGATCGGCGAAGACCTTGAGGACCTCGTGGTTCTCGGAGAGCGCGTACGCCGTGAGCGAGCCGACGCCCGCCGTACGCGCCGCGTCCACCAGATGCTCCAGCAGCAGGGTGCCGATGCCCCGGTGATGCCACTCGTCGCCCACCGCCAGCGAGACCTCGGCGGTGTCCGAACCCTCCGGCGCGACCACGGACTCGGCGATCCCCACGAGCCGCCCGCCCGTCTCGGCCACCAGAGCCAGATGCCCGGCGGACGTCGCGTCACGCGGATCGGGCAGCCCCTCGGCCGCCAGCCGCGCCGAACGGTCGCTGAGCGAGAAGAAGCGCAGCCGCAGGTTGCGGGGCGACATCTCCTCGTACAGCCGCAGCACTTCGGCGCTGTCCTCGGGCCCGGCACGCCGGATCAGTGCGGTGCTCCCGTCGGCCAGCAGCGCGTGCACTCCAGGCATCGCTCTCCCCTCCCACGCGTCGACTGCCCTCAGCGTCGACCGTGAACGGGCGCCTCCCCAGGGGCCGTGCGGGGCCGAACGGGGGGCCGGACGGCTCGGGGGCGGGGGCCGGAGGGCCTGTTGGCCGAGGGACCGTGAGGAGAGGCACGTCAGTGCCTGGGCGGTGGGAAGGGCCCCAACTGAGGATCCCGCCGCCCCAGCAGCCGCTCGGCCTCTTCCTCGGTGAACGGCAGCAGCGGCACGTAGGCCATCGCCTCCAGGCAGGAGGACCAGTCTCCCGGGGGCAGCCGCCGCTGGCCTGCGACAGTCAGTACGAGGTTCGACGGCAGGTCGCCGTAGCGCCCCTCCACCAGTTCGAGCAGCCACTTGCCGAGGAACGGCTCGGTGCGCTCGTAGGTGTCGAAGAAGAGCGCGAGCCAGGGCACTTCACCCGCGAGCCGGTGCAGAAGCGCCACGAACGGCGGGGTGAGCGCCTCCGCCGGACCGGGCGGTACGGGGTCTACGGCATGGGCACGCTCGTTGATGGCCGTCCCCACCCGATGGGCGGCCTGGCTCACTTGTTCCGTGGACACGGCACTGGCCAGGGGGCCGACGACGGGCAGGCTCTGTGCCACAGCGAGCCCCATCCCCGCCACGAGCTTGCCTCCGGTGGAAGGCCCTTCCTCGATCGGGCCCGCTGCTGCCTGGGCGTCCCGCAGCTGCTGCTGATAGGAGGCCAGTGCCTTGTCGAAGTGCTTCGCCGCGCCCTTGGGGGCCAACTGCCGCACCATCGACTCCAGCGTGGCGACCAGCCCTTCCGGTTTCTCGTCGACCCGCGCGGTGAGGGCCCCCATCTCTTCCCGGGCCAGCCGTTGGAACTGCTCGGCCAGGAGGGTCTTGCCCACCCCCGCGTCACCGTGGATGTTGAACAGGAACCGTCGCCGTTCGTCCTCCGGCGCTGTCGTGAAGTTGGCCCGAAAGTCCGCGAGTTCGTCCCGGCGCCCCACGAACCGGGCACGCCGACGCCGGCGCATCAACTCCTGCATGCTGGGACTGTCGGTCATGGCACCCCCTCCAAGCCATCGACCTCCCTCCAACTGTTGCAGGGACGAAAGGCGCTTCCCAAGAACCTGCGCCGGACCTCTTCCGACGCGATGCGCTCGCGTGTCCGTGGCAGGTGCGGACGTCGCGGGGCCGCCTCCGCGGTTCTAGCGTGCCGGGGGCAGCGGTTCGCCCAGTTCGCCCTCGACCGCGTCCGTCATGGCGCGGAGGACGTCGAGGGTGCGGTGGGCCTCGTGTTCGTCGATCGTGGTGATGGCGAAGCCGACGTGGACGATGACGTACTGGCCGGGCTCCGCCTCCGGGGTGCAGGCCAGGCAGACCTCGCGGCGGAGGCCGCCGAAGTCGACCCGGCCCTGGCGCAGTCCGTCGTCGTTCCACACCTCCAGGATCCGGCCCGGGATGCCGAGACACATGGGCCTCACTCCTCCGCTGTCAGCCGTGCCGCGGCGACGGCCGCCTGGCCGTAGCTGAGTCCGCCGTCGCCGCACGGCACCGCGTGGTTCGTCAGGACGCGCAGCCCCGCCGCCCGCAGTTCCTGGCGGACCTCGGCGAGGAGCCGCCGGTTCTGGAAGCAGCCGCCCGCCAGGCACACCGTCTCCGGCGCGCCCTCGTCGACGGCCGCTGTCACCAGCGCGCGGGTCGCCTGGGCGAGGGTCGTGTGGAAGGCGGCGGCCAGTTCCCGTACGGGGCGGCCCGCCGCGCGGCCCTCCAGCAGCGCCACCAGGGTGGGCACGGGGTCGAAGACGGCGAGCCCGTCGTCGCGGTGGGCGCGGTGGGCGCGGTGGACGTGCCAGGGCAGGGCCCCGGGGCGTGCCTCGCCCGCCGCGGTCTCCAGCGCGACGGCCGCCTGGCCCTCGTACGAGACCGTGTCGCACAGCCCCAGCAGGCTCGCGGCGGTGTCGAAGAGGCGGCCCGCGCTGGAGGCGCGCGGGCAGTTGAGGTCCCGCGCGATCATCGCCCGTACGACGTCCGCCTCGCGGGGATCGAGTCGGGCGGCGAAGGTCTCGGCCAGCGCGGGCGGTACACCCGGGGCGCCGCCCGGGTCCGGCGGTTCGGCGCCGTACAGATGGCCGAGGGCCATGCGGGCCGGGTGCCGGACCGCCGCGGCGCCGCCGGGGAGGGGCGCCGTCGCGAAGCGGGCCACGCGCCGGTAGCCCGTCAGGTCGGCGACGAGGACCTCGCCGCCCCACAGCGTCCCGTCGTCGCCGAGCCCCAGGCCGTCATAGGCCACCCCGGTGACCGCGGTACGCAGGCCGTGCTCGGCCGCGCAGGCGGCGATGTGCGCGTGGTGGTGCTGCACGGGAACGCGCCGTACGCCCGGGAGGGCTCGCGCCCACCGGGTGGACAGGTACTCCGGGTGCGGGTCGTGGGCCACGGCGCGCGGGGCGATGCCGGTCAGCCGTGACAGGTCCGCGTACGTGCGCGTGAACGCGTCGAGCGTACGGGCGCTCTCCAGGTCGCCGATGTGCGGCGAGAGATACGCCAGTCCGCCCTGGGCCAGTGCGAAGGTGTGCTTGGACTGGGCGCCCGCCGCGACCAGCGGTACGGGGGCGGGCGAGGGGAGGGGCAGCGGCGCGGGCGCGTGGCCGCGGGCCCGGCGCAGCGTCGCCGTCCCGCGTCCCGAGGCGCGGACGACCGAGTCGTCGTAGCGGGCGAGCACCGGACGGTCGTGGTCGAGGAAGCCGTCGGCGACGGAGCCGAGCGCCGCCCGCGCGGACTCCGCGTCCGTCGCCAGCGGCTCGCCCGCGAGGTTGCCGCTCGTCACCACCAGCGGCCGGTCCAGGTCGCGCAGGAGCAGATGGTGCAGTCCTGTGGTGGGGAGGAAGAGCCCGATCCGTGGGGTGCCGGGGTGAACTCCCGTCAGCATGGCGGACGTTCGCGCGGCGAGGAGGACCACGGGCCGGGCGGGGGAGGGGAGCAGGGCGCGCTCGTACGAGGTGGCGCGGGCCAGCGCCCGCACCTGCCCGAGGTCCCGCACCATGACCGCGAACGGCTTGTCCGGTCGGTGCTTGCGCCGCCTCAGCGTCGCGACGGTCTCCGCGCGCGTGGCGTCGCACACCAGCTGGTAGCCGCCCAGCCCCTTGAGCGCCACGATGCCGCCGCCGTCCACCACCGCCTCGGCGGCGCGCAGCGCCTCCTCGCCCCGCAGCCCGTCCCACGTCAGCCGGGGACCGCAGCGCGGGCAGGCGAGAGGCTCGGCGTGGAAGCGGCGGTCGGCCGGGTCGTGGTACTCGCGGGCGCAGTCGGCGCAGAGCGGGAAGCCGCGCATCGCCGTGCGCTCGCGGTCGTAGGGGAGCGCGGCGATCACGGTCGCGCGGGGGCCGCAGTCGGCGCAGTTGGTGAAGGGATAGCGGTGGCGGCGGTCGCCGGGGCTGAACAGCTCCCGTACGCAGGTGGGGCAGGTCGCCGCGTCCGGCGGGACCTGCCGGGAGGCGGCGCGGGCGCGCCGGGAGCGGCTGCCCCGCACGGTGAATCCGGAGCCGGGCCGCGGTACGGCGCTGTCCGCGGGCCCCACGCGCACGTCCGTGACCCGGGCCAGGGGTGGCGCGTCCCGGTGCAGCCGGTCGGTGAACGCGCGTACGGACGCGGCGCTGCCCGCCACGGTGACCAGCACCCGGCCGTCCACGTTCCGCACCCAGCCGTCCAGCCCCAGCGCCGAGGCGGTGCGGTGGACGAAGGGCCGGAAGCCCACGCCCTGCACCGTCCCCGACACCTCGATGCCCCGGGCGACGCGCTCGCCGCCGTTCATCGCGCGTCCCCTTCCGCCGAGCGGTGCGCGGTGATCTCGTCCTCCACGAGCAGGGCGAGCCGTTCGACGGCCTCGGCGACCGGCTCGCTCAGTCCGGTGCCCATGCTGTGGTCGGCGCCCTCGACGGCGTACACGACCAGGCGGCGCGGCAACCGGCCCAGCGCGCGGGAGAGTTCGACGGCCTCGCCCAGTCCCAGGCCGTGCGAGCTCGCCTCCGGGCTGCGGGCCGCGGTCAGCGCCGGGCCCTCGGCGGCCAGCCGGTGCAGCCGTCCCGGGTGGCCGGGGTGCGCGTGCGCGGCGTCCAGCACTACGGCGAGGTCCGCGCCCTCCCACAGGGCGATCAGCCGTGCCGGGTCCCCGTCGCACACCTCCAGCCGGGTGCCCGGCGGCAGAGGGCGCTCCCGCGCCCGTTCCGCCAGCGTGCGGACCACGGCCCAGCCCGCCCCGTCGTCGTGCCGGAACTCGTTCCCGACGCCGATGATCGCGATACCCGTTCGCACGGCCATGCCCTCAGCGTCGCGGCCGACGGGGCGCGGGGCCCGGGGCCTTTGGTCCCTCGGCGGGGGAGGAACGGCCCCCGTCCCGGGGAGGCGGGGCACCTGCCCGTACGGCCGTGGGCGCGTCACTGTGGCGGGAAGACGCGGACGTACGCCGCGTGTACGCGCACGGCGTGCAGGGCGTGTACGGCGCGCACGTACGTAAGGCGCGCACGTACGTACGGCGGCGCACCTCCGCGGTCCGCACTCCTCCCGAACGGGGGTCTCCGCCATGGCCGGAACACGGGACCACATCAGCCGTCCCGCCCACTACCTGGTGCGGGCGGCGGTGACGGCGCCGTCGCTGCACAACTCGCAGCCGTGGCTGTTCGTGGCGCGCGACGACGTGCTGGAGCTGTACGCGGACCCCGCCCGGCGGCTGCGGACGACCGACCCCGGCGGGCGTGAGCTGACGGTGAGCTGCGGGGCCGCGCTGTTCAACGTGCGGCTCGCGATGCGGCACCTGGGATTCCGCCCCCTGGTGCGGGCGTGCGACGAGCCCGGGCGCCGGAACCTGCTGGCCGAGATCCGCTGGGGACCGTACGAGCCGCCCGGCGCGGACGAGGAACTCCTGCACCGGGCCCTCACCCTGCGGCACACCCACCGTGGCCCGTTCCTTCCCGGCTCCCTGCCGGAGCCCCTCCTGCGGGGGCTGGCCGGGCAGTGCCGGGCGGAGGGGGCCCTGCTCCGCGTCGTCGCCGACGCGGAAGGGGCGAGCCGGATCGCCGAGGCGGTACGGGAGGCGGAGACGGTCTGGCGGGCCGACCCGTCGGCGGCCTCGGAGATCGCGCGCTGGGCACCCGTCGCGGCGCCGGTGCCGGAGGGGGAGGAGCGCTCCGTCCACCCGGCGTATCCGGACGGCACCGCGTTCGCGGGGCGCGACTACACGGGCCGGTCCCGCCATGGCTGCTGGCGCGAGCCGGTGGCGGGGGCGGGTGCGCCGGGTGCCGTGGTGGTACTGGCCACGCGGCGCGACGACCGCCGGGACCGGCTGCTGGCGGGGCAGGCGCTGCAGCGAATGCTGCTGGCCGCCGCGGCGTACGACGTCCGGGCCGCCTTCCACACCCAGCCGCTGGAGATTCCCGCTCTACGGGAACGGCTGCGCAGAACCGTCACGTTCGGCTTCCCTCCGCAGGTCGTCCTGCGCCTGGGGCGGGCGAGTGGCTCCGTACCGACGGCGCGCCGTCCGGCGGCGGAGGTGCTCAGCGGGATTGCGAGTGCGGGGCCCGTTCCAGCGGCAGCACCTCGGCGATCCGGGGTGTGATCTCGCCCCTGGCCCGTCCTGCGAAGAGGCACGTACCCCGGGGCCGAACCGCTCGTGTCCGGGAACTGCGGCCCCTGCCCGTGACGCGGGAGCGGCGACACGATGAAGGGAACGAGGCCTCCCTGCCTCTGCCGGGGGCCTCTGAAAGGGGGGGGCGATGACCATGACACGGCACCTCGCCGTCGGACTGGACGGCTCCGAGGAGAACCTGGCCGCCGCGCGCTGGGCAGCGGACGAGGCCGCACGATGCGGACTTCCGCTGCACCTGGTCTACGCGTCGGCGGGACTCCCGCCGGACGCGTTCGGACGCGCGGAGCGCGCATCCCCGCGCCACTGGCCGGGGCGGATCCTGCGGGACACCGCCGAGGAACTGGCCCGCCTGCACCCCGAATTGAAGGTCGTCAAGGTGCTGGAGCCGAGGGCTCCGCAGTACGCGCTCCTGGACGTCGCCAAGGCGGCGGAGTTCCTGGTGATCGGCACCAACGCGCCGGGCGCCCTGGGCGGCTGCATAGCAGGGGCGATGTCCCTGCTGATCGCCGCCCGCGCCCGGCGTCCCGTCGTCCTCGTACGGGCCGGTGGGGACGGCGCGGCCGGTGCGGCCGGTCCGTACGGGCGTCCGGCGGACGCCGACGGGGAGACCGTGCTGGCGCTCGACCCGACCCACGCGCCCGGCGGCGTCCTGGCCTTCGCCTTCGCCTTCGCGGCCCGTCGCGCGGGAACGCTCCGGGTCGTGCACACCTGGCGGTATCCGTACGGGACGTCGGCGGACGTACGGGAGAAGGCGGGGGAGGCCGCGGAGAACGGGGTCGACGAGGCGTTGCGTCCCTGGCGCGTGGCGTATCCCGACGTTCCGGTGAAGGTCCGGGTGGAGCGGGGCGAGGCGGTTCCGGCGCTGCTGGAGGCCGCCACCGGCGCGTCGCTCGTCGTCGTGGGCCGCCGCGTGCGACGGATACCGGTGGGCGCCCGGCTCGGCCCGGTGACTCACGCGCTGATCCACCGCGCGCCCGCACCCTTGGCCGTGGTCCCGCACGAGTGACACACGAGTGACGAGCGCCCGGACCGGTGCTCCGGTCCGGGCGCTGTCACCGCTCGCTGTTACTGCTTCTTGAGGTAGAGGGTCTTTCCCGCGTCGGCGCCCATCCACAGCTCCTTGTCGCCGCCTCCGAGCATCGCGGTGTTGCCGTAGGTGAGGGGCGACGAGCTGGGGTTGACGAGCACGGTGACGCCCTCGACGCACCAGGTGTCCTTGGCGTCGAGGGAGTTGAAGTGGAGGTAGACGGGGTAGTAGCCGAGCTCGTTGGTGTCGAGCTGCGGTTTGCGGGGGTCGTTGAGCGCGGCGTTGAGGACGTTGCTGCCCGCGCCGAGAACGAAGGACTGTTCCTGGCCCTGCTCGAAGTCGTTCCCGCTGGTGTCGAGGACGAACTCACGGCCACAGATGCCCAGCGAGACGCTGCTGTTGGTGCCCGCGCCCGCGGTCGACGAGGTCCAGACGTTCACCTTGATCGTGGAGATGATCACGAGAGTGCTCCCTTCGGCGGATCAGCCGCGCTGGACGGGGACGGTCTTCTCCGGGGTCTTGTGGGCGCCCGCGAGGGGGACGGTGACGGTGAGGATGCCGTCCTTGTACGAGGCGGTGGTCTCGTCCGTGCGGGCTCCGGCGGGCAGCCGGGTGGAGCGGACGAGGGTGCCGTAGCGGAACTCGGTGTGGTGGGTGGTCTCGGTCCGCTCGCCGCGTTCGGCCTTGAGGGTCAGGACGTCGTGGTCGATGCTGATCTCGATGTCCTTCTCCGGGTCGAGCCCGGGGAGTTCGGCGTGGACGCGGTAGGCGTCCTCGGTGAGCTCTGCCTCGATGCGGATGTCGTGGGCCCCGGGGACGCCGCGCCACAGCGGGATCCCGGTGAGCCCCGACTCGATCCAGTCGAAGACGTCCGGCAGATGTGCGGGGCGTCGTTCGCGGATGCCGGCCATGCCGATATCTCCTTCTCCTTCGGGGAGAGGGGGCGGTGTGCTCCCACTGCCACATCTAGTCGGGAACGGGGCGGGAGATGAGGGGCCGGGCGGGTGTTCCCCGGGGGCCGGACGGCTCCCGCCAAGGGCCGTCCGGCCCCGATACGGCGGCTGACCGGCATCTGCCACCGCCGGGTCCGCGGGCGCACTGTGGAGGCGTCGCGGCGTCGCGGGCAACTCACCGCCCATGCGGTGCGAGGCGAGGCGGGGCCCGTGCGCGCCCGCCTCCGTGCGCCCCGGTCCGACCGTCCACGCCGCGCTCCTGGAGGTGACATCCGGTGGTACGACCCGTCGCTGTGGGGATCGACGGCAGCGCCGCGAGCCTGGCGGCCGCGGCATGGGCCGCGCGGGAGGCCGTGCTGCGCCGGACCGGACTCGCGTTGGTGTCCGCCTGGTCCGGGCCCGGGGCCACGTCCCCGGGGGCACCCGGTGAGGCGGCCCGCCGACGCTGGGCGAGCCGGTCCCTGTCCCTGGCCTACGACCGGATCCGGGGCCGCCACCCGGCGCTGGAGGTCAGCAGGGAGGAGCGGGAGGGCCCGCCCGTCGACGTACTGCTTGCCGCGGGGGAGCGCGCGCAACTCCTCGTGCTGGGCTCCCGTGGGCTGGGCGGTCGCGCCACGCCGGTCCTGGGCTCCACGGGCCTGCGGACCGCCGCTCGGGCCCGGTTCCCCGTCGCCCTGCTGCCCCCGGAGACCGCCGCCGTTCCGGACCCGGCGCGTCCGGTGCTGCTCGCGCTGGACGTCCGCGACCCGGCCGACGACGTGATCGCCTTCGCGTTCGAGGAGTCTGCCCGGCGCGGGGTCGAACTGCACGCCCGTTACGCATGGAAGCCGTCCCTCCTCCCGGTGAGCTACCCGGCGTCTCCGCAGCCGCGCCGGCTCGGCCTGGCGGCGCGCCGTGAGACAGCAAGGCTGAGCGCCGCGCTGCGGCCCTGGCGCGACAAGTGGCCCCGGGTACGCGTGGTGGAGGACGCCCGGATGGACACCGGCCCCGCGGGCGTCGCCGCCGGGTCCGGAAACGCCTGCCTGACCGTCCTGGGCCACCGGACCCGCGCCCACGGCGGCCTCCTCGTGGGACCCGTGACGCGGACGGTGCTGCAGCTCGCGGAGTCGGCCGTGGCGCTGGTCCCGCACACCTGAACGTACGAGTCGCGGGGCATCCGCCTGCAGCCGCCTGCAGCCGCCCGGCCGGGCTCCGGTCGGGCTCCGGTCGGGCCCCGTCACGCGAGGTCGAGGACGTCCCGGACCGGGCGGCGTGGGGTGGCGGGGCCGGTGGGGCCGTAGCCGAGGCGGAGCACCATGTGGACGTGCCCCTTGCCCGAGACGGGCTCACGGACGAGCGGGCGCAGGTCTGCGTTCTCCAGGGGGTGGGAGGTCAGCGAGGTGGCCAGACCGGCGAGGGTCGCCTCCAGCAGGACGCGTTCCAGCGCCTGGCCCGCGCGCAGCCAGTCGCCCGGCGCGTCGCCGGGAGTGCTCAGCAGGGCCAGCCGAGGATCCCGTTCGAACGGCGTGGCGTCACGGTCGTCGGTCCGCGCCCGGCGTCCGGCGAAGTCCCGCAGTGGTGCCCTGCCGTCCTCCTTGCGCGGCCCGAAGGCGTACTCGGGAACACCGTCGACGGCGTCCCCCGCGTCCGCTCCCGTCCGGGTCCAGCGGGCCAGCTCCGCGACGCTCTCACGGTCGAGGGCGTCGCGGCCCTCGGCGTCGTGCACCAGCTCCAGGACGGAGTCGATGTGCCAGGAGCCGGGGAACAGCAGCTCGGCTCCCTCGTCGGCGGCAGCCCTCCGCAGCGTGGCCCGCACCTCCTCCGGGACGTCGCGCCCGGTGAAGGGATGGCGGCTGGTGCGCCGCCGCGCGATCGCCGGGTGGAGGCGGGCCAGGGAGCCCTGGTCCGCCCGGCCCGTGGTCGTATCCGAGGCGTCGCCCAGCCGTACGACGGCGAGGAGGAACGGGTCGTCGGCCTCGGGCAGCAGTCGTACCTCCGGGACGAGGCCGGCGTGCTCGGCGGCGACCCGCAGGTTGAACAGCGCGGCGCCGCAGCCGATGTGCAGCGCCCGGTTCCCCGGGTCGGAGCGCGGCATGGCCCGGCAGGGGTCGGCCCACAGCCCCACCTCACGTACGGCGGCCACGTAACGGAACCGCCAGGGCTGCGCGTTGTGCATCGACGGAGCCGTCACGGCCTCGGCGACCAGCGCCGTCACCGTCCCGGCGTCGAGCGGACGTGCCGTCATCGCGGCCTCCTTGCCGACGTCCCCGTCGCTTCACGTCGCTTCACGTCGCGTCGCGGCCCAGCCGCGTGGAGATCTCCGCGAGGGCGTCGAGACGCTGCTGGAGGGTGGGGTGGGTGGAGAAGAGGCGGGCCGCCGCGGAGCCCGGCCTGAGGGCGGGGGTGAAGAAGAACGCGTTGAACGCCCTCGCGGTCCGCAGGTCCTTGGTGGGGATGCGGGCCATGTCGCCGTCTAGCTTGGTCAGTGCCGAGGCCAGCGCGGAGGGCTTGCCGGTGAGCAGGGCGGCGGCGCGGTCGGCGGCGAGTTCGCGGTAGCGGGACAGGGCTCGGATGAGGAGGAAGCTGAGGGCGTAGACGAGGGCGGAGACCGTCATGACGATGCCCAGCAGCGCCGCGGTGTTCTGATCGCGGCCTCGCCCGCCGAACAGCCCGGAGTAGAAGGCGAACCGGACGATGAGCCCCGCGATCACCCCCAGGAAGGAGGCCAGGGTGATGACCGCGACGTCGCGGTGTGCGACGTGGGAGAGCTCGTGGGCGAGGACGCCCTGGAGTTCGTCCGGCTCCAGGCGGCGCAGCATTCCGGTGGTGACGCAGATGACCGCGTGGTCGGCGTCGCGGCCCGTGGCGAATGCGTTGGGCAGATCCGTCTCGGCGACCGCCACGCGCGGCTTGGGCATGTCCGCGGTGGCGCACAGCCGGTCGACGATTCCGTGCAACTCGGGCCGTTCCTCGGCGCTGACGAGCCGTCCGCGCATGGCGTACAGGGCGATCCGGTCGGAGAACCAGTACTGCGCGCCCAGCACCCCGACGGCGATGACGACCACGAGGATCACGGACTTGAGCAGTACCACCAGGGCGGCGAGGAACGCCACGTAGACGAGCCCGAGCAGGAACATCGTGAGCACCATGCGGGCGGTCAATTGCCGGTCGGCTTCAAAACGGCTGTGCATCGTCAGCACCTCGGGGTTCGGTTCCGCCGTGGGGTCGGGGGTCGGGGCGGCGCTCGGCCCGCGTCCCACCCCTCGTCCCTCAAGCGTCGCGCCGCGCCGGTCCCGCGCCCAGGGCCCATCGGGCCCGGAGCGTGCCCCGGCCGTGCCCGTCCGAGGGACCGGTGAGCCCTGGTCCGGCGCGGAGGGGCGCGCCACGGTGGGAGGAGGACCGTGTGGACGCGGCCCTCCCCGCCGCGTACGGGAGGCCGCCGTGGAGCAACTGTCGTACGGCAGTGTGATCGTGGCCGTCGACGGCTCGGCCGCCGCGCTCGCCGCCCTGCGCTCGCCGCACTGCGCTGGTCGGCCGCGAAGGCCGAGCAGACGCGGGCCCGCGTGGTGGCCGTGCACGCCTGGCTGCCGACCGCGTCGCTGCGCGCCCCTGCGCCCCCGCCGCCGGGCGGCTGACGACCGCCCGCGTGCAGGAGAAGCTGACCAAGCCGCTCACGGTGCGCACCCGCACCCAGGGCGGCAGCAGCGAGTTCCTGCCCCTGGGCTACAGCTACAGCTACAGCTACAGCACCCCGACCATGCTGGTGCTGTTCGTCTTCGTCTTCGTCAACGCCCTCGCCTTCGGCTCGGCCCTCGTCCAGGCCCGCCAACTGGGCATCTACGGACGCGCGCTGGCGGCACCCGTCACCACGCGCGCCCTGATCGCCGGGGAGTCGCTCGCGTACGCCGCGCTCACCGTGCTCCAGTCCCTGCTGCCGCAGGCTCACCGGGCCGGGGCGGTGAGAGGGGGCGGGTGGCGGCAGGCGGCGGGCTGCTCAGCAGAGGCTGCCCGTGCCCGTACACCATGTACACCATCACTCGGCGGTGGCGGGGACCGTCAGGCGTTCCGGCACCTCGAACAGTCCGTTCGCCGCGTGGACAGGTGGACACGTGGACAGCGGGCCCAAGAGGCCCTCGCTCACGGGGCGTACGGGCCCCGGTCGTGCCCGCCCGGACCCGCGCGCGGGGGTGCGGGCCGGGACACCATACGAAGGGGGGCGGGAGAGGAGCGCCGAGTGATGGCCGGGACGATTGAGAGGGGTCGTACGCCACGGAGTTCCCGCGCGCTACGGGCCTACCGGCGTGCCGCGCCCGGGTGGGCGCGGGAGCTGGTCGTCGTGCACACCTCCGCCGCCGTGCGGGCCCGCGTCAAGAGGGTGCTCGGGGCCCACCGGCCCCTGGGCGAGCGCTGCGCGCCGGTCAGGGCGGCCCTCGCGGTGCGGCGTCACCCGGAGGTCTTCCGCTCGCCGGGCTGGGAACCGCGACTGGTGCGCGGGGCGCCGCGCGCGGTCCAGCGGGTGGCTCGCCCCACCCCTCTCGGTGCGCGCCGCACTGCCCTGACCCGGGTCACCCGGGCACTGGAGCAGGCCGGGGTGGACCACTTCTGCGTACGGGGAAGGGCCGCCGCCTCCTCCGTCGTCGGGGTCGCGGCGGCCGACCGGCCGCGCGTACTCGCCGCGCTGGCGCGGGCGTGCGCCGAGGCGCCCGGATACGTCTCCGTCGAGCACCCCGCGCGGCCCGGCCGAAGGGTCCCGCGCCCGGGCTTCTCGCGCGGGGCCTGGGCGCGCCACGGCCTCGCCGCCGCCACCGTGATCCGCCTCTCCTGGTACCAGGGCGATCCGCGCGGCAGGCTGCTGCTGGGGCCCGCGTACGGCTGCGACGTGGAGTTCTGGGCGTCCGCCGAGGACACCGGCGAGCTGGTCGCGCCGCGGCCGAACCGTACGGCCGTACGGGTGCCGCGTACCGCACCGCCGGTGTCCGTCTCCGACTCGCTGTTCACCGGGCTCGCCACGCCGGGCCGCCCGCTGCCCGCCGTACGCACCCGGCCGGAGTTCGCCGCGCCTGCGCCGGGCGACGTGCTCTTCCCCGTCGACGCCGTCTACACCTGGGTGGACGGCAGCGACCCGGCGTGGCGTGAGCGCCGCGCGCGGGCAGGCGGCGGCGCGTACCACGAGGAGGCGGCGAACCCCGCGCGCTACGCCAGCCACGACGAACTGCGCTACTCGCTGCGCTCCCTGCGGTTCTACGCCCCCTGGATACGGGACGTCTACCTCGTCACGGACGAGCAGGTGCCGCCGTGGCTGGACGCGACGGCTCCGGGACTCCGGGTCGTCAGCCACAAGGAGATCTTCACCGACCCGGACGCGCTGCCCACCTTCAACTCCCATGCCATCGAGAGCCAGTTGCACCACATCGAGGGACTCTCCGAGCACTTCCTGTACCTCAACGACGACGTGTTCCTCGGCCGCCTCACCACGGCCCGCGACTTCTTCCTCGGCAACGGCCTGACCAAGTTCTTCCCCTCCCCGGCGCTCGTGCCGCCGGGGCCGCCCACGGCCGAGGACACCCCGGTCTCGGCGGCGGCCAAGAACAACCGGGCCCTCGTCCAGGCCGCCTTCGGCACCGTGCTCACCCAGAAGATGAAGCACACACCGCACGCGGTCCGGCGCAGCGTGCTCGACGAGATCGAGCACCGCTTCCCCGAAGCCCATCGCGCCACCGCGAACAGTAGATTCCGCGGCCTCGGCGATCTGTCCGTCGTCTCCTCGCTGCACCACTACTACGCCTTCCACACGGCCCGCGCCGTCCCCGGCCACCTGCGGTACGCCTACCTCGACATCGCGGACCCCCGGCTGAACGAGCGCCTCGACCGCCTCCTGGAGCGCCGGGACCGGCACGCCTTCTGCCTCAACGACACGGTCTCCCAGGAGTGCGACGAGGCGGCGCAGCGCGCACTGCTGGTGCCGTTCCTGGAGGCGTACTTCCCCGTGCCCGGCCCGTACGAGCGGGGCCTTCCGGCCCCCTGAAGCGGGCTGAAGCGCCCCTCCCCGCCGGGGCCGGCGCGCGCGACGGTGGGCGCAGAGAGGTGGTGGGGGAGATGGAGCCTCGCCTGATCGTCGGCATCGACGGGTCGGAATCCAGCCTGCCCGCCCTGGACTGGGCGGCCGATGAAGCGGAACGCCAGGGTGTGCCCCTGGTTCTGGTGCACGCGTGGTCGTGGTCGAGGAACGCGGGACATCCGCCGGGCCACACCCCGGTGCGTGGGGGCCGTGAGCCCGCGTACGACGCGGTGGCGGAGGACGCGATGCGCCGGGCCCGGGACCGGCGCCCCGGCCTGGACGTACGGCTGAACCTGTCGCCCGAGGGGCCCGTGGCGGCGCTGGTGGAGGAGAGCCCCGGCGCCCTGGCCGTGGTGACCGGCACCCGGGACCACGGCGAACTCGTCTCCCTGCTGCGCGGGTCGGTCAGCCGGGCGGTCGCCGCGTACAGCCACTGCCCGGTCGTCGTGGTGCGCGGCCTGGAGGCCAACAGGGCGGGCGATGCGGGGCTGGTGACGGTCGGGATCGGGGACGTACCGAGGGCCCGGGGGCAGGCGGGGGCGGTGGCGTTCGCGCTGCGGGACGCCGAGGCGCGGCACTGCCCCGTGCGTGCGCTGCGTGCCTGGCGCTGCCCCGCGCACGAACCCGTGGACCATCCCCCGGCGCTGGGGTACGCGGCCCACACCCACGAGTCGCGGGCCCGCGCGGATCTCGGCGACGTGCTGCGGGCCCACGAGGGCCGGACCGGCGCCGAGGTGCGAGGGGAGACGGCGGAGGGCCGGACGGGGGACGTGCTGCTCCAGGCCACGGCCAAGTCCGACCTGCTCGTCGTCGGCATCCACCGCCCCCACCGGCACCTGGGCCCGCGCCTGAGCGCGGTCCACCACGCGCTGCTGCACCACGCGGACTGCCCGGTCGCCTTCGTACCGGAACACGAGCCGGAACACGTACCGGGGCACGAGTCGGAACACGATGAGGAGGAGCGATGACCAACCGCATCGACCAGCCACGGCCCTTCGACCTGGTCGGCGACCCGGTTCTCGTCGCGGGCGTGGGGAACGGCTTCGAGGCCACCGTCAACTACCGGGTGGGGGAGGGGCACGACGAGGTGACCGGCCACTTCATGACGGGCGGCGGCAGCGGCGAGCACGGCGGCTTCCAGCTCCGGATCGACGTGAGCGGCGCGGCCTTCACGCTGGACCGGCTGCTCGTGCAGATCTTCTCCGTCAGCCCGGAGGACGGCCGGGAGATGCACGTCGTGACCGTCCCCGTGCTCTACGGGCCCCGCATCGTGCCCGGGTACTTCGGCTTCCGCGAACACAGGGTGACGCCGGGCGAGACCCTCTCCCGTATCGCCGAGGCGCACTACGGGGATTCCTCGCTCTACCCGCGCCTGGTGCGCGCCAACCCCGACCGCATCGACGACCCGGACCTGATCTTCCCGGGGCAGGTGCTGCGGGTACCGGTCGGCACGGAGTGAATCCGAGGCGGCGACGGTCCGCGTGCGTCAACGGCGGCGGCGACCTCCAGCTGCGCGGTCATGCCGCCCCCGGCACACCGTGGCGCGTCGGCATCGCCCACCCGCTGCGCCCGGGCCGCCTGCTCACCGTCGTCACCGCCCACCACGACCTCACCGTCGTCGGCCCCGGGCTCACGCTCACCGACGCCTACGCGACCGCCGCGTGCGCCCGGGGCGAGGGCGCGCAGGCGTGGATCGAGACGCTGAACGGCTACGCGGGCCTGGCGGTCCTGCCCGACGGACGGGAATGGCGCACCCCAGGATTCGGCCGCTACGGGGTGTGAGCCGCGCCGTGGGGTTCCCCCTGATTGGCCAGTCGGCCTCATCCGATACACAGGGTGCCGGGCCTATCCTGCGGCCATGGAGGACTCCGAGCGCGTATCCCCCGAGGACGAGGCGCGTATCCGCTACGCGGGGACGGTGCTGGCGCTCATCGACAGACTGCTCGGCATGGTGCCCGTGACCCCCGCCAAGGAGCGGGGCGGCGAACTGCTCGCCTCCGCCGAAGCCGTCCTACGCCAGGCCACCGGCCTGTGCGCCGACGCGGTGATCGCCGAGCGCGAGCGCGAGGTGTCGTACGCCGAACTGGCGCGGGTCGCGGGCATCTCCGAGGCGGCGGCCAGGGAGCGCTGGGAACGTCACGTGGACGCCTGGGCCGCCAACGGCCGCAGCTGTGTCGGCCCGGACTCGCCCGAGACCCCGCTGCGACGCGCCGCCACGTACGACGCCTGGTACGCGGAGCTGCGGCCGCACGGCCCCCCACGCGCCGTCACCGCGGGTCTGGAGGCGTTCCGCGCACCCGACGCGGCCCGAGAGGAGCGCCCGCACCCCGCCCACGCGGACGAGCTCCACCGTCGCGTCACCGTTCTCCTCTCGGAGGACAGGGCACGGGCCCGCGAGTACGAGCGCCTCAAGGACGCCGACGCCCCCGAGGCCATGGCGGCCAACCGCCTCCAGGCCGCCGAGGCACACGACGCCCTCGCCGCACTCTTCGACGAGCTGCGGCCACTGGAGCCCTCGCTGACCGAGGAACACCGCGACACCGCCGAACGACACCGCGCCTACGCCGCCCACTCCCGGGACCACGCCCGCCTGCTCGCGGAGACGCGGTCGGCAGACGGATAGACGCCCCACGGCCCGTGCCGCACCTGGCCCTGGGGTCATCCGGCAGTCCTCGCGCCGCTGTCCGCCAGAGGCGGAGAAGCGTCGTCGCGTACGGCCTCGCCCTGCCTTGCTGCTGTCGAGGGACCCAGCCGTAGGTTGAACTCACGTTCGGGAACGCTTGCCCTGGAGTTGGTGGTGCTGCAGCCGAGACCGAGCTTCCTTCTCGGTGAGACCGAGGGCGGTAGCTATCGTCGCCCACGACAGCTCACCGGCCTCCGGGACTGTTCGGTCCGCGTTCGATGCCCTTCGGCCTATGGCTCCGGGGGCGGGCGAGCCTCACGCTGGCGAGGTAGGACAGCGTGGTGGGGGTACGGGATGGACCCGGTGACGATGGCGGCGGGGTCGGCGCTGGTGGCGGCGATGGCCACGGATGCGTGGCAGCAGGCCCGGGACGGCATGGTCGCCCTGTGGCGGCGGATCCACCCGGAGCGGGCCGAGCAGATCAGCGGTGAGCTGGAGACGCTGCGCGGGCAGGTTCTCCAGGCCCGAGAGGACCACGATCCCGACACCGAGCAGTCGTTGGAAGGCGTGTGGCGGCTGCAGTTGCAGATGCTGCTGCAGCGGGATCCGCAGGCGGCCGGTGCCTTGCGTCGCGTGCTGGACGAGCAGCTTGCCCCGGTCCTGAACCAGGGCGAGCGTGAGCGGGCGTATTCCGTCATCCAGAACACCACCGTCAGCGGCGGAACGAGCTACGTCGCGGGCCGGGACATCCGCCAAGAGCCGCCAACCCCAAAAGACTGAAGCCGCCCGACCGGGCCCCCTCCGCTGCCCAGGTCGAGCAGCACGGCACGGCCAGCGGACCGGGGGAAGTGAACATGCCCGCCCGCGACATGTTCCGGACGACGGTGCACGAGGCGTCGCCGCCCGCACGGCCGGTGGTCACCCACGGCCTGCCCCAGGACATCGCGGGGTTCACCGGTCGCGAGGACGAGCTGGAACGCTTGCTGGCTGCGGCGTCCCCGGGCCGGGCGATGAACGTCCACACCGTCGACGGAATGCCGGGGACGGGCAAGACTGCCCTGGTCACCCGTGCCGCGCACCTGCTCGCCGGGCACTTTCCGGACGGGCAGTTCTTCCATGACCTGCATGCCCACAGCCCCGGCCTGCCCTCCGCACGCCCCGTCGACGTGCTGGCCGTGCTCCTGACGGATCTGGGCATCGACCCCCGCAACCTGCCACCGACCCTGGAGGGCCGCTCCCATCTGTGGCGTGACCGGCTCGCGGGCAAGCGGGTGCTGCTGGTGCTGGACGACGCCGCCGGTCACGCCCAGATCGAGCCCCTCCTGCCCGGCAGCAGTCCCGGCTGTCTGACCCTGGTCACCAGCCGCCGCCGTCTGATCGCCCTGGACGGGGCCGCCCCTCTCTCCCTCGACCCGCTCCTCCCCGGCGAAGCCGCCGACCTGTTCACCGGCCGCTGCCACCGCACCCCCACCGGCGGCGAGAAGGAAGCGGTCGCCGAACTGGTGCGGCTGTGCGGATATCTGCCGCTGGCGATCGTCCTGCTCGCGGGCCGCCTGCGGCACAGGGCCAGGTGGCCCCTCACGCGGTTCGCCACCGAGTTCGCCGAGGCACAGGACCGGCTGGGCGAGCTCGTGGGGGAAAGCCGCGCGGTCTACACCGCCTTCGCTCTCTCCTACAAGGAGCTGCCCGAGGACCAGCGGCGCCTGTTCCGTCGCATCGGCCTGCACCCCGGCCCCGACCTCGACGCCTACGCCGCGGCCGCCCTGGACGACGCACCGCTCACCGCCACCCGGCGCCGCCTGGACGCCCTCTACACCGGCCACTTCCTGGAGGAACCCGACCTCGGCCGGTACCAGCTCCACGGACTCCTGCGCGCGTACGCCCGTACCCTCACCGCCGACCATGACCCGGCCGATGAGCGCGCCCAGGCCGGCGAACGGCTCCTGGACTATTACCAACACACGACCCAGGCCGCCGACGCTCTGCTGACCGGCAGCCCCCGCCTCGCCACCGCACCGGTCACGCCTCCGTCGGCGGCCCCGGAACTGCGCGACCGGGCCGGTGCCCTGGCATGGATGCGCGCCGAACATGCCAACCTCCTCGCCTCCCTGGAAACCCTCGCGACGGACCAGGCGCCCCGGACGGTCGGTCTCACGGCTGCCATGGCCGCCTTTCTGTTCCAGGAGGGACCCTTGCCTCAAGCCGCCGCTCTCCACCAGCGCGCCGTAGCCGCGGCCCGGCACCTCGACGACACCTCCGGCGAAGCCCACGCCCTCAACGATCTCGGCCGCGTGCGGAGCCAAACGGACAACCTCACGGAGGCGATCCGTCTCCACGAACAGGCCCTGGCCCTGTTCGAGGGACTCGGCGACCGGCTGGGGCAGGCCCGCGCCCTCAACGAGCTGGGGCGCGTGCGGAATCAGTCCGACGAGTACGCGGTGGCGGCCCGGCTCCTGCAGCGGGCCCTGAGCCTGTTCGAGGGACTCGGCGACCGGCTGGGGCAAGCCGGCGCTCTCCACGTCTTGAGCAGAGTCCGGTGCGTGACGGGCGATTTCGGGGAGGCGGCTCGACTCATGGAGCGTGTCCTGGACCTTCACGAGGCCCTCGGTGACGGGTTGGGATGGGCCCGTGCCCTCGGCGAACTGGGCCGCGTGCGGTGCCTTATGCGTGAGTTCGAAGTGGGGGTCCCGCTCCTGGAGCAGTCCCTGAGCCTGTTCGAGGATCTCGGCGACCGGTTGGCGCAGGCCGGAGCCCTGCACAACCTGGGCACCGCTCACCACCTGATCGGTCAGTACGTGGAATCGGCCCGGCTTCTGGAGCAGGCCAGGGACCGGTTCGAGGGGCTCGGGGCCTGGCTGTCGCGGGCCCATGTCCTCAACGAGCTGGGCCGTGTGCGGGATCTGATGGGCGACTACGCGGAGGCTGCCCGGACCCTGGAACTGTCCCTGAGCCTGCACGAGGCTCTCGGATACCGGAGAGGACAGTCCAACGCCCTCTGGGCCCTGGGCCGCGTGCGGTACCGGACCGGCGATCACGCGGAGGCGGCGCGGCTCCTGCAGCAGGCCCTGGACCGGTTCGGGGACCTCGGAGTCCGGCTGGGACGGGCCCACGCCCTCAACGACCTCGGCCGCGTGCGGTACCTGACCCATGACTTCGCAGAGGCGACCCGACTCCTGGACCAGGCCCTGAGCCTGTTCCAGGAGGGTGGCGATCCGCAAGGAGAGGCCAACGCGCTGAACAACATCGGGGCGCTGCTGGCCGACTCCCGTGGACCGAATGCGGCCCTCCCCCTGTTCCGGCAGGCCTGTGAGCTGGCACGCCGGGTCCGTAGCCCGCTGGAGGAGGCGCGGGCGCTCGAAGGGGCCGCCCGGTGCCACGCTCGTACCGGCGACCGCGTGACCGCACTGGCAGAACTGCGCGAAGCCGTCACCCTCTACCGGCGCATCGACGCAGCCGAAGCAACAGCCGCAACCGCATACCTGACCAGCCTGAGGCCTGAGGCCTGAGGCCTGAGGGCGGAAGACACCGGTAGCGAGGAGGGGTCTGGGGCACCGACGACAGCCAGGCCCTTGCGCTGTTCGAAAACGACAGCATGGACGACCCGTTCGGCACACTCGGCCTCAAAGGGGCAGACCCCCACCTGCTCCTCGGAACCGTCGAAGCCCACCTGACAGGAGTGCCCGAGGAGCAAGTGGAAGCCGACCCCCGCTTCTGCCAACTGCTCAACGCCCCGGCGCACGAAGGGCCCTGGCTCTTCTCGCTCACGGACGCACTCCGTGACGCCCTTGCGGCGGCCACCCCGGAGCGCCAGCTGGAAGCCGCCACCGCGTGGACCCACACGGAGGACGGTGGCGGGCAGGACCCACAGCTCTTGGCCGACTTCCTGGAACGCCTCGGCGAACTCGCCCGCGACGCCGGGCCGCAGCGACGTCTGTACTGCGGCATGTCCTTGTAGAGAACCACCCATCGGGAACAAGGCCAACGGGTCCCCGGATCGCCGCCCTCCCGGGAGACGATGAGTGGGAGGCGCCCCGCACGGATCCCGACTCCCCGGGGAACACCGCAGTGGACCGAAGGGCCGCCTGAGAGCTTCCGACCTCGGGGTCTTCATGAAGGCGGCAGGCAGGCTATAGCCTCATGCCGCCCCAGCACATCGGCCGGGTCGAGGAAGCGCCCGCCCAGTTCGTGCGGGCGATCCCGAGCAGGGTGTAGGCGTCCCAGGGAACGAGGAAGACCTCCACTCCGTACGCGCTGCCGCGGTGCTCGCCGAGCGTGGCTGCCGTCGATCTCGGGCAGCGTGATGTCGAGCGACCGTGACAGCCGGCGTCGACGATCCGATCTCCCCCTGCGCGCCGGGTACGGGACGTACCGTCGGGGGGTGGACAACCGTGAAGAAAGCCGTGAGTTCCTCACTCCGCCGTCGGCCGAGGTCCCCCCGGAGCGGGCCAGGCCGCGGGCCGGGCCGCGCGCAGGGGCCCGCCGCCGTGCCCCGCGCGTGGGCGGGTCGGCGGAATTCCCCCGGGACGTCTATGACGCCGTCATCGTCGGCGGCGGTCACAACGGTCTTGTCGCGGCCGCGTATCTCGCGCGGGCGGGCCGCTCCGTGCTCGTTCTCGAACGTCTCGACGGTACGGGCGGTGCCGCCGTGTCCACGCGGACCTTCGCCGGGGTGGACGCGCGGCTGTCCCGCTACTCGTACCTCGTCTCGCTGCTGCCGTCGAAGATCGTCGACGATCTCGGGCTGCGCTTCCGCGTCAGGAAGCGCTCCGTGTCCTCCTACACCCCCACCGTGCGCGACGGCCGCGCCACGGGGCTGCTTGTCGGAGGCGGGGAGGAGCGGACCAGGGCCTCGTTCCGGGCCCTCACCGGGTCGGACTCCGAGTACGAGGCGTGGCGGGACTTCTACGCCATGACGGGACGTGTCGCCGAGCGCGTCTTCCCCACGCTCACCGAGCCGTTGCCCACCCGTGAGGCGCTGCGTGCGCGCATCGGTGACGAGGGCGCGTGGCGCATGCTCTTCGAGGAGCCGCTGGGCGTCGCCGTCGAGGAGCGCTTCCGCGACGATCTCGTACGAGGGGTCGTCCTCACGGACGCCCTCATCGGCACCTTCAGCGACGCCCACGACGCCTCTCTCGCGCAGAACGCCTGCTTCCTCTACCACGTGATCGGCGGGGGCACGGGCGACTGGGACGTCCCTGTCGGCGGCATGGGCGCCCTCACCGACGCGCTGGCCGACGCGGCGCGGGCGGCGGGAGCCGACATCGCCACCGGCCACGAGGTCCTGCGCATCGACCCCGACGATCCCCACGCGGAAGTGACCTGGCGCGCGCGTACGGGGGAGGAGGGCACCGTCGCCGCCCGCGACGTCCTGGTGAACGCCTCCCCGCAGGCGCTCGCGGAACTCGTCGGCGACGAGCCCCCGGCCGAGCGCGCCGAGGGTGCGCAGCTCAAGGTCAACATGCTGCTGAGCCGACTGCCGCGGCTGCGTGACGCCTCGGTCGACCCGCGCGAGGCGTTCTCCGGAACGTTCCACGTCGCCGAGGGCTACGAGCAGCTGGCCCGGGCCCACCGGCAGGCCGCCGGGGGCGCCCTGCCGTCGTCGCCGCCCTCGGAGATCTACTGCCACTCGCTGACCGACCCCTCGATCCTCGCCCCCGAACTGGCGGCCCGGGGCTGTCAGACGCTGACCGTGTTCGGGCTCCACGCCCCCGCGCGGCTGTTCGCGGAGGAGAACGACGCGCAGCGGGAGGCCCTGCTCAGGGCCACCCTCGCGCAACTCGACGAGGTGCTGGACGAGCCGATCGAGGACTGCCTCGCGCGCGACGGGGACGGGCGGCCGTGCATCGAGGCCAAGACCCCGCTCGACCTGGAGCACGCGCTGCGGCTTCCCGGCGGCAACATCTTCCACCGGCCGCTGGTCTTCCCCTTCGCGAACGAGGGGGACGGCACCGGCCGTTGGGGAGTCGGAACGGCCCACCGGAACGTGCTGCTGTGTGGTGCGGGAGCGCCGAGAGGCGGAGGCGTGAGCGGGATCCCCGGCCACAACGCGGCCATGGCCGTGCTGGAACGGTGAGCCCGCGGGCCCCGGCCCGTACTCTCCTCGGACCGCGCGGCGAGCGGCGGACGGTGTCGGCGAGGACGGTGACCAGCGGACGGTGACCAGCCCGGCCTGACGCGAAGGCGGGCCTTCGGCGTATGCGCTCATGTGCGGTCATGAACGTTCTTAATGGAGAGACCCGAACCGAGAGATCCGAACCGAGGGACCCGACCCGAGACCCGTCAGGACCGGTTCCGTGGACCGATGTGGCGGAAGGGGCGCCTTCCTACCTTTGCCGGGACCTTGTTCCTGCTCTGGAGGCACTCCATGTCCGCGCCCCTCGACCCCGGCCCACTGGCCGCCCCCGGACCGCCGCCGGAGAGCCCGCCGCCGGTGAGCACCCCGCCGGTGAGCCCTCCTGCCCCTTCCGACGATGACGGCCACGCGCCTCGAACCCGGCACCGGAGCGCGACGCTCCTGCTCTGGTGGGCACTCGGCGGTGTCCTGCTGCTCGCCGGGCAGCACGGCAACCCCTCGGTGGCCGTCGCCGCCTGGCTCTTCCCGGTGTTCCTGCTGCGGTTCACCCGGCGGGCCCGCATCGGCTGGGCCCTGTTGGGTCTCACCCTCGCTCACGCCGTCGCGGGCGCCGTCTGGATACTCGGCATCCAGCTCCCGGTCGACGGGCCCCCGGTCGACGCGATGGTGGGTTGCGCGCTGCTCAACCTGCTGTTGATCGTGCCCTTCCTGGTGGACCGCGCGCTCGCGGTCCCGCTGCGCGCGCGTCACCCGGTGCTGGCCACGCTGGTGTTCCCGTCCGCGCGCGTGGCGGTGGAACTGGTCGTCGTGCTGATCTCGCCGTTCGGCATCGTGTTCGGCATGCTGGCCTCGTCGCAGCACGAGGTCCTGCCGCTGCTCCAGATCATGTCGGTGACCGGCCTGTACGGCGTGAGCTTCCTGGTCGCGTGGCTCGCTCCCGTGGCCGACGAGGCGTGGCGGCGCCCGCGCCGCCGCCTCGCACCGGCCATCGCCTTCGGCGCCGTACTCGTGACGGTCCTCGCCTACGGGGGCGTCGTCCTCTCGACCGCCCCCGTGGACGCGCCCACGGTGCGGGTGGCCGGTGTCACGCCGTCCAAGTCGCTCGCGGACGCCGCCGACGCCCTGCCCGACGCCGAGTCCGCCGCGCGGGGAAACCCGGCCGTGGTCCGGCGCGCCATGGATCCGGTCCTCGACGACCTGACCAGCAGCACCGGACGGGAGGCGGCGGCGGGCGCGAAGTTCGTGCTGTGGTCCGAGGCCGCCGCCTGGGTGGTCGAGGAGGATCTGCCGTCGCTCTACAAGCGGGTGGGGAAGATCGCCGAGCGGCAGCGGGTGCACGTACTGGTCGCGGTGGCCGTCCTCACCGACGCGGCACCGCATGGGCGCAACATCATCAGTATGATCGGTCCCGAGGGGAACCTGCTCTGGGAGTACGACAAGTCACGGCCGGTTCCCGGGATGGAGCAGATCGATCCGGGCACGGACGATGTGCCCTCGATCAGCACCCAGTACGGAACCATCGCCGGTCTGATCTGCTTCGACCTCGACTTCCCGGAGGCCGCCGTCAACGCCGACACCGTTCTGGTCCCCGCCTCGGACTGGCGCGGCTTCGACCGTCTGCACACCGAGAAGGCCCGGCTGCGCGCCATCGAGTACGGCTACTCGGTCGTGCGGCAGGACGCGCACGGACTGGCCGCCACCTTCGATCCGCAGGGCCGACAGCTCGCGAGCTCGAACTGGTTCAGCACCGGCCAGCAGACCATGGTGGCCGAGGTGCCGACGGAGGGACGACGCTCCGTCTACGCCCGGGTGGGCGACGCGTTCGGATGGGCCTGCGTCGGGCTGCTGTGCGTGCTCACCCTCCTGGGAACGTCCCGACGCCTCACCCGGCGACGAGAGGACGGCGCACGTCGACCGGCCACCGCGAACTCACCACGGCTCCGGCTCTGATGCCCGACCGTTCACCTTCCGTCGCACCCTCCGCCACGCTGCCGGTCGACGTGACCACGTACAGCGTGCTCGTGGTCATGGGCACCCTCGGCGTGCTCGGAATCCACGACTGGGCGCAGCGCGGTCTGGCGATCGCGCTGTGCCTGGGCTTCGCGGCACTGCACGCCGCGAGCTGGTCCCGGTCCCGTCCGGACCGGCAGTGGAGGCTGATCCTCGGCTGCCAGACCGGGCTGGTCGCGGCCCTCAGCGTCCTGCACTCCGCCGACTACGAGACCTTCGGATTCCTGCTGTACGTGCTCAGCGTGCACGTCGGGCTGCTGTTCGGTCCACGGGAGGCCGCCGCCTGGACCTTCGGCTTCTGGCTGGTGACCGTCGCGAGCCTGCTGTGGCACCAGGCCACGAACGGCATGTTCGGCATGGTCTTCGCCCTCGGCGTCTTCCCGCTCTGCGGGGTGCTGGGACACGCTTTGCGGGAGATGGCACGGGCGAAGGCGGACAGCGAGGTGGCCCTGGACCGGCTGCGCGCCGCACAGGCCCGCATCGAGGAGCTCGCGGTCGCTGAGGAACGCCACCGTCTCGCTCATGACCTGCACGACAGCGTGAAGCAGCAGGTGTTCGCCACCACGATGCAGCTCGGCGCCGCGCGGGCGATGCTCGACGGCGACCCGGCCGCGGCGCGTGCCGCGCTCGACGAGGCGGAGACGTCCTCGCGGCAGGCGGCGGCGGAGCTCAACCTGGTGATCCAGGCGCTGCGTCCCCTCGACCTCGCCGAGCACGGCCTTCCCGAGACTCTTCGCAAGCACGCTCGGGACTGGGAGCGACGCAGCGGCATGCGGGTCAGGGTGCGCGTCGACGGAGAGCGGCCCGCGGCCCCGGCCACCGAGGAGACGGTGCTCCGGGTCGCCCAGGAGGCACTGGCGAACGCGGCACGGCACAGCGGCGCCGAACGGGTCGACGTGACGCTCGACTACGAGCCGTCGGCGGTCCGGCTGCGGATCGTCGACGACGGCGACGGGTTCCGGCCCGCCCAGGTCGTTGGGGGCGTTGGGGGCGTTGGGGGCGTCGGGGGCGTCGGACTGGAGTCCATGCGCGACCGGGTCCGCCGCCTCGGCGGCAGATTCACGGTCCGCAGCGCGCCGGGGCAGGGAACGACCGTGAACGTCGTGCTGGAGGAGCACCATGACTGAGACAGACCGCGATCCCATCTCGGTGATCCTGATCGACGACCACCACGTGGTGCGCCGGGGCGTCGCGGCGTTCCTCTCCACCCAGTCCGACATCGACGTGGTCGGCGAGGCGGCGAACGGCGCGGAGGGCGTCGCTCTCGTGGAACGTGTGCGGCCCGACGTCGCCCTCGTGGACCTGGCCATGGACGGCATGTCGGGAGTCGAGGCGACCCGCGCCATCGTCCGCGGGGACGCCGGGACCCGCGTCGTCATCCTGACCTCCTTCGACGACGACGCGAGCATCTTCCCCGCGCTGCGCGCCGGTGCGATGTCGTACGTGCTCAAGGACATCGGCTCCGAAGCCCTCGCTGACGCGATCCGCCGGACGGCGGAGGGCGACGCCGTGCTCCACCCGCGCGTGGCGCGCCGGGTGGTCCGCGAACTCGGCGGCGGACGCGACCGGACCACCAAGCTGCTCGACCAGCTCACCGACCGTGAGCTGGAGGTGCTGGGACTGGTGGCGGCCGGACTGCCGAACGCGGCCATCGCGCGGCGGCTGTTCCTGAGCGAGAAGACGGTGAAGGGCCACGTCAGCAGCACCCTGAGCAAGCTCGGACTCCGCGACCGCACACAGGCGGCCGCCTTCGCCTGGCGCAATGGCCTCGCCATCCCCGACGACGATGCCTGACCCGTCAGAAGGGATCTGCCCTGCCCCGTCGACCAGGCTCCGTCGACCGGCGCGTGGCGCGCGTACCGACCGAGGAGTGACGACCCGCCCGGGAGGACCAGCTGAGCACGTCGCCGGACCTGGCGGACCCGTCGGACCGGCCGAGTGCCGTCTACTCGTCACCCGAAGGGGTCCATGAGGTCCAGCCAGGAGCCTGGGTCGTCGTTGCCGGCGGGGCGGGGCCGCGGCGGGCGCGGTTCCGGGTAGGTCTCCGCCGCGGCCCTCGCGCGGACGATGTCGGGCCCGCCGCACGCCTCGACCGCGAAGGCGCCGAAGACCTTGGCGAACGCCGCCGGGTCGCGGAACTCCACGCCGAACGCCTGGCCGTCGAGCAGCGGCACCCACACCACCCGCTCGACACGTGCCCACTCCTGAACCGGCCGGGTGTCCAAGGTTGACCGCCCCTCCAGCCACAGCCGAGCCACGTGCAGCAGGTTCACCTTCTCCATCGGCAGCCGCTTGCGCCGCACCCGCAGTTCACGCGCCGTCAGCTCGACACGCTGATCCTTCTTCGGGTACCACACGACGCCGATCCCGAACGGCACCCACAGCACGATCCCGATCACCGGCCAGACCAATGCGTCGCCCCATGACCGGATCAGTCCGCCGTCCAGCAGGTACAGGACCCCGAAGACCAGAGCCCACTTCGCCGTCATCCGCCAGAATCCGGTGCCCTGCCGGTACAGGACCCGTCGCTTCCCCGTCATGGCCATGCCCACACGCTACCGGCGGCCACCTCCGACAGGACGCAGACGGACCGGTTTGAAGGGCTTCTGGTTCCGGGCTCCTTCGCTCCAACTCTCCCCGCTGCGCCCGCGACGTCGAAGCGGCGCGGATGCAGGCCGAGTTGGACGAGTTGGACGAGGTGGTCTGATCTCGGACGAGGCCGCCGCAGGGAGTGCGTGAGGCCCGGCGGTGGCCGGAGTGCTTCAGCTCTCCCGGTGGAGCCAGGTGCGCGCTGCGACCACCAGCGCCTCCACGCCGGTGTCGAGCGTGGGCTCGACGACCGGGGCGAAGAACGGGGAGTGGTTGCTCGGGAGCTCGTCCGCGCGGCCTTCCTCGATCGCTGCGAGTGTCGGTTCGGGGGACAGGCCGCCCCAGAACCAGAAGACCGTCGGGGCACCGAGCGCCTCGCCGAACACGCCGACGTCCTCGCTGGCGTTGACCGGCGGCATCCTCAGGATCCGCTGCTCGTCGAAGTGCGCGGAGAAGGCGGCCATCGTGGTCTCGGTTGCTTCGGGCTGGTTGACGAGTGCGGGGGTCTGCCCGTACCACCGCAGTTCGGGTTCGCGGACGGTGGCGCCAGCCGTCGCTTCCGCGTGGACGACGCGTTCGACGGCTGCGTGGATCAGATTGCGGACCTGTGGGGTGTAGGTGCGGATGTTGATCCCGAGTTCGGCCTGGTCGGGAATGATGTTGCTCTTGACCCCGGCCTGGAGGCGGCCGACGGTGACCACCGCGGTCTCCGACGGCGGGACCTCGCGGGCGACGATGCCCTGGAGCCGGGTGACGACGTGTGCGGCCGTCACCACCGGGTCGACGGCCGCCTCGGGGCGGGAGCCGTGGCCGCCCCGGCCGTGCAGGGTGACGTCGAGGGAGTCGCCGGCCGCCATGACCGGCCCCGTGCCGTATCCGATGAAGCCCGCGGGCAGCGGCGCCACGTGCTGGCCCAGTACGACGCACGGTTCGGGGAACTGCTCGAAGAGGCCGTCGTCGATCATCCCCTGTGCGCCGACGCCGAGTTCCTCCGCGGGCTGGAAGACGACCAGCAGCGTCCCCGACCATGTCTCGCGCGCCTGGGAGAGCAGTGTCGCCGCCCCGACGAGGCAGGTGGCATGCATGTCGTGACCGCACGCGTGCATCACGGGGACCTCGCGGCCCTCGTGGTCCACGGCGCGGACCGTGCTCGCGTACGGCAATCCCGTCTTCTCCTCGACGGGCAGCGCGTCGAAGTCGGCGCGGAGCATGACCACGGGGCCGTCGCCGTTGCGCAGCACGCCGACGACGCCGGTGGTGCCGACCTGCTCCGCGACCTCGTCGAAGCCGGCGTCCCGCAGCCGCTGGGCGAGAAGCCCGGCCGTCCTGGTCTCCTGGAGGGAGAGTTCCGGATGGCGGTGCAGATCCTGGTAGAGGGCGACCAGGTCTTCCCGGATGTCCGCCAGCCCCTCGATCGCCGATTGCCTCATCGACCTGCCTCTCTGCCGCCCCGTACATGACCACCAAAACCATAAGCTGCATGGTTTTTGAGATCAACGGGCGCCCGGTCCGTGTCGCCCGAGCCGCACGCGCATGGCGTGCGATGCATTGACGCCCAGAAACCGAACACATTACGGTTTTCGCTGTCGAGGGGCGGCGTCGCCCGGTCTCCGCTGCGTGACGCGGCCCTCAGTGTCCAGCCGGCGCCTTGCGTTCCGGCCCTCCAGACGGAGAAAACATGAACAGGTATGCCACTCGGCTCGGGGCGTCGGTGACCGGCGTCGCCGCGGCGGCACTGGTCCTCGCGGGATGCGGCGGCGGAAGCGGGTCTTCGGCGAACGGCGGGTCCGAGCTGGACATCGCCACCATGACCAGCGCCCAGAGTCTGGATCCGGCCGACGCGATCGGCGGTGCCCTGCCGTACTTCCAGGCGGTGTACGACACGCTGATCAAGCGGGCGCCCGACGGCACCCTGAAGCCCATGCTCGCCACCAAGTGGTCCTACGACGAGAAGCGCACGCGGCTCTCCCTGACGCTGCGCAAAGGCGTGAAGTTCGCCGACGGGACGCCATTCGACGCCGAGGCGGTCAAGGCCAACCTCAAGCACTTCAAGGGCGGAGGCGGCGGCGCCGCGAAGTATCTGAACGCGCTCAAGAGCGTGAAGGTCGTCGACGCCTTCCACGTCGAGCTGGAGCTGTCGGCTCCCGAACCGGCCCTGCTGTTCCATCTGAGCGACGCCGCCGGGCTGATGGCCAGTCCGGCCAAGCTCAAGGACGGCTCCCTGAAGACCGTCCCGGAAGGCACGGGGCCGTACACCCTCGACAAGGCCGGGACGGCGGTCGGGAGCAAGTACGTCTTCGAGCGGAAGAAGGACTACTGGGGCAAGGCACTCCCGTACAAGACGCTGAGGATCAGCGTCTTCGACAACGAGACCGCCATCGTCAACGGACTCAAGACCGGGCAGATCGACAGCGCCATCCTCCAGGACGCCAACCAGCAGAAGGCGCTCGCCTCCGACAAGCGGCTGAAGAGGACGGACTTCGCCTTCGACTTCCAGGGGCTGCTGCTCTTCGACCGCGACGGCAAGCGGACCCCCGCCCTGCGGGAGGTCAAGGTGCGCCAGGCGATCAACCATGCCCTGGACCGCGAGACCATGCTCGACAAGATCCGCCAGGGCCGAGGAGAGGTCACCGACCAGGTCTTCGGCACGGAGACCAAGGCGTACGACAAGGCCCTGGACTCGCACTACCCGCACGACCCGGCGAAGGCCAGGAAGCTCATGGCGGAGGCGGGTTACGCGAAGGGGTTCACGCTCAAGCTGCCCCGGATCTCCGCGGTCGTCAGCGATGCCCTGGCGTCGTCGATCGCGACCGACCTCAAGGCCGTGGGGATCACGGTGAAGTGGGACCAGCTCGACGGCGGCGCCGCCGTCCAGAAGGTCTACCGGGACCGTGCCTACTCGGCGATGGTGATGAACATCGGGCAGTCCCCGGTCGACTGGGTCACCGCCCAGGAACTCGTCGTGCCCGGAACGTTCAACATGTTCGGCACCCATGACCGGACGGGGAAGAAGCTGCTGGCGCAGATGCAGGCCGGGTCGGGGAAGCAGGCCGCCTCCGCCTCTCGTGCGCTGAACCGGCACCTCGTCGAGCAGGGCTGGTTCGCGCCCCTGTACCGGATGACGTACACGCTGGTGTCCACCGACCAGGTCAAGGTGGTTCCGCAGTCCGGCATGGCCGTCCCGTCCCTCTACAACTACTCGCCCGCCTCCTGACCGTTCCCGGTCCGTACGGCGACGAGGGGCCCGCGTGCCGGGCCCCTCGTCGCGGCGTGCTCACCGCCAGGGAACGTCGGTGGCGGGGAAGTGCGGCAGGCGCCGCTCGCGCCACCAGTGCGCGTGGTGGGCCAGCCGCTGCCGGTACTCGTCCCAGTCCGGTGCCCGCCCGCACCAGGCGGCCTCGGCGACGGACGGCAGGCGGGGCAGGAGCAGCGCGCTCACGTCGTCGAATCCGCCGAGCCGTTCGGCGAACAGCGTCGCCTCGACGCCCGCGATCCGGTCCTCGGGAACGCCGTGTCCGAGTGGCTCCCACTCGGCGGCGTGGCGCACTCCGCGCGGGCGGTAGGAGGGGAAGCCCAGGCCGGCCATGCGGGGCGGGCAGTCGTCAGGGGTGACTCCGGCCTCGTAGGCCCGGTCGAGGTAGAGGTGCGACTGGGGGGACAGCAGGACGTGGCCGCCGTCGGCGAGGGCGCGTGCCACGTCGTCGTCCGACGGTGCGAAGAAGCGCTTCATCGCCGCGATGAGCTCGACGCCGAATCCCGCGGCCACGAGTTCGGGGCGCTCCGCGAGCTCTTCTGCGGTGTCCGGTAGGTCCATCATCTCCACGTCCACCCAGTGCTGGAGGACGTCGCCCGCGGCGACCCCGGCCCGCGACGCCTCCTGCCAGGCCACCGGGGACTTGCCGAACTGCCGCACCAGGTCGCGCAGCGCGCGTACGGAGGCGGCGAAGCTCTCCCCGGTCGCGCCGAGCGCCTCGTCGGCGCCGATGTGCACGTAGGGGCCGTCGGTGAGCGCGCACACGTCGGCGAGCACGGCCGAGACCGCCGTGTGCGTGGCCGGGTCGGTGAGGTCCAGTGGCGGAACGAAGGGGAAGCGGCCCGCGAGGTGGGGCGGCGCGGGAGCGTCCGGCAGCTCGGGGAGAGCCCGGCGCAGTGCGGCGCAGTGCCCCGGCAGGTCGATCTCCGGGACCAGGGTGACGTGGCGCCGACGGGCGTACTCCTGGAGATCCTTGAACTCCGCGACGCTGTAGAAGTCGCGCGACGGGGCGTCCGGCCCCGCGGTGAGCGACGGCAGCGAAGGGATCTCCAGGCGCCACCCCTCGTTGTCGGTGAGGTGCAGATGCACCACGTTGAGCTTGTACAGCGCGGCCACGTCGATCAGGCGACGCACCTCGTGACAGGTGAGGAAGGTGCGGGCCGGGTCGAGCATCAGGCCGCGCCAGGCGAAGCGCGGGGCGTCACGCGCCGTCCGGTGGGGGAGAGCCCCGTCCCGCGGCGTGGTCAGCAGGAGCTGCGCGGCGGTGGTCGCTGCCCGGAACGCGCCCACGGCGGTGCGGGCGCGGCAGGTGATGCCCCCGTCGTGCACCGTGAGTTCGTACGACTCGTCCGGTGGCGGGGCGGAGCCCGTCGGCGCGAGGCCGATCGTCGTCCGGGGGGCGATGGGTGCGTCGTCGTGTGTCAGGCGCAGCACGGGGCCGTCCGCGGGGCCGCTCAGGAGGGTGTCGGCCGGGGCGAGCCGATGGCCCAGGTGAGGGGTCAGCAGTTCGCGCAGGGTGTCCGCCACCGCCTGGAGCGGGGGGTCGGCACGGATGTGCCAGGGGCCGGACGCGGACAGCGTGTGCTCGGGGTGGGCGGTGCTGGAAGCGGGTGCCGGGATGACGGCGTTCAAGAGGGTCCTCCCTGGTCCGGCCGTGCCAGGGGCATCCGGGCCGGCGTGTCAGGTGCGGCGTCGCGAATGCCCCTGGCCTGGCGCCGTCCCGGGTCGGCGGCCCCCGGCCGCCTCTTCCGCCCCGACCGGCGCCGTGTGTACGCTAACACGAAAACCGATCAATGAACGTTTTTTGTGTGGGGTCGACACCTGTACGGACCCCCACGAGAGGAGCACGCGCATGACGCCCCCGACCGGCCCCGAACTCGCCCTGCCCGACGGCTTCTTGATGGGAGCCTCGACCGCCGCCCATCAGGTCGAGGGGAACAACGTCGCCAGCGACATGTGGGCGCTGGAGCACGGTCCGGAGGGGATCGTCGAGGAGCCGAGCGGAGACGCGGCCGACAGCTTCCACCGCTGGCCCGAGGACATGGACCTGCTCAGTGAACTCGGCTTCAACGCCTACCGGTTCGGCATCGAGTGGGCCCGCGTCGAGCCGGAGCCCGGCCGGATCTCCCAGGCGGCCCTGGCGCACTACCGGGCCATGGTCCGCGGTGCGGTCGAGCGCGGTCTGACCCCCGTGGTGACGCTGCATCACTTCTCGTCCCCACGCTGGTTCAGCGAGCGTGGTGGCTGGCGCGAGCCCGACGCGCCGGACCTCTTCGCGGCCTACACCCGTACGGCGCTGGAGGCCGTGGGGACGGACGGCGGCCATGTGGCGACCATCAACGAGCCGAACATGATGGCGCTCATGTACACGCTGCGGCGCCTCGCCGCCGAACGCGGCCGGTCGGCCATGGACTCCGGGCGGCAGGACGGCGGAGCGGCGTTCGACGCGGCGACCGTGGAGCCCGACGCGCGGGTGACGGATGTGCTGATCGAGGCGCACCGCCGGTCGGCGGCGATCCTCGGGGACGCCGGGCTGCGGGCGGGCTGGACGGTCGCCAACCAGGTGTACCAGGCGGAGCCCGGCGCCGAGGAGATCGCCGCCGCTTGCGCCCGTCCGCGCGAGGACGTCTTCCTGGAAGCGGCCCGCGACGACGACTGGATCGGCGTCCAGGCGTACACCCGCCACCGGATCGGTGCGGACGGCCCGTTGCCGGTGCCCGAGGGCGCGGAGACCACGCTCACGGGCTGGGAGGTCTACCCCGAGGCCCTGGCCGAGGCCGTCCTGCACACGAGCGGGATCGTCGGGCCCCGGGTCCCGGTCATCGTCACGGAGAACGGCATCGCCACCGGCGACGACGCCCGGCGCATCGCCTACACGCGGCAGGCGCTGTCCGGGCTCGCCCGGGTGATGGAGCAGGGGGTGGATGTGCGCGGCTACTTCCACTGGAGCGCGCTCGACAACTACGAGTGGGGGAGCTACCGGCCCACGTTCGGGCTCATCGGCGTGGACCGCGCGACGTTCGCGCGCACGCCCAAGCCGTCGGCGCGCTGGCTCGGAGCGCTGGCCCGCAGCGGCCGTATCCCCGGGCCGTCGGCTCCGGCCCGGACCGTGGGCACGGCCGCACGTTAGGGTGGCGCGCATGGCGAAACGGGGCCCGTACGAAAAGGGCGAGGCCAAGCGCAAGGAGATCCTCCAGGCAGCCCTGGAGATCTTCGCCGCGGAGGGCTACCGCGGCACCTCCCTGCGCAAGGTGGCGGCGAAGTGCAACCTCAGCCTGCCCGGCCTGATGCACTACTTCGACTCCAAGGAGGACCTGCTCACGCAGGTCCTGCGGATGCGGGACGAGACCGCCGGGCTGCGGCACGAGCAGCGGACCAGTCCCGAGAGCTACCGGGAGATCATCCGCGAAGGAGCGAACACGCCGGGTCTCGTGGAGCTGTTCGTCTCCATGGCCGCCGCGGCCAGCGATCCCGGGCACCCGGCGCACTCCCACTTCGCGGACCGGTACCCGGTGATGCGGGAGAGGGTCGCGGCCTTCCTCCGGCACCGGATGGACGAGGGGGCGGTGCGCCAGGACATCCCGCCCGAGCGGCTGGCCGCCCTGCTCATCGCGGTGGTCGACGGCATCCAGCTCCAGTGGCTGGTGGACCGGACCGTCGACATGCAGCAGCCCGTGGACGATGCCCTGGCTCTGCTCGCCCCGGTCGAATCCGGTACCTGAACGAGACGGGGGCCGGGGAGCGATGCGCATCGCTCCCCGGCCCCCGCTGTGCCGGTGCGCCGTCCTCACCGGCCGTCATGTCTCACTCGGCCGCCCGCGCCGAGAGGTCCCGCACGTCCTGGGAGGTCACCGGGCTCTGCGGGAACTCGGAGATGACGTCGAGCGGCATGCCCGCCAGGAACCTCCGCATCGCCGGATCGTCGAGAGCGCCACCGCCCGTCGTGCCGCGCCCGCGTGCGAACGCCTCCTTCAGCAGCGGCCCGCCCACGGGGTGGGCGAGCCACTCGGCGAGCGAGTTGCGCCCGTCCAGCGGCAGGGCCGATGGGTCCCCGTCCACCTCGACGGCCTCGGACAGCCGGATGTCCCGGGACGAGGCGCCGACGTCGACGCGGTAGGTGCCGCCCTCGACCCGCCAGCCCTCCTCGCGCACGCTGTAGCAGGCCAGGTCGGCGCGCTCGACGACGATCGTCACGGTGCGCTGCTCGCCCGGGGCGAGGTCGACGCAGGTGAACCCCCGCAGTTCGCGTACGGGCCGCGCGACGAGCGAGGCGTCCGGGCCGTGCGCGTACACCTGGACGACCTCGCGGCCCGTACGGGTACCCGTGTTGGTGACCGTGACGGACACGCGCAGGGCTGTACGGCCGTCCGACCAGGTCACCGCGAGATCGTCGTAGTGGAACGTGGTGTAGGTCAGGCCGTGCCCGAAGGGGAAGGCGACCGGGGTGCGGCGCGCGTCGTAGCCCCGGTATCCGACGAACACTCCTTCGCCGTACCGGACATGGCCCTCCTCGCCGGGGAAGGAGAGGTGGGACGGTACGTCCTCCAGGCGGACCGGGAGCGTTTCGGTGAGCCTGCCGCCCGGGGCGGTCTCGCCGAACAGGACGCGGGCCAGCGCGCTTCCTCCGGCCTGTCCGAGGAGCCAGCCCTCCAGCAGGGCGGGAACCCGTTCGTGCCAGGGTGCCGTGCGGACCGCGCCCCCGTTGGACAGCACCACCACGACGTCGCGCCGGGCGGCGACGACGCGGTCGAGGAGGGCGAGTTGGGCTGCGGGAAGGTCGATGTGGTCACGGTCGAACCCCTCTGACTCGTCCCGCGCCGGGAGCCCGAGGAACAGTACGACCGTGTCGCTCCCGGCGGCGAGGCGCGCGGCGTCATCCGCCAGCTGTTCGGCGGACACCTCCGCTTCGGGGCCGTCCGGCAGGGCGTACCCGGGAGCGAAGCGCACGGTGGCGCCCGTCGCGTGCCGCCGGATCTCGTCGAGGGGGATCTCCAGGCGGGTGGGGGTGACCTGGGAACTGCCCCCGCCCTGGAACCGTGGTGTGCGGGCGAGTTCGCCGATCACGGCGATGGCGCCGGTCGCGCGGTCCAGCGGCAGCAGTCCGCGCTCGTTCTTGAGGAGGACGATGGACCGTTCGGCCGCCTCGCGCGCGAGTTCGTGGTGGGTGCCGAACAGTGTCGTGTCGGCCGCAGGGGCGGGGCGGGCGTCCGCCGCCGTGGCCCGGCGGGCGAAACGCGTCAGCCGCCCGACGGCCCTGTCGAGGATGTCCGTGGACAGCGTGCCGCTCTCCAGGGCGGCGACGACCTCGCGGTCGGTACGGCCGCCGGTGCCGGGCATCTGCAGGTCGAGCCCGGCGCGCAGCGCCGCCACCCGGTCGCGTACGGCTCCCCAGTCCGACATCACCACACCGTCGAAACCCCACTCGTCGCGCAGGACCGAGGTGAGCAGCCGCTCGTTCTCGGACAGCGGCACACCGTTCACCCCGTTGTACGAGGCCATCACCGACCACGGCCGCTCCCGCCGCACGATCCGCTCGAAGGCGCGCAGATAGATCTCGCGCAGCGCCCGTTCGTCGATGTCGGCGCTGACCCGCATACGGTCGGTCTCCTGGTTGTTCGCCGCGTAGTGCTTGAGGGCCGCGCCGACCCCCGCCCGCTGGAGCCCGCGCACCATGGCGCCGCCCAGCTCGGCGCTGAGGAAGGGGTCTTCGGAGAAGTACTCGAAGTTGCGGCCGCACAGCGGCGACCGCTTGACGTTGATGCCCGGACCGAGCACGACGTGCACGCCGAACGCCCGCGCCTCGGCGGCCAAAGCACTCGCCACGCGCTCGGCGAGTGCGGGGTCCCAGCTGCTGCCCAGCGCCACCGCGGGCGGGAAACAGGTGGCGGGGGCCGCGCTGCGCAGATCGGTCTGCCCTCCGTCCCCGGCCTCCTTGGGCAGCCGCAGCCCGTGCGGGCCGTCGGACATGCGCACGGCCGGGACGCCGGGTGCCCGAGCGGTGACGAAGTCGCCGTCGCCGCTGGTCAGTGACGCCTTCTGCTGCGTGGAGAGGGCCAAGTCGTCGGTGTGCTCTTCGGTCATCGCGCCCTGTCCTGGTCGGTGTGGGTCAGTGTTCCAAAACCGTAGAGTGATCGGTTTTGGCCGTCAAGGGTCGTGGCGCGTGGCCAGGGGGTCGGCGGTTGCGGATTCTCCGCCGATGCGTTGACGACTAGAAACCAGACACTCTACGGTTTTCGCGATGCGCGGCCGACGGGTGCCGCGCCGCTCTCGGTCCCTGGAGATAGGGGTACGGCAATGACGGTGCATCACTCACCCGCCCGGTCCACGCGGCGGCGTCCTGTCGCTACGCGGGCGGCGCTGGCCGGAGCCCTCGCCATGGTGCTCGCCGCCGCGCTCGCGCCCCCGGCCCAGGCGCGCGCCGGGAAGGGGCCCGTGCGCTACGTGGCCCTGGGGGACTCCTACAGCTCCGGCCCCGGCATCCCCGACGAAGCGGATGTCAACTGTGGCCGCTCGAACCGCAACTACCCGTCCCTGGTGGCCCAGGCGCTGGGCGCCGCCTCGTTCACCGACGTGACCTGCGCGGGTGCGGAGACCCGGCACATGGCGGAGCGGCAGGATTCGGCCCCGCCCCAACTGGACGCCCTGCGGCCCGACACCACGCTGGTCACGCTCGGCATCGGCGGCAACGACCTCGGCCTGACCGGCGTCATCGCCCGGTGCGTCCTGGTCGCCGGTCTCGACCCCGGCGGTGCCCCCTGCAAGGCGAGCTACACGCTCCTCGGGTCGGACGGCATCGGCAGCCGCATCAACGCCACCGCTCCCAAGGTCGAAGCGGTCCTCAAGGAGATCCATGCGCGCTCGCCCCGGGCCAGAGTGCTGCTCGTCGGCTACCCCGCGATCGTCCCCGGCGACGGCACCGTCTGCCGGGACCTCATCCCCTTCGCCACCGGTGACTTCGCCTGGTTCGGGGAGAAGGAGGAGCAGCTCAACTCCATGCTCGCGCAGCAGGCCAACGTCTACGACGCCACCTACGTCGACCTCTACGGTCCCTCTCTGGGGCATGACGCCTGCAAGCCGGAGGGAACCAGGTGGATCGAGCCCGCGACCACCGAGGCCGCCGCGGGCTTCCACCCGAACGCGGCCGGCCATGAGAGCGCGGCTGCCGAGGTACGGGCCGCCCTCACCCCGTGACGGGGCCGTCCTCGATGTCGAGGCGCAGGCCGTGGGCGGCGAGGAAGTCGACCACGCGCCTGCGCATCGGCACCGCGTCGGGCTCCAGGGCCCACTGCGTCTGCAGCCCGTCCATGAGGGCGAGCAACTGCTGTGCCACGACATCCGGATCGGCTGTCACGGGTGGCGCGGCCTCGGCGAACACGGTGCGCAGCAGTGCGGCGATCTCGCGGCGCAGCACCCGGTAGCGGGCGACGAAGTAGTCGTGCGCCGGGTGGCCGGGGGTGGCGGCCTCCGCCGCCACCAGCGTGTACAGGCCCACGAGCCCCGGCGTGCGGCTGTTGCGCTCCGCCAGATCCACGATGCGCCGCAGCTGTACGGCCGGGGGCACCGCCTCGCCGGGCTGGAGCATTCCCGGGAACAGGTGGGCGGCGTCCTCACGGTCCCGGCGCGCCAGCACCTCCAGGAGCAGAGCCTCCTTCCCCGGGTAGTGGTGGAGCAGCCCCGCGTGGGTCATGCCGGCGTGCGCGGCGATCTCGCGCAGCGACACCGCGTTGAACCCGGAGAGGGCGAACAGCTCACTCGCGGCATCCAGGATGCGGGCGCGGGTCCGCTCGCCCTTGGTTGCGTGCTGCCGACTCAACCGAGCCTCCTCAAAAGGGAATTCGGGCCGGTCGCACAGTGTCGAGGACGCCCATGGAGACGCCGAACCTACCAAGTGGTCAAAAAAATGCGCAAGAAACCTACCGCCTGGTTAAGAACGGGGGTAGCGTCGCTCGCACCCACCGCCCCCGACGGCGGTCCTCCCCCGCCCCGCCGCCTGCCGGATCCGCGCCCCGCGCGTACGAGCGGCCCCGCGCGGCACGTTCCGGCCCACCGGCCGCCGGACCTGGACACCGAGACCATGCTGACCTTCATCGCCCGAAGAATCGCGGCGGGAGTCGTCCTCCTGCTCGTCATCTCCTTCCTCTCCTACCTCCTGCTCTCCATCCCGACCATCGACGTCGGGCGCCAACTCCTCGGCCAGGGCGCGGCACAGTCCGCGGTCGACGCCAAGAACACCTCGCTCGGCCTGGACCGCTCCGTCCTGGCCCAGTACACGGACTGGCTGACGCACGCCGTGCGCGGAGACTTCGGTACGTCCTGGTTCACCAGCGAGGACGTCACCCAGGCCCTGGCCAACCGGATGCCCGTCACCATCAGCCTGGTCCTCGGCGTCACGCTGGTGACGGCCGTCGTCTCCCTCCTGCTGGGCGTGTGGGCCGGAGTGCGGCGCGGCGCCGTCGACCGTGCCGTCCAGGTCCTCGCCGTCGCCGGATACGCGCTCCCGGGATTCCTGGTGACCCTGATCCTCGTCCTGGTCTTCGCGGTCCGCCTCAACTGGTTCCCCGCCATCGGATACACCTCGTTCGGCGAATCGCCCGGCGGCTGGCTGTCCACCATCGCGCTGCCGGTGCTCTCACTGTCCGTGGCATCGGTGGCAGGCGTCTCCCAGCAGGTGCGCGGCGCCGTCATCGACGTACTGCGCCAGGACTACGTACGTACGCTGCGGGCCCGCGGCCTGGGCGGCGGCCGGATCGTGTTCAAGCACGTGCTGCGCAACGCGTCCGCGCCCGCCCTGTCGCTGCTCGGCATGCAGTTCGTCGGCCTGCTCGGCGGGGCGGTGCTCGTCGAGCAGATCTTCGGCCTGCCCGGCATCGGCAGCATGACCGTCACGTACACCACCCGCGGCGACATCCCCGTGATCATGGCGCTCGTCATGTTCACCGTCACCGGTGTCGTACTGATCAACCTCGCCGTCGACCTCCTGATCGGCTGGCTCAACCCGAAGGCACGCGTGGAATGAGCGAGAACCCATCGGCCACCCAGGCGCCGGACGGATCCACGACGACCCGACGCGGCGGACTCTTCCACCGCGTCCTGCGCAACCCGCTCGGGGCCGTGTCCCTGACCCTGCTGGCGCTCCTCGTCGCCGCGGTCCTCCTGGCGCCGCTCCTCGCGCCCCAGGGCCCGACCGCCGCGGCACTCGGCGACGCCCTCGCGGACCCGAGCGCCGCACACCCGCTCGGTACGGACTCCGCGGGGCGCGACATCCTGGCCCGCATCCTGTACGGAGGCCGCAACACCCTCGGCGGAGCGCTCGTCGCGCTGGGCATCGCCCTGCTCCTCGGAGTCCCCGCCGGCCTGTACGCGGGCTACCGCGCGGGCCGGTTCGACTCGGTCGCCACCTGGATCGTCAACCTGGTCATGGCGCTGCCCGCCATGGTCGTGCTGCTCGCCTCGCGCGCCATCCTCGGCCCCAACGTGTGGGTCCTGATGATCGTCCTCGGTGTCCTGGTCGCCCCCAGCTTCTTCCGCCTCGTCCGCGGCATCGTCGCCCACGTCCGCGGCGAGCTGTACGTCGACGCCGCCCGCATCTCCGGCCTCTCCGACGCGCGCATCGTGGCCCGGCACATCCTGATCGTCGTCCGCGGACCCGTGGTCATCCAGACCGCGCTCGTCGGCGGTATCGCCATCGGCCTGCAGGCCGGTCTGGAGTTCCTGGGCGTGGGCAGCGGCTCCACACCCACCTGGGGCGCCATGCTCAACGAGGCGTTCCAGAACATCCAGCTCCAGCCGGTCCTGCTGCTGTGGCCCGGCATCGCCCTGGGCGTCACCAGCGGCGCCCTCGTCCTCCTCGCGAGCGCCCTGCGCGACGCGCTGGAGGACCGCACGGGTTCCGAAACGCCGCGCCCCCGTCGCCTCCGCCGCCCCCGCCGAGCGGCCGCGCCGACACCGTCCACCAGCGTCGACGGTGACGACGACCGCGCCGCACTGCTGTCCGTCCGCGACCTCGCCGTCTCCTACACCCAGCCCGACGGCACCGGGAAGGAAGTCGTGCACCGCGTCGACCTCGACGTCCGGCCGGGAGAAATCGTCGGCCTGGTGGGGGAGTCGGGCTCGGGCAAGACCCAGACGGCGTTCTCCGTTCTGGGCATCCTGCCCGAGGGCGGACGCGTCAGCCGCGGCAGCGTCCTCATCGACGGCCGCGAGGCGGCCGGACTGCCCGAGCGCGCCCACCGTGCCCTGCGCGGCACCACGATCGCGTACGTACCGCAGGAACCCATGAGCAACCTCGACCCGGCCTTCACCATCGGCAGCCAACTGACCGAACCCATGCGCCACGTCCTCGGACTGTCCCGCAAAGAGGCCGCCGGCCGGGCGCTCGACCTGCTGAGGCGGGTGGAGATCCCCGACCCGGAGCAAGTGACGCGCCGCTACCCCCACGAGATCTCAGGAGGCATGGCCCAGCGCGTCCTCATCGCCGGCGCCATGTCCTGCGACCCGAAGCTGCTCATCGCCGACGAACCCACCACCGCGCTCGACGTCCGCGTCCAGGCCGAGATCCTCGACCTGCTACGCCGCCTCCAGGAGGAGCGCGACCTCGGCGTCCTGCTCGTCACCCACAACCTCGGAGTCGTCGCCGACCTGTGCGACCGCGTCGCCGTGATGAACACCGGCCGCATCGTGGAGACCGGCGCCACCCACGACGTACTCACCGACCCCAGCGACCCCTACACCCGTACGCTGCTCTCCGCGGTCATGGACGACACTCCCGCACGCCCGGCATGGCAGCCCCGCGAGACGAGGAACGACGCCACATGACATCCGACCGCACCTCCGCGCCCGCACCGCCCCTCCTCGCCTGCCGTGACCTACGGGTCTCCTTCCCCGGCAAGGGCTGGCGCGCCCCGCGCACGGAAGTCCTCAAGGGCGTGGACCTCGACATCCGGCCCGGCGAGACCCTCGGCCTCGTCGGCGAGTCGGGCTCCGGCAAGACCACGATCGGCCGGGCGATCCTCGGACTCGTCCCGCCGGCCTCCGGCACCATCACGTTCGACGGCGAACGCATCGACACCGCCGACCGGGCCCGCCGCAGGCAACTCAGCCGCGACCTGCAGGTGATCTTCCAGGACCCCTACACGTCCCTCAACCCCGCGCTCACGATCGGCGACACCCTCGCCGAGCCGCTCGTCACCCAGGGCATCGGCACACGCGTGGCCCGTGACCGGGTGCGCGTCCTGCTGGAACGGGTGCACCTGCCGACGGACGCCGCCGACCGGCTGCCGCGGGAGTTCTCCGGCGGCCAACGCCAACGGGTCGCCATCGCACGGGCGTTGGCCCTCGATCCCCGGCTCGTGGTGTGCGACGAGCCGGTCTCCGCCCTCGACCTGACCACCCAGCGGACCGTCCTGGACCTCCTCCTGGAGATCCAGGACACCACGGGGGTGGCCTACCTCTTCGTCTCCCACGACCTGTCCGTGATCCGCCACATGAGCCACCGTGTCGCGGTCATCCACCGCGGCGAGATCGTCGAGACCGGCGACGCCGACCCCCTCACCCGCGCCCCCAGCCACCCGTACACCCAGTCCCTCCTGCTCGCGGCCCCGGTCGCCGACGTCAACGAGCAGCGGGAGCGCAGAGCACGCCGGGCCGGGGCAGCGGCACATGCCTGGTGCCCCGCTTCTCAAACGACACGGCTCAGCCCCTGACCAGACCAGCAGGTCCGACCAAGGGCAGCGTGCCGTGCATGACAGGAGGGTTGTGTCATGCCGAAGTCACTGTTCGCGCGGGCTCCGCGCGGTGAGGACGAGGAGCGTGGAATTCGGCGGCTGGCCGGTGCCCGGCATGCTCCGAGCGGAGAAGCCATTCCGTTCGGTGTGATCTCGCGAGAGTCCGGAACGGCGACTTCTCCGCCCTCGCGGCCATCCTCATATGTCACCGCAGACTCGCCACATGAAATGGCGTCCAGCGCCGGTAGCGCTCTCGCCGATCACCGATGGGCGCGGCGGGTGCACCACGCGGGTGGGCGGCGTGGATCCTCGCCCGGACCCGACCCGCCTACCGGTGCAGGCACGGCAACTCCAGCGCCACCCCACCCGCGCCCAACCATCCCACCAACGCGTACGTCCGCGAGGACCACGTCCTGCCGCACCCGCCCGCCCTGCTCCTGATGCTCTCGGCAGGCCCACCTCGCTCGCACGCGGACGCGGCGGAACAGCTCCGGGGCACTGGGCTCTCACTGACATTCGATCCGGGGGCCAGGACCCTGACCACGGACACCCCGCAGAAGGAGAGGATCGCTATCGGCTGACGGGACACGAGGCTCGGCCCCGAGCGACACCACACGTGCTCCCCGAGGCGTCCTCCGGAACGACGAACACCCGCGCCCGACCGGGAGGCGGAGGCGGGTGCCGGTTCCGCGTGCCCGTGAAACGAGCGACGCGGGGGAAAAGTGTGTCCGAGGGGTGTATCGAGCCATGCGCACGACGTCCCGCCGCTGGTGGCGGGGGTGCTACGGCTCCCGTGACGCGGGCTGCTCGGTGTCGCAGCGGTCACGCCACCCAGCGCAGGCACGTGGGACTTGGAGCACGGCCCTTCTGGTGCTTCCGGATGGTCAGGTGCCGGCCCCGCACCAGGGGCCGACTCCTGCTTCGTTGTTGATCGGTCAGCGATCCGCGCTCAGGCGGCGGCCGCAACGACCAGCGGAGTTGGCGCGCCGGGTGGGCGACCAACTGGGACGAATTCTCCTCCGTCCTTCGCCACCAGTTCCTCCTGAACCTCGTGCACTTCGGCGAGCAGATGCGCGATCCGCTCCTCGCGTCCGAGCCGGGTGAGGTTGCACGGAAGGCTCACCCAGACCGGCCCGCCTTGTTGTGTGTCGCCCACGGCGTAGCCGCAGAAGCCGGGGGCCGAGTCGTCGGTCTCCACGATCCTCGCGCCGCAGTAGTCCACCAGCTCTTGGCAGGTGGGGACGGTCCCGGGCGGTGGCGCGTACTCGGCTCCCTGGGCGAGGAAATCGCTGAGCTGTGCGCGGAGTTCGTCGGCCTCGGCGAAGGTGAGCGCCACATGGCGCCAGCCCTTCGGACCGCCGACGGTCAGATCGATCTGCGGCAGCGGCGCGCACGGCATGTGGCTCATGCCGATCTCCAGCGTCTCGGGCTCGACCCCGTCCTTGGTCCTGGTCAGGGGTTGCAGTTCCAGCTTGGTGACCTGCTCGTGCGCCGCGTGGAAGTAGTCCCGCAGCAGCCCCGTCAGGGAGTGTGGCTCCTCCTCCCGGTACTGGCACCACGGCGGGCACGGAGCGACGAGCTCCAACGCGTGTACGGGCGTGGGATAGTGGTTGACCGACTCGGGGACGCCGCCCCGGACCACGGCGTCGAAGCGGTGCCGCAGGCCGCGCAGCCGCAGGGCGAAATGTTCGAGGCCGCTGCACAGTTCGCCGAGCGCCGCGCTGTCGACCTGCGCGGTGCCGTCCGGGGTGGACAGCCAGATACGGGGCGCGTCACCCCGGGCCTGCTCGTCGTGGCCGAGCCCGATACGTACGGACAGGACCGGGCCGTCGGTCCCCGGGTCGGCCCCGTCCGGGGCACGCAGCTCCACAGGGGTGCTGACGTGACTGCCGGTGGCCTCGGCGGCGCTCTCGCGAACGCACCAGCTCGGGCACTCAGGCTCGGCTGGCGACAGGGCGGTCAGAACAGCAGTACGGGACATGATCTCTCCTCGTGCTCGAAGTTGCCTTACCCCAGGGAGTTTTCGCGCCCGCCCCACTGGCACGCATCTAAACTCGGAAGGCTCCCATATCCCCTGGCCATCTCGTCCAGCCTGTGGGCCCTCGACGCGCCTGCGGCCTCGCCGACTCCGCCGCGCCGCCGACCGCGCGCAGCCGCCTCGGCCTCGACAGAGACCTCTGCCTTCCCCTCTCAGACCACCAACTGAAGCAGCCGGAGAAGCTGCCGGGTGGCCTCGACCGCTTCGCTCTCGGCCTCGGGCGCGTCGACGTCCCAGTGAGCGACGTTGTCCCGGAACACCTTCACGACGTCCAAGCGGTTCAGGAAGGTCTGCTGGTCAAAAGGCCAACGGAGCCGCTTCCACAGGTCCGAGTCCTGGAACACATACCGGTACTCGCCGAGCGTGACCTGCCCCTTCTTCTCCAGGATGTTCCTGGTGCGGGCAGGAAGGTCTCCCCGCTCGAAGCGATTGAGCGTGAGACGCAGGCGGAGCTCCACCTCCTCCAGGAGCGTGAAGGGCTCGACACGGAGCTTGAGCTGGTCCGCGATGTCCGAGGCGGTGAGCACGCCCGTGACAACGTGATCTGCGTCGATGATGACAAGGAAGCCATGCTGCTGCAGGTCCTGGATACGGGAGAAGAGTTCCTCGTGTTCACGAGCGGTTGGGGGGTTGTGGTCGGCGACCTCCGCGACGGTCCGACCCCGCTCGGCCAGTCTGGCGCGAGCGATGGACTTCCAGGTGACAACCCCTCGGACGCGGCCGTTGCGGTCAACAACAGGGAGCTGGGAGAAGTCGGACTCAACCATGTGGAGATGGGCGAGACCTAGATCATCGTCCACTGTGATCGTTGTGACATCGCGAGCGAACGGCAAGGTGCCGATCCGCCAGCCGAAGTCCCGGACGGGAGACGGCTTCCGGGAACCAACCGCCGAGGAGGAGTGGCCGATGGGCGCAGGGTCTGTGCTGACCGACTCCGCTGCATCATCGGAGCCCTCGGTGACCGCGGAGACGGTGACAAGGTCGTCCAGACGGACAGAGTTGAAGTGGGGTTCGACGATGAGGCCCCGGGCGGCGAGCTCCTGATCGACGAGTGCAGTGACACCGGTCGTGCGCCGGGACCACCCCCACAATCCGATGAGGTCGCGAGGGGTGAGCTGCCGGGTTCCGGCCTCGGCGATGTCTGCTTCCAGGGCGGCAGGGTCCGCCGGCGGCTCGACAGCACCGGTGTATCCGGGATCATGGCCTTGCTCGACGAGAGCGGTGATGCGGGCTGCGGCATCGCGGCGTGTGAGTTCGCTGATGGTCAGGAAGGCACCCATGCTGTCGCGCAGGTCGCCCTTGATTGCCGCACGGTCCACGTCACGCACCAACCAGTCGGTCTTCCGCACATGCCGATAGCCCACGGGCTGATCGCTCCGGTATTCGTACGGGCCGGCGAGCCGCCCGATCGCGACGATCTGCTGGAACTTGCGAGGCATGACGACAAGGTCCCCGACGTCCATCGTTCGGAAGCGCCACAATTGGTGCTTCCAGTTGGTCAGGGTCGCAGGAGACTCGTCGGGATAGACCGCCTCAAGCAGCCCGCCAAGGTCTGCGATCGATGCGCAGGAAGTCAGGTCGCCGAGCTCTTCCCAGCCCGCGATCACAAGCCCACGGTCGAGCGCCATGGCTTCTCGCTCTCCCCGCCGCCCGCCACGTATCGTCCATGCGCGCATGATGCACCCGTCTCTTCAGGAACCGACAACCGGACTCAGACAGCACAAGAGCGCCAACGTGTGATGTCGACCTGCCTCCGGACTCCATCGCGGGTCAGCTACGCCGCTGAAGGGCTCGACGTCAGGGAAGTGCCGCCCATGTGCACGACGTCGCCCCTCATCGGCAGGACCCTGATGCTGTCATGAGCCGTCCATGCCTATCGGCAGCGTAGACGCCCGTGACGCGATGTCGACAAGGATGCATTGCTGTCCGGAATCTGCGATGCACCTCACCCCTCGCCATCACCCAGCGCCAGGCGGATGCGGGCGACATCGGCTTCCAGGTCGAGGGTTTCCTCGTGGGCCGGGCCCAGGACGAGGTGCATGTCCTCCAACAGCGGGTCCAGGACGTCCAAGGCCTCGGGGAGGCGTTGTTGGGCGGCGAGGAGGCTGCCGATACCGCGGCGGAGTTCGAGAGCCTCGATGCTCGCATCGCTGTCCACGGTGCGGACCAGGTCCAGCACGTCCTGGAGTTCCTGGAGGGCGCGGGCGGCCTGGCCCAGATTGGCGCGGGCGAAGGCGGCCTGGGCCCGGCAGAAGCGGGCGGACTCGCTGGTGGGGCCTTCGGTGCGGGCGAAGGCGGCGGCGAGAGCGTCGAACTCCGGGAGCGCCGCGCGTACGTCCCCGCTCAGGGAGAGGGAGATGGCGCGCTGCTGCCGCAGTTCCAGCACCTCGCGGTTCTCGGAGCCCAGAGCCTGAGCCGCGGGAGCGATCACCTCTTGCAGAACCTCGGCGGCCTGTGCGAAGCGCTCCTGGCCGATCAGTGTGTTCGCCTGGTCACGAGCGGACTTGAGGTCCTGCTGGAGCTGCTCGGGAATGGGCTGCGGTTTCGGGTCGACCAAGGTGGGGGTGGGCAGGGGCGCGGTCCGGGTGGGGCGGGGACGTGGGGCATACGGGTGGCGGAAGACTCTCGTCGGGTCCGGTGTGTCGGCCGGTCCCGTCTCGCCCGGCGTCGGTTCCTGACCGGCGGCGGGCAGGAAGGGGAGCAACCGCTCGTAGACCTCCTGGGCGTCGGCCGGCCGCTGCTCGGGGCTCTTGGCCAGCATCTGCAGCACGAGCTGTTCCAGCGCCTCCGGTACGTCGGCGCGGAGCCGGCGCAGAGGGGTGGGCTCGGCGCCGACCTGCATCTGCATGATGTCGAACTCGCTGGGACCGTCGAAGACTCGCTGCCCGGCGAGGAGTTCGTGCAGGACGCAGCCCAGGGCGTACAGGTCGGTCTGCGGGGTGATCTGGCCGGCCTGGATCTGCTCGGGCGCCATGTAGGGGTGGCTGCCCATCTGGCTGCCCGTCGCCGTCAGTTTGGTCACATCGGTGCGCAGGATCGCGGCGATGCCGAAGTCCAGCACCTTCACCGTGCCGTCGTCGGCGATGCGGATGTTGTCCGGCTTCAGGTCGCGGTGGACTGCCGGGATCACGTGAGCGTGGGACAGGACGGTGGCGACTTGGGCCGCGACCGAGGCCGCCCAGGTGAGGGGCAGCAGTCTGCCGGGCTGAATGTACGCGCGCAGGGACGCACCCTCGATGAGCTCCATGACGAGGAACAACCGCTCGTGCGCCGCGTCCAGTACGGCGTCGTACACCTGCGGCACTCCGGGGTGCTGGATGCGCGCCGTGATGCGGGCCTCGCGGCGGAAGCGCTGGGCCAGCTCCTCGGCGAACCGGGGATCCAACAGTCCCTCCGGGCGGATGCGCTTGAGCGCGACGGGGCGGTCGAGGACCGTGTCGAAGCCACGCTGGACGGCCCCCATCCCGCCCTCGCCGAGTTCGCCCTGGAGCTCGTAGCGCTCGGAGATCTGCTGTGTTGGCACTGTGTGGGTCCCCGCCCCTCATCCCGTTCCGTACGGATCGTGGTGCGCGTGCTCCCCAGGTCGCAGGCGATGGGAGCGCGGATACTTCAGTGTGGCCACTGCACTGATCATTCGTCCACCGGTTCCGCCAGTTGCGCTGGATAGGGGCCGGCGCTCTGGCCCGCGCTCCGGCCCCGGTCCGGCGGTTCAGGCCGCGTCGTCCAGTCCGGCGTCACGGCGGATCTGACGGAAGGCGGCACGGCGGGCCATCCGGTCGAGGCCGGAGCGGAAGTCGTCGTCCCGGCCGCGGTAGCGCTTGCCGATGTCGGCGGTGCGGCTGACGTGGGCCATCATCTTCCCCTGGAAGACCTTGTCGAAGACCACGCCGAAGTTGTCCTCCTCGTTGACCAGCGCAGCCTGACGCACCTTCGGTTCAGCCATCGCCTCCTCGTACGGGCGGATCAGATCCCGCTCGGTGAAGTCGGTCCCGAACCTGGCGTTGAACTTCTCGATCAGTTCGGACAGCGGGCTCTTGTCGGAGTCCTGTGCGCCGCCTCCAGCGCCGTCCGCGAAACCCTTGAGGGTGGCGGTGCCCTCCGGGCTCAGACTGAGGTCATGCTCGCCGGTCTTGTCGACCCGTACATGACTCATGTCCACCTCGCCGATGTCCACTGCGGCGTCCGTGCGCGGGCGCAGTCGGGTGGCGAGGTGCCGTCCGTACAGGTGCAGCCGCTCCAACTCCGTGTCCTGGTACTGGATGACCTGGGCGAGGAAGCCGTACTTGCGGACGTAGTCGGCGAGATCGGCGCGGAACTCCTCCGCCTTCTGCTGCTCATCCTGATCCTCGCTGTCGCGCAGCTTCTCGTAGCGCGCGACGGCCGGGGCCAGCAGCCGGTACAGCTCGGCGTGCAGCTTCTTCCACTTCGCGTCCGAGCCCGCCGCCTTCTCGTCTGCTTCGAAGTAGGCGGCGACGAACTCGTCCAGCTCGCGCTCGACCAGCACCGGCGCCTGCATCACCCGGCTCTGCGCCTGGTACAGCAGGTTCGGGTCGGTGGGCAGGGTGTCGGCTTCCTCGAAGAAGGGCTGGAAGGCGGCCTTGATGTCTTCCGCCTCATTGGAGAAGTCCAGGACCGCAAGGTCGTCCTGGGCCTTGCGATCGTGGGTGCGGTTGAGGCGGGAGAGGGTCTGGACGGCGGAAATGCCCGTCAGCTTCTTGTTCACGTACATGGTGGTGAGCAGCGGCTGGTCGAAGCCGGTCTGGTACTTCTCCGCCACCACCAGGATGCGGAACTCCTGCTTGCCGGGCCCGCCGGACCGGGCCGCCGCGTCGTCGGCCCGGGTGTACGCGAACGCCTTCGGCAGCGCGCTCTCCGAAAGCCCGCCGTTCTCCTTCGACTCCGTGGTCTCCTCACCGTCCACCTGGACCGTCCCGGAGAAGGCCGTCAGCACACCGAGGTCCGGGTACGTGGTGTCGTACCCCTGGTCCTTGATGTAGCTGCGGATCGCCCGCCCCATGCCCACCGCCGAAGGGCGGGACCCGGTGACCACCATGGCCTTCGCACGCCCGGCCAGCCGTCCGCGGGTGTGAGTGCGAAAGTGCTCGACGATGATCTGCGCCTGCTGCGAAACGGTCGAATCGTGGGTCAGGGCGAACCTGGCGAGCTGCGGGTTCGCCTTCTTCGGATCGACCTCCCTGTCCTTCGGGTTGCTGTTGTGCAGCTTCCAGTAGGTGTTGTACGTGACGTAGTTGCGCAGCGGATCGAGGATGAAGCCCTCCTCGATGGCCTGCCGCATCGAGTACGTGTGGAACGGCCGGTAGACCGCCTCCCCCTCCACGTCCTCCAGCGTGCCGAACAGCTCCAGCGTCTTGTGCTTGGGCGTCGCGGTGAAAGCGAAGTACGACAGGTTCCGCGCCTTTGAGCGCTCCAGCGCCTTCCTGCGAAGCTTCTCGTCCACCGGGACCTCGGCGGCGCCCTCGTCCTCGGTGTCCGCGTCCAGGCCGAGGTCCCGCAGGGCGGCCCGTACGGCGGTGGCGGCGTCGCCGGACTGCGAGGAATGCGCCTCGTCCACGATGATCGCGAAGCGGGTGCCCTGGATCTCCGTCGGGTTGCGCTTGAGGAAGTCCATCAAGGCCGGAAAGGAGTGCAGGGTGACCGTGACGATCTTCCCGGTGTCGCGGGACAGGGCGCGGGCGAGCTGGGCGCTCTTCGCCCCGTGCTTCTCGTCTACGGCCACGACCAGGCCCTCGGTCTGGGAGAAGCTGCCCACGGTCGCGCGGAGCTGCGAGTCCAGGTTCCGGCGGTCCGTGATCACGATGACCTTGTCGAAGACCGGGGCGCCGGGCCGGAGCCCGGCGGCGAGGGCTTCCGGGTCGAGCGCGGCCGGGTCGGCGGAAGCGTGCAGATCGCTCAGGCGGTGCGCGAGCCAGGCGATGGTGTTCGACTTCCCGGAGCCGGCGGACGCATTGACCAGATAGTTGTGGCCCGCGCCGTGCTTCGCGACATGCGCGGTGAGCTTGGTGACCGCGTCCCACTGGTGGAATCGGGGGAAGAGCACGGAGCGCGTGGTGCGCCCGGTCGAGGTCTTCTCGGTCTTCTGGTGCACGAACCGGTGCAGGAGGTCGAGCCAGGTGTCCGGCTGCCAGATCCGGTCCCAGAGATACGACGTCGAGTAGGTGCCGGGCTCCGTCGGGTCCGGGTTCCCCTTGCCGCCGGGGCGGCCGGGACCTGCCGACCCGGTGTTGAACGGCAGGAAGCGGGTGTTCTTGCCACGCAGTTGCGTGGTGAGGAAGACCAGGTCCGGGTCGACGGCGAAGTTCGCGAGGGAGCGGTGCTTGAAGATCAGCTCGGTGGGGTCGCGGTCCGTACGGTACTGGTGCTTGGCCTGCTCGACGCCCTGGCCGGTGAGCGGATTCTTCAACTCGGCAGTGGCCACGGGGATGCCGTTGACGAACAGCGTCAGGTCGAGGGCGTGGCCCGCGTCGGCCTGCTTGGTCGCGTAGCGCAGCTCGCGGACAACAGTGAGGCGGTTCTTGCGGTAATTCGCGAGGACGGACTCATCGGGGACCAGGTTCGGTTTGAAGTATGCGAGCCGGATGTGCACACCGCGGTCCTTGACCCCCCGGCGGAGGACCTGGAGGAGACCCTCGGCCTGAATCGCCTGGTCCAGCCGGCGGGCGAAACCGCGCTGCGCCTCGTTCGCCCCGCCGTAGGCGGCCTTGAGCCGCTCCCACTCCTGGTTCTGGGTCCTACCGATGAAGGTGTACAGCTCGTTGGTGTCCAGACCGAGGTCGGCCTGATAGTCCGCGGGCAGCGCCTCGTGCCAGCGCAGCTCGTCGGCCTTGAGTGGTTCGCCGGGCTTGGTCAGGGCGGCGACTATGGCGTTTCCGAAAGCTTTCTCGTCGTGCGCGGGCATGGCTACTTCCCCCTCGTACCGGTCTTACCAGTGATCAGGAATTCGATGTCGCGGCAGAACTTGCGGAACGACGGCGAGTGGGCGCGCGCCAGCTCCAGGTCGAAGACCTGGGCGAGCGGCGCCTGATCCGCGACGGGCTTGTACGGGCTGCCATCGGTGCGGTGGAGGGTGAGCCAGCCCTTGCAGTCGCGGGGGCGTTCGCTGTCCTCGGGTGCGGTCAGGCCGTCCGGCATCCCTGCGGCGCCCCCGAGCGAGGGCGCGGCGGCGAGGAACCACGCTTCGAACTCGCGGTTGGCGAGCACGACGGCGGTACGGACGTCCGGGCGGGCCCGCTCGGCGCGGCGCAGCAGGGCAGGGCCGAGAGAGGCCGGGCAGTCGTCGTCCGCGTCGATCAGGATGAGGACGCCGCCACCACTTTCGGTGTGCGCGCCAGACAGGCGGCGGGCTTGGGCCTCGACGGCACGCTCGACTCCGCCGTTCGCGAGGAGACTGCCCCGGCCCATACGGAAGGGCGGGCGGATGTCGGCGTCCCAGATCTCCCGCGCGTACAGCAGGCGGCGCAGCAGCACGGGCAACGCCCGCATCTCGCCCTCGCCTTCGACGACTGAGGCCAGCGTGAGACGTTCCCCCGGGCCGGTCATGCCGCGTCTCCGGGAGCGTTGCCGGATGATGGGGTGCTGGGCTCGGGGTGGAGCTGGTCCGAACGCATCAGCTCCCCGACGGTCGCAAGCCCGTCCCGGACGATCGAGCGGCTCACCTCGTCCGCCGGCCCGATGGTCGTGAGCCCGTCGACCGCCTCGACCATGCGGATGGCGGAGAGATCGGCCTCGTCCCGGTCCAGCAGCTCCCCGCTCTGCGTCGTCACCAGCACCTGGAGCCCGGACTCGGCTGCCTCCGTCAGCGCGTCGTACAGCGCCCCGGCAGCGCGCGGGTGCAGCGCCAACTCCGGCTCCTCGACCGCGAGGAGCGAGATCCGGCCGTCCCGGGCAGGCGGCTGGTACAGCGCCGCGAGCAGTCCGATGGCGCGGATCGTCCCCTCGGACATCGACTCGGCCCGGAACTCGCGCGGCGCGCCATCGGGGCCGGTGTCGAGGGCGATACGGGCGGCGAGGTAGTCCCCGGTGAGCGGGGTCGAGGACACCTCGGTGAGGCGCGGGACGATCGCGGACGCGTAGTCCGACACGCGCCGGCGGTGGGCGGGAGCAAGGCGTGCGAGAACGGCGCCGAGGTCGCGGCCGTCCTCGGCGAGGGCATCGGTACCGGGATCGGGGCGGGCGTCGCGGAGGGTGGCCAGGTCGGGCTCGTAGAAGAACATCGAGGTGAGGGCGGTGTGCAGGCGGGCGTAGGGCTCACTCACGCTGAGGAGGGGGAGGTACAGGCTTCCCGGGCGGAGCCGGCCGCCTGCGGTCCGGCTGTCGGCGGGGTCGGTGGCGACGCCGTCCTCGACGGTGAAGTGGGCGTCGGGGGACGCGTCTTCGAGGCCGAGCTCGGCGTGTTCCCGGGCGACGCGGACGCGGAGGGAAGCGGCGGGTGCATCGGGCCGGGCCAGGGTGAGCGAGTAGTGCGCGCGCCAGGGTGGGTCCTCGGGGCCCGGGCCGGGGATGCGCAGGTCCACGGCGATGCTGCACGTGTCGGTCGGCTGCGGCACGCGCCGCAGCACGTTGTCCAACCCGCCCCGGGAGGCGACCGCTTCGGCGGGACCGTCACGCAGGGCGTCGCGGAGGAAGTGGAGCGCGTCCAGGAAGTTGGACTTTCCGGCCGCGTTAAGGCCGAGGAGAACGGTGAACGGGCTGAGGGTTACGTCGCATCGGGCGATCGACTTGTAGTCCTCGACCCGGACGCGGGTGAGGAGGGGGGCGGCGTTCATGCGAGATCAACCCCTCGCCCGGACGCGGAAGATACGTCGAACTGGCCGGTGACGGCGGCGGTGATGAGCGCTTGGCGGCGCTCGGCAAGCTTGGCCAGTTGCAAATTCATCGCACCCTCAAGGCGGCGCTGTAGCAGTTTCTCTTTCTCCAATTCATTCGCAATTGCCTCTTGTGTGGCATCCGGTGGGCAAGGGACGTGAAGGCTCGCCACCTGACTCTCGCTAATCGAGGGAACGGGCCCCGGGTTAACTAGCTGTCCCATGTCCAAGAAGGAGAGAAGATTCGCCCAGTATCGCGGGTCACCACGCCTGAAGACAATAGCCCTCACATTGTCGTCGATCACGCTACAGCGCGTGGTGATTCGCCGCCGGTTAAGTAGCAGGGCTGCCCCCACGCGAGCATAAAGAACCGCCCCTGGCGGTACGATGCGTGCACCTAGTTCAGCAGCTACTGCACGGCTCACCCAATTCTTCGCTTGACCGAGGTGATTCGAGCCGTCGGCTAGCTCAAAGTCGCCCACCTTGATGAATGGGTAGTCTCCTGCCTCAGCCCCTTGGAAGCTGTGCGGGAACGTCGTTCCCGCAATGAAGCGTGAGACGTGACTGATGCGAGGTGTACCCCAAGCACGGGGGACTTCACCGATCCATCCGATAGTCTGGGTGAGTTGTGGAGCCTCACGGGTTCCGGTAACCAGGTTACGGCGGATCGCCCGGAATCTCTTGCCCAGTAGGAACGCTTGCTTCTGCCTCAGTCTGACCATTTGATCAATACGGGCAGTCTCGGTGTCTAGGAAGTCGGCGATACGGCGCTGCTCCTCCAAAGGGGGGACAGCGATGAGGAAGTTACTCAATTCTTCCTTGGTGACATGGACCATGCCGATCATCCCGCTCGTCAGTTCCCGCTCGATACGGTGAGTAGCGGCGCTCAGCGCCCAGTAGAGCCAATTTCTGTCGCAATTTCGAGCGGTAACCTTGAAGATGTGCTGGTTTAGGAAATACAGTCCAGGTGTATCCCATCTGAATGGGCCGAAGGAGGTCCCCGGGTTTCCAGACCAAGAGAAGAGGAGGTCACCTTCTGTGACATGATGCCGATCGGCAATGCTGATCGTTGAATGATTGAAGTCCTGGGATCCATTGAGGTTCTCAATCCGAATGATTGGCGTACCCTCAGCCGACCAATCCTGACTACTGAAGACATAGCCGTTCGACAGTTCTGCCAAGTACTTGAGGGGAGTTTTTACCCAGGGTTCAGTGGGAGTGCGGGGCGGGTACACGATAGTTGAGTTCGTCACTCCGTCACCTCCCCCAACAGCGCCTGAATCTCCGACTCCAGCGCCTTCAACTCCGCGTCGATCTCCGCCAGCGGCCTCGGCGGCTCGTACACATAGAAGTGCCGCGTCAGCGGAATCTCGTACCCCACCTTCGTCTTGCTGTGATCGATCCACGCGTCCGGTACGTGCGGCAGGACCTCCCGCCGGAGGTACTCCTTCACGTCCTCGTCCAGCGGCACGTTCTCGAAGTCCCGCAATTCCGGATCGGGTTCCTTCTCCCCCTTCACCCTCTGGACCTCGCCCTCCGGATCGCGCACTCCCACCGCGTCCCGCAGCGCCTTGTTGAACGGCGCCCCCGTCGGCCACAGCCCTCCCGCGTCAACGACCGCGCCCTGCATCGCGAGCCAGGCGGCGTCCTTCGTCTCCCACCGCTTCCCGAGCAGCGTCTTCAGCGCCCCGACGAACGCCTCCGCCCGCTCACCGCCCAGCTTCTCCACCGGCTTTGCCGCGCCCAGCGCCGCCAGCGCGTCCTCCGTCACCTCGAAGTGCAGCTTCAGCGGCCGTTCCACAGTGATGCGCCGGTATCCGAAGTCGTCGTTGCGGAAGACCTTCACCTTGCCGTGCAGCGGGTGTTCCGCATCCCCCGCCGCCTCCAGTGCGTCGCCGTACAGCCGGGTGATCTCCTTGATCTGCGGGTCGGAGATGAACTTCCGCTTGTCGCCGAGCGACTTGCGCATCTTCTCCCACTGGTCGCGGGCGTCCAGCAGGACGACTTTCCCTCGGTGGTCGGCGTCCTTCCGGTTCGTCACGATCCAGAAGTACGTGGAGATACCGGTGTTGTAGAAGAGCTGGTCCGGGAGGGCGACGACGGCCTCCAGCCAGTCGTTGTCGATGATCCATCTGCGGATCTCGGACTCGCCCGAGCCCGCCGCGCCCGTGAAGAGCGGGGAGCCGTTGAAGACGATCCCGACCCGGGAACCGCCCTTCCCGTCCGCGGTCACCGGCTTCATCTTGGAGATCATGTGCTGGAGGAAGAGCAGCGAGCCGTCGTTGATACGGGGCAGACCCGCGCCGAAGCGGCCGGAGTAGCCAAGGCGTTCGTGCTCGTCCGTCACATCCTCCTTGACCTTCTTCCACTCCACGCCGAACGGTGGGTTGGCCAGGAGGTAGTCGAACGAAGCGCGCGCGTGGCCGTCGTTGGAGAAGGAGTTCCCGGCCGCGATGTGCTCCGGGTTCTGGTCTTTGATCATGAGGTCGGAGCGGCAGATCGCCCAGGACTCCGGGTTCAGCTCCTGCCCGTACACCTCGACCGTCGCGTCCGGGTTCAGCGCGGTGATGTGCTCCTCGGCGGCGCTCAGCATGCCGCCCGTGCCGCACGCCGGGTCCATGACGGTACGGATCGCAGCCCCCGTACTCAGCGCGTCGCCGTCCGGGGCGACGAGGAGGTTCACCATGAGCTTGATGACCTCGCGCGGGGTGAAGTGCTCACCCGCGGTCTCGTTCGACTGCTCGGCGAAGCGGCGGATCAGTTCCTCGAAGATGTAGCCCATGTTGTGGTTGGACACCACTTCGGGCCGCAGGTCGAGATCGGTGAACTTGCCGATGACCTGGTAGAGGAGAGAAGCGGTGTCCAGCCGCTGGATCTGGTTCGCGAAGTCGTACTTCTCCAGGACCTCCCGGGCGTTGGGGGAGAAACGCGCAACGTAGTGCTGGAGGTTGGCAGCCGCGCTCTGCGGGTCACCGGCGATCTTCTTCAGGGTGAGAGCGCTGGTGTTGTAGAAGGAGTACCCCGAGGCTTCCTGGAGGAAGAAACTGGCATCGAAGCCCTCGGTCCCGTGTTCCGCCGCGGCCTCGACGACCGCCGCGCGCGTCGGCTCCAGGACGCACTCCAGCCGTCGCAGCACCGTGAACGGCAGGATGACCTTTCCGTAGTCGGACTGCTTGTAGTCGCCGCGCAGAAGGTCGGCGACTGACCAGGCGTGGTTCGCCAGCTCGGTGTGCTTGCTGCTGTTCACGGGTGTCTCGGCTCTCTTTCCAGGCTCTCTGGGTTCCGAGTCCGCCGACGCACGGTGAGGGCGGGCGGGGTTCCAGTGTGGTGGGTCAGAAGGTCACGGGGATCGGGTCATTCGGGCACGTCACTGTCCGGAGGATTCAGGGCACCGACGGTGAGGCCGTCGGCAACGGTGTCGGCGGCTTCCCGCGCCAGCCCGGCCGCCCGCGCGGCCGCCGCACGCAGTTCGTGAACGCGGCGGAAGGCCGCCCCGTAACGGCGTTGCTCCGCCAGCGGCAGCAGCGGCACCCGCATGCGGTTCGGGGTGAGGTGAACGAGGGAGCTGGTGGTGGTGGAAGCCGCGGCGAGGTTGTCGCGGGAACCCAGGAAACCGGAGAGGAACCACGAATCGAGCCGCTTCGGATCGGGGCGGAGCAGGTAGATCTGCGGGCCGAGCAGCGCGTCGGCGTCGGCCTCGTCGGCGACGCGGGTGAGCGTGCCGCGCCCGGCACCGGACACGCGAGGGAGGAGTACGTCGCCGGGGTGGACAGGCTGCTCGTCGCAGGGCCGGACGTCGTCCCCTGTGCCCGAGGGTGCAGAGCCTTCAACGATGTCGCGGGCGAGGAGTACATGGTGGTCGGCGCTAGGTCCGTCGTCGCCGGCCGTCGTCTCCCGGGGCGGGCGGGCGGCACTCTGGAGAACCGTGAGCGCACCGCCCCGGGCGAGGTCCGCGACCGTCGCCCAACGCCACTCCCGCGCGGAGTCACCCGAGGGGTGCCACGCAGGTTCGTCCGCGGCGAGTGGCTGGGCGGCTTCCGTGAGCTGTTGGCGCAGGTACGCAGCGCGACGTGCGAGCCGTGCCGGGTCGACGTCGGCGGGCGTCTCCCGTACATGGCGCGCCGGGGAAAGGTCTGTCTGCTCGCTGAGCAGGTCGACCACAGAAACAGCGCGCGCCACCCCTGGTTCGTCCGCGAACGCCTCGGGCTCGTCTCGGAACGCCCCCCACAGGTCGAGGGCACGCTGCGCGAGGGGCACCCAGTCGACGGACTCGGTCCGGCTCCGCGTCCCCGTCCGCGTGGTCGCCCCCGTCGTACTGTCCGTCGGAGACGCCGTCTCCACGAACAGGACGGAGGTCCGTTCCGGGCCCGCCGGGTCGGGGCGTTGCAGGACCCAGAGCTGCGGTGCGATTCCCGCATACGGGAGGACCCGCGGGGGCAGCCCGAGGACCGCGCGCAGGGCCCCGCTGCGGACCAACTCCGCTCGGATGCGGCGCGCCGACGTACGGAAGCCGAGCCCGGGAGGCATCAGGAGCACGGCGTAACCCCCGGGTTCCAGGTGTGCCAAAGCGTGCTGTGCCCAGGCGAGTTCGGAGTCCGAGCGGGAGGGGACGCCGTAAGCCCAGCGGGGATCGAGGGCCAGCTCCTCCTGGCCCCAGTCGCGCAGTCCGAACGGAGGGCTGGACAGCACAGCGTCCACGGTCAGTTCGGGGAAGGCATCGGCGCGGAGGCTGTCCCCGGTACGGATGGTCGAACGTGCATCGGGAGCTGTGATCAGCAGCCGGACTGCGGTGCGCTGGGCCTGTACGGGGATGAGGTCCTGGCCGTACAGCGCCCCCGCTCCTTGGCGCGCCGCCTCGACAAGGAGCGTGCCGCTGCCGCATGCCGAGTCGAGGACGCGGCGGGTCCCGGCAGGGAGAAGCCGGGCCATGAGGGACGCCAACGGCTCGGGGGTGGTGGAGGTGCCGGTCCTGGCGGTGTCTTCGAGTTCGCGGGTGGCGAGGACGTCGAGCGCGGCCTGGGCGCCGTCGTCGTGGACGGTCCGGAGGAGTGCGCGTACGACCTGCGCCTCGTCCCGCGCGTAGTGCGAGGAGCCGGTATCGGGTACCGCGTCCGGGAGGCGGTCGGCGGCGGCGTTCGCCTCGGCGGTCAGCTCGTCGTCCGGTAGGCCGGCGAGTCGGCCGAGCTCTCCGTCGGGGAGGTGCGCGGCAGTGAGTACCAGGGGGAAGAGGCGGGACGCGGTGCCCGCCCCGTGGATGCGGAGCGCGGTGCGCAGCCCCTGCCGGGCGGGCGCAGGGGTGGTGCTGCCGCGTTCGCGCAGCCACTCCTGGACGGCCGCGAGGTCGTAGAGCGGACTCGATTCCGTGCCGCCGGTCGGCGCCGGGAAATCCTCGTGTCGCCTGCGCCAGTTGCTGACGGTGGCGCGCGTGACCCCGGCGATGCGGGAGATCTCGGCCGCCGTGACCTGGGCGGATGGCTGTGACATGAGGGGTCCTCGGGGTTGGATCCATGCGCGTGGTTCACACCGTACAGCAGACCCAAAGCATCAGATACTGTTTGACAGTGCTTTCAGTGCCATGTTTACTCGATGATGCTTGCCAATGGAAGCGGCATGGGAGCGGCCCGTGCTGTCCGCGAGGAGGAGAGAAGCCATGACCTTGACCATGCCGACCGCGACCGCCGAGGGGACCCAGCTCACCGTGACCCCGTTCCGCCCGGATGCTGCGATCGGCACGATGGGGCTGCCCACGCTGCTGCAGCTCGTGCCCTCGCCCAAGACGGAGGAAGACCAGCGGGCGCTCAAGTACGCATCCGGCGCTGTGCGTCGGCATGCCGAGTCGCGGGCGCTGGTGCAGCGGATGCTCCGGGCCTCGCAGAAGGGCCGCAACGTGACGCCCTACGCCGTCTACCTCGCGGCCGGGCTCAACGGCGAGTACGGAGCCGGCTGGTCCACGCCACCCATCACGCTGTGGCTGGACGGCGAGCCCGGTGCGGTGGGTGAGGAACTGGTCCCCGGCACTGGTGTCCGGACCGTGACCGTGCTCCCCGGCGCGTGCGTGATCGCCGTCGATGGAGAGACGCAACTGACCGCCTGGCACGAGCTGTACGACAACCCGGAGCGGTTCGGCGTCACCTACGAGAAGCTCAGTGCGGTCCGGGTGCCGTTCGAGCTGTACTTCGGGCTCACCGCGGAGGACGCGCGGCAGATCTTCTACGACCGCAACGTCGAGGGCGTGGCGGTCGACAAGAACCTGGCGATGTCCATGGACCAGCGCGACCTCGGCACGCACCTCGCCCGCCGCATCGCCGACACCGTCAGGGTCGAACACGACGGGAAGATCGTCCCGTTCACGAAGCTGGTGCAGGCGCGCAAGCGGCAGCTCACCAAGTCCGACCCCGCCGTCGTCACCCTGTCCGCCCTGCGCGTGCTGGTGATCACCGCGCTGTACGGACGTGCGGGGATCGGGCTGTCCTCTGCCACTGTGCACGCTGAGGACCTGCCGGACGGCGTCGCGGCCGAGGACGCGGAGGCGATGCTCGTGCCGCTGCTGTCCGGGCTGATCTCACACCTGTATCCGCACTTCGAGGCCCGTACGGCGGTGTCCGCTCCGGCCGTGCTGGCCGGGCTCGGGGTCACCGCGCACCAGGTCACCGACTGGGCCGAGACCGGGCAACGGCTGAGCGAGAGCGGGCTGTACGCGCTGCTGGAGCCGGTGCGCTGGGAGCGCGAGGCCTACTACTGGGACAGCATCGCCGCCACCGCCAACGCGCGCGGCGCCCTCAACTTCGGCGGCGGAGTGAAGGACTCCGGCGGCAAGGTCGCGGACGCACTGCTCCACCCGGACACCGAGCACGGCCGCAAGGTCCGGGGGCGGTGACCCGTACTCGGATCTGCGCCGCACCCATGGACTCGCAACCACCGCAGCAGCTGCAGAAGTTACAGGAGGGAACAACATGACGACGCCCGCAGAGTTCGTCGCCATGGCAGGCGCTGCCACCACCGGCGCGCTCGGCACCGAATCGGTCAAGTACGTGCGCGACCGCGTCCTCGGACTCTTCCGGAGTCACGCCCCGGAAGAGGCCGAGGCCGTACTGGAACGGCTCGACGGCTACGACGAGACGCTCGCCGCCGCACCCGGCCCTGTACGGGAGCACCTGGCGCGGGCCGCCGAAGAAGACATCACCGCAGCTCTCGGCACGCTTGCCGCCCGCTCGGACGAAGCCGCGGCAGCGGTGTGCGAGCTGGGGCGGGAGCTGCGTGAGATGCCCGCCGGGGCGCCCGCGTCCCGCACCGTCACGTTCCAGCACATCAGCACCGGAGGTGGCGACTTCTTCGCCGCCGGACACGACAACAACGCGACCAAGGGGGACAAGTGAACGGCCAGTACGAACAGCAGCCCCACCCGCACGAGCGTCCCGGGCCCGCGCGGACCGTGAACCTGGAGAAGGTCCACATCGGCCGCGACGCCAACATCGCCGCCGGAGACCTGGTCCAGTTCTTCGGTCTGCACCAGCTCTTCCCGCACAAGATCGGCCGGAGCGGTGTCCTGGCCGACGACCGGTACGTGAAGCCCCACGTGAACGTGCCCCGCCCCGAACTCGCCCCGCCCGCTCCCGACTCCGCGCACGGCCCCGGGGTCATGTTCGTGGTGGGCGAGCCCCACTCGGGCCGCCGCACCACGGCCTTGCACCTGCTCGACCGCTGGCTGCCCCGCCCGGGCGGTGCGCTGTACGAGCTGTACCCGGACTGGGACCAGGCTGACGTCTCACTCCTGCCCTGCCGCTCCGGAGGCGGGTACCTGCTCAACCTCACCAGCAGCCGCGAACCGCTCAGCGACACGTTCGTCCAGCAGCTCCCCGCCTACGCCGAGCGCGCCAGGGCTGCCGGCTGCTGCCTGATCGTCCTCGCTGATGACCGGGTGGCAGGACCAGTGCTCACCGCTGGCCACAACGAGAGCGCCGTTCCTGCCGTCGTACTCTCGCGCCCGGCTCCGGACGAAGTCGCCCGCCACCGCCTGCTCGCCGAACCCGACCCTGCGCTGCGGGTCCGTGCCCAGTGGCTGGAGCCGGGCCGCAGCGCCTTCGCTGGGCTGCTCCAGGGCGGCGAGCCGCCCGCCGAGGGCGTACGGCTCGCTGAGGTCATCCGCTCCGCAGACGGTCCCCACGACGCCAAGGCCCTGGACCGGTACCGCGGCTGGCAGCACAAGCTCACCGAATGGTTCGACACCGACGTCGAGAACGCCCCCGAGAACCGGGCCCGGCAGATCGCCGCCGCCTTCCTCGACGGTGCCCCCGCCCGCGTCGTACTCGACGCCGCCGACCGGCTGCTGTCCTACGAGGAGTGCCTCTGGCGCCAGCGGCCCGGTGGCCCGCTCGCCGGGATCGGTCATGCCCAGCAGTGCGAGCGGGCCGACCTGCGCTTCGCGGACGGCGCCATCTCCCTCGACGGCGCGTGGCCGGGCGCGGGGACGGCAGTGCTCCAGCATGTGTGGCGTACCCGGCCCCAGCTCGTCCCGCTACTACGCCGCTGGCTTCGCGAGATCAGTGGATCGGACGGGATTGCCGTCGGGCACCTCGACAAGATCGCGAACGCCGTGTTCACCCTTGCTCAGAGCGAGGGCGCCGAGACGGTACTCGACCTGGTGGAGGAGTGGCTCAAGGCCGACCGGAACGGTCACGTCGCGTTGGCCCGGGACGTGCTCGCTCAGCTGTGCCTGGATCCGATCATCGGCACCCGTGTCCGCGCCGAACTGAGCGGCTGGGCCAAGGCGCACACTCTGCCGGAACGACAGCTCGCCGTCATCGACCTGTGTCGTGGCGACCTGGGGCGCCGGTACCCGGCCCTCGCACTCAAGCGGCTTCAGTATGTCCTGGCCAGCAAGGCCGGGGAGGGCGTGCGCAGCGAGGCCATGGCAGCCGTCGCGGCCCTGCTCGCTGACCCGGAGCGGGGCGCTCGCACGCTCAAGACCCTCACCGACTGGGCCACGACCGACGTCCCGGACGACCGCCGTCTCACCCTGTTCCTCGACGCCTTCGACCAGCCCGGGGAAGTACTGTGCGCGCTCGGTACCGATCCCGCGCTCGGCCTTCTGTCCCGGACGGGCAGGCTGCGTCAGGCCGTCTGCGAACTCCTGCGCACCGGATGGAGTGCCGCGTGGGACAGCTCGGTCCTGCGCGCCCGCGCTGCCGAGATCCTGCGCCGCTGGGTGGACGCCGCGGAGGAGGGCGTACTGCCCGCCGATGCCGTCGCGGAGGTCGCCGAGGCCGTGTTCACGAAGCAGACTGACGCGCTGAGTGATGAACTCGACCACGTCATCGGCGGGGACGGGGAGCTCCGCCACATGCTCCGCGGCCGGTTCGTACTCACCGTTACGAAGTGGGCCGCGCGCAACGGGCAGGACGACCTCCAGCAGGTGGTGTGAGGGTGCGCCTCATCCGGAATCGTCGATGGGACCGGCGCGGAGAGCACGTGATCACCCGTCTCGAAAGCATGGACAGCGGACTGTACTTCGAAGCCCGCCTCACCTGCCGGTGGCAGTCCGCCACCGGGCCCCTGCTGTTCGGGGACGTGGTCGCGCGCTGCCTGCTCCGGGACGCCGCGAACACGGTCAGCAGCCGGTACCCGGTGCTGCTGCCCTCCGAGGCCGAGGACGCGGTGAACGCCCGGCTCTCCGAGCCGCTGCGCCAGGACCCGCGGTTGGAGGCCACCGGACGGGTGCGCCTCAGCATCACGCAGGACACCGAGGTACTGGCCCGGCGGCGGGCAGAGGCAGCCGCGCAGCAACGCCTGGCAGAGGAGACCGAAACCGTCCGTCTCGAACTTCTCCGGGAACGCCTCCTGGACCGGCAGCTCGGGGTGGTGTGGTGGCTCGACCGCTACGCCGACCTCCAATTCGCCGACGGAGACCCGGATGAGAAGACGAAGTCCGTCCTCGCGGCCTTCCGCCAGGTCACCCAGACGCTCCGCTCTGATACGGGCGCGGGCGAAGGGCGCGCAGGCGAGATAGCTGTCCTGCGGGCACGTATCGACGAGTTGCTGGCTACGTTTGAGGACCCGGCAACCAGCAAGCGCGCGTTCGACCTGCTGGAGACGGTGATCGCCACCATCCTCCCTCGCGATGCCACGTGAGTGCCCTGACGTCGGTCCGTCCGCCCAGCTTGGGCGGACGGACCGACGTCAGCGGCGGGGGATCGGCCGCGCTGAGATGAACGAACCGATAGGCGGGCCGACGAGCCCACGACCCCGGCGGAGGAGGCCCCAGCCAATAAGGAGAATGATCTCATCCACTCGGACAGCAGGGCGAGCGATTCCAGTCGCCCCACGTGTGGACTGGACGATCGGATATGCCAATGACCGTCTCGCGGAGTCCTTCGGCGAGAGGGATCGGCGCGATGTTCGAGAACTGCACATTCAAGGCTGTCCCGTAAATGATCACCGGGTTGATTCGGACGCGATCGGCCCCTGACCCTCCCCTCGCCTACCTGGCGAGGGGAAGGTTGTGCAGTCGTGCGATTCCCAGTCTGCCGTGGTGGACGCCGTCGCCTTTCAGGCGGCAGTCGCGGAGGATCTTCCAGCCCTTCCTCCGGGTGAAGGTGTGCTCGACACGGGCGCGGACACGCCTGTGGGAGCGGTTGGTTCCGCCTGCCAGGCCGGGAGCCGCTCGTTCTTGACCCGGCGGTGCGGGATGACGACCCCGGCGCCCTAGTAGCCGCCGTCCGCGATGGTCGCGGTCTTCCTGACGACGTCCTTGGCGCTGGATTCCTCCCAGCCGCAGGAGTCGTGTCGGCTGCCGGGCAGCGGCCGGCCGACCACGAAGACTAGCCTGGCCTCAGCGTCGATCACGGCCTGGTGGGCAGTGGAGTAGCGGTAGTTCTTGGACTATTCGGCGACCGTGCGGTCCCGGGTGGGCACCAGGTTGCCGTCCACGATGAGCACGGAGTCCCTGGCGAGGCGCTTGCGCGGCTGGAGGGCGATTTTCGGGCCGAGGAGATCGATGATCCGGTCGGCAGCAGACTTCGAGACGCCGAACAGCGGGGCGAGCTGGCGATGCGTCAGGTTCGTGAGCCAGTACGCCGCGACTAACAGAACCCGGTCCTCCAGTGACAGGCCCCAGGGCGGACCCCGCCTCGGCTCGTCGGCGACCTCGCGACGCGCCACGGTCATCAAATTGCCGAAGCAGCGCGGGCTCAGCCCCGGTGAACGGGGCTATCCAGGACGGCTCCGACGCCGTGATCACACCAGCCACAGCAAGATCATCTCATCCGTGACCAGCAGTTACGGGACAGTCTTTACACGAAACAGCACAGCCCATTTCATGGGCTGTACAGCCGGACCTGGGGTTGGTGGCCAACATCGCTTGTAACGGTCAGTTCGTACACTCCCCTGCCCGGGCGATGTCTACCAGGGCGGTGAACTGGCTGGTGGCCAGGAGGAGGGCGGGGCCGTGGGGGTTTTTGGAGTCGCGTATGGCGATGGTGTCGGTGAGGTGGGCGATCTCGACGCAGTTGCCGCCGCCGTTGCTGTACGACGAAGCCCGCCATGCGGCGTCAGTCAGGTCCGATGCCTGCGCGGCGACGGGGTGGGTGTTCATTCGGCTGTCTCTCTCGCTAGTTGGTGCAGGATTTCCGGGGTCTTTCCCGGGGGGAGTGCGCCGGCGGCCATGGCGTCGAACGTCCGGGAGAACCGGCCGACTTCGCGCGGCTTGTCAGTCACGGCGACTGTGAACCAGGCCGTGTCGGTCTGGACCGTGGTGGGCAGACCGTCGGCCAGGTACATGAGGTTGACGCTACCGCGCCGCGATCGACGCCGATACCGACCCGGCGACCGTCATGGAGTGGATCAACCAGGCCGCCGCCGCCCGGGACGCCGCCCAACGCCAGATCACCGCCGCCCAGGCGGCCCCCGCCCCGAAGGCCGCCCGCCCGCTCACCGAGGAGGAGATCGCCAAGGTCATCAAGGACCTCGGGGACCTCACCGACCGGCTCCAGCAGGCCGCCCCGGAACACAATGCGCCGCTCTACGCGGCCTTCGGGCTCAGGCTCACGTACGACCACAGCAAAAGGGCCGTGACTGTTGAGTCACGGCCCGAAAGCGTCCGCACACGACGTGCAGGTGGTGAGTGTCCGAGGGGGGACTTGAACCCCCACGCCCGATAAAGGGCACTAGCACCTCAAGCTAGCGCGTCTGCCATTCCGCCACCCGGACTTGGGTTGTCGCCCCGGCCCCGTGGGGCGTGGCGACACGGGTAACGATACCAAGGGTTTGGAGTGCTTCTCACCAGGGTTTTCCGGCGTAGAGTCCCGTTGTGGTGGATTCGTCTGGGAATGTCGGGTCGGGGGTTCGGGTTCAGGTGGCGGTGGGGCGGCCTCGGCCGTTGTCGCCGTTGCGGGAGCATCTGCGGGACACGTTCTGGTTCGCGCCTGTGATCGGGCTGGTCGGGGCCGTGGTGCTGGCCCTGGTGTGTGCGCTCGTGGATGACGTGTACGTCGCCGAGCTGCAGCGCGAGCGGGAGTACGGCGAGCTGCGGGACATGATCCATTTCGCGGACACGGCGAAGTCGATCGTGGCCATGATCGGGTCGTCGGTGCTGACGCTCGTCGGCGTCGTGTTCTCGATCTCGCTGGTCGCGCTGCAGATGGTGTCGAGCCAGTGGTCGCAGCGGGTGCTGCGGCTGTACGTGCGGAGCCGGGTGACCAAGGGGACGTTCGCGGCGTTCCTCGCGACGTTCGTCTTCTCGCTGCTGGTGCAGCTGCAGTATCCGGAGTCCTCGGATCCGCAGCGGGTGCAGAGCGTGCCGTTCGTGACGATCGCTGTGGCGTTCTTGCTGGTCATCCTGAGTCTGGGGCTCTTTATCGGGTACGTGAACGCCACCATGTCGCTCATGCGCGTCAGCCATGTCGTCGACCGGATCTCGCGGGACGCGCGGCGGCTGCTGGTGCTGCCCGCACGGCCGTACGTGATCGAGCGCGTGGGGGAGCGGACCGCCACCGTCGTGCACCGGGGGCGGGCCGGGGTGCTGCGGGACGTGCATGTCGCCCGGCTGGTGCGGGTGGCCTCCGCGCAGGGAGTGGTCGTGCACCTGCTGCCGCGGATCGGGGACTTCCTCGTGCCGGGGACGCCGGTGATCGCCGTGTACGGGGAGTGGCGGCGGCCGGGGAAGCGGCGGTGGGCCGAGTGGGCGTTCGACACTGCGCTCAGTACGGGCGTCGAGCGCACCTTCCACCAGGACCTCGGGTTCGGGCTGCGGCAGCTCGTGGACATCGCGCTGCGCGCCCTCTCGCCCGCCGTCAACGATCCGACCACCGCCGTGCAGTGCCTCGACCGTGTGCAGCAGTTCCTCGCCGAGGCCGCCGACAAGCCGCTCGGGCTGCTGCTGCACACCGACCGGGCCGGGGCTCCGCGCCTCGTGCAGGACCTGCCCCGGTGGGAGGACCTGGTCAAGCTCGGCTTCACGGAGATCCGGAGCGTGGCCACGCGTCAGCCGCAGGTCACCCGGCGGCTCCGCGCGGCCTTGGAGGACCTGGTCGAGCTCGCTCCCGAGGAGCGGCGTGCGCCGCTGCTGCGGCAGCGGGAGCTGCTGGAGCATGCCATGGAGCGGGACGTGCCGGATGTAGATGAGAGAGAGTTTGCGCTTACCGCTGATCGGCAGGGGATCGGGTAGGGCCTTCCCGGGCCTTCCCTCGCAGGGCCGGCTATGCCGCGCGTTGTTCCGGTTGCAGGCGGTAGTCCGGGAAGTTGCCGGGGAGGCGTTCGTCCGCCGGGCCCTGGGTGACCGCGTGGACCAGGAGGTGGCCGCCTACGAAGGCGCCGCGCCACGAGGCGCCGAAGCCGCCGAAGAGTTCGTCGCGGTCGCCGCGGGAGCGGGACCTGCCGTGGCCGGTCTTGAACGCGCGGATCTGCGGCGCCAAACGGTCGTAGAGCGCCCGGTCGTCCGTGGAGAGGGTGGCGACCAGGGCGCCGTTGCTCGCGTTCATCGCGGCGAGGAGCTCGGCCTCGGTGTCGGCGAGGACGATCGAGTCCACGGGGCCGAACGGCTCCGCGTGGTGCAGCGGGGAGGACGGGGGCGGGCCCAGCAGGGTGGTCGGCGGGAGGTACGCGGAGGTGTCCTGGCCGGGCAGGAAGCGGCCGTCGGCCAGCGTCCCGCGGTGCAGCGGGACAGCGCCGCGGCCGATCGCGTCGGCGGTCAGGTCGGCCAGCTCGCGCGCCTTGCCCGCGTTGATCAGCGGCCCGAAGTCCAGCTCCGGCAGCGGGTCGTCGGGCGCGGCGACCGCCAGCGGGTGCCCGAAGCGCAGCGACCGTACGGCCGGGAGGTACGCGGCGAGGAAGTCCGCGAACAGGGTGCGCTGCACGACGAAGCGCGGGTAGGCCGTGCAGCGCTGCTTGGCGTAGTCGAACGTCTTGCGCAGCAGCGGGGTGAGCGCGTCCCAGTCGCCGAACTCCCAGACGCCCCAGCAGTTGAGGCCCTCCTGCTCCAGGACGTGCCGCTTGCCGAGGTCGGCGACCGCGGTGGCCACGCGCGCGCCCGCGTCCCGGCCGCCGACGAAGGAGACGCAGCCGATCTCGGGCGCCCGTACCAGCGCCTCCGACAGCTCGCCGCCGCTGCCGCTGACGAGGGTGAACGGCAGACCCTCGCGCACGCTCAGCGCGCAGGCCACGGTGAGGCAGGCGAGGCCGCCGTCGGTGGGGGTCTTGGCGATCACCGCGTTGCCCGCGAGGGCCTGGACGAGCATGGCGTGGACGAGCACGCTCATCGGGTAGTTCCAGCTCGCGATGTTGCTGACCGGGCCCGGCAGCGGGGAGCGGCCCTCGGTCATCGGGCCGATGTGTTCGACGTACCAGCGGACGCCCTCGATCGCCCGGTCCACGTCCTGCTGGGCGAGCTTCCAGGGCTTGCCGATCTCCCAGACGAGGAGCAGCGCGAGGAGTTCGCGGTGCGCTTCGAGCGCGTCGAGCGCGGCCGTGACGCGGGCGCGGCGCTCGGGCAGCGGCACGTGCCGCCAGGCGCGGTGCGCGTCGAGCGCCGCGCGGACCGCGCCGTGCGCCGTGGCCGCGTCCAGCCGGGGCGGGCCCGCGATCGGCGTCCCGTCGACCGGGGTGGTGGCGGGCAGCGGTTCGCCGTCGGTGTGCCACGCGTCGGCCCAGCGGTTACGGGCGCGGGGGACCCTGTCGCCGGGTCCGCCGTCGGTCACGGCTTCCGGCACGGCGGCCCGGGCCCGGGCCCAGGCGTCGGACCACGCGGTGCCGGGCTTGAGGGTGAGGGCATGCGGGGCGTGTCCCATCGTCGCGCTCCCTGGCGTCGTCGTCCTGGCAGTACCGACGGGAGGATGGAGGGGGCTGGTCGAGGACGGGTCGGGTCCGCGCATCCCGGGTCCGCGCATCGCCCGTGTCCCTCAGCCGTACGGGCCAGCGTGAACGGCTCAGTTCCGGGTGAGCGCCCGCGTCAGCATCGGGAGCGCGCGGTGCAGTTCGCGCTCCCAGTACGGCCAGGTGTGCGTGCCCGCGCCGTAGAGGTCGGCGGTGACGCGGAGGCCACGGGCGCGGGCCATCTCGACGTAGCTGACGCTGGACGGGAGGAGCCGGGCCTCCAGCGTGTCGTGCGGGGCGCCGGGCGGGTCCAGCGGGCCGGGGGTGCCGTCGCCCGCGCCGATGAACACCGGGTAGCCGCGCGGCAGTCGGCGCACCAGCTCGGCGGGGTTGTGCGCCCGCCACACGTCCCGCTGGGCGACGGGGTCGCCCCATACGGCGCGCGGGTCGTACCCGCGTTCGGAGAGCAGCGAGTCGACCAGCCACCACCCCTGCCGGGTGTCGCCGAGCCCGCTGAACGACGCGGCGGCGCGGAACATCCGGGGGTGGCGCGAGGCGTACGCGAGTGCGCCGTACCCGCCCATCGAAAGGCCCGCGACGGCGCGGCGGGTGCCCGCGCCGAGACCGCGTTCGAGGATCTGGCGCAGCTCGGTGAGGTGGAACGTCTCCCACGCGGGTGGCCCTCCCGAACCCCCGTTCCACCAGTCGCTGTAGAAGCCGACGGGCCCGCCCTCGGGGAGGACGACGAGGGCGCGTGTACGGGCCGTCGCCCGCTCGATGTCGGTCCTGTCCGTCCACGCCTCCCAGCCGTTGCCGGGGTCGCAGCAGCCGTGCAGCACCCAGAGGGACGGGACGCCGGTACGCCCGCCGGTACGCCCCTCGCCGTGGCCGGGCGGCAGGAGGACGCGCGCGTGGCCCTCGCGTCCGAGCGCGGGCGAGTCGACGGTCAGGTCGAGCTGCCGCCCGTCGCGCACGGCACGGACCACCCGTGCGCCGTCGTCGGCCTCGACGCCCAGCAGCGCGGGGACGGCCTCGTGTGCCTGGACCTCCGCCCGCGCGGATGCGGGGGCCAGTGTGAGAAGTGCGGCGAGCAGCAGTGCAAGTACGGCGGGGCGTCGGGTGTACGGGGCGTGCGGGGTGTCCAACGAGCGTTCCATGCGCGCTCCTCGACCTCCGGCGGCGGCGTACGGCGACGCAGCAGACTAAGCGCGCCGCAGTGGCCGCAACAAGAGCGCGGACATGGCCCCGCCGCCCTTACCTCGGCGGTAATCGACCGGGGGTGGCGCCGCCGGGCAAGGTCATACCCAGCACGACAACGGACGACGAGAACGACGAGAACGAGGAGACCGCCATGGACGCCACCACCTACCAGGCCGCCGTAGAGCGCTACTTCGCCGCGTGGAACGCACCGGACGCGGAGGCCCGCGCGAAGGCCGTCGCCGCGGCGTGGACCGAGGACGGCACCTACACCGACCCGCTGGCCGACGTGCGTGGCCACGAGGCGCTGACCGCGGTCATCACGGCGGCGCGCGAGCAGTTCGCGGGCCACGAGTTCGCGCACACCGGCGAGGTCGACGGCAACCACGACATCGCCCGCTTCACCTGGGACCTGGTCTCCACGGCGGACGGTTCCTCGCCCGCCGCCGGGTTCGACGTGATCACCCTCGCGGAGGACGGCCGGATCACCTCGGTGAAGGGGTTCCTGGACCGGGTTCCGGGGGCGGCGTAACGGGCGGCACGGAGCCGTCGGCGCGGCGGGCGCGGGCGCGGGCCAGTTCGTCCCCGACCGCCGTGACGGCCTCGGGCGGCGCGAGCGCGAGCCCGTGCTCGTACGCCGCCGCGTGGCCCCCGTGGCCCAGTTCCGCGGTGAGCGCGTCCGTCAGGTCCGAGACGTCGGGGTTCCCGGCGTCGGGTGCGCCCCGCAGCGCGTGCGCCGCGCCGAGGAGTCGGGACGCGGCGGTGAACTCGCGCATGGAGTGGAGGAGTTGGGCCACTCCCACCGCTGTCTCCGCGACGAGCACCATGTCCCACGCGGCGACGGCGCCCTCCAGTGCGGCGCTCAGGCAGCGCCCCGCGGCCGCCGTGTCGCCCCGCGCGACGGCGAGTCGGCCCGCCGCCGAGCGGTGGAGCGCGTGGAAGGCGGCGTGCGCGGCGTGCGGTTCGAACGCCGCCTCCGCCAGCGCGTACTGCCGCCCGGCCTCCGGCAGATCGGCCGCGGTGCGCGCCAGGTCGCCGAGGGCGAGCCGGGCCAGGCCCGCGTACCGCGCGGAGCCGGCACCGGTCGCCACGTCGAGGAGCTCGGCGCGCGCCGCCTCCGTATCGCCCGTACGGGCACGGGCCGTGGCCAGCCAGACGCGCTGCAGGTCGTGGCCGCCGAGCAGCCGCGCCGGTTCCATGGCCTCCTCCAGCGCGGCGACGGCCTCCCCGTACTCCCCGAGCGAGGTCAGCGCGAACGCGGCGTGCGTCAGCGCGCTGGTCAGCCCCCAGCGCTCCCGCGCGGCGCGGAACTCCCTTGCGGCGGCGCGCAGTTCGCGGCACGCCTCGGCGCCCGCGCCGCGATTGCTGTGGAGGAACGAGCGGACCAGCAGCAGCATGCCGCGCGCCCAGGGGTCGGCCGTGCCGCCGAGCCCCTCGGCGGCGGCCGCCAGCCCCCGTTCCGGCTCGTCCGTGACGAGAGCCGCCAGCGGTTCGACCAGCGGACCGGCCGGATGCGGGGACGGGTGCGCGGACGGCCCGGCGGGGATTCTCCGCAGCAGCCCTGCCAACTCCGCGCGCGCCTCGGCCGTACGGCCCGCGAGCACGCTGTGGAGCAGATAGCTCGCGGTGGCCACGCGCCGTGCGTCGGCCTCGGCGTTCGTCGCGCCGATCGGCTCGGTCTCCCTCACCAGCGCGTCCCGCAGCAGGGTCACGGCCTGCGCGTGCTCGCCGGTCAGCGTCCAGAAGAACGACGTGGCGGCGGCGAGCCGTAGGGCCGTCGAGGTGTCCCCGGCCTCGTGCGCGAAGTGGAAGGCCGCGACGAGGTGTTCGCGGTCGGCGGTGAGCCGCCGCAGCCACGGGAGCTGGTCGGGGCCGCGCAGCAGGGGCTCGGCGTGCTCCGCGAGGCGGAGGAAGCAGCGGGCGTGCGCAGCGCGCGCCCGCTCCGTCAAGCCGCGCTCGGCGAGCTGTTCCAGGCCGTAGGCGCGGATGGTCTCCAGCATGCGGTAGCGGACTTCACGGCCGTCCGACGGGGGCACGGTCTGGAGGAGCGACTTGTCGACAAGGGTGGCCACGCGGTCGAGGACCGGAACGCCGTCCGGAGCGACACCCTCCGCCGCATCGAGCGTGAAGGAGGCGGGGAACGCGGCCAGGAACCCGGCGAGGTTCCCGGTGTCCTCGTCCAGCAGGTCCCAGCTCCAGGCGACGACGGCGCGCAGCGTCCGGTGGCGGGGGAGCGCGGTCCGGCTGCCGCCGGTCAGCAGCGCGAAGCGGTCCCCGAGGCGGTCTCCGAGGCGGTCCGCGAGCTGCTCCACGGAGAGCAGCCGCAGCCGGGCGGCGGCCAGTTCGAGGGCGAGGGGAAGCCCGTCGAGGCAGCGGCAGACCGCGGCGACGGTGGCCGCGTTCTCCTCGGTGACCGCGAACCCGGGGCGTACGGCTGCGGCGCGGTCGGCGAAGAGGCGGGCCGCGGGCGAGGCCGTCACCGCGTCGGCCGGGCCGCCGGGCGGCGGGCAGTCCAGCGGCGGGACCGGCAGCAGCGACTCGCCCAGGATCCCCAGCGGCTCGCGGCTCGTGGCCAGTACGCGGAGGCGGGGGCACCGGCCCAGCAGCTCGTCCACCAGGCGGGCCACGCCGTCGAGGAGGTGCTCGCAGCAGTCCAGCACGAGCACCGTCTCCGTCAGCGAGAACGCCTCGGCCAGCCGGCCGACCGGCCCCTCGGCGCCGTCTCCGGACGGCTCGGCGCCCCGTACGCCGAGCGCCGCGAGCACCGCGACCGGGACGTCCTCCGGCGTGGCCACGGGCGCCAGCTCCACCGTCCGTACGGTGCGGCCCTCCCCGGCGAGCCGCACGGCCTGGGCGAGCGCGAGCCGGGTCTTGCCCGCGCCGCCGGTGCCGACGAGCGTCACGAGCCGCGCCTCGCGCAACCTCTCCTCCAGCGCGGCGAGTTCGCGCTCGCGCCCGACGAAGCTGGTGAGCGCGGCACGCGGCGGATCGGCAGGGACCGCCGGAACCGGAACCGGAACCGGAACCGGAACTGGGACCGGAACCGGGGCCGACACGGGAGCGCCTCGCTCCGGCTCGCCCCGCAGGACGGCGAGGTGGATGCGCCGCAGTTCGCCGGACGGGTCGGTGCCGAGGCCCTCGGCGAGGTGGGCGCGGAACCGCTCGTAGACCCCGAGCGCCTCGGCCGGACGCCCGTCCGCGTGCAGGGCACGCATGAGCAGGCCGCGCGGGCGCTCGCGGTGGGGGTGGGAGGCGGTGAACGCCTCCAGCTCGGCGACGAGACCGGCCGGTTCAGCGCGGCGCGCGAGGTCCGCCTCGACGCGGTCCTCGACGGCCGTCAGCCGCTGCTCCTCCAGCCGCGCCACGACGCTCGCCATGAAGCCCGAGCCCGAGCCCGGGCTCGCGGCCGGTACGTCGGCGAGGGCCTCGCCCCGCCACAGGGCGAGGGCCGTACGCAGCTCCCCGGCGGCCTCCTCCGCGCGGCCCTCGGCGAGCGCGCGCCTGCCCCGGAGGGCGAGGGCGGCGAAACGGTGGGCGTCGACGGCGTCGCGCGGCAGGGCCAGGCAGTAGCCGCCGGGCCCCTGGCGGAGGGGCACGTCGGCGGGGAGCGTACGGCGCAGCCTGCTGACGAGGGACTGCAGCGCGTGCGTACGGTCCGGGCCCCCGGGGTCCTCGGGCCACACCGCGGAGGAGAGCGCGGCCACGCCGACGGGGCGGCCCGCGTCGAGCGCCAGCCTGGCCAGCAGGGCGCGGAGCCGCGCGCCGCCCACGCCGGAGGTCTTCCCGTCGGTCCTGAGCTGCAGCGGTCCCAGCACTCCCACGCGCATGGGCACATGGTGCCAGCGCTCTGCCAGCGTTCTGGGAGCGGCCCGTCGCACCGTGGGGGCAACCAATGAGGAGGACGGAATGCCGTCAGAACGAGCCGCGGACGCGTCCGGCGCGGTCGTGTACGAGATCACCGGAATGGTGTGCGGGAACTGCGAGACGTTCGTCGGCGAGGCGATCGGCGAGCTGCCGGGCGTCCTGCGGGTGGACGTCGACGCGGCGTCCGGACGCGCCTCCGTCACGGCGGAGGGTGAGCCGGACGACGCGGCCGTCGCCGCCGCCGTCGAGGAGCTGGGCTACGGCTTCGCCGGACGGGCGCGCCCCCCTCACCCCTCAGCACCCCGAGGAGCACGATGAGCACGATGAACCGCTTCGCCGATACGCCGCCCGACAGGTTCCTGGAGGAGTTCTACACCGCGTTCCAGGAGGAGGCCCTCACCTGCGAAGGGGACCTCGGAGCCGTCGTGGACCGCTACTTCAGCCCCGGCTTCCTCCAGGTCAGCGACGGGATCGCGATCGACCGCGAGAAGCTGATCGCCCATCTGAGGCCCATGCGGAAGATGGTGGAGAGCGGGCACTACGAGGTGCGGGAGGCGCTCGCGGACGGGGACCGGCTGGCGGCCCGTATGGTCATCCGCGCGGTCACCCGGAAGGGCAAGAGGATCGACACCGAGGTCCATCTCTTCGGCGCCCTCGACGCCCAGGGCCGTTTCACCCGCCTCGACCAGATCACCAGGACCCTGCGCGACGAGTAGCGGCGATCGGTGACACTGAGGGAGGAGCGCACGCTCCAACTGCTGTCGTCGCGAAGGGAGTACGGGGGAGATGTCACCAGGGCGCGGGGGAGATCCGAAGCTGTTCGCCATCAGCGACCTGCATGTGGCGTTCGAGGACAACAAGGCGTTCCTCGACACCCTGCGGCCCGGGTCCCCCGGCGACTGGCTGATCGTCGCCGGGGACGTCGCCGAGACGATGGCCGACATCCGGTGGGCGCTGCGCACGCTGGCCGGGCGCTTCGCGCGCGTGGTGTGGACGCCGGGCAACCACGAGCTGTGGACGCCCCGCGACGACCCGGACCAGTCGCGCGGCGAGGAGCGCTATCTGCGGATCGTGGAGTTCTGCCGCGAGCTGGGCGTCGCCACCCCGGAGGACCCGTTCCCGGTGTGGGAGGGCCCCGGCGGCCCGGTCACGGTCGCGCCGCTCTTCCTGCTGTACGACTACACGTTCAGGCCCGAGGGCACGCACACCGCGGAGGAGGCGCTGAAGGCGGCGTACGAGGCGGGGGTGGTCTGCACCGACGAGGTGATGCTGCACCCCGACCCGTATCCGGGCCGCGACGCGTGGTGCCGCGCGCGGGTGCGCGTCACGGAGGAGCGGCTCGCTGCCCGTCCCGAGGGGCTGCCGACGGTGCTCGTCAACCACTGGCCGCTGGTGCGCGAGCCCACCCGCGTCCTGCGCTACCCCGAGTTCGCGCTGTGGTGCGGCACCGAACTGACGGACCGCTGGCACGTGACGTACGACGCCGCCGCCGTCGTCTACGGGCATCTGCACATCCCCCGGACGACCTGGCACGACGGGGTGCCGTTCGAGGAGGTCTCGGTGGGCTATCCGCGCGAGTGGCAGAGGCCCCGGCATCCCTCGCCGCGGCTGCGGCAGATCCTCCCGGCGCCGGTGCGCGAGCCCGTCCCGTGATCGAGGAGCTGCTGCCGCCGGAGGCAGCGGTGGTCTCCGCGCGCGGCGACGTGGCCGATGCCGAGCTCTATCCCGAGGAGGCGGAGGCGGTGGCGTCGGCGGTGCCCGGGCGGCGGGCCGAGTTCGCCACCGGACGGCACTGCGCCCGCGCGGCGCTGGCGCGTCTCGGCGTGCCGCCGGGGCCGCTGCTGCCGACCGGCAGGGGCGCGCCGGGGTGGCCCGAGGGCACGGTGGGCAGCCTCACGCACTGCGCGGGGTACCGCGCGGCGGCCGTCGCGCGCCGCAGCGAACTGTGGACGCTCGGGATCGACGCCGAGCCCCACGGGCCCGTGCCGAGGGGGGTGCTGAGCATGATCACCGCGGGCGGCGAGGTGGACCGGCTCGCGCGGCTGGCCGCCGCGCGGCCCCATCTGCACTGGGACAGGCTGCTGTTCAGCGCGAAGGAGGCCGTCTACAAGGCGTGGTATCCGCTCACGGAGCGCTGGCTCGGCTTCGTCGACGCGGAGCTGGACTTCGCGGAAGCGGAGGCGGAGGCGGAAGCGGAAGCGGAGGGGGAGATGGGCGGGAGTGCCGGGTCAGGGTCAGGGGGTTCGTACGGGACGTTCGCGGCCCGGCTGCTGGTGCCGGGGCACGGCGCGCTCACCGGGTTCGACGGCAGGTGGGCCGTGCGGGACGGGATCGTCGTCACCGCCGTCGCCGTGCGCGCGGCCGACCAGGCGAGCGGAGCCGGCGTGGACCGCCATGTGTAGTGTGGCTCCGCATGAAGGCGGAGACCCTGCGAGGGAACCTGGAAGGGATGCTGCTCTCGGTCCTGGAACCCGGCGACATGCATGGCTACGCGGTCATCGAGGAGCTGAAGAGGCGCAGCCAGGACACGATCAACCTGCCCACCGGGACGGTCTACCCGGCGCTCCACCGCCTGGAGGCCGCGGGCCTGGTGAGCAGCGAGTGGTCCCGGATCAACGGCAGGCGCCGTCGCAACTACTCGCTGACGGCGGCGGGCCGCCGCGAACTCGCCGCGAAGAGGGTGGCGTGGCAGGAGATCTCCTCGGTGATCTCCGGGGTGCTGGGCAGCGGGACGTGACGCAAGCGGCCGTCCTGCGGCGCTACGAGAAGAGCCTGGCGGCGCGGCTCGTAGGCCCCCGGGCGCGGCGCCGGGAGATCGTCGACGAGGTCCTGGACGGGCTGCGGTGCGCCACCGAGTGCCACCTCGACGACACGTCCGACCCCGAGGAGGCCGCGCGCCGCGCGGTCCAGGAGTGGGGCGAACCGGCCCTTCTGGCGCGGGAGTTCAACGACGCGACGCTCCGGCTCAGCGCCGGGAGGCTCGCGTGGCGTGCGCTGTGCGCGCTGCCGCTGCTCGCGTTCACCTGGGCGTACGCGCTGCTGAGCGGGCCCCCGGGGCCGTGGGGCTACCGTCCGCCCGTGGTCATGGGCGGCCTGGGCGTGATCGCGTTCGGCATCGTGCTCTGCCTCGCGGGCGCGGTCTCGGGGCTGCGCGGCGGGCGCGGGCTGCGCGCGGCGGCCTCCCGGCGGGGGGAGACTCTCGCCAGCGGCACCCTCGCCGCGCTGGGCGGGGTGCTGTGCGTCGTCGCGGCGCTCACCGTGATGCTGTTCCACCGGGGCGTGGGCCACCCCGAGTCGCTGAACTGGGCCCTTGTCTCCGTTCCCGCGACGCTGACGGCCGGTTCGGCGGCCTATTTCGGGCTCTCCCTCAAGCGTTTCGCCGCCGTCGCGCGCCACGCGTAGTCCCCGGAAGCCTCTCCCTCCTCACCCTCAACCCCTCGCAACTGACGCCGCTTGCGCGCCAGTTGGCGGGGGGTTACGTTTGCCCTCATGTGTAGCGTGGCTACATAGTAGCGTCCCTACAGGAGGTCGGATCCGTGGAACGTACGACCCGGTGGGTGCTGGCCCACAAGTGGCCCGTGGTCCTGGTGTGGCTGGCGCTCACCGTGGTCGGCGGCGCCATGGCGAGCGGCACCGTCGACAGGCTCAGCTACGAGTCCCGGCTCCCCGACCGCCAGGCGCAGCGGGCGAACGACGCGCTCGCCGAGCGCTTCCGCGGCACCGGCGGCAAGAACGCGCCGCTACTGCTGACGGTGACCGTCCCCGAGGGCACGAGCCTGGCGAGCGCGGCGGTCCGGCGGCAGTGGGACGGCCTGGTCACCGAGGTCACCCCGAAGGGCGGCCGCAGCGTCTCGTACGCGAGTGGTGCGAGCGGTGCGAGTGGCGCGGACGGCGTGGACGGAGCGGGCGCCTCGTCGCTCTTGTCGGAGGACAAGCGCACGACCGTCGCGCTGGTCTACCCGCCGGGCAACCCCTCGCAGACGCCGTACGAGAAGTCGCTGCCCGGCATCAAGAAGGCCGTGGCGCGGGCGGAGATCGCCGGTCAGCCCGTCGAGCTGACGGGGCAGCCCGTCCTCTCCGGGCGCGACAGCGGCGCCCAGCGCGGCCCGCTCTACGAGACGCTGATCGGCGCGCTCGGCGCCCTGGTGGTGCTGGTCCTGGTCTTCGCCAGCGGCCTCGCCGTCGTGCCGCTGCTGATGGCGGCGGTCGCGATCCCCACCACGTTCCTGCTGGTCAGGGGCGTCACCGGGATCACCGACGTCTCCTTCATCGTCCAGTACCTCGTCGCGCTCATCGGCCTCGGCATCGCCATCGACTACGCGCTGCTCGTCGTCACGCGATGGCGCGAGGAGCGGGCCAGGCCGGGCGCCGACGGGCCGGGGCGCGAGGCCCGTACGGAGGCCGTCGTACGGGCGGTCGGCAGCGCCGGTCGCGCCGTGGTGCTCAGCGGCGCGACCGTCGCCATCTCGCTCGCCGCGCTCGTCGTCCTGCCCGTGCCGTTCCTGCGCAGCGTCGGCTACGCGGGCCTGCTCATCCCGCTCGTGAGCGTCCTCGTCGCCGTCACGCTGCTGCCCGTGCTGCTCCACTCCTGGGGCGACGCGCTCGACAGGCCGCGCCGTACGCACCGGCCCGACAGCCGGATGTGGACCCGGATCGCCCGGCTCACCACCCGCCGCCCGGTGCTCTGCGCCGTCCTCAGCGGCGCACTGCTGCTGGCCGCGGCGGCGCCCGTGCTCGCCATGCGGCTGGGCGCGCCCGAGACCGGGACGCTCGCCCAGGGCGGCAAGCCCGCCGCGGCCTTCGAGCGGATCGTCGACGCGGGCTTCGGCGAGGGCATCGCGCGCCCCGTCGAGGTGGTCGGCGAGGCGGGCGGCGCCGACGCGATGCGGGAGCGGCTCGCCCGGCTGGACGGCGTCGCGGGCGCCGTCGCCCCCGGGGACTGGCAGCGCGAGGGCAGCCGCGTCACCGAGGTGTGGACCACCGAGGACCCCTCCAGCGGCGCGGGCCGGGACGCGGTCTCGGCCGTCGTGGACACCGCGCGCGAGACCGACGGCGTCCTCGTGGGCGGCGGCCCCGTGCAGGACATCGACTTCGTCGACGCGGTCTACGGCTCGCTCGGCCTGATCCTGATCCTCGTCGCCGTCCTCACCTTCCTCGTCCTGGCCAGGACCCTGCGCTCGGTGCTCCTCCCGCTCAAGGCCCTGGTGCTCAACGCGCTCTCGACCTGCGCGGCGTACGGCGTGGTCGTCCTCGTCTGGCAGAAGGGGTACGGCAGTGAGCTGCTGTTCGACACCCCGGCGGTCGGCGCGGTGACCATCTGGATCCCGATGGCGGTCTTCGCGTTCCTCTTCGGACTCTCCATGGACTACGAGGTGTTCATCCTGCACCGCGTCCGGGAGACCCACCTCGAACTGACGAGGAAGGGGGTCGCCGACACGGTCGTACCGTCCGTCGTCACCGGCATCAGCCGCACGGGACGGCTGGTCACCTCGGCCGCGCTCATCCTCTTCCTGGCCTTCACGGCGCTGGCGAGCATCCCGGTGACCGACGTGAAGGTGTTCGCGACCGCGCTGGCGGCGGGGATCATCATCGACGCCACCGTGGTCCGCGGCGTTCTCACCCCGGCCCTGATCACCCTGCTCGGGCGCGCCAACTGGTGGTTCCCGCGCACCCGCTCCCGCTCCGGCCCGTCGTCCCCCGGCGAGGAGACCCCCGCCGCCCGGGACACCGACCGGCACGACCCGAAGGTGGAGGCATGACGGACGTACGGGAACGACCCGGCGCGGGCGGCGCGGGCAGCGCGGGCACCACGGGCGCCCGGAGAGCGTTCGCGTTCTTCCGCGGCGCCGCGACGCTGCTCGCGCTGGCGGTCCTGGCCCAGGTGGGCCTCGCGGCCGGATACCTCGGCGGTGACTACGACTCGCTGGAGCGGCACGGCGCCAACGCCGGGATCGTGGTGGCCCTCGCGCTCCTGACCTCGGTCACGACCGTCCTCGTCCGCCGTACGGGCGGGCCCCTGTGGCCCGTGCCCCTCTCGCTGGTGCTGGTCCTCGCGCTCTTCGGGGAGATGATGCTCGGCATGGCCCGCGTGGTCGCCGTGCACGTCGCCCTCGGCACGGTCCTGGTGAGCGCCGTCGCCGTGCTCGTGACCTGGGCCTGGCTCGGACGGGAGACCGTCTCATGAGGCGCCCCGGAGGGCTCGGACGGCGCGGGTTCGTCGGCGGCACGGTCCTGGGCGTCGCCGGTGCGGCGGCCCTCGGCGTGCCGCTGCTCGGCAGCAACGGCCGCGCGGCGCGGGGCGCGAGCCCCGGCAAGCTGCTCACGTCCTCGGCGAAGCTGCCCCGGCCGTACGAGGTGCCGCTGCCCGTGCCCGAGGTGCTGGAGCCCGTGAGGAGGAGCGGCACCACCGACACGTACGAGATCACGCAGCACGAGGCCGACCTGGAGATCCTGCCGGGGCTCAGGACCCGCGCGTGGACGTACGGCGGCACCTTTCCCGGGCCCACCCTGGTCTCCGAGGCCGGGCGCCGTACGCGCGTCGCGCACCGCAACGAGCTGCCGCAGCCCACCGTGGTCCATCTGCACGGCGGCCACACCCCCGCCGCGAGCGACGGCTACCCCACCGATGTGATCCTCCCGGTGCACGGCCGCATCACGGCCGAGCGCGCCATGCGGGACATGATGGCGGGGATGCCGGGGATGCCGGGGATGCCGGGCCACGGAGGAGGCCATCACGGCGGGGTCAGCGGCATGGCGGAGGGCTCGCGCGTCCACACCTACCCGCTCGACCAGCGCGCCGCCACGCTCTGGTACCACGACCACCGGATGAGCTGGACGGGACCGGCCGTCTACCGCGGCCTCGCCGGGTTCCATCTCGTGCGGGACGACGAGGAGGAGAAGCTCCCCCTCCCGAAGGGCGACCGGGACATCCCGCTGATGATCACCGACCGGGCCTTCGAGGAGGACGGCGCCTTCACGTACCCCCTCAAGCACCCCCGCGAGGACCCCGACCTTGCCCGGCCCGGCGTCACCGACGCCTACATGGACGGCGTCCTCGGCGACGTGATCCTCGTCAACGGGGCGCCCTGGCCCGTGCACCGCGCCGAACGGGCCCGCCACCGGCTGCGGTTCCTCAACGCGTCCAACGCCCGCCCCTACCGGCTGGAGTTCGACCCGCAGCCCCCGGGCGGGGACGCGTTCGTCCAGATCGGCAGCGACGGAGGGCTGCTGGAGCGGCCCCGCGCGCACGACGCGCTGCGGATCGCCCCGGGCGAACGGATGGACGTCGTCGTCGACTTCTCCGGCTGGAAGCCGGGCACGAAGGTCAAGCTCCGCAACACCCTCGCCGAGGGCACGGCGCGTGAGGTGATGGCGTTCGAGGTCGGTGACGGCCGGGTCGCCGAGGACGCCGAGGTGCCCGAGGCGCTGTCCCGCGTGGCGCGGCTCGACCCGGACAAGGCCGTGGCCACCCGCGACTTCCACTTCCGGCAGGGCAGGGACGGCTGGACGATCAACGAGCACCCCTACCGGCCCGGCAGGGCGCTGGCCAGGCCGAAGCTCGGGCAGACCGAGATCTGGCGGTTCACCACCAGCCTCCACCACCCGGTCCACGTCCACCTCGACCACTTCCAGGTCGTCTCCCGCAACAACGGGCGGATCGGGCCCTACGACCACGGCTGGAAGGACACCGTGGACCTGCCGCCGATGGACGCGGTGGAGGTCGCCGTCCGCTTCACGGACTACGCGGGCACGTTCATGCTCCACTGCCACAACCTGGAGCACGAGGACATGGCGATGATGGGGGACTTCGTGACCGAGTGACCCGGCGGCCGTCCGCTACGCCCAGTGCGCCGGGCGGGCGAGCGCGGTGGGGAGGCGGGTCGTGGCGTCCCCCCGCGCCGCGTTGACCTGGGGCTGGGTGAGGAAGAACGCGTCCGTCAGGTCGGCGCCCGCCAGGTTCGCGTCGCGCAGGTCGGCGCCGATCATGTCGGCCGTCCGCAGATCGGCGCCGGAGAGGTCGGCGGCGATGAGCAGCGCCCCGCGCAGGCTCGCGCCGCGCAGCCGGGCGTTCCGCAGCCGGGCGCCGAGGAGGTCCGCGCCCCGGTGGTTCCTCTTACGGCCCGGCACCGTGGCCCGCACCAGGTCGCTGACGCGCAGCAGCAGGCCGTTGACCTCGCCGCGCACGGCCTCCACGTCGAGCTTCGCCAGCTCCTCGGCGGCGCCGCCCGCCAGCCGGTCGATCTCCTCGCGCGCGGCGCGCAGTTCGGTGCGGAGGGCGCGGGCGGGGGAGAGGGACAGGGCCTCCGTCACGTACCAGAGCAGTTCGTGGAGCTGCTTGGTCACCGGGAAGACGGCGAACATCAGCTCGGCGCCGACCGGTTCGGACCGCCAGTCCCGGCCCCCGAACGTCTCCTGGGAGACGCGCTGGCCCGCGCCGAAGCAGTCGTAGACCGTGCAGCCCTGGTAGCCCTCCTCGCGCAGCCGGGCGTGGATGCCGCAGCGGAAGTCCTCGCGCAGATTCCCGCAGGGCTCGCCCCCGCGCTTGCTGACGGGGAAGTCCGCCGAGGCGGCGAAGGGGAGCGCGACGCAGCACAGGCCGAAGCACCGCGCGCAGTCGGCGCTCAGGGCGCGGCCGGGGGCGGGGGCGGATGTGGGGTCGGGGGCATGCGAGGACAACGTACGGGACTCCTGGGGAAGCGGTGGCCCGCCCATTCTCCCGCATCTTCTCCGGCATCCGCCCGTACGGGGGCTGCCGCACCTCCCTATGGGTCACAGCGCTCGCGGCGCCCGGCGGTCCCTTTCCAGGATCGAGCCATGGCGGAACACGGTGACACGAGGAGCAAGGGCGACGCGGGGGAGCGGGCCGAGGACCGGCACGGGGGGCCCGGGCACACGGTGGTGCTCGCCGTCGCGCTGGCGCTGCCCGCCGTGAAGGTCGCCTGGACCGTGGGCGGCGGCCACTCGGCGTGGGAGGTCCTCCTCGTCCTCCAGCCCTCGAACTGGATCGACATCCCCATCGGCATGATGCTCACCAACCCGCTGCTCGCGGCCGTCTTCGCCGTCGTGCTCTCCCGCGTCGTCCTCGCCTGGTTCGCCGCGCGCGGCGCCGTGCCCTCCGGCCGCAGCTGGACGGCGCAGGCCCGGGTGGCCGCGCTCTCCCTCGCCACGCCCCTCGCGATCGGCACGCTGATGGCCGTCTTCTACGGGCCCGGGTGGGGGCTGGGCACCGGGCTGGTGCTGCTCGGGCTCCGGTACGGGGTGCTGGCCGCCTACCGCGCGGACCACAGTGTCCTGGTCGGCGCCGAGAAGGTGGTCGCGCTGCTGCTCACCGTCGTCGTGCTGCCCCTGGCGGCGCTGACGGCGGCGCTCGACGGCGAGTCCTGGGCGCCCGTCCTGCACTGCACCGTCGACACCGGCCAGGGCGGCTCCCGGCAGCGCCTGGTCGAGTTGGGCCGCCAGGGCCAGGGCGTCTACGGCTGGAGCACCGACAGCCACGCGGTCGTCACGGGCGTCGCCTGCGCCGCCGACGAGGACCGGACCGTACGAGATCCGTGGTGGCGTCAGGTGTAGGCGGGCACAGGCGTAACGTGCCTCTCTGCTACCGGCACCAAGGGGAGGGGCAGGGGATGAGGACGCAGTATCCGGACATCGAGCCGTACGCGTCGGGGATGCTCGACGTGGGCGACGGGAACCTCGTGCACTGGGAGGCGTGCGGCAACCCCGAGGGGAAGCCCGCGCTCGTCGTGCACGGCGGACCCGGCTCGGGCTGCTCGGCGGGGGCCCGGCGCTGGTTCGACCCCGCGCGCTACCGCGTCGTCCTCTTCGACCAGCGCGGCTGCGGGCGCAGCACCCCGCACGCCAGTGACCCGGCGACCGATCTGCGGCACAACACCACCGCGCACCTCGTCGCCGACATGGAGAAGCTCCGCGCCCACCTGGGCATCGAGCGCTGGCTGCTGTTCGGCGGCTCCTGGGGCTCGACGCTGATCCTGGCCTACGCCGAGCGGCACCCGGAGCGCGTCTCCGAGATCGTGATCCCGGCCGTCACCATGACCCGCCGCTCCGAGACCGACTGGCTCTACCGCGGCGTGGGCCGCTACTTCCCCGAGGCGTGGGAACGCTTCGCGGCGGCCTCGGGCGTCTCCGGCGTCACCCACGACTCCGGCGACATCGCCGAGGTGCTCTCCGGCTACGCCCGCCTCACGGCGGACCCCGACCCCGCCGTGCGGGAGCGGGCCACCGCCGAGTGGTGCGCCTGGGAGGACACGGTCCTCGCGCCCGAGCCGAACGGCGCCCCCGCGCCGTACTCCGGGCGCCCCGGCAGGGCCCGGCTCGCGCTCGTACGGATCTGCGCGCACTACTTCTCGCACGGGGTCTGGCTGGAGGAGGGCGAGCTGCTCGCCCGCGCCGACCGGCTGGCCGGGATCCCCGGGGCGCTCGTCCACGGCCGCCTCGACCTGGGCGGCCCGCTGCGCACCGCGTGGGAGCTGGCCCGCGCCTGGCCGGACGCCGAGCTGACCGTCGTGGACGACGCGGGGCACCTGGGCAGCCCGGCGATGCGGGACCGGGTCCTCGAAGCGCTGGAGGGGTTCGCCGTACGTCCCTGAGCGGAGCCGCCTGCGGAGCCGCCTCCCGTGCCTACGTACGGTGAAACCCGGGCCCGGAGTGCGGGCGGGTCCCGGCGGGCGCACCATGGCGGGAGGCCGACCCGTGGACCGACGGGAGGGACCCCACCCATGGACCGCCACGACTCCGCCCCCGTGACGCTCCGGCGCGTGCAGCGCTCCGAGCCCCGGCGGGTCGCGGGCCCCGACACCCAGGTCGACAACAAGGCCCTGGTCATCGCGCCCGGCGACTTCCGCCGCACCGACCCGTTCCTGCTCATGGCCGAGGACTGGTTCTCCTCGACGGGCTTCGACTGGCATCCGCACCGCGGCATGGAGACCGTCACCGTCGTGCTCGGCGGCGTCCTGGAGCACGGCGACAGCCTCGGCAACGCGGGCACCCTCACCTCGGGGGGCGTCCAGTGGATGACGGCGGGCCAGGGCATCATCCACCGCGAGCTGGCCTACCGCGACGAGTACGCGCACACCCTCCAGCTCTGGCTCAACCTCCCCGGCGAGCTGAAGATGTCCGCGACCCACTACCAGGACCTGCTGCCGGGCGACTTCGGCGTCTACACCGAGCCCGGTGTCCGCGTCGAGGTCGTCTCCGGCTCGACCGGCGGCTCCACCGGCGGCTCCACCGGCGGCTCCGCCGGGCCCGCCGCCACCGGGCCCGCCACCACGCTCTGGCCCGTCACCGGTCTCTTCGTCACCCTCGATCCGGACACCACGTACAGCCAGCTCCTCGCCTCGCACGACCGGGCGTTCGCCTACGTCGTCTCCGGCACCGTCACCCTCGCGGGGCATCAGCTCTGGGAGGGCGAGACGGCCTGGTCCGACCCCGTCGCCGAGCCGGCCTCCGAGGACGACCCCGTCAGCGAACTGGTGATGACGACCCCGCCGGGCGGCGAGCGCACCACCCTGATGCTCTTCTCGGGGCGCCCCATCGGCGAACCGGTCGCCGCCGGGGGACCCTTCGTGATGAACAGCGAGGACGAACTCCGTCAGGCTTTCGTGGACTTCGAGTCGGGCCGCTTCGGCCCCATGCCACGGATGGCGCGCGTCACGAACCGTTGACCACCCCTCACGTCACGTGCTGTCCCCTGCGTATCCTCCGTACAGGGCAGTGCAGGGCACGGTGGTCGGCACGACGGTGAGGCACATCCATGGCATTCGGCGTGATCCAGCGGCGTACGGGCGAACTCCCCATGGAAGTCACCGGGTTCGTGGGCAGGGACGCCGAACTCCGGCAGCTCGACGGGCTGTTGGCGCACGCCCGGCTCGTCACCGTCACCGGGCCCGGGGGCGTCGGCAAGACGCGCACCGCGCTGCGCGCCGCCACCCGCCTCCGCGCGCGGTACGCGGACGGGGTCTGCCTCGTCGAGCTGGCCGGGCTGCGCGACCCCGAGCTGCTCACCGACACCCTCGCCAGCTGCCTCGGCCTGCCCGAGCAGGACTCCCTCGACCAGCTCGACGTCCTCGTCGACCACCTGCGCGACCGCGAGATCCTGCTCGTGTTCGACACCTGCGAACACCTCGTGGACGCCTGCGCGATGCTCGCCGACATCCTGCTCCGCGAGACCCGCGCCGTCTCCCTCCTGGCCACCTCCCGCCAGCCCCTGGACGTCCCCGGCGAGTACACCTGCCCGGTGCATCCGCTGCCGGTGCGGGAGGCGGGCGAGGGGCCGGGGTCCGGCGGGGACGCCGTCGAGCTGTTCGCGCAGCGCGCCGCCGCCGTCCTCCCCGGCTTCGCCGTGACCGACCGCAACCGCGCGGACGTCGTCAAGCTCTGCCGCCGCCTCGACGGCATCCCCCTCGCCCTCGAACTCGCCGCCGTACGGCTCCGCGCCGTCCCCCTCGCGCAGCTCGTCGACCGGCTGGAGGACCGCTTCCGGCTGCTGACCGGCGGACGGCGCACCACGCTGCCCCGCCACCAGACGCTGCGCACCGCCATCGACTGGAGCTACGGCCTGTGCGACGCGCAGGAGCGGCTGCTGTGGGCCCGGCTCTCGGTCTTCGCGGGCTCCTTCGACGTGAGCGCCGCCGAGGAGGTGTGCGCCGACGCCGAGCTGCCCCGCCGGGAGATCCTGGAGACCCTCATCCACCTCGTCGACAAGTCGGTCGTGCTGCGCGAGGACGACGAGGAGCACGGCACCCGCTACCGGCTGCTCGACACCCTCCGCGAGTACGGCGCCGAGCGCGGCGAGCTCGGCCCCGCCCGGCGGCGGCACGTCGAGCGGTACGCCGCGCTCGCCGCCGACCTCGACGCGCGCTTCCTCGACGACGACCAGCTCGTCCGCGCCGACGCCCTGCGCCGCGACCACGACAACGTCCGCGCCGCGCTGGAGTACGCGCTCGCGCTGCCCGGCGACGACGCCACGACGGCCGCCGCGCTGGCGGGCAGCCTGTGGGGGTACTGGCTCGCGACGGGCCGCATGACCGAGGGCCGCTACTGGCAGACCCGGGTCCTGGAGCGCTTCCCGGGGCCGTGCCCCCAGCGCGTACGGGCGCTGAGCGTCCGCGCCTCCCTGGCCACCTTCCAGCGCGACCTCGTCGCGGCCGACGCCGACCTGTCCGCCGCGATCGAGCTGGGCCCGCTCGACGACGTCCACGCGGCACGCGCCCACGCCCACCTGCAGCTCAGCCTCGCCGCGCAGCACCGCTTCACCGAGGCCGCGACCGTCGCCGCCGAGGCGGAGCGCCGGATGCGCGCGCTGGGCGACCGCACCGGACTGTGCGTGCTCTACGGCACGATGGCCTACGGCTTCCAGCTCGCGGGCGAGCCCGCGAAGTGCCTCGCGTACTGCCGTCTGACCCACCGCATCCTGGGCGAGCGCAGCGGGGAGCACTGGCTGCGGGGCTATCTCTTCTTCGTCAGCGGCATGGCGCACTACGCGCGCGGCGCGTTCGAGGAGAGCGCCGACGACCTGTCACAGGCGCTGCGTCTCAAGCACGAGCTGGGCGACCCGGCCGGCACCGGGTACGCGCTGTCGGGGCTGGCCTGGCTCGCCGCCGCCGACGAGCGCTTCGAGCGCACCGCCTGGCTCCAGGGCGCCGCCTCCGCGCGCTGGGTCAGCGTGGGCAGCAGCGCCCGGCTCACCGAGACCATGGAGCGCTTCGACCAGCACGTGCGGGAGGTCGCGCGTACCGCTCTCGGCGGGACGCGGTACGCGCTGCTGCGCCGCCGCGGCGCGGACTGCCCCCTCGCGGACACCGTGGCGTACGCGCTGGACGAGCCCCTGGTGCCCGCGCGCCCCCGGCAGGCCCCGCAGGACGCGCTCACCCGGCGCGAACGCGAGGTCGCGGCGCTCGTCTCCGAGGGCCTGTCGAACCGTCAGATCGCCGAACGCCTGGTCATCTCCAAGCGGACCGTCGACGCCCACCTGGAGCACATCCTCGCCAAGTTCGGCGCCTCGTCCCGCACCGAGATCGCCGCCCGCCTGGCCGCGGGGGGCCACTGAGCCGCCTGAGTCGCCTGATCCGCCACGCGTGCGGGCGCGGTCGTGGGGGGGGGGGGGGGGGGGGGGGGGGGGGGGGGGGGGGGGGGGGGGGGGGGGGGGGGGGGGGGGGGCGCCCGGCGCCCGGGGGTGGTCAGGGGGTGCGGCGTCGTGCCGTCAGGCCCTGTGGTGCGGGGCTCCTCCGGGGTTGACGCCTTGGGTCGGGGCCATGCCCGGCCCCGGCGGGATCGGGCCCGCGCCGACGCCGGGGCCGAGACCTGTGGGCTGCCCCAGCGGGGGACTCTCGCCGGAGACGGTGTCCGCCGTGCGGCGCGTACGGCCGCGGGCGCGGGCCGCCGCGCGGAACGCCAGCGCGAGGCCGAACAGGCCCGCGGCGACGATCAGGAAAGCGGCCCAGGCGGGCAGCACGAGCGCCAGCAGCAGTCCGACGGCGACGGCGAGCGCGCCGCCCGCGTACAGCGAGGCCGCCGTCGCGCCCGCGTTCATCTTCACGGTGCGGCGCTGCGGCTGGGCGCGCAGCTCGGCGAGCATCTCCTCCTCGATGACCTTCAGTTCCTCACGGACGATCCGTGCCACCGGCTCGGACAGATCCGTGCCCGGCGCCGTGGCGGCACGTCCGCCCGTGGGTGGATACATCGACTTGTCACTCATGCGGGCCGGGTACCCCGCCGCCCGGGTCCGACTCCTGCCGCCTCGCGAAGGCGCTGAGCGCCGCCCGGTCCTGCTGCCCGGTCTTGGCGAGCAGGCTCGCGACGTGCTTCTCGACCGTACGAGGGGAGATGAACAGCTCGCCCGCGATGGCCAGGTTCCCCGGGTGGCGGCCCATCAGCCGGAACACCTCGAACTCCCGTCCCGTCACCCCCAGCAGCCGCAGTGCGTGCGGCACCTGGGACGTGCCCCTGCGGCGCTGCGGCAGCGCGGCGCCGGTGCGGCGCAGCAGGGCGCGGCACGCGGCGGCGACAGCGGGGACGTGCGCCGTGTGGAAGTGCTCCTCCGCGCGCCGCAGCCACTCCTCGGGGGCGCCCCAGCGCCGCTCGTACGCCGCCTCCGCGACCAGCCGCAGCCCCAGATGACGGGCCGTGGGGAACGGCGCCCCCGCGCGCTCGGCCTCCGCGACCGCCGCCACCGCCTCGGCGCGGCGCCCGGCCCTGCCCAGCGCCACGGCCCGCGCCAGCAGCGCGAAGTGCCGGTTCCACCGCACGTCGCCGACGACGGGCGGGAGCGCGTCGGGGGAGGTGAGGGAGGTGCCCGCCCCCGTGTCAGCCCCCGCGTCCGCCCCCGTGTCCGCCCCCGTGTCCGCCCCCGCGTCCGTCCCCTCGTCCGCGAGGGCGTCGAGGAGCAGCGCCAGCCCGTGGCGCCCGGTCAGCGGCAGCGCGGCGGGGAAGCGGTCCTCCAGCGCCGTGGCCAGCGCCAGCTCCTCGCGGGCCCGTTCGCGGTCCTCGTCCAGCAGCGCGCCGAAGCCCAGTGCGAGCCCGCGCGCCACCGGCGCCCAGCCCGTACGCTCCCCGCCCCGCTCGGCGAACTCGGCCCACGCCCGTTCCGCGCCCGCCCGCTGCCCCCGGTGCCCCGCGAGCACGGCGGCGGCCAGCGGGGCGAGGACCCGTCCTTCCGCGAGCCCGAGCGCGTCGGCGCGCGCGCGTGACCGCGCGACGAGCGGTGCGGCCTCCTCGTACCGCCCGCCGAGCACCGCGCCCAGCGCGAGCAGGCACTCGGCGCCGAGCCCCGGCGGCGCGGTGCCGAGCTGCCCGGCCTCGCGGCGCACGTGCTCCAGGCGCCGGGTGTCGCCCCGGACGAGCCAGTGGGCCGTGGCCCTGCCCAGGTGCGCGTCGAGCCGCGCCAGCGGCAGCCGCGCCCGTTCGGCGAGCCGGCGCGCCTGGTCGAAGCAGGAGTTCGCGGCGTCGGGCGCGGTGCGCAGCGACAGGGTGCCGAGCGCCTGCCACGCCTCGCAGGCGACGGCGGTGTCGTCGCCCGCGAGGGACAGCGCGCCGCGCGCGAGCCGTTCGGCCCGCTCCGCGCTGCCGGGGCCGGGGGAGCGCAGGGTGAGCAGCGCGTCCGCCGCGTCGAGCCCGCCCCGTGCCGGTGTCGCGCCGTGACCGAGCCGCGAGCGCGCGCCGTCCAGCCAGTGCCGGGCCTCCTCCGCCCGGCCCGCCGCCGTCGCGGCGCGCGCGAGCCCGGCGCGGAGCCGCGCGGCGCGCGCCGGGTCAGGGAGGACGCCGCACAGCGCGTCGGCCTCCTCGGCCAGCGCGAGGGCGCCCCCGGGGTCACCGGAGGCGGTACGCGCGTCGAGGAGCTGTTCGAGGGCGCCGGTACGCAACTCCGCCGCCGCCTCCCCGTCCACACCGGCCAGCAGCGTGTGCGCCCGGCCCAGCGACCCGGCCGCCACCGCGGCCCTGCCCTCCGCCAGCGCCCGGCCGCCCATCCGCGCGAGCAGCCGCGCGGCGCCCAGCGGATCGCCCGCGCCGAGCGCCAGGTCCGCCGCCGTACGGGACCACGCCCCCGGCATGCCGGGGTGCAGCTCCTCGATGGCCTCGGTCAACTGGCGTACGCGCAGGGCCCGTTCGGCGGGGGTCAGTACGGCGAGCAGCGCGGCGGGCAGGACGGGGTGCCGGAACACGTACCAGTCCGGGGCCGGTTCGTCCGCCTCCAGATAGCCGCGCGCGACGCCCTCCTTGAGGTGCTCCAGCGCCTCGTGGTCGTCCAGCCCCGTCGCCCGCTGCACCACGGGCAGCGGGAACCGCTGCCCGAACAGGGCCGCCGCCGTGAACAGCGCGCGCCCCCGGGGCCCGGTCCGGTCGGCGCCCTGGGCGACGCGACGCGCCAGGGCCCGGGGCACCGACACGTCCGGATCACCGGTCAGCCGCCAGCCGCCGGTGCCGGAGTCGGAGTCGGTGTCTGCGCCGGTTCCGGTGTCGGCGCCGGGTACGAGCGTCCCGAGCCGCACCAGTTCCCCCAGCAGCTCCTGGAGGAGGAAGGGATTTCCCGCGCTGCCCTGCCACAGCGAGTCCACCGCCGCCTCGGGCAGCTCCGCCGGTGCCGCGCCCAGGCAGGAGGCCAGCAGCGCGCGGCTCGCGTCCCTGCCGAGGCGGTTCAGCGGCAGCAGCACGCCCCGGCCGTGCGCGCGGGCGGCGTGCGCGAGGTCGAGCGCCGCGCACGGCTCGGACCGTAAGGTCGCCAGCAGCATCGTGCGCTGCGCGTCCAGGTTGTCGGCCAGGTACTCGACGACGGCGAGCGTCCCGGGGTCCGCGGCGTGCAGGTCCTCCAGGACGAGCAGACAGCCGCCCTCGCCGCCCGCCGCCGCCGTCACCCGCAGCACGGCCTCGGCGAGGACCACCAGCGAGGCCGCGTCGCCGTCACCACCCGTCCCGGGCTCGGCGCCCGCCCCGGCGGCGCCCGCCAGGGGGCAGTCGGGGACGAGGCGGCCCAGCGCCGCGCCGTACCGCGCGGGCACGTCCGCGCACAGGCCCGCCGGGGGCGCCGACTGCCGGAACAGCCGCAGCATCGCCTCGGCCAGCGGCCGGAACGGGACGGCGGGCCCGACCGTTCCGGCCGCCCTGCCGCGCAGCACGCGCATCCCCCGTGCGGCGGCGCGCTCCGCGAGCTCCCGCGCGAGCCTCGATTTCCCTATGCCTTCCTCGCCGAGCAGGAAGACGACCTGCCCGTTCCCGCTCCGGGCGTCGTCCAGCGCCCGTTCCAGATCCCCGACCTCGTGGTCCCTGCCCACGACGGCCTGCGCGCACGTCCCCCGCATCGCGTGTCCCCCGACAGTTCAGCGCTCAATTATGCTTCCGGGCGAACGGTATTCGTCTCGGACGTCCCTTGCGGACGGGTTTTCCGGGGGTGCGGCGCAGATGAATGAGTGTCAATCCTCCGACAGGCCCTCCTCCACCCACTTGATGATGCAGTCGGCGGCCTGGTGGGGCGGCGGCAGCACGGGGCCGATGGTCACCTCGCCCTGCCACAGCTCGAACACCTCCGCCTCCAGCGGCTCGACCACCGTGTGCCCCTCGGCGCGCAGCGCGGCGACATGGCGGCGCACGGAGGGCTTCCGCCACATCACGCCGTTCATGCTCGGGAAGAAGAGCGCGGGCCGCTCGGCCGCCAGCAGCGCGGTCTGCGCCGGGGTCCCGGCGAGCCCCAGGGCCGCCGCCGCCAGCGTGTGCGCCGTGGCGGGCAGCACCACCAGGGCCAGCGAACGCCGCGCGAACTCCGTGGGGTTCAGCTCCGGGTCGTCGCTGCCGTACACCTCGTCCACGTGCCAGGCCACGACCTGACGCGGCACGAACCGCTCGGCGCTGCGGGTGAGCAGCACGCGCAGCGGCAGGTCGATCTCCTGGCGCATCCACTTGAGATACCCCGGCAGGTTGCTCGCCGCGCTCGATCCGCAGGCGATGACAGAGAGTGTGTCGTCTCGCATGGCACGAGCCTCGCCGCGCCCCGCCCCCGGGGCATGGGGGCGGCGCCCCCGCATTCGGCGGCGGCCCGGGCCCGGAATATGGGGGCCGCGTCCCCATGTGCCGCCCCCGGGGCCCCTGGCAGCGTTCAGGTCGTGCCGGGAAGTCCGGCGCCCAGGTACCCGAACGGGGAAGTGAGAACCATGAAGAAGATCACCGTGCGCAAGACCGGCTCCATCAAGCTGACGTCGTCCGCCACGTTCTACCAGCCCGACTGCTGCTGAGTCTGAGCCGACGGGGCCCGCGCGGAGCGCACGTTCCGCGCGGGCCCTCCCTCCCACCACCGCGCATCGAGGAGACGAGCCCCATGAAGAAGATCACCGTACGCAGGACCGCCCACGTGAAGCTGACGTCCTCGGCGTCCCTGTACCAGCCCTCCGTCGGCTGCTGAGCCCCCTGCGGGGCCCGCGCGGAGGAACGGTCCCGCGCGGGCCCCGCTTCCACTTCACCTGGTCAGGAAGAGACCCCGAGCCACCATGAACGCAGCCAACCCGGCCCACGCGGCCACCCGCATCCCGCTGCACCCCCTGACGTTCGTCCCCGAGCCGGACGGCGTCATGGTGGGCCGCGCCGACGCCGCCGCCTACGCGCTGCTGCCCGAGGACGGCGCCGCGCTCCTGGGCCGCCTCGCCGACGGCATGCCCGCGCGGGAGGCCGCGGCCTGGTACGAGGCGACGTACGGCGAGACCGTCGACATGGCCGACTTCGTCGCCACCCTGGACGAGCTGGGCTTCCTGCGCGGTGAGGGCGACACGGCGGCGGCACCGCCCCGCGTCCGCCTCCAGGCACTGGGCAGGGCCGTCTTCTCGCCCTGGGCATGGACCTGTTACGCGCTGCTCGCGCTCGTGTGCGCCTTCTTCCTCGCCGTCGAGCCGGGCGTACGCCCGAGCGCCCAGCACGTCTTCTTCTCGCCCTCGCTCATCGTCGTCCAGCTCGGGCTCGCGCTGGTGCAGGTGCCGCTGGCCCTGCTCCACGAGGGGTTCCACGCCCTCGCGGGACGCAGGCTCGGGCTGCCGACCAGGCTCGGCATGGGCCGCAGATACTTCCTGCCCGTCTTCGAGACCAGCCTCGACGGACTGCTGGGCGTCGAGCGGAAGAAGCGCTACCTGCCGTTCCTCGCGGGGATGCTCGCCGACGCCGTGATGGTCTGCGTCTTCACGGCCCTCGCGGGCGCCGACCTCGCCGACGGCTCCCTGTCGTGGGTGGGGAAGCTCGCGCTGGCCGTCTGCTACGTGACGCTGATCCGGCTCGCCTGGCAGTTCTACCTCTGCCTGCGCACCGACGTGTACTACGTCCTCGCGACCGCCCTGGGCTGCACCAACGTCCACGAGGTGGCCTCCGCCTATCTGCGCCGCCGGTTCCCGGCACTGGCCCGGATCCCCGGCGTACGGCTGGCGCGGCTGGACGAGAGCGAGTGGTCGCCGCGCGACCGCGCCGTCGCCCCCTGGTACTCCGTGATCCTCGTGGGCGGCGTCGCCCTCCTGCTCGCCGGGGCCCTGCTCGTCGTCGGGCCCGTCGTGCTGGAGTTCGCCACCCGTGTCGTGGACGGCCTCGGCCACGCGTCCCTGAGCGACGCGCGGTTCTGGGACTCGACCGTCACTCTGCTCCTCGCCGTCGTCCAGTTCGCCGTGCTTCCGCTGCTCGCGGGCCGCGGCCCCCGCACCGACAGCCCCGCTCCGAACGCCCGGAACGCCCGGAAGGAACAGTCCGCATGACCACGCACACCTGGACCACGGGGACCGACACCGCTGCCCGCGCGACCCTCGCGGTGCTCACGTCCGAGGGCGGCCTCGTGGCCGACTGCCACCGCGGGCTGCGCGGCCCCTACACCGGGGCGGGCGAGCTGGTGCGGCTCCTCGTCCCCGAGGCGTACGCCGCCGACCCCGCGCTGATCCGCGCCCACGTCATCGAGATCCTCACCGTCGCGCCCGAGCTGCGGGAGGTCATAGGCGCCGCGCCCGAGACGCTGACCACCCTCGCCATCCCCGTCGAACGCACCCGGCTCTACGCGCCGACCCGCACCCGGCGCATCGCGCACGGACTCACCGAGTTCCTGCACGCCTGCGCCCGGCTCGCCGTCCGGGAGACGGGGCGCGACACCTTCCCGGTCGCCTTCACCCGGCTCGACGAGGCCGACCACACCGATCAGGAGTTCCTCGCCATCCTGCTGCGCCGCACCCGGACGGGCCCCCTGCGCGTGACCGTCCACACGCGGGGCGACGGCGGGAACCTGACGGAAGAGCTGCGCGGGTCCCTCGCCGCGCACGCCCACCGTGCCCCGGCGGAATCCGCCGGCCGCGCGCCGGCACTCACCTCCCCGCCGGCGCGCCACGCGCCCGGGTCCGGTCCAGGTGCGGGGGACCACCGCCGGACCCGGGACGCGCTCGCCCACGCCTACGTCGAGGCGGACGGCACCTCCGACGACCCCGCCGAACGCGCCGCGTACGGCGCGTTCCGCGAGGCGGAGCCGGAGGCGGCCGCCGCGCTGCACGCGGCACGTGCCGCCGCGCTCGCGGACGTCCCCGGCGCCTTCCTCGGCGCGATCCCGTACCACCTCGAACGCGGCGGCGACCGCGCCCGCGCGGGCAAGGCCCTGCTGACGGCCGCCGAACACGCGGTGGAGCGCGGCTACTACCACGCACTGCTCGAACTGTCCCGGCGCGGCATGGAGTCCATCGACCCGCGCGCCGAGACCATCCCGTACTGGCAGATCGCGACCAAGGTCACCACGGCCCTCGCGGTCCTCGGCCGGTACGAGGAGGCGGAGGACCTCTACATCGATCTGCGCTGCATGTTCGACGAGCCGGGACTCCATCTCTTCACCGGCTACGCGATGGCCATGATCTACACCCGCTTCCGCTCCTCGGAGAACCGGGACCACCGCCGCGCGAAGGCGCTCATCAACGGCTCGATCGCCATCGCCTCGCAGTGGGAGGTCCCCGAGGAGCGCGCCTTCCATCTGACGTTCCATCAGAACGGTCTCGCCCTGATCGAGATGCACATGGGCAATCTCGACGAGGCGCTGCGCCTGGTGAACGTCGGCATGGAACGGCTCCGCACCGAACTCGGCGAGGACAAGCACCGCCTGCACAAGTCCGTGCTCGTCCACAACCGGGGCAAGCTCAGGGACGCGCTCGGCGACGCGCGGGGCGCCCTGGAGGACTTCCTCCGCGTCACCGAGATCGACCCCAACTACCCGGACTACTACTTCGACTGCGCCGACGTCCGCCGCAAGCTCGGCGACCAGCAGGGCGCGCTCGCCGACTACGACAAGGCCATCTCCCTCTCGCCGCCCTTCTGGGAGCTGCACTACAACCGGGGCGACCTGCTGCAGGAGATGGGCAGGACGCGGGAGGCGGCGGCCGAGTTCGCCCGCGTCGTCGAGCTGGAGCCCGACCAGGCCGAGGCCCGCGCCTCCCTCGCGGACCTGCTGCTGGAGGCCGACGAGACCGAAGCGGTGGGCACGCTCGTCGCGGACGGGCTCCGCCTCGACCCGGCCCAGCCCCGGCTGCTGTGCGTACGCGGCATGCTCGCGCTGATGGACGGCGAGACGGAGGCCGCGCGCGCCGACTTCGACGCGGCGCTCGACGCCGACACCACGCTCGTCGGCGCGCTCGCAGCCCGCGCGGCGCTCGCCCACGAGGCGGGCGACCCCGCGAGGGCGCTCGCCGACCTGGACAGGGCGCTGGAGCAGACCCCGGACGACCCCGACCTGCTCTACAACCGCGCCTTCGTGCACGCCGCGGCGGGCTCCTGGGACGCCGCGGCCCGCGACTGCGCCCACGCGCTCGGCCTGCCCGGCGCCGACCGCGAGGAACTCCTCCGCCTCCAGGCCAGCTGCGCCGGACGCGCGCACCCGGCCCCGGACGTCCTGGAGGAGGTGTCATGAGCGCCGTACGGGAAGAGGCCGCGGCGCCCGGCGACGTGCGGGGGTTCATGCGGGCGTGGGCGACCGGCGTCGCCGTCGTCACCAGCACCCTGGACGGCGAGCCCGCGGGGTGCACCGTCAACGCGTTCCTGTCGGTGTCGCTGCGCCCGCCGCTGCTCCTGGTCTCCCTCGCGAACGGCAGCCGTACGCTCGCCGCCGTGCACGCCCACGGCGCGTTCGGCATCAACGTGCTGGGCTGGGACCAGCGGCGGCTGGCCGCCCGGTTCGCGGGCGGCGCCGCGCACCACGCGGACCGCTTCGCGGGCCTCGCGTGGCGGCCGCACGCCGGGGTCCCGGTGCTGGAGGGCGCCGTCGCCGCCTGCGTCTGCGTACGGGAGCGGCTCATCGGCGCGGCCGACCACACCCTCGTCCTGGGGCGGCCGGTGTGGACGGACGCGGGCACCCCGGCAGAGCCCGGCGCGCCCGTCGTCTACCACGGCAACCGCTATCAGCCACTGGCGCCGTCCACGAGGGCCGTCCCGTGACGGCCCTCGGCCGACGCCGTCCCGGACCCCCGGCGGGGTGCCACGTGTTCGGGGCCGCGGGCGAGTGCGCGACGGTGCCGCTCCGTCGGCGCCACCCCGGCGACCTCGCGCGGGACGCCGACCAGGCCGCGCCGCGCGCCGCCACTTCCCCTGGCACCTCGGGCGAGCGTACGGGCATTACCCCGGCGGTAATCGACCCCCGCCCGGCACCCCGGCAGGGTTGACCGTGCCCACTCCACACCACTCGGAGGTGCACGTCATGGCTCTGTCCTACGCGCGATCGAACACCGCCGCATCCGCCACCGTCTGGCTGCGCCGCTTCCTCGCCCTCGACGCGCTCGTCACGGGCGTCAACGGCCTGGCCTACCTGCTGCTCTCCGGGCCCGTCGGACGGCTGCTGGGTGTCGGCCAGGACCTGGTGGTGGGCCTCGGCGCGGGCCTCATCCTGTACGCCGCCGCCGTCGGCTGGGCCGCGACCCGGCGCCCCGCGCCCCGGCCCGCGGTCCAGGCGATCGTCGAGACCAACCTCGCCTGGACGGTCCTGAGCCTCGCGGCCATGGTCCTCTGGTTCGACGGGCTCACCACCGCCGGAAACGTGTGGATCCCGCTGCAGGCGGCGGTCGTCGCCGGGTTCGCCGTGCTCCAGTACACGGCCCTGCGGGGCAGCGACGCCTGAGCGGGCATGCTCCGTGGCAAGATGGGAAACTGCCGCGAAGATCCAGTGAGTTGGCGGTCCTGAGGAAGGGTGGTCCCGTGAGCGGTCTGAACAAAGGGCTCAACAAGGTCGAAGTATCGCTCAAATGGGATCCGGCACCGCTCGGAGCCCCGCCCTGCGACCTCGACATAATCGCCGCGACGTTCACGACGGACGCGCTGCAGGAGCCCGACTACCTGGTCTCCTTCGACAGCCGCTCGCCCGACGGCACGATCACCCTCAACCGCGACAGCCAGACCGGCCAGGGCTTCGGCGCCGACGAGGTGATGACGCTGGAGCTGGAGCGGCTGGCGCCGCGCTACGTACGGGTGCTGGTCGGCGTCGCCATCCAGCAGCAGGGTGGTGTGCAGCGTACGTTCGGCGAGGTGCAGAACACGCAGGTGAAGCTCCGTGAGGGCTACACGGAGCTGGTGGAGCACGACTTCGCCGCTGTCGCTGATGCGACGGCGGCGAAGGTCGCCGAGTTCGTGCGGACCGGTACGGGCGGCTGGGAGCTGCGCGGGGACATCCAGGGGTACGACGCCGATCCCGGTGCGCTGCCGTGGCTGATGAGCGCCTCGGAGTAGTCCGGGCCGGGTACGGGCTGCCCCGTCCTGTGCGTCGCGGACTGCGCCTGCTTCGTGGGTGGGGGGGCGGCGGGGCGCCCCCCCCGCGGCGGGGGCCCCCCGCCGGGCCCGCGCGCCCCCCCCCCCCACGCCCTTGCCGATCGCGCCGAAACTCAGGCCTCGACCTTCGACAGCTACAACGCATTCTCCATCACCACGAACAGCCGCTTCACCTCCGCGCTCATCAGCGCGAAACGCGCATCGAGCTCGGCGCGCAGGCCGTCGCCGTCGCTGTGCTCGAGCTGGTCGACGGCGCCGTCGAGCAGCTTGAACTTGCGCACGATCAGGTCTTCGCCGATCACGAACGACACGTGGTCGTCCAGGCTCAGCGCCAGGCGGGTGACCTGCTTGCCGGTCTCCAGGTGCTTGGCGATCTCGTCGCTCTCCAGCTCCTGGCGCTGGCACTTGACCACCGCGCCCTGGTCGACCGGGTCGCGCAGTTCGCATTCGTCGCCGAGCATGATCCCGTCCGGCAGCGGCTCGCCGGCGACCCAGCCGGTCAGGATCGAACGCGGCGCGACTTCGGCGTTGAGCGGCAGCGCCGGGAAGCTGCCGACCGCGCGGCGGATCTCGCTGATCACGTTCTCCGCGCTCTTGCGGCTGGAGCTGTCGACGATCACCAGCCCGTGTTCCAGGTCGATGATCGCGTCGGTGCGGCTGGGCTTGATGAAGGCGCGCGGCATCAGGTCGGTGATCAGCTCGTCCTTGAGCCGCTTGCGGGTGCGGCCGCCGGGCTTGCGCCCTTCCTTCTGTTCGATCTCGGCCAGCTTCTTGGCCAGCATGTCGTTGACCACCGCGCCGGGCAGCAGGCGGTCTTCGCCGCCAACGGTCAGCCAGATCGCGCTGCCGATGCGGTTACTGATCGCCGCCTCTTCATCGGCGCGTCCGAACGGCGAGATGAAGCCGCGCGAAGACAGCTCCAGCGGGCCGACCGGTTTGAGCCGGCATTCCTCCAGGCCCTTGTCGAGTTCGCTGAGGTCGTGGGTGGTGGGGAAGCGGAAGAACGTGAGGTTACGAAAGAACATTCAGAGGCCGGGAATAGGGAATGGGAATAGGGAATCGGCGTCGCGGGTACCGCGCCTGCCGCGTGTCGTCATTCCCGCGAAAGCGGGAATCCACAGACCTCGTGCGTTCTCGCACGAAGAGCCCTGGGTTCCCGCTTTCGCGGGAACGACAGTGCGATGAAGCGTTGGATCATCCGATCTGCGCGACCGGATCGTCGGAGCCGGCGTCGTCGAGCCACACCGGCGCCTGCGACGCCGCGCCGCCGCCCTGCCCCAGGCCGAGGAAATCGAACAGCTTGGGATCGCTCAACTGCGACGGGCGGATGTCGCCGAGCGCGCGCGAGATGATCTCCAGCCGCCCGGGCGTCTCGCGTTCCCACGCGTCCATCATCCGCTTGACCTGCTTGCGCTGCAGGTTCTCCTGCGAGCCGCACAGGTTGCACGGGATGATCGGGAACTGCCGCGCCGCCGCGTAGTCGACGATGTCGTCCTCGCGCACGTAGGCCAGCGGCCGGATCACCACGTGGCGGCCGTCGTCGGACAGCAGCTTGGGCGGCATGCCGCTGAGCTTGGCGTGGAAGAACAGGTTCAGGAAGAAGGTGGCGACCAGATCGTCGCGATGGTGGCCGAGCGCGATCTTGGTGAAGCCCTGCTCGGCCGCGTAGGTGTACAGCGCGCCGCGGCGCAGGCGCGAACACAGCGAGCACATGGTCTTGCCCTCGGGCACGACCCGGGTGACCACCGAGTAGGTGTCCTGCTCGAGGATCTTGTAGGGCACGCCGACCGATTCGAGGTACTGCGGCAGCACGTGCTCGGGAAAGTCCGGCTGCTTCTGGTCGAGGTTGACCGCGACCAGCTCGAACTTCACCGGCGCCTTCCTCTGCAGCTGCAGCAGGATGTCGAGCAGGGTGTAGCTGTCCTTGCCGCCGGACAGGCAGACCATGACCTTGTCGCCGTCTTCGATCATGCCGAAGTCGGCGATGGCGCGGCCGACCTGATGGCGCAGGCGCGCGCCCAGGCGCTCGAGATCGGCGGGGGCGGCGTCGGCGCGGGCGCGGCGGACGGGTTCGGCGAGGGGCAGGACGGTACTCATCAGACCGACGATTCTACGCCAAGGGTCGGTGAACACGGCCCGGACGGCCGCCGCCGCGGGCCCGAAGCCCGCTGCCGCAAGGCTTTGCGCCCCCGCGCGAAGACCGATGACGGCGGACACGGCGGCGGTTTAAGCTCGACCCCATGACCGTCAGCCTCGATGCCGCCGAAATCGCCCGCCAGCTCGCCGACCTGCGACTGGAGCACCGCGACCTCGATGCCGCCATCGAACGCCTGAACCTGGACCCGCAGTCCGACGAGCTCGCGCTCAAGCGGCTGAAGAAACGCAAGCTGTGGCTCAAGGACTGCATCGCCCGGCTCGAAAGCGCGCTGATCCCCGACGAACCCGCGTAAAAGCGCGCAAAAGCCGGCACTCGCGACGGCGCGGGCATGGCATCTGTCATCCGCCCCTGGTGATATCCCCGGGTACAGTCGCGCGCACGCCCTGTGCTACGTTGCGCGCACTCGCAACGGGCCCCGGCATGGCGAACAAGGACGAACTGATCGGCGCAGCGCGCAACCCGTGGTGGCAGGCCGCCGCGGCCGTCGCCGCGATCGCGCTGGTCGCGGTGTTCGCCCTGGGCGGGTTCAAGCCGGCCAAGAGCAAGGCCAAGCCGCTGCCGCAATACGCCGCCG
>NZ_JBIDAT010000014.1:0-81083 GCF_043202595.1 Streptomyces sp. NPDC048172
AACAACGGCGCGATCTTCTCCCACTGCGCGTCCGTCAGCTCATGTCGTCGCACCATGCCCGACGCCTGCCCCGCCCCGGGCATGGTCCACCCACCTCAGCAAGAGCCATCAGAAACGACCTAGCCGGCGGCCCGGAGGCGGGCGCGGGTCCGTACGCACGCGACAGGGCCCCGGGAGGGTCTTCCCGGGGCCCTGTCGCGTGCCTGTGGTGCGTGAGTCGTCGGTCGCGGCGTCAGTGCGGTGTCGCGGCGACCTCGACGCCGTGTTCCGCGGCGAGTCGGCGGAGGTCTTCCAGCTCGGCCTGCTCGACGTCCACGAGGAATTCGTCGCCGGACTCGCGTGCGCGGCGCAGGTCGGACTCGGTGGTCCTTATGCGCTGGAGAATGCCTGTGGTGAACGCGTCCATGGTGCCCCCTCGTCGTGGGTCGGTGGCACGGGGGTGTGCCGAGGGTTAAGTCTTCGAACGATCACGGCGTGGTCCCCGACCGTCGTCGGCAGCTTGTCGTGGCATGCCGCGCACGGGGCGTGATCGTGTGGTGTGCCCTCGTCCTCCCCAAGCGGACCCTCAGAGAAACCTCAACCCACCTGAAAAATCCCCGAGTCCCGTCTCCACCCGTCTCTTACAGCCGATTTATCAATGTTCGAGGCAGGATGGAGGACGCTCGGACCGGTGCCTCCCGGCGCCCGAGGGTCCGCAGCCCCACCAGCTCACGAGGGAAGGACAGCGCCGTGCGCGTACTCGTCGTCGAGGACGAGCAGTTGCTCGCCGATGCCGTGGCGACGGGCCTCCGCAGGGAGGCCATGGCCGTCGATGTGGTCTACGACGGCGCGGCCGCGCAGGAGCGCATCGACATCAACGACTACGACGTCGTGGTGCTCGACCGTGACCTGCCGCTGGTCCACGGTGACGACGTGTGCCGCAGGATCGTCGAGCTGGGCCTGCCCACCCGGGTGCTGATGCTCACCGCCTCCGGTGACGTCAGCGACCGTGTGGAGGGCCTGGAGATCGGCGCGGACGACTATCTGCCCAAGCCCTTCGCCTTCTCCGAGCTGACGGCCCGCGTGCGCGCCCTGGGGCGGCGTACGACGACGGCGCTGCCGCCCGTCCTGGAGCGCGAGGGCATCAAGCTGGACCCCAACAGACGCGAGGTCTTCCGGGGCGGCAAGGAGATCCAGCTCGCGCCGAAGGAGTTCGCGGTCCTGGAGGTGCTGCTCCGCAGCGAGGGCGCGGTCGTCTCGGCCGAGCAGCTCCTGGAGAAGGCCTGGGACGAGAACACCGACCCGTTCACCAATGTCGTCCGGGTCACCGTGATGACCCTGCGCCGCAAGCTCGGCGAGCCCGCGGTGATCGTCACCGTCCCCGGCGCGGGGTACCGGATCTGATCCTCGATGGCGACGAACCCTCCCCCCGCACCGCAGGCCCCTCCCAAGCCCACCTGGGACCCGCCGGAGCCGCAGCGCTCGTACCCGTGGCTGCGCCCCACCATCCGCATAAGGCTCACGTTGCTGTACGGCGGCATGTTCCTGATCGCGGGCATGGTGCTGCTGACGATCATCTATCTGCTGGCCGCCCAGGCCCTGCACGAGAGCAGCCAGCTCCCGTACCGGATCCTGAACGGGAAGCTCCAGCCGACCTCCGACCAGTGCCCGGGGCTGACCGGCACGCTGCCCAGCGACGTCTTCATGGACCGCCTGTCGGCCTGCTCGGACGAGCAGCGCAGGCTGGCGCTGGACGGGCTGCTGCGCCGCTCGCTGCTGGCGCTGCTGGGCCTGGCCGTCGCCGCCTTCGCGTTCGGCTACGTGATGGCGGGCCGCGTCCTCTCCCCGCTCGGCCGGATCACGCGCACGGCCCGCCAGGTGGCCGGCTCCGACCTTCACAAGAGGATCGAGCTGGAGGGCCCGGACGACGAGCTGAAGGAGCTGGCCGACACCTTCGACGACATGCTGGACCGGCTCGACCGCGCGTTCACGGCCCAGCAGAGATTCGTGGCCAACGCCTCGCACGAGCTGAGAACCCCGCTCGCGATCAACCGCACGCTGCTGGAGGTGCAGCTCGCGGATCCGGAGGCCTCGCCCGAGCTCCAGCAGCTCGGCAAGACGCTGCTGGCCACGAACGAGCGCAGCGAGCAGCTCGTGGAGGGCCTGCTGCTGCTCGCGCGGAGTGAGAACGAGCTGGTGGACCGGAAACCCGTGGATCTCTCCGAGGTCGCCTCGCAGGCCGTGGAGCAGGCCCGCGGCGAGGCCCAGACGAAGGGCGTCGAGCTGCGCGGGGTCCGCCAGCCCACGTACGTACAGGGCAACGGGGTCCTGCTGGAGCGGGTCGCACTGAACCTGGTGCAGAATGCCGTGCGCTACAACGTGCGTGAGGGGGGATGGGTCTCGGTCAGTACGGAGGCGCAGCCGGGGCGGGCCGTGCTGGTCGTCGAGAACACGGGACCGGTCGTTCCGGCGTACGAGGTGGACAACCTCTTCGAGCCGTTCCGCCGCCTGCGCTCGGAGCGCACGGGCAGTGACAAGGGGGTCGGCCTGGGTCTGTCCATCGTGCGCTCGGTGGCGCGGGCCCACGGGGGGACGGCCACGGCGGAGCCGCGTGAGGACGGGGGGCTGGTGATGCGGGTCGCGCTGCCGGTGTAGGGTCCGCCCGGCAGAGGTTCGCTACTGGCGGAATCCGGACGCTTTGGGACGCTTCGAAAGCCGCTGTGATCGATCACACACGCGATTTTTTCGGCTTGTGCGCAGTGCGACCGACCACCGGGAAGAAATCCGGGAAAATCCAGGTTTCCGCAGGTGAAGATCGTGGGCAGTACCCGGGATGGCGTGCGTGAAGCGCGACCGGGGACCGTTTATGGTCCTCCTCGGCATCCTGCGTGATCACCTCTTCAGGGGTGCAGTTGGGTGTCGATTGAGTAACAGACCTTGATGTGAGGCAAAATCTCCGCCTCGGGTCGGGCACAAGTCCGGCCTCTCACGCGTTACGTGCGCTGGAGACACCACAGACACCCAGAGGGGGAGAGCGACATGGCAACGGATTACGACACTCCACGCAAGACCGACGACGACGTCAACGAGGACAGCATTGAGGAGCTGAAGGCCCGGCGGAACGACAAGTCCGCTTCCAATGTCGACGTAGACGAGTTCGAGCAGGCGGAGGGCCTTGAGCTGCCCGGCGCCGACCTCTCCAACGAGGAGCTCTCCGTCCGCGTCCTGCCTCGTCAGGCCGATGAGTTCACCTGCATGAGCTGCTTCCTGGTGCACCACCGCTCGCAGCTCGCCGCGGAGAAGAACGGCCAGCCCATCTGCCGCGACTGCGCGGCCTGAGCGGGTCCGGACACCACCCGGTGGCCGTCGACGACGCACGTGACGACGAGCGAGGCCCTCATGACCGGTCGGCCTCGCTCGCGCCGTACGCCCGGGACGCCCAGGACGCCCAAGGCGCCCAGGAAGCCCAGGAAGGGGCCCCGCGGGGGCGTCGTCTGGGTCTGAGCCTGCGCCGCGGGGCTTCCCGCGTGCCCAAGGCCCGGGACGGCCAGGAGGCCGACAGGGGCCGTACGGCGGCCGGGGCAGGGGACGGCCGCGAGGGCCGCGGCAGAACCCGTGCCTTCTTCGGGTTCGTCGCCGACCGCGTCATCGAGACCGCGCCGCGTGTGCCGGTGCGGGACCTGGAAACCCTGCGCAAGCAGTTCCCCGGGCTCGGGCCCGAGGAGATCGCCGACAAGCTCGTCTCCGGAGCGGTCGTGAGCTCCGCGACCGTCGGCGCCGGGGTCGGCGCCGCCGCGATGCTGCCGGTGCCGCCCGCGATGCCCGCCGAGCTGGCGGCCGAGATCGTGGGCGTGGCCACCGTCGAGCTGAAGCTCATCGCCGAGCTCCACGAGGTGTACGGGCACAGACCTCCCGGCACCCTGGCGCAGCGCTCGACCGCCTATCTGGGCGCCTGGACCTCCGAGCGGGGGATCAACGTCCTGAAGCCCGCTTCGCTCAACGCGGCCCTGGGCGGCCAGATGCGCCGCGAGCTGCGCCAGCAGATCATGAAGCGGACGCTGCGCAATCTGCCGAACCTCACCCCGTTCATGATCGGAGCCGCCGTGGGCGCCTTCATGAACCGCCGCGACACCGCGCGGCTCGCCGCGCGCGTCCGTAGCGACCTGCGCAAGCGGGCGCTGCCCGACGGTGACGGGGGCCCCGGCGAGGGCCCCAGAGCCCTGTTCTAGGCCCCTGTCCTAGGCCGCGGTCTCCTTCTCCGCCTGGAGGGCCTTCACCAGCGCCTCCGGATCCCGCGTCGAGACGTAGACGTACGGGGTCGGGTCCTCCGGGTCCGTGACCTCGACGCGGACCGCCGTACGGACGTAGCTGCGCAGCAGCATGTGGGCGCGCACATCCGCCTTGTACGTGCGCCAGGCGCGCGCCTCGTCCGCTTCCAGCGCCTCGGCCTCGCCCAGCGCCGACACCGGGATCCGGGCGTCCCCCGCGATCAGCGAGCCCGCCACCACGCGCACCCGCGCCGAGCCGTACGCGCTCACGCAGGCCGCGGCCAGCGCGCCGCCCACGACCAGGCCGCCCAGCGCCGGCAGGGGACCCAGCGGGAACAGCATCAGCGCGCTCCCGAAGCCGACTCCGGCGGCGATGAGCCACCATGTGCGCGGTGCGGTCAGGCGTTCGTCATAGGGCTGGGCCGGAGGAACCATGCGTCCAAGCTTGGCACGCCGCGCCCCCGCGGCGTACACGGCGGTAAGGTCTCCACCCGTGAGCGCTGCCAACCCCACGAACGAGCCGCGTCCCCCGGAGCAGCGGAAGCAACCGCTGGAGCCGCCGGAGGACGCCGTCGCACCTGTCCGTCATCCCGAGGCCCCCGCGCCGGGCGAACCGCTCGGCGCCCACTACGAGCAGTGTTTCGGCTGCGGCGGTGCGCAGCCGCACGGCCTGCACCTCGTGGCGCGCGCGGGCGAGGGCGTCAGCGTCACCGCGGAGTTCACCGTGAAGGCCGCCCACCAGGGCGCCCCCGGGCTCGCGCACGGCGGCGTGCTGACCACGGCGCTCGACGAGACGCTGGGGTCCCTGGGCTGGCTGATGCACGTGATCGCCGTGACCGGGCGGCTGGAGACCGACTTCGTCCGGCCCGTGCCCGTGGACACTGTGCTGCACCTGGAGGCCCACGTCACCGGCGTGCACGGCCGCAAGATCTACTCGACGGCCGTCGGCCGTATCGGCGGCCCCGACGGGCCCGTCGCGGTGCGCGCCGACGCCCTCTTCATAGAGGTGAAGGTCGAGCACTTCATCGAGCACGGCAGGGACGAGGAGATCGAGGCCGCGATGGCGGACCCCGACCAGGTCAGGCGCGCCCGCGCCTTCGAGGTGAACCCATGAGTACGGACAGGCCCGTTGAGGTGCTGCTCAAGCTGACGGACCCCGAGGTGCCCGTCCCCTCCTACCAGCACCCGGGCGACGCGGGATGCGATCTCGTCACCACCGAGAGCGCCGAACTCGCGCCCGGCGAACGCGCCGTTCTGCCCACGGGGGTGTCGATCGCCCTCCCGGAGGGGTATGCGGCCTTCGTGCACCCGCGGTCCGGGCTCGCAGCGCGCTGCGGAGTCTCGCTCGTGAATGCGCCGGGAACGGTGGATGCCGGGTACCGTGGGGAGATCAAGGTGATCGTGGCCAATCTGGACCCGCGCGAGTCGGTGCGGTTCGAGCGGTTCGACCGTATCGCCCAACTCGTCGTCCAGCAGGTGGAGAAGGTGCGCTTCCGCGAGGTGGCCGAGCTGCCGGGATCCGAGCGGGCCGAGGGCGGGTTCGGCTCCACGGGCGGGAACGCCGCACAGCAGAAGGATTACGTTGCGGTCGGGGCCACCGGGGCCTCCGACCTGAGAGGACAGTGACGTGTTCGGACGTCGTCGCAAGAAGAGCGAAGAGCCTGGGACGGGCGCCTCGGACGAGTTCGAGACGGAACAGGACAGCACCGAGGAGGCCGGGTCCGAGGACGCGGCCGAGGCCGCCCGGGTCAAGCTGCCGCCCGCTCCGCGTCCCGACGGTCCCTGGGACGTCACCGAGGTGACCGATCCCAGCACCGGCCGTGTCGATCTCGGCGGGCTGTTCGTGCCGGGCGTCGAGGGCATGGAGCTGCGGGTCGAGGTCGCGGGCGACGCGATCGTCGCGGCCACGCTCGTGCTCCAGGACAGCGCCATCCAGCTCCAGGGGTTCGCCGCGCCCAAGCGCGAGGGCATCTGGGACGAGGTGCGGGAGGAGATCGCCTCCGGCATCACCCAGCAGGGCGGCGTGATCGACGAGGTCGAGGGTCCCCTCGGCTGGGAGCTGCGGGCCCAGGTGCCGGTGCAGCTGCCGGACGGGACGAACGGCGTGCAGGTCGTGCGCTTCATCGGTGTCGACGGGGTGCGCTGGTTCCTGCGCGGGGTCATCTCCGGGCAGGGCGCGGTGCAGCCCGAGGCCGCGGGTCTGCTGGAGCAGATCTTCCGGGACACCGTCGTGGTCCGCGGTGACCAGCCGATGGCGCCCCGCGACCCGATCGTCCTCAAGCTGCCGGACGACGCGCAGATGGTGCCGGACGGTGTGCAGCAGGAAACGGTCGAGGAGGGCTCCCGCTTCGCGGGCGGCCTCGACAAGCTGCAGCGCGGGCCGGAGATCTCCGAGGTCCGCTGACGCGCTGAGGGCCCGCCGCAGGGCCGCTCAGAGAGTGCCGCAGAGGGTGGCCGGAATCCGTGGGAACGGGTTCCGGCCACCCTCTTGTGTGTGCGCCGCCACATCGCCGTATGGGAGCCGTCAATAGCGCTCACCAGCGCGTATGGGGGGCGTCAACGGAAGCGGTGGGCGCTGGGAACAGAGGTTCCCTGAAGAGGTCAGAAGCACCTCATCACCATCTAGGAGCGCGCGATGGCCGATCTGGCCTTCGTCGTCACCACGCTCGCGGTCTTCGCGCTGGTGGCACTCATCGCCAAGGGAGTGGACAAGCTGTGAGCGCCGAGAACGTCGTCGGCCTCGTCGTGGCCGTCGCACTGCTGGGCTATCTGGTCCTCGCCCTCGTCTTCCCGGAGAGGTTCTGAGCACCGACATGAGCCCGATCCTCGCCGACGTGCTCCAGATCTCCGCGCTCATCGCCGCGCTGGCCCTGGTGCACCGTCCCCTGGGCGACTACATGGCCCGGGTCTACTCCTCCGAGAAGCACCTCCGTATCGAGAAGTGGATCTACCGCTGCGTAGGCGCCAACCCCGGTGCCGAGATGCGCTGGCCCGCCTATCTGCGCGCGGTGCTCGCCTTCTCCGCCGTGGGCGTCCTGTTCCTGTACGCGATGCAGCGCTTCCAGGACAAGCTGCCGATGTCGCTGGGCTTCAAGCCCATCGACCCGGACCAGGCGTTCAACACCGCCGCGTCCTTCGTCGCCAACACCAACTGGCAGTCGTACTCGGGTGAGTCGGCCATGGGCCACTTCACCCAGATGACCGGCCTCGCGGTGCAGAACTTCGTCTCCGCCGCCGTCGGCATGGCCGTCGCCATCGCGCTCGTACGGGGCTTCGCCCGGGCCCGTACCGGCGAACTGGGCAACTTCTGGTCCGACCTGGTGCGCGGCGTCGTGCGGATCCTGATCCCGATCTCCGTGATCGCGGCGATCGTGCTGGTCGCGACGGGCGCGGTGCAGAATTTCTCCGGCATGCACGAGGTGCAGACCCTCTCCGGCGGCACCCAGCACATCCCGGGCGGGCCGGTGGCCTCCCAAGAGGTCATCAAGGAGCTGGGCACCAACGGCGGCGGTTTCTACAACGCCAACTCCGCGCACCCGTTCGAGAATCCGGGGGGCTTCTCGAACCTCCTGGAGATCTTCCTGATCCTCGTCATCCCGTTCTCCCTCCCGCGCACCTTCGGCAAGATGGTCGGCAGCGTGAAGCAGGGGTACGCGATCCTCGCCGCCATGGGCGCGATCTGGTTCGCGGCCGTCGTCGCCGTGACCGTCTCCGAGTACGCGCACCCGGGAACGGCGGCGCAGCTGGCGGGCGGCGCGATGGAGGGCAAGGAGCAGCGGTTCGGGGAGGGTTCCTCGTCGCTCTTCGCGGTCTCCACGACCATGACGTCGACCGGCGCGGTCAACTCCTTCCACGACTCCTACACCGCGTTCGGCGGCGGAGTGACCCTGCTCGGGATGATGCTGGGCGAGATCTCGCCCGGCGGCGTCGGCTCCGGGCTCTACGGGATGCTGATCATGGCCGTCGTCGCGGTCTTCATCTCCGGCCTCATGGTCGGACGTACGCCCGAGTACCTGGGCAAGAAGATCGGGCCCCGTGAGATCAAGTTCGCGGCCTGCTACATCCTCGTCACGCCCACTCTCGTGCTCGGCGGCACCGCGCTGGCCATGGCCCTGCCGGACGGCAAGGAGGCCATGACCAACATCGGGGCCCACGGCTTCAGCGAGGTGCTGTACGCCTACACCTCGGGCTCCAACAACAACGGCAGCGCCTTCGCCGGGTTCGGCGCAGACACGCCCTTCTTCAACACCACCATCGGGCTGTGCATGCTGCTGGGCCGCTTCCTGCCCATGGTGTTCGTGCTGGCGCTGGCCGGTTCGCTGGCCAAGCAGACGCCCGTACCGGCCACGGCGGGCACGCTGCGCACCGAAAAACCCCTCTTCACCGGGATGCTGGTCGGCTCGATCCTGATCATCACCGGTCTCACCTTCTTCCCGGCCCTCGCCCTGGGGCCGCTCGCGGAGGGACTCTCCTGATGAGCAGCACAGCAACACCCGTACGTACGGCGGAGGACGGCCCCGTCCAGCCTCCGCACGGAGCGTCCCACGCCCCCGGAGGCCCCGTCGGCGGCGGCCTCTTCGACCCCAGGCAGCTCGGCAGGTCCCTGCCGGACGCGGTCCGGAAGCTCGACCCGCGCGTCATGGTCAAGTCGCCCGTCATGTTCGTGGTCGAGGTCGGCTCGGTGGTCACCACCGTGCTGGCGGTCGCCCACCCCGGCGACTGGTTCGGCTGGGTCATCGCGGCCTGGCTGTGGCTGACCGTCCTCTTCGCGAACCTCGCGGAGGCGGTGGCCGAGGGCCGCGGCAAGGCGCAGGCCGACACGCTGCGCAAGGCCAAGACCGACAGCGTGGCGCGCCGTCTGGCCGCGGGCGGGGACGAGGAGTCCGTGCCCGGCACCGAGCTGCGCGTCGGCGACCAGGTCGTCTGCGAGGCGGGCGACGTGATCCCCGGCGACGGCGACGTCGTCGAGGGCGTCGCCTCCGTCGACGAGTCGGCGATCACCGGTGAGTCGGCGCCCGTCATCCGCGAGTCGGGCGGCGACCGCTCGGCCGTCACCGGCGGTACGAAGGTGCTCTCGGACCGGATCGTCATCCGGATCACGACGAAGCCCGGTGAGACCTTCATCGACCGGATGATCTCCCTGGTGGAGGGCGCGGCGCGGCAGAAGACGCCGAACGAGATCGCGCTCAACATCCTGCTGGCCTCGCTCACGATCGTCTTCATGCTGGCCGTGGTCACGCTCCAGCCGTTCGCGGTCTACGCGGGCGCCGAGCAGTCCCTCACGGTCCTCGCGGCCCTGCTCGTCTGCCTGATCCCGACGACCATCGGCGCGCTGCTCTCCGCGATCGGCATCGCGGGCATGGACCGGCTCGTGCAGCGCAACGTCCTGGCGACCTCGGGCCGCGCGGTCGAGGCCGCGGGCGACGTGTCCACGCTGCTGCTCGACAAGACCGGCACCATCACGCTGGGCAACCGTCAGGCCGCCGAGTTCGTGCCCGTACGCGGTACGACCGCGGCCGAGGTCGCGGACGCCGCGCAGCTCTCCTCGCTGGCCGACGAGACGCCGGAGGGCCGTTCCGTGGTCGTACTGGCCAAGGAGCGGTACGGGCTGCGCGAGCGGCACGAGGGGGAGCTGGAGGGCGCCGAGTGGGTGCCGTTCACGGCGCAGACCCGGATGTCAGGGGTGGACCTGACGGAGAACGGTTCCGGGCTCAAGGTCCGCAAGGGCGCGACCGGTTCGGTCTGCGCCTGGGTCACGGAGCGCGGCGGCGAGCCCGGCGAGGAGGTCCACCGGATCACCGACGAGATCTCGCAGGCGGGCGGCACCCCGCTGGTCGTCGGACTGGAGGACGCCGACGGGCCGCGGGTGCTCGGCGTCATCCACCTCAAGGACGTCGTCAAGGAGGGCATGGCCGAGCGCTTCGAGGAACTGCGCGCCATGGGCATCAAGACCGTCATGATCACGGGCGACAACCCGCTGACGGCCGAGGCCATCGCCAAGGAGGCGGGCGTCGACGACTTCCTCGCCGAGGCCACCCCCGAGGACAAGATGGCGCTCATCAAGCGCGAGCAGGCCGGTGGCCGGCTCGTCGCGATGACGGGCGACGGGACGAACGACGCCCCGGCGCTCGCCCAGGCGGACGTCGGCGTGGCCATGAACACCGGCACCTCGGCCGCCAAGGAGGCCGGGAACATGGTGGACCTGGACTCCAACCCGACCAAGCTCATCGAGATCGTCGAGATCGGCAAGCAGCTCCTGATCACGCGGGGCGCGCTCACCACGTTCTCCATCGCCAACGACGTCGCGAAGTACTTCGCGATCATCCCGGCGATGTTCGCGGTGGCCTATCCGGGCCTCGACAAGCTCAACATCATGGGCCTGGCCTCGCCCGAGTCCGCGATCCTCTCCGCCGTCATCTTCAACGCGCTGATCATCGTCGCCCTCGTGCCGCTCGCCCTGCGCGGCGTCCGCTACCGGCCGATGAGCGCGGACCGGATGCTGCGCCGCAACATCGGCGTCTACGGACTCGGCGGGCTGATCGCCCCGTTCCTCGGCATCAAGCTCATCGACATGCTCATCACTCTGATCCCGGGAGTGGGCTGACCCACCATGAACACCTCTGTACGCAACACCGGACGCCTGGTCTGGGCCGCGTTCCGCGCGCTGCTCGTCCTCACGGTCGTCTGCGGCGTGATCTACCCGCTCGCGATCACGGGCGTCGCCCAGGGCGTCTTCCACGACAAGGCCAACGGCTCGATGGTGAAGGCCGACGGCAAGGAGGTCGGCTCCGCGCTCATCGGCCAGAGCTGGAACAAGGAAGGCGGCGAGAAGCCCGACCCCAAGTGGTTCCAGGGCCGCCCCTCCAACTCCGGCTACGACCCGCGCGCCACCGGCTCCAGCCAGCTCGGGGCCAGCGACCCGACGCTGGTCAAGATGGTCCGCAAGGCGAAGAAGGACGTCGCCGCCTTCAACGGCGTACCGGAGTCGGAGGTCCCCAAGGACGCCGTGACAGGCTCCTCGTCCTCGATCGACCCGGACATCTCCGAGAAGTACGCGGAGATCCAGACCGCCCGCGTGGCCCGCGCGAACGGCCTCTCCGAGGGCGCCGTCACCAAGCTCGTCGACGCGCACACGAGCGGCCGCGAGGCCGGGATCCTGGGCGAACCGGTCGTGAATGTGCTGAAGCTGAACCTCGCGGTGAAGGAGGCCGCGGGGAAGTGACCCTGGGTAAGTGACCTTCCTGCGTCGGGGGTCGGCTCGTGCGCCTCACATTTCCCTGTTGTGTCTCGTCGGAGCAGTGACAGCGCATGAAGCGATCCACAACTCTCGCAGGGGGAAAATCAGTGCGCACCCGTACACCCGCGACTCTCCTCGCCACCGGCGGCCTCGCCCTCGGTCTGCTGTCCGCGACAGCGCCGACGGCTTCCGCGGACGCCACCTCTCCGTCGTCCACCAGCGCCAAGGCCGAATGGCGCTTCAAGAACGCGAAGAACGTCACCGGCCAGCCGCCGAGGGGGACCAGCCGGGCGGTCTGCACATGGGTTCACGTCCGCTCGAAGACGCTGGGAAAGGTGTGCTTCGAAAGGCGCGGGGACAGGTTCTGGGTCAAGGACATGCGGAGCGACGGGAAGTACATCGTGATGCGTGCGATGTACACGGGAAACCCGCAGACCCTTTTCGACTGCAGGGACTTCAAGGGAAAGCGAGCGGGCTGGACGCGTTGCGGTTTCGCGAACCTGGTGAAGGAGAACCGGAGGATCAGCTTCTCCGCCGTGGTCTACAAGGGCCGGGAACGGGTGGCGGAGGGCTCGACCGCCACGGTCATGAACTGACCGGCCGAGCAGGGCTCGCTTGAGCCCGTCTGAGCTCGCTTGAGGTGACGCGCCGTCCGGGGGACACGTCCCGGGCGGCGCGTTCCTGTGGGCCTCCTCTCAGACCTGGAGCAGTTCCGTGCCCGCCAGCAGGAAGGCGCCGACGCCGAAGTCGGCCGTTGTGCCGTGCGTGACGGGCTGGCTCGACTCGGGGCGGTCGCCGACGCCCTGGACGTAGCCGAGGAAGCCGTCCTCGTGCAGGGCCTTCGTCACCAGGCCCCGCCAGGCGAGGGCCGCCGCCCGGAGGTGGCCCTCGCGGGGGAGCAGGCCGGTGCGGACGGCGTACGCGAGGCCGTACGTGAAGAAGGACGTGCCGCTCGTCTCGGGGCCGGGGAGGTGCGCGGCGTCGGCGAGGTTCACGTTCCAGAAGCCGTCCTCGCGCTGGGCGGGACGGAGCGCGCGCAGCAGGCGTACGAGCGTCCCGCGGTACTCGGCGGTGTGCGCGGCGCCGCGCGGCAGGGCCTTGAGCGTCTTGACGTGGCCGCCCGTCACCCAGCCGTTGCCGCGCGACCAGAGCACGGGCTTCCCGGCGGGGGAGACGATGCCGCCGGGAAGGAACCTCTTGTCGCGGTACCAGAGCCCGGTGCCGGGGTCGAGCAGGCCGGGGCCGCCTTCGGCCGACTTCGTGTGGGTGTGGAGGGCGTGCAGCTTCTCCGCGTAGCGCGCGTCGCCGCGCAGCACGCTCAGCCGCGCGAAGGGCGGCATGGCCATGTGGAGCGCGTCGTCCCACCACCAGTCGTCGTTCTTCTCCGGCCGGTCGGTGTACGTCATCCGGTGCAGGGAGTCCTCTAGCGCGGCGAGCTTCGCCCCGTCGCCGCCGCCCTCGGCCTCGTACAGGTCCAGGTACGCCTGGCCCGCGTTGTGGTCGTCGGCGTGCCGGGTGGTGACGCCGTTGTGCAGCGCGTAGTCGTGCTTCTCGGCCCAGGAACGGGCGTAGGCGAGATAGCGGGGCTCGCGGGTCGCGCGGTGGAGGGCCATCAGCCCGCTGAAGAAGGTCGCGCGGGCCCACTGGTTGTCACCGGGGTCGCCGTGCGCGGATATCCAGTGGTCGGCGGCTCTGCGCAGGGCGCGGAGGATCTCGTCGCGGGGCGGGAGCGCGGCGCGGGCGGCGGCAGAGAGGGAGGCGGGGATCGCCGTTCCCAGTGCGGCGGTGCCCAGGGCGGCGGTGCTCAGGAGCAGACGACGTCGGTCCATGGGGGTGCCTTCCATCGGGGAGGGTTCGTGTACGTGAACGACGTTCTCTCTTGTGGCCCGGGACATGATGCAGCCGAATCCCGTTACGGGGAACCCTGTGCGGGGGGATACTGGCGTGACGGCCGAACACACGAACGGGGGCGGGGAATTGTCCACGCACATGGTCGAGATCGAGGACGCGCACCGCACCTACGGGCGCGGGCCCACCGCCGTGCACGCCCTGCGCGGCGTCTCCCTGACCGTGCCGCGCGGCGAACTCGTCGCGATCCGCGGCCGGTCGGGCTCCGGCAAGACCACCCTGCTCAACCTCGTCGGCGGCCTCGACACCCCCGACTCCGGGCGCGTCGCGGTCGACGGCACCGACCTCGCCACCCTCGGCGAGCAGGACGTCCTGGCGCTGCGCCGCGACCGTATCGGGTACGTCTTCCAGTCCTTCGCGCTGCTGCCCGTCCTCACCGCGGCCGAGAACGTCGGCGTGCCCCTCCGGCTGCGCAGGGCCCCCGCCGCCGAGCGCGAGGAGCGCGTCGCCCTGCTGCTCGCCCTCGTCGGCCTCTCCGACCACGCGGCCCAGCGCCCGGGCGAGCTCTCCGGCGGCCAGCAGCAGCGCGTCGCCATCGCCCGCGCGCTCGCCAACCGCCCCGCGCTCCTCCTCGCCGACGAGCCCACGGGCCAGCTCGACGCCGAGACCGGCCATGACGTGATGGAGCTGCTCCGCGCCGTCGTCCGCGACGAGAAGGGCCCGGACGGCGAGGGCGTCACCGCCCTGGTCGCCACCCACGACGAGTCGCTCCTCGACCTCGCGGACCGCGTCCTGGAGCTCGGCGACGGGGTGCTGCGGGAGCCCGGGCCGGTGTCGAGCCCCCTTTGAGGCGGCGGTCCCACGCTTGCCCGGTCGGGTCAATCACCCCGTTCCGGGAGGGCCGCCATGTTGCCAGCCGTTGCCGTGCCGTGGGACGCCGCGTTCGACGAGGTCGTACGGGAGGGCCTGCCGTCGCTGAAGCCGACGGAGGAGCTGCTGCCGCACACCGACCTGGTGGCCTGCGGGCTGGACTCCGTCGGGATGATGCAGATGATCGCGCGGCTGGAGGACAGCCACGGCGTGACCTTCCCGCCCGGAACCATGCCGCCCCCGGCGTTCGCGAACGCCGGCGTGCTGTGGGGCATGGTCCAGGCGCAGCGCGCCCAGCAGGACGCCCGGGACGCCGCCGTACGGCCCCGCCGGGCGTCCTGGAACGGGCCCTGGGCCGGGCACGGGGCCGGGCACGGGGCGATCCATACGTAACCCTGACGGCTCCGTACGGCGTACTCGGGAGGGAACACTTGTCGGAGCGGTGACAATGGAGCCATGGCGTCAGCACTCCAGAAGCGGCGCGGCAAGCTGCGGGTCTACCTCGGCGCTGCACCCGGTGTCGGCAAGACCTACGCGATGCTCTCCGAGGCCCACCGCAGACAGGAGCGGGGCACCGACATCGTCGTCGGCTTCGTCGAGCACCACGACCGTCCCCGTACGGAGGTGATGCTGCACGGCCTGGAGCAGATCCCGCGCCGCGAGGTCACCTACCGCGGCGCGACGCTCACCGAGATGGACACCGCGGCCGTCCTGGAGCGCCGCCCCGCCGTGGCCGTCGTGGACGAGATGGCGCACACCAACGTGCCCGGGTCCGCGCACGAGAAGCGCTGGCAGGACATCGACCAGCTCCTCGAAGCGGGCATCGACGTCGTCTCGACCGTCAACATCCAGCACCTGGAGTCGCTGGGCGACGTCGTCGAGTCGATCACCGGCGTCCGGCAGCAGGAGACCGTGCCCGACGAGGTCGTACGCCGCGCCGACCAGATCGAGCTTGTCGACATGTCGCCCCAGGCGCTGCGCCGCCGGATGGCTCACGGCAACATCTACTCCTCGGACAAGGTCGACGCCGCCCTCTCCAACTACTTCCGCCCCGGCAACCTGACGGCCCTGCGCGAGCTGGCGCTGCTGTGGACCGCCGACCGGGTGGACGAGTACCTCCAGCAGTACCGCTCCGAGCACCGCATACGCTCCACCTGGCAGGCCCGCGAGCGCATCGTCGTCGGCCTCACGGGCGGCCCCGAGGGCCGCACCCTCATCCGCCGCGCCGCGCGCATGGGAGCCAAGGGCTCCGGCAGCGAGATCCTCGCCGTCTACATCGCGCGCGCCGACGGGCTCACCTCCGCCTCTCCCAAGGAGCTGGCCGTGCAGCGCACCCTCGTGGAGGACCTCGGCGGCACGTACCACCACGTCATCGGCGACGACGTCCCCGAGGCGCTGCTCGACTTCGCACGGGGCGTGAACGCGACCCAGATCGTGCTGGGCTCCTCGCGCCGCAAGGCGTGGCAGTACATGTTCGGGCCCGGCGTCGGCGCGCTCGTCGCCCGCGACTCGGGGCCCGACCTCGACGTCCACATCGTCACCCACGAAGAGGTCGCCAAGGGCCGCGGACTGCCCGTCGCGCGCGCCGCGCGGCTGGGCCGCTCCCGGGTCGCGGCGGGCTGGCTGACGGCCCTCGGGCTGCCCTGCCTGCTGACGTTCCTGATGCTCACCTTCGACCCGAACGTCGGCTTCACCAACGACGTGCTGCTCTTCCTGGTGCTCACCGTCGCCGCCGGGCTCGTCGGCGGGCTGCTGCCCGCGCTCGCCTCGGCGGCGGTCTGCTCGGCCCTGCTGAACTACTACTTCACGGCGCCCACCCACCAGTGGACGATCAGCGACTTCCGCAACATCGTCTCCCTGGTCGTCTTCTTCGCCGTCGCGCTCGCCGTCGCCTCCGTCGTGGACCTCGCGGCCCGCCGTACGCACCAGGCGGCGCGGCTGCGCGCCGAGTCCGAGATCCTCTCCGTCCTCGCGGGCAGTGTGCTGCGCGGCGAGGACTCGCTGGACGAGCTGCTGGAGCGGGTCCGCGAGACCTTCGGCATGGACTCCGTCGCCCTGCTGGAGCGCGCCGACGAACGCTCGCCCTGGACCTGCGTGGGCAGCGTCGGCGCGGAGGAGGGCGCGAAGCCGCTCGTACGGCCCGACGACGGCGACGTCGACATGCCCGTCGGCGACCGCATGATGCTCGTCCTCTCCGGCCGTGTGCTGCCCGCCGAGGACCGCCGCGTGCTGGCCGCCTTCGCCGCGCAGGCCGTGGGCGTCCTGGACCGGCAGAGGCTCGTCGGCGAGGCCGAGCAGGCCCGCGAGCTGGCCGAGGGCAACCGCATCCGTACGGCCCTCCTCGCGGCCGTCTCGCACGATCTGCGCACGCCGCTCGCCGCGATCAAGGCCTCGGTCTCCTCGCTCCGCTCCGACGACGTCGAGTGGTCCGAGGAGGACGAGTCCGAGCTGCTGCGCTCCATCGAGGAGGGCGCCGACAAGCTCGACAACCTCGTCGGCAACCTGCTCGACATGTCCCGCCTCCAGACCGGCACCGTCGCCCCGCTGATCCGCGACATCAGCCTGGAGGAGGTCGTCCCCAAGGCCCTCTCGGGCGTATCCGAGGGCAGCGTGCGCCTCGCCATCGCCGAGGCCCTGCCGCTGGTCGCCGTCGACCCGGGCCTGCTGGAGCGTACGGTCGCCAATCTCGTCGAGAACGCCGTCAAGTACAGCCCTCCGGGCAAGAAGGCCCTGATCAAGGCCAGCGCCCTCGCCGACCGGGTCGAGGTCCGCGTCATGGACCGCGGCCCCGGCGTCCCCGACAGCGACAAGGACCGCATCTTCGAGCCGTTCCAGCGCTACGGGGACGCTCCGGGCGGCTCCGGCGTCGGCCTGGGCCTCGCGGTCGCACGCGGCTTCGCGGAGGCCATGGGCGGCACCCTGGAGGCCGAGGACACCCCGGGCGGCGGCATGACCATGGTCCTCACCCTGCGCGCCGCGCACGGCCGCGCCCCGGCCCGCAGCGTGCGCGCGGGCGCGGCACAACAACACAATGAACGGGAACGAGAGGAAATACCGCATGCACCGGGTGCTCGTGGTCGATGACGAACCGCAGATCGTCCGCGCCCTCGTGATCAACCTCAAGGCGCGGAAGTACGAGGTCGACGCCGCCCCCGACGGCGCCACCGCGCTCCGTCTCGCGGCCGACCGCCACCCCGACGTCGTCGTGCTCGACCTCGGCCTGCCCGACATGGACGGCGTCGACGTCATCCGCGGCATCCGCGGCTGGACCCGCGTCCCGATCCTGGTGCTCTCGGCGCGCCAGACGTCCGACGAGAAGGTCGAGGCGCTCGACGCGGGCGCCGACGACTACGTCACCAAGCCGTTCGGCATGGACGAGCTGCTGGCCCGCCTCCGCGCCGCCGTACGCCGCGCCGAGCCCGCCGCGGGCTCCGCCGAGGACTCGGGCGTCATCGAGACCCCCGACTTCAGCGTCGACCTGGCCGCGAAGAAGGTCCACCGCGACGGCCGCGACGTCCGCCTCACCCCGACCGAGTGGCACCTCCTGGAGGTCCTCGTCCGCAACACGGGCCGCCTCGTCAGCCAGAAGCAGCTCCTGAAGGAGGTCTGGGGCCCGTCGTACGGCACGGAGACCAACTACCTCCGCGTCTACATGGCCCAACTCCGCCGCAAACTCGAATCCGACCCGTCCCATCCCCGCCACTTCGTCACGGAGCCGGGGATGGGGTACCGGTTCGAGAAGTGAGGGCTGCGCGGACGCTGGGGGCTGGGACTGGGGGCGCTGCCCGGGAGCGGGGCCCTGAGGTGCCTCTGGGAGGCCGCGGGTGCGGCAGGCAGGGCCGAGGGGCGCCGGTTCGGGAAGGAGGGCTTCACCGGGCGTTCGGGGCGCTGCGCGGGCGGCTGGGGGTCCGGGGGTCGTCCCCCGGGAGGGCACAGCGTCACTGAGCCGGGGATGGGGTACCGGTTCGAGAAGTGAGGGCTCGGGGGTTCGAGAAGTGACCCTTCTGGGGGACGTGGGTGCGGCCGGTCGGCGGCGGTACCCTGGCACTCATGACAGGCGCCACCCGTGAGCAGCGAAGCACCGGAAACGGGCGTTTCCGGCGGTTTCTGGAGCGGCTTTCCACCTCGGAGGAGGACCTCCGTTCGGAGGAGCTGCGCCAGGAGGCAGCGGGCCGTGGCTGCGCCCGCATTTCCGACTGTGCCGACCGCGACATGGTCCGTGTGACGGGTACGCTGCGCACCGTGACCCTGCGGCCACGAGCCGGAGTGCCCACGCTGGAGGCCGAGCTGTTCGACGGATCGGCCGCACTGGACGTCATCTGGCTGGGCCGCCGCGCCATCGCGGGCATCGAGCCGGGTCGCAAGCTGATCGTCTGGGGCAGGATCACGAAGAACCGCGGCCGCCCCGTGATGTTCAACCCGAAGTACGAGCTGCGACCCCTCGGACAGGAGTAGCGGGTGACCTCCCTCGACAAACCGGCCGCCGACCAGGATCCGGACGACCGGCCGGAGCCGGGTGACCAGGCCGTCACGGAGGCGGCGCTCTTCGAAGCCTTCGGCGGCATCCGCGGCCTGGTGGAGACGACGGTCCCCGGACTGGTCTTCATCACGATGTTCACGATCAACAAGAACATCCAGGCCGCCGCCATCGCCGCGCTGGTGCTGGCGGGGCTGATGACCGTGGTCCGGCTCGCCCGCAAGGACACCGTCAAGCACGCCTTCAGCGGCATCTTCGGCGTCGGCTTCGGCGTGGTCTTCGCGATGATGACCGGGAACGCGAAGGACTTCTACCTGCCCGGCATGCTCTACACGCTGGGCCTGGCGCTCGCCTACCTCATCACCTCGGCGGCGGGCGTTCCGCTGCTCGGGCTCGTGCTGGGCCCGGTGTTCAAGGAGAACCTCTCCTGGCGGACCCGCAATCCGGGCCGTAAGAAGGCGTACACCAAGGCGAGTTACGCATGGGGCCTCATCCTGCTGGCCAAGTGCGCGATCCTCTTCCCGATGTATCTCTGGGCCGACACGGCCAAGTTCGGCTGGGTCACGGTCGCGCTGAAGATCCCGCCGTTCCTGCTCGCCGTGTACCTCACCTGGATCTTCCTGGCCAAGGCCCCCGCGCCGATCAACGTCATCGCGGAGATGGAGGCCCGGGAGGAGGCCGAGGAGGCCCAGAAGACGGCGGCCAAGGAGCAGGCCGCCGCCTCCGGTTCAGGACGTCACCGCCGCTGACCCCCGTAGGGGCGTAGGCTCACGCGTCGGCGCGCACCGACAGCAGCTGCTCCAGCTGCTCCTCGCGCGCCGGCGCCGCCACGAACAGCAGCTCGTCGCCCGCCTCCAGCGCGTCGTCCGGGTCCGGGGTCAGCACCCGGTTGCCGCGGATGATGGTGACCAGCGAGGTGTCCTCCGGCCACGTCACGTCGCCGACCCGCGTGCCCGCGAGGGCCGCCTCCGGCGGCAGCGTGAGCTCGACGAGGTTCGCGTCGCCCTGCGAGAAGCGCATCAGCCGCACCAGGTCGCCGACGCTCACGGCCTCCTCGACCAGCGCGGACATCAGGCGCGGCGTGGAGACGGCGACGTCCACGCCCCACGACTCGTTGAACAGCCACTCGTTCTTGGGGTTGTTGACCCGCGCGACCACCCGCGGCACCCCGTACTCGGTCTTGCCGAGCAGCGAGACGACGAGGTTGACCTTGTCGTCGCCCGTCGCGGCGATCACCACATGGCAGCGCTCCAGCGCCGCCTCGTCGAGCGAGGTGATCTCGCAGGCGTCGGCGAGCAGCCACTCCGCCTGGGGCACCCGCTCGACCGAGATCGCCGTCGGCGTCTTGTCGATGAGCAGCACCTCGTGCCCGTTCTCCAGCAGCTCGCCCGCGATCGACCTGCCGACAGCGCCGGCCCCGGCAATGGCGACCCTCATCGGTGTTCCTCCTCAGGCCCCGAAGCGAAGACCTCTTCCACCTGTCCCACCTCGTCGGACCGCATCATCACGTGCACCAGATCGCCCTCCTGGAGGACCGTCTCCGAGGTGGGCAGCATCGCCTCGCCCAGCCGGGTGAGGAAGGCGACGCGCACCCCCGTGTCCTCCTGGAGCCTGCTCACGCGCTGTCCCACCCACGCGGGTGCCGCGTGCACCTCGGCGAGCTGCACGGCGCCGCTGGGGTCCCGCCAGAGCGGCTCGGCGCCGGACGGCAGCAGCCTGCGCAGCATCTGGTCGGCGGTCCAGCGGACCGTGGCGACGGTGGGGATGCCGAGGCGCTGGTAGACCTCGGCCCGGCGGGGATCGTAGATACGCGCGGCCACATGGTCGATCCCGAACATCTCGCGGGCCACCCGGGCCGCGATGATGTTGGAATTGTCACCGCTGCTGACCGCCGCGAAGGCGCCCGCCTCCTCGATGCCCGCCTCGCGAAGGGTGTCCTGGTCGAAGCCCACCCCTGTCACACGGCGGCCGCCGAAGCCGGATCCGAGACGCCGGAAAGCGGTGGGGTCCTGGTCAATAACCGCCACCGTATGGCCCTGTCGTTCCAGGGTCTGCGCGAGCTCGGCTCCCACCCGTCCGCAGCCCATGATCACAATGTGCACGCCCGTCCCTTCATCCCGTACAGCGGGCCGTCTCAGCATCGCACGACTGACCGCATACGATCCTCTGCGTGTCCAGGATGACCGACGTACCGAAACGACTCCTCCTCGGGAGGGCGCTCCGCAGCGACAAGCTAGGCGAGACGTTGCTGCCCAAGCGCATTGCCCTCCCCGTTTTCGCCTCCGACCCGTTGTCGTCGGTGGCCTACGCACCAGGCGAAGTGCTGCTGGTGCTCTCGGTCGCGGGGGTCTCCGCGTATCACTTCAGCCCGTGGATCGCCGTCGCGGTCGTGGTGCTGATGTTCACCGTCGTCGCCTCGTACCGGCAGAACGTCCGGGCGTATCCGAGCGGCGGCGGGGACTACGAGGTCGCGACGACCAACCTCGGCCGCAGGGCCGGGCTCACGGTCGCCAGCGCGCTCCTCGTCGACTACGTGCTGACCGTCGCCGTCTCCATCTCCTCCGGGGTCGAGAACCTCGGCTCGGCGATCCCGTTCGTCGTCGAGAACAAGACACTCTGCGCGGTCGGTGTGATCGTGCTGCTCACGCTGATGAACCTGCGCGGGGTACGGGAATCGGGCAAGCTCTTCGCGATCCCGACCTACTGCTTCGTGATCGGCGTCTTCGGGCTGCTGCTCTGGGGCGTCGTGCGCGCGGTCTTCTTCGGCGACGAGATGCGCGCGCCGACCGCCGACTACGAGATCCACACCGAGCAGTCCGGGCTCACCGGCTTCGCGCTGGCGTTCCTGCTGCTGCGCGCGTTCTCCTCGGGCTGCGCCGCGCTGACGGGCGTCGAGGCGATCAGCAACGGCGTGCCCGCCTTCCGCAAGCCCAAGTCCAAGAACGCGGCGACGACGCTCGCCATGATGGGCGTCCTCGCCGTCACCATGTTCTGCGGCATCATCGCGCTCGCGCTCGCCACGAACGTCAAGATGGCCGAGAACCCCGCCAAGGACCTGCTGGACAACGGACACCCGGTGGGCTCCGACTACACCCAGAACCCGGTGATCTCGCAGGTCGCCGCCGCTGTCTTCGGCGACGGCTCGCTCCCGTTCATCTTCCTGGCCGCCGCCACCGCGCTCGTGCTCTTCCTGGCCGCCAACACGGCGTACAACGGCTTCCCGCTGCTCGGCTCGATCCTCGCGCAGGACCGCTACCTGCCGCGCCAGTTGCACACCCGCGGCGACCGGCTCGCGTTCTCCAACGGCATCGTGCTGCTCGCCGGCGCCGCCGCGATACTCGTCGCGGTCTACGAGGCCGACTCCACCCGGCTCATCCAGCTCTACATCGTCGGCGTCTTCGTGTCGTTCACGCTCAGCCAGACGGGCATGGTGCGGCACTGGAACCGGCTGCTCACCACCGAGACCGACCCCGCGCGCCGCCGCCACATGCAGCGCTCCCGCGCCATCAACGCCTTCGGCGCGTTCTTCACGGGGCTGGTGCTCGTCGTCGTACTGGTGACCAAGTTCACCCACGGCGCCTGGGTCTCCCTGCTGGGCATGGCGCTCTTCTACGGCCTGATGACCGCGATCCGCCGGCACTACGACGGCGTCTCGGAGGAGCTGGCGGCCGAGGACCCGGGCGAGAAGGCCGTCCGGCCCTCGCGCGTGCACTCCCTCGTCCTCGTCTCCAAGATCCACAAGCCCACGCTGCGCGCCCTCTCCTACGCCCGGCTGATGCGCTCCGACCACCTGGAGGCCGTCACCGTCAATGTGGACCACGCCGAGACCGAGCAGCTCCGCAGGCAGTGGGACGAGCGCGGCATCGACATCCCGCTCACCATCCTCGACTCGCCGTACCGCGAGATCTCCAAGCCGGTCATCGAGTACGTCAAGCGGCTCCGCAAGGAGCAGCCGCGCGACGTCGTGAGCGTCTTCATCCCCGAGTACGTGGTCGGCCACTGGTACGAGCACCTGCTCCACAACCAGAGCGCCCTGCGCCTCAAGGGCCGCCTGCTCTTCACGCCAGGCGTGATGGTCACCTCCGTGCCGTACCAGCTCGAATCCTCCGAGCTGGCCAAGAAGCGCGCCCGCCGCCGCGAGGACTGGAACGCACCGGGCTCGGTGCGCCGCGGCCCGGTCAAGCAGCAGGGCAAGCAGTCGTCGGCGGGCATGACGAAGCAGCGCCGGGACTGACCGGCCGGTGACGAGGACTGACCGGGCGGCAGGGGAGGGGCGGGGGAAGTAGACTCGGCGGTTGCGGTTCCTCGCGGTTCCGACCGCCGAGCCCACCTCCCGCCTTCCGCCCTTCCTCTGGAGCCCGTGCGCCATGCCCGAGTCCCCTGCCGACGCCGACGTCGACGCCGCCTCCGCGCCCTCTCTCGTGGGGGAGGAGTACGAGGTCGAGGTCGGCCCCGTCGCGCACGGCGGCCACTGCGTCGCCCGTACGGAGGCCGGGCAGGTCCTCTTCGTACGCCATACGCTCCCCGGCGAGCGCGTCGTGGCACGGGTGACCGAGGGGCGCGCGGACTCCCGCTTCCTGCGCGCCGACGCGGTGCGGATCCTGGACGCCGCCAAGGAGCGCGTGGAGGCGCCCTGCCCGTTCTCCGGGCCGGGGCGCTGCGGCGGCTGCGACTGGCAGCACGTGAAGCCGGGCGCGCAGCGCCGCCTCAAGGCCGACGTCCTCGCGGAGCAGCTCCAGCGCCTCGCCGGGCTGACGCCCGAGGACGTCTCCTGGGACGGCACGGTCGAGCCCGCGCCCGGCGACAAGGTCGCCCCCGGCGAGGTCCCGGCCTGGCGCACCCGCGTCCGTTACGCGGTGGACGCCGAGGGCCGCGCGGGCCTGCGCCGCCACCGCTCGCACGAGGTCGAGCCCGTCGACCACTGCATGATCGCCGCGCCCGGCGTGGAGGAGCTGGGCATCGAGGCCCGCGAGTGGCCCCAGATCGCCGAGATCGACGCGATCGCCGCCAGCGGCTCGGCCGACCGCCAGGTCATCCTCACCCCGCGCCCCGGCGGCCGCCTCCCGCTCGTCGAGCTGAACCGCGAGGTGTCGGTCCTCCGCATCGGCGAGAAGGACGGCGCCGTCCACCGTGTCCACGGCCGCGACTTCGTCCGCGAGCGCGCGGACGACCGTACGTGGCGCGTCGGCGCGGGCGGCTTCTGGCAGGTCCACCCGCGCGCCGCCGAGGTCCTGGTCGACGCGGTGATGCGGGGCCTGACCCCGCGCAAGGGCGAGATGGCCCTCGACCTCTACTGCGGCGTCGGCCTCTTCGCGGGCGCCCTCGCCGACCGCCTCGGCGAGCAGGGCGCGGTCCTCGGCATCGAGTCCACCAAGCGCGCCGTCGAGGACGCCCGCCACAACCTCGCCGCCTTCCCCCGCGTCCGCGTCGAACACGGCAAGGTCGAACGCGTTCTCCCCCGCACCGGCATCACCGAGGCCGACCTCGTCGTCCTCGACCCCCCGCGCACGGGCGCGGGCCGCTCCACGGTCGCCCAGATCGCGTCCCTCACCCCCCGCCGCGTCGCCTACGTCGCCTGCGACCCCGCCGCCCTCGCCCGCGACCTCAAGTACTTCGCCGACCAGGGCTACAAGCCCCGCTTCCTGCGCGCGTTCGACCTCTTCCCGATGACGCACCACATGGAGTGCGTGGCGATTCTGGAGCCGGTGAAGAAGGGCTCCTGACCCGGGCCGAAGTCGGTGATCGTCAAAGGGTGCCGCGCCGGGCGGGCTTGACGGTACTGTGCCGATCACGAACGACGGGTGTACGGGGAGGCTGTTCATGTTCGCGGTGATCTACCGTTGGCGTTTGCACGAGGGCAAAGAGGAGCAGTTCGCGGCCGGTTGGCATCGCGTGACGAGGGCGATGCACGAGCACGGCGGCAGCTACGGGTCCCGTCTGCACAAGGCCGATGACGGCACCTGGGTGGCGTACGCGCGGTGGCCGGACGCCGCCACGCGCGCGGCGTGCCCGGACGTCGACCCCGAGGGCGAAGCCATGATGAGCGAGGCGATCGCGGAGCATCTGCCCACGGTGCGCTGCGACGTGGTGGACGACCTCCTCTCCGAACCCCGCGATCACGCCGCGAGGCCGGTGACGTAGCGGTCGTTCGCCAGGGGGCGATCGTGCCCGTCTCGGTGTCGAGGGTGACTTCCCCGGCCCAGTCCATGGTCATCGTGGTCTTGCCGGGGAAGTCGACGGGCAGCCAGAACATGACCTTGGGGCGTTCGATGTTGCGGAAGGTGTCGTCCTCGTTCCGGTTCTCGCCGAACCAGTAGTAGTATCCGTCCGCCCCGACCACGCCGCCGCCGTGCGCGTGCGCCATCTGCCTGGGCGTCATGTGTGCATGTTTGCGTAAACATTCAATGGGCCTGCCAAGAGGCCGGACCGCCTCGGCGTCTCCCCGTGTCCGCAGTCGTAGCCGTAGCCGTTCAGCGGTGGAGGCGGGTGGTGGAATACCCCTGGGGGGTATATGGTTCTGATCAATGCCCTGCACGGGCGTTGTCCTTTTACCTGGGAGATGTCATGACGATGGACCACTCCAGCCACGGCAGCGCGCAGCCCGGTGGGCTGGCGGTTTCCGAGGGTGGGTATGCGCTGGAGCTCGACTCGGCGGTTCTCGCCGCCGGTGTGCAGCCGGTGAGTTTCCGGGTGGTCGGGCCCGACGGGCGGGCGGTGACCGAGTTCGTGGCGGAGCACGAGAAGGAGCTGCACTTCATCGCCGTCCGGCGCGACACGGCCGGGTTCCAGCACGTGCACCCGGTGAGGGACGAGAAGGGGACCTGGAGCACCGAACTCGCCCTGGAGCCGGGTGACTGGAGATTCTTCGCCGACATCCACCCCGCGGGTCACCACGGGGCGATGACGCTGGGGATCGACGTCGCGGTCGGCGGGCACTACGAGCCGCTGCCGCTCCCCGAGGCCACGGGCGTCGCGCGCACCGGCGAGTACACCGTCGCGCTCGACGGCGGGCTCGTGCCCGGCGAGGCGAGCGCGCTGACCCTCACCGTCAGCCGGAACGGCAGCCCCGTCACCGACCTCCAGCCGTACCTGGCCGCGTACGGGCACCTCGTGGCACTGCGGGTCGGTGACCTGGGGTATCTCCACGTCCACCCCGAAGGGGAGCCCGGTGACGGCGCCACGGCGCCGGGGCCCGAGATCGCCTTCATGGCCGTCGCGCCGTCGGCCGGTGCCTACCGCCTGTACCTGGACTTCCAGCACGACGGTGTCGTGCGGACTGCCGAGTTCACGGTGCGGGCCGACGCCGCAGGCGAGCACCACGGCCACCACAGTCACCACGCCCACCACTGACACCGGGAGCGATAGCGGTGCGTAGCTCAGACACCCCCGTCTGTATCCGCGGGGCACGGTCCCCGCCGTATGGACTCATGGATTTGTGGACCCGGAAGGAACCTCCGTCATGCGACTGTTCGCCATCCGCGACTACCGTCATCTCTTCGCCGCCCAGGTCATCGCCCTGTTCGGGACCGGGCTGACCACCGTGGCCCTCGGGCTGCTCGCCTACGACCTCGCCGGTCCGCGCGCCGGGACCGTTCTCGGCACGGCGCTGACCGTCAAGATGGTCATGTACGTGCTCATAGCCCCGCTGGCCGCCGCGTACGTCGACCGGCTCCCCCGGAGAACCCTCCTGGTCCTCCTCGACACGGTCCGCGGCGCCGTGGTTCTCGCGCTGCCCCTGGTCACCGAGGTCTGGCACATCTACGTGCTGATCGGCCTGCTCCAGGCCGCCTCCGCGGCGTTCACCCCGACGTTCCAGGCCGTCATCCCCGACATCGTCACCGACGACGCCGCCTACACGCGCGCCCTGTCCGCCTCCCAGGTCGCCTCCACCATGGAGAGCCTGCTCAGCCCCGTACTGGCCGCCGTGGCCCTCACGTTCATGAGCTTCGACCGGCTGTTCCTGGGCACCTCCGCCGGATTCCTGCTCTCCGCCCTGCTCGTCCTGGCCACACGCGTCCCCGACGCCCGCCCCAGCGCCCACACCAGGGCGTGGGACAAGGCGGCGGCAGGCATCAGGACCTTCCTCAGGACGCCGCGGCTGCGCGGCGTCATGGCCCTCAACCTCGTGGTCGCGGCGGCCGGTTCGATCGTCGTCGTCAACACCGTGAACCACGTACGGGACCAGCTCGGCGGCTCGCAGTCGGCCGTCGCCTGGATGCTCGCCGCCTCCGGCACCGGAACCCTGCTGACCGCCCTCGCGCTGCCCCGCGTCCTGGACCGCGTCGCCGCCCGTACGGTCATGATGACGGGCGCTGCGGTCCTCGTCGCCGGTACGGGCGCCGCGGTGGCGCTCGTCGCGGCCGGTCTCCTCACCTGGGCCGGAACGGCGGTCGTGTGGACCGCGATCGGCGTCGGCATGGCGCTGGTCATCACGCCGACCGGCAAGGTGCTGCGGGCCTCCGTCGCCCGGAACGCGATCCCCGAGGCGTTCGCGGCGCAGTTCTCCCTGTCGCACCTGGCCTGGCTGCTCACCTACCCCGTCGCGGGATGGCTCGGTACGACCGCCGGTCTGCCCGTCGCCTGGTCGGTCCTCGCGGTCCTCGCCGGAGCGGGAGCGCTCGCCGCGCCCCTCCTGTGGCCGCGCCACGCCGCACACGGGACCGTGCCCAGTGCCGTGGCCAGCTCCGTGACACCCGCCCGGCACACCCGGCAGACCTCTGGTCCGGACCCGGCCAGTCTGTCCAAGGCCGCGTGAGCGCGGGTACGTCTGTGAGGGTCCCTTCCCTCCCGTCACTGCAGGAGCGGCATGACGAAGCACGCACCGAACGACCGGCTGTCCTGGCTCGGCTCGGAGTACTTCCGGCACACGTACGCCGAAGATCCGTTCGCCGCCACCGCGTTCGGCATCCCCGGCCACGAGGCGGAGGTACCCGATCCGAGCCGGGACGGCGACCGGCGGCGGCTGGAAGCGCTGGACGGTCTGCTCCAGAAATTCGGCGCGCTGGACCCGGCCGCGCTCGACGACCAGGACCGGGTCACGTACACGATGCTCGGACGGCTCCTGCGCGGTGAACGCGACGAGATGGCGGCCGGGTTCGGCCGGGGCGCCTTCGAGGTGGGCGTCTCCGGCTCCGTCGCCGGAGTGCCGAGCCAGGTCTTCGCCACCGTGCCGACCACCGCGCGACTGCGGGGCGAGGCGGACGCCGACGCCTATCTGCGGCGGCTGCGCGGGCTCGGGGGCTACTTCGAGGCGCTGTCGCGGCGCTACCGCCAGGCCGCCGCCGAAGGCCGCGTTCCCCCGGCACACGGCGTACGCCAGGCAGCCGAACAACTGCGCGCGTACCTGGCCTCCGACCCGGCCGGGGACCTCTTCCTCCGGCCCGCCACGGACGACCGGCAACGCGAGCGGATCCTCACCGTCGTCCGCGACGTGGTCCGTCCCGCACTGGCCCGGCACGCCGCAGCGCTCACCGGCGAAATCCTGCCGCGGGCGCGCTCCGACGGCCACGTGGGGCTGTGCCACGTACCCGGCGGCGAAGCGGCCTACCAGGTCGCCGCGCAGGTCCACACGACGACGGACCTGACACCGGAGGAGATCCACGGGATCGGCCTCGACCATCTCGGCGCGCTCCGGGCGGAGTTCGCGGAGACCGGATCCCGCGCCCTCGGCACCTCCGACGTCACCGCCGTCCTGCGCCGCCTGCGCGCGGACCCCGCCCTCCGCTTCGAGGACGCCGGCCAGATCCTCGACAGCGCCACCACGTCCCTGCGCCGGGCCGAGGCCGCGATGCGGGACTGGTTCCGCGACTACGCGCTCGCGCCCTGCGTGGTCGAGGCGACGCACCCGGCCGAGGCCGAGGGTTCCACGCTGGCCTACTACCGGCCTCCCGCCGCGGACGGCTCCCGCCCGGGCGCGCACGTGGTCAACACCCACGAGCCGCGCTCCCGGCCCCGGTTCGAGTACGAGGCACTGGCCTTCCACGAGAGCCTGCCCGGCCACCACCTCCAGATCGCCCTCGCCCAGTCCCGCGACGACCTGCCCGACTTCCAGCGGTTCGCCTTCCTCACCGCGCACGGGGAGGGCTGGGGCCTGTACGTGGAGCGCCTCGCCGACGAGATGGGCCTCTACACCTCGGACCTGGACCGGCTGGGCATGCTGTCCTTCGACGCCTGGCGCGCCTGCCGTCTCGTGGTGGACACCGGCATGCACCACCTCGGGTGGTCCCGCACGCGCGCCATCGAGTTCCTACGGGCGAACAGCGCGCTCTCGGAGTCCAACATCCGCAACGAGGTGGACCGTTACATCGCCTGGCCCGGCCAGGCCCTGGCCTACCTCATCGGGCGCCTGCGGATCGAGCAACTCCGGCACCTCGCCGAACGCCGGCTCGGCTCCGGGTTCTCCGTCAAGGACTTCCACCACCACGTGCTGGCCCATGGCGCCGTGCCCCTGGATACGCTCGACGACATCATCCGGCGATGGATCGAACGGGGATGGACCGAACGGCCAGGGGGCTGACGGCCAAGGGCTGAAGGCGCTGCCTAGGCGGACGTCGTGCAGCCGGTGGTGAGGGTGGAACCCTCCTTGTACCGCTGCATGTCCTGGTCCTTGACCTCGCCGTTCACAACGATCTTGCAGCCGATGGACTTCTGCCCGTTTTCGGGCGAGGACTGGATGGACAGCGGGTTGCCCGGATTGACCTTGAACTTCTTCTTCCAGGGCGTCTTGACCTTCTCGACCTCGTAATCCTCGAACCCGCCGTTCTTCCGGATGATGCCCGGGATGTAGACGCTGGCGGGCGAGTCGCCGGTGAGCTGGAACTCGACGGTGACCTTCCCGTCCGCTCCGTCCTTGGCGCCGAGCCCCGGCCCGTCGCCGGAGCTCTTCGACTTCTTCCCGCCGTCGTCCGAGCAGCCGGTCAGCCCGGCCATGAGTGCCGCCACGGCGGCCAGACAGGCCGCGGTCCTGCGCACGCGCATGATGTTCCCCGTTCTCAACTTCCGTGCTCTGCTTGCCGATCGCGCTTCCTGATCCCCCGTGCGACCGGAAGGAGGATGGTGCCATACGTGCCCGTGGGGCGGGTGGGTCGGATGGGGCGGGTGTGGTGTGGATGTGGGGTGGGTGGGGAGATCAGCCGCGCAGGACGCGATCGAGCGCTGCCCGGCCCGCCGGTCCCCATGCCGGTTTGCCGCCGGGCAGGCCCCGGTCGCCGTTCTGGCCCATGAGCAGGAGGAACAGGCACTTCAGGGCGGCCAGTCCGCGGGCGCGGCGGACCGTGCCCTCGTCCGCCTGCCCGTACGCGTCGAAGAAGGGCCGGGCGGCGCCGTCGGGAAGGAGTACCCATGCGGCCGCGAGGTCCCACGCCGGATCACCGGCGCACATGTCGCCGAAGTCGATCACGCCCGCGAGCGTCCCCTCCGAGACGACGACGTTCGCGGGGTGGAGGTCACCGTGCACCCACACCGGCGGGCCCTCCCATCCGGGGGCCGCGACAGCCTCGTCCCAGACGGCCCGGACCTCGTCGGCGACGTCGCCGGGGACCACGGCCTGGAAGAACTGCTCGAAGCCGTCCGTGTACTGCTTGGGGTGCGCGCCCCTATCCGCAACGGGCGGTGCCTCGGGCGGCGCCTCGACGTGGAGCGCCTTGAGGAAGCCCGCCAGCACGTCGGCGGCGTGCCCGCCCTCGCTGATCGAGGAGCGGTCCAAGGGCTCGCCGTGGACCCACGACATCACGGCCCAGGGCTTCGGGAAGCGCACGGACGGTTCGCCGGTCCGTACGGGGAGGGGGACCGGGAGCGGCAGGCGCGGGGCCAGTACGGGCAGCCACCGGCACTCCTTGCGGAGCAGGTCCGGAGCGTCCTCCGTACGCGGCATGCGCACAGCCAGGTCGTCCCCCAGGCGCCACATCTGGTTGCCCCAACCGCCCGCCACTTCGCGGACGGCCGGTCCAGCGAGGTCAGGGTGCTGCTCCCGCAGCAGCTCATGGACCAGGTCTGCGGTGATCTCGGTCTCGGCCTCGGCCTCGGAGTCGGTCATGCGAAACCACATTACTGGGGCGGGATTTGCTTCCCGTTCCGCCCGAGCCGGTGATCGACGGCGGTGGCCGACGGCGGTGCCTCGACGACGAAGAAGAGGAAGTTGGGGTTGCTCGACAGCTGCTGGAATCCGTCCGGGAACAGCTCACGGGCGGCCGGGTCGGGCCGCGGTTCGCTGAGAGCGGTGAGGCGGAAACCGGCGGCGGTGAAGGCGTCGGTCATCGCGTGCAGCGGCCTGCGCCACAGCCTCATCGGGACGGACTCCCCGTCGAAGGCCCAGTCGAAGGTGTAGCTGGTCGTCGCGTGGTAGTCGGGCCGGGGATCCCGGTGCGCGTAGGACGTGAAGGGGTGGCTCACCGAGGCGATCAGGCGCCCGCCGGGCCGGAGCACCCGCCGCAGCTCGGCCAGCGTCGGCCCCCAGTCCTCCAGATAGTGCAGCACCAGCGACGCGGCCGCGTCGTCGAACGTCCCGTCGTCGAACGGCAGCGGGTCCCGCAGGTCGGCCACGTGGAGGTCCGCGTCCTCGCCGAGCAGCCGCCTCGCCTGCGCCAGCATTCCCGCGCTGGCGTCGATGCCGGTGACGACGGCACCGCGGTCGCGCAGCGCGGCCGACAGCATGCCGGAGCCGCACCCCGCGTCCAGGACCCGGCGGCCGGTGACGTCTCCGGCGAGGGCCAGCATCGCGGGCCGCTCGTAGTAGGCGTTCACGAGGCTGTTCGCGTTCTCCGCCGCGTACGCCTCGGCGATGCTGTCGTAGTCGTTCGCCCGATTCCGGTCCGCAGACTGCATCGTCGCAGCCTAGGCCCTGCCCCGGTCGCAGACATCGTTGAAGGGTTCGCTCGGTCCTCTTCGTCTTCCTGATCCTGCCCCTTCGCTGCCCGCGAGCGGAAAGGGGCCGACGGTTAGGCTGCGACAGTGGTCAACTCACTTATTGCTCCTGACGAACTGCTGCCCCGGGTCTCCTCCGCGCATGCCAGGGTGCTCGCGCTGGTCGAACGGTTCGACGAGCGGCAGAAGGGCGAGGCCTCCGCCCTGCCCGGGTGGACACGCGGGCATGTCCTCCAGCACCTCGCCGACAACGCCCGCGCCTTCGAGCGGCAGGCGCGGGCGGCGTTGCGGGGCGAGCGCGTCGAGATGTACGACGGCGGCCCGGCGGAGCGTGACCGGGCCATCGAGGAGGGGGCCGCCCTGCCGCTGGCGGAGCTGTACGGGGAACTGGGGCTGGCCCAGCGGGCCTTGGAAGAGACCTGGAGCAGGCTGGGGGCCGAGGATTGGGGGCGAGCTGTCCGGTTCCGCCATGCCACGGTGCTGGACACCGCGCTGGCCCGGTGGCGGGAGGCGGAGATCCACGCGGTCGACCTGGCGGCCGGGTACCGGCCCCGCGACTGGCCGTCGGACTTCGCGCTGCACACCCTGGACTTCCTGTCGGGCCGTGCCCCGGACCGTACCCGGCTGGTCCTGCGGGCCACCGATGGTGAGTTCACCCGGACCCTCGGGGCGGGGACGTCGTCCGTCGAGGTCTCCGGCGCGGTGCGTGACCTCGCGGCGTGGATGGCCGGGCGCGACACCGACGGTCCCTTGGACACGACCGGTACGGCCTTGCCCGAGCTCGGCCCCTGGCCGCCGGACCCGGCGGACTGACGTAAGCCCTCCAGGTCGCCGGGCGGCACAGGGGCGGTCGTCCGGTGCGCGTGGCTCACGTCTCCCCGATGAGGTCCGTGACCAGGGAGCGGACGTAGGTCTCGTCCGTGCCGGGGATCGAGAAGACGACGCGGAAGTAGAGCGGGGCGACCAGGCGGTCCAGGACCTGTTCCAGGGACGGCGGGGGCCCGGACGTGCCGGCGCGGGTCCGGGCCGCTTCGAGGACGGGGGCGAAGCGGTCGCTGACGCGGCGGAGGCATGCGCGCATTCCGGCGTGGCGTTCGTCGACGTCGGGGGCGACCTCGGCGCGGAAGAAGGCGATGCCGCCGGGGCGGGAGAGCTCTTCCAGGGTCCAGAGGGCCTGGTTCTCCAGGTCGGTGCGGAGGTCGCCGACGAGCGGGGGCGCTCCCTTGTCGCCATGGTCCTCGGCGATGTCGGCCAGCAGTGCGGCGAGCGTGCCCCAACGCCGGTAGAGAGTGCTGGGGTTGACCTCCGCGCGCTGGGCCACGGCCGGGAGGGTCACCTGGTCCGCGCCGCGCTCGCTCACGAGCGCGACCGCGGCGCTGTGCACGGCGGCGCGGACGCGGCTGCTGCGCCCGCCCGGCCGCTTCGCCGGTGCGTCGTCGGTGTCCATGCTCCTACCCTAAGCCTTAAAGCGAAGGCTTGCGCCTTAGTGGCTCGTAGGCCTACGGTGCCTTAAAGCGGAGATCACCGCTTTAAGGCCGTCCGTACGCCCTCGAAGGGATCAACCATGTCCACCGAAGCCGCCGCCCTCGCCCTGGGGCGCACCTTCCACAAGGCCCTCGTCTCCGCCGACTGGGACGGGATCCGGGCCCTGCTGCACGACGACGCGACCTGGACCCTGCCCGGCGACAACGCCATCTCCGGTACGGCGGAGGGGGCCGACGCCGTGGTGGAGCGCGCGCAGCTGATCGCCTCGTACGGCGTCCACTTCGAGCTGCTCAACCTCCTGGTCAGCAGGGAGAACATGGCCCTCTCGCTGCACAACACCGCGCGCCGCGAGGACGCTGTGCTGGACGAGCACCTGGCCACGGTCTGCCGGCTCCGCGACGGAAGGATCGCGAGCGTCGAGACCTACCTCTCCGACGTGCCGGGGATGAACGCCTTCTTCGTCTGACCTCTGCGCTCTGACCTCGTACGACGCCTCGGCGCTTGCCTCTCACATGGGTGTCAGGTTCTAGCGTTCCTCCCAGAGGCCCCAAGGGACCGCCAGGGCCAGTCCGTTGGAGAGGGAGAGAGTGATCATGAAGAGCGTCACCCGCATCGCGACAGCGGTCGCCGCCGTCGCTGTCGCCGTCGCCGGTGTCACCGGCGCCACCGCCACCGCCTACGGCGCGGAACCCGCCAGCCCGCCGAAGACCATCGCGCTGCCGAACGACGGCATGCCCGACGGCCTCGGCTACCAGCCCGAGGGCATCGAGACCGTCGGCGACACCGCGTACATCAGCTCGTTCACCGACGGCAGGGTCATGAAGGTGAACCTCCGTACCGGGGACGTGAAGCCGCTCGTCGAGGCCGACGGGGACCACGCGCTCGGCCTGCACGTCACCGGCCGTCTGCTCCTGGTAGCCGGTCAGACCTCGGGGGAGCTGCGCGTCTACGACCGGTTCACGGGCGAGCAGTTGGAGAACCACGAGGTCCCGGGCGCGGAGCTGCTCAACGACATCACCGTGACGGGGGACACCGCGTACGTCACCGACTCGTACAAGGGCGTCCTGCACGCCTTCCCGCTGCGCGCGGACGGGCGCGGGCTCGGCGAGCCCCGGACGATACGGCTGGGCGGCGACTTCGAACTCGTGAAGGAGAGCGAGCTCGGCAGGGCGTTCAACGGCAACGGGATCACCGCGATCGACGCGCACACCGTCCTCGTCGCGCAGACCGACAGCCCCGACGACCCGTACGGCAACAGCAGCGAGCTGTACCGGGTGGACACCCGTACGGGAGACGCCCGGCGCGTGACCGTCCACGGCGGCCCGGTGCTCGGCGCCGACGGGATCGAGCTGCGCGGCTCCACGCTCCACGTCGCGCAGCACAGCGAGAACACCATCGCCGAGCTGAAGCTCTCGCGCGACGGCACCTCCGCGACGCACGTCCGTACGATCGAGGACAGCGACCTCGCCGTGCCCACGAACCTCGCCTTCGGCCGCGGCGGCGACCTCTACGCGGTCAACTCCCGGTTCGACGTGCCCTCTTCCGGGCGGCTCACCTACGAGGTGGTCCGGGTGAGGAGGTGAGGCCCACCCCCGAGTCCCACCCCCGAGCCCCCCGGGCTCAGCGCACGGAGAGCCGCACCAGGCGGGCGTGCGCGGGCGGCGTGCCGTGGACCTTCACGGCTACGTAGCGGGCGGAGGGAGCGGCGGCCTCGTGCCGGAGGCGGCGTACGCGGCCGTGGCCGTCCAGCGTGCCCGCCCTCCGGTAGTGCACGCCGTCCTTGCTGAACTCCACGTGCGCGGCAGGGGCCGAGGGCGTCGTCCACTCGGCCTCCACACGGCGCACCGGGCGCCGTTCCCCGAGGTCCACGACCATCCGGCCGTCCGGCCCCGGCCGCCACGCGGTGTCCGGGGCGCCGTCCACCGCCGCACCCGGCGAGGACATCCCGGGCGGCAGCGGGGAGGTGGGGAAGGTGTTCCGGCCCAGGGCGTGGTCGTCGTACGGGAACGGCCGCGCGCCCGGCACGGTGACCCGGGTCCCGCGCCCGGCCCGTACGGTCGCGACGGTGCTGCGGCCCTGGCCCTCGATCCGTACCCGGCAGCCGGGGCCCGACAGGTGCAGGGTCGCCCCGTCGGTCACCCGGATCCGCAGGCCCGGGGGGAGCGTACGGCCCGACAGCGAGGTGAGGGTGAAGCGGGGCGGCAGCAGCCGGGCGGACGCGGCGTCGAGGCGCGCGGTGCGGACGAGGCCGTTCCGGGTCACCGTCTGCTCGCCCTCGTGGACGCGCAGACGGCGGCCCGGCTGGGGCACCTCGACGCGCGTGCCGACCGCGTCCCCGGAGAGGTTGAACAGGCTCAGGTACCCGTCCGTGAGCGCGGCGCGGAGCCGCTCGTCCTCGGCGGTCGGCGTGGCGTCGCGCGCCAGGTCGCGGAGCTTTTCGGGCGAGGCGGCGCAGTGGCCCTCGACGACGAGGGGCGTGCGTGCGTCGTCGGCGCCGTCGGCCGGGACGATCATGTCGCCGTAGACGGCGACCGCGCGCTTGCCGCCGCCGCGCCCGCCGCGCACCACCAGGCCCGCACGGCCGTCGACGTCGAGCCAGCCGCCCTCGCTGCGCACCGCGGGCTCCGGTCCCGTCGCCAGGTCCGTCCACCGCTCGCCGTCGGCCGAGCCCTGGAGGCGGTAGACGCGCGCGGCGGCGGCCTCCCAGCGCAGGGTGACCCGGTCGAGCGCGTGCGCGGCGCCGAGGTCCACCGCCCACCAGCTGTCGGCGCGCGGCCGGTCCTTCGTCGAGACGGCCCACCGGGTGTCGGCCTCGCCGTCCACCGCCAGCTCCGGCTCCATGCCGGACGCGTGCGAGGACGCCGTCGCCGTACGGCCGCGGGCGAGGTCGGGACCGCCGTCGGCGTCGCGGGCCTCCACCGCGTACAGCGAGTACCCGTACGCCGGGTCGGGCTGCACGCCCAGCACGCGGAGGTGACGGACCGTCGCCCGCTCGAAGGTCAGTTCGTCGGTGCGTCCGGACCCCTCCGAGGCGGCGGCGTCCTGCGCGCGGACCTCGGCCGTGCCCTCCGCGAAGCGGTACGTGCGGCTGCCGTCCAGGCCCGCCACGCCCGGCATGGTCAGGTTGTGCACCTCCAGCCGTGAGCCGCCCGCGAACGAGCCGTCGGCCGCGTAGACCACCGCGCCGGTGGGGAGCGTCGTGTACCCGGCGAAGCCGTCCCCGAGGCGGAGCAGTGTCGCGCTGCCGTCGAAGCCGTCCCGTACGGCCGTGTGCACCCGCACCGTACGGCCGGTGACCTCGGCGGCGGTCGAGGGCAGGAACATCGGGGTGCTGCCGCTGAGCCGGAACAGCCAGTCGTCGTGCGCGGGCTGCCAGGCGAACTTCACGAAGCCCGGCTTCGTCACCGCGCCCGCCCAGGCCGCCGGGGACTGGTGCGAGACCAGGCCGGGGCCGGTGCCGAAGTCGGTGACGCCCTTGGCGTGCTCGAAGAGTCCGGCCCGCGAGAGCGCCCGTACGTGCCGGCCGGCGGTCCACTCGTGCAGCAGGTAGCTGATGGCGAGCTCGGCGCGCGCCTCGGGCTCGTACTTCGGCTCGCCGGAGAACTTCGTCAGCCGGTTCTCGGGCGGGTACTTCTGGTACGCCTCCAGCCGCGCGGCCAGCTCCAGTTCGGCGCGCGCCGCGGCCCTGTCACCGGCCACCCGGGAGAGGAAGGCGAGCGGGATCACGTCGCGGCCGTAGAGGTGCTCGCGGTCGTTCACCATCGGCATCAGCGGCTCGCCCGCGTCGGACATGACGCCCAGCAGCGTGCGCCACAGGGGCCCGGCGTTGGGCTGCGCGGTGAGGACCTCGGGCAGCGGCTGCTCCGCCGCGAGGAAGTGCGCCGCGTTACGGCCCGAGGTGCGCCACAGCTCCTCCTGGTAGTGCGGCCCGAACGACTCGTGGTTCTCGACGATGAACGTGTCGTACGTGTTGCGGGCGGTGTTGCGCGAGACCGGGACGCCGTCCACCCGCGTGGGGTTGGCCAGGTCGGCGGGCGGCAGCCCTGCCTCGTTCCGCGACCACGCGCCATAGGAGGCGGCCCAGCCGGGGCGGCGCCGGTCGTCCGGGGCCCAGGCCAGGGCCGGGGCGAGCGTCTGGGAGTAGACGCCCATCTCCTCCAGCTTGGTGTCGCCGACGTACCCGCCCTTCAGGCCGTTCGGCGTCCAGTCGCCCGAGTCCGGGTCGTCGCCCGTGCCCAGCGAGTGCGTGTACGCGGCCTGTTCGCGGGTGATCGTGTCGACCGCGGAGCGCGTCCCGGCGTCCAGCTCGTCCCACAGCAGGCGCGCGGCGAGGACGAAGTACGACTGGAACGTGGTGTCGAAGAAGAGCCTGCGGCCCCATGTGCTGCCGCCCGCCAGCCGGTTCGACGCCGCGAAGTGGCGCAGGGTCGCGAGCGTACGCCGCTTGAGCGTCGCCCTGCTCACCCCGGCCACGCCCTCGTCGAACTCCCCGCGCGTCAGCAGCACGGCGTGCCCGAGGACGACGGCGAAGCCGAAGTCCTTCTCGCTGTACGTCCCCTTCGCCTCGTCCCACTGCGTCTCCGACCAGCGGGTGTGGCGGAGCAGGGCGCGGTAGTAGGCGGCGGCGACATCCGTGGTCCGCCCCGGGGCCGCCGTGGCGGGGGAGGCGAGGGCGAGGGGGAGCGCGGCGGCGGCGCCGGTCGCGCCGAGCAGCTGCAGGAGGCGCCGACGGCCGACCTCAAGGGAGATGGACTCGGACCCCACGGTGGTCCTCCTGCCTGCCGACAACGTTGTCACGTAGGGGCCGATTCTTGAGCCGCCTCGTGAAACCTGTCAACACCTCGGACGCGCTGGACTCTTGGGGAACCCGTGGCGTCCGTTCCCTTGACGGGGCGGGGTGCCTCGCTCAGGGTGTGGGCCAAGCAAGCGCGTGCGGACCGCTGTTCGACAACGTTGTCAGCGGCTCGTGGCTCCCGACCACCAGGAGGTCGTACGGACATGGAGTACGCCAACCGCCGCGGAGTGCTGAAGGCGTCGGCCGGTGTGGCCGGTGCGGCGCTGGCGGGGACGCTCGCCATGGCGGGCCCCTCGTCGGCCGCGGGTCACCAGCGCCTCCAGCAGCCCCTTCGCGGACCCGCCCGCTTCCCCCTGGGCCCCTTCACCAAGAGCGAGTCGAACCCGATCCTGCGCCCCGAACCCGCGCACGCGTGGGAGTCGGCGTACCTCTACAACCCCTGCGCCCTGGTCGTCGGCGGCCGGATCGCGCTGCTCTACCGGGCCCAGGACGAGAAGAAGACCTCCAGCATCGGGCTCGCCTGGAGCGACGACGGCCTCACCTTCCGCCGCAGGCCGGAGCCGGTGCTCAAGCCGACGGAGCCGTACGAGAAGCCCGGTGGCTGCGAGGACCCGCGCGTGGTCCGGATCGGCGACACGTACTACCTCACGTACACCGGTTACGACGGGACGAGCGCCCTGCTCTGCCTGGCCACCTCGAAGGACCTGGTGCACTGGGAGAAGCACGGCCCGCTCTTCCCCGACCTGCCCGACCCGATCCACGGCGACAAGCCCTGGAACAAGGCGGGCGCCCTCCTCGCCACCCCCATCGACGGCAAGTACTGGATGTACTTCGGCGAGTCCAACATCTACTGGGCCACGTCCAAGGACCTCATCCACTGGAAGACCGTCGGCAACGACGACCCGGTGGCGAAGCCCCTCCACCCCTGGGAGGGCTCCCTCATCGAACCGGGCCCGCCGCCGCTGCTCACCGACGACGGCCACATCCTGCTGGTCTACAACGGCCGTTCGGACGGCAAGGGCGGCTACACCAAGGGCCAGTACTCGGGCGGGCAGCTCCTCATCGACCCGGCCGACCCGACGAAGGCGGTCGCCCGCCTGGAACGCCCGTTCCTCGTCCCGACCTCGGACGACGAGGAGGGCGGCCAGGTCAACCACGTCGTCTTCAGCGAGGGCCTCGTCCACTTCCGCGGCACCTGGTTCCTCTACTACGGCATGGCCGACTCGGTCCTCGGCGCCGCGGTCTTCGACCCGTCGGGGGAGTGACCTTCGCGGCCGTGACGCGACGCCTCCCGGAGGCTGTCCGCGTCGAGGCCCGCCGTGGAGAGGACCGTGGCGGCCGCGCCGCGGGCGATACGGGTGAGGCCGAGGAGCAGGTGGTCGCAGTCGATCAGTGAGGATCCCGCTTCCCCGGCGTGCTCCCCGGCGTACTCCTCGGCGAACTCCCCGGCGAACTCCTCGGCGAGGGCGATGGCCTTGCGGGAGTACGGGGTCCAGGCGATGCGCTCGGCGGCCTGCGAGGCGCCCATGCCGATCTGGGCGCCGACCGCGCGGTGGATCTCGGCCGGGTCGGCGCCCGCTGCCGCGAGGAGGGCCGTGGCGGTGTTCTCCTCCGCGGTCAGCCCCCACAACAGGTGCTCGGTGCCGATGTAGTTGTTGCGGTGCTGCACGGCGGCCCGCTTCATGTGCGTCATCGCCTGCTGGAGACCCTCGGTGAGCGTCTCCGGGGGGTATCGCTTGTGCGGCGCGTGGAAGCGCTGCTGAACGGCCTGCCGGGTCACGCCCAGGGCCGTGCCGATGTCGGTCCACGAGATGCCGTGCAGCCGGCAGTGCTCGACGTAGTCCTCGACCAGGTCGTCGGCCAGCGCCTGGAGTTGGCCCGCGATCCCGGCGGCCGAGCCGAGCAGCGCCAGCCAGTCGGGCTGCTCCTGCCCGCCGGGGCGATGCGCGACCTCGCAGGTGCGGTCCACTTCGGCGATCAGATCGTCAAGGTCCGGAAGCGTCATGGGGCAAGTCAGCCTTGACAAAGGGGAATTGTCAACGGCTGCTTGCCAAACTGCCGGGGGTGCACGGCTCAGCGGCTCACGCGCGTCTCGTGGGTGATACGGGCCAGCTTCTCGGGGTTGCGGACCGCGTAGAGGCCGGTGATGAGGCCGTCGTCGACGCGGACGGCGAGGACGCTGTCGGTCTTGCCGGAGAGTTCGACGAGGAGCGCGGGGTGGCCGTTGATCTGGGCCGGGCGGAGGGCCGCGGCGGTGGCGAGGCGGGCCAGGACCTGGGTGACGGGCCCGGCGCCCACGACGGGGGAGAGCGCGGCGCGTACGACTCCGCCGCCGTCGGTCAGCAGGACGACGTCCGGCGCGAGGACGTCGAGGAGGCGCCGCATGTCGCCCGTCTCGACGGCCTCCCGGAAGGCGTCGAGCGCGTCGCGGGTCTCGGCGGCGGGCACGTCGACGCGGGGGCGGCGGGCGGCGACGTGGGCCCGGGCGCGGTGGGCGATCTGGCGGACGGCGGCCGGGGTCTTGTCGACGGCGTCCGCGATCTCGCCGTAGCCGAGGTCGAAGACCTCGCGCAGGACGAACACGGCTCGCTCGGTCGGCGCGAGCGTCTCCAGCACCAGCAGCATCGCCATCGAGACGCTGTCCGCGAGTTCGACGTCCTCGGCGACGTCCGGCGCGGTCAGCAGCGGTTCGGGGAGCCACGGCCCGACGTAGGACTCCTTGCGGCGGCGGAGCGTACGCAGCCGGGTCAGGGCCTCGCGGGTCGTGATCCGTACGAGGTACGCGCGCGAGTCCCGCACCGTGCTCAGGTCGACGCCCGACCAGCGCAGCCAGGTCTCCTGGAGGACGTCCTCGGCGTCGGCGGCGGAGCCGAGCATCTCGTAGGCGACGGTGAAGAGGAGGTTGCGGTGGGCCACGAACGCCGTGGTGGCGGGGTCCGTACGGCCGCCCTCCGGGCCGCGTGCGTCCGTTCCGGTTTCCATGTCCGCTCCTGCCTGTTCGTTCGCAGCCGTGTCAGATCACTTCACGCACAAGATGCCGCGCGGCGTCGTTCTGTGACAGCCGGACCGCGTGGCCCGCGTCACATCGCCGGGCTGTCACAGGGGGCGGGGGAGCGGCTTCTCCATGGCGTACGGCGTCACGGTGACGCACGAACACGAGGGAGGACGAACCATGGAAACCCGTCTCGACCTGATGACCAACAAGCTCGGTGCCAAGGTCGGCAAGCGCGTCTACGCCGTCAACCTCGCCATCCAGGAGGCGGCGCTGCCCCAGTCGCTGCTGGAGCTGGTCGAGCTGCGCGCCAGCCAGATCAACGGCTGCGGCTGGTGCGTCGACGTCCACACCAAGGAGGCCACCCGCGCGGGGGAGACCGCGCTGCGGCTCAACCTGGTCGCCGCCTGGCGCGAGGCGACCGTGTTCACGGACGCCGAACGGGCCGCGCTGGCCCTCGCCGAGGAGGGCACCCGGCTCGCCGACGCCCACCAGGGCGTGTCCGACGAGACCTGGGCCCAGGTGCGCGAGCACTACGACGACGACCAGACCGCGGCCCTGGTCTCCGCGATAGCGATGATCAACGCCTCCAACCGCTTCGGCGTGATCACGCGCATGCGGGGCGGGACCTACGACCCCGGCATGTTCGCGGCCCTGGCGACCGACCGCGGCTGACCGCGACGGGCCGTGGCTTGCCTCTAGGTGGCCCGGCGGTAGACGAGGTCGAAGTCGAGCTGCCAGTCCTGGCCCTCCTGGCGGGTCTCCCAGGCGGCGGTGAGGGTGTTCGCCGCGTCGTCGAACGTGCCGGTGAAGCGCTGGTGGAAGTCGAGCGGCGTGAAGTCGGCGGCCTCGCGCTTCAGCGTCCATGTCCGGCCGTCGAAGGTCATGGCGTACAGCCGGGCCACGCCGCGTGAGTCGTAGTAGTGCTGGGTGTACGCGCCGGTCTCCTGGTCCGCGCCGATGAGCATCAGGCCGTCGGGGGCCTCCGGGACCGGGATCTCGGTGCGCTGGAGGAGGAACTGGCGGTCCAGCGTCCACTCGAAGCGGCTGCGGGCGACGGGGGCGTCGCCCGCGGTCGTTCCGGGGAAGCGGACTTCCACCGTCCAGTCACCGATGAAGACGTCCAGCCGCGCCAGCGCCTCCGCCCTGCGGTCCGCCATGGTGATCACTCCGCTTCCGTCTCGTTGGCTGTACTCGTACTCGTACTCGTGCCCGTACTCGTGCCTGTACAGGAACAGACCTCGGCGGGCGGCGGAATTCATCGCTCGCGGAGAGCGACGCCTCATCCGTCCCGGGGCTCTTCCAGCAGGCCCGATCCCGCGAGGCGGTAGGCGAGTTGGGCGCGGCTGCGGGCGGCGAGCTGGTCGGAGGCGGCTCTGACGTGGTTGGCGACGGTGCGGGCGCTCATTCCGAGCCGGGCCGCGATGGTCTGGTCGGTGTGGCCCTCGACCATCAGGCGGAGCACGGCGCGGCGCTTCACGTCGGTCAGCGGGGCGGGGCGTGACCGGGGCCGGGCGAAGGTGACCATTTCTGCCCGGTCCCAGGCGTGTTCGAAGACCCGGGTGAGGTAGTCGACGATCGCGGGATGCTCGATGACGAGGGCGTTCTCCCGGATGTCCATGCCCGCGACCGGGATGAAGGCGACTCTGCGGTCGTAGATGACCAGGCGGTCGAACAGCTCGTCGAGGGTGCGGAACCGGCCGCCCGCCTCGGTGAGTTTCTCCATGTACGCGAGGGTGGGGCCGTCCGAGCGGGCGGAGTGCTGGTAGAGCGTACGGCGCCGGACGCCGCGGCCCAGCATCTCGTACTCCCAGGTCAGCACGGTGTCCAGCACCTTGGCCGGGCGGCCGCCGCCGGGCTGGAGGGTGAGCGCCTCCTCGGTGCAGCTGTCGGACCCCGCCTTGAGCGCGGCGTAGATGGTGGCACTGCCCTGGAGGAGGCGCCCGGAGGTGGTGGCGACCCGCTGCGCCTCGTGGTACGCGGCCTCGGCCTCGGCGTAGGAGTCCTGGACGCGCAGCAGGGCCTGCTGCTGTTCGAGGATCGCCTCCTGCACGGGGCGGGTGTGCCGTGCGAGGGCGATGTCGGGCGGTACGGGGGCGTAGGAGGCGGGGTCGTCCGACGCGGGGCGCACGAGCCCGAGCCGGATCAGGCACTCGGGCACCTCACCGGAGATACGGCCCTTCGCCGCGGCTTCGCGGTAGCGATCGAGCCCCTGGGCGCACAGCCGCGCGGAAGGGGGCCGATGCGGTTCGTCCGCGTTTCCACACATGGGTTTCCCTCCGGGCTCGTGCGCTGCTCGCCGCAGAAGAGTGCACGTTCCCGCGTCGCCCGTGCAATCTCCGCCGCCCCTCGTGCCCTAGACGTACTGCGCCGCGTGCTCCCCGGTGGGGGCGATGGGCGTGATGACGTCGATCAGCACGCCGTTGGGGTCGGCCACGATGAAATGGCGCTGCCCGAAGTCCTCGCTGCGCAGGCCGAGCAGGGGCCGGAGCCCTTCGCGGACGACGAGCCGCTGCCACTCCGCGTCCACGTCCTCGACCTCGAAGTTGAGCAGCAGGCCTTGGGCCGGGGCGCGGTGGCTCTCGGGGAGGGTCGGGTGGGTGTGGTCGAGGAGGGCCAGCTCGTGGCCGGGTGCGCCGGGTGCGCCGGGTATGCCGGGTTCGCCGGGGCCTCCCGGGTGGCGGAGGCTGACGTACCAGTCCGCCTCGAAGGTCGTCGTGAAGCCGAGCAGGCCGGTGTAGAAGTCGCGGGACTCCTTCAGGCGTGCCGTGCAGATCACCGCGTACAGGCTGGTCAGCCGCATCACGGGGCTCCTCTCCATTTCGCGTACCATCGGTATGTCAATGTCCGGCGGCAGACTATTGGCGTACCGTTGGTATGTCAACGAAGGAGGCGGCGCGATGCGGGAGCAGGGCGTCAGGGAGCGGCAGCGGGAGCAGACCAGGCTCGCGCTGCTGCGGGAGAGCAGGCGGCTCTTCTCGGAGCGGGGCTACGCGGCGGTGGGGCTGGCGGAGCTGGTCCAGGCCGCCGGGGTCACCAAGGGGGCGCTCTACCACCACTTCCCCGGCGGCAAGACGGACCTCTTCCGGGCGGTGCTGGAGGAGGCGCAGCGGGAGGTGGGGCGCAGGGTGGCCGCGGCGGCGGAGGCCCAGGAGGATTCGTGGGAGCAGCTGACGGCGGGGTGCCGGGAGTTTCTGGCCGCCGCCACCGCGCCGGAGACCGAGCGGATCATGCTGGTGGACGGCCCCGCCGTGCTGGGCTGGAGCGAGTGGCGGGCGATGGACGAGGCCGCTTCGGCCCGTCACCTCACGGAGGCGCTGACCGCGCTCGCCGAGGCGGGGACCCTCGCGCCGCAGCCCGTCGCGCCCCTGGCCCGTCTGCTGTCGGGGGCGATGAACGAGGCGGCTCTCTGGCTGGCCTCCCCCTCCTCCGGACCCGAGGACCTCGCGCACACCACGGCGGCGCTCGACCGCATGCTCCAGGCGCTGCGCGCCCCCTGAATCCGTACGGGGCTACGGCGCGGGGCGGCGCCAGCCCCCGAGGTCCCGGCCCTCCTCCGCGAGCCACGCCGTGGGCGTCGTACGCATGAGGGCGGTGAAGTCCCGCACCAGATGGCTCTGGTCGTGGTACGCGCACTCGGCCGCGACCTGTGCCCAGGACTCGGCGCCCGCACCGGCCCGGTCGACGGCGGCCGACAGCCGCGCGACCCGGGAGGCGAACTTGGGGCCGACGCCGAGCGCGCGCCCCATCACATGCCGCAGCTGGCGCGGGCTCAGATGCGCACGGCGGGCCAGCTCGTCCACGGGCACGCGCCCCTGGCACGCGCCGATGAGCCGCATCGTCTCCACGGCATCCCGCGGCACGTCCACCGGACCGGCCCGCCGCAGCCGCTCCAGCAGGCGTACGCGCATGAGCGCCGCGCGTCCCTCGGGCGGCTGCTCGGCCAGCTCCTCGGTCAGCAGACCCACCCACGGCAGCAGCGCCTCCGCGCTCACGCCGCCCGCGTCCACCTCGCCGGGCGGCACCCCGGTCAGCCGCTGCATCGCCGGGAGCGACAGATCGACGTACACCATCGGCTGGCCCGGACGCAGGGTCTGGCTGGCCGTGGCCACCCCGGGCCGCATCAGCCCGGCGACGACCGCCGCCCGCCGCTCGGTCCGCCCGCCGTACTCCACCTCGACGGGATCGCCGAGGCTGACGACCAGCCGCGCGGAGAGGGACGGCAACGCCAGGTGCACACGCGGCGGCCCCGCGTACTCACTGGCGGCCACGACCCCGATCCCCGCCGCCCGGCACGCCTCCCGCAGCTCCGGCCTCACATCCACCCGGCCATGGTCGCACCGGTCGGCGCGTGGTGCCGGGTCAGTGCGGCGGCGGCGTCAGCGTCGCCAGGGTCGGGGTCTTCGGGCGGACCGTGAAGGCGAAGGTGGGGGGTGGGGGTGGGGAGTGGAGGGTGAGGGTGTGGGCGGGGAGGAGGCGTTCGAGGAGGGCGGTGGCCTCGCGGAGGGCGAATTGGATGCCGAGGCAGGTGCGGGGGCCGAGGCCGAAGGGGTAGTAGGCGCCCGGGTGGGTGGGGCGCGCTTCGGGGGTGAGGAAGCGGCGGGGGTCGAAGCGTTCGGGGTTGGGCCACAGGGACGGGTCGCGGTGGGTGAGGTAGGGGGAGACCAGGAGGTCGGTGCCTGCCTCGACGGCGTATCCCGCGAGGGTGTCGGACTCCGCCGCGTGGCGGGGCAGGATCCAGGCCGAGGGGTAGAGGCGGAGGGTTTCCTGGAAGAGGGCTTGGATTGCTCTGGTGCGCTCCGCGGAGCCCTGCGGGCCTGCCGTCAGGGTCTGTTCGCGGGCCTCGGGGTGGCGGTCGAGGAGGAGGTAGAGCCAGGTCAGGGTGGTGGCCGTGGTCTCGTGACCGGCGGCGAGGAGGGTGACCAGCTCGTCGCGGACGAGCTGGTCGGTGTACTCGGGGCGCGTGTCGCCCGCGTCGATCAGGACGCGGAGCAGGTCCCCGGTTCCGGCCGCGCGTGCTTCCGCCATCGCGCGGTGGGCGACCGCGTCGATACGGGCCAGCTCGTCGGCGACCGACTCGCGCGCGTCCGCCGCGTCGGCGGGGAGCGTGGGCAGGACCTCCGCCACGGCCTGGACGGCGTTCAGCTCGTGCTCGGTCTCGTCGTCCAGGGGGCGTCCGGTGAGGGTGCGCCAGATGGCGTCGAGCGCGAAGCGGTGCATCTCCCGGTCGAGGTCGAGAGGTTCGCCGGAGCGCGCGTACGCGGCCCAGCGCTCGGCGGTGCACTGCGCCGCCTCGTCGATCCGCCGCGCGTGGCGGCGCATGCCGGTGCCGGTGAACTGGTGCTGGAGCAGGCGGCGTTGGCGCTTCCACGCCGGGCCCGTGGCGGAGAGGACGCCGTCGCCGACGAGGAGACGGGCGCGGTGCGAGCGCTTGACGTACACCTCGGGGCGCAGCGCGAGGACGTGCTGGACCGCGCGCGGCTCGGTGACCAGCACGGTCGGCGCCGGGCCGCCGAGGCGGAACGCGGCTACGCCCCCGCAGCGTTCGCGCACCTCGGTGAGCAGGTCGACCAGTTCGCCTCCACCCGCTCCCCATCGCTTGACGAGTGCGGGGTCGGCCTCCGGGAGGGGGAGAGGGGTGGCTGGCGGCGCGGGTTCTGGCTCTGCTCGGAAGTCCACCGTACGGACTGTACGGGAGCTGTCGCGACCCGTGACAAGGGCGCCGTCAGGCCTTCGCGCGCGTGATGGCCGTCTCGACCGCGGCTATCCGGTCCGCGAGCAGGCCGAGCGCGCCGACCGCGCGGGCGACCGGGTCGGCCTCGTCGCCGCCGAGCGCCTGTGCCCGGACGTGGGTGCGCTTCACCTCCGTCCAGCGTGTGGCCTGTTCGGGGGTGAGGGTGCCGCGCAGTTCGGCGAGCTTGAGGAGGTTCGCCTCGGCGCCGCTGGTGAGGGTCTGGGCCTCGGTGGCGTAGTGGTCGGTGACGAGGGCGTGGAGTTCGGCGTCGTTCATGACGGGCTGGACGCGCCGGACGATCTTGTTCATGTCGCGGTACGAGCCCTGGAGCCGGAAGGGCGGTTCGGTGCGGGTGGCGTCGCTCTGGGCAGCGGAGGCCAGGTAGGCGCGGTTGACGTCGAGGACGGTCGTGCGGGCGGCGAGCAGATGGCGCAGCACCGCGAGCACCTGGGCGAGTTCGGCCGCCGGGTACGGGCGGGTGAGCTGGTCGGCGCGTGCCGTCGGGTCCTGCTCCGCGAGGCGGACGAGCACGCCGAGGTCGTCGCGCGTACGCCCGGCGAGCGGGGCGAGGAGGGGGTGGGAGGTCAGCGCGTTCTCGACGAAGCTGAGCGCGAAGAGGTGCTCCTTGCCGGTGAGGACGTCGCCCAGGTTCCAGACGTCGGCGCGGTTGGCGAGCATGTCGGGGATCTGGAAGCGGCTGCCGTCCCCGGTGTACGGGTTGCCCGCCATGCAGACGGCGAAGCGCTTGCCGCGCAGGTCGTAGGTGCGTGCCCGGCCGTTCCACACGCCCTCGACGCGGCGCGTGGCGTCGCACAGCGGGATGAACCGCTGGAGGAGTTCGGGGGAGGTGTGCTGGATGTCGTCCAGGTACAGGAGGGTGTTGGTGCCCGCCTCCAGCGCGAAGTTGATCTTCTCGACCTCCTGGCGGGCCATGGCGTTCGGCGCCTCGGCGGGGTCGAGCGAGGTCACGGCGTGGCCGAGCGCCGGGCCGCTGACCTTGACGAGGACGAGGCCGAGGCGTTCGGCGACGTACTCCATGAGCGTCGTCTTGCCGTACCCCGGCGGGGAGACGAGCAGCAGCAGGCCGCCCGCGCCGCCCGTGCCCGACTCGTCGGCCGTGCCCATCTGGCGGGCCAGGCTGTCGCCGACGAGCGGGAGGTAGACCTCGTCGACGAGGCGTCCCCGGACGAAGGACGAGAGCGCCCGCGGCCGGTGGTCCTCCAGCCGCAGCCCGTCCCGCTCGGCGGTCACGAGCGCGGTGCGTTCCCGCTGGTACGCGCGGAACCCGGGCACGTCGCGGGTACGGAAGTCCTCCGTACGGGCGAGGAATTCGTCGATCCGCAGGGTCAGCGCGCCGCCCTCGACACGCGGATGGGCGCCGAGGAGTCCGGTGATCCGCTCCGCGACCGGCGCCTCCAGGGCGTAGCGGGGGAGGTCCGGGCAGAGTTCGGCGGCCACCGCCTCGGCCAGGTCGCCCGGCGCGAGGGGCTCGCCCGCGGCGCGCGCGTACGAGCCGAGCCACGCCTCCGCGAGCTGGCGCCGGTCGGCGAGCCGGTCGAGGGCGCCGAGGTCGCTCTCGTACGCCTCCGCGTCGGCGGTGCGGCGGAACTTGTCGAGGAGCGTGCGTGTCGCGGCGCTGAGCACGAAGCCCTCCGGCGCCGAGGTGAGCTCGTCGAAGAGGTATGCCGCCGCTGCCGCGAACGGGGCGGATCCCGTCTCCTCCGGGTCCGCCGAGGACTCCGCCGAGGACTCCGCCAAAGCCCCCGCCAGTTCCGCCTTCAGCTCCGCCACCGCCTCGTGCGCCCCGAAGGCGTCGCGCGCCCGTGCGAGCGAGACCGCCCGCCGCGTCCAGGCGGTGCGCTGACCGGCGGTCGTGCGGTGCGCCCAGAAGAGCTGGGCCGTGGCGCGCGCGTCCGGCTCGTGGCACAGCGGGCCCGCGCTCTCGCGCAGCCGCAGCAGCGCGGCGAGGATCAGGGCGGCGTCGTGGTCGTGGACGCCGCGCTCGTGGCCCTCGTCGTAGGCGTCGCGCGCGGCCTGCCGTACGAGTGCGCCGAGGTCGTCCGCCGCGGCGAGCGCCTCCGCGCCGTGCTCGGCGAGCAGGCGCGCGGCGAGGTGCTCGGCGCGGTAGACGGCCGGGGACTCGGACGGGACCGCGCGGTCCCAGTACGGGCGGGTGGCGAGGAAGTCCGGGTCGGTGACGGGGGCGCGGTAGTCGGTGCCGGAGAGGGCGAAGGCGAGGCCGTCGCCGTGCGGGACGAGCGTGAGGTCGAGGGGCTGGGTGTTGACGGCGAAGCGGTGCCGCCCCAGGCGTACGGTCCGGCCGCCGTCGGAGTAGAGGTCGTCGCGGTCGCGCAGGGCGCGCGCGGCCTCCTGGCGGAGTGCGGCGAGCCGGTCGTCCAGCTCCTGCGCGCGGCCGGGCTCGTCGAGTTCCCGCAGCTCCTCGGCGGTGCGGCGGACCTTGGCGACCATCGGGTCGGAGGCGAAGAACGCGGACACCGCGTCGCCGTCCGGTAGTTCGCGGGCCCGGCGCGCGAGCGTACGCAGCACGCGTCCGGCGGCGGTCGCCCGCTGCTCGGCGCGGCGCGCGCGGGCGTCGGCGAGGGACTGCTTGCGCGCGGAGAGCAGTTCGTGGATCTCGGCGCGCTTGGCGTCGAGTTCGGAGAGGCAGGTCTCGTCCTCCGCGAAGCGGGACTCCAGGTTCTCCACCCGTACGAGCAGCCGCGCCAGCTCCTCGTCGCACGCCTCCGGCGTGTCCGCGGCGGCGAGCGCCCCCGCGACGGCCTGGCCCAGCAGCGTGAACTCGGCGGCGAACTCGGCCCGTCCCTCCTCCGCGAGCAGTGCGCGGCGCCGGGCCTCCAGCGTGGCGCGGGCCCGGTTGACGGCGCCGAGGACGGCGGCGACGTGCTCCAGGACGGCGGTGCGCACGGTCGCGTCGCCCGTGTCGAGCGCGGAGACCACGTCGGTCACCGTGCGCAGCCCGGCGGCGAGATCATCGATGCGCTCGGTGACGGGGCCCGCCTCGGCGGCGGTGGTCAACGCCCCGGCCTCCGCGACCAGTTCCTCGACGTCCGCGTGGTACGCGGCGAAGGACTCCTCCTCCGCGAGGTGCGTGACGGCGCGCTGCCCGAAGGCGGACAGCTCGGCCTCGGCGTCCGCCGCGAGCGCGTCGATGCGGTCCGCGTCCGCGTACCGCATCTCCTTGAGCGTGAGCAGGTGCCCGTGCGCCTGCCGGAGCGCGGCGAGCCCGTCGACCCAGCCGACGGCGGTGCGGGGCGCCTGGCCGCGCAGTCCGCGCACCACCGAGGCGAGGCGCGCGGCGCCCTCGTCGAGCGCGTCCGCCGCCTGCCGGGCCAGCTCCCGTACGGTCTCGAACTCGGCCAGCACCTGCCCCGCCGTGCCCCGCACCTCCTCCAGCGGCGCACGCAGGTCGCCCGTCTCCGGCTCCCCGAGCCAGGGGTGGCTGTCGGCGGTCCGCGCGCACAGGGCGAGCAGCTCCTGGTAGACCTCGGCGGTCGGCGCTGTCTCCGTGGCCGTGCGCGCGACGGTCAGGCAGTCGGCGATGCCCCGGACCAGGTCGGCGTTGCCGATACGGGCGAGGGGGCCGCTGCCCGCCGGGCGCGCGGCGGCCCAGGCGTCGGTGGCGTAGGGCGACGTCCAGGTCTGCAGGGGGTGCACGCGCGCGGGCTCGCCCGTCCCGGACTCCGCACGGAGCACGCGCAGCGTCCCGTCGTCGAACAGCGCGTACCCCCGGCAGGAGAGCGGCGCGGCGAACTCCTTGCGGATCGTGTTGTACGAGAGCAGCAGCGCGCGCCCGGCGGCCTGGGCGTGGAACGCGTGGAGGACGTCCTCGCCGTTGGGCGCGCGGACCGTACGTTCGTACTCCAGACCGTCCGTGGCGACGGCGTCGAACGTCTTCGCCGTGCCGTCGGCCAGGCAGTACCCGCCGGGGAAGACCACGCCCTGGTCCTCCGGCAGCCGGCGGCAGCCCTGCCCGATGCCGTCGAGCCGGACGACGGTCCCGGTGAGGCGGCTGACGGCCAGGTACCGGGCGTGCTCCTCCTTGTAGGGGAGGACGCGCAGCAGGGTGAGGGCGCCCGCGCGGGCGTACGCGATGTCCGCGTCGGCGAGCGACTGGAGCGGCTCGGCGACGGGCTCGGACCAGACGCCCTCGCCGGTCTCGGTGTCGTCCTCGGTCTTGAGCGTGAGGGCGCCGCCGACGGTCGAGACGAACAGGCCTTCGCCGACGGCGACATGGGGGTGGCGGCCCAGCACGTGGTCGGCGCGGCTCGTCGCCGTCCAGGTGACGTCGTGCGGCGGCGGCAGCACGTGGTCGCGCTCGCCGCGCGCGTCGAGGAACCGCGCGCCCGTACCGTCGCCGTCCCCGTCACCGTCCAGGGCCCAGCGCAGCACGCGGACGTCCCCGGGCTTCTCCCCGGTCCGGAAGACGGCGAGGAGCTTGCCCTCGGTGCGCCGCAGCCGCAGCAGCGTGGCGTCGCGGTAGTAGCGGTGCAGGGCGGCGAACTCCCGCCGGAAGTCCGCGTCGTCGAGCAGGCCCGGCACGGTGTCGTACGGGAGCGGGTCCAGCTCTCCGTCGTGCAGGCTGAACACGTCCTCGGGGCCCGTCTCCCGCCCCGCCTCGCGGGGGAGGCCGGGGGCGGGGGCGCGGCCGAAGAGCAGGTACGGGCCGACGGCCACGACGTCGCACGGCACGGCGGGGTGCGCGGTGCGCAGCTGCGCGGAGCCGTCGAGCGCGAGGCGCGTCGAGCCGAACTCCTCGGTGCGGCGCGCGTTGAGGGCCTCGGCGCGCGCCCCCAACTCCCCGGCGCGCGCGACGAGCCGGTCCCGCAGCACCTCGTAGGTCCCGGTGTCGAGCCCGTCGGTCATGGGTGGATTCCCTTCTGGTCGTCAGTCGTGGCTGCTGGGCAGGGGCTGCCCCGTCTCGTGCCTTGCAGGCTGCGGCTGCGTCGTGGCTTGTCGCGCAGTTCCCCGCGCCCCTGACGGGGTGCTCCCGGAGCGCCCTCAAGGGGCGCGGGGAACTGCGCGAGCAACCGACCCCAACCCGCGGACTGCGACGGAGAGGAGGGGCAGCCCCTGCCCAGGCCTGAGACGAGAGGGCACCCACGATCCGCCGGACACGGCCTGGTCAGCTCCGCGCGCCGGAGGCGTCGCCGTTGGTGTTCAGTTCTGCCAGCGGCATGTCCGCGAGGCCGAGTTGGCGGGCCTTGTCGAGGAGTTCGGCGAACTGGGGGGAGCGGTCGCCGCCGTCGCGCATCAGGCGCATCAGGAGCGCGGAGACCGTCAGGTCGCGCACGCCGGACGTGGAGACCGAGCCGACCAGCCGTGTGAGGTCCTCGGTGAAGCTCGCCGTGCCGTCCAGCCAGGGTCCGGCCAGTGCCTGCGCCGTCTCGGAGTGCTGGACGAAGCCGTCGACGCCCTTGCCGAGCGCGATGGACGACATCAGCCGGTCGAAGAAGACCGACTCGCCGCCGACGACGCTGATGTCGGCGTTCTCCAGGCCGGTCGCCAGCACCGTGGCCTGCGCCTCGGCGACCTGCCGCTGCACGTCGATCCCCGCGAGCCGGATGTCCTTCTCGGCCTCCAGGCGCAGGCGGTACTCCTCGTGCGCGCGGGACGTCTCGTCCAGCGCCGCCATCGCCGCGGCCTTCTCGGTCAGGCCCGCCGCCTCGGCCTTGAGGGCGACCTCCGTGCCCTCGGCCTCCGCGCGCATCCGGGCCTCCGTGGCGCGGGCCTCGGCCTGGCCCGACTTCTCGATGGCGTCGGCCTCCTTCTCGCGGACCATGACGGCCGCGAGGCCCTCGGCCGCCTTCTCGGCCTTGACGCCCTCCGCGAGCCGGGTCTTGGCCTGCGCGTCCAGGTCCGCGGACTTCAGCCGGGCCTCGGAGAGGGTGATCTCCTCGGCGGCCTTGTGGGTGGCGGCCTGCTCGGCGGCCTCGGCGGCCTTGATGTCCTTGACGAGCCGCTCCTGCGCCTCGGCCTCCGCCGCGATGATCACGGCCTGCCGCTCGCGCTCCGCCTCCTCGACGGCGCGCAGCTTCTTGATGGACTCCTCCTGCTCGGCGACCGTACGGTCCACCGCGACGCGCTCCCTGATGACCTCGGCGATCTCCCGGCGCTCCGCCTCGACCTCCTTCTCGGCGGCGATCCGGGTCAGCTCCGTCTCCCGGTCGCGGGCGATGACCTCCAGGCGGCGGTCCTTCTCGATCCGCTCGTTCTCGATGGCGATGACGCGCTCGCGGTTCTTCTGCGCGACCTCGACCTCACGGGTCTGGTTCTCGCGCTGCACCCCGAGCTGCTCCTCGGTACGCAGGAACGCGCCCTGTGCGCGCAGCCGCTCCTCCTCCATCACCCGCGCCGTCTCGGCCTCCTCGCGGGCGCGGACGGTGTCCACCTCGCGCTTCTGCTTGATCTCGGCGTCCGCCTGGCGGCGCTCCAGCTCCAGGATGGCCTCGCGCGCGTCGACGTTCTGCCGGGTGATCTCCTTCTCCTCGTTGCGCTGGAACTCGTTGGTCCGCACGTGCTCGACGGCCGTCAGCTCGGTGATCTTCCGGATGCCCTGCGCGTCCAGCACGTTGGACGGGTCGAGCTGGGCGAGCGGCGTCTGCTCCAGGTAGTCGATCGCGGCGTCTTCGAGGCTGTAGCCGTTCAGGTCGGTGCCGATGACGCGGATGATGCTGTCGCGCAGCTCGTCGCGCTTCGTGTAGAGGTCGGCGAAGTCCATGTGCTTGCCGACGGTCTTGAGCGCCTCGGAGAACTTGGCGTTGAACAGCTCCTGCAGCGTGCCCTGGTCGCTGGCCCGCTCCGTGCCGATCGCCTGCGCGACCTTGATGACGTCCTCGACGGTCTTGTTGACCCGGACGAAGAACGAGATGCGGATGTCCGCGCGGATGTTGTCCCGGCAGATCAGTCCGTCCTGGCCCATGCGGGCGATGTCGATGGTCTTCACCGAGATGTCCATGACCTCGGCCTTGTGCAGCACGGGCAGCACCACCTGCCCGGTGAAGGTCACATCGACCTTCCGCATCTTGGAGACGATCAGCGCCCGCCCCTGCTCCACCTTGCGGAAGAGCCGGGAGACGACGAAGAACACGGCCAGGACGATGAGCAGGACAACGGCGACGAGCACGCCGATGCCCACGGTGATGGCATCCATGTGAAGTCCTCGGTGGAAGCGGACAGCGGAAGAAGGGGAGAGCGACGACGCGCGGGTCAGGCGGCGGCGTGGCCGCCGGCGTCCGGCAGCGCGTCGTCGAAGGGCGCGACCCAGAAGAACTCGCCGTCGGCCTCGTACGCGTACAGCAGGCCGGTGTCGCCGAGTGCCAGCGGATCGTCGGCGTACTGCCGTACCTGGACGAGCGCCGTCGAGCCGTCCCGCGCCCTGACCTCGGCCTGGCCGAAGCCCGCGTCCACGCGCCCGGTGCGGATGACGCACGTCAGGCCCACGAAGTCGGAGCGGGACGGCGGGGGTTCGTCGGGGAAGAGCGCGGCGAGCGGCCGTACGAGCGTGCGGGCCGCGCGCTGGCCGAGGAGCGGGGCCCCTACGAGCACCGCGCATCCGGCGAGCCCGCCCGGCACCCCTGTCAGGCCGAGCGGCGCGAGCAGCGCCATGGCGGCCAGGCTCAGGAACCAGGCGAACGCGACGAGGAACGAGAGCCCGACCGTGAGCGGGACCCCGCCCCACTCCCAGGCGCCGGGCCCCTCGCCCTCGGCGGCACCGACTGCGACGAGCAGCCAGAAGACCACGACCACGGCGAGTGCGGCGGAGAAGCAGACTGTGGGGAAGGCCAGTGCCGCCTCGGCGAACGTCCGCATTCCCTCACCCCCGTTCCCCCGGTCGCTGGGGCCCCGGTGCACACCTCTACACACCTCTGCCGGTGTCCGGCACCGTCTGGCCCTGCCGTGCTTGCCGTACCGGCATTCTGGCGAGTCGACGGGCGTACCGCATTGCCGTGCCCCGGCAATGTTCAGACGGTTCTGAATGCCGGGCGGCGTTAAGGACGCGTAAAGGCCGCGCCGGAGAGGACGCGTCGTCGAGGCCCCGGCGTGCGCCGCGTCACACCCCCTCGTCCGCACGGCCCGGAACCACCCCCGTACGCCCTCCGACTGACTCTCCCGAACCCGCTCTCACGGCCGCGGGCGGCACGGAAGGACAGCAGGATGACCAGCACTCTCGCCGGTACAGAGCGGGCGGAGCCCTCGGCTCCGCCCCCGCGGCCGCCCTCGTGGCGGGACCTGCGGCCGCTCCTGCTGCGCGTGCACTTCTACGCGGGCGTCGTCATCGGCCCCTTCCTGCTGGTCGCCGCCGTCACCGGGCTGCTCTACACGGCGATGCCGCAGATCGAACAGGCCGTGTACCGGCACGAGCTGAAGGTCGAGCCGGCGCCCGCGCGCGAACAGGCCCCGCTGGCCGAGCAGATAGCCGCCGCGCGGGAGGCCGTGCCCGACGGCACGCTCTCCGCGGTACGGACGGGCGCGGGCGCCGACGACAGCACGCGGGTGGTCTTCGAGGAGCCGGGGCTGCGCGAGGGATACACGCGCACCGCGTTCGTGAACCCGTACGACCGCGAGGTGCTCGGCACCCTGGAGACGTTCGGCCAGTGGCTGCCGGTCCGCGCCTGGTTCGACGACCTGCACCGCAACCTCCACCTCGGCGACCTGGGCCGCAACTACAGCGAGATCGCCGCGAGCTGGCTGTGGGTCGAGGTCGCGGGCGGGCTCGCGCTCTGGCTCGGCGCCCGCCGCTCCCGCGCGAAGCTGCGCCGCACGCTGCTGCCCGAGCGTGCGGCGCCCGCCGGGCGGCGCCGCGTGAGGTCCTGGCACGGCGCCGTCGGCCTGTGGGCCTCGGTGGGACTGCTGGGCCTCTCGGCGACGGGCCTGACCTGGTCCGCGTACGCGGGCGCGAGCATCGACAGCCTCCGCTCCCGCTTCGACAGCGCCACACCCGCCGTCTCCGCCGAACTGCCGGGCGGCGGCGAGCACCGGGCGGGCGCGGCGTCCGGCGCCGGGTTCGACCGTGCCGTACGGGCCGCGCGCGGCGCCGGGCTCGGCGGGGTGCTGGAGGTCACGCCCCCCTCGGGGAAGGGCACCGCGTACACGGTGAAGGAGGACACCCGCTCCTGGCCCGTACGGCAGGACTCCGTCGCCGTCGACCCCGGCACCGGAAAGGTCACCGCGACGCTCCGCTTCGACGACTACCCGGTCCTCGCGAAGCTCTCCCGCTGGGGCATCGACGCGCACATGGGCCTGCTCTTCGGGCTGCCCAACCAGCTCGCGCTGGCGCTCCTCGCCCTCGCGCTGACCGCGATGATCCTCTGGGGCTACCGCATGTGGTGGCTGCGCCGCCCCGGCCGTGCTCCCGCGCCCGGCGGCTGGCGCCGCGTGCCCGGCGCGGTGCTGGCCCCGGCCGTGGTGGCGGTCGCGCTGCTCGCGTACTGGCTGCCGTGGTTCGGCCTCCCGCTGGTCCTCTTCCTCGCGGTGGACCTCACGCGGGCCGTGGTGCGGCGCCGTGCCGGTGACGGCGGTGACGGCAGCGACGGCGGCCGTGACCGTCGTGACGGTGCGGAGGTGGGCGCGTGATCGCCGCGACCGGGCTCCGCTGGATCCTCACCCTCGCCTTCGCCGCGCTCGCCGTCCACGGGACGTGGCGCGCGGTACGGGCGTCCCGCTGGCCGTACCGTCTCTCGCACCTGCTGCACGCGGTGATGGCCGTGGCCATGGCCGTCATGGCGTGGCCGCGCGGCATGGAGCTGCCCGCCGGGCCCCAGGTCGCCTTCTTCGCCGCCGCCACGCTCTGGTACCTGGTGGCCGCCCTCGTATGGCCCGACGGCGCGGGGCGCGCACGGGAGTTGCGCGCCGCGCTGCCGCACGCCGCCGCGATGGGGGCCATGGCGTGGATGCTCCACGCGATGGCCCAGGCCATGGACGGCATGGGCGACGCTCCCGCCTCCGGCGCCGGGGGCGGCGGGCACGCGGGCGGGCACCACCACGGCGGGGGCGGCGCGGACAGCCTCGCCACGATGTCCCTGACCGAACCGTCCGCACGCGTCACGGCCGCGCTCCTCGCCGCGCTCTTCCTCGCCTGGGCGCTGTGGTGGCTCGCCCGCGGCTTCGACACGGCGCGCGCCGCCGGGCCCGCGACCGTCGAGCGGGCGTACGACCTGCTCTGTCACGGCGCGATGGCGCTGGGCATGGCGGTGATGTTCGTGCTGATGGTCTGACGCCGTGTCCGTCCCGTCCTCCCTCTCCGTGAACCGGATCCCATGAATCGGAGCACCACCCGTATGTCGTCCGTCCGTTCGCTTGTCGGATTCGTTCTGCTGCTCGGCGCGCTGTTCGGCGTCGCCTACGCGGCGGGTGCGCTCGCCGGGCCCGTGGCGCCCGGGCTCCAGCCGTCGTCCACGCCGGAGGAATCCGGCGGAGGGCACGGTCACGGTCACGGGGGCGGGCACTGATGGGCGCGCCCGCCCGTACGGAGTCCGTCCGTACCGTGCTCGACGTCGGCGGGATGAGCTGCGCCGCGTGCGTACGCCGCGTCGAGCGGAGGCTGGGCGCGCTGGAGGGCGTCAGCGCCACCGTGAACCTCGCGACCGGCCGCGCCGACGTCCGGCACCCGGCGGCGCTCGACCCCGCCGCGCTCGTCGCCGCCGTGGAGCGCGCGGGCTGCACGGCACGGCTGCCCGAGCCGGAGCCCGCGGCCGAGCGAGGCGATGAGGCGGAGGCCCGGCGGCGGCTGGTGGGCGTCGCGCTGCTCGCGGTGCCGGTCCTGGTGCTGTCGATGGTGCCCGCGTTCCAGTTCCGGAACTGGCAGTGGCTCTGCTTCGCGCTCTCCGCGCCCGTCGTCACGTGGGGCTGCCGGCCGCTGCACCGGCGTGCCCTGCGCGGGCTGCGGCACGCCGCCGCGACGATGGACACGCTGGTGTCGCTCGGCGTCGTGGCGGCGTTCTCCTGGTCGGCGTACGCGCTCTTCCTCGGGGGAGCGGGCGTGCCGGGGACGACCATGCCGTTCACGCTGTGGCCCTCCGGCGGGGGCGGCGGCGCGGCGCACCTCTACCTCGAAGCCGCCGTGGGTGTCCCGCTCTTCGTGCTCGTCGGACGGCACCTGGAGGGCCGGGCCCGGGACGGTACGGGGGCGGCGCTGCGCTCGCTGGCCTCGCTCTCCGTCAAGGACGTCACGGTGCTGCGGAACGGCGCGGAGCGCACCGTACCCCTCGAACAGCTCGGCACCGGCGAGGAGTTCACCGTCCGCCCCGGCGAACGCGTCGCCACCGACGGCGTCGTGACCCGCGGCGCCTCGGCCCTCGACGTCTCCCTGGTCACCGGGGAGAGCGAACCGGTCGAGGTCGGCCCCGGCAGCGAGGCCGTCGGCGGCGCCGTCAACGCGGGCGGCCTGCTGACCGTACGGGCCACGGCCGTGGGCGCGGACACCAAGCTGGCCCGTATCGCCCGGCTGGTCGGCGAGGCGCAGGCGGGCAAGGCGCGCGCCCAGCGGCTCGCGGACCGGGTCGCGGGGCACTTCGTGCCCGCCGTCCTCGCGGTCGCCGTCACCGTGCTCGGCTTCTGGCTCGGCGCGGGCGCCGACGCGGAGGTGGCGGTCACGGCGGCCGTCGCCGTGCTCGTCGTCGCGTGCCCGTGCGCCCTCGGTCTCGCCACCCCCACCGCGCTGCTCGCCGCCACCGGCCGGGGCGCGGGCCTGGGCGTCCTGGTCTCGGGGCCGCGCGCGCTGGAGTCGCTGCGCCATGTGGACACCGTGGTCCTCGACAAGACGGGCACGCTCACGACGGGCACGATGACGGTCGCGACCGTGACGCCCGTACGGGCCGATGGCGGGACCGGCGGGACCGGCGGGTCCGGCGCGGCGGACGCGGGTTCTGGCGAGGCCCGTTCGGCGTCCGGCGCCGGGTCCGAGAACGCCGGGTCGGCGACCGTGACGCCTGTACGGCCCGATGGCGGGACCGGCGGGTCCGGCGCGGTGGACGCGGGTTCGGCCGAGGCGGGTTCGGCGTCCGGCGCCGGGTCCGGCGGCCCCAGTACGGCGTCCGGCGCCGGGTCCGGCGGGACCGGTTCGGCGTTCGGCGCCGGGTCCGGCGGCCCCAGTACGGCGTTCGGCGCCGGGACCGGCGGGACCAGTACGGCGTCCGGCGGCGGGACCAGCGGGACCGGTGCGGCGTCCGGCGGTCGGGCCGGCGGTGCCGGATCGCTCTTCCTCGAAGACGTCGTCCGGCTCGCCGGAGGGGTGGAGCAGGGGGCCGAGCACCCGTTGGGGCGGGCGTTGGTGGGGTACGCGCGGAAGGTGGTGCCCGGCGGCGTGCTGCCCGAGGTCACCGGGTTCCGGGCGGTGCCCGGCTCCGGGGTCGGCGGGGACGTCGAGGGGCACCGGGTCGAGGTCGGGTCCGTGGGGCCCGAGCTGGCCGCCTCGCTCGACGGGCCCGCGGCCGAGGCGCTTGCGGAGGCCGAGCGGGCCGCCCGTACGGTCGTCGCCGTACGGGTCGACGGCGCCGTCGAGGCCCTCGTGTCCGTGGGCGACGTGCTGCGCCCCGGCAGCTTCCACGCCGTCCACCGGCTGCGGCGGCTCGGCATCACGCCGGTGCTGGCCACCGGGGACCGGGCGGCCACCGCGCACGCCGTCGCCGCCGAACTCGGCATCACCGACGTCCGCGCCGCGCTCACCCCCGAGGAGAAGGCCGGTCTCGTGAGCGAGTTGCGCGCGCGAGGGCGCCGCGTCGCCGTCATCGGCGACGGCGTGAACGACGCCGCCGCGCTCGCCCGTGCCGACCTCGGCATCGCGATGGGCGGCGGCACGGACGCGGCGATCGGCGCGGCCGACGTCACGCTGGTACGCGCCGGGATCGGCGCGGTCGCCGACGCCGTACGGCTCGCGCGGCGCACCCTCGCCACCATCCGCGCCAACCTCTGCTGGGCGTTCGCCTACAACGCGGTCACCCTGCCGCTCGCCGCCGTCGGCTGGCTCGATCCGATGGTGGCCGCCGCGGCGATGTCCCTCAGCTCGCTCCTCGTCGTCGGCAACAGCCTGCGGCTGCGCACGTGGGAGCCCGCGCCCCGGAGGCTGCGATGACCGAACGGAGCAAACGGAGCAGGGGCGCGCGGGACACGGTCGTCGCGGTGGGGGTCCCGGTCGCCGCGTGCGCCGTGACGCTGCTCGGGCTGACGGCCTGGACCGCGGCGGGCGGCGCGGGCAGCCCGCCGGAGCTGCGGGTGAGCGAGCCTCGCGTGTTCCTCACGTACGCGGGCCGCCAGGACACCTCCGCGACCTTCCGGATCACCAATACGGGGCGTTCCGGGGACCGTCTGGTCGCGGTGGACTCGCCCGGGGCACGCCACGTGATGCTCAGCCGTCACACGCACACCGCGTCGGGCGCGGGCCGGATGGAGTCGGTCCGTTCCCTCGCGCTGCCTGCCCGTACGGCGGTGCCGATGTCGGCGACGTCGACGAACGTCATGCTCACCGCGCCGGACGCGGCGTCCTGGCGGGCGGGCGACACCGTGCCGTTCGAGCTGCGCTTCGCCCACAGCCCGCCGGTCCGCGTGACGGCGACGGTCGTACGGCCGGGGTCCTGAGCGCCCCGGAAATCCACGGGAACCGGAACGCTCTCCCGTACGACCACCTGGCAGGGGCGCGGGAGGGGCCTGAAACGATGGGGGCGTGATGACGACGGACCGGGGCGTGCGCGCCGGGCGTGCCGCGGTGTTCGCGGCCGTCTGCGTGCTGCTCGCGGCCGTCGGCCACGTCGCCATGTCCGGGACCGCGCTGCCCTGGTGGGTCCTGTGCGGGGCCTTCGCCGTCACGGGCGCCGTGACCTGGCCGCTGACCGGCAGGGAACGGGGCCTCGGCGCGGTCACCGTGGCCGCGACGCTCGTCCAGACCGCGCTGCACACCGCGTTCTCCTGGTCCCAGGCGCTGACCGTGCCGGGGGCACGCCCGGGGGACGGTGGTCCCCCGTCGTTCGCCCAGCAGTGGGCCTCGTACCTGCTGTGCGGCGAGACGGGCACGACGCTCTCGGAGAGCCGTTCGGTCCGGCTCGTGACGCGCGCCGGACTGGGCGATCGCATGGACGGCCCGCCGCCTGGGGGTCACAGTGGTCACGGCGGTCACGCGATGGCCGACATGGCCGACATGACCGGCACGGCCGGCACGGCCGCGCACCACGACATGTCCGGCATGTCCTCGTCCGGCATGCTCGCCGCCCACCTGCTGGCGGCGCTGCTGGCCGGGCTGTGGCTGGCCCACGGCGAACGGGCCGTCTTCCGCGTCGGCAGGGCATGCGCGAGCCTGCTGCTCGCGCCGCTGCGCTGGTTCGCCGGGTGGCCCGTCGTCCCCGCGCCCGCGCCGCCGCCGCGGCGTACGCGGCGCGCGCACGAGGTCGCGGGCCCGCGCCCGCTGCTCCTCGTCCATGTCATCACCTCTCGGGGTCCGCCCCACGGGACCGCTGTCGTCTGACAGCGGCGCATCCGGTCCCGCCGCCCGGCGGCGGACCGGCGATGTCACCGGCGCCCTCTTCCGGGCGCCGTGGTTCCCGTAGTACGTGAAGGACATGAGGCGATGAGTCCTGCCCTGACCACTTCCGTTCCCCCGACTTCCAGCCCACCCGTACCCCGGCCCCGGGCGCGGCGCCACAGCGCCGAGTCCGAACTGGCCGCCACCGAACTGGCCCTGGCGGCGCGTGACGGCGACCCCGAGGCGGTCGAGCGTTTCGTGCGCGCGTTCCACCGGGACGTGTGGCGCTTCGTCGCGCACCTCAGCTGCGATCCGCAGGCCGCCGACGATCTCGCGCAGGACACGTTCCTGCGGGCGTTCCGCAGCCTGCCGCGGTTCGAGGGCCGCTCCTCGGCGCGCACCTGGCTGCTGGCCATCGCCCGTCGCACGGTGATCGACAGCATCCGCCGCCAGTCGTCCAGACCCGCCCTCTCCGGGCGCGAGGACTGGCAGACCCTCGCCGAGCAGGCGCAGCCGCGCGGCCTGCCGAGCTTCGAGGAGGGCATCGCGCTGACCGAACTCCTCGCCTCGCTCCCCGAGGAGCGCCGCGACGCGTTCGTCCTGACGCAGCTGCTCGGCCTGCCCTACGACGAGGCCGCGCTCGGCATGGGCTGTCCCATCGGCACCATCCGCTCCCGGGTGGCACGGGCCCGCGAGACCCTCGCCGCCCTCGTGGTCGAAGCGGAATCCCCGCGCGACACCCCGGCGGCGGCCTGACCGGATGTCTCCCGGGGCCGACCCGCGGGTCGGCCCCGGGCGGACCCCCGTGATCGTCCGGCGGGCCGCTCTGCGACGATCTGCCGATGCGGAATCAGTCACGGGGTGAAGTACGCCGCCAGGAGAACGAGTTGGCGGCGGCTGTCGAAGAGGGACGCGAGGGGGCTTCGCGGGCGTACGCGGAGTTCCTGACCAAGGACGGACGGATGGACCAGGCGCTGGCCTGGTGGGAGAGAGCGGCCGGGGAGGGGGACGACGACGCGGTCCGTACGCTGGGGATCTGCCACAAGGACCGGGGCGAGTTCGCCGAGGCCGAGCGGTGGTACCGGGTCGGCGCAGACCGCGACGGCGGCTGCGCGTTCGGGCTGGCGACGCTGCTGAAGGAGGCGGGCGACCTCGACGGCGCCGAGGAGTGGTACGCCCGGGGCGCCGAGCTGGGCAGCGTCGAATGCCTGACCAACGGCGCGGTGCTGCACGCGGCGCGGCACGGCGAGTGGGACGAGGCGATCGCGCGGCTCGTCGAGGCGCAGGGGCGGGGCGACCGTGTCGCGGCCCGCAGCCACGGCCTCGTCACGTCCATCCGCGAGGATCTGGCGCGGTGGCGGGACGACCTCGCCGCCGCCGAGGCCGCGGGGGACGCCGAGGCCGCCCACGAGGCGCTGGCGGAGCTGCTCGACGAGGACCACAAGGGGATGTACGACGCCTACCCCAGCACCGTCGCCGAGGCCGAGGCGCTCTTCGCCCGGGCCGCGGCGGTCGGCAGCCGTCAGGCTCTGGTCGACCAGGCCATCTTCGTCGCCCGTGATCCCGCGCGCTGGGAGGAGGCCCGCACCCTGGCCGAACGCGCGCACGAACTCGGGTACAGCGGCGGCGCCTACGTGCTCGGCGTCTGGCACGAGGAGCGCGGCGAGCTCCGGGAGGCGGAGCGCTGGTACCGGACGGCGGCCGAGTCGGAGGGCGGGCACATCTGGGCCTGCTTCAACCTGGGCGTGCTGTGCAAGCGGCAGCGGCGGCTGGACGAGGCCGAGCGCTGGTACCGCGCGACCGGGGTGAGCGAGGACGACCACGACGCGTTCGACGACGAGCAGGAGATGGTCGTCCGGCAGCTGCGGGGCCTCGAAGAGCTGCGCGAGGACCCGAAGAAGATGCCCGACCCGGAGCTGGAGGCCCGGCTGCCCGAGCTGCGTGCCGAGGCCGAGGAGGGCGGGCCCGAGGAGCGGTACGACTACGCCGACGCGCTCGACCGGCTCTACCGGCTGCCCGAGGCCGCCGACTGGTACCGCGCGTCGGGGACCCCGCTGGCCCTGCGCGACCTCGTCCTCATGCTGGAGGGCCTCGGCGGCGCGAAGGGCGAGCACCTTCTCCCGTATCTGGAGGAGGCGGTGGAGGCCGGGGACGCCGACGCCGCGTACGAGATCGGCACGATCCACAACGAGAAGGCCAAGAAGGCCGGGCGGGCCGGGAGCGACGGGAAGAAGGACAAGCGCGCCGCGCAGCTCTGGTTCCTCCGGGCCGCCGAGATGGGGCACGGGGGCGCGGGCTGGCAGCTGGGCTGGCTCTCCGAGGAGCGCGGCGGCGACCCGCAGTACGCCGAGCGCTGGTACGTCCACGCCGCCCGGACCGGACTGCCCCGCCCCGCGTACCTGGCCGGGTGCAGCATGGTCCGGTACGGGCGGTACGAGGAGGCCGAGCCCTGGCTCACCATGGCCTGGGAGGCCGACATCCCGGAGGCGTCGTACGAGCTCGGCAGGGCCCTGCGCGCGCTCGGCCGTGCCGAGGAAGCCGAGGAGTGGCTGCGCCGCGCGGTCGGCCGGTACGGGGACTTCGGCCGCGAGCGGTACGGGCTGAGCCGCCTCGACCCGCGCCCCGAACTCGCCGGTCTCCTCGTCGAGCAGGAGCGCGACGAGGACGCGGCGCCGGTCGTCGAGGAGATCCTCCGGGAGTACCCGAAGCACCTGGCGGGCAACCGCTACGCGGGCCAACTGGCCCGGCGCCGCGGCGACCTGGAGGCGGCCGAGCGGCACTTCGCGATGATCGAGGACCGCGACAGCGACGGCAGTACGGGCATGAGCCTGCGCGAGATCCGCGCGCTGCTCCGCGAGGTCACCTCCTAGGGCCCTGGCCGGTGGCCGTCACAGGATCTCCAGCGGGAGTTTCCGGGACGGCGGCGGGAACGCGGCGTCCAGCGCGGCCAGGTCCTCGGCCGTGAGGACCAGTTCGGCGGCGGCGCGGTTCTCCTCGACGTGCGCGCGGGAGGCGGCCTTCGGGATGGCGAGGACGTCGTCGTGCCGGAGCACCCAGGCCAGGGCGACCTGCGCCGGGGTCGCTCCGTGCGCGTCGGCGACCTCGCGCAGCGCCGCGTGGCCGAGCAGCCGGCCCTGCTCGACGGGGGAGTACGCCATCAGCGGCACCCCCGACGCGCGGCAGCGGGGCAGCAGATCGTACTCGGGGCCGCGCCGGGTGAGGTTGTAGAGCACCTGGTCGGTCTCGGGCACGGGCCCGCCGCGCAGGGCGGTGAGTTCGTCGAGGTCGTCGGTGTCGAGGTTGCTGACGCCCCACGCGCCGACGCTGCCCTCGCGCACCAGCCCCTCCAGCGCCTCGACGGTCTCGCCGAGGGGCACGCCGCCGCGCCAGTGCAGCAGGTAGAGGTCGAGGCGGTCGGTGCCCAGGCGGCGCAGGCTCGCGTGGCAGGCGCGGACCGTGCCGCTCCGGTCGGCGTGGTGGGGGAGCACCTTGGACACGAGGAAGACCTCGTCCCGCCGTCCCCGTACCGCCTCGCCGACCAGCTCCTCGGCGGCGCCGTCGCCGTACATCTCTGCCGTGTCGATCAGCGTCATGCCGAGGTCGATCCCGGCGCGCAGCGCGTCGAGCTCCGCCGCGCGGCGGGCCGGATCCTCGCCCATGTGCCAGGTGCCTTGGCCGAGCGCGGGCACGTCCGTGCCGGAGTGCAGTGTCACCGTACGCATCGTCGGGTGCCGCTCCTTTCCGAGAGGTTTTCCCCATGGTCGCCTCTGTGCCCCTTGGCACGGAGGAGGCGGCAGGGAAAGCTGAAGCGCGCATGCCAACGCGTGAGTTGGCCCCCCACATGCCCCAGGAGAGTCCCGTGAACGACAACTCGCAGCCGAAGAGGCGCCGCTGGTACCGGACGGCGCCCGCCGTGGTGGCCGGAGCCGTCGCGCTCGTCGTCGCCTTCCCCACGACCGCGCTCGCCGCGCCGCCCCCGGCGCTCCCCGGCAACGCCACCGACCTGGAGCGGAAGTTCCAGCCCGCGTACGACTACGACAAGGACGGCTGCTACGCCACCCCGGCCATCGGCCCCGACGGCGCCGTCGCCGAGGGGCTGAAGCTCGGCGGCGACGTCAACGGCGAGTGCCGCGACCTGAGCGACCTGGAGAACACCAACGGCTACGCCCGCTCGAAGTGCAACAACGGCTGGTGCGCCGTCATGTACGCCTCCTACTTCGAGAAGGACCAGGCGGCCCTCGGCCCCGGCAGCGCGGGGCACCGGCACGACTGGGAGCACGTCGTGGTGTGGGTGCCGGAGGGCAAGGACGAGGCGGAGTACGTCTCGACGTCCGCGCACGGCGGGTTCACGGTGCACGGGCGCGGCGACCTGCCCTGGGAGGACGGCCACCCGAAGGTCGTCTACCACAAGGACGGCATCAGCACCCACGCCTTCCGCGCCGCCAAGAACGACGGGGGCGACGAGCCGCCGGAGAACCACAGGGGCGCCTGGCAGTACCCCACGCTCGTCGGCTGGGAGGGCTACCCGGAGGGGCTGCGCGACAAGCTGACGCAGGCCGACTTCGGCAGCGCCACCCTCGGCCTCAAGGACAGCGAGTTCGGCGGCCACCTGGAGAAGGCGATGCCGGACGGAATCCCCTTCGACCCCCACGCCTAGACCGTGGCCACTGAGCAGGGGCTGCCCCTGCCTGTGTGTCGCAGACCGCGGGTTGTGGCCGGTTGCGCGCGCAGTTCCCCGCGCCCCTGAAGGGCGCTCCCCGGAGCGCCCTCAAGGGGCGCGGGGAACTGCGCGACAAACCACGACGCGGCCGCAGTCTGCAACCCACGGCACGGGGCAGCCCCTGCCCAGCCCCGAGACGGGGGGCAACCATGATCCGGCGGACGGAGCCTACGGCCCGGCCAGGACGCCCGCGAGCAGCGTGTCGAGCGCGGACTTCAACTGCCCGGCCGTGTACCCCCGCTCGCGCGTGAGGTGGGCGACGAGGCTTGGCGTGAACGGGGCGAGCAGCAGCTGCGCGAGCAGCGCGGCGTCCGCTTCGGGGCGGAGCTGCCGCAGCAGCATCGCCATGTGCGCGTGGCGGCCGAGATGGGAGCCGTGCGAGTAACGGGCGAGGGGCGCCGCCGTCTCGCCCGCGAGCAGCAGTTCGCGCTGGTCGATGAAGCGGTCCGCCAGCGCGTGGAGGTACGCGCGCAGCCGCTCGCCGGGCGGTGCGCCGGGGCCCAGCGGCGGAGGGCCGGTCAGGAACGCCTCCTGGAACCGCGCCTCGCGGTCGTCCAGCAGCGCGGAGAAGAGCTGCCCCACGTCCCCGAAGCGCCGGTAGACGGTGCCGACGCCGGTCCCCGAGGCGCGCGCGACGGCGTTCATGGTCAGCGCGTCGGGGCCCTGCTCCGCCACGAGCGCGGCGGCGGCGTCCAGGATCTTGCGCCGGTTCTCGGCCGCGTCGGAGCGCGGTGCGCGCGCGGGCGGGGCGCCGCCGGGCGTGAGCGCGACGACCGGCAGTTCGCCGCGCGCGGGAGGCGGAGTGGGGTCGGGCACGGGCGGGGCTCCGTTCGGCGGCGGCGATCGATTCACACGAGCTTAACGGATAGCTATCCGGTTACCCCTTGCCAAGGCGGCGCCGCGTGGGGTTAGCTGGCGCGCAGCGAAGCGGATAGCAATCCGCTTGAACCGCTTGAACTCTCCTGTGCTCCGAAAGGGCCTTACCGTGACTGCTGTTGCCCCGAAGATCGCTGTCATCTACTACTCCTCGACCGGCAGCGTGCACGCCCTCGCCACGGCCCTCGCGGAGGGCGCGGAGAAGGCGGGCGGCGAGGTGCGACTGCGCCGCGCCGCCGAACTGGCCCCCGACGCCGCGATCGACGGCAACCCGGCCTGGCGCGCCCACGCCGACGCCACCCGCGACATCGAGGTCGCCACGCACGACGACCTGACCTGGGCGGACGCCTACGCATTCGGCTCGCCGACCCGCTTCGGCAATGTCGCCTCGCAGCTCAAGCAGTTCATCGACAGCACGGGCGGGCTCTGGGCCCAGGGCGCCTTCCACGACAAGCCCGCCACCGCCGTCGTCAGCGCCTCCAACCGGCACGGCGGCAACGAGTCCACGCTGCTCGCGCTCTACAACACGCTGCACCACTGGGGCACGATCATCGTCCCGCCCGGCTACACCGACCAGGCCGTCTACGCCGCGGGCGGCAACCCCTACGGCACCGCCCACGCCTCCGGCCAGGGCGAGCTCCCCGGCGAGGAGATCCTCGCCGCCGCCCGCTACCAGGGCGAGCGCCTCGCCACCATCACGGCCCGCCTGCTGGGCTGAGCCCGTACAGCTCTCAGGCCGTGCCGAGGACCGCGGTCACGAAGCGGGCGCGGTCGGCCGGGTGGGTGTGGAACCACTCGCCCAACCGGTGCCCCGCGTCCGGGAATTCGAGCCGCGTCAGGGGGCGGGAGTTCTCCGCCAGGGCCTGGGCGACCGCGTCCGTGACGGCGGGCGGGATCACCTCGTCCGTGCCGGGCACGGCCAGCACGGCGCGGCCCGGGAAGGCGCGGAGGGCGGCGAGCGCGGGTGCGTCGCGCCAGCCGTCCGGGCGGCGGATGATCTCGCTGAAGCGGCCGTCCCCGTCGCCGAACGGCACGTCCCACGCCTCCTCCGCGTAGACCGCGGGGGAGCAGAGCCCCAGCGCGGTCACGCGGGGACCGAAGCGCGCCGCGAGATCGGCGAGGGTCTGCCCGCTCATGCTGAAGCCGACGAGCACGAGGGGCGAGGTGCCCGGCACCCGGTCCTCGACGACCGCGGCGGCCTGCTCGTACCGGCGGCGCAGGCTCAGCTCGGCGAGCCGCCCCGTGCTCGCGCCGTGCCCGGAGAAGTCGAGGGCGAGCCCGTGGAGGCCGCGCGCGAGGAAGTCCTGGAGCAGGGGGACGAGCCGGTCCTTGGTGCCGTTCCCCGCGCCGTGCAGCAGGACGACGGTGGGGACGCCGTCCCCGGCCCCGTCGTCCCCACCCCCGCCGCCCTCCAGGCCGCTGAGCCGTTCGCCGTCGTACGTGTGCGTGAATCCGGTGAGGGGGAGGAGAGCGCTCATCGCCCCATTCACTCATGTCCGCGCTGGTCGTGGGGGCGGCCCGGAGGTCCCGGTCCCGCTCGGGACGAAGGTCCCGGCACGGGGTGGCGGTCGTCACTCGCGCGTGCGTACGTCCGCCTCTGAAACGGCGCGCGGGGGAACCGTACGGTGAAAGCCTCAATCACCGCACGAACGGACAGAAGCCGTGAATGGCGTCCCCCGCAGTCCCGACAACACCTCCTGGCACATCGAGCTGCCGCACTCGCCGCCCGCCGCGCCCATCGCGCGTGCCGTGGTGCGGAACGCGCTGATCGAGCTGGACTCGCCCGTGGACAGCGGTACGGCCGAGCTGCTGGTGTGCGAGCTGGTCACCAACGCCATCGAGCACACGGCCACCGACGCCGCCGTCTCGCTGAGCGTGACCGCGCTGCCCGACGGTGTCCTGGTCGAGGTGCGCGACCGCGACCCCAGGCCGCTGGAGGCGGGTCAGTGGGGCCGCGCCGCCGCGCAGGCCGTGCACGACGCCGTCGAGCCCGACGACCTCGACGAGCTGCGCGAGGACGGCCGCGGCCTGCAGCTCATCCAGATGCTCAGCTCGGCCTGCGGCAGCCGCGCGACGCGCAACGGCAAGACCGTCTGGTTCACACTCGCGCCGGAGTCCGAGGAGACTCCTCCCGCGGACCCTCCGGCGGACCGCTGAGCGCGAGGCGCGAGCGCTTGCGCCCGTACAGCGCGTAGACCAGCGCGCCGACGGCGACGAAGACCGCGAACTGGACCCAGGTCACCAGCGGCAGCCCGTACATCAGATAGAGGCAGAAGGCGACGCCCAGCAGCGGGGCCACGGGGTAGAGCGGCACCCGGAAGCGGCGGGAGAGTCCGGGGCGGCTGCGGCGCAGGGCGATCACGCAGATGTTGACCACGGCCATGATCGCGAGCGTGCCGATCACCGACATGTCGAGCACCACGTCGAGCGGGACGACCGCGGCCGGTACGGCGAAGACGGCGGTGGCGATCCAGGTGTTGGCCACGGGCGTGGACGTCTTCGGCGAGACCCGCTCGAAGACCTGGGGGATCAGCCCGTCCCGGGACATCGACATCAGGATCCGCGTCTGCCCGTACATCACCGCGAGCACCACCGAGGCGATGGCCACGACCGCGCCGACGGCGATGACCGTACTGCCGAACGACGACTCCGTGGCGTGATCGACGATCAGCGAGAGCGCGGCGGGCTTCCCGCCGACCTGCTCCCACGGCATCGCGCCGAGCGCGGCGACCGAGACCAGGCAGTAGATCAGCGTGACCACGGCGATGGTGATCAGGATGGCCAGCGGGATGTTGCGCCGCGGGTTCTTGACCTCCTCGCCCGCCGTCGAGATCGCGTCGAAGCCGATGAACGAGAAGAACGCGAGGGAGGCCCCGGCCCCGATCCCGCCGATGCCCTCGGGCGTGAACGGCGTCAGGTGGCCCGAGTCGAACGCGGTGAAGGCGACGGCGCAGAACAGCACCAGGATGCCGATCTTGATGACGGCCATCGCGGCCGTCGCCCGCGCGCTCTCCCGCACGCCCCGCACCAGCAGCACGGCGGCGAGCAGCATCACGACGATCGCGGGCACGTTCACGACGCCGCCGTGGCCCGGCGCGTCCGCGAGGGCCGCGGGGATCTGCCAGCCGACGGTGTTCTCCAGCAGCTCGTTGAGGTACTGCCCCCAGCCGATGGCGACGGCCGAGACCGAGACGCCGTACTCCAGCAGCAGGCACCAGCCCACCAGGAACGCGGTGCGCTCGCCGAGCGCGGCGTACGCGTACGAGTACGAGCTGCCGGAGACCGGGATCGCGCCGCCCAGCTCGGCGAAGGAGAAGGCGGTGAAGATGCAGGTGACCGCCGCCAGCACGAAGGAGACGATGACGGCGGGCCCGGCCTCGGCGACGGTGTCGGAGAGCCCGACGAATATCCCGGTGCCGACGATGGCGCCGACCCCGAAGCAGACGAGCTGGAAGGGTCCGATGGAGCGCTTGAGGCCGTGACCCTCAAGATCGGCGCCGGATTCGGCGACCAGCAGATCGGGGGACTTGATGCGGCGCATGAGGGAGCGGTCTTTCGCGTGGGGGGCTTACCACTCCAGGGTAGTCGCCGTTTATGCATGACCCTGCATAGTTATGTATGGCGTTCCGCACACCCGCCGCCCGTCCTGCCCCGCCGGGTGCACCGGCGGCCGCGACCGCGTCGTGGCCGGTCGCGCCCGCGCGGCGGAGCCGCATGTCGGCAGAGCCCCGCGCCCCTTCGGGGCGCATCTCTCTCGCGCCCCTTCGGGGGCATCTCTAGCCCAGCGAAGCGACCAGCACGGCCTTGATCGTGTGCATCCGGTTCTCCGCCTCGTCGAAGACGACCGAGTGCGCGGGCGACTCGAAGACCTCGTCCGTGACCTCCAGCGAGGTCAGCCCATGGCGTTCGTGGATGTCGCGGGCCACGGCCGTGCCCAGGTCGTGGAAGGCGGGCAGGCAGTGCAGGAACTTCACGTCCGGCTTCCCGGTGGCCCGCAGCACGTCCATGGTCACCGCGTACGGCCGCAGCAGCGCGATGCGCTCGTCCCAGACCTCCTGCGGCTCGCCCATCGACACCCACACGTCGGTCGCGACGAAGTCCGCGCCGCGCACGCCCTCCGCGACCTCCTCGGTCAGCGTCACCCGCGCGCCCGTACGGGCGGCGAGCGCGCGGGCCTCGGCTATCACGTGCTCCTCGGGCCACAGTGCGCGCGGCGCCACGATCCGTACGTCCATGCCGAGCAGCGCGCCGGTGACCAGGTAGGAGTTGCCCATGTTGCTGCGCGCGTCGCCGAGGTAGGCGAACGCGAGCTCCTCCAGCGGCCGGTCCGGCGCGTGCTCGGTCATGGTGAGCACGTCGGCGAGCATCTGCGTGGGGTGCCATTCGTCGGTGAGACCATTGAAGACCGGCACCCCGGCGTGGGCCGCCAGCTCCTCGACGATCTCCTGGCCGCGCCCCCGGTACTGGATGCCGTCGTACATCCGGCCCAGCACCCGCGCGGTGTCCTTCGCCGACTCCTTGTACCCGATGTGCGAGCCGGAGGGGTCCAGGTACGTGGTGAAGGCGCCCTGGTCGGCGGCGGCCACCTCGAACGAGCAGCGGGTACGCGTGGAGCTCTTCTCGAAGATCAGGGCGATGTTCCTGCCGCGCAGCCGCCGCTCCTCGGTGCCGTTCCGCTTCGCGGCCTTCAGCTCGGCCGCGAGCGCGATCAGCCCGCGGAACTCCTCGGGCGTGAAGTCCAGCTCCTTGAGGAAGTGGCGGCCCGTGAGGTCTGTCGCCATGGATGCTCCTAGCTCGCTGCGTACTCCTGTGCGTATGTGTAAGAGTGAAACTCTATACGATCCGCGGAATCTCTATACGGGCTCTTACGCGGGCCCCCGCTCCACCGGGCAGCTCATGCAGCGCGGCCCGCCCCGGCCCCTGCCCAGCTCGCCACCCGGGATCTCCACGACCTCGATGCCCTGCTTGCGCAGATGGGTGTTGGTGGTCACGTTGCGGTCGTAGGCGAGGACGACGCCCGGCTCCACGGCCAGCACGTTGCACCCGTCGTCCCACTGCTCGCGTTCCGCCGCGTGCACGTCCTGCGTCGGGGTCAGCACCCGGATCCGGTCCAGGCCCAGCGCGGCGGCGATGGCGCGGTGCATGTGGTCGGGCGCGTGGTCGGTGACCTTCAGCTCGTTCGGCGCCGAACCGGGCTCGATCGTGTACGAGCGCAGCATGCCGAGGCCCTCGTACTGCGTGAACGTCTCCCCGTCCACCATCGTCATCACCGTGTCCAGATGCATGAACGCGCGCCGCTTCGGCATGTCGAGCGCGACGATCGTCCGCGCCGAGCCCTGCGCGAACAGCCCACGCGCCAGCATCTCCACGGCCTGCGGCGTCGTCCGCTCGCTCATCCCGATCAGCACCGCGCCGTTCCCGATCACCAGCACGTCGCCGCCCTCGATGGTCGACGGGTAGGCGGACTGGCCCTCGGACCAGAGCTGGAACCCGCCGTCCGTCTCCTCGGGCTCCGGCCCCGGCTCCGGCTTGGCGAAGAGGGGATGGTGCCGGTAGATCGCCTCGAAGTGCACCGTCTCGCGCTGGCGCGCGGGCCAGCGCATGGCGTTGATGCTCACCCCGTCGTAGACCCAGGCCGAGGTGTCGCGGGTGAAGATGTGGTTGGGCAGCGGCGCGAGCAGGAAGTCGTCCCGGTCCATCACATGGAAGCGCACGGAGGACGGCTCCGGGTGCCGCTCCAGGAACTCCCGCTTCGTCATCCCGCCGATCAGCGCCTCCGCCAGCTCCTGCGTCGGCAACTGGTCGAAGGCGGCACGCAGATGGTCCGTCGCCAGCGGCCCGTACTCCTTCTCGTCGAAGACCCGGTCCAGTACGAGCGTGCGGGCGGGCGGCACGTCCAGCGACTGCGCCAGCAGGTCCGCGAACAGGTGCACCTCGACGCCGAGTTCGCGCAGGGTGTCCGCGAACGCGTCGTGCTCCTGCCGCGCCCGGCGCACCCAGAGCACGTCGTCGAAGAGGAGGTCGTCCTTGTTGGTCGGCGTGAGCCGCTTCAGCTCAAGCCCGGGCCGGTGGAGGATCACTCGCCGGAGCGGGCCGGTCTCGGAATCGACATGGAATCCCATGCCCTCATCCTGGCACCCCCTCTCCGGCTCCGCCGGATTCCGAGATCCCGCAACGGAGCCTCGCCGCGCACGAGAGCGCCCCGAAGGGGCGCGGGACTGTGTCGTTGTGCGGCTTCGCCGCGTGGGCGCGAGCGTGGGCCTCGGGAGGAGTGCCCTGAAGGGGCGCGGGGAACTGCGCGGCCAGCCACGACGCACTCGCGGCCCGCGACGGGCACCAAGGGGCAGCCCCTGCCCGTGCACGGCGGCCTGCGGGCGCGCGGTGGCTGGGCGCGCAGTTCCCCGCGCCCCTGAGGGGGTAAGCCCCGCTGTGGGGGCGGAGCCGCATATCGGCTGAGCCCCGCGCCCCTGAGGGGGCAAGCCCCGCTTTGCGGTGCGGGGCTGAAGAGCGTGGCCCTCGGGGCACTAGGAGTGCAGGGCGACCCGGAGTTCGGCGATTTGGGCGGGAGCCACTTGGCAGCAGCCCCCGATCAGGCGGGCGCCAGATGCCGCCCAGCTCGGCGCGAGGGAGGAGCCGAAGGTGGCGGGGCCCGACCACGTGCCCTCAGTGGGATTCCAACCCTCACCACTGTTCGGGTAGGCAACCACCGGCTTGCCGGACGTCACCCGTGAGGCCTCCTCCACGGCGGGCAGGACATCGCGCGGGGCGCAGCAGTTCACGCCCACCGCGAGCACCTGGTCGTTCCCGGCGGCGAGGGCGAAGGCGTCCGCCAGGGGCTGGCCCGCACGCGTGCGGGGGCCGTCGACCGTGAAGCTCAGCCACACCGGGACGCCGCACCCTTCCACGGCCCGCAGCAGCGCCTCCGCCTCATCGATGTCCGGGACCGTCTCCAGCGCGAGGACGTCGGGCCCGGCTTCCACGAGCGCCTCGACGCGAGGCCGGTGGAATTCCACGAGCTCGGGGACCGACAGCCCGTACCGCCCCCGGTACTCGCTGCCGTCCGCGAGCACCGCGCCGTACGGCCCGACCGAGCCCGCGACCCAGGTCGTGGGGCCTCCCGCGGCGCGGGCCAGGGCGACGCTGCGGTGGAAGAGCCGGCGCGCCGACGCCGCGTCCGCGCCACGCCGCGCGAAGCCCTCGAACGACGCCTGATAGCTGCTGGTGATGAGGACCCGCGCCCCCGCCCGTACGTACGCCGTGTGCGCGGCCTCGATCTCGCCGGGGCCGTCGGCCAGCAGCCGGGCCGACCAGAGGTCGTCGGTGAGGTCGCAGCCCTGGGCCTCCAGCTGGTTGGAGAGCCCGCCGTCGAGCACGAGCGTCTCGCGGGCGAGCGCCTCGGCCAGGGGGAGCGTCGGGCGGGGCGCGGATCCTGCCGTCATGCGAGCTTCGACTGCACCTGGTCGGCGATCAGCTCCAGGTGGTCCAGGTCGCTCAGGTCGAGGATCTGGAGGTAGACGCGGGAGGCGCCCGCCTCGGCGAACCGGCCGATCTTGTCGACGACTTCGGCGGGCGAACCCGCGAGCCCGTTCTCCTTCAGCTCGTCGACCTCGCGGCCGATGACCGCGGCGCGGCGGGCGACCTCGGCGTCGTCCTTGCCGACGCAGGCCACGAGCGCGTTGGAGTACACCAGCTCGTCGGCGGAACGGCCGTGCTCCTCCGCGGCGGCGCGCACCCGCGCGAACTGCTGCTCGGTGTCGGCGAGGGACGCGAACGGCACGTTGAACTCGTCCGCGAAGCGCGCGGCGAGGCGCGGGGTGCGCTTGGCGCCGAGGCCGCCGACGAGCACCGGGATCCGGTCCTGCGCGGGCTTGGGGAGAGCGGGGGAGTCCTTGAGGGTGTAGTGCTTCCCGTCGAAGGAGAACGTCTCGCCCTGGGGCGTGGACCACAGGCCCGTGACGATGGAGAGCTGCTCCTCCAGCCGCCCGAACTTCTCCTTCGGGAACGGAATGCCGTAGGCCGTGTGCTCCTCCTCGTACCACCCCGCGCCGAGGCCGAAGTCGACGCGGCCGCCGGACATCGCGTCGACCTGCGCGACCTGGATCGCGAGCGGGCCGGGGAGCCGGAAGGTGCCCGCGGTCATCAGGGTGCCGAGCCGGATGCGGCTGGTCTCGCGGGCCAGCCCGGCCAGGGTGATCCAGGCGTCGGTCGGGCCGGGCAGGCCGTCGGCGTCGCCCATGGCGAGATAGTGGTCCGAGCGGTAGAACGCGTCGAAGCCGAGGTCCTCGGTCGCCTTGGCGACGGTGAGCAGTGTGTCGTAGCTCGCCCCCTGCTGGGGCTCGGTGAAGATTCGCAGTCGCATGCCCTCCATCTTGCCTGTTCGGGGCCCGTGACCTGGCACACGCCGCCCTCGTTGGCGGGGGCGGAGCCGGACCTACCGGCTCGCTAGGAGGACGCCATGTCCCAGGAAGCAGCGCCCGAGCCCGGCGCCCCGAAGGGCCTGCTGGAGCAGATGGAGGAGATGATGGCCGCGCTCACCGCGGACCTCTCCCAGCTCGACGCCGATCTCCAGTCCGCCGATCTTCCCTCGTCGGGCGAACGCCCGCCGGTCGCCGGAGAGGGCGGCCGCCAGCACTGACGCCGGACCAGGGTCCACGCACCGGCCCATGCCCGGGCCCATGCTCCGGCTGCTCACGTCACGTCAGCGTCCTACGCGCTCACGTCAGCGTCCTACGCGACACCCCCGCGCTCCCGCAGTGCGAGTCTGCGGAGAATGCCCGCGACTCTGTCGCCGGATTCGTCCGCCGCGTCGATGGCTTCGACACACTGCCAGTAGAGCGCTTCCTCGTCCGCCGAGACCGCCACCCCGACGAGGGCCACGCCCGTCTCGCCCAGCAGCCCGCCGAGGTCGAGCAGGGCGCCCCGGGGGTCCTGGATCATGGAGAGCTGAGCGGCGCGGACGCCGCCCGCCCGGAGCGCGGGGTGGTGCAGCGAGCCGCAGGCCCTGCTGCCCGCCTCGCTCAGCCCGAGGGCCTCGGTCCGCACCTCCGGCGGGCCGCTTATCGCGAGATGGCTGCCGACCGCCTCGGCGAGCGCCTGGGCCTGCCACGCCTCCGCGACGATGTCGGGCACCGTCCTGCTCCGTGCCAAGGCGTCCCGGGTAGCCGCGATGAGCCGTACAGCATCCATGTGCCGTCCCCCTCACTGGTCGCTACCCAGCGTGACTGTGAATGTCCAGTACCGCCAGGGGATTTCGGAAGTCTGTGGATAATAAGGTGCGTCGAGATAAATTGCTCACTCCATAGAGTGACCGTTTCCGGGGGTCGGGAAACGCTTTTCGTTCCTCTCGATCTTCGCTTCCAGCGCCGCCAGCGCGTCGATGCCCAGCACTTCGCAGAACTGGAGGAGGTACGCGAGGACGTCGGCGACCTCGTCCTCGACGCGTCCCGCGCTCTCCGTGTCCCCCATCACGGCCGCCGACTGCTCGGGGGTCAGCCACTGGAAGATCTCCACCAGCTCCCCCGCCTCGACGCTCAGCGCCGCCGAGAGATTCTTCGGGGTGTGGTACTGCCCCCAGTCCCGCGCCGCCGCGAACTCCGCCAGCCTGCGCTGGAGTTGGGGGACGGTGGGCGCGGGCGCTGTCTGCTGTGCCGCTGTCTGCTGTGCCGTGCTGTCGGTCGATTCGTTCACGCACCCAGGTCTACCAGGGAGACCCCCGGCATCCGCGCCGCCTCCCGGGCGACCGGGCCCGCGTCCCCCGCCGAGGCGAGCAGCCGGATGTGGCCGCGCCGTCCCATCCGTACGGCCAGGCCGAGGAGTTGGCGGGACTGGCGGGCGTCCAGCGCGGTCCACCCCGTCCGCGAGCACCGCGAGGGCCTGCCGGGCCGCGGGGACCTCGTCGACGGGGTCCACGGAGAGCACCCCGGGGCCCGTCAGCAGGACGAGCGCGAGGGCCGCGTACCGGAGTTCGCCGTCGCCGAGGCGCTCCAGCGGCGTGGCGCGCAGCCCGTCGCCCCGGTCGAGGACGGCCCGCACCAGGCCGTCCTCGCAGCCCTCCTCGCGCAGGTCCGTCACGGCTCCGGCGCAGCCCTCCCGTACGGCGGACACGAGCGCGGCGTGGCGGGTGGCGCACTCGACGCGCGTACGGCGCAGCACCGCGGCGAGGTTGTCGCAGCCCCCGCGCAGCAGCCCGTCGCCCGGGGCCACCGGGTCGCGCATCGTGTCGGGGCGCGGGTCGCAGGGGTAGGCCGCGCGGAGCGCGACCACGACCTGCTCGGCGGCGGCCAGCACGCGGCGCTGGCCCGCCGTGGTGCCCGCGACGCGCAGCGGGAGCAGCGCCGTGCCGAGCCGGTCGTCGGGGAGCGGGGCGCGGACGACGCGGGAGGGGCCCGAGGTCTGCCACTCGGCCTGGACGGCGCGGCGGGCCGGGTCGCGCAGCGCGGTGGAGAGGAGGGTGCCGTGCTCGCTGGTGGCGAGCCGTTCGCCCGCGATGCGCAGCCGGGGCTCGGCCTGCACCGCGACGTCGAAGCGCACCTCGCCCGCGGGGCCCGTCACCGTGCACCCCAGCCGGAAGCCGCGCCTGCCCTGCCGGTCGGCGGGGGAGCGGTACGGGACGAGGGCTCCGGGGCCGCCGCGCATGCCGCCGAAGACCTCGCCGAGCGCCTCGCCGCCGCCGAGCCGGGCCAGCGCCTCGTACGCCTCCAGGACCGTGGACTTGCCGCTGCCGCTCGGGCCCGTCAGCACGGTGACGGGGGAGACGGGGACCGTACGGGCGCGCAGCGAGCGGAAGGCCGCGAGATGCAGCTCGCTCACGGCGGGCGGGCGTTCCCCCAGGTCGGAGGGGGTGGGGGAGCTCGGCGAGTTCATGGTCAGGACCGTAGAGGGCGGTGCGGACGGCGAACCGTTACGGCCTGGGCGCGCTCGCCCGATCGGGGGACGGACAGGTGTGCGTACGAGGCGTCCCGCTGGCCGTCGTATGGCCGACCATCTCTCGCGCTATCTATCGCGTGCTCGTGACGGCAGTCACGAAGCGGTGATACGTTCAAGGCGTTGACCGAGAGCCCCGAGAGGCCCCGAGAACACGGCCGCGGCACGTCCCCCCGATGGAGGCCCCCGTCATGAGCCCGTTCACCGGTTCGGCGCACGGCACGTCCGACTGGCAGCACATCGAGGTCGGGTACGACGAAGGCGTCGCCACCGTCACCCTGCGGCGCCCCGCCAAGCTGAACGCGCTCACCTTCGAGGCGTACGCCGACCTGCGCGACCTCCTCGGCGAGCTGGCCCGGGAGAAACGCGTCCACGCGCTCGTCCTCGCGGGCGAGGGGCGCGCCTTCTGCTCCGGCGGTGACGTCGACGAGATCATCGGCGCCACCCTGGCGATGGACACCTCCCAGCTCCTCGACTTCAACCGGATGACCGGACAGGTCGTCCGGGCCCTGCGCGAGGCGCCCTTCCCCGTCGTCGCCGCCGTGCACGGCGCGGCCGCGGGCGCGGGCGCGGTCCTCGCGCTCGCCGCCGACTTCCGCGTCGCCGACCCCACCGCGCGCTTCGCGTTCCTCTTCACCAAGGTCGGCCTCTCGGGCGGCGACATGGGCGCGGCCTACCTCCTGCCGCGCGTCGTCGGCCTCGGCCACGCGACCCGCATCCTCATGCTCGGCGAGCCCGTGCGCGCCCCCGAGGCCGAGCGGATCGGCCTGCTGAGCCAGCTCGCCGACGAGGGCAAGGCCGACGAGGCCGCGCAGGCGCTCGCCCGGCGCCTCGCCGACGGGCCGGCCCTCGCGCACGCCCAGACCAAGGCCCTGCTCACCGCCGAGCTGGACATGTCGCTCGCCCAGTCCGTCGAGATGGACGCCGCCACGCAGGCGCTGCTGATGCACAGCGAGGACTACGGCGAGTTCCACGCGTCCTTCACCGAGAAGCGCCCCCCGAAGTGGCAGGGCCGGTGATGTCCGCGATGTCCGCGCCGCGCGTCGCCGTCATCGGCGGCGGACCCGGCGGGCTCTACGCCGCCGCGCTCCTCAAGCGCCTCGACCCCGCCCGCGAGATCACCGTCTACGAGCGCAACGCGCCCGACGACACCTTCGGCTTCGGCGTCGTCCTCTCCGACGAGACCCTCGGCGGCATCGAGCACGCCGACCCCGCCGTCTACGCCGCGCTCCAGGCCGAGATGGTGCGCTGGGACGACATCGACATCGTCCACCGCGGCACCACCCTCACCTCCGGCGGCCACGGCTTCGCGGCGCTCGGCCGCCGCCGCCTGCTCGCCGTGCTGCACGACCGCTGCCGCGAGCTGGGCGTCACCCTCCGCTTCCGTACGGAGGCGCCGCCCGCCGCCGAACTCGCCCGCACCCACGACCTGGTCATCGCCGCCGACGGCGTGCACAGCGCCACCCGCGAGGCCCACGCCGACGTCTTCCGGCCCACCGTCACCACGCACCGCTGCCGCTACATCTGGCTCGCCGCCGACTTCGCCCTGGACGCCTTCCGCTTCGAGATCGCCGAGACCGAGCACGGCGTGCTGCAGCTCCACGCGTACCCGTACGCGGCCGACGCCTCCACCGTCATCGTCGAGGCCCGCGAGGAGGTCTGGCGGGCCGCCGGGCTCGACAAGCTGGACGAGCGCGGCTCCGCCGACCACTGCGCCAAGCTCTTCCCCGAGACCCTCGGCGGCCGCCCCCTGCGCGGCAACAACTCGCAGTGGATCGCGTTCCGTACGGTCACCAACGCCCGCTGGTCGCACGGCAACATCGTGCTGCTCGGCGACGCGGCGCACACCGCCCACTTCTCCATCGGCTCCGGCACCAAGCTCGCCGTCGAGGACGCGCTGGCGCTCGTCGCCTGCGTCCAGGAGCAGCCGTCGCTGCCCGAGGCGCTGGAGGCGTTCGAGGCCGAGCGCAGGCCCGTCGTGGAGTCCACCCAGCGTGCCGCGCGGGCCAGCCTCACCTGGTTCGAGGAGCTGGCCGGTTACGTGGACCAGCCGCCGCGCCAGTTCGCGTTCAACCTGCTCACCCGCAGCCGCCGCGTCACCCACGACAACCTGCGGCTGCGCGACGCCTCCTTCGTCTCCGGCGTCGAGCGCGAGGTCGGGATCGAACCCGGCACGCCGCCCATGTTCACCCCCTTCCGGCTGCGCGAACTCACCCTGCGCAACCGGGTCGTGGTCTCCCCGATGGACATGTACCGCGCGGAGGACGGCGACCCCGGCGACTTCCACCTCGTCCACCTCGGAGCGCGGGCCCTCGGCGGCGCGGGGCTGGTCATGACCGAGATGGTCTGCGTCTCGCCGCAGGGCCGCATCACGCCCGGCTGCTCCGGGCTGTGGACCGACGCGCAGGAGGCGTCCTGGCGGCGCGTCACCGATTTCGTGCACACTCAGTCGCCCACCGCCGCGATCGGCCTCCAGCTCGGCCACTCGGGCCGCAAGGGCTCCACGCGGCTCATGTGGGAGGGCATCGACCACCCCCTCGACGAGGGCAACTGGCCCGTGGTGGCCCCCTCCCCACTCCCGTACCGCCCCGGCGTCAACCAGACCCCGCACGAGCTGACCGCACGCGAACTCGCGGCGATCCGCGACGAGTTCGTGTCCTCGGCCCGCCGCGCCGCCCGCGCCGGGTTCGACCTCCTCGAACTCCACTGCGCGCACGGCTATCTGCTCTCCAGCTTCCTCTCCCCGCTCACCAATCGCCGTACGGACGCGTACGGGGGAGATCTGGAGGCCCGCCTCCGGTTCCCCCTGGAGGTCTTCGACGCGGTGCGCGAGGTGTGGCCCGCCGAGCGGCCCATGACCGTCCGCATCTCCGCGACCGACTGGGCCGAGGGCGGCACCACCGGGGAGGACGCCGTACGGATCGCCGCCGCGTTCGCCGAGCACGGCGCCGACGCGCTCGACGTCTCCACGGGCCAGGTCGTCCCCGAGGAGAATCCCGAGTACGGCCGCTCGTACCAGACGCCCTTCGCGGACCGCATACGCAACGCGCTCGGCGTCCCCGTCATCGCCGTCGGCGCGATCTCCTCCTGGGACGACGTGAACTCTCTGATCCTCGCGGGCCGCGCCGACCTCTGCGCCCTTGCGAGGCCGCACCTGTACGACCCTCACTGGACGCTCCACGCGGCGGCCGACCAGGAGTACGCGGGGCCGGGTGCGCCGTGGCCCCTCTCGTACCAGGCGGGCAGCCGCAAGCCGCCGGCTGGGCGCACCGATGGTCCCAAGCCCCGACTGGTGCTGTGATCGTCACTCTCCGGCTGCGCAGGGGCTGCCCCCTGCGGTGCGTCGCAGGCTGCGACTGCGTCGTGGCCGGTCGCGGGGGGGGCCCCCCCCCCCCCGGGGGGCGGGGGGGGGGGGCGGGGGGGGGGGGCCCGGGGGGCCCCCCCCCCCCCCGGGGGGGGGGGCCGGGGGGGGGGGGGGGGCCCGGCCCCCCCACGGCCGGTGCAAGCCCTTCGACGACGCGGCCGACGGCTACGGCAGGGGAGAGGGC
>NZ_JBIDAT010000014.1:81092-192513 GCF_043202595.1 Streptomyces sp. NPDC048172
CTGGCCAGTGTCGGGCTCCGCTGGGGCGCCCCCCGGGGGTGGCCCCCGGGCTGCGGGGGCGCGGGGGCGGGCCGCGCCGGCCCCCGCGCCCCTGAGGCCTCAGGGGCGCGGGGAACTGCGCGGCCAGCCGGGGATCACCCGCAGATCGCGATGCACAGTTAGGGGCAGTCTCTACTCGTCCCACCAGCGGTCATCCCGCTCGCGGCGATTCGCGACGATCGCGGCGCAGGGCGGGATCGCCATGGCCACCACACACATCGCGACAGCGACCGGCACGGACCACAGCCGCACGAAGGCCCACGCACTGATGAACAGCACCAGACACACGGTCATCAGCACGAAATAGCGGCGACGCCTCCGCGCAAGCACACTTCAACGGTACGCCTCACACGGCAGCGGCGAACTCGGCTCCCGCGTCGCGCAGCTTGCCGTGGAGGGCGAAGAAGACCTTCGCGGAGCGTTCGCCGGGCCAGTCCTCCGGCAGTAGAGGGGACGGCAGGCCGGGGTCGGCGTACGGGAGGCGGCGCCAGGCGTCGAGGGCGGGGAGGTAGTCGCGGTACGCCGCCTCCGGCGGCACCCGGCGCCGGCGCGACCAGGTGCGCAGCACGGGTTCGTGCGCGGCGAGGAACGCGCGGTGCTGGGCGGCGATCGCGGCCAGGTCCCACCAGCGGGCCACCGCCTCGGCCGTCGGCTCGAAGCCCGCGTGGCTGCCGCGGAACAGGTCGACGTACGGGGTGAGTTCGAGGCGGGCGAGGGTGTGGCGGGTCTCCTCCTCCAGGTGGGAGGGCGCGATCCAGATGCCGGGTGCCGCGTTGCCGAAGCCGAGGCGGGCGAGGCGGGAGCGCAGCACGTGCCGCCGCTGGCGTTCGCTTTCGGGCACGGAGAAGACCGCGAGCAGCCAGTTGCCGTCGGGCCTGGGGCGGGCGTAGATGCGGCGGTCGCCGTCGTCGAGGAGCTGGCGCGCGGCGGGAGAGGGGGCGTACCCGGCGGATTTGCTGCCGGGCCGCTCGGCGGTGAGCAGGCCCCTCCGCTTGAGCCGGGAGACGGCCGAGCGGACGGAGGGCGGGTCGACGCCGACCGTCCCGAGCAGCCGGATCAGCGTCGCGACGGGCACGCTGCCGTCGCGGGAGAAGCCGCGCCCGTAGGCGCCGTAGAAGGTCAGGATGAGGGAGCCGGGGGAGGGCCGGGGGGCCGCCGTGGGCGGCGAGGGGGACGAGTGCTCTGCCACGCCCGTCACTCTAGATCGGGCGCGCGCAGCCGGTAGCGCTGGAGTTTGCCCGTGGGGGTGCGCGGAAGCGATTCAGCAAAGATGATCTCGCGCGGGCACTTGTAGGGAGTGAGCTCCGAAGTGGTGAACTGGCGTAGCGTTTCGGCCATGTCACTCCCAGGGGGTGTGCCGGGCGTGAGCACCACGTGGGCCACCACGACCTGGCCCCGCTTCTCGTCCGTGCGGCCGACGACGGCGGCCTCGGCGACGTCGGGATGGCGCAGGAGCGCCTCCTCGACCTCGGGGCCCGCGACGTTGTAGCCGGACGTGATGATCATGTCGTCCGCGCGGGCCATGTAGCGGAAGTAGCCGTCCGGCTCTCGGACATAGGTGTCCCCGGTGAGGTTCCAGCCCTCGCGTACGTACTCCAGCTGCCGTTCGTCGTCGAGGTAGCGGCAGCCGACCGGGCCGCGGACGGCGAGGAGGCCGGGTTCGCCGTCGGGGACGGGCGTCGTGCCGTCGGCCGCCACCACGCGTGCCTCGAAGCCGGGCACGGGGACGCCCGTATGCCCTGGCCTGATCTCGTCGTCCGAGGCGGAGATGAAGATGTGGAGCATCTCGGTGGCGCCGATGCCGTCGATGATGCGCAGGCCCGTGCGCTCGTGCCAGGCGTGCCAGGTGGCGGCGGGCAGGTGTTCGCCCGCGGAGACGCAGCGGCGCAGCGAGGCGAGCGCGTCGACGCTGACCGCGGATTCGCCCGTCCCGTCGTCCGGCGCCGCCAGCTTCGCGAGCATGCCGCGGTAGGCGGTCGGGGCGGTGAACAGGACGGATATTCGGTGCCGTTCGATCACCTTGAGCATCTGCTCGGCGCCGCTCCACTGGTCGAGCAGGGCCGAGGCCCCGGCGCGCAGCGGGAAGATCACGAGCCCGCCGAGGCCGAACGTGAAGCCCAGCGGGGGGCTTCCGGTGAACACGTCGTCGGGGCGCGGGCGCAGCACCCGCGCGGAGAACGTGTCCGCGATGGCGAGCACGTCGCGGTGGAAGTGCACGCACCCCTTCGGTCTGCCGGTGGTGCCGGAGGTGTAGGCGATCAGCGCCACGTCGTCGGCGGCGGTCGATACGGCGGTGAAGGAGTCCGGCTGGCGTGCGGCCCTCGTCAGCAGGTCGTCGGGGTCCTCGCGGCCGAAGAGCGCCACGTTCAGCCCTGGCACGGCGGCCTTCGTCAGCTCGTCTGCGGAGTCCGCGTCGCACAGGGCGTGGGTCACGCGGGCGAGGCGGCAGATGGTGCTCAGCTCATGGGCGCGCTGCGCGGCCAGCACGGTCACGGCGACGCCGCCCGCCTTCATCACCGCCAGCCAGCACGCGGCGAGCGCGGGCGTGGTGGGGCCGCGCAGCAGCACGCGGTTGCCCGGCACGAGGCCCATCTCGCCGGTGAGCACGTGCGCGATCCGGTCGACGGTGCGCTGGAGCGTCCCGTACGACCAGGGCTCGGCGCCGTCCGCCGTGTGGAAGGCGGGGCGGTCGGGGCCCAGACGGGCGATGGTCCCGTCGAGCAGCTCGGCGCCGCAGTTGAGACGGTCGGGGTAGCGGGGCTCCAGGTCGTCCAGGAGGAGGTCGGGCCACTGGTCGGGCGGCGGCAGATGGTCGCGCGCGAAGGTGTCGACATGTGCGGACGGGCTGAGCTGCATGGTCGATCTGCCCCCTCGCGGCCTTGGGAAAGGCGGTGGATCCGGGCGCCGAATATGCCGTCGAGCGTAACGCGATGGTGACGACAGTCAAGATACCGCGATATACAGAGGGCAGCGTGACGGAGGGAACGGAGGGAGCCGCCATGTCCGTGTTCGCACTGGAACCCGAGCAGCGAGAGTGGTGCGACCAGCTGCGGAAGCTGGCCGCTGAGCGGCTGCGGCCCCTCGCCGAGGGCGGTGAGCCCGGACGGGTGAACCACGCCCTGCTCGCCGAGCTGGGCGAGCTGGGACTGCTCGCCCGCGCGGTCACCGCCTCCGCCTCCGGCGCCGCACGCAAGGGCGGCACAGGACGGGCCCTGGAGCTGTGCCTGCTGCGCGAGTCCCTGGCGTACTCCTGCCCCGAGGCCGAGACCGCGCTCGCCCTCCAGGGCCTGGGCACCGGGCCCGTGGCCCAGGCGGGCACCGAGGCGCAGCGCCGCCGCTGGCTGCGCGAGGCCGCCTCCGGGCGGGCCGTCGCCGCCTTCGCGCTGAGCGAGCCCGAGGCGGGCAGCGACGCCGCGGCGCTCACGCTCCGTGCCGACCCCGAGCCCGGTGCGGCCGAGAGCGGCGGCGCCTGGCGGCTGACCGGCACCAAGACCTGGATCTCCAACGCGCCCGACGCCGACTTCTACTCCGTCTTCGCCCGCACGGGGGAGGCCCCCGGCGCGCGCGGCATCAGCGCGTTCCTCGTCCCCGCCGACCGTCCCGGGCTGCGCGGCGAGCCGCTCGCGATGCTCTCCCCGCACCCCATCGGCACGCTCACCTTCGACGGCGTCCCCGTCACCCGCGAGGACCTCCTCGGCGAGCCGGGGCGCGGCTTCGGCGTCGCGATGCGCACGCTCAACCTCTTCCGGCCCAGCGTCGGCGCGTTCGCCGTCGGCATGGCGCAGGCCGCGCTGGACGCCTCGCTCGCGCACGCCGCCGAGCGGCGCGCGTTCGGCGGGGTGCTGCGCGATCTCCAGTCCGTCTCGCACCAGTTGGCCGAGATGGCGACCCGCACGGAGGCGGCCCGGCTGCTCGTCTACGCGGCAGCGGCGGCGTACGACCGGGAGGACGAGGGCATCGCCCGGAGCGCGGCGATGGCCAAGCTCATGGCGACCGAGACCGCGCAGTACGTCGTCGACGCCGCCGTCCAGATCCACGGAGCCGTGGCCCTGCGCCAGGGCCACCTGCTCGAACACCTCTACCGTGAGGTCCGCGCCCCCCGTATCTACGAGGGCGCCAGCGAGGTGCAGCGCACCCTCATCGCGAAGGAGCTCTACAGGTGACCGATCCCGCCGACCGGCCCGCCTCCGACGTCCCCGCCGACCGGGTGGCCCCCGCCGACCGGGTGCTGGACCGGGTCAACCCGCCCGAGCTGTCGCCGCCGACCGGCTTCTCGCACGCCGTCACCGCGACCGGCTCGCGGCTCGTCTTCCTCGCGGGCCAGACCGCGCTGGACGGCGACGGGAAGATCGCGGCGCACACCTTCCCCGGCCAGTTCGAGGCGGCGCTCTCCAACCTGCTGGTCGCGCTGGCCGCCTCGGGCGGCACTCCGGCCGACCTCACCCGTGTGACCGTCTACACCACCGACGTCCCCGCCTACCGGCGGCACGCGCCCGAACTCGGGCGGATCTGGCGCGAGTTGGTCGGCCGCGACTATCCCGCGATGGCCGTCATCGGCGTCGTCCGGCTCTGGGACGAGGCCGCGTGGATCGAGCTGGACGGCCTCGCGGTGCTGCCGTAGGTGCCGCCGTAGGGGCTGTCGCAGGGGGGGCGGCTCAGCCCGTACGGTCCGAGCCGTCCGCGTTGCACCACACGGTCTCGCCCGCGGTCTTGGAGACGGTCTTCTGCTTCAGCTCGCCGTCGACCGAGACCGCGCAGGCGACCCGGGAGACGCTCGCGTACCGCCCGGACCCCGCGGCGCTGATCCGGAACGCGCCCGGGTCCTCGACCTCTATGGTCCGCGTCCACTTCCGCGTCCCGTCGGACGACAGGCGGACCACCTTGCGGACGTTCTTGGAACGGCCGTGGTCGTCGGGGGTGTCGTACTCGACCTCGAAGAGCTGGGAGCCCGTCGCCTCGTACGTGACCTTGTGCTTGCCGCCGTCGGAGCAGCCGCTGAGGAGCGGGACCGAGACCAGGACGAGCGCCGAGGCCGCCGCGGCGGCGCGCGTGGAGCGGGTGGCGCGCGCGGGGCGGGGGAGACGGAGGAGGCGGGGGATCACCTGGGTCACCTTTCCGGGAGGTCGGTCGTGCAGCTCGCCTGCGAGGAGTCCACGGAGTCCGAGCCCGCCAGCTCGCCGTCCACGAGGACCGAGCACGCGAGGGGCGTCGTCGAGTGGTCGGCGGGGGACGTCGCGGTGAGCGTGACCCTCTCGGTGCCCTTGGGGACCTTCACCGTCTTCTTCCAGGGCAGCGTGACGGCGCCGGAGTCGCGCAGCGTGGTGGCCGCGCCCTTCCCCGGGGCGCTGTCCTCGAAGCGCACGCTGGCCGTGCCGGGACCGCGTACCTCGTAGACCACCGTGCGGCCCGCGGACTCCTGCTTCATCGGCTCCAGGAACGTCTTCGTCGCCTTCGGCTCGTCGTCCTCGCCGAGAGGGCCGAGGGAACAGCCGCCGAGAGTGACGGCTAGTGCGGCGACGGCTGCCGCTGCGGTACGTGGACGCATGGGTACGAAGCCTCTTCGGGCGGTGGCAGGGGGCAGCGGAAGCCTGCCATACGCATGCGGACGATCTCCACGGAACCGGGAAACTGATCGCGGGATAAGTCGCCTGGCCCGTGGATAAGTTGACCTGCGGTTTTATTGATCCATGAACAAACGGACGCCGTCGTTACGCCGTCGGTCACGGGTGCGGACCGCCGTCCTCCGGTGCGCGCACGCGGCGCCGGTGGGCCGCGACGCGGGCGCGGGAGGCACAGGCGGGCGAGCAGTGGCGGCGCCGGGTCCCCGGGCCGTCGTCCAAAAAGACCCGCGCGCAGCCCTCGGCCGCGCACACGCCCCAGGCCGACCGGCCGCGCTCGCTGAGGAGTTGGGCCAGGGCGTGCGCGCTGGCGGCCGTGAACCAGTCGGCCCAGCTCACGTCGTCGGCCCGGTCCACGTGCAGATGCCAGGCGTGCCCGTCGTGCCGGGAGAGCCGGGGGCGGGCGCCGCACTCCGCCAGCAGCGCGTTGAGCGCGCGGGCCGCGCGGTCGGTGTCCGGCTCGGCCAGCACCCGCGCGCGCAGCCGCGCGACGGCGGCGCGCAGCGCCTCCGCGTCCCGCTCGCCGAACTCGTCCTCCGTCACGTCCCCGGGCGCCTCGCCGTGCGCCACGAGCAGCGCGGCGAGCGCGTCGCGCGGGAGCGCGGGGTCCTCGTCCAGCGCGTTGGCCAGGTCGATCAGCCGGGGGCCCGGCCTGAAGCCTTTCGTGTGTCCGTCCATGTGCTCTGTCCTCCCCGGTGCTCTCCCTGTAACGTCTGTAACGCCTTACGAGTATAAGCCGTTACACCGAAACCGTTACGCCTCGAAGGAGGGGGGAGACCTCGCATGCGGACGTACCTGGTCACCGCGTTTCTCGCGCGCCTGGCCGACGAGGGCATGGCGGTCGCCGTCACCCTGCTCGCCCTCGACCGCACCGACAGCGCGGCGGCGGGCGCGTTCGTCCTCACCGCCTGGATGGCGCCGCACGCCGTGGCCGCGCCGCTGGCCGGGGCGCTCGCCGCGCGGGCCCGCCGCCCGCCGCTCTTCCACGGGCTCGCGCTCGCGCTGTTCGCCGCCGCCATCGCCGGGCTCGCCCTCACCGTCGGACGTACGGCGGCACCCGTACCGCTCCTGCTCGCGCTGGTGGGCGGCTGCTGCGGGCCCGTCGTCACCGGCGGCCTCTCCAGCCTGGTCGCCGGGCTCGCGCCGGAGGGCGCCGTGCGGAACCGGGCGTACGCGCTGGACGCGGCGACCTACACGACGGCCTCGGTCGTCGGCCCCGCCGCCGTCGGCCTGACCGCGACCCTCGCCTCGCCCGGCGCCGCCACGGGCCTGATGGCGGCGTCCGCGGCCTGCGCGGCGCCCCTCGCCACGACGCTGGGCGCCGGTACGGAGCGGGTGGGGCCCCAGGGCGAGGCCGCCGACGGCTCCGGCGGGCGCGGGGTGCTGCGGGCGGGGGTGGCGGCGCTGTGGCGGGTGGCGCCGCTGCGGGCCGTCACCGGGGCCACGACCGTCGCGCACCTCGGCCTCGGCGGGCTCGCCGTCTCCGCCGTGCTGCTCGCGGACCACCGGGGCGACGCCGACGGGGGCGGCGTCCTGATGACCGCGTTCGCCGTCGGCGCCCTCGGCGGGGCGCTCGCCCTGGCCCGCTGGGAGCCGCCGCTCGCGCCCTCCCGCCTCGCCGCGCTCAGCCTGCTGGCCACGGGGCTGGCGCTGGCGGGGGCCGCGCTGGTGCCCTCGTTCGCCGGTGCGGTGGCGCTCTTCGCGCTCGCGGGGGTGGGCGACGGGCCGCTGCTCACCACCACGCTCCGGATCCGCGCCGACCACGCGCCGCCCGGCGCCCGTACGCCGGTCTTCACGCTCGGCGCCGGACTCAAGGTCACGGCCGCCTCGGCGGGCGCCGCGCTCACCGGCGTGTGCGCGGGCCTCGACCCGAGCCTTCTCCTGCTCGGGATCGCGGCGCTCCAGCTCGCGGCGGCGGGGCTGTTGCCGCTGCTGGAGCGGCCGGGGCGGCGGGGGCGGCCGGGGCGGGGGCCGTACGGGACAGCCACGCGGCGAGGGCGGCGGCGAGCACCGTCGCCGTCCCCGTGAGCAGCCCGGCGGTGTGGAGACCGTCGACGAAGTCCCGCCCGAACCCGGGCGTGCCCGGCGCGTGGCCGTCGTGCGCGACGACCATCAGCCCGAGCACCGCCACGCCCAGCGCGGTGCCGACCTGGCGCGTCGTGCTCACGCAGGCCGCCGCGAAGCCCGAGCGCCGTACGGACAGGGCCTGGACGCCCGCGAGCTGGGTCGGTCCGATCGAGGCGCCCATCCCGGCGCCGAGCACCACCGAGACGGCGGTCAGCGTGGCCGTGCCCGAGTCCGTGTCCAGCAGCACCAGCCCCGCCAGCCCGGCGCCCGAGACGAGGTAGCCGACGGCCATCACCCGGTACGGCCCGTACCGGCCGCACAGCCGGGTGGCGAACGGTGCGACCGCGCACAGCGCGAGGGTCAGTGGCAGGAAGAGCAGCCCCGCGCCCGTCGCCGAACGGCCCCGCACCTGCTGCAGGTAGAGCGACAGCAGGAAGAAGACCGCGCTGGTGCCGAAGCCCAGCACGAATGAGCAGACGTTCGGCACCGTGAACCGGCGGTCCCGGAAGAGCGTCACCGGCAGCATCGGCCGCGCGCCCCGCAGTTCGGCCCGTACGAACAGCGCCAGCGTCACGGCCGCCACCGCCAGCGGGCCCGCCGTCACCGGCGAGGTCCAGTCGTGCTCGCGGGTCCCGATCAGGCCGAACGTCAGCGTGCCCAGCAGCACGAGCGCCAGCACCTGCCCCCACGGGTCGAACGAGCCGTGCCCGGGGTCGGCGCTCTCGGGCAGTTCGCGCGCCCCGAGCCAGAACGCCATGAGGCCCACCGGCAGGTTGATCAGGAAGATGCCGCTCCAGCCGACGGTGTCCACGAGCAGCCCGCCCAGCAGCGGTCCGACGACGATCGCGGAGCCGCCGACCGAGCCGTTGATCCCGAGCATCCGGGCGCGTGCGCGGGGGTCGGGGTAGGCCCGTACGAGATGCGAGAGCGTGCCGGTGAACACCAGCGCGGCGCCCGCCCCCTGGAGGGCCCGGGCCGTGATCAGCGTCCCGGCGCCGGGCGCGACCCCGCAGAGCAGCGACGCCACCGTGAAGAGCGCGACGCCCGCGAGATAGCCGCGCTTGCGCCCGTAACGGTCGCTGAGCACGCCAGCGGAGAGCAGCAGCGCGGACAGCGCGAGCGTGTACGCGTCCACGACCCACTGCAGCCCGGAGGCCCCGGCCCCCAGGTCCGCGCCGATGCCGGGCAGGGCGACGGTCACGATCGAGACGTCGAGCAGGACGAGGAACGAGCCGAGCATGAGGCCGAACGGCAGCCGCCATCCGGGAGCCGAGGAGACAGGGGGCACGTGGGCCATGGAGCCATCCCTTGTTGAAAACGACTTTCGGGAGGCACACCCTGCGACCTAAAGTCGGCTTGATGTCAACGGAAAGCAGTACGGGCCGGGGGGTCGGCGAGGTCGCGGCGCGCTTCGGCGTCGCCGTCTCGACGCTGCACTGGTGGGAGAAGTCCGGGCTGCTCGCGCCCGCGCGGAGGTCCGGCCGCCGGGTGTACGGCGACGCGGACATCCGCCGCGTGGCGCTGATCCAGCTCCTTCAGGACACCGCGCGGATGAGCCTGCCGGAGATCGCCGCGCTCCTGGAGGGCGGCACGGACGACCAGGACTGGCGCGCGGTCGTACGCGGCCGGGTCGCGCGCTGCGACGCGCAGCTGGAGGGGCTGCGCAGCGCCCGCGCGTACCTGGTCCATCTGCTCGACTGCCCCAGCGACCACCCCGTCGAGCAGTGCCCGTACCTGGGCGCGGAGATCGACGCCCGGCTGCCTCCGCGCTGAGTGGTCACCAGCCCGGGACGACCAGGAGGCCCCAGCTCACCAGGGGGATGAGCGGGACGAGGGTGAAGCCCCAGACCATCAGGCGGCGGAAGACGAACTCCCGCTGGTCGGCGGGGGTGTTGGCGGTCACCAGCGCGCCGCTGGTCGAGAAGGGCGAGGCGTCCACGATCGAGGAGCTGACCGCGAGCGCCGCGACGAGGCCGATCGCGCTCACGTCGCCGTCCGCCAGCAGCGGGACGGCGAGGGGGATCAGGGCGCCGAGGATGCCGGTGGTGGAGGCGAAGACGGTGACCACGGCCCCGATCAGGCAGATCAGCAGCGCCGCGAGGAGCGGCGCGTCGATCGAGGCCACCCGGTCGCCGAGCCAGTCGATGGTGCCGAGGTGCTCCATCAGGCTCACGTAGGTCACGATCCCGCAGACCAGCAGCACGGTGCCCCACGCGCACTTGTCCGCCGCGCCCTCGGCGGCGGCGGGCGAGACGAACGACAGGACGGCGGCCACGCTGAGCGCCAACAGGCCGACGTCGAGGTCGAAGAAGAGCGCGCCGACGACCAGTCCGAGGATGCCGAGCAGGGTGAGGGAGCGCGCGAGGTCGAGCCGTACGGGTCCGGTGGCGGCCGTGAGCCGGTCCTCCTCGGGCTCGACGACGGTGACGGCGCCACCGCCCGGCGAGGGGCGTGCGGACGGCGCGGGGACGCCCCCGCCGCCGGACGGTTCGGGGTCCGGCTCCGGCTCCGTGCGTACGCGGTGGCCGATCAGCCGTCGTCCGCCGAAGAGCAGGAACGCGACCGCGTTGAGGGCGAGATTGAAGGCGAGCGAGACGAGGAAAACCGTTCCCGGGCTTCCCGGAATGTCGTTCCTTTCGACGACGCCATTCGTGATGGTGCCGAATACGCCGATGGGGGAGAACCCGCCCGCGCTGCCGCCGTTGGCGATGAAGACGCCCATGAGGAACGGATTGATCCCGTACCTCTTGGCGACGCTCAGCCCGATGGGCGCGATGATGCCGACGGCGGCGGGCGTCACCGCGCCGACCCCGGCGAGCAGGGCTGTGACCAGGAACATCACCCAGGGCATCAGCGCCGTACGGCCGCCGACGGCCTTCATGCAGACATGGACGAGCCAGTCCACGGTGCCGTTGTCACGGGCGATGGCGAAAAGGAAGGTGACGCCGACGAGTACGACGAAGAGATCCCCCGGGAATCCCGCGAAGATCTGGTCCGCCGACTGTCCGGCGAACGCCGTGCCGACCACGAAGGCGGCGACGAACGCCAATACCCCCATGTGCACGGAGAGAGTGGTGGAGACGGCGAATACGAGAGCGAGTCCGATGATGGCGATGACGTGATCTGACACAAGGCTTCCCCGCCTTAGCTAGGCCGTGGGCAGCGGGCATCGCGCATTCCGCCCTGCGGAATACGTCTTTCGAGCAGGGAAGTATTGAGACCCACGTCACACCCGTCAAGGGGTGCGGCGTGAGAGTCCTCTGTCGGGTCCACCGCCGAGCGCGGTGCCCACGCGGTCGGCCGCCTCGCGCACCAACTCCGCGTGCTCCGCACGGGAAGCGCTGGTCAGGCGGCTGCTGGGGATGTTGATGCTGAGGCTCGCGACGGGCTGTCCCGAGGGGCCGAGAACGGCCGAGGCGGTGGCCGAGACATCCGTGCGCCACTCGCCGTCGTTCGTCGCGTAGCCCCGCTCCCGGATCGCGGCCAGCTCCTCGCGCAGCGCGGCGGTGTCGGTCACGGTCGTCTCCGTGAAGCGCGGCAGCTCCTCGGTCAGGTGCCGCTCGATCTCCTCGGGGGTGCTCGCGGCGAGCACGGCCTTGCCGTTCGCCGAGGCGTGCAGCGGGAGGTTCTTGCCCAGCGGCAGGATGATCCGCACCGGCTGCGAGGTCTCCAGCCGCTCGATCAGCACCACCTTGCCGCCCTCCGGAACGGCCAGGTGAACGGTCTCGTCGCAGCGGCGGCGGAGATCCTCCATCACCGGCACCGCCACGTCGCGCAGCCCCAGTTCGCCCGTCGCGTGGCGGCCGAGGAGCAGCGGCTTCGTCGTGAGCACCCAGCGCCCGGCGCCGCCGCCGTCGCCCTCCGTCTGCCGCAGCCAGCCCGCCTCGCGCAGCGTGAGCAGCGCGCGTTGCACGGTGCTCTTGGGCAGCTCCAGCGCCCTGGCCAGGTCCGATACGCCGACCGGCTGGCGGGCGGCGACCTCGTCGAGCACCCGCAGCGTGTTGAGCACGTTCTGCATCCGCGAACTCCTGGCCGCCGTAGGTCCATTGACGCCCCGGCGGGCCGTCCCTAGGCTCCGCCGTGCCACTGTACGAGACAGCGTGCCGTCACACGGCACAGAGTGCAAGGGGGTTGGCTCGCGTGACCCTGCACACCGGCCGCCATTTCCTCCAGATCCCCGGCCCCACCAACGTCCCCGACGAGGTACTCCGCGCCCTCGCGGCGCCCACGACCGACCACCGCGGCCCCGAGTTCGCCGCGCTGACGCACCGTCTCCTCGCCGCGCTCGGCCCGGTGTTCGGCACCGAGGGGCCCGTCGTCGTCCTGCCCTCCTCCGGCACCGGCGCCTGGGAGGCCGCGCTCGTCAACACGCTCAGCCCCGGCGACCGCGTGCTCTTCTTCGAGACCGGGCACTTCGCGGCCCTCTGGCACGCCATGGCCGAACGACTCGGCCTCGACGTCGAGATCGTCCCCGGCGACTGGCGGCACGGCGCCGACCCCGACGCGCTCGCCGCGCGCCTCGCCGCGGACGCGGACGCGGTCGCCGACGGAGGGCACGCGATCAAGGCCGTCTGCGCCGTCCACAACGAGACCTCGACCGGCGTGACCAGCCGCATCCCGGAACTCCGCCGTGCCCTGGACGACGCGGGCCACCCCGCGCTCCTCCTCGTCGACACCATCTCCTCGCTCGGCTCGATCGAGTACCGCCACGACGACTGGGGCGTCGACGTCACCGTGGCCGGTTCGCAGAAGGGGCTGATGCTGCCGCCGGGCCTCGGCTTCAACGCCGTCAGCGAGAAGGCGCTGACCGCCTCCCGTACGGCCGCGCTGCCCCGCGCGTACTGGGACTGGGCGCCGATACTGGCGGCCAACCGGCAGGGCGCGTTCCCGTACACCCCCGCGACCAACCTGCTCTACGGGCTCGACGTGGCCCTGCGCATGCTCGCCGACGAGGGGCTGCCCGCCGTCTTCGCCCGGCACGCCCGGCACGCCCGCGCCACCCGCGCCGCCGTACGGGCCTGGGGGCTGGAGGTCCTCTGCGCCGACGAGCGCGAGCACTCCGGCTCGCTCACGGCCGTACTGATGCCGCACGGGCACGACGCGGACAAGGTGCGCGAGGTGATCCTCGAACGGTTCGACATGTCGCTCGGCGCCGGGCTCGGGAAGCTCGCGGGGCGCGTCTTCCGGATCGGCCACCTGGGCCACTTGGGCGACCTCACGCTCGCCGGGACCCTCGCCGGTGTGCAGATGGGACTCCAGCTCGCGGGCGTACCGGTCGCGGCGGGCGGGCTCGAAGCGGCGCTGGACGTGCTGCGTGAGGAGGGCGGGGACGCGTGACGACCACCGGCCCGGAGAAGGCCCTCTCCCGCGAACTCCCCGCCCTCGAAGCGCGGTTGCGCCGCGACCTCGACGGCGAGGTCCGCTTCGACGACCACACCCGCCACCTCTTCTCGCGCGACGCCAGCATGTACGCGATCACCCCGGCCGGCGTCGTCTTCCCCCGGCACGCCGGGGACGTCCAGGCCGCCGTCGCCCTCGCCGCCGAGCACGGCGTGCCGCTCGTGCCCCGGGGCGCGGGCACCAGCCTCGCGGGCCAGACCGTCGGCGCCGGGCTCGTGCTGGACCTCTCCCGGCACATGCGCCGCATCGTGGAGCTGGACCCCGGCGCCCGTACGGCCCTCGTCGAGCCCGGCGTCGTGCAGGACCAGCTCAACCGCGCCGCGGCCCCGCACGGGCTGATGTTCGGCCCCGACACCTCCACCAGCAACCGGGCCACGCTCGGCGGGATGATCGGCAACAACTCGGCGGGCAGCGGCTCCCTGCGGCACGGCATGACCATCGACCACGTACGCGCCCTCGACGTCGTCCTCTCCGACGCGAGCACCGCCCACCTCGCCCCCGTCGACGCGGGCGAACGCGCCCGCCGCGCCCGCGCCCGTACCCGCGAGGGCGCGCTGTACCGCGAACTGCCGCGCCTCGTACGGGAGAACGCAGACGCCATCGCCGAGGACTTCCCCGCCTTCTGGCGCCGCGCCTGCGGCTACCGGCTGGACCGGCTCGACCGGCTCGCCCGCGACGGTGAGCCCTTCGACCTCGCGAAGTTCGTCGTCGGCTCCGAGGGCACCCTCGTCCTCACCACCCGCGCCCTCGTGGACCTCGTGCCCAAGCCGCGCCGTACGGTCATCGCCGTCGGCCACTTCACCTCCACCCAGGCGGCGATCGAGGCGACCGAGGACGCGCTCGCCTGCGACCCGGCGGCCGTCGAGCTGATGGACCGGACGATCCTCGACCTCTCGCGGAAGCGGATCGAGTACGCCACGCTCGGCACGCTCCTCGACGGCGACCCCGAGGCCCTGCTCTTCGTCAGCTTCACCGGCGCCGACGAGCGCGAACTGCACGCGTCCCTCGACCGGCTGACCGCGCTGTGGAAGCGCCACGGCCACGGCTACCACACGCTCCGGGCCGTCACCCCCGCCCAGCAGTCCTCGCTGCTCAAGGTCCGCAAGGCGGGGCTCGGGCTGCTGATGGCCGCCAGCGAGGGCACCCGCCGCCCCCTCGCGTTCGTCGAGGACACCGCGGTCGACCCGTCCCGGCTGGCCGACTACACCCGCGACTTCCGCGCCGTCCTCGACCGGCACGGGCTCGACGCCGGGTTCTACGGGCACTGCTCGGTCGGCTGCCTCCACATCCGCCCCTTCGTCGACCTCGCGGACCCCGCGCAGGAGCGGACGATGCGCGCCGTCGCCGAGGAGATCAAGGACCTCGTCGTCGCGTACGGCGGCGTCAACTCCAGCGAGCACGGCGACGGGCTCGCCCGCAGCGAGTTCAACCGGCAGATCTTCGGCGACCGGCTCTACGCGGCGATGCGCGAGGTCAAGCGCGTCTTCGACCCCGAGGGCCTGATGAACCCCGGCAAGATCGTGGACGCCCCGTCGATGACGGAGAACCTGCGCGACGCCGCCCTCCCCGAGCCGGGCCCGCTGCGCACCCGGCTCTCCTTCGAGGTCACCGGCGGCATGCGCGGCGCCGCCGACCGCTGCATGAACATCGGGCTGTGCCGCAAGAGCGGCAGCGGCGTGATGTGCCCCTCGTACATGGCCACGAAGGACGAGGAGGACTCCACGCGCGGGCGCGCGGGCGCCCTGGTCAAGGCCCTCTCCGAGCCCGACCCGAAGCGGGCGCTGGGCGACGGGCGACTGCACGAGATCCTCGACGCCTGCCTGATGTGCAAGGCGTGCAAGAGCGAGTGTCCCCTCGGTGTCGACATGGCGACTCTCAAGAGCGAGGCCCTCTCGCACCACCACGATCTGCACGGAGTCCCCGTCCGCAGCCGGGTGTTCGGCGCCATCCGCGCCCTCAACCGGCTGGGCTCCGCCACGGCGCCGCTCTCCAACCTCCCGGGCCGCCTGCCCCCGCTGCGCCGCCTCATGGAACGGTGGCTCGGCATCGCCCACGAGCGCCCCCTGCCCGTCTTCGCGCGCCGCGACCTCACGAGCTGGCACCGCCGCCGTACGACCCGGGCCGCCGGTGCGCCGTCCGGCGGGGGGCAGCAGGGCACGCTCACCTTTCTCGCCGACTCCTTCACCACGTACACCGAACCGGCCGTCGGCCGCGCCGCGATCGAGCTGCTGGAGCGTGCGGGGTGGCGCGTACGGCTGGAGAGCCGGGGCTGCTGCGGGCGCTCCAGCCTCTCCAAGGGCCTGGTCGACGAGGCGAAGGCCAAGGCCGTCCACCTGGCCCGGCTGCTGACCGAGGGCACGGAGCCGGGTTCACCCGTCGTGGGCTGCGAGCCCTCCTGCCTGATGACGCTCCGGGACGAGCACCTGGCGCTGCGCCCCGGCGACCCCGCGGCCCAGGACCTGGCGGACCGCGTCCGCCAGGTCGAGGAACTGCTGACGGAGGCGGTCGACGACGGGCGCCTCCGCCTCCGCGACGACGCCTGGCCCGCGGGCCGCCGCCTCCTCTACCACGGCCACTGCCACCAGAAGGCCGAGGTCGGAACGGCCGCGACGACGGCCCTCCTGCGCCGCATCCCCGGCGCGCGCGTCGAGGAGGCCGACGCGGGCTGCTGCGGCATGGCGGGCTCCTTCGGCTTCGAGTCCGAGCACTACGAGCTGTCCATGACGGTCGGCCAGGACCGCCTCTTCCCCGCGGTGGAGGCCGAACCCACGGACACGGTGATCGTCGCGTCCGGCGTCTCCTGCCGCCAGCAGATCGCCCACGGCACGAGCCGCCGAGCCTGGCACCCCCTGGAACTGGTGCGCGCCGCACTGGAGGAGCCGCGGGGCTAGGCCCCTTCTGACGGATCACTTGGACGACGGCCTGCAGAGGGAGTAGACGGCGACGGCGGCCAGGAAGAGGGCGGGGTGGTCGCAGAGCAGGGCGTACAGAAGGCGCATCGGGGTCTCCTGGGGACGGCCGCGCGCGGTCGGCGGCGGCCGACGGCGCGGGAGACGGAGGGGCGCCGCCCGCTTCTCGCGGATCCCCCCCCCGGGCGATGTCCGCGCGGGCGGCGCACTCTCAGGGTCCCGCCGCCCGGCCCCGCGCTGCTATCCGTCGGCGGCCTGGGGCGCGGCCCTTTCCGGACAGTCCCGGCCGCGCCGCAGCGTCGCCGACGGGCTCTCGCCGTAGACCTGGCGGTAGAGCCCCGCGAAGCGGCCGAGGTGGGTGAAGCCCCAGCGCAGCGCCACATCCGTGACCGTCCCCGTGCCGTGCCCGTCGGCGAGGGCGAGCAGTTCGCGGTGGACCAGGTCGAGCCGGACGCGCCGCAGATGGCCGAGGGGCGTCGTCCCCAGATGCGTACGGAACCCCGTACGCAGGCTGCGGATGCTCACCCGGGCCGCGCGGGCCATGTCGGCGACGCCGATCGGCTCGTGGGCGTGCTCGGCGCAGAACACGGTGGCACGGCGCACCGCGCAGGGCAGGACCGCGGGCCCCCGGCCGACCACCGCCTCGCTCAGCCGGTGCGGCTGGGCGTCCAGCAGGCCGTGCACCAGCACCAGTTCCCAGTGCGCCGTCCCCAGCGGGCTGCGGTCCGCCAGCTCCGACGACGCGAACTCGGCGAACTCCCGCACCAGCCGCAGCCACGTCGCGACCGGCCGCGTCCGCGGATCGAGGACCGGGGTGAACGCGAGCGGCGCCGAGGGCTCGTCCCCGAGCCGGGCGGTCAGCGCCCGGTCGAGGCAGGACTTGGGGATGTTGAGCACCTGATTGAGGCACTCCCCGTCCCACAGCATCGCCAGCCGCTGCCCGGGGCAGACGAGGCAGAGCGCGGACGGCTGCGTCACCCCGTCCGTGGTGATCGTCCCGCCGCCGCGCAGCGGGATGTGGACGTTGTAGAACTCGGGCAGCTCGCCGGGGACGACGTCCACCTCCGCGCCGTACCCCAGTTCGTACAGCCCCAGCTCCCCCTGGTGCAGGCAGCGGAACCGCCCGTCCATGGGGTGGCCGCCGCGCACCGACATCCGGTGCGGCGCGAAGCGGCGGCTCACCAGGTCGTGCAGTTCCTCGACGTCGCTGCCCTGGAAGAGCAGCCCCGGCGGTCTCGTGTCCCCGCGCATGGCGCCCCCCCCCGGATGCCCGCGTCAGCGTCTCCTTCCCAGCCTGGCCGGGAACGGGGCGCCTGCCAACACCCTTGCTAGGGTGCGCCGATGTCACCGATCAGGCAGGTCAGGCAGGTACAGATCACCTTCGACTGCGCGTCGCCCGAGCGCGTCGCCCGTTTCTGGTGCGAGGTGCTGGGATACGTCGTCCCGCCGCCGCCGGACGGGTTCGCCACCTGGGACGCGTACAACGACTCGCTGGCCCCCGAGGACCGGGACGCGTCGTTCGTCTGCCAGGACCCCTCGGGCGCTGGCCCGCGCCTCTTCTTCCAGCGCGTTCCCGAGGGCAAGACCGTCAAGAACCGGGTGCACCTCGACGTGCGGGTCGGCACGGGGCTCGTGGGCGAGGAGCGGCTGGCGGCGCTGGAGGCCGAATGTGCACGCCTCGTCCCCCTGGGCGCGGTACGCGTACGCCTGCTGCTCGCCGACGAGAACGACGAGTCGTGCCTCGTGATGCAGGACGTCGAGGGCAACGAGTTCTGCCTCGACTGAAGGGAAGAGGTGTGCGCCGGGCGCGGCCGCGCGCGGCCCCGTGTCGTGAGGGTCGGTAGCGGCCCGTCCGAGGTACCGGCGTGCGCTTACACGATCGGGTCATTGCGGAAATACCTCAACAGCGGTGTGGAAGTACTCATTTGAGACCAACCAGCTGGAGGTGGGGCGATGAGGCTCGGGTACCGGATCCGCCTGCGGCAGGACCCCCTCGCCTGCGTCGAGGAGCTGAGCCGCGACAGCGCGGAGGGGGTGATGCGGCTTCCCTGGGGCGGCTGGTGCGTCCGCGACACCGAGCTGGCGCAGACACTGCTGCGGGATCCGGAGTACCACACGGGCGGGTCGGTCTTCTTCGGCGAACTGCTGCCCGCCCGCGGCGCGCAGGTGGAGCTGGGCCGTGCGGTGCGCGGTCTTCTCCGGGCCGACGTGCCGCGCTACCGTGCCGCGTTGCCCGAGGCGGTGGCCGCGCTGGGGACGGCCAGCCGGTGGCCGGACGCCGGTACGCGGCTGGTCCACCGCTGCCTGGCGGACGTACTGCTGCACCCCGGCACCCCGGGCGCCGCCCGTGAGCTGCTGCGGCAGGCCGCTCACCAGGGCGTGGCGGTGCGCTCCCCGCATGTGGGGCGCCGGGCCCGGGCGGAGCTGGTGCGGGCCCGGCTGGTGACCGCTCTGGCCGAGGAGGCGCACCGCCGCCGCCGACAGCCCGCCGGAGAACCGCGGGACATGCTGGACGCGGTGCTCGCGACGTGCCCGGAAGCCGAGATGTCCGACCGGGCGGTGGCCGAGCTGCAGCTGATGATGTTCCGGGCGATCATGGCCCCCGTCAGCGCCGCGCTGGCCTGGTCGGTGCTGCTGGCCTGCCTGCACCTGAGGGGCGCCGCGCCGTGGCCCTGGCCGGTCGATCACGTCGTGCGCGAGGCGCTGAGGCACCGTCCGGTGCCGTGGATGCTCGGGCGCACCCTCCCGCACACCGTGGAGCTCGGGGGCACCGCCTTCCCGGCCGGTGAACTGCTCTCCGTCTGCCCGTACTTGCTGCACCACGACGCGCGCCACTGGGATTCCCCCTACGCCTTCCGGCCCGAACGCTGGGCCGGAAGCGGCGGCCACGGCCCCTACGTCCCCTTCGGAACGGGGCCCTTCAGCTGCGCCGGCGCGGCGGTGGCACACACGCTGCTCACCGAGTCGCTGACCGCCCTCACCGGCCACGCACACCTGGCCGTCACCGGCGGGGACACCCGTGCCGCCATGTCCGAGGGCAACGTCCCGCGACCGTTCGTCCTGCACCGCACCACAGACCACCCGTCCGCACACGACACGGGAGGGAGGTGATCAGTCATGGCCGCGACGATGCGACGCGTCTTCACCAACAAGCCAGCCCGACGCTGGTACTGGTACTGACGGTCAGGGCACCGCCGGCCCGGACGCCGCCGGCGCCGGGCCTTCGCCTGAGGGGTCCGGGGCCCCGGGCCCCTCAGGTCGGACCGCGGTCCTCAGAGGTCCTCAGATGTCTCGGAACGTCTCGATCTGGGCGCCGACCTCGTTGAGGCGTTCGGCCAGGTCCTCGTAGCCGCGGTTGATGACGTAGACGTTGCGGAGGACCGAGGTGCCCTCGGCCGCGAGCATGGCCAGGAGGACGACGACGGCCGGGCGCAGCGCGGGCGGGCACATCATCTCCGCGGCGCGCCAGCGGGTGGGGCCCTCGACCAGGACGCGGTGGGGGTCGAGGAGCTGGAGACGGCCGCCCAGCCGGTTGAGGTCCGTGAGGTAGATCGCCCGGTTGTCGTAGACCCAGTCGTGGATGAGGGTCTTGCCCTGCGCGACGGCCGCGATGGCCGCGAAGAAGGGGACGTTGTCGATGTTCAGGCCGGGGAACGGCATCGGGTGGATCTTGTCGATGGGCGCCTCCAGCTTGGAGGGCCGCACCGTCAGGTCGGTGAGGCGGGTGCGGCCGTTGTCCGCCGCGTACTCCTCGCTGCGGTCGAAGTCGAGGCCCATCTCCTCCAGGACGGCCAGCTCGATCTCCATGAACTCCACGGGCACGCGCCGGACCGTCAGCGTCGACTCCGTCACCACGGCGGCGGCCACCAGGCTCATCGCCTCGACCGGGTCCTCGGAGGGGGAGTAGTCCACGTCCGTGTCGATGACCGGGATGCCGTGCACCGTGAGCGTCGTGGTGCCGACGCCCTCGACGCGGACGCCCAGCTCCTCCAGGAAGAAGCAGAGGTCCTGGACCATGTAGTTCGACGAGGCGTTACGGATGACCGTCACGCCGTCGTGCCGCGCGGCGGCCAGCAGCGCGTTCTCGGTGACCGTGTCCCCGCGCTCGGTCAGGACGATGGGCCGGGTCGGCGAGACGGCGCTGTCGACCTCCGCGTGGTACAGCCCCTCCGTCGCGGTGATCTCCAGGCCGAAGTGGCGCAGCGCGCTCATGTGCGGCCCGACGGTGCGCGTACCGAGGTCGCAGCCGCCCGCGTACGGAATGCGGAAGCGGTCCATGCGGTGCAGCAGCGGGCCGAGGAACATGATGATGCTCCGGGTGCGGCGCGCGGCCTCCTCGTCGATGTCGGCCATGTGCAGCTCGGCCGGGGGCACGATCTCCAGGTCCGCGCCGTCGTTGATCCACCGGGCGCGGACGCCCACCGAGGTGAGCACCTCCAGCAGCCGGAAGACCTCCTCGATACGGGCCACGCGCCGCAGCACCGTACGCCCCGAGTTGAGCAGCGAGGCGCAGAGCAGCGCGACGCAGGCGTTCTTGCTCGTCTTCACGTCGATGCTGCCGGAGAGCCGACGGCCGCCGACGACCCGCAGATGCATCGGGCCCGAATACCCCAGCGAGACGATCTCGCTGTCCAGCGCCTCCGAGATACGGGCGATCATCTCAAGGCTGATGTTCTGGTTGCCCCGCTCAATGCGGTTGACGGCGCTCTGGCTGGTGCCGAGCGCGTCCGCGAGCTGCGACTGGGTCATGCCCCTGTGCTGGCGCGCGTCGCGGATGAGCTGCCCGATGCGTGCGAGGTAGTCGTCGGTCATGAGACGACGTTATCTCAGATGTGAGATAGGGGTGAACTCGGGGGTCCGTTTCGGCCGTGTCGGACGTGCCGTGGCCCCGAGGTGGAGCGGGCGAACCCCGTGAAGGGTCCGCCCTCGGGTGGCTCCGGGTCAGGCCACAGGCCAGGTGGTCCCGGTCCCCGTGCGCGCACAGCCGTAGCTGCCCGCGTTGTCGCAGCCGCAGGTCTCCCCGCACATGTTGGCCGCCGTCAGCGCCTGGACCGTCTCATCGAACGCGACGGAGGGCTCGATGGTGCGAGCACCGGCCATGCGGGGCGACAGCTCAAGCAGAGTGTTCACGCGAACTCCTTTGTTTGCGATACACCACACTGGACACTTTGACCGTAGCATTTGCCAGGGGCCACGTGTACACCAACAACCCCTCAAATAACGGGAGTTCATGTGTCGACAGCTGAGATCGAGGAGACTGTCCGACGGGCAGTGGGGGCCATCGGGGAGTCCGGCCGTAGGGCGGGGATCCGGCTCAGCACCGGCCGTACCTGGCTGTTCGTGAACCCGCCCACGGTGGATCCGCTGCCCGAACACGGCTGGAAGCTCCACATATCCTCGCGGGCCGCGACCTTCCCCGAACTGGCCGAGCGGCTGCTGCCCGCACTGCTGGCGGAGGGCTGTCCGTTCAAACTGGCCCGCTCCCAGGGCACGCTCGCGAAGCTCAACGGCGGCGTCCAGTCCCCGGCGGCGGTCGGCAAGGCCGTCACCGTCTACCCCGCGCCCGGACGGGTCCGGGAATTCGGCCTCACCCTGGCCGGACTGACCCGGGGCCACGAGGGCCCGCGCGTGCTCAGTGACCGCCGCATAGCCCCCGGCGCCCCCGTCTACTACCGGTACGGCCCCTTCCGGCCGCAGTGGTACTTCGACGAGCGGAACGTCCTGGCCATCCGGATCGCCGGCCCCGACGGCGAGCTGTTCGACGGCCCCGCGGGCCTGGAGTACCGGGCGCCGGACTGGGTGGCCGACCCCTTCGTGGACGCCGTGGACGCCCACGCCGACGCCGACGCCGATGAGGCCCACCCCGCCGACGGCACCCTCCTCGGAGACCGCTTCCGCGTCGTCCACGGCATCCTGCGCAAGCCGCAGGGGGACGTCTACCGCGCGACCGACCTGCGTACCGGGCGTACGGCCGTCGTCAAGCAGGCCCGCGCGTACGTAGGGGAGGACGCGCGGGGCATCGACGCCCGGATGCGGGTGCGCAACGAACGCCGGGTGCTGGCCGCCCTGGAGGGCGTCGAGGGAGTGCCCCAGCTGCTCGACCACTTCTCGCACGGCAGCGACGAGTACCTCGCCACCACCGACGCGGGCCCCGACCATCTCCCCGCCCACCTCGCCGTGCACGGCACCTATCTCTCCTCCGGGGCCGCACCCTCGGAGGAGTTCGTCGGCTTCGCCGCCGAACTCGCCGGGGTCGTCCGCGAGGTGCACCGCCGGGGCGTGGTGCAGCGGGACCTCACCGCCAAGAACGTCGTCATCGAGGACGGCCGGGTGCGCCTGATCGACTTCGGCATCTCCGCGCTCGACGGCGTCCATCTGCCCGGCTACACCCCCGGCTTCGCGCCGCTCCGCCAGGCGGACGCGGACAACGAACCGCCGCGCCCCGAGGACGACCTGTTCGCGCTCGGCATGGTCCTCGGCCTCGCGGCCCACGGCATGACCCCGATCGGGGGCATCACCACACCGGGGCTCGCGCGCCACCGCGCCGTCGACACCCTCCACACGCTCTACGGCGCGGGACCGGGGAAGACGTTCGTGGACCTGGTCGACGCGCTGCTCTCCGAGGAGAAGGACGCGGCAGGAGCCGCCCTCGACGCGCTCGCGGACGCCACCTGGACGGAGGGCGCGGACCGCGCGGCCGTCGCCCCTCCCGTCCCGTCCCCCCGGCCCGCCCTCTCCGGGCCCCCGTCCGCGCCCGAGCTGCTGGAGCACACCCTCGGCACGCTGCTCGACGGCCTCGACGCCGCCCTGCTCGACCCCGACGAGGAGGACACGGCGGCGCGCGTCGAGGGCGGCCTCTACTCCGGGAGCGCGGGCGTCGGCCTGGAGCTCCTCCACCACCTCGACCGCGACGGCGTCCCCGCACTCGTCGGCAGGCTCGCCGCGCACGCGGTCGACGTGGCCCGCCGTGTCCCGCAGCCGCGCGGGCTGTACGTCGGAACGGGCGGCATCGACCTCTTCCTCGCGCGGATGACCGCCGCCGGGCTCGACGCCCCGTCCCCCGTACCGCCGTCGCCCGTCCTCGCCGGACGCGACCCGGGCGACGACATCTTCGCCGGGCACGCGGGGATCGGCTACGGCAAGCTCCTGCTGCACGAGCTGGACGGCGACCCGGCGCACCTGGCCGCCGCGCGCGAGGAGGCAGCGGGCATCCTCGCCCGCGACACGCTCGTCACCCTCGTCGGGACCGACGACTCCGCGATGCCGGAGACGGCCGCGATGGACACCACCTTCGGCTACGCGCACGGCCTCGCCGGAGTCGTGGACTTCCTCGTCCTCCTCGCCGAGCGCACCGGTGACGAGGAACTGCGCGCCGGGGCCCGTACCCGCGCCGAGGAGCTGCGGGAGCGCTCCGTACCGCTGGCCGAGCGGTCGGCGCTGCCGACGGCCGTTCCGCTGAGCGCCACCTGGTGCAAGGGGCTGGCAGGGGCCGCGCGGGCGCTGTGGCGCGCGGGCGCCGTGCTGGACGAACCGGAGTTCACGGCTGCCGCGCACCGTATCGCCGGGGTGTGCGCGGGCTGGATCCCGTGGCTGGAGAACGTGACGCAGTGCTGCGGCCTGTGCGGCGTCGGCGAGGTCATGCTGGACCTTGCCGAGTGGAGCGGCGAGGACGTCTACGCCGAGGCGGCGCGCGAGGCGGGCCGCCAGCTGATCCGGCGCAGCCACGGGCCGGACGCCGACCCCGCGTTCTTCGCCCCCGACGGCAACGAGACGCCGATGTCCTGGGGCCAGGGGTACACGGGCGTGGTTGCCTTCCTGCGCCGCCTGACCAGCACCGTCGGCTAGCGGCGCGTCAGATCGCCGTCCCGGAGATCCGCGGGCCCAGTTCGCGCGCCAGAGCCAGCGTCAGCGCGCGGAACACCGCGATCTCCGGGTGAGAGTCCCGGCCACCCGCCGCTCGTACGGCCAGGTAGCTGCTCTCCCACGGCGCGTCCAGCACCGGCACGAAGACCGCGCCGGGCCAGGCGTAGTAGCGGGCGAAGGACTTGAGTCCGGAGCCCGCTGCGCGCCCCGCGACCACGCCCGTCAGCACCTCCTGCGGCGTGAGCGCGTAGTCCTCGCTGCGCCGCAGGGCGTCCTCGCCGAAGTACAGGTACTCGGTGAAGGGGCGCGGCGTGTGCTCCGGCACGCGGAAGAAGGGCAGGCCCGCGATGTCGGTGACGCTCAGGCCCTCGTCCCGCGCCGCCGCGTACGACGAGGACTCCGGGACGACGATGATCCGCTGCTCCGTCGTCAGCACGTCGGCGGTCACCCGCTCGTCGTCCGGCGCCGGGCGGACGAACGCGACGTCGACGCGGTCCTCGACCAGAGCTGAGGAGTGCTCGGTGAAGTCGAGCTGCCGCAGCTCGACCGGGACGTCGGGGCGCGCGCGGCGGAACGCGTTGACGGCGGCCGGGGTCAGCTCCGCCGAGCCGTGGCCCATGATGCCGACCCGCAGCGGCCGGTGCGAGGAGGTACGTCCGGACGCCAGCCCCGTGAGGTCCTCGCGGGCCGCGTCCGCCGCCGCGAGCAGCGTCCGCGCGTGCCCCGTCAGCCGGTGCCCGGCGCGGGTGGGGGCGACGGGCGGGCCCCGGTGCAGCAGCGGGGTGCCCAGCTCGCTCTCCAGCCGCGCCACGTGCTGCGTGACGGCGGCGGGGGAGAGGTGGAGCCGCAGCGCGGCCCTCCGGAAGTGGCCCTCCTCCACCACCGCCAGGAAGGACGACAGCAGACGGAGATCCATACCGCCAGCGTACGTTGCAGGCGGGCACGGCCCCCACGGGCGTTCACGAGTCGTGAACGTGTGCGGCGCGCCCGCCGCCCGCGCCCGTAGAACTGGCCGTCATGCGTACGACAGCTCCGCCTTCCCCCGCCCCCTCCGCCACCGTGACCGGGTCCCGGCGGTACGGGCTGCGCGTGGCCTGGATGATGACGGCCTCCGGCTGGAGCGCCAACCAGTTCTCCGCGCTCCTCGGCTCCTACCGCTCCGGGCTCGGCATGTCCGAGTCCGCCGTCACCGGCCTCTTCGCGCTCTACGTGCTCGGCCTCGTCCCCGGCCTGCTGCTCGGCGGCCCGCTCGCCGACCGGTACGGGCGCCGCCCTCTCGCCCTCACGGCCCTCGCCGTCAACCTGCTCTCCACGCTCCTGCTGATGGCGGGCTCGGCCGCGCCCGGCTGGCTCGCCCCGGGCCGGTTCCTCACCGGCGTCGGTGCGGGCGCGCTGCTGGCGGCGGGCAGCGCGTGGGTCAAGGAGCTCTCCGTGCCGCCGTACGAGACCCCGGCACACCCCGGGACGGCCGCCAAGCGCTCCGGGCTCTTCGTCTCCGCGGGCTTCGCCTCGGGCGGCCTCGCCGCCTCGCTGATCGCCCAGTGGGCGCCGTACCCGAGGGTCCTCGCGTACGTCCCGCACGTGCTGCTCGCGCTCGCCGCGTGGCTGGCGGCCCGTACGGCTCCGGAGACGCGACCGGAGACCGGGACGCCGGCTCCGGCCGCCGCCGTGGAAGCCCCCGGCATCGACCGGCGGCGCTTCCGGCGGGCGATCCTGCCGCTCGCGCCGTGGATCTTCGCGGCGCCCACCCTCGGCTTCGTCACCCTCCCCGGCCTCGTGGACGGGGGCCTCCACGGCTGGGAGACCGTCTACGCCGGGGTCGCCACCGCCGTCGTCCCCGGGGCCGGAATCGCCGTCCAGCCGCTGGCCCGGCACCTGAACGCGCGGCACCACGTGGCGACCGGCGCCACGGGGCTCGCGGTGATCGCGCTGGGCCTGCTGCTGGCCGTGCCCGCCGTCTCCGGCGCCCGCCCGGGCCTCGCCCTCGTGGCGGCGGCCGTGCTCGGCGCGGGGTACGGGCTGACGCTCACCCACGCCCTCACCGAGGCCGCGGCCCTCGCCCCGCCCGCCCGGCTGGCCCGGGTCGTCTCCCTGGTCTGGACCCTGGCCTACCTCGGCATGTTCGCCCCCTACGCGGTCACCCTCCTCTCGGGCACGTTCACGGTCACCACCCAGCTGACCGCCGGTGCGGTGCTGGCCGTCCTGTGCGGCCTCGCCCTCACCCTCCTGAACCGCCGCCGGGGCGTACGCCGCTGAGCGACGTCGCTCTGCCCGCTCCGGGGGCGGCTGATCACGGGCTGCCCCGGGACGTCGCGCGCAGCCTGCGGCTGTGTCTGTGGCCGGTCGCGCAGTTCCCCGCGCCCCTTCGGGGCGCTAGCCGACGGGACCGTAGCCCGGGTTGGCCTCTCTTCCCTCGTGAGGAGCACGGGCGGGCCGATGCCCGCGGGCACGGCGTCGGGGTGGACGCCCCGGGAGACGAAGACGTGGCCCGCTGTCCGCGCAGCCGCGCCGTACGGGCCACGGGAGCGGCGGGCGGGCAGTTCCAGAAGCGCGCGGAGGGGCACCCGTACCAGCGGGGAGTGCTGAGCGGTGACGTCGCGAAGGGTGCCTCGCGCTGCCGTCCGGACGGGCGCGGCGCACACTGAGGGGCGTGACCTCGGGGCAGGGCATGACCGTCCTGCGGACGTGTACTAGAGTTATCTCGACATCGAGATAACTGGCGACGACATGCGCCGCGACCGCTGTCCGCTGGTCAAGTAAGGCTTACCTAACTTGGCTGGGCTCACCATAGCGGATCAGCGGCTGATGCACACAAGGCACTGAAGGAGACTGTCGTGTCGGCGAACAGCTTCGACGCCCGCGCCACGCTGAGCGTGGGCGACGAGTCGTACGAGATCTTCAAGCTGGACAAGGTCGAGGGCTCCGCGCGCCTTCCCTACAGCCTGAAGGTCCTTCTGGAGAACCTCCTCCGCACGGAGGACGGCGCGAACATCACCGCCGACCACATCAGGGCGCTGGGCGGCTGGGACCCGAATGCCCAGCCGAGCCAGGAGATCCAGTTCACGCCCGCCCGCGTGATCATGCAGGACTTCACCGGCGTGCCGTGCGTGGTCGACCTCGCCACCATGCGCGAGGCCGTGAAGGAGCTGGGCGGCGACGCGGACCGCATCAACCCGCTGGCCCCCGCCGAGCTGGTCATCGACCACTCGGTCATCGCGGACAAGTTCGGCACCAGCGACGCGTTCAAGGAGAACGTGGAGCTGGAGTACGGCCGCAACCGCGAGCGGTACCAGTTCCTGCGCTGGGGCCAGACCGCGTTCGACGAGTTCAAGGTCGTCCCGCCCGGCACCGGCATCGTCCACCAGGTCAACATCGAGAAGCTGGCCCGCACCGTCATGGTGCGTAACGGGCAGGCCTACCCCGACACCCTGGTCGGCACCGACTCGCACACCACCATGGTCAACGGCCTGGGCGTGCTGGGCTGGGGCGTCGGCGGCATCGAGGCCGAGGCCGCGATGCTCGGCCAGCCGGTCTCGATGCTCATCCCGCGCGTCGTCGGCTTCAAGCTGACCGGTGAGCTGAAGGCGGGCACCACCGCCACCGACCTGGTGCTCACGATCACCGAGATGCTGCGCAAGCACGGCGTCGTCGGCAAGTTCGTGGAGTTCTACGGCGAGGGCGTCGCCGCCACCTCGCTCGCCAACCGCGCCACCATCGGCAACATGTCGCCGGAGTTCGGCTCCACCGCCGCGATCTTCCCGATCGACGACGAGACGCTGAACTACCTGCGCCTGACCGGCCGCAGCGACCAGCAGGTCGCGCTCGTGGAGGCGTACGCCAAGGAGCAGGGCCTCTGGCTGGACCCGGCCGCCGAGCCGGAGTTCTCCGAGAAGCTGGAGCTGGACCTCTCCACCGTCGTGCCGTCCATCGCGGGCCCGAAGCGCCCCCAGGACCGCATCGCGCTCTCCGAGGCCAAGTCGCAGTTCGGCGTGGACGTACGGAACTACGTCACCGACGCGGACCTCGACGAGGCGGGCAAGGAGTCCTTCCCTGCCTCCGACGCCCCGGCCGTCTCCAACGGCGTGCCCAGCAAGCCCGTGCAGGTGACCGCCCCCGACGGCTCGACGTACGAGCTGGACCACGGCGCGGTGACGGTCGCGGCCATCACCTCCTGCACCAACACCTCGAACCCGTACGTCATGGTCGCCGCCGCGCTCGTCGCGAAGAAGGCCGTGGAGAAGGGCCTGACCCGCAAGCCGTGGGTCAAGACCACCCTCGCCCCGGGCTCGAAGGTCGTCACCGACTACTTCGACAAGGCCAACCTGACGCCGTACCTGGACAAGGTCGGCTTCAACCTCGTCGGCTACGGCTGCACGACCTGCATCGGCAACTCGGGCCCGCTGCCGGACGAGGTCTCCCAGGCCGTCAACGACAACGACCTGGCCGTGACCTCGGTCCTCTCCGGCAACCGCAACTTCGAGGGCCGGATCAACCCCGACGTCAAGATGAACTACCTGGCGTCCCCGCCGCTGGTCGTCGCCTACGCCATCGCCGGGTCCATGAAGGTGGACATCACCCGCGACGCGCTCGGCATCGACCAGGACGGCAAGCCGGTCTACCTGGCCGACATCTGGCCGAGCGAGGCCGAGGTGAACGACGTCGTCGCCAACTCCATCGGCGAGGACATGTTCAACAAGTCCTACGAGGACGTCTTCGCGGGCGACGCCCAGTGGCAGGCCCTGCCGATCCCCACCGGCAACACCTTCGAGTGGGACGGCGAGTCGACGTACGTCCGCAAGCCCCCGTACTTCGAGGGCATGGGCATGGAGCCGTCGGCCGTCACCGACATCACCGGCGCCCGCGTGCTGGCCAAGCTGGGCGACTCGGTCACCACCGACCACATCTCCCCGGCCGGTGCGATCAAGGCCGACACCCCGGCGGGCAAGTACCTGACGGAGCACGGCGTCACGCGCCGCGACTTCAACTCGTACGGCTCGCGCCGCGGCAACCACGAGGTGATGATCCGCGGCACCTTCGCCAACATCCGCCTGCGCAACCAGATCGCGCCGGGCACGGAGGGCGGCTACACCCGCGACTTCACCGTCGAGGGCGGCCCGGTCTCCTTCATCTACGACGCCTCGCAGAACTACCAGGCGCAGGGCATCCCGCTCGTCGTCCTCGCGGGCAAGGAGTACGGCTCCGGCTCGTCCCGCGACTGGGCGGCCAAGGGCACCCGCCTGCTCGGCGTCCGCGCCGTGATCGCCGAGTCGTACGAGCGCATCCACCGCTCGAACCTCATCGGCATGGGCGTCCTCCCCCTCCAGTTCCCCGAGGGCGCCACGGCCGAGTCCCTGGGCCTCACCGGCGAGGAGACCTTCTCCTTCACCGGCGTCACCGCGCTGAACGACGGCGGCATCCCGGAGACGGTCAAGGTGACGACCGACTCGGGTGTGGAGTTCGACGCGAAGGTCCGCATCGACACCCCCGGCGAGGCGGACTACTACCGCAACGGCGGCATCCTGCAGTACGTGCTGCGTTCGCTCATCCGCGACTGACCGCTTCCGCGGTCTGACCGGGGCCGATGGGCCGCACCCCTTGCCGGGGGTGCGGCCCATCGGGGTCTTCCGGGCCAGGACTGCCCCTCGCCGTCGCGTCGCGGGCTGTCCCTCGCGCCGTGGCCGGGCGCGCAGTTCCCCGCGCCCCTGAGGTCTCACCAGCGCACGGGTAATCTCCTCGTTCCGCGCATCAGCAGGCCCGGGAGCCAGCCCGGTGTCTCGTCCGGCTCCTGCTCCAACCGGGGGAAGCGCTCCAGCAGGCGGCGGACCGCCGTGCGGCCCTCCAGGCGGGCCAGTGGAGCGCCCAGGCAGTAGTGGATGCCGTGCCCGAAGGCGATGTGTCCGCGGGCGTCCCGCCGGATGTCGAACCGGTCCGGCTCCGGGAACCGCGCCGGGTCCCGGTCCGCGTCGGCCATCACGATGACGACCTCGGACCCCGCCGGGATCACCGTCCCGCCGCCCAGGTCCAGCGGCTCGATGGCGAGCCGCGGCGTGGAGCCCTCCACCGGGCCGTCGTAGCGCAGCATCTCCTCCACGGCCCCGTCCAGCAGCCCGTCGAGGTCGGCGCGGAGCGCCGCGAGCTGTTCCGGGTGCGCGAAGAGCGCCCGCATGCCGTTGCCGATCAGGTTGACCGTCGTCTCGTGTCCGGCGACCAGCAGCAGGAAGGCCATGCTGAGGAGCTCGTCCTCGTCGAGTCTGTCCCCGTTCTCGTCGACGGTGGTGATGAGCGCGCTCAGCAGGTCCGGGCCCGGGACCTTGTGCTTGTCCTGGACCAGCGAGACGAGGTACGGGATCATCGCCTCGTACGCCGCGAGCTCCTTGACCTGCGAGGTCGGCGCGACCACCTCGTTGGACCAGCCGCGGAAGAGCCGGCGGTCCAGGTCCGGCACGCCGAGCAGCTCGCAGATCACCGTCATCGGCAGCGGGAACGCGAGCGCGTCGATCAGATCGGCCCCGCGCTCCCCTCCGACCGCGCCGTCGGCCATCGCGTCCAGCAGCCCGTCGGTGACCTCCCGTACGTACGGCGCGAGCGCGGCGATGCGGCGGGGCGTGAACTCCCGGGCGACCAGGCGCCGCAGGCGGTTGTGGTCCGGCGGGTCCCGCTGGAGCATGTGCTCGTGACCGGGCGTCGCGGCGAAGATCGGCAGCTCGCCCTCCAGCAGATGCTGGTACCGCCGCCAGTCCCGGCTCAGCCGGGGGTCGGTGTACGCGGCACGGGCGGCCTCGTACCCCACGACGAGGTACAGCTCGTCACCTTCCGGTGTCCGCACCAGATGCACGGGGCCGCGCGCCCGGAGCGCCGCGTACGCCGGATAGGGGTCACGGACGAAGTGGGGGTCGAGGTCGGTGAGTTCGGCGACGTCCGTGTTCGGCATACGGGACTCCCGTGCGCGGGGGACGGCAGAGACAGCCTTCCACGCTAGCCCGGCCGGTACGGCGCGCAGCAGGATCTTTTCGGCCGCCGTCACGGGCAGCCACGGAGCGGGCGCGCCCCGCATTATCCACAGCCGCCTCCCGATCGGCTGGCGGTCGGCCGAAGTCGTACGGCTTCGGATCAGTCAGGTCTACCGTGTCGGGACCTCCCCGAACCCGACCACACACGACGGGATCGTCACGGATGACTCTTCCTGAACTGCCCGCCGAGACCACCTCGTTCATCGGACGCACGGTGGAGCTCGCACGTATCGCGACGGTGCTGGACACCACGCGACTGGTGACCCTCACGGGGCCCGGCGGCGTCGGCAAGACCCGGACGGCCGTCCGGGCCGCGCACCGGATGCGGGACCGGTTCGACAACGGCGTCAGCCTGGTCCCTCTCTCCGCGCTCTCCGACCCCGAACTGCTGGCCAACACAGTGGCCTCCGCGCTGCACCTCCCCGAGCAGTCCGCGCTGCCCGCCGCCGACGTGCTCGCCGCCTATCTGGCCGACAAGCGCATGCTCCTCGTCCTCGACACCTGCGAGCACCTGGTCGACGCCTGCGCCATGCTCTGCGACCAGCTGCTGCGCAGCGCCCCCGACCTGCACATCATCGCCACCAGCAGACAGCCGCTGGACGTGCCCGGCGAGCAGATCCTGCCCGTACCGCCCCTCTCCGTACCGGCGGGACCCGGCGAGCCCGGCGCGGTCAAGGGCAAGGGCGCCGGCGAGGACTGCGACGCGCTGCGGCTCTTCACCGACCGCGCCTCCGCCGCCGCGCCCGGCTTCGAGGTCACCGACGACAACCGCGCCGACGTGCTCTCGCTGTGCCGCCGCCTCGACGGCATCCCCCTCGCCATCGAGCTGGCCGTCTCCCGGCTGCGCACCCTCTCCGTGGAGGCGATGCTCGGCCGCCTCGACCACCGCTTCCGGCTGCTGACCGGCGGGCGCCGCACCACCGTGGCGCGCCACCAGACGCTGCGGACGACCATCGAGTGGAGCCACGAGCTGTCCACGCCGGAGGAGCGCTCCCTGTGGGCGCGGCTTTCCGTCTTCGCGGGCGAGTTCCGGCTGGAGGCCGCCGAGGCCGTCTGCTCCGACGAGGAGGACCTCGCGGAGTGGGAGGTGCTGGACGCGCTCATCGGCCTGGTGGAGAAGTCCGTCGTGCTCAAGGTGGAGACCGAGGAGGGCGACCGTTACCGGATGCTCGACACGATCCGCGAGTTCGGCCAGGAGAAGCTCGCCGAGGCGGGCCACGTGGCGGAGCAGCACGTACGGAAGCGGCACGTGGCGTACTTCCTCGATGAGTGCGGGCGCTTCGACGCCGAGTGGCTCACCGACGGCCAGACCGCGTGGATGCGCCGTATCGCGCACGACCAGGCCAACATGCGGGCGGCCCTGGAGCACTGCGTCGCCACGCCCGCGCTCGCCTGCGAGGGCCTGAGGATGGCCACCCGCCTGTGGGGCTACTGGCACTGCGCCGGGCTGCTCACCGAGGGCCGCTACTGGCTGCGGCGCACCCTGGACACCTGCGCCCAGCCCTGCCCCGAGCGCGTCAAGGCGCTCTGGCTGAGCAGCTGGTACATGGACCTCCAGGGCGAACGGGGCGACAACTGGCCGCTGCTGGACGAGGCCGAGGCCCTCGCGCGGCGCCTCGGCGACGACGCGGGCCTCGCCTGGACCCTCGCGTTCCGCCACCACACCCGCTACTTCCGGGGGCTGACCGACGGCGTCGCGGACGGCTTCGACGACGCGCGCCGCCGTATGGGTGAGGCGGGCGACGAGACGGCGCTGATGATGAGCGGCTTCTTCGTCGGCTTCTTCCACATCATGACCGGGGCGACGGGTGAGGGCGTCAGCCTCTGCGACGACTCCCTGCGGCGGATCGAGGGGAACCCGGCCGAGGGCTGGTCGCGCGGGTGGGCCCTGTGGGTCAAGAGCGTCGGCCTCTGGCTCAAGGGCGACCACCAGCACTCCGTCGAGACAGCGCGCGAGGGCATCCGCATCAAGGACGCGCTGCGCGACGTGATGGGCATCGCCCACTTCCTGGAGGGCTTCGCCTGGCACGCCGCCGAACTGCGTCACTTCGAGCGCGTCGCGGCGCTCCAGGGCGCGGCCGACGGGCTGTGGCGGCGCGCGTCCAAGGAGCCGCGCTTCGGCATCCCCATCCTCCACGAGCTGCACCAGCACGCCGCCGACCTGGCCCGCGAGACGCTCGGTGCCGGGGCCTACCACGAGGCGTTCAGCGAGGGCACCGCGCTCACGATGGACGCGGCCGTCCGGCTCGCCCTCACCGAGAACGGCGCGGCGCCCGAGGTCCCGCCCCAGCGCCGCGGCCCGGCCGAGGGGCTCACGCCCCGCGAACGCCAGGTCGCCGCGCTGGTCGCACAGGGCCTCACGAACAGGGAGATCGCGGAGAAGCTGGTGGTCTCCAAGCGCACCGTCGACTCCCACGTCGAACACATCCTCGCCAAGCTCGGCTTCTCCGCGCGCTCGCAGATAGCGGCGATGCACGACGAGGAGCCGCCGGGCCCATCGGAACCGTCGGAGGGGACGAGGGCCTGAGGGGGTCAGGCCTTCCAGGCCTTGCAGGTCTCTGAGGTCTTTCAGAACATTCAGGTCTTCTTGGGGATGTCCCCGGCGAGCAGCCGGGCCATCCGGGCGAAGCGGCGGCTGCCGGTCTGCCACGCGAGCTGCCGGTACAGCCGTACGACGTGCACGTGGTACGTCGGCGTCGGGATCCCGTGCGACCGGCAGTAGTACGCCCAGCCGCCCGGGTTCCGCAGCTCCGGGAAGAAGTGCGCGGCGGTGGTGAGCGCGCCGTCGTAGAGCTGCCGCGCCAGCGGGTGCCCGGTGGCGCGGGCGTAGTCCCAGAGGCCGAGGGCGGCGAAGAGCATCCCGTTGAAGGTGTGGTCGGAGGTCTCGGGCGGGTCCATCGGATAGAGCTGGATCCACAGGTGGCCGTCCTCGTCCCGGTTGACGACCCAGGGCCAGTCGTCGTCCGCGCGCAGCAGCGAGGCGAACGCGCCGTCCGCCGCCGTCTGGTAGCGCAACTGCTCCTCCAGCGTCACCCCGTCCACCTCCGCGAGCTGTACGAAGAGGCTGAGCGCCTCGCCCTGCGCCATGCCGGAGTACCAGGGCGCGCGGTAGCTGATGCCCTTGTGCGTACGGTGCGTGAAGTTGAAGGGAAACGTGAAGTACCAGGCGCCCCGGGTCACGGTCTTCTTCGCGATCAGCCGCTCGGCCTGCGCCTTGGCCCGCCGCAGGAAAACCTTCTTCCGGGCCGGGTCCCGCTCCCGCCGATAGCTGGTGAGGCACCCCAGCCCGAACTGGAGCTGCGTCACCGGCTGGTCGTACCCGCGTGCCTTGCGGTGCGGCCGGTACATGATGACGCCCTGCCGGTCGAGGTATGTGTGCTCGTCGTCCGGCGTCACCCGCGCCCACGGCACCGGCCGGTCCCGCCATGGCCGTCGCCCCTCCGCCAGCCGCGGCAGGGCCCGGTACCCACTCGTCCGGAACCGGAACGGCAACCGCCCCGGCACCACCACGGGCGCGACCCCCGGATCCCCGCCGGGCATCTCCCCGTCGGGCGCCGACACCCGCCCCTCCGCCAGCAGCTCGGGCAGGGGCCCGGGCACGTCCCCCGCCCCCTCCGGCACCCCGGCGCCGACCCCACCCAGCGCCCCGACCCCGAGAAGCAGAAACGTCTTCCGGTCCACCCCGGACCGCCGCTCACCAGAACCCATCCCCGCATCCTGCGCACCCTCTACGCGGGGGGTGCGCACGCCACGCGGGAACCCCTCTCAAGCACCCCGACAGGGGAGCTTCTTCACCAGCGCCTCGGAAAAGGGACCCATGAAGCGCTGCAGCGCCTTCTTGCTCTCCTTGTCACTCCCCGGCCCATCGAACAACTCCACGGAGAACGTGAACCCCTCCGCGGGGTCTGTCCGCCGCGCTTCGGTGCTGTGACACGGCACTGCGGCCGCCGCGACCCGGTCCCCGACAACGTACGAGCCACCCCGCAGCGCGGCGGGGCGCTCGGGCGGTGAGGGATCTGTGATGAGCGAGGACCCGTTGACATCCCTCAGAGAAGGCTTCTTGGCGTGCCACTCGCTCTCCAAGGCGATCGCCGTCTTCCCGTCCACGAGAAGGTCACACGACAACCCCTCGACGTCATCTGCGTTCCTTTGCTCCTTCTGGCTCGTCTCCTTGCCATCGGGCAGGAAGGGCTCGAGCAACTTGGCCTTCACCGGTACACCGCACAACTTCTCCGGTATCGCGTACTCCCGATCGGGCGCGTCTTCACCGCACCCGGTGAGCCCAAGGACCGACGCGCAGACCAGAAGCGCAAGGGGGCGGATGCCTCGGTGGCTATTTACCCAATCGCCGTTCCATATTGTCACGCGCTTCCCTCCTCAGCGTCTCGCCGTGGCCGTAACCCGAGCCCGACTGCATAGCGATATCCCTGATGTAGTCGGTCCGGTTCACATTCGGGGGGAAGCCTGCATCCTTCAGTGACCGCTGGGCCCACTTCTGATTCTCCTCACGGGCATCGAACGATACGCTGCTTGCCCGATCGGCATCGCTGTCGACGCTGTTCTTCTGGTGGCTTTCGACAATTGAGTCGATCACGCCTTCCGATACGCCGTTCATGAGTTCTCCAGCAATGGGCGCCCGTTCCGCCACTGCTCCGATCGGAGCCCCGATCAGCGTCTTGGCCAACTCGCCGAATCGCGCGCGAGACGAGGGAGGCGATGTGTTCAGCCGTCTCCTCAAGGTCCTTCCGGCGCTTCTCGGAGATCTCCTCGTTCTGGTGACCAGGCTGAGGCGGATACAGGCAGCGGGCCTTGCCCTCACCCCCACCGGGGTACGCCACGCGGGAACCCCCCTCAAGCACCCCGACAGGGGAGCTTCTTCACCAACGCCTTGGAAAAGGGGCCCATGAGGCGCCGCAGTGCCTTCTTGCTCTCTTCGGTGTCCTCCGGGCCGTTGAAGAGCTGTACTGCGAACGTGAATCCCTTCGCGGGGCCGGACCGCGACTTTTCGCCCTCGGGAGTGGGCAGCGGCATTCGTACCTTGGGGTTCACGCACGGCACCGCAGCTTTCGCGATCCGATCACCCACGATGTACGAGCCACCGCGCAGCGTGGCGGGGCTCTCGGGGGGCGAGGGGTTCCGCAGAGAACCTGTCCCACCCGCGTCCGTGGGCTCTGGCGTCGTGGACTCCCACGTGCTGAACACGCCGATCGCCGAATGCTCGTCCACGACGAGGTCGCACGACAGCCCCCCGGTGTCTTCGGTCCCCATATGTTCCTTCTCAAGCGTCTTCTTGCCACCAGGCAAGAGCGGCCCAAGCAATTTGGCCTTCACGGGCACGCCGCACAGTTCCTGGGGTATCGCGTACTCCCGCTCGGGCGCATCATCACCGCACCCGGTGAGCCCGAGGACCGACACGCAGACCAGAAGCGTCAGAGGGCGGATGCTTCGGCGGCTATTCACCCGACCGCCGTTCCGCATGGTCACGGGCCCCCTCCTCAGCGTCTCGCCATGGTCGTGCCCGGAACGGAAGTGAGTGTAGTGGACTCGTCACGGTGAGACACCAGAACCGCCCCTTCCCGATGGGGGGTTCGCGGGAAGGGGCGGTTTGTGGGGGGTGGTCAGTCGAGGAGTTCTACCTCCGCGAGTTTTCGGGCGTCGGTGTCGGGGACCAGGCGGTACTGGTCATAGGGGGTGGACTTCGGGAGGGTGAAGGCTCGGGTCTGTTTGTCCCAGCGGAAGGTTTCGTTCTCGCGGGAGTCGACCTCGTGCCAGGTCTTTCCGTCGGTGGAGCCCTCCAGCGTCCAGGACTTCGGCGCCTCGTCCGCCTTTGACGAGGTCAGGGTGTAGGAGGTGGGCTTCTTGCCCTTCCTCACCTTGAGTGGGGTGTCCGTCAGTTCCGCTGCGGTGTCCGAGGTGTTGTCCAGGAGGGGGGAATCGCCCGGTTCCGTCACGTCCTCGGAGGGAGAGGGGACCTTGTCGGTCTTCGTGAGGGACGTCGGGGCGTTCTTCTCGCCCGTGCCCCATTTCGAGGGGCGGGAGCCCATGTCGAATTCCAGGGTGCCGCCCTTTGCCAGGAGCTTGTGGGGGAGGGCCGTGGAGGACCAGGGCTTGCCGTTCAGGCTCACGCCCTGGACGTAGACGTTCTTCGCGTTGTTCTTCGGGGCCTTGATCACCAGGTCCCTGCCGTTCTCCAGGTGGACCGTGGCCTTGGTGAAGAGCGGGGAGCCCACCGCGTACTCCGGCTGGCCCATCACGAGCGGGTAGAAGCCGAGGGCACTGAAGACGTACCAGGCCGACATCTCGCCGTTGTCCTCGTCGCCCGCGTACCCCTGGCCGATCTCGCTGCCCAGGTAGAGCCGGGAGAGGGCCTCGCGGACCTTTTCCTGGGTCTTCCAGGGCTTGCCCGCCGCGTCATAGGTGTACGCGATGTGATGCGCGGGCTGATTGCTGTGTCCGTACATTCCCATACGGACGTCCCGCGCCTCCCGCATCTCGTGGATGACCTGCTCGTAGCTGCCCGCGTACTTCTCCTCGCCCGTCTCGGGGGTGGCGAAATAGGCGTCCAGCTTCTTCGCCAGCGCGCCCCTGCCGCCGTAGAGATTGGCCAGGCCCTTGGTGTCCTGGGGCGCGGTGAAGGCGAAGTTCCAGCCGTTCGTCTCCGTGTAGTCGTGGCCCCAGACCCTCGGGTCGTACGCGTCGGGGGAGAGGCGCCAGCTGCCGTTCGGATTGCGGCCCTGGAAGAAGCCGACGCGCTTGTCGTAGAGATGGACGTAGTTCTGGGCGCGCCCGCGGAAGTACTCCGATTCCTCCTTGTAGCGCTTCTCGCCGGTTTTCGCGTAAAGGGCCTTGCCCATCTTCGCTATGCCGAAGTCGTTGAGATAGCCCTCCAGCGCCCAGGACATGCCCTCCTTCGTGCCGGTGCTCGTGTAGCCGAGGAAGGGGGAGGTGTCCATGCCCTTGCGGCCGACGCCGGGGTCCGGCGGGGCGACCGTCGCGTTCTTCAGTGCCGCCTCGTACGCCGCCTTCGCGTCGAAGTCGACGCCCTTCGCGTACGCGTCCGCGAACGCCACGTCCGAGGACGTGCCGGTCATCAGGTCCGCGTACCCCGGCGAGGACCAGCGGGAGATCCAGCCGCCGTCCTTGTACTGCTGCACGAAGCCGTCGACCATCTTTCCCGCCCGCTTCGGGGTGAGGAAGGAGTACGCGGGCCAGGTCGTGCGGTACGTGTCCCAGAAGCCGTTGTTGACGTAGACCTCGCCGTCGACGATCTTCGAGCCGGTCTCGGTCGGGGTGTCGGGCTTCTCGGCCTTGGAGAACGGGCTCGCGTAGCGCGACCGCGAACCCACCTTCTCGAAGCCGGAGTTGGGGTAGAGGTAGAGCCGGTAGAGGTTGGAGTAGAGCGTGGTGAGCTGGTCCTCGCTCGCGCCCTCGACCTCGATCCGCTTGAGGATGTCGTCCCACTCGGACTGGGCCCGGTCGCGTACGCCGTCGAAGGTCGACTTCGCTGGGATCTCCTGCTCCAGGTTGTCCTTCGCCTGGCCGACGCTGATCAGGGATGTGGCGATGCGCATCGTGACCGTACGGTCGTCGCCCGGCTTGAAGCGCAGGAAGCCGGTGACGTCCTTGCCGCCGCCGCCCTCCAGCTTTCCGCCGTCCGTGGCCTCCGTGTCGAACTTGGCGTAGACGAACATCCGTGTGGCGCCCGTGGAGAGGCCGGACTTGACGTCCGAGAAGCCGGTCACGGTGCCGTTCTCGCGGTCGAGCGTGAGGCCGCCGTCATTGTTCACGTTGTCGAAGATGAGGCTCGCCGCGTCCTTGTCGGGGAAGCGGAAGCGCATCATCGCCGCGTGGTCGGAGGGCGCGATGTCGGTGCGCAGCCCGTTCTCGAACGTCACGCCGTAGTGGTGCGGCTTCGTCGTCTCGTTCGCGTGCTTGAAGGGCAGCTCGCGGGCCTTGCGGGAGGCGTCCGGGGTGCCCTTCGCCGTGGACGGCATCACCTGGAACGTCTGGCGGTCGCCCATCCAGGGGCTCGGCTCATGGCTGGCGCTGAACGCCTGGAGGGTCGGCAGGTTGTCCGCGTTGTTCTTCCGCGCGTACTCGTAGAGCCAGTCCTGGGAGCCCGCGTTGGTCACCGGCGTCCAGAAGTTGAACCCGTTCGGGACGGCCGTAGCGGGGAAGTTGTTGCCGCGCGAGAAGTCGCCGCTGGAGAGCGTGCCGCGGTTGGTGACGACGTGGTCGGAGAGGTGGGCCTTGGGTGTCGCGGGCTCCGCCTTCTCGGGCTTCAGCGCGATGTCATCCACCCAGCCGCGGAAGGCCCCGCTTCCCTTCTCCGCGTCGTACGCCACCAGCACGCGGTCCACCGTCTTGCCCTCGGCGACGGCGCCGATCCGCGCCTCCTTGTTGTTCCACTGATTGACGTACAGCGTCTTGGAGGCTCCCTGGGCGCGCGGCGCCAGGCGCACGCCGTGCTGGTCCTCCGCGCGCAGGTCGCTGAGGTAGGTGCCGTCGGTGAAGGCGAGGTCGACGGCGGCGTTCGTCGCGCCGTACGAGCGGTCGTCGCCCGCCATCTCCGGGAAGAGGCGGTAGGACAGGACGGTGTCACGGGTGACGGTCACATCCGTGTCGAACACCTTGTTGTACGCGTATCCCCGGCCGGAGCCGGAGTGCGTGCCCGCGTAGCGCAGGGCGTGCTTGCCGGTGAACCCGGCGTCCTTCTTGGCGGTGGGGGAGTCGGCGGGGCCGGTGTCCACCCGGGTGGTCATGCCCTTCGCGCCGGGCGAGGGCGGGTCCTCGGGCGTGACGCCGCCGGTACGGGGCTTGTCGTCGGGCCCCGTCTCGACGGTGTCGCGCCAGTCCGGCGGCGGGTCGTCCTCCTCGAACGAGGAGGAGAACTCGCTCCCTCGCGGCCCCGAGCCGGGGTCGGGGGCCGCGACGGCCGGTGTCTGCAATGTCGCGGCGAGCAGAGCGGAGACCGCGAGCGCGCCGGTGAGCACTCCGGTCAGGGATCCGGTCAGATATCTGTGTCGCACACGAACCCTCTCAAGATGACCGACAACGTTGTCAATCCGAGATTTCAGAGCCCAGTAATGTACCTGATTCCCCTGGTGTCAAGGGTGTTGGAGTGATTCGCGTTCGCGAGGGTCCGAGGGAATGACGGCGTGGTAAGCCGATGAGGTCTCAACTCGGGAAAGATGGAAGGCCGGAACGTACTCGATCTTGCCCCGCTGGCGAAGAGTGGACTATACCTGTCCGAACCCAGCGCGACCTGCACGACCGCATGACCGCACGCAAGACCCGTAAGTCCGCAAGACCCCAGCTTCACACTGACCCGCGGTGTCGGGGCCCTTCGCCGGTGGCGAGTTGACGGGGAGACCGGTACACCGCCTGAGTCCTGGAGAAGGCGAGGACTTGAGCATGGGATCCAACAGCGTCAACCGTCGTGATGTGATGAAGAGGGCCGCCGCGGCCGGCCTGATCGCCGTGCCCGCCGTGGGCGCACTGAGTTCGTGCGCGACCGGCGGTGACGACGGGGACAAGGCCGAAAAGGGCAAGAAGTCCAAGAAGAACCCGCTCGGGGTCAAGGAGGACGCGGCCCTTCAGGTCTACATCTTCAACGGCGGATACGGCGACAAGTACGCCCAGTTCGTCACGGACATGTACCACGACAAGTATCCCAAGGCGAAGCCGGACCAGAAGGCCACGGAGAAGATCGCCACCCAGGTGCAGCCGAAACTGGTGAAGGGCGACCCGCCGGACGTCGTGAACAATTCGGGCGCCGACAACATGAACGCCGGCAAGCTCATCAAGAACAAGCAGGCCGCCGACCTCACCGAGCTGCTGGACGCGCCGTCCTGGGACGACCCGGACACAAAGGTACGGGACACCTTCGTGCCCGGCGTCGTGGAAATGGGCGCCTTCGGCACCGACGGCTGCTATCAGCTCAACATCGCCTCGACGATTTACGGCAACTGGTACTCGGAGAAGATGCTCTCCGAGACGCTGGAGACCGAATACCCGAAGACCTGGGACGAGATGCTCGCCGTCTGCAAGAAGGCGAAGTCGAAGGGAATTCACGGCTGGACCTACCCGGGCGGCCACCCCAGGTACATGCTCTTCAGCATGTTCGGGATGTTCGCGCAGGCCGGCGGGCGCGAGGTCATCGAGGCCATGGACTACCTGGAGCCGGGCGCCTGGAAGCACGACGCCGTCAAATCGGTCTTCGAGGCCTTCGAGGAGCTCGTTGCCAAGAAGTACGTCCTGACGGGCTTCGACGGCAAGGAGGCCCACATCGAGATGCAGACCGCCTGGACCAAGGGCAAGGCGGTCTTCGTCCCGGACGGCTCCTGGGTGGAGAACGAGGCGAAGGACACCACGCCGAAGGGCTTCGGCATGGCGGTGGGCGCCACCCCCTCGCTCGACAAGAGCGACAAGATGCCGTTCGGCACGCTCTACGCGCCGCCCGGTGAGCCCTTCATGGTCCCGGCCAAGGCCCAGAACCTCCAGGGTGGCATGGAGTGGCTGCGGATGATGTTCAGCAAGAAGGCCTCGCAGAACCTCTTCAAGGAGGTCTCCTCCATCCCCGTGGTCAAGGGCGCGATCGACGGCATGGATCTGCCGCCCGGCGTGGCCAGCTCCCAGAAGGCGATCAAGGCGGCGGGCAAGAACGTCGTCATCTGCTTCTGGAAGGAGTGGTACCGGGAGATGTTCGACCAGGACTTCAACAATGTGATGGGCAAGTTCATGCTGGGTGACATGTCCGTCAAGCAGGCCCTGGACACGATGGACAAGGCGGCGGCACGCATCGCGAAGGACCCCGACGTGGAGCGGGTCAAGCGGTCCTAGGCGTAGGCGCGAACCCCGGGGAATCGAGAGCTGCGTGAAGACTGAAGCTGGGGCGGACTCGCGGCCGTCCATCACGAAAGACCAGGCAGGGGTCGGCGGGCAGGCGCCCGCCGGCCGGCTGCTGTTCCTCGCGGCCGTGCTGCTGCCGCCCCGGTTCACCCCGGACCGCGTGAAGCTGGACCGGCGCTACCGGACGCTCGACAAGTACCGGTTCATCATCGGCTTCCTGGCGCTGCCGCTGCTGTTCTACGCGATATTCGTCATCTCCCCGTTCGTCCAGGCGATCTACTACTCGCTGACGGACTGGGACGGCGGAACGGCCGCGAACTTCGTCGGCCTGGACAACTACCAGAAGATGTGGAACGACGACCGGTTCTGGGACTCGGCCAAGACGAGCCTCTCGCTGCTGGTCGTCGCTCCGGTGGTCACCCTCGCGCTGGGGATGTTCTTCGCCTACATGATCATGGCGGGGGGACGGCACCGGAAGGGCCAGGCCGTCTCGGGGGTCTTCGGCTCGACGTTCTACAAGATCGTCTATTTCTTCCCGCAGGTGCTCTCCATCGCGATCATCGCGGTGGTGTGGATGCGGGTGTTCTCCACCCGCAGCGGCCTGCTGAACGGCACGCTCGGTGCGATCGGCCTGGGCGACCTGGAACAGGCGTGGCTGGGCGGGGAGTACAACCTCGCGCTCTTCGCCACGCTCACCGTGCTGTGCTGGTCCTTCGTCGGCTTCTACGTGGTGCTCTTCTCGGCCGCGATGGGGGCCATCCCCCGCGACATCTACGAGGCGGCGCTGCTGGACGGCGCGGGGCGGACGAAGACGTTCTTCAAGGTCACGCTCCCGCTGATCTGGGACACCGTGCGCACCGGCTGGATCTACATGGGCATCCAGGCCCTGGACTCGTTCGCCATCGTCCTGGTCATGGTCCCGGAGCACGCGCTGAAGGTCACGCCGGTCTTCCTCTACGAGAGGTTCCGCGAGGGCCAGTTCGGTTACGCCACCTCCATCGGCGTCGTCCTTCTCGTCGTCAGCGTGGTGTTCTCCCTGATCATCATGCGGGTCGGGAACCGCGACCGGATCGAATACTGAAGACCGCGGGGAGCCACAGCATCATGACTACCGTTCCGACCGACGCCCCCGAGGCCCCTGTGCAGGACTCCCGGCCGGGGAGGACGGCGAAGAAGGAGAAGAAGGAGGGGGGCATCCTCAACGTCTTCTCCCACTCCTTCCTCGTCGTATGGGTGATTCTGGCGGCGGGTCCGCTGGTCTGGGTGGCGGTGACGGCGTTCCGCCCGTCGGCCGACATCCTCAGCGATCCGCTGGGCCTGCCCTCGGCGCTGCACTGGGAGAATTTCAGCAACGCCTGGACCGAGGCGAAGATCGGCCGCTACGCGGTCAACTCGCTGCTCATTCTCATGGGTTCGCTCACGGGCACCATGCTGCTCGGTTCGATGGCCGCCTATGTGATCGCGCGCTTCACCTTTCCGGGTAACAGATTCATCTTCCTGCTCTTCGCGGGCGGGATGATGTTCCCGGTGATCCTGGCGCTCGTACCGCTCTTCACGATCATGGACAATCTCGGGCTGCTGGACACCAGGCCGGGGCTGATCATCGCCTATATCGCGTATTCGCTGCCCTTCACCACGTTCTTCCTCACCTCGTTCTTCCGCACCCTGCCGACCGGGGTGCAGGAGGCGGCGATGGTCGACGGGGCCTCGCACACGCGAACGTTCTTCCAGATCATGCTGCCCATGGCGAAGCCCGGACTGGTGTCCATCGGGATCTTCAACTTCCTGGGCCAGTGGAACCAGTACTTGCTGCCGCTGCTGCTGAACAACGACAACGAGGACAACTACGTCCTGCCCCAGGGGCTCGCCGCGCTGGCCGTCTCGCAGGGCTACCGGGGCGACTGGGGCGCCCTGTTCGCGGGCCTGACCATCGCGATGCTGCCGGTCCTCGTCGTCTACGCGGTCTTCCAGCGCCAGGTCCAGGCGGGCCTGACGGCCGGGGCGCTCAAGTAGGGGTCTGAACACCTGCGTTGCGCGTCGGCGGCGCCTTTACGCAGGGACCCTGCGCAAAGATTTCGGCTTGGCCACGAAAGTGGACTAGACCTATTGCGCCGGAAAGCGCCGTGAGTAGTCTCGGCGCCACAGCGCCACGTGGACCACCGGGGCAAGTCGACGCCGATGTCGAAGGGTTGAGCAATATGAACAGAAGAGCAGTGGCGGCCGGGGCCGTAACGCTCGTCATGGCACTGGGAGCCACGGCCTGCGGCAGCGACAGCGGAGGCGGCGACTCCAAGACCATCAAGCTCGTCGCCGCCGACTACGGCGACAAGGCCTCCAACGCGTCCAAGGTCTACTGGAAGGACGTGGCCAAGGATTTCGAGAAGGCCAACAAGGGCTACAAGGTCGACGTCCAGGTGATCAACTGGAACGAGATCGACAAGCAGGTCAAGAACATGATCCAGGCCGGGAACGAGCCTGACCTGCTGCAGACCGGCGGTTACGCCGACAAGGTCGCCGACGACCTGCTCTACAAGGTGGACGAGGTCACCTCCTCGAAGACCCGGAAGAACCTCATCCAGTCCTTCGCCAAGGCCGGCGAGGTCGAGGGCACGCAGTACGGCATCCCGTGGGTCTCCTCCAGCCGCGTGCTCTTCTACAACAAGAAGATCCTCGACAAGGCGGGCGTGAAGACGCCGCCCAAGACCTGGGACGAGCTGGCCGCGGCGGCGAAGAAGATCAAGGACAAGAAGGCCGCCGACACCCCGTACGCGCTGCCGCTGGGCCCCGAGGAGACCCAGGGCGAGACCATGATCTGGGAGATGGGCAACGGCGGCGGGTACACCGACGCCGGAGGCAAGTACACGCTGGACAGCCCGAAGAACGTCGAGACCTTCGAGTGGCTCCAGAAGAACCTGGTGAAGCCGGGGCTCACCTACTCCAACCCCGCCTCCACCGACCGCAAGACGGCGTTCGCCGACTTCGCCGCCGGCAAGGTCGGCATGCTCAACGGCCACCCGAGCCTCATCACGATGGCCAAGGAAGGCAAGGTCGACTACGGCGTCGTGCCGATCCCCGGCAAGGACGGCCCGCTGAAGAGCACCCTCGGTGTCGCCGACTGGATGATGGCGTTCAAGGACGGCGGCGCGGAGAAGGAGGGGGTGAAGAAGTTCCTGGACTTCACCTACTCGAAGAAGATGCTGAAGTTCGACGAGATGTACAACTTCCCGCCCGTGACGCAGGACGCCATGGAGCAGATGCAGAGCAGCGGGAAGCACAAGGACCTGGAGCCCTTCTTCAAGGAGCTGCCGAACGCGAAGTTCTACCCGCTGGGTGACCCCTCGTGGGACGTCGTCTCCGCCGAGATGAAGAAGACCGGCGGCAAGGCGGCGCAGGAGGACCCGAAGAAGGTGCTGGGCGACCTGCAGAAGAAGGCGGAGGAAGCGGCGGCGAACAAGTAGCCCTTCCGTCCCTCCCGTTCCTGCTGTTCTCTCGCACCGCAAGGAGAATCTGTGTCCATGAAGGCCCCGCCGTCCCCGGCCCGCGGGAGCCGGGGGCGGGGCGGGCTCCCCACCCGACCGGGACGCCGCACCTCTCGCGGCAGTCTCGGCCGGCTGGGCCCGCTTCCCTGGATCGCTCCCGTCATCCTGCTGATCCTCGCCGTCGTCGTCTGGCCGATCGTCGAGCTGGTCCGCACCTCGTTCCTGAACATCAGCATCGCGGGCAAGGTCCGCGGATCCGCGGGCACCGACAAGTTCAAGAAGCTCTTCGAGGAGACCGACTTCGGTCATGTGCTCTTCTGGACGGTCCTGTGGACCGTCGTGGTCGTCACCGCGACGATGCTGCTCTCGCTGGCCCTGGCGCAGCTCTTCAACCAGCGCTTCCCGGGCCGCAGCGTGACCCGCTGGGCGCTCATCGCGCCCTGGGCGGCGTCCGTGCTGATGACCGCCATCGGCTTCAAGTGGATGCTCAACCAGACGGCGGGCGTCCTCAACACGGTGATGATCGACCTCGGACTCATCGACAAGTCGAAGGACTGGCTCGGTGAGCCGGGCACGGCCTGGCCGTGGATGATGTTCGTCGCGGTCTTCGTCTCGCTGCCGTTCACCACCTACACCCTGCTGGCAGGGCTCCAGACCATCCCGCACGACGTCTACGAGGCGGCGCGCATCGACGGTTCCGGGCCCTGGCAGACGTACCGCGGCATCACCCTCCCGCTGCTGCGGCCCGCGTTCCTCGTCGGCGTGGTCATCAACCTGATCAACGTCTTCAACTCGTTCCCGATCATCTGGGCGATGACGCAGGGCGGACCGGGCAGCGACACCGCCACGACCACGGTGTTCATGTACAAGCTCAAGGAGACGGACATCGCCGAGTCGTCGGCGATGTCCGTGGTCAACTTCGCGATGGTCGTCGTGCTGGTGCTGATCTTCCTGAAGGTCAGCCGGTGGAACGAGGAGGACTGATGACGACCGCCGTGCAGAAGACGACGGCTCCCCGCAGCCCCCGGAAGGTGGCGCCGCCGAAGCGGCCGGGCCGTTTCAGGCCCCGTACGCTCGTCATCGCCGCCGTCGCCTGGCTGCTGGCGGCGCTCTTCCTGGCGCCGTACCTGGAGATGGTCCTCACCGCGCTGCGGCCCGCGAAGGAGCTGCGCGACCGGACGTACTTCCCCTCCGACCTGGAGTGGTCGAACTTCATCGACGTCTGGAAGGAGTCCTCGCTCGGGGACAACCTCCAGGTGACGCTGCTGGTCGCGGGCGGCGCCACGCTGCTGGTGCTGCTGGTCTCGCTGCCCGCCGCGTACTACACGGCGCGGGTGCGCTTCCGGGGCCGGAAGTGGTTCCTGCTGCTGGTGCTGGTCACCCAGATGTTCCAGCCGACGGCGCTGGTGGTGGGCCTGTACCGGGAGTTCTACCAGCTCGATCTGTTGAACTCGGTCTGGACGCTGATCGTGTGCAACGCGGCGTTCAACCTCGCCTTCGCCGTCTGGATCCTCTCGGCCTACATCTCCTCGATCCCGGCCGAGCTGGAGGAGGCGGCCATGGTCGACGGCACGAGCCGGTTCGGGGCCATGGTCAAGGTGACCCTGCCGCTGGCGCTGCCGGGCGTCGTGACCGCGGTGATCTTCACGTTCATCACCTCGTGGAACGAGTTCGTGATGGGCCTGACGCTCTCCACGGAGCCGGAGAAGCAGCCGCTGACCGTGGGGATCAACAACTTCATCGGCAACTACACGGTGGAGTGGAACTACCTCTTCGCCGCCTCGGTGGTGGCCATCGTGCCGGTGGTCATCCTCTTCGCCTTCATCGAGCGCCATGTGGTCTCCGGCCTGACCGCCGGATCGGTGAAGTAGCACCGCGAGGCAGCGGTCGGGGGTCCTGGCACCGGGTGCCGGGACCCCCGCGTCGGCATGCGCTCACGCTCCGTACAATTGCCACACATATGAGCGCCCACCATGCCCACTCGTGCTCAAGGACTTGACGCGGGGAACGGCTGGGGCTGTGCTTAGAGTTCATATGTTGGAGACAAGCGCACGGGGAGTGAACAGTGGTGGAGACTCCGGGGTCGCAGTCCTCGCTGCACCGGGCCAACCTTGAACGGGTCGTCCGGGCCGTGCGGATGGCGGGCTCGCTCACCCAGGCGGAGATCGCCCGTACGACGGGGCTGTCCGCCGCCACGGTCTCCAACATCGTCCGGGAGCTGAAGGACGGCGGCACCGTCGAGGTCACCCCGACCTCCTCCGGCGGGCGCCGGGCCCGCGCGGTCTCGCTGAGCGCCGACGCCGGGACCGTGGTCGGCATCGATTTCGGCCACTCCCACCTGCGCGTAGCCGTCGGCAACCTCGCGCACACGGTGCTGGAGGAGGCCGCCGAGCCCATCGACGTCGACGCCTCCTCGGCCGAGGGCTTCGACCGCGCCGAGCAGCTCGCGCACCGCCTCATCGCCAAGAGCGGCATCAGCCCCGCCAAGGTCATCGGCGTCGGCCTCGGCGTCCCGGGACCCATCGACATCGGCACGGGCGTCCTCGGCTCCACCGCGATCCTCCCGGGCTGGGCGGGCACCAATCCGCGCGACGAGATGGCCCGCCGCCTCGGCGTCCCCGTCTACGTCGACAACGACGCCAACCTCGGCGCCCTCGGCGAGCAGGTCTGGGGCGCGGGCCGGGGCGCCGCCGACCTCGCGTACATCAAGGTGGCCAGCGGCGTCGGCGCCGGACTGGTGATCGACGGGCAGATCTACCGGGGCCCGGGCGGCACCGCCGGGGAGATCGGCCACATCACCCTCGACGAGTCGGGCCCGGTCTGCCGCTGCGGCAACCGCGGCTGCCTGGAGACCTTCACCGCCGCGCGGTACGTGCTGCCGCTGCTCCACTCCAGCCACGGCACGGAGCTGACCATGGCCCGCGTGGTCGAGCTGGCAGGTCAGGGCGACCCCGGGTGCCGCCGGGTGGTCGCCGACATCGGCCGCCACATCGGCAGCGGCGTGGCCAGCCTGTGCAATCTGCTGAACCCCTCCAGGGTCGTGCTCGGCGGGCCCCTCGCCGAGGCCCGTGACCTGGTGCTCGACCCCGTACGGGACTCCGTCGCGCGGTACGCGATCCCGAGTGCGGCCCGCCAGCTCAAGGTGGTCCCGGGCGAACTGGGGAGCCGCGCGGAGGTGTTGGGCGCGCTCGCGCTCGTACTGAGCGAGATGGGCGACGCGACCCTGCTGGACGCGGCCGCCGCCGTGCACGCCTCGGTCCCGGCGTAGCGGCCCCCGGGGAGGCCCCCCGGGGGAGGCGTGACGCGTTCACGCACGTAACGAATGGCATCGTTGCCATCTCGTTAATGATTTACTTATTGACCGTGCCCGTACCGGCGAGTTGACTTCCGGCTACCTCGGCCGCATCGACGCGGCCCCGTCAGGGAGGTAGCTCATGCACGCAACGATGCGCCGCGTCGCCCTCGGTTCCGTAGCCCTCTCCATCGCCGTCGCCACGGCGGCCTGCGGCAGTGCCGACCAGGCCGACGACAAGGACGGCGGCAGCAAGGGGAAGAAGGGCAAGCTGACCATCGGCCTGCTGCTCCCCGAGAATCAGACGGCGCGCTACGAGCGCTTCGACAAGCCGCTGATGGAGAAGAAGATCAAGGAGCTGGCGGGGGACGACACCAAGATCCTCTACTCCAACGCCAAGCAGGACGCCAACCTCCAGCAGCAGCAGGCCGACACCATGATCGCGAAGAAGGTCGACGCGCTCATCGTGGACGCCGTCGACGCCAAGTCGATCTCCAGCTCGGTGAAGAAGGCCGACGACCGTGACATCCCCGTCGTCGCCTACGACCGCCTCGCCGAGGGCCCGATCAAGGCGTACACCTCCGTCGACAATCCGCGCGTCGGCAAGATCCAGGGCAAGTCGCTGCTGAAGGCGCTGGAGGAGAAGGGCGTCAAGGGCAAGCCGCAGGTCGTCATGATGAACGGCTCGGTCACCGACCCGAACGCCAAGATGTACAAGGAAGGCGCCCACTCCGTACTCGACGGCAAGGTCAAGGTCGGCAAGGAGTACGACACCAAGGAGTGGAAGCCGGAGAACGCCAACGAGAACATGAAGGGCGCCCTCTCCGCGCTCGGCAAGAAGAAGGTCGACGGCGTCTACTCCGCCAACGACGGCATGGCGGGCGGCATCATCACCGCGCTCAAGGGCGCGGGCTTCGCCAAGGGCGACATGCCCCCGGTCACCGGCCAGGACGCCGAACTCAACGCCGTCCAGCGGCTGCTGTCGGGCGAGCAGTACATGAGCGTCTACAAGCCGTACGTCCCCGAGACCTCGGCCGCCGCCGAGTTCGCCGTGGCCCTGGCGCGCGGCGAGGACGCCGGCAAGGTCGGCACGTCGAAGACGGACAGCGAGTCCGAGAAGGGCGTGCCCTCGAAGATCGTCACGCCGCTGCCGCTGACCAAGGACGACGTCAAGAAGTACGTCGGCAAGGCGGGCTTCTTCACGTACGACGAGATCTGCACCGGCAAGTTCAAGTCGTCCTGCGAAGACGCGGGTCTGAAGAAGTAGCCGGGCAGCAGGCCACGGTACTGCTGGAACAGGGGAGTTGATTCACGTGTCCACCGCGTCGCCCGTGCTGGCGTTGCGCGGGATCTCCAAGCGGTTCGGCGCCGTCCAGGCACTCACGGACGTCGAGCTGGAGATCCATCCCGGTGAGGTCGTCGCGCTCGTCGGCGACAACGGCGCCGGCAAGTCCACCCTCGTCAAGGCCATCGCCGGGGTCGGCCCGGCCGACGAGGGCACCATCGAGTGGGATGGCAAACCGGCCCAGATCCACCGCCCGCACGACGCCCAGTCGCTCGGGATCGCCACCGTCTACCAGGACCTGGCGCTCTGCGACAACCTGGACGTCGTCGGGAACCTCTTCCTCGGGGCCGAGCTGCGCCGGGGCACCATCCTCGACGAGGTCGAGATGGAGCGCCGCGCGCTGGAGCTCCTCTCGACGCTGTCGATCCGGATCCCCAGCGTCCGTATCCCCGTCGCCGCCCTCTCCGGAGGGCAGCGGCAGACCGTGGCCATCGCCCGCTCGCTGCTCGGCGAGCCCAAGGTCGTCATCCTCGACGAGCCGACCGCCGCGCTCGGCGTGGAGCAGACCGCGCAGGTCCTGGACCTGGTGGAGCGGCTGCGCGAGCGCGGCCTCGGGGTGATCCTCATCAGCCACAACATGGCCGAGGTCAAGGCCGTCAGCGACCGTGTGGCGGTGCTCCGGCTGGGCCGGAACAACGGCACGTTCGAGGTGGCCGCCACCTCCCAGGAAGAGATCGTCTCCGCCATCACCGGAGCGACCGACAACGCTGTCACCCGTCGTACGTCCCGGATCGAGGACGCGAACGACGCGAACCCGGAGGTGGAGAAGTGACCACCGGCGAAGAGGCCACCACGGCCACCGAGGGCGCGGAAGGCGCGGAAGGCACGGAGGCCCCGGCGAAGGCCAGCGGTGCCGTCACCGTCGTCGACCCCCGGCTGCTGGTGCGCCAGCAGGGGTTCAAGGGGTACCTGGGCGAGTTCGCCCGCAGGCTCCGCACCGGCGAGCTGGGCTCGATGCCCGTCGTCGTCGGCCTGATCATCATCGCGATCGTCTTCCAGGTCCAGGACTCGGCGTTCCTCAGCGCGAACAACCTCAGCGACCTGTTCATCCTCAGCACCGGTACGGGGCTGATCGCGGTCGGCATCGTCTTCGTGCTGATCCTCGGCGAGATCGACCTGTCGGTCGGCTCCGTCAGCGGCATGTCGGCCGCCGTCCTCGCCGTACTCAACATCAACAAGGGGATGGACGAGGGACTCGCGCTCCTCCTCGCGATCCTCACGGGCATGGCGGCGGGCGCCCTGCACGGCTTCTTCTTCGCGAAGATAGGCGTCCCCGCCTTCGTGGTCACCCTGGCCGGGCTGCTCGGCTGGAACGGCCTGATGCTCCAGATCCTGGGCCCCAGCGGCACCATCAACCTGGACGACGACGGCATCGTCGCCAAGCTCACCAACTACTACTTCGAGGACAAGGCCGCCTCGATGGGCCTGGCCACGGTCGGCGTCCTCGCCTTCCTCGGCTTCTCCCTGCTGGACGCGCGGCGCCGCAAGGCGGCCCAGGTCCCCAGCCGCCCGATCAGCGAGATCGTGCTGCGCACGGTCGCGCTGGCGGTCCCGGCGTACGCGGCGGCCATGGTCTTCAACTCCTACAAGGGCCTGCCGCTCGCCGTGGTGATCTTCCTCGGCATCGTGGTCCTCACGGACTTCGTGCTGCGCCGCACCACGTACGGGCGGAAGGTCTTCGCGGTCGGCGGCAGCAGCGAGGCCGCGGGCCGGGCCGGGATCAACGTGCCCATGATCCGTATCACCGTCTTCTCCATCGCGGGGACGATGGCGGCGGTCGGCGGCATGTTCTACGCCTCGCAGATCAACGCCGCCAACCAGTCGTCCGGCGCGGGCAGCCTGCTGATGAACTGCATCGCCGCCGCCGTCATCGGCGGTACGAGCCTCTTCGGCGGGCGCGGCAAGACCTGGTCCGCGCTGCTGGGCGCGCTCGTGATCCAGTCGATCAACTCCGGCATGGCGCTGCTGGGCACCGGCTCCGCCATCCGTGACATGATCACCGGCGCGGTGCTGCTGGCGGCGGTCGTCATCGACTCGGTCTCGCGCAGGACCCAGAAGACGGCGGGCAGGGCGTAGGCCGGGCGACGTATCTCACACACGTCGTACACCTGTGGCAAGGGGCCATTCGTGTGACTGAGATAGCACCAGCCGATGAATGCCTCCGCGAGCGGAACATTAGACTCGACGGAATCGGCACTGCTCGATCACGCTCGAAGCAAGGAGGTACGGGTGGCGTTGCTGACCCGCATCAGGGGACCGCGCGATCTGGACCGGCTCGGCCCGGAGCAGCTTGAGACGCTGGCGGAGGAGATCCGCTCCTTCCTCGTCGGGGCGGTCTCCAAGACCGGCGGACACCTCGGCCCCAACCTGGGTGTGGTCGAGCTGACCATCGCCCTGCACCGAGTCTTCGAGTCCCCCAGGGACAAGGTGCTCTGGGACACCGGGCACCAGGCGTACGTGCACAAGCTGCTCACCGGCCGCAAGGACTTCTCGGCGCTGCGCGCGAAGGGTGGCCTCTCCGGCTACCCCTCGCGCGCCGAGTCCGACCACGACATCATCGAGAACTCCCACGCCTCCACGGTCCTCGGCTGGGCCGACGGCCTGGCCAAGGCCAACGAGGTCCGCGGCAAGGACGACCACGTCGTGGCCGTCATCGGTGACGGCGCGCTCACGGGCGGTATGGCCTGGGAGGCGCTGAACAACATCGCCGCGGCCAAGGACCGCCCCCTCGTCATCGTCGTCAACGACAACGAACGCTCGTACGAGCCGACGATCGGCGGCCTCGCCAACCACCTGGCGACCCTGCGCACCACCGACGGCTACGAGCGCTTCCTCGCCCGTGGCAAGGAGGTGCTCAACCGCACCCCCGTCGTCGGCAAGCCGCTCTACGAGACGCTGCACGGCGCGAAGAAGGGCCTCAAGGACTTCATCGCGCCGCAGGGCATGTTCGAGGACCTCGGCCTGAAGTACGTGGGCCCGATCGACGGCCACGACATCGCGGCCGTCGAATCGGCCCTGCAGCGCGCCAAGCGCTTCGGCGGCCCGGTCCTCGTCCACTGCCTCACCGAGAAGGGCCGCGGCTACCAGCCCGCGCGGCAGGACGAGGCCGACCAGTTCCACGCCGTCCCCGTCATCCACCCGGACACCGGCCTCCCGGTCAAGTCCGGCGGCGCCGACTGGACTTCCGTCTTCGGCGAGGAGATGGTCAAGCTCGGCCGCGAGCGGGACGACATCGTCGCGATCACCGCGGCGATGATGCGGCCCGTCGGGCTGCACGCCTTCGCGCAGGAGTTCCCCGACCGGGTCTACGACGTGGGGATCGCCGAGCAGCACGGCGCGGTCTCCGCGGCGGGCCTCGCCACGGGCGGGGTGCACCCCGTCTTCGCCGTCTACGCGACGTTCCTGAACCGTGCCTTCGACCAGCTCCTCATGGACGTGGCCCTGCACAAGTGCGGCGTCACCTTCGTGCTGGACCGCGCCGGGGTCACGGGCTCCGACGGGGCCTCGCACAACGGCATGTGGGACATGTCGATCCTCCAGTGCGTGCCGGGGCTCCGCCTCGCCGCGCCGCGCGACGCCGACCAGGTACGGGCCCAGCTCCGCGAGGCCGTCGAGGTCGACGACGCGCCGACCGTCGTGCGCTACTCCAAGGGCGCCGTCGGCCCCGCCGTACCGGCCGTCGGCAAGGTCGGCGGCATGGACGTGCTGCGCCGCCCCCGCCCCGACGCCGGGGTGCGCGTGCCGGACGTGCTGATCGTCTCCGTCGGGGCGCTGGCGCCCATGTGCCTGGAGATCGCCGACCTCCTCGACAAGCAGGGCATCTCGGCCACGGTCGTCGACCCGCGCTGGGTCAAGCCGGTCGACGAGTCGCTGGCCCCGCTGGCCGAGCAGCACCGGGTCGTCGTCACCGTCGAGGACAACAGCCGCGCGGGCGGCGTCGGCTCCGCCGTCGCGCAGGCCCTGCGGGACGCGGGCGTGGACGTGCCGCTGCGTGACTTCGGCATCCCCGAGCGCTTCCTCGACCACGCCTCCCGCAAGGAGATCATGGCCGAGATCGGCCTTACCGCGCCGGACATCGCCCGTCAGGTCACGGGGCTCGTCGCCAAGCTCGACGGTTCCACCGAGGGAGCCGTAACCGAACAAGTCGCCCACGACTAGAGGGTGCCCCCTCTGCGGGGGCCGAGCAGAGGGTGCCCCGCGCGTCTGGCGGGGCACCCGCGCTTCTCCCTCCGCCTCCTGCGGAGCTTGGGGCGTCTGCGCTTCTCCCTCGACCCCACTGCGCTTGGGAAGTCTGCGCAAGGCGCAGGGTTGGCAAGCGCAGCCCACTTCGCCGGGTGTCCCGCGTGCAAGGGCCGCGCCCGGGGTGCCCCGGGCTGTGCTTCGCGGGGTGCGGCCGCGTAGTGGCTGGGCGCGCAGTTCCCCGCGCCCCTTAACGAGCAAGCCCAAAAGTCTTGGACCGGTCGCGCCCACGCGGCGGAGCCGCGTGGTGAGGGCAAGGGCTTGTCCTGAACGTGCGGCCCCCCGGAGGGCAAAGGGGCACGGACCGTTAGGTTAGGGGCATGCCGCTGCCCTCAGTCCGTACCCGTATCGCCGGACCGGTCGGCGCCACAGCGGCTCGGCAAGGTCTGGCGGGGGCGGACCGCAGGTACTGGCTGTGGCTGGCGCCACTGCTCGTCGCGCTGAGCGCCCTCACCCGCATCCCCTCCTTCGCCCGGCCGCTGTGGAACCCGGACGAGGGCTTCCTCGCCACCCAGGCCCGGCAGCTCGCCGACGGCGGCACGCTCTACCACGACGTCGTCGACCGCAAGCCGCCCTTCATGCCCTGGCTCTACCAGGGCGCCTTCGCGCTCTTCGGCGACGACTCGCTCTGGCCCCTGCGAGTGGCCGCGATCGTCGCCGTGGCCGTCGGCGCGGTCTTCGCCGCCTCGCTCGCGCGCCGCCGCTGGGGCGACCGCGCGGGCTGGATGGCGGGGGTCGTCTACGTCCTGCTCTCCATCGGGATCAACCCCGAGGACACTCAGGCGGCGACGTTCGAGGTCTTCATGCTGCCCTGGACGGTCGCCGCGATGTGGTGCGCCGACCGCGCCCGGTGGGGCCGGGCCGGGCTCGCCGTCGCGGCCGCCATCCTGACGAAGCAGACCGGCGGCGCCGTACTGCTGCCGGTGCTCTTCCTGCTGTGGCGCACCCGCGCGGGCTGGCTCCCGCTGATCCGGCTGACGGCCGGGACCGCGCTGCCGGTGCTGGGCGTCGCGCTCGCCTTCGGGCCCGCGCGCTTCGCGTACTGGATGGCCACCGGCTCCGGGGCGTACGTCTCGGCGGACGGGGCCGGGCTGCACGCCATGGGGCGGGCGCTCGGCAGCCTCAGCATCCTCTGCGCGGCCGCCCTGCCGCTGCTGATCGCGCTCGGGCACGTGCTGCGCCGCCGCCGCGAGCGGCTGCGCGACGTCGCGGACCAGTGGGTCTGGCTCGCCGCCTCCGGGCTCGCGGTCGCCGTCGGCTTCCAGTTCTACGGCCACTACTTCCTCCAGCTCATCCCGCCCCTCGCGCTCCTCGCCGCCGCCGCGCTGCGCGAGCTGCGGGCCCGGCAGGCGACGGTGGCGCTGACCGTGACGTCCGTGTTCGCCGCCGCCTTCATCGGCTGGGGCTTCGCGTACAAGCGGGGCGAGCTGGACCACGCCCAGCGGCTCGCCCAGGAGGTGGGGGAGCGGACCGTGCCGGAGGAGCGGGTGCTGCTGTGGAGCATGCACCCCGAGGGCTACTGGTTCGCCGCCCGCAAACCGGCCTCCCGGTACCTGACCGCCGGGTTCCTCTCCAACTTCAGCGGCGGCCGGGACGGCATCCGTACGGGCGAGCAGTACGCGATGGACGGGGCGTGGCCGTACTTCCTGCGCGAGCTGAGGCAGACCCGGCCCACGCTCATCGTCGACGACTCCCGTGACGCCCCGTACGCCATCCCCCGCATGCCGACGCTGCGGGGCTATGTCGACCGCCACTACACGCGGGTCGCGACGGTGGACGGCGCGGTCATCTACCTCCGCGAGGAGCGGTAGGGGGCGCACGCCCGTCGAGATCCGGCCAACGTCACGGGGTCCGGAGCAGCACGTCGCCGAGGTGCGCGGCGAAATCCGCGAGGCGGGGCGCGTGGCGGTGGCTCCAGTACGCCGTCTGGACCGCGTGGAACTGGGCCCAGCGCCGGGTGCGTTCGAGGTCCAGTCCGGCCGCGTCGGCGAAGAGGGCCAGGACGTGGTGGAGCTCTCCGGCCAGGTCGTCGGCGTCGAGGAACCGCAGGGCCTGGGACTTGAGCAGGGTGCCGCCGTCGTACGCCGGGTCGCCCGCGTACCCCTTGGGATCGACGGCGAGCCAGGGCTCACGGTCGGCACGCAGAATGTTGCGGGCGTGCAGATCGCCGTGGACGAGGGTCTCCGGCTGGTCCCGCCCCAGCTCCCGTACGGTCGCGAGCGCGGCCTCCCGCGCCCGGCGCGGCACGGCGTCCGGGAACGCGGCGGCGTCCGCGCGCAGCTCCTCCTCCCACGCGTCAGCGCGGTCGCTGAGCCGGGGCAGGGACGGCGGCGCGGGAACGGCCAGCCGGCGGCTGAGCCGCCCCGCGACCGTCACCATGCCGTCCGGGTCGCCGGAGTCGGCGAGCTGCGTGGGGTGGGCGCGTTCGAGGAGCATCGCGAACCGGTCGTCGTCGCGCGCGTGGAGCAGGACGGCACCGCGACCGCCCCAGACGGCGAACGCGTCGGGCTCGTGGACGTTGCCGGGGTGCGGGAAGGAGACCTTGAGCACGGCGGCGTCCCCGCCCGTACGCCGCACCGGCACGACGACGCCGACGGCCCCGTGCGTGACCTCGCCGTCCACCGCGCACTCCCAGCGCGCGAGCAGCTCCTCCACGATCCCCGGCAGCCCCGCCAGCCAGCCGGCCCCGGCCTCTCCCTCGCGCGCGACGGTGTCCCGCGCGAACACCTCCGGCACTGCGAACATCCGGGTACCTTACGCGCTGACGTGAGGACCACGAGGCGAGGGGGAGCGGTGGAACGGAACCGGAGCATCCGTACGGTCGAGGACGTCATGAGCCTGCTCGACGACCTGTACGCCCCGACGAACGCCGCGCACTGGTGGGACGGGTTCTACGAGAACCGCTCCCGCGACGTCCCGTTCTTCGCCGCGAAGCCGGACGAGAGCCTCGCGGGATACGTCGAGGACGGGACGCTGACTCCGGGCCGTGCGCTCGACCTGGGCTGCGGGCCCGGACGTAACGCGCTCCATCTGGCGTCCCGGGGCTGGCGCGTCGACGCGGTCGACCTGTCGCCCGAGGCGATCCGCTGGGCGGAGGAGCGGGCGCGCGCCTCCGGGGCCGAGATCCAATTCCGGTGCGGGGACGCGTTCGCGCCGGGTGCGGTCGAGGGTCCGTACGACCTCGTGTACGACTCCGGCTGCTTCCACCACCTGCCGCCGCACCGCCGCGTCGGCCATCTCGCCCTGCTCGACCGGGTGCTGGCGCCCGGCGGCCACTTCGGCCTCGCGTGCTTCGCGGTGGGCGGCATGGGCTCGGAGCTGCCCGACGCCGCGCACTACCGGGACCCCGCACCGCACGGCGGGCTCGCGTACACCGCGGACGAACTGCGCTGGATCTTCGACGGCATGGAGGAGATCGAGCTGCGCCGCATGAAGGACGAGCCGCCGGAGTCGCCCCGCTTCGGCGAACCCTTCCTCTGGGCGGCGCTCTTCCGTCGCTGACGGGTCATCAGAGGGTAAAAGCTGATCTCTCTCCTTGGACACCCCTCGACAACGTTGTCACTCGGTGGTTCTACTGGGGCCCGTCGCTGTCCGTCCCTCGATGAGGAGGTGTCAGAAGGTGTCCCCTGCGCTGAACCGCCGCCGGTTCCTCGCCGCGTCCGCAACCGGTGCGGCCGGGCTGCTCGCTCCGGCCGTCACCGGCTGCGGAGCGGTCACCGGGGGGTACGAGCCCGACGGGCTCGTGCTCCACTCGCAGTTGGGCGGGAGCACGCCCGGCGCTCCGGCGTTCGCGAAGGCCGTCGACACCTTCCGGCGCCGCAACCCGAAGATCCCGGTCAAGGTGCTCACCAACGCCGACGACCTCCAGCAGGTCTACGAGACCTCGAAGCTGGCCGGTAAGGAAGCCGACCTCGTGCTGGTCAACCTCTACGACAAGTCCCTCGCCTGGACCGAGGTCGGCGCCACGCTGTCCGTCGACCGGTACATGTCCCGCTGGGGGCTGCGCGAGCGGCTGCTGGCGGGCCCGGTGGAGGAGTGGACGGACGGCAAGGGGCGGCTGCGCGGCTTCCCGTATCTGCGGACGAACTGGCCCGTCGCGTTCAACACCGCGCTGCTCGAACGCGCGGGCGTGGACGAGGTGCCGAGGACGACCGACGCGCTGCTCGACGCCGCCAAGAAGCTCCGCAGGAAGGGGATCATCCCCGTCACCATCGGCGGCAACGACTGGAGCGGGCAGAAGCTGCTGCTCCAGGTCATGCAGACGTACATGAAGCCCGGCGAGGCCAAGAGCGTGATGCGCACCGGGGACTTCAGCGGTTCGCCCGGCGCGCGGCGCGGCATCGAGCTCTTCGTGGAGCTGCGGGACGGGGGCGTGTTCGCCGACAGCGCGCAGGGCCTCACCTCCGACCTGATGACGACGCAGATCAGCACCCAGAAAGCGGCCATCGCCTCGATGCTGTCGTCCGCGATGGGCAAGGTCCCCGACAGCGCGGCGGAGAACATCACGGTCGGCGGCTGGCCGATCCCGGACGACGCGGTGTACGAGAAGCCCACGATCATGCGGGCCAACGCCTCGATGGGGATCTGGCTGAGCCCCAACGGCGAGCAGAAGCTCGACCGGGTGGAGCGCTTCGTGCGGTTCATGTACAGCGAGGACACGGTCTCCCACTTCGTGCACGGCGGCCGTGACATGGCGCTGCGCACCGACCAGTTCAGCACCGAGTACCCGCTCGTGGCCGCCGGGCAGAGGCTGTCCGACAACGATGTCAGCGAGTGCGTGACCCCCGACATCTACGTCCCGGCAGCCGCCACCCAGCCCCTCATCCAGGCCACCGGCGTCGCCTTCAGCCCGCGCGGCAGCGCCCGGCAGGTCAGGACGGCGCTGGAGAAGGCGTACCGCAGCGCCGGGGTCTGAACGCCCGTACGACCGCACCGCACTTCACCGTAGGTTCACCGTAGGGAGGACGCCATGCCGTCGGCGCCCGTGATCGGCACGGCCCCAGACGCCGTGGCCGCAGAGCCGCGTACGGGCCCCGTCCGTGCCCGGCGCCCCGCGAGGCAGGGCACGACCTGGCTCGCCGTACCGGCCCTCGTCTGGTACGTGATCTTCATGGTCGGGCCCGTCCTGGCCATCTTCGTGATCGCCTCGCTGCACTGGCCCGGCATGCTCCAGCCGCGCAGCTTCGCCGGGCTCGACAACTACCGCACGGTGCTGGACGATCCGGTCTTCTGGAAGGCGCTGCGCAACACCCTCACCCAGCTCGTGATCGCGCTGCCGGTGATGATGGTCTGCGCGTACATGCTGGCGTACTACGTCGCGCAGCGGCCGCCCGGCCACCGCGTGCTGCGCTATCTGCTCTTCATCCCCGGGCTGATCTCCACCCCGGCCAAGGCGATGTTCTTCTACGCCGCGCTCTCGCCCGACGGCCTCGTCAACGGCGTCCTGCGCGACCTCGGCCTCGACTCCGTCACCAAGGTGTGGCTCGCCGACCCGGGCACCGCGCTCTACGCGATCATCGCGCTGGACATCTGGGCGGGCATCGGCTTCACCGCCGTGCTGCTCGCGGCGCGGCTCGGCAGCGTGAGCGAGGAGATCGGCGAGGCGGCGCAGCTCGACGGCGCCGGGCACTGGCGGACGATGTGGACGATCCACTTCCCGATCATCCGTGACTACTTCGGCGTCGCGACGATGCTCCAGTTCCTGTGGACCCTCTTCGGCTCGGCGCAGCACGTGCTGCTGCTCACCCAGGGCGGCCCGGGGAACGCCTCGACCACCCTCTCCTTCCTCGTCTACCAGCGGGCCTTCCTCATCGCCGACCTCGGCTACAGCCAGGCGGTCGGCGTCTTCCTCTTCGTCCTCGGGCTCGTCGGCATGCTCCTCATCCGCCGCGCGTTCCGCCAGAACCACTGACCGGGAGGTCGTGACGCCATGAACGGCATCAAGCGCATACGCCTCTCCTGGCTCCCCGCGCACATCCTCGCCTGGGGGTACGCGGCCCTGCTGCTGGTCCCGGTCTATTACTTCCTGGCCTCCGCCTTCAAGGACAACGACCGCATCTTCGGCAGCCCCCTCGGCCTCCCCGACTCGCTCTCGTTCCGCAACTTCACCCGCGCCTTCGACCTCGCCCAGCTCGGCCAGGCGGTCACCAACTCCGCGCTGGTGACGGTCGGCGGGCTCGTGGTGACCCTCGCCCTGGCCCTCCCGGCCTCCTTCGCGCTCGCGCGCAGCACGGGGTGGGCGGGGCGCGCGATGGAGCGGGCGTTCTCGCTGGGCTTCCTGGTCCCGACGTTCGCCGCGCTCTTCCCGACCTTCCTGCTCGCCGCCAACACCGGGCTCTTCCACACTCGTACGTTCATGGTGCTGCTGCTCCCGGCGACCGCCATGCCGCTCTCGGTCGTGCTGCTGACGCAGTTCATGCGGACGGTGCCGCCCGAGCTGGAGGAGGCGGCACGGATGGACGGCGCGGGCACGTTCGCCGTGCTGCGGCACATCTACGCGCCGATCGCGCTGCCCGGTATCGCGGCCGTCGTGCTGCTCAACTTCCTCAACTTCTGGAACGAGTACCTCTACTCGCTGATCATCATCGGCCCCGACCCCGAGCAGCGCACCACCCAGCTCGCGCTGCCCACCCTGGTGTCCACCTCCGGCACGGACTACGGCGTGCTGACGGCGGCCACCGTGATCACCCTGCTCCCCGTCTACGCCGTGTACACGGTGCTGCAGAAGCGCATGCAGTCCGCGCTGATCAGCGGCGCCGTGAAAATGTAACCCGCACTACAGGAGTCACCCCATGCAGCGCTTCAGCGCCCAGCTCACCCACGACCCCGCCGTCCTGCCCTGGCTCGGCGCCAACTTCTGGTCCCGCACCGGAGGGCCGCTGATGTGGCGCTCGTACGACCCCGCGGTCGTACGGGAGGAGCTGCGGGTCCTGCGCGAGCACGGCCTGAACAGCACCCGGTCGTTCTTCTACTGGCCCGACTTCATGCCCACCCCGTACACGGTCGACGAGGAACTCTGCGAGCACTTCGCGGACTTCCTCGACGCCCACCGGGAGACCGGGATGAAGTCCATCCCGACCTTCATCGTCGGCCACATGTCCGGCGAGAACTGGGACCCGTCCTGGCGCAACGGGCGCGACCTGTACGCGGACGTGTGGATGGTCGCCCGGCAGGCGTGGTTCGGGAAGGAGATGGCCCGCCGCTACAAGGACCACCCGGCCGTCACCGCCTGGCTGGTCAGCAACGAGATGCCGATCTACGGCCGGATCCGCGGCGAGGAGCCCGCGCCCCGCGAGCACGTCACCTCCTGGGCGGAGGCGATCGTCAACGCCGTACGGGCAGCGGGCGCTCAGCAGCCGGTCTCGCTCGGCGACGGCGCCTGGGGCATGGAGGTCTTCGGCAAGGAGAACGGCTTCTCGCTGCGCGACACCGCCGAGATCATCGACTTCGCGGGCCCGCACGTCTACCGCATGGAGAACGACCGCATACGCCAGCACCACCGCGCCGCCTTCGAGTGCGAACTGGCCTCGGTCGCCGGGAAGCCGGTGATCCTGGAGGAGTTCGGGCTCTCCACGGACTTCGTCTCCGACGAGAACGCCGCCACGTACTACCGCCAGACCCTGCACAACTCCCTGCTGGCGGGCTCCACCGGCTGGATCGCCTGGAACAACACCGACTACGACCACCTGCTCGAACAGCCCCCGTACAGCCACCACGGCTTCGAGATGCACTTCGGCATCACCGACAACGAGGGCCGCCCCAAGGCGCCGCTGCGCGAGCTGGCCGCATTCGCCGAGATCCTGGAGCGGGTCGACTTCACCCGCTGCCGCCGCGCCGACTCGGACACGGCGCTGGTCGTCCCGGTCTACCTGGAGCAGGGCTACCCGTACGCGTACGAGCTGGACCGGCCCGTCGTCTTCGAGTCGCTCCGGCAGAGCTACACGGCCGCGCGCGGTGCCGACCTGGGCGTGGCGCTCACGCGTGAGAGGGACGGCCTGGCCGAGGACGCGAAGCTCCACCTCCTGCCCTCCACCCGCCAGATCCTCGCCCCGACCCGCCGCCGGCTGGAGGAGCTGGCGCGGGGCGGCGCCACCGTCTACCTCTCGTACTGCTCCGGCGAGAAGGGCACGACCCGCGGCCCCTGGTTCCAGGACCTGAACGGGCTCTTCGGCGTCGAGCTGCAGCTCTCGTACGGGCTGGCGGAGCCGATCGAGGACGAGACGGTGGAGATCACCTTCACCGAGGACTTCGGCGGACTGAAGGCGGGGGAGACGCTGCGCTTCGAGGCGGGCCGCTACCGGGGAACCGACGAGAGCCGCTCGTACCTCCCGGTGCGCCCGGCCGGAGCGCGCGTCGTCGCCACGGACGCGCACGGCCGCCCGGCGCTGCTGCGGCACGCGCTGGGGGAGGGCGAGACGATCCTGTGCACCTACCCCCTGGAGTACCTCGCCGCGGGCACCCCGCGCGTCAACCCCGAGGACACGCACCGGCTCTACGACGCGCTGGCGCGCGAGGCGGGCGCCGAGCGCGCGGTCACGGTCGAGGGCGCCCTGGCCGAGGCCGACGTCCTGGTCCACGAGGACGGCCGCCGCTTCGTCTGGCTGGTCAGCCAGTCCGACCGCCCGCAGACGGTACGCCCGCTGACCGGGGGCACCCTGCACGACCTGGAGACGGGCGAACGCCTCCAGGACGTCTCCCTGGGCCCCTGGGACGTCCGCGTACTGGAGCTGCGCTGAGGGCCCCTGGGAGGATGGCCGCATGCAGAGTGACCTCTTCCAAGACGCGTACATGGCGAAGGCGCCCAGCGCCGCGGGCATGTCGCTCCAGAACAGCAAGTCGATCAAGTACGCCGTGAACGGCGAGTGTTTCGCGCGACAGGGAGCCATGGTCGCGTTCCGGGGGAACCTCCAGTTCGAGCGGAAGGGACAGGGCGTCGGCGGCTACATCAAGCGGAAGGTCACCGGCGAGGGCCTGCCGCTGATGTCTGTACGGGGGCAGGGTGAGGCGTGGTTCGCGCACGAGGCGGCGAGCTGCTTCATCGTGGACATCGCGCCCGGCGACGCGCTCAGCATCAACGGTCGCAACGTGCTGGTCTTCGACGCCTCGCTGTCGTACGACGTGAAGGTCGTCAAGGGCGCGGGCATGACGGGCGGCGGCCTCTTCAACAGCGTCTTCACCGGGCAGGGCAAGCTCGGCGTGACCTGTGAGGGGGAGCCGATCGTGATACCCGTGACGCCCCAGGCGCCGGTGTACGTCGACACGGACGCGGTCGTCGGCTGGACGGCCCAGCTCAACACCTCGCTGCACCGCTCCCAGAGCTTCGGCTCGATGCTCCGCGGCGGCTCCGGCGAGGCGGTCCAGCTCGCGCTGGAGGGCGAGGGCTTCGTCATCGTCCGCCCGAGCGAGCTGGTCCCCACGGGCCCGAGCAGCACGTAAGAGCACGCACGCGACAGGGGCCCGGCACCGTGTGCCGGGCCCCGTTGTCACGCCCCGAAGGGGCGCGGGGAACTGCGCGACCGGCCAAGGGGCACCCGCGGTCCGCGACGCACGGAAAGGGGCACCCCGTACCCGGAATTGCCTACGCGGGGACGCTGGCTACGCCGGGCTCCAGGAACCGCTTGCCGGAGACGCGTTCGCTGACGCCCTCACGGTCCAGGTACGGCGTGATGCCACCCAGATGGAAGGGCCAGCCCGCGCCGGTGATCAGGCACAGGTCGATGTCCTGGGCCTCGGCGACGACGCCCTCGTCGAGCATGAGGCGGACCTCTTCGGCGATGGCGTTCAGCGCGCGGTCGCGGACCTGCTCCTCGGTCAGCACCTTGTCGCCGACCTGGAAGAGGGAGGCGACCTCCGGGTCGAGATCGGCGGTGCCCGGCACGTACAGGTTCCGCTTGCCCGCCTCGACGACGCGGCCGAGGTTCTCCGAGACGCCGAAGCGGTCCGGGAAGGCGGCGTGCAGCGTGCCCGCGACGTGGTGCGCGACGGCCGGGCCGACCAGCTCCAGGAGCACGATCGGGGACATCGGCAGACCGAGCGGCGCGAGCGCGCGGTCCGCGACGTCGACGGGGGTGCCCTCGTCGATGGAGGCCAGCACCTCGCCCAGGAAGCGGGTCAGGACGCGGTTGACGACGAACGCCGGGGCGTCCTTCACCAGCACGGCCGTCTTCTTGAGCTGCTTGGCGACGCCGAAGGCCGTGGCCAGCGAGGCGTCGTCGGTCTGCTCGCCGCGCACGATCTCCAGCAGGGGGAGGATCGCGACCGGGTTGAAGAAGTGGAAGCCGACGACCCGCTCGGGGTGACGGAGCTGCGAGGCCATCTCGGTGACCGACAGCGAGGAGGTGTTGGTGGCGAGGATGGCGTGCTCCGGCACGACCGCCTCGACCTCGGCGAACACCTTCTGCTTGACGCCCATCTCCTCGAAGACGGCCTCGATCACGAAGTCCGCGTCGGAGAAGGCGGAGGCCTTGTCCAGGGACCCGGTGACCAGGCCCTTGAGGCGGTTGGCCTTGTCCTGGTTGACGCGGCCCTTGAGGAGCAGCTTGTCGATCTCCTCGTGGACGTACGCCACGCCCTTGTCGACGCGCTCCTGGTCGATGTCGGTCAGGACGACCGGCACCTCCAGGCGGCGGGCGAACAGCAGTCCGAGCTGCGAGGCCATCAGCCCGGCGCCGACGACGCCGACCTTGGTGACGGGACGCGCGAGGGACTTGTCCGGCGCCCCGGCGGGGCGCTTGGCGCGCTTCTGGACCAGGTTGAACGCGTAGATCCCGGAGCGCAGTTCGCCGCCCATGATCAGGTCCGCGAGCGCCTGGTCTTCCGCGTCGAAGCCCTGTCGCAGGTCGCCGCTCTTCGCGTTCGCGATGATGTCGAGGGCGCGGTAGGCGGCCGGGGCCGCGCCGTGCACCTTGCTGTCGGCGATCTCCTTGCCGCGCGCGACGGCCGCGTCCCACGCCTCGCCGCGGTCGACCTCGGCGCGGACGACCTCGACGTCGCCCTTGAGGACGGAGGCGGTCCAGCGGAGCGACTCCTCCAGGAAGTCGGCGCCCTCGAAGAGCGCGTCGGCGATGCCCAGCTCGTAGACCTGCTTGCCCTTGAGCTGGCGGTTCTGGTTGAGGGAGTTCTCGATGATGACCGAGACCGCGCGGTCCGCGCCGATCAGGTTCGGCAGCAGCGCGCAGCCGCCCCAGCCCGGTACGAGGCCGAGGAAGACCTCGGGCAGCGAGAAGGCGGGAAGCGCCTTGGAGACGGTGCGGTACGTGCAGTGCAGACCGATCTCCACGCCGCCGCCCATGGCCGCGCCGTTGTAGTACGCGAACGTGGGAACGGCCAGCGAGGAGAGCCGCTTGAAGACCTCGTGGCCGCCCTTGCCGATGGCGAGCGCGTCCTCGTGGCGCTTCAGCAGCTCGACGCCCTTGAGGTCGGCGCCGACGGCGAAGATGAAGGGCTTGCCGGTGACGCCGACGCCCTTGATCTTCCCCTCGGCGGCCTCCTGCTCGACCTGGTCGATCGCGGCGTTGAGGTTGGCCAGCGACTGCGGGCCGATGGTGGTCGGCTTGGTGTGGTCCAGGCCGTTGTCCAGGGTGATGAGGGCGAAGGCCCCGGCGCCGTACGGCAGTTCGAGGTGTCGGACGTACGCGTGCGTGACGACCTCGTCCGGGAACAGCTCGGCAGCGCCCTTCAGCAGCTCAGCGGTGCTCGTGCTCATGCTTACTTGCCCTCCCAGTGGGGGTTCTCCCAGATGACGGTCCCGCCCATGCCGAAGCCGACGCACATGGTGGTGATGCCGTAGCGGACGTGCGGCTGCTCCTCGAACTGCCGGGCGAGCTGCGTCATCAGCCGTACGCCGGAGGAGGCGAGCGGGTGGCCGAACGCGATGGCGCCGCCGTACTGGTTGACGCGCGGGTCGTCGTCCGCGATGCCGTAGTGGTCGAGCAGCGAGAGCACCTGGACGGCGAACGCCTCGTTGATCTCGAACAGCCCGATGTCGTCGATCGAGAGCCCGGCCTGCGCGAGCGCCTTCTCGGTGGCGGGCACCGGGCCGATCCCCATCACCTCGGGCTCGACACCGGCGAACGAGTACGCGACCAGCCGCATCTTGACCGGCAGGCCCAGCTCCTGGGCCACGTCCTCGGCGGCGACCAGCGAGGCGGTCGCGCCGTCGTTCAGGCCCGCGGCGTTGCCCGGCGTCACGCGGCCGTGCGCGCGGAACGGGGTCTTGAGCCCGGCGAGGTTCTCCAGCGTGGTGCCCGGCCGCATCGGCTCGTCGGCGGTCGCGAGGCCCCAGCCGTTCTCGCCGCCCTCACCGGTCGTGCGGCGCACGGAGACCGGCACCAGGTCGGCCTGGATCTTGCCGTTGGCGTAGGCCTTGGCGGCCTTCTCCTGGCTGGCCACCGCGTACGCGTCCGCGCGGTCCTTGGTCAGGTGCGGGAAGCGGTCGTGCAGGTTCTCGGCGGTCATCCCCATGAAGAGGGCCGACTGGTCGACCAGCTTCTCCGAGACGAAGCGCGGGTTCGGGTCCACGCCCTCGCCCATCGGGTGCCGCCCCATGTGCTCGACGCCGCCCGCGACGACGACGTCGTACGCGCCGAAGGCGATCGAACCCGCCGTCGTCGTGACGGCGGTCATCGCGCCCGCGCACATCCGGTCGATCGAGTAGCCGGGCACGGACTGCGGCAGCCCCGCGAGGATCCCCGCGGTACGGCCGAGGGTCAGGCCCTGGTCGCCGATCTGCGTCGTCGCGGCGAGCGCCACCTCGTCGACGCGCTCGGGGGGCAGCCCGGGGTTGCGGCGCAGCAGCTCACGGATGCACTTGACGACCATGTCGTCGGCGCGGGTCTCGTGGTAGATGCCCTTCGGGCCCGCCTTGCCGAACGGGGTGCGGACGCCGTCGACGAAGACGACGTCCCTAGCGGTACGAGGCACGTTGGCTCTCCTCCAGGTGCGGCCGGGGGTCGGGGGGTTCTCTCCCCCGACCCCCATGCTACTTGTGGGTAACCATGGCGCAAGAGCCGTCTCCCCCGAGGGGCCTACGTCACACGCCCCGTCCCCCTTACGGGGCGAGCCCCACTACTCCCTTCTGCGCTTGGGAGGTCTGCGCGAAGGCGCAGGGCTGGCAAGCGCAGCCCCCCACGCCGGGTGCCTCGCGATGAGGGCTGGGTACGGGTTGCCCCGTACCGCGCATCGCAGACTGCGGCTGCGCCGTGGCCGGGCGCGCAGTTCCCCGCGCCCCTTACGGGGCACTCCTGCGAGGCGCCCTGAAGCGCCCCGGAGGGGCGGCTTCAGGGGCGCGGGGAACTGCGCGACCAGCCACGACGGTGGCGGCAGGCTGCGAGGCACCGCAGGGGGCAGGGCCTGCTCAGCCCTGAGGGGCCTCCGCCTGGAGCGCCGTCACCAGCAACGGCAGGGTCTGCTCGATCTGCCACTCCCTCGCTCCGAGGGAGCGGAGGGAAGAGGTGACGCTGGACTCCGTCACCTCAGCCGGAGGCTCCCAGCACAGGCGCCGCACGGAATCGGGCGTCAGCAGATTCTCCTGCGGAAGATTCAGCTCGTCCGCCCGCTCGTTGACCGCGGCGCGCGCCGCCGTCAGCCGCGCGGCGGCCACCGGGTCCTTGTCCGCCCAGGAACGCGGCGGCGGCGGCCCGTTCGGCACCTGGCTCTGCTGCGGCAGCTCGGAGTCCGGGAGCTGCCGCGCCTGGTCCACGGCGGCCTGCCACTGCTCCAGCTGCTTGCGGCCCATCCGCTGCCCGTACCCCGGCAGGGCGGAGAGCGCGCGGACGTTCGGCGGCATGGCCAGCGCGGCCTCGACGATCGCCGCGTCGGTCAGCACCTTGCCCGGCGAGACGTCGCGCCGCTGCGCGACCGCGTCCCGCGTCGTCCACAGCTCGCGGACGGCCGCCATCTGACGGCGGCGGCGCACCTTGTGCATGCCGGAGGTGCGGCGCCACGGGTCCTTGCGGGGCGGCGGTGCGGGCGCCGAGGCGATCGCGGCGAACTCCTCCCGCGCCCAGCCGAGCTTCCCCTGCCGCTCCAGCTCGGCCTCCAGCGCGTCCCGGAGGTCGACGAGGAGCTCCACGTCGAGCGCCGCGTACCGCAGCCAGGGGTCGGGGAGGGGGCGGGTGGACCAGTCGACCGCGGAGTGGCCCTTCTCCAGTGCGTAACCGAGCACGTTCTCGACCATCGCCCCCAGGCCGACCCGGGCGAATCCGGCCAGTCTGCCCGCGAGTTCCGTGTCGAAGAGCCGCGCCGGGCGCATGCCTATCTCACGCAGGCAGGGCAGATCCTGCGTCGCCGCGTGCAGCACCCACTCGGTGCCGCCGAGCGTGTCGCCGAGGGCGGAGAGGTCGGGGCAGGCGACGGGGTCGATCAGGGCGGTGCCCGCGCCCTCGCGGCGCAGCTGGATCAGATACGCCCGCTGCCCGTACCGGTATCCGGACGCGCGCTCGGCGTCCACGGCCACGGGGCCCGACGCGTTCGCGAACGCGTCGACGACCCGGTTCAGCTCGTCCGCCTCCACGGTCACCGGCGGAATGCCCTCCCGCGGTTCCAAGAGAGGGACCGGCGCCGGACCGGAGTCCTGGAGAGGGGCCTGAGCTGCGTTTGCTGATGCGGTCTCTTGGGCGTCGGTCACCAGTCAAGGGTATCCGTGTGCACGCAATGCGAAGCGCCCGCCGACGGAACGTTACCTCGACGGGCGCTGCACGGACGGATGGGCGACGGTGAACGGGTCGGTGGATTCAGTGGATGATGCCGGTGCGCAGCGCCACCGCCACCATCCCGGCACGGTCTCCGGTGCCCAGCTTGCGGGCGATCCGGGCGAGGTGGCTCTTGACGGTCAGCGCGGACAGGCCCATCGAGACGCCGATGGCCTTGTTCGACTGGCCCTCGGCCACCAGGCGCAGGACCTCGACCTCACGGCCCGAGAGCTCGCGGTAGCCGCCGGGGTGGCCGGGGCCGCCGGGACCACCGCCGGGACGGCGGTGCATCCGCGCGGCGGCGGCGCCGATCGGCGCCGCGCCGTGCCGTGTCGGCATGGCCCCGCCCAGGTTGGTGCGGGTGCCGGTGACGACATAGCCCTTGACGCCGCCCGCGAGGGCGTTGCGCACGGCGCCGATGTCGTCGGCCGCTGAGAGTGCCAGACCGTTCGGCCAGCCCGCCGCCCGGGTCTCGGACAGCAGACTGAGCCCCGAACCGTCGGGGAGATGGACGTCGGCCACGCAGATGTCACGTGGATTGCCGACTCGGGGACGCGCCTCCGCGATCGACGACGCCTCGATCACGTCCCGGACACCGAGAGCCCACAGATGGCGGGTCACGGTCTGCCGGACTCGGGGGTCGGCGACGACGACCATGGCCGTCGGCTTGTTCGGGCGGTAGGCGACCAGGCTTGTGGGGTGCTCAAGGAGAACAGACACCGGGCCTCCTGGGGGGAGTGGCTGGGGACGGGCCCGACGTCCGGGTGGCGGGGAGCCGGGCGGACGAGTCGGGTATTCCGTATGGAAGGGTCACAGACCTCTTCGGCAGCTCTCCCCGGAGCCTTTAGTGAAAGATCACGAAGGGGTGACCCGGCTCCGCCGTGCCGGTTCTACTGCGGGCCACGCCGCTGCGGAAGCTGGACGACCGAGCCTCCGTCGCCCCCCTCGGGCGGCAGCCCCGCGCACTGGCAGAGCATCTCGCACCACGCGGCGAGGTGCCGCGCGACGTCGGGCGCCGCCTCGCCCCCCGCGGGAGGCGCCACGGGCGCGGGGGTCCAGCTCGCCCGGATCTCCAGGACCTCTTCCGGCTCCTGCTCGCCGAGCCCGCCGAAGAAGGCGGAGCTGGACCGGGTCACGGTGCCGCTCGGCTCCCCGTAACCGGCCTCGCGGGCCTCCAGCGCGCCCGTCAGCCACGACCAGGTCACCTCGGGCAGCAGCGGGTCCTGCGCCATCTCCGGCTCCAGCTCCGCGCGCCCGAGCGTGACGACGCGGAACGTGCCCTGCCACGAGTCCTGGCCCTCCGGATCGTGCAGCAGTACGAAACGGCCGTCGGCCAGCTCCGTGCCCGCGTCCTCCGGGTCGGTGACCGCGGCCTCCAGCGCGAAGGAGTACGGCGCGAGCCGTCGCGGCGCGGGCAGCGGGGAGATCCGGACCTCCGCCCGGAGCCGCGCCTCGCTGAGCGCCGTGACGGCCGCCCGGAAGGGCGGCGGAAAGGAGTCTCCGCCGCCGCCACCGGAGTTGCCCGTCATAGATGCCCTCGCCGCTGTCATGGGCGGAAGAGTAGGCGGAGGGCGAGCTTCAGGCCGGTAAGGACACCCCGGACGGCCGTGGGAGACTTCCGGGGTGAGTGGAAACGACCGCCCCTGGGGCGCCCCGAGGGGCCAGCAGACCGTTCAGGAGACCACCCCGAACACCCCGGCCGCCGCCGTGCGGGACTCGGCGTTCCTGCGCGCGTGCCGCCGGGAGCCCGTGCCGCACACCCCGGTGTGGTTCATGCGGCAGGCCGGCCGCTCACTGCCCGAGTACCGCAAGCTGCGCGAGGGCACCGCGATGCTCGACTCCTGCATGCGGCCCGACATGGTCGCGGAGATCACGCTCCAGCCCGTGCGGCGGCACGGGGTCGACGCCGCGATCTACTTCAGCGACATCGTCGTCCCCCTCAAGGCCATCGGCATCGACCTCGACATCAAGCCGGGCGTCGGCCCCGTCGTCGAGCGCCCGATCCGCTCGCGCGCCGACCTGGAGCGGCTGCGGCGGCTGGAGCCGGACGATGTCGCGTACGTGACGGAGGCCATCGGCATCCTCACCGGCGAGCTCGGCGCCACCCCGCTCATCGGCTTCGCCGGGGCGCCCTTCACGCTCGCCAGCTACCTGGTCGAGGGCGGCCCGTCCCGCAACCACGAGCACACCAAGGCCATGATGTACGGCGCCCCGGAGCTCTGGGCCGAGCTGCTCGACCGGCTCGCGGACATCACCTCCGCGTTCCTGCGCGTGCAGATCGAGGCCGGGGCCTCCGCCGTGCAGCTCTTCGACTCCTGGGTCGGCGCGCTGGCCCCCGCCGACTACCGGCGCTCGGTCATGCCCGCCTCCGCGAAGGTCTTCGCCTCGGTCGCCTCGTACGGGGTGCCGCGCATCCACTTCGGTGTCGGGACCGGTGAACTGCTGGGCCTCATGGGCGAGGCCGGGGCCGATGTCGTCGGCGCCGACTGGCGCGTGCCGGTCGGCGAGGCCGCGCGCCGTGTCGGCCCCGGCAAGGCGATCCAGGGCAACCTGGACCCGGCCGTCCTCTTCGCCCCCCGCGATGCCGTTCGGGCCAAGACCGATGAGGTGCTGGCCTCTGCCGCCGGCCTGGACGGCCATGTCTTCAACCTGGGCCATGGTGTGCTGCCGGACACTGATCCGGGTGCGCTGACGGACGTTGTCTCGTACGTGCACGAGCGGACTGCGGCGGCTTAGGGGCTGCCCCTTCCCGTCGATTGCCGACTGCGACTGCGTGGCTGGTTGCTCGCGCAGTTCCCCGCGCCCCTTACGGGGCACTTCTGCGGGGCACCTCGCAGGATGCGCCCCGAAGGGGCGCGGGGAACTGCGCGGCCAGCCACGACGTGCCCGCAGGCCGCGATGTGCCGTGCGGGGCACCCTCCTATCGGTCGGCCCGCACCGCGGCCGTCGCCTTGCGGGCGGCGATCAGGACCGGGTCCCAGACCGGGGAGAACGGTGGGGCGTAGCCGAGGTCGAGGGCGGTCATCTGTTCCACCGTCATGCGGGCCGTGAGGGCGACCGCGGCGATGTCGACGCGCTTGCCCGCGCCCTCGCCGCCCACGATCTGCGTGCCCAGGAGGCGGCCCGAGCGGCGTTCGGCGATCATCTTGACGCGCATCGAGCGGGCCCCGGGGTAGTAGCCCGCGCGGCTCGTGGACTCGGTCGTGACCGTCACGAACTGGAGGCCGACCGCCGAGGCGTGCCGCTCCAGCAGGCCCGTACGGGCGATCTCCAGGTCGCACACCTTGCTGACGGCCGTGCCGACGACGCCGGGGAACGTGGCGTAGCCGCCGCCGATGTTGGCGCCGATGATCTGCCCGTGCTTGTTCGCGTGGGTGCCCAGCGCGATGTGCTGGGGGCGGCCGGAGACGAGGTTGAGGACCTCGACGCAGTCGCCGCCCGACCAGATGTTCTCGTGGCCCCGTACGCGCATCGCCAGGTCCGTGCGGAGCCCGCCGGACTCGCCCAGGGGGAGGCCCGCGGCACGGGCCAGCTGGGTCTCCGGGCGTACGCCGAGGCCCAGGACGACGACGTCCGCCGGGTACTCCGCGTCCGCCGTGGCCACGCCCCGGGCCCGGCCCTCCTTGTCCGTGAGGATCTCCGTGACGGCCGCGCCGCGCACCGTCTCGATGCCCATGCCGCACATCGCCTGGTGCACCAGCGCGCCCATGTCGGGGTCGAGCGTGGACATGGGCTGCGGGCCACGGTCCACGACGGTGACCGTGTAGCCGCGGTTGATGAGGGCCTCGGCCATCTCCACGCCGATGTAGCCGCCGCCGACGATCACCGCGCGGCGCCCGCCACTCGTCTCCTCCTCCTTTTCGAGGACGTCGAGGAGGGCCTGACCGTCGTCGAGGGTCTGCACGCCGTGGACGCCCGGCGCGTCGATGCCGGGCAGCGGCGGGCGTACGGGACGTGCCCCGGTGGCGAGGACGAGCTGGTCGAAGCCGATCCACTCCTCGGTGCCCGCCGCCACGTCCCGGGACCGGACGCGCTGCCCGTCGAGGTCGATCTCCGTGGCCTCGGTGCGCATCCGCAGGTCGATGTCGCGGGCCCGGTGCTCCTCCGGTGTACGGGCGATCAGCGCGTCCCGGGCCTTCACCTGGCCGCCGACCCAGTAGGGGATGCCGCAGGCCGAGTACGAGGCGAAGTGGCCCCGCTCCAGCGCGACGATCTCCAGCTCGTCCGCGGGCTTGTGCCTGCGGGCCTGCGAGGCGGCGGACATGCCCGTCGCGTCGCCCCCGATCACGACCATGCGCTGCGGTGCCATACGGATTCCCTTCGTCGGTGACCGATCCCCACCCCCTGGCCACGTCCCGGAGAGCGGCGCGGGACACTAACCGTATGCGCGTACTGGTCATCGGCGGAGGCATCTCAGGGCTGGCCGCGGCCCATCGGCTCGTCACGGAAGGCGCCCGCGTCACGCTGCTCGACGCGTCCTCCCGGCTCGGCGGCAAGCTGCACGCGGGGAGCGTCGCGGGTGCGGCCGCCGTCGACCTGGGGGCCGAGTCGATGCTGGCGCGGCGCCCCGAGGGCGTCGGGCTGGCGCGGGCCGTGGGGCTCGGGGACGCGCTGCAGCCGCCCGCCGTCGCCGGGGGCGCGATCTGGACGCGCGGCGAGGTCCGCCCGATGCCCAAGGGCCATGTGATGGGCGTGCCCGGCGACCCGGCCGCGCTGCACGGGGTGATCTCCCCGGACGGGCTCGCGCGGATCGCGGAGGACGAGACGCTGCCGCGCAGCGAGGTGGGCGAGGACGTCGCCGTCGGCGCGTACGTCGCCGAGCGGCTCGGGCGCGAGGTCGTCGACCGGCTCGTCGAACCGCTGCTGGGCGGGGTCTACGCCGGTGACGCGTACCGCATCTCGATGCGCGCCGCCGTCCCGCAGCTCTTCGAGGCCGCGCGCGGCGAGCGTTCGCTGCTCGCCGGGGTGCGCGGCATCCAGGAGCGGGCCGCGACGGCGCCCGCGCAGGACGGGCCCGTGTTCATGGGCCTCGACGGCGGTATCGGGCGGCTGCCGCTCGCCGCGGCCGAGGCGTGCCGCGCGGCCGGGGCCGAGATCCGCACGGGCACGGCCGTACGGAAACTCGTCCGGGGGGACAGGGGCTGGAGCGTCGTCACCGACCACGAGACGCTGGACGCCGACGCCGTCGTGCTGGCCGTGCCCGCGCCCGCCGCCGCGCGGCTGCTGGCCGACGAGGCGCCGGGCGCGGCGGCCGAACTGGACGCCGTGGAGTACGCGTCGATGGCGCTGGTCACCCTCGCCTTCCGGCGCGCGGACACCGAGGGGCTGCCGTCCGGCAGCGGCTTCCTGGTGCCGCCGGTCGACGGGCGGTCGATCAAGGCGTCGACGTTCTCCTCGCAGAAGTGGGGCTGGGTCGGCGCGCAGGACGACGGGCTCAGCGTGCTGCGCACCTCGCTGGGGCGGTTCGGCGAGACGGCGGTGCTGGAGCGCGCAGACGACGAGCTGGTCGCCCTGTCGCTGCGCGACCTGCGCGAGGCGACCGGCCTCGCGGCCCGCCCCGTGGACACGGTGGTGACGCGCTGGGACGAGGGGCTGCCGCAGTACGCCGTGGGGCACGTGGACCGCGTCGCACGGGTCCGCGCGGACCTGGCCGCCGTGCCGGGTCTCGCGGTCTGCGGCGCGGCGTACGACGGGGTCGGCATCCCCGCGTGCGTCGCCAGTGGTGAGCGGGCCGCGGAGGCGGCCCTCGCGTCGGTGACCCTGGCGTCGGCGCGCGAAGGGCGCGGAGGAGAATGAGGGCCATGAGCGACGACGCACCGCAGAAGGCCCCGAACGCGGGCAAGAAGGCCAAGGACCTCAACGAGGTCATCCGCTACACCCTGTGGTCGGTCTTCCGGCTGCGCGACGTGCTGCCGGAGGCCCCCGGCGACCGTTCCGGGTACGCGGACGAGGTGGAGGAGCTGTTCAAGCAGCTCGCCGCCGAGGACGTCACCGTGCGCGGCACGTACGACGTGTCCGGGCTGCGGGCCGACGCGGACCTCATGATCTGGTGGCACTCGGAGACCTCCGACGCGCTCCAGGACGCCTACAACCGCTTCCGCCGCACCAGGCTGGGGCGTGCGCTGGAGCCGGTCTGGTCGAACATGGCCCTGCACCGGCCCGCGGAGTTCAACAAGTCGCACGTCCCGGCGTTCCTCGCCGACGAGGAGCCCCGCGCGTACGTCAGCGTCTACCCGTTCGTGCGCTCGTACGAGTGGTACCTGCTGCCGGACGACGAGCGCCGCACGATGCTCGCCGACCACGGCAAGATGGCCCGCGGCTTCCCGGACGTACGGGCCAACACCGTCCCCTCGTTCTCGTTGGGCGACTACGAGTGGATCCTCGCCTTCGAGGCCGACGAGCTCTACCGCATCGTCGACCTCATGCGCCACCTCCGCGGCTCCGAGGCCCGCATGCACGTCCGCGAAGAGGTCCCCTTCTACACGGGCCGCCGCAAGCCGGTGGGCGAACTGGTCGCCGGGCTGGCCTGACGCCGGCCCCTCGGGCGATTGGACGACCGGGGGCGGTGGTCTGTTAGGTTGCCCCGGTTCGTGACCGCTCGGGGATGCAGCAGGAGAGGGAGGTGAGGCCGATGAGGGCCGTCACCTCCCGCTCCGTTCTCTGACCCCGAAGACGCCTCACCATGAATCACCGCCGCCGGGCATGGCTCCGCCATGCCCTTTCCCGTGTGCCCCTTTCCTCCGTGTCCCGGTCCCGGCGCGCCCTCGTCGCGGGCGCCGTAGCGCTGTGCTGCCTGCTGACGTTCTCGATAGCCGAGGCTGTCGGTGCGCGGGGCGGAAACGGGTCGCAATCGGGCAAATCGCCAGAATCGGCGCCCGCGAGTTCGCCGTCCGAGTCGTCCCGGAAGCCCGGGTCGCCGCGGAAGACCGAACCCGAATCCGGGCCGAAGTCCGGGCCGAAATCGAAGCCGAAGTCGAAGTCGGAAGCGAAGCCGAAGTCCGGTGCGGGGCGGGACGCCGCCGAACCCGTCCTCGACGGGCCCGTGTTCAACGACCCCGCCGACCTCTCCGGCGGCTCCGGGCCGAGCGCGGGGCAGGCCGCCGTCATGGACCAGCTCATCAGGCTGGCCGAGCGGGTGCCGAGGGGCGGCGAGATCGAGTTCGTGATGTTCGAGTTCGCGGACGGCGACCGCTCCACGGCCGTGCTCGACGCGCTGCTCGCGGCGCACCGCCGGGGCGTGCACGTCAAGGTGATCCTCGACTCCTCCAGCCCGGGCGCCCTCGCCCGGTTCCGGCAGGCCTTCGGCGCCGGGAAGGACCGCGCGTCGTGGGCCGTGGCCTGCCCCGCCGGGCGCGGCTGCATAGGGCGGGACTACCTGCACAGCAAGTTCGCGCTGTTCTCGTCGGTCGTCGTCGGCGGGAAGGAGCACCGGAACGTGGTCTTCCAGACCTCCTCGAACCTGAAGGACTGGTACCTCTACAACTCCTTCAACGACTCCTTCACCGCCGCCGACGCCCGCGCCTACGCCGACTACCGCCGGTACTTCGCCGATCTGCGGGCGGGAAAGCCCGACCCCCGCTACTTCTGGCGCGGCCCGGCGAGCGCGCGGTACCGGGCGATGTTCTACCCGGGCCGGCAGAGCGCCGCGTACGACCCGGTGGCGAACGACCTCCGGCGCGTCCAGTGCCGGTACACGGACGGGGGCGGAGCCCGGCGGCAGACCTCGGTCCGGATCGCGCTGACCGCGTTCACCAAGCACCGCCTGGACGTGGCCCGGCAGTTGCGCGCGCTGCGTGACCAGGGGTGCGCGGTCGACATCGTCCACCCGGGCCCGTCCGGCGGACCCGCTGTCGCCCCGGAGGTCCTCAGGGCGCTCAACCCCGCGGGCCGGGCGCCCGTCCGCCTCACCCCCTGCCGCTTCGACCCCGGCAACGGGCAGAGCGTCAGCACCCACACCAAGGTGATGATGATCGACGGCTCCCTCGACGGCGACCTCACGCCCCGCGTCTACACGGGCAGCGCCAACTTCACGCACCTGGAGAACTCCGACGACTCCACGCTCCGCGTCACGGGCCGCGCGGCGCACGACGCGTACCGCACCTGGTTCGGGAAGCTCCGTACGGCGTGCGCGGGCGCCACACGCTGAGGCTCAGCGCTTGGACTTCGACGTGGCCTTGGATGCGGCCTTGGACTTGGCCTTGGACTTGGCCTTCTGCTCGGGTTCCGGCTTGGGCTCCGGGCGGGCCTTGCACTCCGCGTGGTCGCCCGGGGTCTTGCCGTCCAGGAGGTAGCGGGCCAGGTGGGCGTCGGCGCACTTGTTGCCGCCCGAGACGCCGTGGGTGCCCGCGCCGCGCTCCGTGACGAGGGACGAGCCGTTCAGGCGGCGCTGGGTCTCGACCGCGCCCTCGTACGGCGTCGCGGCGTCGCGGGTCGCGGCGAGCAGCAGTACGGGCGGCAGCTCGCCGGGCCCGGTGCGGACGTCGAGGGGCTGGGACGAGGGCACCTTCCAGGAGGCGCAGGGGAGATTCATCCAGGCGTTCTCCCAGGTGTTGAACGGCGCGAAGGGCGCGAGCACCGAGTTGTCCGCGTCCCAGCGCGCCCACTCGCGGGGCCAGGGGGCGTCGGCGCACTGGACGGCGTTGTAGACGGCGTTGCCGTTCTCGTCCTCGGTCGCCTCCGCCGGGTCCGGCGCCGCGAGCTTGGTGAGCGGCTTCGCGTCGCCCTTGCGGAAGGCCGCGAGGGCGCGAGCGTGCCGGTCCCAGACCTCGTCGGCGTACGCCGTGTCGAAGAACGAGGTCAGCAGCTCCTTCGAGCCCACCTTGCCGCCCGCGGGCTTCCGGTCGAGCGCGTCGCGCACGCGGTCGAAGGAGCGCTGCACCTCCGGCTCGCTGCGGCCCAGCCCGTAGGCCTTGTGGTGCCGGGCCGTCCACTCCTTCCAGTCGTTCCAGCGGCGTTCGAAGGAGACGTTCTGGTCGAGGTTCGAGCGGTACCAGATCTTCTCCGGGGACGGGTCGACGACGCTGTCCAGGACGAGGCGGCGCACGCGCTCGGGGAAGAGCGTGGCGTAGACGGAGCCGAGGTAGGTGCCGTACGAGACGCCGAGGAAGTTGAGCTTCCGCTCGCCGAGGGCCGCGCGGATCGCGTCCAGGTCGCGGGCGTTGTCGGGCGTCGTGTAGTGGCGCAGCTTGTCGCCCTGCGCCTCCGCGCAGCCCTTCGCGTACGCCTCGGCGCGGTCCCGCATCTTCCGCTTGAAGGCGGGGGAGGGGTCGCGCGGCGAACGGCTGGGCGCCTTCGCGAACTCCCGCGGACTGCGGCACGACAGCGGCGCCGACCTGCCGACCCCGCGCGGGGCGTAACCCACCAGGTCGTACCGCGTGTTGAGCTTCTTCCACACCCCGCCCAGGGCCTTGGGGTAGAGCGGGAACGCCATGCCGCTGCCGCCGGGGCCGCCCGGGTTGTAGAGCAGCGAGCCCTCCCGCTCGGAGGGCTTGCCGGTGGCGCGCAGTCTGCTGACCGTCAGCTCGATCTTCTCGCCGCGTGGTTTCGCGTGGTCGACGGGCACGGAGACGGTCCCGCACTCGACGGGCTGGGGGAGGTGCTCGACGCGCGGGCACTTCTTCCAGTCGATGCCGTCCCGCGCGGGGGCCCCTTCGGCGGTTGCCGCCGGGGTCAGGGCCAGGGTCAGTGCCAGGGCGGTGAAGGAGCCGCAGATCGCCGGAGTGCGCATGCCCGGATGCTTCGGGCCGCGGCCGCCGGAGTAAAGCACCGGTTACGGGTGTCGCCCCGGAACCGCCCGATCCGGGGACACCCGGCGGGCCGTACGGCCCAGGCCCGGTTGCGCGAAGGGGTCAGGAACGGCCCGGCAGGCGGTCGAGCAGGCGGCGGACCCGGCCGGAGGGGAGGGGCGCCGGGCCCGCCCGCTCGCGCCACCAGGCGTCCAGCCGCCTGCGCCGCTTCGGGTCCTCGGGGCGGTCGGCGGCCAGCAGGTGCTGGGCGAAGTCCAGCGCGTCGCGCCGGTAGTTGCCGCGCATCGGGCGGCCCTCGGCGTAGCCGAGGAACGCGGTGCGGTACTCCTCCTCGCCCAGGATGCCGGGGAGCTCGGGCGCGACCTTGGCGACGACGTCGGCCCGCTTGGCGCGCAGCGCGCGGGCCTGCACGGCGAGCCGTTCGGCGTCGAAGCCGGGCGGCACGGGGCCGTCGGCGACCAGGGCCGCGAGCAGTTCGCTCTGGGCGTGCGCGAGCCGCGTGCGGGCCGCGGCGACGTCGGACACGGTGTCAGACACGGGGGGCCTCCTTCGTACGCGCGGCGTGCCGGGCGTGCCGGGCGTGCCGGGCCAGCACGTCCCGGATCGCGTCCAGTTCGCCCTCCAGTTCGGCCACGGGCGGGAACGCCTCGTCGCGCTCCAGCAGCACGCCGGGCGGCACGGCCCGCGCGCACAGCTCGTCCAGCACGTCCAGCACCGGTTGGCTGACCGGGTGCGCGTGGCTGTCGTGCCAGACGCCGTCCCGCTCGACGCCGCCCGCGACATGGACGTACGCGAGCGCGTCGAGCGGCAGCGCGTCGAGCACGGCGGCGGGGTCCTCGCCCCGGTTGACGTGGTTGGTGTGCAGGTTGGCGACGTCGATGAGCAGCCGTACGCCCGTACGTTCGACCAGCTCCGTGAGGAACCGGCCCTCCGTCATCTCCTCGCCGGGCCACTCGACGAGCGCCGCGATGTTCTCCAGCGCGAGGGGGACGGGCAGCGCGTCCTGCGCGATGCGGACGTTCTCGCACAGCACGTCGAGCGCGTCGCGCGTGCGCGGCACGGGCAGCAGGTGCCCGGCCTCGATCCGGCGCGTCCCGGTCAGGCCGCCGCCCGCGCGGACGAACGCGATGTGCTCCGTCACCAGCGGCGCCGCCAGCGCCTCGGCGCGCTCGGCGAGCGCCGTCAGTCGCTCCGGGTCCGGGCGGTCGGCGCCGCCCAGGCCGAGCGAGACGCCGTGCGGCACGACCGTGGTGCCGCGCTCACGCAGCCGTTCGAGCGCGTCGGGCAGATGCCCGGGGCAGACGTTCTCGGCCACCACCTCGACCCAGTCGATGCCCGGCAGCGCCTCGATCCCCTCGGCGATCTCGGGCCGCCAGCCGATGCCCGTCCCCAGCCGCTCGACGTGTTCCCTGTCCATGCGCGGACCTCCCCCGTACGTACTCTCCCAGTCTCTCCTCGTGAGGAAGGGACGTATCCCCTAACGGCTCGGTTCAGAGGTGGATTTGAGGTTCACGCGGCCAGGGCCGGGTGCTCCGCGACGACCGTGCAGGAGTCGGCCGGGATCTCGGTGAAGCCCGCGTCGCGGACGACGGGCAGGCCGCTCGTCGTCAGCGCGCGCCAGTGCGCGGCGTCGCGCGCGGTGCGGACGGCCAGCGGGAAGCCCGCAGTGCGCCACGCCTCGCGGGCCGTCGCGTCCAGCTCCCACCAGGCGAGCTGGGCGCCGTGCGCGGCCTGGGCCATCGCCTTGCCCGCCGTCATCTCCAGCTCCGGGCTCAGCCACAGCACGGGTACCCCCGCGCGGGGCGCGGGCGGCGGTTCCGGGTCCGTCAGGTCCGTACCGGAGACCTGGAGCCGGGCGAGGTCCTTCGGCCAGGCGTCGACGGGCACGGGCGGGAAGACCCGCACCTCGGCGGTACGGTCCGCGAGCGTGAGCCCCGGGAGCGGTTCCGCGCGCCGCCACTCCGAGCCGCGCGCCCGCCGCACCACCTTGCGGATCCCGCGCTCCTCCCAGAGCCGCACGGTCTTGTGCCACTCGCCGCTCTCCTCGGCCGTACGCGGGTCGGCGAGGAAGGTGAGCACGGCGCGGGCCGCCGTCTCCAGCGCGTCGGTCCGCGCGGGCGGCGTGGCGCGCTCGATCCGGACGACGAGGGGGAGGACGTACGGGGGGTCGATCGGGGAATCCGTGGAATCGCTCACGTGATCAATTCTGCCAGGGGATACGGTCACGGCCATGAGCTGGTCGAACTGGTCCATGAGGCTGGAGGGGGTCGGGCGGCGCTACGGGCTGACCGGGCCGTGGGTGCTGCGCGGCGTCGACCTGGAGGTGGGCGCCGGGCGGCTGCTGCGCCTGGAGGGGGCGAACGGCAGCGGCAAGTCGACGCTGCTGCGGCTCCTCGCGGGCATCGACGCGCCCAGCGCGGGCCGGATCAGCGGACACCCACCGCGCCGCGCGTACGTGCCCGAGCGCTTCCCGTCCGCCCTGCCGCTGACCGCGCTCGGCTACCTGACCCACCTGGGGCGCGTACAGGGCCTGCGGGGGCGCGCGGCGGCGCGTACGGCGGGTGAGTGGCTGGAGCGGTTCGGCGCCGGGCCGTACGCCCGTACGCGCATGGCGGAACTCTCCAAGGGCAGCAGCCAGAAGGTCGCCGTCGCGCAGGCGCTGCTCGGCCGGCCCGCGCTGCTGCTGCTCGACGAGGCGTGGACCGGGCTCGACCAGGACGCCCGCGCCGAACTCGACCGAGCCGTCGGCGAACGTGTCGCCGACGGCGGCACGGCCGTCTTCGTCGACCACGACCCGCGCCGTCTCGCCGACGCGACGGACGCGGTCCATCGCGTCGCCGACGGGGCGCTCGCCCCCGGCCGCGTCCGTTCCGTGCCCCGCGTACGGATCGAGGCCGAGGGGCCGCCGGGTGGGGCCGTGCCCTGGGAGGGGGCGCGGGCCGACGCGGACGGTGTCGCCGTGCTGACGGTGCCCGAGGAGCAGTCGGACGCCGCGCTGTACGCGCTGCTGACGGCGCGGCCCGCGTGGCATGTGCGCCGGGTCGTGGGAGGTGCGGAGTGACCGCCCTCCTCGCCCTTGTCCGCTACCAGCTCGCGCTGCTGCTCCGGTCCCAGCGGTGGCTGCCGCCGACGCTCGCGTACGCCGCGCTCGTCGGCATCGGCATACAGGCCGGATCGCCCGTCCTCGACTCGCTCGGCTACGCCGCGGCGATGCTCCTGCCCGTCGCCGCCTGGCTCGTCCGCGTCTGCGTCACCGCCGAACCGGACGCCGCCCGGCACTGCGCCGCCGCCCTCGCCGGGCCCGCGCGTGTGCATGTGAGCGGGGTGCTCGCGGGGGGTACGGCGGCGGGGGTGCTGGGCCTCGCGGGGACGGGCACCGTCCTCGCGATCAGCGACGCGCACAGTACGGACGGCCGGATCGCCGTCCCCCTCCTCCCCGCGGCGGGCGCGGGGCTGCTGGCCGCCGCGGTGTGCGGGCTGGTCGGGGTCGGGGTGGGGGTGCTCTGCGCTCGGCCCGTGCTGCGGTCGCGGGGGTGGAGCGTGCTCTCTTTGCTGGGCGGTGTGGTGGTGGTCCTCGTCGCGAGTGCCTCTCCGGCCAACGCGGCGGTCCAGCACCTTGTCTCCGGCTCCCGAGCAGGCGCGATCCCCACGTCGTGGAGTGCCCTCCTTGTGGCTGCGGTCTTCTCCGCCTGCGCGATTGCGGGTGCGGCGGCACTCTCGCGACGGCGCTAAGCCCGTCGGCAACGCACCCGGTCACTGCACGTGAGGGCTTGCCCCTTCTCCCTAGGGGCGCGGGGCTGTGCTTGATTTGCGGCTCCGCCGCGTGGGCGCGCCGGTTCCAAGACTTTTGGGCTTGCCCGTCAAGGGGCGCGGGGAACTGCGCGACAAGCCACGACGCGGCGGCAGCCCGCGAAGCACAGCCCGGGGCACCCCGGGCGCGGCCCTTGCACCGGGGCACCCGGCGCAGGGGGCTGCGCTTGCCAACCCTGCGCCTTGCGCAGACTTCCCAAGCACAGTGGGAGGGGAGGGAGCAGACTTCCCAAGCACAGTGGGGCAGAGGGCGAAGCAAGGGATGGGGCACCCCCTGTTCGGAAGACAGGGACAGGGGGTGCCCCCCGGTCAGGCGTGGTGCCAAGGGCCCGTTATCGCGAAGGTCGTGCCCGGGGTGTAGCAGTTGACGTACATCGTGCGGTGGTCAGGGGAGAAGGTGACGCCCGCGAATTCGCCCCATTCCGGCTTTTCGGGGGTGCCGATGTTCTGCGCGCCGCGGGCCATGGGGTAGACCTTGCCCTTGCGCGTGAGGCCGAAGACGTGCTGCGCGCCTTCGCCGTCCTCGCAGACCATGAGGCCGCCACTGGGCGCGAGGCAGATGTTGTCCGGTTCCTCGCCGGGGAGTTGGAGGTCCGTGTCCGGGCCGAAGACGATGACCAGGGTGAGGCGGTTGGCGTGCGGCTCGTACCGCCATATCTGGCCGTAGTGGTCGGCGGCCGAACCCTCGGCGCTCTTGGCGTAGGACGAGACGAAGTAGACGCTGCGCCCGCCCCAGTAGCACCCTTCGAGCTTCTGCGCGTGGGTGATGCCCTTGGGCCCGAAGTCCTGGAAGCGGATGGGGGTTTCCTTGGCGAGGGGGTCGGGGACCTTCACCCACTCGATGCCCTCGAAGCTCTTGCCCGTCTCCGTGACCGAGGAGAGGTCGGGGACGCCGGGGACGCGCATCGCCTCCAGACGGCCGCCCGCGTGGAGGGAGCCGTATCCACCGCGCGGCTTCTTGGGGAGGAAGCGGTAGAAGAGCCCGAACGGCTTCTCGAAGGCGTCCTCCGTCTCGTAGACGGCACCGTTGTGCGGGTCGAAGGCGACAGCCTCGTGCTGGAAGCGGCCCATCGCGGTCAGCGGTTCGACGGACGTGGGGCGGTCCTTGTCGAAGCCGACCTCGAAGATGTAGCCGTGGTCCTTGGTGTGGCCCTCCTCCCCGGCCTTGAACTCGGTCTCCTCGCAGGTGAGCCACGTGCCCCAGAGGCTGGGCCCGCCCGCGCAGTTGGTGGAGGTCCCGGCGATGCCGACGCGCTCCTGGAGGACGTCGTTGTGCCGGTCGAGCTGGAGGACCGTACAGCCGCCCTTGGCGGCGGGGTCGTAGGTGAGGCCCTTGACGGTGGGCACGGGGACGCGGCCGTTCATCCGGTTCTCGTGGTTGCGTACGAGCCAGACCGAGCCGTGGTTACGGCCGTGCCCGGAGCGGCGGGCGGCGAAGGCGGCCATGCCGTCATGGTTGCTGGGCACCTTGCCCTCGCCGGAGGACATCGGGTCGCCCTCGCGGGAGAGGACCTTGTAGCGGAAGCCCTTGGGCAGGTCGAGCAGGCCCTTGGGGTCGGGTATGAGCGGGCCGTATCCCGAGCTCCCGCCGGTGGCCTGCGCTGCGGCGGTTCCCGCGAAGAGCTCGGACAGGGCGCCGCTGAAGGCGACTGCCGCTCCTACCGCGCCCGTTCTAGCCAGAGCTTGACGTCGAGTCGTAGACACTGGGCAACTCCCCTGTTGGCGGCCAGGTTGTGACCCGTGTGTCTACCACCAGTGCTACGCGCGGAGAAGACCCTCGGCGTCGCGGGCGAGGGCCGTGAGGCGGGAGATGGCCCGGAAGTACTTCTTGCGGTAGCCGCCCTTCAGCATCTCCTCGCTGAAGAGCTGGTCGAACGGGACGCCGGAGGCGAGGACGGGTATCTCGCGGTCGTAGAGCCGGTCGGCGAGGACGACGAGGCGCAGCGCCGTCGACTGGTCGGGCACCGGCTCCACCCCGGTGAGGCAGACCGCGTCGACGTCCTTGACCAGGGCGCCGTAGCGGCTCGGGTGGACGGTGGAGAGGTGTTCGAGGAGGGAGGGGAAGTCGTCGAGGGACGCGCCGCCGTGGGCGTACGAGGCGCGCGTGACCTCCTCGTCGCTGTACGGCTTCGGCGCGGCGGGCAGCCCGCGGTGGCGGTAGTCCTCGCCGTCGATGCGCAGGGCGCGGAAGTGGGCGGAGAGGCCCTGGATCTCGCGCAGGAAGTCCGCGGCGGCGAACCGGCCCTCGCCGAGCTTGCCCGGGAGGGTGTTCGAGGTGGCGGCGAGCGCGACGCCGTGCTCGACGAGGCGCGCGAGGAGGCTGGAGACCAGCACCGTGTCGCCGGGGTCGTCCAGCTCGAACTCGTCGATGCAGAGGAGCTGGTGCCCGCTGAGCGTCTTGACGGTCTGCTGGAAGCCGAGCGCGCCCACGAGGTTGGTCAGCTCGACGAAGGTGCCGAACGCCTTCCGTTCCGGCGCCGCCGGAGCCGCGTGCCAGAGCGAGGCGAGCAGGTGGGTCTTGCCGACGCCGTAGCCGCCGTCGAGGTAGACGCCGCGCGGGCCCGCGGGCGCCGCGGCCTTCGGCTCGCGCCGGAACCAGCGCTTCCGGCCACCGTCCGCCGGGGAGCCGCCCTGCCCCAGCCCCTCGGCGAAGCCGCTCAGCACGCGGACGGCCTCGGTCTGGCTCGGCTGCTGCGGGTCCGGTATGTACGTCGAGAAGCGGACGCCGTCGAAGCGCGGTGGCGGCACCATCTCGGCCACGAGCTGCTCGGCGGGCACGTGCGGCTCGCGGGCGCTCAGGGCCGCGGGAGCCGCCCCGGCGGAGCCGGAAGCGGAATCGGATATGTGCGCTGCGCTGGTTGACACGATTGTCATGCTAGTCGGCCGTCGGCTCCCGGCGCGCAGGCCATGGGACGTGCGCCGTGCCACACTGCCGCGTATGCGACGCCTGTTCCCTTCCCGTGCCGCGCCGTCATCCGCCCCGCAGTGGAGCCTGGAGGAGATCGCGGGGGAGTACGCGTATCCGTCGCCGGAGGAGCTGGGGGACGGGGGCGAGGAGGGCGCCTGGCTGCGCGGCAACATGGTCGCCTCGCTGGACGGCGCCATCCACCACGGCGGCCGTTCCCGGCCGCTCTCCTCCGAGGCCGACATGTGGATCTTCGGCGTGCTGCGGGGGCTGGCCGACGTGGTCGTCGTCGGCGCGGAGACCGTACGGCAGGAGGGGTACGGGCCCGCGCGGGCGCGGGAGGCGTTCGCGGACCGGCGCGCGGCGAGCGGGCAGGCGCCGGTGCCGGTGATCGCCGTGGTGACAGCCCGGCTGGAGCTGGACTGGTCGCTTCCGCTCTTCGCCGAGCCGGTGGTGCCGACGCTGGTCGTGACCGGCGAGGGCGCCCCCGCCGACCGGGTCGAGGCGGCCCGGCGGGCGGGTGCCGAGGTCGTGTTCGCGGGCGAGGGCGCGGTGGCCGATCCCGCGCGGGTGCCGGGCGCGCTGGCCGCGCGGGGCCTGCGGCGGCAGTTGACCGAGGGCGGGCCGACGCTGCTGGGGCAGTTCGCGGCGGCCGGGGTACTCGACGAGCTGTGCCTGTCGCTCGCGCCGCGGATCACGGTCGGCGACGCGCCACGGATCACCAGGGGCGCCGGGCTGTCGGTGCCCGAGGACTTCTCGCTGGAAGGGGTGCTGGAGGAGGCGGGGTTCCTCTTCACGCGTTACCGTCGCATCCGACAATGAGCGGAATGAGACGTTCCGCTTAAATCTGGTTGGGCAGACTGACAAGCGCAGGGCCCCGTGGAACGCGGGGCAGGATGGTTTCTTTCGGGGCCTGGGGCCCCGCGTAGCAGAAGGGCACCCGTCGTGATCACGACCGTGTTGATGATCGAGAAGCCGCTGGTGTCCGCAGACGTCGAACTCGTCACGACGCTGCACGGGGACGAGCAGGTCTCGTTCGTCGTCCTCATGCAGCCGCGTGGCGACCAGGACCGCTTGCTGCGGGCCCTGGACGACGTCGCGCTCGGCGAGCTGGAGGAGGCCGTACGCGAGGGCGACGAGCCCTCGGGCGGGGCGGCCGAACGGGCACTCGACGTCTCGCTGAAACAGCTGAGAGAGGCCGGCACGGAGGCCGTCGGCCAGCTCATCGAGGAGCACCCGCTCCAGGTGCTGACCTCCGTAGCCGAGGAGACCAGCGCCGACGAGGTCATCGTCCTGACCGCACCGCACCTGGTGGAAGAGTTCTTCCACCGGGACTGGGCCTCGCGGGCGCGTCACAAGGTGGGAGTGCCGGTCCTGAAGCTGTTCGCTCATACAGAGTGAGGCGTGGTGGGGCGGACCCCATAGGCTTTGGGGCGTTCTTCGATCGACTCTGAGCCAGGAGATGCCCGTATGGCCGTCGCCGTCCCGTCCGACATGTCACGACCGCACTTCATCGGCATCGGCGGAGCCGGGATGTCGGGGATCGCGAAGATCCTCGCGCAGCGTGGCGCGCGCGTCGCGGGCAGTGACGCGAAGGAGTCGGCGACCGCCGCCGCGCTGCGCGAGCTCGGCGCGACCGTCCACATCGGGCACGACGCCGCGCACCTCGCCCCCGACGCGACCAGCGTCGTCGTCTCCAGCGCCATCCGGGAGGACAACCCGGAGCTGGCCGAGGCGGCGGCGCGCGGGATCCCCGTGGTGCACCGCTCGGACGCGCTGGCCGCGCTGATGGACGGGCTGCGCCCGCTGGCCGTCGCCGGGACGCACGGCAAGACGACCACCACCTCGATGCTCGCGGTGAGCCTGCGCGCGATGGACCTCGACCCGTCGTACGCGATCGGCGGCGACCTCGACGAGCCGGGCAGCAACGCGCACCACGGCACCGGCGAGATCTTCGTGGCGGAGGCGGACGAGAGCGACCGCAGCTTCCACAAGTACGCGCCCGAGGTCGCCGTCGTCCTCAACGTCGAGCTGGACCACCACGCCAACTACGCCTCGATGGACGAGATCTACGAGTCGTTCGAGATCTTCGCGGGGCGGATCACCGACGGCGGCACCCTGGTGATCTCCGCCGACCACGAGGGCGCCCGCGAGCTGACGCGCCGGGTACGGGAGCGCGAGGGGGACCGGATCCGCGTCCGTACGTACGGGGAGGCCGCCGACGCGGACGTACGGGTGCTCAAGGTCGAGCCGAAGGGGCTGACCAGCGAGGTGACCGTGGTGCTGGACGGGCGGGAGCTGACGTTCGGCGTCTCGGTGCCCGGCAGGCACTACGCGCTCAACGCCGTCGCCGCGCTCGTCGCGGGCACGGCGCTGGGCGCGGGCACGGACGCGCTGGCCCGCGCGCTCGGCACGTACACCGGGGTCAAGCGGCGGCTCCAGCTCAAGGGCGAGGCCGGGGGCGTGCAGGTGATCGACTCCTACGCGCACCACCCGACCGAGATGGCCGCCGACCTGGAGGCCATCCGCGGCGGCGCGGGCGAGGGGCGGGTGCTGGTGCTGTTCCAGCCGCACCTCTTCAGCCGTACCCGCGAGCTGGGTACGGAGATGGGCCAGGCCCTGGCGCTGGCGGACGACTCGGTGGTGCTGCCGATCTACCCGGCCCGCGAGGACCCGATCCCCGGCGTGACGAGCGCCCTGATCACGGGGGCCGCGCGGGACGCGGGCGCCGGGGTGCGGGACGCGGCCACGGCCGGGGAGGCCGTCGAGCTGGTCGCGGGAATGGCGGAGCCCGGTGACCTCGTTCTCACCATGGGAGCGGGCGATGTGACGGAGCTGGGCCCGCGCATCCTGAGCACGCTCGCGGACTGACGGAGGAGATCGCCATGGCGTACGAGATCGACAAGCCGGAGGAGCAGTGGCGCGAGGAGCTGAGCCCCGAGGAGTACCAGGTGCTGCGCGAGTCGGGCACCGAGCGCGCCTTCACCGGTGAGTACACGGACACCAAGACCACGGGTGTCTACAACTGCCGGGCCTGCGGCGCGGAGCTCTTCCGCTCCGACACCAAGTTCGAGTCGCACTGCGGCTGGCCCAGCTTCTACGACCCCTCGCGCTCCGAGGCCGTCGAGCTGATCACCGACCGCACGCTCGGCATGATCCGCACCGAGGTCCGCTGCGCCCGCTGCGGCTCCCACCTGGGCCATGTCTTCGAGGGCGAGGGCTATCCGACGCCCACGGACCAGCGGTACTGCATCAACAGCATCTCGCTGCGGCTGGTCGAGGACGACTGAGGGCGCTCCTAGAGGTCGCTGAAGAAGTCCAGCAGGACGTCGTTCGTCTCCGAGGGGCGTTCCTGCTGGATCCAGTGGCCGCAGTCGCGCAGGACGACCGTGCCGCGGTGGTCCGTGGCGACCTCGGGCGCGCGCTCCGCCGCCTCGCGGGACCACATCGTGACGAGATCGCGGTCGCCGCCGATGTGGAGGGCGGGGACGGTGAGGGGCCGTCCGGCCTGGTCGGCCAGGTGTTCCCAGCTCTCGTCGACGCACCGGTAGTAGTTGAATCCCCCGGTCAGGCCGGTGCGGGCGAACTCGGCGGCGTAGAAGTCCAGGTCCTCGTCCGTCAGCCAGGACAGCGGGCCCTCGGGCAGGCTCATCAGGTCCCGCAGCCGGGCGCCCTCGGGGACGCACATCGTCGCGCGCAGGACGTCGATGGCAGCCTTCGTCTCCAGCGTGCTGAGGTCCACCCCGGCGAGGGCCTCGGGGAGGGGCGGGGAGGCGGAGAACGAGTAGAGGGCCGCGGCGAGCCAGTCGCGGAGGCCGGCCTCGGCCTCGCGTTCGGCGCGCCGGTCCGGGTGGTGGAAGTGCTCCTGGTAGAACAGCCGCCCCTCGCCCGCCACTTCGCGCTGCACGGCGCTCGGGCGGCGCGCGCCGAACGGGTCGCCCGGCAGCGCGAGCAGCCCACGCGCGCCGAACGGCACGCTGAGCCCCACGACCCCGCGGAACCGGTCGGGGTGCAGCCATGCCGCCGTCCACGCGACGGGTGCGCCCCAGTCGTGCCCGACGATCAGCGCCCGGTCGCCGGGGCCGCCGGTGACGCCGGGGCCGCCAGGGCCGCCGGGGCCGCCGGGACTGAGCGCGTCCACGACGGCGACGCAGTCCCCGACGAGCCGGTCGATGCGGTACGAGGAGACGTCGGCGGGCGCGTACGAACGGCCGTAGCCGCGCATGTCCATCGCGACCGCGCGGTATCCCGCCCCGGCCAGCGCGGGCAGCTGGTGCCGCCACGAGTACCAGGACTCCGGGAAACCGTGGCAGAGGAGGACGAGCGGGCCGTCGGGCGGGCCCGCGCTCTCGGTGTGGAAGCGCCTGCCCCCACCGGTGTCGACCGTGCCGGACTCGAACTGCCGCTCCAACATGGGGGCCTCCCGGGCGAGCTGTGGCCAAAGTCTCGCATGGCGAAATAACCGTGGGTACCGGTCAGTTCATTTGTACGCTGCATGAAAAAGGAAAGTGCCGTGCTGCCGCCCTGGAGGCTCCGCGTATGACCGCTCGCTGGCTCGTGCCCGTACTCGCCTTCGGCGGGATCTCGGTGGCCGTGATGCAGACGCTGATCGTGCCCATCGTCGCCCAGCTTCCGGCGCTGCTGGACACGTCCACGTCGAACGCCTCGTGGGTCATCACCTCCACGCTGCTCTCCGGCGCCGTCGCCACGCCCATCATGGGCAGGCTCGGCGACCTCTACGGAAAGCGGCGGATCATCCTGCTCAGCCTCGCGCTGATGGTCGCGGGCTCGCTGCTGTGCGGCTTCACCTCGGAGCTGGTCCCCATGGTCGCGGGGCGCGCGGTGCAGGGCTTCGCGATGGGCGCGATCCCGCTCGGCATCGGCGTCATGCGGGACGAACTGCCGCCCGAGCGGCTCGGTTCCGCGATGGCGTTCATGAGCTCGTCGCTGGGCGTCGGCGGCGCGCTGGGCATGCCGCTCGCGGCGTACGTGGCCCAGCACGCGGACTGGCACGCGCTCTTCTTCGGCTCCGCCGGGATAGGCGTGGTCGCCATGGTGCTGGTGCGGCTGCTGGTGCCGGAGTCCGCGCGGCGTACGCCGGGACGGTTCGACGTGGTCGGCACGGTCGGCCTCTCGGCCGGTCTCGTGGCGCTGCTGCTGCCCGTCTCCAAGGGCGGCGACTGGGGCTGGGGGAGCGGCACCGTCCTCGGGCTCCTCACCGCCGCCGTCGTGATCTTCCTCGCCTGGGGCGCGTACGAGCTGCGCGTCGCCGACCCTCTGGTGGACCTCCGCACCACCGCGCGGCGTCAGGTGCTGCTCACCAACCTCGCCTCGATCATGGTCGGGCTCGCCTTCTACGCCGCGACGCTCGTGCTGCCCCAGCTGCTCCAGCTCCCCGCCTCCACGGGGTACGGGCTCGGCCAGTCCATGGTCGTCGCCGGGCTCTGCGTCGCGCCGATGGGCCTCGCGATGATGCTGGTCTCCTCGCTCTCAGCGCGCCTCTCGCAGGCGCGCGGGCCCAAGGTCTCGCTGATGACGGGGCTGGTGATCCTCGCCGCCGCGTATCTGGTGGGGACGGGGCTGATGGGGGCCGTGTGGCAGACGGTGGTCGTCGCTGTGCTGATCGGGGTCGGTATCGGTATCGCGTACTCCGCGATGCCCGCGCTGATACTTGGCGCCGTTGATCCGTCCGAGTCCGGTGCGGCGAATGGGCTCAACACCCTGATGCGCTCGATCGGGACCTCGACCTCCAGTGCGGTCGTGGGCGTCGTGCTCGCCCGTATGACCAGTCCGCTGGGTGCGGGGGGACCAGAGGTCCCCAATCTTGCCGGGTTCCGTACGGCGTTCCTGATTGCGGCTGGCGCGGCCTTGCTGGGGCTTGTGATCGCCGCGTTCCTTCCCTCGTCCACCGCTGGCGGCGGCGCCGCCTCGCCCGTTCATGGCGATCCCGTCGAACGGGAGCGTGCCCTCTCCTCTCGCGGCTGAGCAGGGGCTGCCCCTTGCCGTGCGTCGCAGGCCGCGCCGCCGCTGTGGTCGCTCGCGCAGTTCCCCGCGCCCCTGAAGCAGCCCCTGCGGGGCGCTTCAGTGGCATTGGCCTCGCAGCGTCAGTTTGCCCGGGGCGTAGGTCGGTTTCTGGGGCCAGCCCTCCGGGCTGTCCTCCCAGGATTCCTGGCGGCCGTACGGCGTCAGGTCCAGGAAGTGGTACGGGGTGAAGAGCTGGTCCAGGCCTCGGGCGTACGCGGAGTAGGTGTGGAAGACCTCGTCGCCGTCCCGGAGGAAGACGCTGTTGCCCGGCCAGTCGCCCTTGAGGGCCTCCTCGGGGAGGCCGGTGGCCAGCAGCTCCTCCTTGTCGCGGTAGTTGTACTCGACGGGGGCGACGCTCTCGTCCAGCGTGACGTGGAAGTCGTAGTTGAAGTCGCCGCCGTGCGAGGAGTACCAGGGGAACGTCCAGCCGCGCTCCGCGCGGTACGCCTCGATGCTCGGCAGCGGCGCGCGGGCCACGGCGGCGAACGTGATGTCCCGCTCGTGGAGGTGTGCCAGATACGCCGGGGTGAAGTGGATCTCGGCGGCGGCCGTGCAGCTCGGGCAGCCGGTGTCCGTCTCGTCGAGCCACATGAAGTGGTGCACGTAGAGCTGGCTGCGGCCCTCGAAGAGGTCGAGCAGGCCCGCCTTGCCGTTCGGGCCCTCGAAGACGTACTCCTTCTCGACGCGGACCATGGGGAGCCTGCGCCGCTCCGCGTTGAGCGCGTCGAGCCTGCGGCGCAGCTCCTTCTCCTCCGTGAGCAGCTCCTTACGGGCCGCGAGCCACTGCTCCCTGGTCACCTCGGGCGGCCGTCCGACACCCTCGGGAAGGGCCATGGGGATCTCCTCCTGATACGCGCGTGACAGTGTCCGTAGAGGCAGACCGGGGAGCGGGGCGTAACTCATCGGTGCCGGGTCATCGGGTCACCGATCACCAGGCGACCGGGAGGCGGCGCAGGCTGTAGACGACCATGTCGTAGAACTCCAGCTCCTCGCGCGGGCACGCGAGCCGCAGCGTCGGGAAGCGGCGCAGCAGGGCCGGGAAGGCGATCCGCATCTCGATACGGGCGAGCTGCGCGCCCAGGCACTGGTGGATGCCGTGCGCGAAGCCGAGCTGCCCCGTCGCCTCGCGCCGCAGGTCGAGCGCCTCGGGGGAGGGGAAGCGGGCCGGGTCGTGGTTGGCGCCGATCAGCGAGAGCGTGACCGTCTCGCCCGCCCTGATCACCTCGCCGTCGACCTCGACGTCCTCCAGCGCGGACTTCGCGGTCGTATGGGCCACCGTCAGATAGCGCATCAGCTCCTCCACCGCCCCGTCCGCGAGGTCCGGGTCGTTCCGCAGCAGCGCGGCCTGGTCCGGGTGGTCGAGCAGGGCCAGGGTGCCGAGGGAGATCATGTGCGCGGTCGTGTCGAACCCGGCGCCGAGCAGGAAGCCGCCGAGCCCGGCGATCTCCTCGTCGGTGAGGTCGGTGGCCGTCAGTTCGCTGAGCACGTCGTCGGTGGGGTGGGCGCGCTTGGCGGGGACCATCTCGGCGATGAACGAGGTGAGGGCGGCCAGCGCCTCCTCCTGCGCCTCGAATCCCGCCGTCCCGCTCATCGCGGCCTCGGCGTGCCGGTGGAAGACGTCGCGGTCGCCCTCGGGGACGCCCAGCAGCTCGCAGATCATCAGCGACGGAAGGGGGTAGGCGAACGCCTCCACCAGGTCGACGCCGGGGCCCCGGCGCTCCATGTCGTCGAGCGCCTCGTCCGCGAACTGCTCGATCCGGCCCGCGAGCTGGCGCATCCTGCGTGCCGTGAACCACTTGGCGACGGGCTTCCGCAGCCGGGTGTGCTCGGGCGGGTCGATGCCGGTCATGTCGCCGGGCGAGGCGGGGGGCAGGCCCTCGGGCGGCGCGTCGGGGATGTACAGGTGCATCAGCTCGTAGCGGGAGCTGAAGCGGCGGTCGGCGAGTATCGCGCGGACCGTGGCGTAGCCGGTGGCGGCCCAGCCCTCGTGGCCGTCGGGGTAGGTGAACCGCCGCAGCGGGCTCTCCTCGCGCAGCGGGGCGAGGGCCTCGGGCGGCAGGTACGGGCGGTGCGCTGGGCGTTCGAGGGGGAACTCGGTGATCGGTGCCAGGGTCATGAGGGCTTCCTTCCGTACGTACGGATGCGTGGTGGTCTTCAGCGGCGTGGCCGTCAGCGGCGGGCGCCGCGCTGGAAGGCGGAGCGCGCCCAGAAGTAGCCGAGGAGGGTGAGGCCGAGGCACCAGGCGACGGCGGCGTAACCCTGGCTGCCGATCTCCGTACCCATCAACAGGCCGCGCAGCGTCTCGATGACCGGGGTGAACGGCTGGTACTCGGCGAACCAGCGCAGGCCGGTCGGCATCGACTCCGGCGGGACGATGGCGCTGCCGAGGAAGGGCAGGAAGGTGAAGGGCAGCGGGATGTTGCTGGCCGTCTCCACGTTCTTGGTGACCAGGCCGATGCCCGCCGACAGCCAGGTGAGGGCCAGGACGAGGAGGGCCAGGAGGCCCGCGGCGGCGAGCCACTCGACGGCGGTCGCGCTGGGCCGGAAGCCGATCGCGAGGGCGATGGCGACGACGAGCACGATGCTGGCCAGCGTCTGGAGGACGCTGCCGACGACGTGCCCGGTCAGGAACGAGGCGCGGGAGATCGACATCGTCCGGAAACGGTTGACGATGCCCTCGGTCATGTCCGAGCAGACGCTCACCGCGGTGGAGACGGCGCCGGAGGTGGCGGCCATCAGGATGATGCCGGGTGCGATGTAGTCGATGTACTCGCCTCCGGCGCCGCCCGCCGGGGTGCCGCCGATGCCGCTGCCGAGTGCGCGGCCGAAGACGTAGTTGAAGAGCAGCAGCATCAGGACCGGCATCGCGAGCGTCGAGATCGACATGCTCGGGTAGCGCTGCGCGTGCTTGAGGTTGCGGCGCAGCATCGTCATCGAGTCGCGCACGGCGTAGGACTGGGCGCTCATCGCGAGGCCACCTTCCGGGAGTCGGGGTTCTCGGGGCTGTCGGGGTTGTCGGGGTTCCCCGTGAGGGCGAGGAAGACGTCGTCCAGGTCGGGAGTGTGGATGGTGAGCGAGCGGGCGTCGATCCGCCGGTCGTCGAGGATGTCGAGGACGGCGCGGAGCGTCGGGATGTCGCCGTCGCTCGGGATCTGCAGGGTGAGTTCCTCGTCGTCGCGGCCGACGGAGGCGAAGAGCCCGGCGGCCTTCTCCAGCTCCCCGGCCTCGGCGAAGCCGAGCCGGATGTGCCCGCCCGGCATCCGGCGCTTCAGCTCCTCGGCCGTGCCCTCGGCGACGATCGTGCCGTGGTCGAGCACGGCGATACGGTCCGCGAGCTGGTCGGCCTCCTCCAGGTACTGCGTGGTGAGGAAGATCGTCACGCCGTGGTCGGCGACGAGGCCGCGGATGATCCCCCACATGGTGCGGCGGCTGCGCGGGTCGAGGCCGGTGGTCGGCTCGTCGAGGAAGATCACCCGGGGGTCGCCGACGAGCGTCATGGCGAGGTCGAGCTTGCGCCGCATGCCGCCGGAGAAGGTGGCCACGGGCTTGCGCGCGGCCTCGACGAGGTCGAACTGCTCCAGCAGCCGGGCGGCGCGCCGCCGTCCGTCGGCCCGGTCCAGGTGCTGGAGGTCGGCCATCAGGAGCAGGTTCTCCTCGGCGGTCAGCAGATTGTCGACGGCCGCGAACTGGCCGGTGACGCCGATCGAGGCGCGGATGCCGTCGGCGTCCGCCGCCAGGTCGTGCCCCGCGACCTGCGCCTCGCCGCCGTCGGCCTCGATGAGGGTGGAGAGGATCTGGACGGTGGTCGTCTTGCCCGCGCCGTTGGGGCCGAGCAGGGCGAAGACGGTGCCCTCGGGGATCGTCAGGTCGACGCCGTCGAGCACGACCTTCGCTCCGTCGGAGCCGTCGGCGCCGTACGACTTGCGCAGGCCCACGGCCGAGACGGCCGGTCCGGTGCTGGGATTCATGGCAACTGCCGTTTCTGTGGAGGGAGATGAAGGACTGGGGTGGATCAGGAGCGGTGGACGACGATGTCGCCGATGCCCGTACGGGCACGCAGCTCGACGGTCTCCTCGGCGGAGCCGGGTCCGCCGGCCGTCTCAAGGGCGTTGTGGACGCCGCCGACGCGGGTGTGCACATCGAGCCAGGCGGCGCTGCCCTCGCGGACGCCGACCTCGATGTTCCCGGCGGCGGTCTGGAGCGCGAGCACGCCGCGTTCGGCCGCGCGGATCCGGATGGGGCCGTTGGCGGACTTCGCCTCGACGCCGGAGTGCGCGACGCCGACGTCGATCGGGCCGTTGGAGGAGTTCACGGAGAGCGGCCCGGTGGCCTCGCCGACGGTGGTCCCGCCGTTGCGGTTCTTGACCGTGCCCGAGCCCGTGATCGCGCCGAACGCGACCCGGCCCGTGCCGTGGACCTCGGCGTCGCCGTGCACCCGGTCCACGTCGATCTCTCCGCTGTCGGTGCGCAGTCGTACGGAACCGGCCTCCTCGACGCGGATGTCGCCCACGGAGGTGCGGAGCACGCACGCGTCGAGGGGGCCCTCGCAGACGTAGTCGCCCATGGGCGAGGTGGCCTCGATCCGGGAGCCCGCGGGCAGCTCGACGCGGATGTCGAGCTGCCCGCTCCTGCCGAACAGCCCGCGGTTCCTGGGGCCCTTGACGACGAGGGAGCCCCCGGAGCAGGAGACCCGGGTCTGTTCGGCCGTACGGACGTCGAGCTCGTCGTCGGCCTTGTGGGGCAGCACGTCGACGACGGTCGTGGCGCGCTTGCCCGCGGTGACCCGGACGGTCCCGATGTCGAACTCCAGGGTGGCCGAGAGGGGTTCAGGGGTGTCGTACTCAGGCATGGCTGTGCCTTCCTCGTGACTCGTGCGAGGGGAAAGGGATCTGGGGGCGGGCGCTTCAGCTCGCCCAGCCGGTGTAGGTCTCGCCGCCCCAGCGGCGGGTGCGTCCCGGCGGTCCGCTCGGAGCGCCGGGCTCCAGCGCGGCGGTGGCCACGCGGACCAGCCAGGCGTTGACCGACAGCCCCTCCCGGCTCGCCGCCTGCTCGACCCGGGCCTTGAGGTGGGCGGGCAGCCGGAGGTTGACGCGGGCGGTGGCGCCGTCGTCGTCGTGCGGCGGGGGTGCGAGCGGCGTCGCGGGCAGGGGCCCGCCGCCCGGCTCGCTCTCCTCGGGGCCCGGCGGTGGCGTCACCACGAACTCGGGGTCGAGGCCGCGCAGCCGCACGTCCACCGAGCCCGGCGCGAGGTCGCGGGTGACCTCGCCCATGGCGGCGGAGAGGGCTTGCAGGAGGGTGAGCCGGGTGGCCGACTCCAGGGGAGCGGCGAGCCGCTCGGCGAGCGCGCGGGTGTCCTCGCCGCCGCCCTCCGCGGAGGCGGCGAGTTCGCGCCGGAGTGTTTCGACGTACGGCGTGAGGTCCATGACGCCAATATGGCACCGCTATGGCGCCAATGCAAGAGGGGTTGGCGCTAGAAATGGCATTACGTGTGCCGCCGCGTGGTGCCACCTGCGGGAACGCGAAATGCGTTCGATCGTGCGGCGGGGCGCGCGGCAGGATGTGCGGGTGTTCGAGATCCTTCTGCCGTTCGTCGCGGCCTGCACCCTCATCGCGCTGGCCCCCGGCCCCAGCACCGTCCTGATCATCCGGAACTCCCTGCGCGGCAGAAGGCTCGGGATGCTGGCCGTCCTGGGCAACGAGACCGGCGTCTTCGTCTGGGGCGTCGTGGCCGCCTGCGGCCTCACCGCGCTGCTGGCCGCCTCCGAGGTCGCCTACGACGTGATGCGCTACACCGGCGCCGCCGTCCTCCTCGTCTTCGGCGTCCAGGCCCTGCGCGCCGCGCGCCGCGGGGACGGCGAGGGGGACGCGGACCGGTTCGCGGGTGATGCCACAGTGGCGTCAGGGTGGCGCGCGTACCGCACCGGCGTCCTCGTCAACCTGGCCAACCCCAAGGCGGGCATCTTCGCGATGTCCTTCCTCCCGCAGTTCGTGCCCTCCGGCGCGCCGCAGCTCCCGGCGATGATCGCGCTCGCCGCGTTCTGGGCCGTCTTCGAGATCGGCTTCTACAGCACGTACGTCTGGGGCGTCGGACGGCTCAGGAAGGTGCTCTCCCGCGCGGGCGTACGGCGCAGGCTGGAGCAGGTCTCCGGCGGTGTGCTCCTCGCGCTGGGCATACGGCTCGCGCTCGACGGCTGACGCGTACGAGCCGGGTGGGCGCGGGACCGGGGGTCAGCGCAGCACGGCCGCCGACTCCGGCGGCAGACGCAGCACCCCGTCGCCGCCCAGCCGCGTCCCCTCCGGCTGCCAGGCCGCCAGCAGCACCGCGTGCGCGGAGGGCAGCGGGATCTCGGCCGTCCGGTCGGGGGAGAGGTTCACCGCGACGTGCAGCGGGCCGTTGCGCAGCAGCAGCCAGCGCGTGCCGTCGGGCCTCTCGCGGTGCTCGGCCCGGGCCGCGCCGAGCGGGGTGTGGGCCAGCACCGGGTGGGCGTGGCGCAGCGTCACCAGGGCGCGGTGCCAGGCCAGCAGCCGGTCGTGCGGCGGTTCCGCGGGCTCGTCCCAGTCGAGGCAGGAGCGGGCCCGCGTCGCCGGGTCCTGCGGGTCGGGCACCTCCTCCGCCGTCCAGCCGTGCGCCGCGAACTCCCGGCGCCGCCCGCGCCGTACGGCCTCCGCCAGCTCCGGGTCCGGGTGGTCGGTGAAGTACTGCCAGGGCGTGCGCGCGCCCCACTCCTCGCCCATGAACAGCATCGGCGTACCGGGCCCGAGCAGCACCAGCGCCGCCGCGCACGCGAGCGGTCCCGGCCCGGGCCCGGTGAGCGCGGCGAGGCGCTCGCCCCTGGCGCGGTTGCCGATCTGGTCGTGGGTCTGCGCGTAGGCGAGGAAGCGGTGCGCGGGCGTCGCCGCCGTGCCGGGGTGCACGGGACGCCCGTGGCGGCGGTCCCGGAACGTCGAATACGTGCCGTCGTGGAAGAAGGCCCCGGTCAGCGTCTTGACGAGCGCGGCGGGCGGGTCGTGCGCGAAGTCCTCGTAGTAGCCGTGGGACTCGCCGGTGAGCGCCGTGTGCAGGGCGTGGTGGAAGTCGTCGTTCCACTGCGCGTGGACGCCGTGCCCGTGCGCGGTGCGCGGCGCGGTCGTACGGGGGTCGTTCAGGTCGGACTCGGCGATCAGGAAGAGGGGGCGGCCCGAGTGCGCGCCCAGCGCGTCGACGGCGGCGGACAGCTCGGCGAGGAAGTGCTCGGCGCGGCTGTCGGCGAGGGCGTGCACGGCGTCGAGGCGGAGCCCGTCGAGCTGGTAGTCGCGCAGGAACGCCAGGGCGCTGCCGATGAGATGGGCCCGTACGTCGTCCGAGCCGGGCCCGTCGAGGTTCACGGCCGCGCCCCACGGCGTCCGATGACGGTCGGTGAAGTACGGCCCGAAGGCCGGGAGATGGTTGCCGGACGGGCCCAGATGGTTGTGCACGACGTCGAGGACGACCCCGATCCCGTGCCCGTGCGCGGCGTCCACGAACCGCTTCAGCCCCTCGGGCCCGCCGTACGGCTCGTGCACGGCCCACAGCGCGACCCCGTCGTACCCCCAGCCGTGCGTCCCCGGGAACGGGCAGACCGGCATCAGCTCGATGTGCGTGACCCCGAGCGCCGCGAGGTGCGGAAGACGCGCCACGGCGGCGGCGAAGGTGCCCTCCGGGGTGAACGTGCCGACGTGCAGCTCGTACAGCACGGCACCCGGCAGCGGCAGCCCCCGCCACGGATGGCGCCACCGGTACGCGTCGTGGTCGACGACCGCGCTCGGCCCCCCGGGCCCGTCCGGCTGGCGGCGCGAGCGGGGGTCGGGGAGGAGGGGGCCGCCGTCGAGCGAGAAGCCGTAACGCGTCCCGTCCGCCGCCGGGGCCTCGGCCTGCCACCAGCCCCGGTGGGTGGGGGAGCGGCGCATGGCGCGGGAGCGGTCCGGGGGCAGACGGAGCGTCACGGTCTCTGCGGCGGGGGCCCACACCTCGAACAGCATGCGGCCATTCTCGGTCAGGTCTCAGTCAGGACGGCCGCGCCGTAGCGGAGTTGGCGCGGAACCGGCCCCCGTCCCCTCCGCCCCCGGCCGCGAGGAGCGCCGTCGCCAGCGCCGTACGCTCGTACAGCACCTCCCGCCCCTGGCGCCACGACCGCACCAGGCCGCTGCGCCGCAGCACGGCGAGGTGCTGGCACGCCGACGACGGGGACTGCCCGAGCAGCCCCGCCAGCGCCGTCGGCGACAGGGGCGCGCCCAGGCGCCGCAGGAGCGCGGCGCGGGTACGGCCGAGCAGCGCGGCGAGCGCGTCGTCCTCGGCGTCGCGCGGGGCGCCGTCCTGCCACACGTGGGCGATGCCGCGCACGGCGTAGACGAGGGTGGGCTGGTGGTCGGTCAGCTCGCCGATCACGATGAGATGCGGCCACACATAGACGGACGGCACCAGCAGCAGGCCCTGGCCGCCGAGGTCCCGGACGGCCGGGTCGCAGTGCGGCTTGTCGATGTTCAGGACGCCGCCGGAGAGCGCGATCTCGGGGTGCAGGTCCGCCATCAGCGCCTCGGCGCCGCCCTCCACCAGCAGCCGCGCGCGGTGGCTGACGTCCGCCTCCAGCACGGTCCTGAGCCGGGGCCAGTGCGGCGCGATCACCGCCGCCCAGTAGCCGCGCAGCGCGTCCGCGACGCGGTGCACGCCCGCCGTGCCCGCATCCAGCGCGCGGTCCAGGACGGGCGGCAGCGGCTCGTCCTCCCAGACCTTCGCGAAGTCGGTGCGCACGGCCTCGGGGGACATCGCGCGCACGATGTCGAGCTGGCCGTCGATCGTCGTCGTACGGCCGCGCACCCCGGCGAAGAGGAAGTCGGCGAGGTCGCGCCGCGCGGGCACCACGGCCTTCAGCAGCTCGACGTCGACCTCGTCGAACGCCCGCCGCATGCCGCCCGACCAGGGGCGGTGCAACGGGTGCACGACCCCGGCCGAGACCATGTGCAGGCTCGCCGCGACCTCGGACAGGGGCGAGAACCCGAACCTTGTCCGGCACAGATCGGCGGCGCCGAGGCGAAGCTCAATCACATGCGTGAGCTTACGGAGGGGGCGGGCCGGTGTCCGACCCTTCAGCCCTGACTTCATGGTGTGCGCTCCGCCGTGCGCCGCGCCGAGGCTGACGGCATCCGGCAGTTCACCGATCCGCCCAAGGAGCCCACCATGCGTCTGCGTTCGCTGTACTACGCCCTGCCGGCCGCCGCCCTGATCGCCCTGTCCGCCGCCGCGCCCTCGCAGGGGAGGGGCGCGGCGGCGGACTCGGGCTCACGCTGTGACCGGCAGTTCGACGCCGCCGTCACGCAGTACGTCGACGCGCATCCCGCGCGGGACGTCGAGATGTTCGCCGGGGTCCTGCACGACGGCTGGACAGTCGTCTTCCCCGACGCCGAGGTGCTGAAGGGGAAGAAGGCCGGTCTCAAGTGGGTCCGGGAGGAGTTCTTCAACGACCCGGACTGGACGCAGACCTTCGACGAGGAACGCCGCGTGGTCAGCGGCTGCCGTACGGGCTTCGTCCTCTTCGACTCGGTCTACGAGGAGCCCGGTTACCGGACCCACCTGAAGATCGGCCTGACCTTCACCTACGAGCACGGGAGGTGGCTGGTCATCCACGACCAGAACACGAGGGTTCCGGCGGGCGGATAGGGCGGCTCACGCCGGGGGCGCCATGCAGTAGCGGTGCTGGGTGACCGGGTAGTGGGCTCGGGTGAAGTTCTTGGCCATGGGGGTGTTGCCCGTGTCCGTGGAGGCGGCGATCGTTTGGGCGCCGCGTTCCGCGAGGAAGTGGGTGCACTCGGCCAGCAGGTCGTACGCGTACCCGTTGCCGCGCTGCTCGGGGACGACCCCGATGAACGCCGCCGCGGGGCCCGAGGGGATCTCGCCCGGTACATGGACGCCGACCAGCTCGCCGTCGCGGGTGTGGGCGACCTGCCACCACTCGCGGGGCGAGGAGAGCCAGCTCAGGTGCTCGAAGTCCTCGCGCACGGCCTGCTCGACGCCGCCCTCGGCGACGGCCTTGCGCGCGTGGGCGTCGAGCGTGCCGCTCATCACCCGGCGCAGCACGTCCTGGAACGCCGCGTCGTCCGGCTCGGAGCGGAAGACCAGGCGGCCTGGCCGCTCGGGCAGGCCGTCGGCCGGGGTCCACGTGTAGCGGTAGCGCTCGACGAGCGGGGTGTACCCGGCGTCGGCCGCGACCGCGATACGGGCCTCGGCCGCCGCCAGCGTCTCCGGCCGCTCGCGCCAGCCGGGCGGCAGTACGAGCTCGAACTCGGCCTTCAGCGGCGCCTCGCGCAGCAGGCGGACGCCCGCCTCGTGCTCGCCGGGCGCGATGTCGAGCCAGTCGAGGACGACGGGCTCGGTGTCCTCGGGCGCGGCCCAGAACGCGGCGCGCGCCACGACCTCGCCGCCGCGCTCGGCGACGAAGGTCCAGTCGGGGCGGTACTCGCCACCCTCGGCGAGCGTCCCGTACGGGCGTCCGAGCAGGGGGCGGCCGACGAGGCCGGGGTCGTCGAGCGAGGTGAAGACGGCGCGCGCGTCAGCTTCGGTGAGCGCGCGGATGACCAGATCGGTGGGACCGGTCGTGGATGTCACGGATTCCTCCGGAAGAAGTGGAGCACGAAAGGGAATACGAAAGGGCACCTGTACGCATCGCTATCGCCTCCTTGTTCTTCGCGGACGTGATCGCCGCGTAAGTGAAACCCCTGGACAGGCGATCTGTCCAGGGGTTTTCGGCGGTCAGTCGAGGTCCTCCACGCCCGGGGCCACCTTGCAGGTCGTCGTGTGATGCGCCTTCAGCGCCTGCTTGGCGATCCGCACCATGTCCTCGCGCAGGCCCCCGTAGTTCTCCCGCCACGCCTGGGCCTTGACGTACAAGTTGGTGGCGCCGTCGTCGCCCTTGGCCTTGGTGCAGGGGACGGTGAGGCTGACGGCGTCCTGTGAGGACCAGCTCTGCTCGTAGCCGGGGACGCTCCTGGTCTTGCCGTGGCCCGGGCCCGTGCCCACCCGGTCGGGCTTGTGCACCGAGTCGCGTTGCACGACAGAGACCCGCAGCACCTGCTTGTCGTCCACGGTGACGCCGCACTGGAAGTTGTGGCTGAGCTTTCCGCGCGTCGACCGCTTCCAGCGGTCCGCGTACCGGGCCGCGGGCACGACGCGGTCCAGTACCGAGCCGGAGGTCCAGCACGTGGGCTCCCCCGACGCCTTGAACACCTCGGAGGGCTTCTTCGGGGCCGCGGGGTCCTCGCCCCTGGCGAGATAGCCTCCCAGCGCCCCCGCCGCGAGCAGGGCCACGGCGAGGACGGTGAGCAGGGTGATGCGGAGGGGGCGGTTCATCTGCGTGCGTTCCCTTACTTCTCTACGGCCATTTGCTTCACTTGCTCGATGGACGTCAGGAACGGGGCCGTCGAGCCGACCCGGCTGTATCCCTGGCCGAATCCCTCGTTGGAGTACAGGCGGCCCCAACTGGACGAGGTGTCGACGCCGTACTCCTCCGTGATGGCCTTCAGCATTCTCTGGTTCTGCCGCACGTCACGCTCGGACATCTCGTCGTAGATCGCGCTGGCCCTCTCGGCCGCCGGGGCTGACTTGTTGCTGCTCCAGTTGTTGCCGTCCATGTCGCTGAGGGTGGCCCCCTCGGACCCGATGAGCAACGCCGCCGCGGTCGCGGCACCGACGGGGTGCGCGAGGAAGGGCTTCGTCACGCTGGCGCCCGTCACCACGGTGCCGAAGGCGGTGTTGCCCCACAGGCGGTTGCTGAGCGTGGACTTGTCGTACTCCGAATCGTCCACGACCGCCGGGCCGATGATGGTCTCCTGGGCACCGGCGGCCAGCGTGCCCGCGGTCTCGCCCGAGGTCTTGAGGACCTCGTTCACGATGTCCCGCGGAGGTGCGTCGTACCTCTGGCCCGCCGGGACGTCCCCGCCCAGATGGTGGTCGAGCACCTGGCCGGTGTAGAGCTTCTGCGCGGCGCTGATCTCCGCCTTCGCCTGGGGGTCCTGCCCCAGCTGCACGAGGAACTTCGTCGCGTCGCGGTGCTCCATGTCGGCCTGCGCCCCGGACATGGGGAACAGCTTCTTGTCGCCCTCGCCCTCGGTCATGGCCCGGAACATGTCCGGCGTGTACTCGGCCGCGGCGTTCCCCAGGCCGGTGCGCATGCCCGGGGAGAGCGAGATGTCCGCGTTCCCGTCCTTGTCCATGGACCCAGTGCCCTTGATGATCTTGGACATGAGGTCGGCCTGGTCCTTGGTGTGCTCGGCCGGGACGTTCTTCGGCGCGTCCCAGTCGTGACCGGTGGTCGCGGAGCCCAGCGCGTGGCCGAGGGCCACCTTGGACCCGGTGAAGTCCTTCTCCCTGCCGGACGTGGGGCTTTCGCCGTCCGGCTCCCAGGTGCGGTCCTTCATGACGTGGTCGAAGTTGTCGTCGTCCTTGAAGAAGTTCGTGGACGCGTCGCTGTTGTTCCCCAGCGCCTCGAAATACCCGGTGAACGGGTCCTCGCCCTGGTCGTACGCCTTGCCGAAGTTGAGGAAGTCCGGCTTCTGGTTACCGAACGAGAGCCATTTGCGGTGCGTCTTCTCGTCCAACTCCTCCGTGCCGTTCCAGGGCATGTAGGGCTCCTTGTCGAACTCGACGAGCCGGTCGCCGTACTTGTTCAGGAAACCCGTCTCCCATTTCCCGGTGCGCATCAGGTTGCTCATCACCTGGAAGCCGTAGGGCGGGTCGGCGAACTGCTTCGTGCCGCCCTGGTACCACTGGTTCCGGCCCAGCGGCACCCGGTCGTCGCCGGAGGCGATGGCGTCCTGCTTCCACTTCTGCATCTCGGGTGAGTCGGACTGGCTGGCGAGGCCCAGGGTGACCCCCAGATTGTCCTGGAGCGAGGCGAGCTGCTTCGTCACCGCCTTGGAGCGCGGTTTCTCGTCGGACAGCGGGGATTCCCCGTCGTAATCCGGCTTGGCCGTCTTGTACCAGAACTCCTCGATCCACTTCGGGCCCTTGCGGGTGGCGAACTGTTCGGCGAAGTCGGCGTTCTGGGAGTTCTTGGCGAGGATGCCGTTGAAGCGGGAGATGAGTTTGGGGTCCCGCTTGAAGTCGTCGGTGCCCGCGAGTTTCATCAGCGCGTCGACGTCCCGCTTCGTCTCCGCGTCGACGTCCTTGAGGTTGCTCGCGCCGTCGTCGTTGAAGCCCTTGCCCGGCGGGTCGATCTGCAGGGCCGTCTTCAGGTCGTGGTCCGCGTCCGCCGCCTTCTGGAGGGCGTCGTCGATCTTCCCCTGGTAGTAGACGATCGACTCGTGGAACGCCTTGGCGAGGCCCGGGGTGTTCTCGACGTCGGGCGGCGGGTCGAGATAGACGACGCCGTCCTTCTTGTTGACCTTCAGATAGACCTTGCCGTCGCCGTCCTTCGGCGGGGTGCTGACGGCGCGCTCGACCTCCAGCAGGACCTTCTTCGCGGATTCGAAGACCTTGAGCGCGTCGGACATGACGGTGCCGATCTTCTCGGCCTGCCCGGACGCCTCCGACATCTGGTGCCGGACGCCGCGGAAATGCTTGAACGCGGTCTCCGCCGTCTCGCCGTACCAGCCGGACCGCTCCAGCGGTGAGGAGACGGTCTGGCTGAACGTCTTGGACACGCCCTCGATCTTGCCCGGGAGCTTGCCCCATTTGCCCGCCGCCTGCCGCAGCGGCTCCAGGTTGACGTCGCGCACGTCGGAGTACGCGAGAGGTTCAGTCGTGGCCATGAGTGCGCTCCCTAGGAGGTGGGTTCATCGGTCTTCGGGAGCGTGTTCGGCACGTAGGGCCCGTAGAGCGGCGGGCGCGGCGACAGCGGCGTGGTGCCGTCCGCGCCCGGCAGCAGCGGGGAGTTCGGCTGCAGCGAGTACGGGGGCTGCAGCGGGGAGTTCGGGAGGCGCGGGGAGTTCGGGAGCAGCGGCTTCGAGGGGTCGAGCCGGTCCAGGTCCACTTTGCGCCGTACGTCCTCGGCCTTGAAGGTCGTGGCCGCCGAGCGCAGCGACTTGGCGACCCCGGTGTAGAGGCCGTCCAGGTACTTCATCTGCTTGCGCCACATCACCTGGAAGTCCTTGAACGCCTCGTCGCTCGCGAAGCCCTTCATGGACCCGGGGACCTGCTCGGTCTCCCGCATGGTCTCGTTGTCGGTCTTCTGGAACTCGTCGCTCACCTTCTCGGCGCGGCCCGCGTACGAGCGCAGGACGCTCGCCGTCACCTGGAGATCCTTGCCGCCCTTGCCCCCTCCGCCGTCCCCTCCGCCGTTCGGTGTACTCGCCCCGTTGATCTGCATCGAGGCGGACTGCCGGGCGCGCGCGTTCGTGACCAGCCCGGACCATTCTTGTTCGAAAGACACATCTCCCCCGCTTCGCAAGTGAACGTCTACGAGCTGTTGACGAAACTACAAGAGAAGTGGAGGAGATGTCTCCGATCAATGCTGGTGGAGGCCTCGTCCGGCGAGCGTGAGGTACGTCTCGCCCACGGCCTCCGAGAGGGTCGGATGGGCGTGGATGTGCTGGGCGACGTCGGCGGGAGCGGCGTCCCAGGCGACGACGAGCTGGTTCTCGGCGATCATCTCGGAGACGTGCGGGCCGACCATGTGGACGCCCAGCACCCGCCCCTGGGCCCCTTGTTCGGCGACGACCTTCACCATGCCACCCTGGCCGTGCACCATGCCCTTCGCGGTGGCCATGAGGGGGAGCGTGTTGGCGACCGCGTCGTGGCCGCGCTCGCGGGCCTCGGCCTCGCTCAGGCCGACCGAGGCCGTCTGCGGGCTGGAGTACGTCACGCGCGGCACCGTCGCGTAGTCGACGGGGCGGGAGGCGAGGCCCGCCAGGGTCTCGGCCACCAGCAGCCCCTCCGCGAACGAGGCGTGGGCCAGCCCCAGCGACGGCGGCGGCAGCAGGTCGCCCACGACGTGGATGCCGGGCACGGCCGTCTCCAGCGTCTCCCACGACGCGGGCGGCACGAAGCCGCGTGCGTCCGTCGTCAGGCCCGCCGCCTCCAGTCCGAGCCCGTCGGTCACGGGCGTACGGCCCACCGCGACCAGCAGCCGTTCGGCGGCGAGCGGGAAGGGGGCGCCGCGTGACGGCCGTACGGTCCCGGTCACGCCCGCGCCCTCGCGCCGTACGTCCTCCAGCAGCGCGCCCGTACGGACGTCGATGCCGCGCTTCTTCAGCGCGCGCGTCAGATGGCGGCTGACGTCCTCGTCCTCCAGCGGAAGCAGTCGGTCCGCTGCCTCGACGAGCGTGACGTCGGCGCCCATCGAGCGGTGGAACGAGGCGTACTCGACGCCGATCGCGCCGCCGCCCAGCACCAGCACGCTGCCCGGCAGTCCGGGTGCGAAGAGCGCGTCGTCGCTGGTGACGACGTGCTGCCCGTCCGGTGCGAGGCCTGGCAGGGTGCGCGGGCGCGAGCCCGTGGCGAGCACGATGCCGCGCGTCGCCGTCCACTCCTCGGCGCCTTCGCCCGGCACGTCGACGCGTACGGTCCGCGCCGACGTCAGCCGTGCCGTGCCGCGCGCCACGTGGACGCCCGCGCGGGAGAGGTGGCCCTCGACGCCCTTGTGGTTGCGGGAGACGATGTCGTCCCGCGTGGCCGTCAGCGCGGGCCAGTCGACGCTGTCGAGGGTGGCCTTGACGCCCCAGCGCTCGCGCGCCTCGGCGATGCCGTCGACGAGTTCGGCCGCGTGCAGCATGGCCTTGCTCGGCACGCAGCCCCGGTGCAGACACGTGCCGCCGATCAGGTCGCGCTCGACGAGAGTCACGCCGAGCCCGAGGGAGGCGGCGCGAAGGGCCGTGCTGTAGCCGTCCGTTCCGCCGCCGATGACGATCACATCCGTGGTGTTCCCGCTCATGGCCCCAGCGTCCGTCCCGGTGCGGCGATGAGTCCAACACAATGTTTTGATGAAAGGGATGAGCGTTCTTCATGGGGAACGGGGCGCGGAGCCGGGGAGGGGCCGATGAGTCTGCGGCAGATGGAGTACCTGGTCACGGTCGTCGAGGAGTCCTCGTTCACCCGGGCCGCCGAGGCGCTGCACGTCACGCAGTCCGCGCTCTCCCACCAGATCAAGGCGCTCGAACGGGACGTCGGCGGCCCCCTGCTGGAGCGGCTGCCGCGCGGCGTGCGGCTCACCCAGATGGGCCGGGCCTTCCTGCCCGACGCCGAACTCGCCGTCCGCAGCGCCCGGCAGGCCCGCAGGTCGGCCCGCGCCGCCGCCGGGGCCGACGGCGGCGAGCTGCAGGTCGCCACCCTGCACGGCCTCGCGCTCGGCGTGCTGCCGCCCGCCGTCGCCCGGCTGCGCGCGCTCTGCCCGCAGGTCGACGTCGTGCTGCGGGAGTACGTCTCGGAGGACGAGCTGCTGGAGCACATGGCGCGCGGCGTCGCCGACGTCGCCGTCGGCTACCGGCCGCGCGCGTGGGACGGCCCGGTGTGGGAGATCGGCACCGAGGAGGTCGTGCTCGTCCTGCCCGCCGACGACCCGCTGTGCGGCACGGGCACCGTGAAGCTGGAGCAGCTGGCCGACCGCGCCTGGGTGCGGTGCGGCATGGAGCCGTGGGTGGAGGGCCGCCCGTTCCTCGACCTGGTGTGCGGAAGGGCCGGGTTCGCGCCCCGTACGGTCCTGCGGACCGAGCACTCGACGACGGCCGCGCGGATGGCGGCCGGGGGAGCGGGCGTCTCGATGATCTCCGCGCACCTCGTGCCCGCGCTGGTGCCCGCCGAGCAGCTGCTGGCGGTCGATCCGCCGTGGCGCCGTCCGATGACGGCGTTCTGCCGTTCACGTGCCGGTGGTGCCGCGGATGTCTTCATACGGATACTGACGGACGACCTTTCTGGACAGGGGGTTGAGCGCTCCGGAGAATGCTGGTCATGACGCCTCTCGAACCCGGACCCGGCCCCCCGCGTCTCTCCGACGCGGACCGGGAGCACGCCCTGGGTGTGCTGCGCGAGGGCGCCGCGCAGGGCCGGCTGTCGCCGGACACCTTCGTCCGCCGGATGGAGGTCATCCTCCAGGCCCGGTGGCAGGAGGAGCTGCACCCCGTGCTGCACGACCTGCCGGAGCGCGCGCCGCACAACCGGTGGTGGCTCACGGCGGTCGGCCGCGTCTCCGCGTTCCCCGGCAAGGTCCGCGAGGCGTGGCGCAGCCAGCGCCTGCCCGAGCTGCTGCTGCCCGAGCCCGGCCCGTACCCGGTGCTCATAGGCCGGGCGCCCGGCGCCGTCCTGCGGCTGAACCACGACACGGTCTCGCGCTTCCACGCCCGGCTGACGTCCGTCGGCAACGGCTGGCTGCTCCAGGACCTCGGCTCCCGCAACGGCACCTGGGTCAACGGTGGCCGCGTCACCGGCGCGGTCCCGGTCCGGGTGGGCGACGAGGTGCGGTTCGGCCAGGAGGCGTTCCGCCTCACGGCCCCGGGACAGGCGGATCCGCCGGCGGTGCCGCCGCTCCCCAAGGGCCCGCCGCCGGGTCCGTAACAGCGCCTGTGTCGTCCCGGACGAGCAGCGCCACCGGGCTACGGGCGAAGAGGCGGTCGAGGCGGCAGCGTAGGGAGTGGGAAACCGGGGTCTCCTCCGGCCGGGCGAGGAGGTCGCGCCACGTGCCTTCCGGAAGCGGCAGTTCCGTGTCGCCCCAGCCGCCCGCCTCCGCCAGCCGCAGCGACAGCCGGGTCACGGCGGTGACGACGGCGCCGGAGCGGGCGAACGCCACGCAGTGCCCGGCCGCCGCGCCCTCCGCGCGCAGCGGCTCGTAGCGGGCGGCGTCGAGGAACCACTCGGGGTGCCGGGCCCGGAGCCGCAGCGCGGCGGCCGTCAGGCGCAGCTTCTCGTCCTCGTCCTCGTCCCCGTCCTCGGCACTCCCCGCTCCCTCGGGGAAGCGTGCCGGGCTCCGGTTGTCCGGGTCGACCAGCGCGCGGTACGGGCGTTCCGTGCCCTGGTAGAGGTCGGGGACGCCCGGCATGGTGAGGTGCAGCAGCGCCGCGCCGAGCGCGTTGGCGCGCGCGTACGGCGCGAGGGCCGAGCGGAGGGCGCCCAGCGCGCGGGCGCCGGGTCCGTCGCCGCCCGCCGCCCCGCGGACATGGGCCTCGACGGCCGCCTCGTACGCGGCGTCCTGCTCGGTCCAGTGGGTGCGCAGCCCCGCCTCCCGTACGGACTTCAGCACGGCGGGCAGCAGCCGGTCCACGGGCGGCGGCTCCTCGCCCAGGCCGAACGCGGTCTGCCACAGCAGCCACGCGGCGTGCCCGTCCGGCGCCGGAACGGCGGAGTCCGGGGCCGTCGCGCGCAGCAGCTCCGCCCACCGCTCCGGGCACTCGCTGAGCACGGCGAGCGCGGCCCGTACGTCCGCGCTGCGCTTGGTGTCGTGCGTGGAGAGCACGGTGGCGGTGGTGGGCCAGTCGCGCTGGAGGCGCGCGCAGTACGCGTGGAACCGGGCCGGGGAGACCGCCGGGCCGCCCGGGTCCCCGCCGACCTCGCAGGCCGACAGGAGCGGCACATGGCGGTAGAACGCGGTGTCCTCGGCCGACTTGGCGCGCAGCGCGGCGGACACCTGTGCGAAGCGGGCCGGGAAGTCGCCGCCGTACGGGCCGCCGTAGGGCCCGCCGTGCGGCAGGCCCAGCGCCAGGTCCCGTACGACGTCCACGGCGGCGGCCTCCTCCGGCACCCGGAACACCGTCCGCGCCCGCGCCGCGGCCCGCTCCAGCAGCGCCACGTCGGCCGCGGCGGGGGGCGTGCCGGGCGAGGGGTACGGGCGGTAGACGGGCAGCCGTACGAGCAGCTCGCGCACGGCCGCGCGCAGCGCCCACGGGGCGTGGTCGCGCAGCGCGAGGTCGGGGGCCGTCGCGCAGGCGCGCGTGGCGAGCCGGGTGAGCCGTTCGACCTCGGCGGCGAGGTCGTGCACCACGACGCGGTACGCGGCGCGGCGCAGCGTCGCCTCCCACTCGCCGCCCCGGTCCGGGGGAGCGCCGGTGAACTCGCGGTGCAGCGCGGCCAGTTCGGGCATCCCGTCCGGGTCCGTGAAGAGGCCGTCGACGTGGTGCAGCGCGTCGTAGCCGGTGGTGCCCGCGACGGGCCAGGAGGCGGGCAGCGTCTCGCCCGTCCCACCGTCACCGGCCGCGAGGATCTTCTCGACGACCGTCCAGCGGCCCTCCGTCTCCTCGTGCAGCCGCCGCAGATACGCGCCCGGGTCGGCCAGCCCGTCCGGGTGGTCGACGCGCAGCCCGTCCACGACGCCCTCGCGCAGCAGCTGCAGCACCGTCGCGTGCGTCGCCTCGAAGACCTCGGGGTCCTCCACCCGTACGGCGATCAGGTCCGAGATGGTGAAGAAACGGCGGTAGTTGAGCTCCGTCCGGCCCAGCCGCCACCAGGCCAGCCGGTAGTGCTGGGCCTCGCACAGCTCCGGGAGCGGCATGCCCTCGGTGCCCTCGCGCAGCGGCAGGACGCGGTCGTCCCAGCGCAGCGTGCCGTCCTCGACCCGCATCCGGGGCAGCTCCTCGTGCAGCCGCCCGCCGAGGACGGGCAGCAGCACGCGCCCGCCGCCCGCCTCCCAGTCGATGTCGAACCAGCGGGCGCGGGGCGAGCCCGGCCCGTCGCGCAGGACCTCCCAGAGCGGCTCGTTGAGCCGCATGTCAGCGGGTACGGCCATGTGGTTCGGCACGATGTCCACGACCAGCCCGAGACCGTGCGCCCGCGCGGCCCCCGCCAGGGCCCGCAGCCCGCGCTCGCCGCCCAGCTCCTCGCGCACGGTGCCGTGGTCGGTCACGTCGTACCCGTGCGCCGAGCCGGGCACGGCCGTCAGCACGGGGCTCAGGTGCAGATGCGAGACGCCGAGCCCGGCCAGATACGGCACGGCGCGCGCGGCGGCGGCGAACGGGAAGTCCGGCTGGAGCTGGAGCCGATAGGTCGAGTGAGGGGTGGCGGGAACGCCTCCACGTGTCATGCGAACGTACGTACCCGGTCCGGGACCTTTCGTGCCCCGTCCGTGCCAGGGGCTGCCGTGGCTGCCGGTCGCAGGCTGCGGGTTGTTGGGTGGTTGCGCGCGCAGTTCCCCGCGCCCCTAGAGGTACGCGGCGCTCCTCGGAGCGCCCCGTCAGGGGCGCGGGGAACTGCGCGACAAGCCACGCC
>NZ_JBIDAT010000015.1:0-136978 GCF_043202595.1 Streptomyces sp. NPDC048172
CGGTACTTCGGGCACCACACCACGTGGAGCCCAAGGTCATACACGCCGCCGGAGAATCGGCGAACCTTCCTGGTCACAGTCACGCGATCAATATACACACGCCACAGGTCTAGTGCGGCAGAAAGGTCGCCTCAGGTGAAAACCGCGGATCCATGCACACCGCTGACGTCACAGCAGAGCTCTGAAGCCATCCCCCACCCCGCTGAAGCGGGGCGTCCCTGGCTAGGTTCTGATGGAGGGCATGACGGAAGAGGGACGGTCGGCGGACGAGGTGCTGGACATCGTGGACGCCGAGGACCGGGTCGTCGGGCAGCGCCCGCGCGGCGAGGTGTACGCGCGGGGGCTGCGCCACCGCAGCACGGCGATCCAGGTGCGGGACGCCGAGGGGCGGATCTTCGTCCACCGGCGCACCCCCACCAAGCTGATCTTCCCCTCGATGTACGACGTGGTGGTGGGCGGCGTCGTGGGCGAGGGCGAGGAGTACGACGCGGCGGCGCTGCGCGAGGCCGAGGAGGAGCTGGGCGTCAGCGGGCTGCCGACGCCCGAACGGCGGCTGAAGTTTCTCTTCGGCACGGCCGAGCACTCGTGGTTCCTCACCGTCTACGAGGTGGTGTGCACCCTGCCCGTACGCCCGCAGGCCGAGGAGGTCGCGTGGTGGGACTGGATGGCCCCGGACGAGCTGGAGCGGGCCCTTCCCGGCTGGGACGTGGTGCCGGACGGGCTGGAGTGCCACCGACGCCTGCGGCTCCTGCGCGAAGGGCGGACGTAGGCTCGGAACATGATCACCCGGTTCGCCGAGACCCTCCGCCTCTGGTTCGCGCCCCAGCGCATCAAGGCGGAGGGCACCACCCCCGACTACCGCTTCTCGCTCGCCAACGAACGTACGTTCCTCGCCTGGGTCCGCACGGCGCTGGCACTCGTCGCGGGCGGCATCGCGGTCGACCAGTTCCTGACGGGGCTGCGGTGGGGCGTCCGCACCACCATCGCGGTCGTCCTGCTGGCGGGGGCCGCGGCCTGCGCGTTCCGCGCGGTGAACCACTGGCTGCGCTGCGAGCGCGCGATGCGGCGCGGCGAGGACCTGCCCACCTCGCGCTTCCCCGTCCTGCTCGCGGCGGGCACGGCGGTGGCCGCGCTGGCGGTGATCGTGGTGGTCGCGTTCGGCTGGGCCGGGAAGTGACCACGCCGCCGGAGACGGAGGCCCCGGACCGCCCCGTCCGCGACCCGGGCGCGCAGCCGGAGCGCACCCGCCTGGCCTGGCGCCGTACGACCCTGACGTTCGCCGTCTCGGTCGGCCTCGCCCTCCGCACGGTGGTCGCGGGCGACACGGGCCCCCTCGCCCTCACGGGCGTCGCCCTCGCCGCGCTCGCCTGGCTGGCGTTCCTGGTCGTCGCCCACCGCCGCATCCAGGAGCTGGGCACCCGCGAGACACCCCGCGCCCTGCGCACCGGAGAGATGAGGGCGACCCTGGCCTGCGTCCTGCTGCTGGTCGCCGTGGGAGTGATGCTGCTGTGAAGCCGCTGGTCGTGGTGATGGGTGTGTCGGGGAGCGGGAAGAGCACCGTCGGGGAGCGGCTCGCCGGGCGGCTCGGGCTGCCGTTCGCGGACGCGGACGACTTCCATCCGCCGGAGAACATCCGGAAGATGGCGGCCGGTCAGCCGCTCGACGACGCGGACCGTACCCCCTGGCTGGCGGCGATGGCCGACTGGCTGAGCGAGCGGGTCCGGTCGGGAGAGGGCGGGGTGCTGGTCTGCTCGGCGCTCAAGCGGCGATACCGCGACCGGCTGCGCCGGGCCACGCCCGCGCTCTTCTTCCTCCACCTCGACGGGCCCGAGGAGCTGATCGCGGAGCGGCTGCGCGCCCGTAAGGGCCATTTCATGCCCGCGAGCCTGCTCCGCTCGCAGTTCGAGGCGCTGGAGCGGCTCCAGGAGGACGAGCGCGGCGCGGCGGTCCCGGTGGACGGCCCTCCGGAGGAGACGGAAGAGGCGGCCGCGGCGGCATTGAAACGCGCGGGAGCCGGGCAGCATCAGCCGCATGACCGACGCCCCTGAAGCCGCCGCCTCCGAAACCGCCGCCGCCGAAGCCGTGCCTGAAGCCGCCGCCGGCGCCCCGTTCCGCCGCGAACTCGCCCCCGGCGTGCACGCCTACGTCCAGCCGCACGGCGGCTGGTGCCTCAACAACGCCGGGTGGGTGACCGACGGCACGACCACGCTCCTCGTGGACACCGCCGCGACCGAGCGCCGCACCCTGGCGCTCCGCGAGGCGCTGCTCGCCTCCGGTGCGCCGCTGCCGCGCCTCGTCGTCAACACGCACCACCACGGCGACCACACCTACGGCAACTCCCTGTTCACCGCGGAGCCGCCCGGCGCGACCGTCGTCGGCCACACGTCCTGCCGCGCCGAGGTGCTCCGCGCGGGCCGCCAGCTCCACTCCATGTGGCCCGACGTCGACTTCGGGGAGATCGTGATCTCCCCGCCCACGCTGACGTACGAGGGCGAGCTGACGCTCCATGTCGGCGGGACCGAGGTCCGGATGCTCCACCCCGGCGTCTCCCACACCACGGGCGACACGGTGGTGTGGCTGCCGGAGCAGGGCGTCGTCTTCACCGGTGACCTGGTCTTCCACGGTGGTACGCCCTTCGTGCTGATGGGCTCCCTCACGGGGTCCCTGCGCGCCCTGGACCGGCTCCGCGCGCTGGAGGCGCACACGGTGGTCCCGGGCCACGGACCGCTGGGCGGGCCCGAGGTGTACGACGAGGTGGAGCGGTATCTGCGGTTCGTCGACGGCCTGGCCCGCGACGCGCACGCCCGGGGTCTCTCCCCGCTGGAGGCGGCCCGCGAGGCGGACCTCGGCGAGTTCGCCGGGCTCCCCGAACGCGAGCGCCTGGTCGCCAACCTCCGCCGTGCCCTCACCGAGCGCGCGGGGGCGCCGGAGGGCACGCCCGTCGACGTGCCCGCGGCGTTCGCCGACATGGCCGAGATGAACGGCGGCGTCCCGGTGCCGTGCGCGGCGGCGGTGGGGCCGTGAGCCCTGGCAGGCGCGTCACTCCGCGACCGTACGGGCGTAGTGCTCGGCGATCTCGTCGCTGGTGGTGAGCCAGACCCCGGGGTGCTGGGCGATGTGTTCCAGCGCCTGGTCCAGGTACCGGTGCCGGAAGGGCTGGTTGATGACGAACGGGTGGAGGACCAGGGACATCACACGCCCGCTGTCGGCCGACTCCTCGTAGAGCTGGGCGAGCTGGTCCTTGACGATCTGGAGGAAGTCGGGCCCGCTGAGGCTCTTGCCGACGAACATCTGGACGTCGTTGATCTCGATCGAGTACGGCACGCTCAGCATGCCCGGCACGTTGAGCCGGTACGGCTGGTCGTCGTTGGCCCAGTCGAGCACATAGGACAGGCCCAGCTCGGCGAGGAGTTCCGGCGTGCGGAAGGTCTCGGTGAGGGCGGGCCCGAGCCAGCCGCGCGGCCTGCGTCCGGTGGCCTTCTCGATGGTCCCGACCACCTCGGCGAGATAGGCGCGCTCCTCGTCGGCGGTCATGTCCGCCTGCAGGACGGAATTGTTCCGGCCATGTGCGGCCCAGACCCAGTCGCGCTCCAGGCCCGCGCGGACGATCTGCGGATAGCGCGCGGCCACATCGGAGTTGAGCATCACGCTGGCGCGCAGCCCGTGCCGGTCGAGGCTCTCGATGAGCCGCCAGATCCCGACGCGGGGCCCGTAGTCGCGCCAGCCGTAGTTGAGGGGGTCGGGGGCCAGGTTCCGGGTGTCGGGGAAGATGCTCGTGGACGGCCGGTCGATCTGGTAGTGCTCGACGTTGACCCCGACGTAGAACGCGACCCGCGCGTCCCCCGGCCAGCGGAGGGGCTCACGTTCGGTGATGGGGCTGTAGTCGAAGAGCTGGTTGTCCATGGGAGTCGACCTCGTCTCGCGGTGTGCTGCGGTGCGGTACGGCCCCATCGTCGAACCTTCACATCAATGAGAAGGTCAACCCGGGCGCGCGTGGGCGCCCGGGCCCGCGTGGGCGCCCGGGCGCCTTCTGCCGCATGCCTTACGCGACGGCCGCCGTCCGTACGCGCCGTCGCGCCGTGCCCAGGGCGAGGGCGACGACGGCGAGCGCCGCCAGCATCAGGGCCGCGCTCACCCACGCGGGCGCGCGGTGACCGAGGCCGATGCCGAGCGCGCCACCGAGCGCGGTGCCGCCGAGCCAGGGGCCGAGGGTGGCGCCGACGTTGAACGCGGCGGTGGCGTAACCGCCCGAGAGCGTCGGCGCCGCCTCGGCCTGCCGCAGGGCGCGCGTGATCAGCGCGGGCCCGGTGCCGAACGCGAGCATGCCCTGCACGAAGACGAGCGGCAGGACGACGGCCGCGCTGCCCGCGCCCAGCGCGAGCGCGGTCCAGCCGACGGTGAGGGCGACCATCCCGGCGACCATCATCCCGACCGGCCGCGCGTCGATGACACGTCCGCCGACCGTGACGCCCACGAACGAGCCGACGCCGAAGAGCGCGAGCACCCCCGGCACCCACCCCTCGGCGAGGCCCGTCACCTCGGTGACCAGCGTCGCGAGATAGGTGAACGTGCAGAACGTGGCGCCCTGCACCAGCGCCATCATCAGCAGCGTGAGCAGCAGCTGCGGCCGGGCGAGCACCCGGAGTTCGTCGCGCGCGCCCGCCCGCGACGGCGCCGGACGCCCGCCCGGGATCGCCCGCGCGAGCGCGAGGACTGCGGGCAGCGAGACCAGCGCGACGGCCCAGAACGCGGCCCGCCAGCCGAACTCCCCGCCGAGCACGGCCCCGGCCGGTACGCCCGCGACGCAGGCGATCGTCACGCCGCCGACCACCACGGAGGTGGCCCGCGCCTTGTGCCGGTCGTCGACCATGCCGACGGCGGTCGTCATGGCGACGGCCCAGAACCCGGCGTTGGCGACCGCGGCGAGCACCCGGGTGGCGAGCAGCACCTCGTAGTTGGGGGTGAGGGCGCCGACGACATGGACGGCGACGAAGACGCCGAGGAAGACCAGCAGCGCGCTGCGGCGCGGCCAGTTCCGGCTGAAGAGCGCCATCAGGGGCGCCCCGACCGCCATCCCGACGGCGAACCCGGAGGTCAGCAGTCCGGCGGCGCCGAGCGAGACACCGAGGTCCTCGGCGATGCCGGGCACGAGCCCGGCGAGCATGAACTCCGACGTGCCCTGGGCGAAGACGGCCAGCCCGAGCACATAGACGGCAAATGGCATGAAAAGGCTCCATGAAGGGAGAAAACAGACAGAAGAGGGCGTGCGGACGTACGGCAGGTACGGCAGATACGGCAGGTACGGCACCGGGGAACGGAAGATGACGTCGAACGTCAGAACACGCGGGAAGGCGTCAGAAACAGCCCGTGAAATGGCGGTCCGGCAAGGGCGGACGGCGGTCGCGCGTCAACAGTGCCTACTGGAGCGACGACAGCGGGTCAGCCACCGGACGACCGGTGGCTAGCGTTGATTCGCCTCGGGGCTGGACATGAGCGCGACGGTAACATCCCGGCGCGCCCGCCCTCCACCCCGTTCTTCCGGATCCGGACGACCCCTGGACTCCATACCGACTAGTCGGCATGATCGGTACGACCGACGCAGAGGAGCGCGCACACGATGAGCGAAGCAGACAGCGAAGCGGCCCACCCGCCGGGGCTCGACCTCGACAGGCTCGCCGGGCATCTGGCGCGTGAGCGCCCCGGGCTCGTCCAGGGGCCGCTGAGCGCCGAGGTGGTCCAGGGAGGCCGTTCCAACCTGACGTACCGGGTGACGGACGGGACGTCCCGGTGGGTCGTACGGCGCCCGCCGCTCGGCCATGTGCTCGCCACCGCGCACGACATGGGGCGCGAGCACCGGGTGATCAGCGCCCTGCACGACACCCCCGTGCCCGTGCCGGGGACGGTGCTGCTGTGCGAGGACCCGGAGGTGATCGGCGCGCCGTTCTACGTGATGGAGCACGTGGACGGGACGCCGTACCGCACGGCGGAGGAGCTGGCTCCGCTCGGCCCGGAACGGACCCGCGAGGTGGTGCTGGCGCTGCCGGACACGCTCGTCGCGCTGCACGCGGTGGACCCGGAGGGCGTGGGGCTGGGGGACTTCGGGCGGCCGGACGGCTTCCTGGAGCGGCAGCTCAGGCGCTGGAACAAGCAGTTGGAGGCCTCGCGCAGCCGCGAGCTGGCCGGTATCGACGAACTGCGCGCCGCGCTGGGCGAGAAGCTGCCCGCGTCCCCCCGGCCGACGGTCGTGCACGGCGACTTCCGGCTCGACAACGTCCTGGTGGACGAGGCCGACCGGGTCACGGCCGTGCTCGACTGGGAGATGTCCACCCTGGGCGACCCGCTGACCGACCTCGGCCTCCTGGCCATGTACAGCGAGGGTCTCGACGTCCCCGGCTCCCCCATCAGCACCACGAGCCACGCGCCGGGCCATCCGGAAGCGGCCGAGCTGATCGAGCGGTACGCGTGCGCGTCGGGCCGGGACGTGTCCCGTATCCACTGGTACACGGCGTTCGCGTACTTCAAGCTCGCCGTGATCCTGGAGGGCATCCACTACCGGTACACGCTCGGCCAGACCGTGGGCGCGGGCTTCGACCGGATCGGCGATCTCGTCCCGGTCTTCATCGACAACGGACTCACCACGCTGCGGAAGGGCTGAGAGATGGACTTCGCCTTCGACACCCGGACCGAGGAACTGCGCGCGCAGCTCTGGTCGTTCATGCGCGAGCACGTCCACCCGGCGGAGGCCGCGGCCGACGAGCAGCGTGAGGCGCAGGACTCGCCCTGGCGTACGCCGCCCGTGGTGGAGGAGCTCAAGGCCACGGCCCGCAAGCTCGGCCTGTGGAACCTCTTCCTGCCGGACCCGAGCTACGGCGCGGGGCTCACGAACCTCCAGTACGCGCCCCTGGCGGAGATCACCGGGCACAGCCCCCGGCTGGCGCCGACCGCGCTGAACTGCGCGGCGCCGGACACGGGGAACATGGAGGTCCTCACCGAGTTCGGCACGCCCGAGCAGCGCAGGCAGTGGCTGGAGCCGCTGCTGTCCGGGGAGATCCGTTCCGCCTTCGCGATGACCGAGCCCGACGTGGCCTCCTCGGACGCCACGAACATCGGGACGCTCATCCGGCGCGACGGCGACGACTACGTGATCAGCGGCCGTAAGTGGTACATCTCGGGCGCGATGAACCCCGACTGCAAGATCTTCATCGTGATGGGCAAGACCGACCCGGACGGCGAGGACGTGCGCCGCCAGCAGTCGATGATCCTCGTCCCGCGCGACACCCCGGGCGTCGAGGTGCGCCGCGCGATGCGGGTCTACGGGTACGAGGACCACTACCACGGGGGCCACGCCGAGGTCGTCTTCCACGAGGCGCGGGTGCCCGCGCGGAACCTGATCGGCGAGGAGGGCGGCGGCTTCGCGATCGCCCAGGCCCGGCTGGGCCCGGGCCGCATCCACCACTGCATGCGGCTGATCGGCATGGCCGAGCGCGCCATCGAGCTGATGTGCCGCCGCGCGCTGGACCGTACGGCCTTCGGCAAGCCGCTGGCCCGGCAGGGCGTGGTGCACGAGTGGATCGCCGACGCGCGGGTCCAGGTCGAGCAGCTGCGGCTGCTGGTGCTGAAGACGGCCTGGCTGATGGACACGGTGGGGAACAGGGGCGCGCACACCGAGATCCAGGCCATCAAGATCGCGACGCCGAGGGCCGTGGGGGACATCCTCGACCGCGCGGTGCAGCTCCACGGCGCCGGCGGCGTCAGCCAGGACTTCCCGCTGGCCGAGCTGTGGGCGGCGGCCCGCACGCTGCGCCTGGCCGACGGCCCGGACGAGGTCCACCAGCGCTCACTGGCCCGCCGGGAGCTGCGGCGCTACGCGTAGGCCGTGTCCGGTGGATCCTGGTTGCCCTCTGCCGTGGCTGCTGGGCAGGGGCTGCCCCGCCCGCCGGTCGCAGACCGCGGGTCGGGGGTGGTCGCTCGCGCAGTTCCCCGCGCCCCTGACGGGGCGCTCCGCTGACGGGGCGCTCCGGAGAGCGCCCTTTAGGGGCGCGGGGAACTGCGCGACAAGCCACGACACAGCCGCGCCCTGCGACGCGCGGCACGGGGCAGCCCCTGCCCAGCCCCGAGAAGAGGGCAACCACGATCCGCCGCACAAGGCCCAGGCCGACACGCGGGGCGGCCGTCCGGCCAGTGATCCCCTGGCCGGGTGGCCAGGGGATTCTGGCCGGTCAGCAGATGCCGGGGCTGATCGCCGCGCCTACCGTCGAGGGCATGGAAGATTTCGGCGGCGGCCAGACCGCTCAGCAGGACGTGCTCGTGGTGACGACGAACGAGGTGCCCGGGTTCCAGGTGCAGCAGGTGATGGGCGAGGTCTTCGGCCTGACCGTGCGCTCCCGCCACCTGGGCAGCCAGATCGGCGCGGGCATCAAATCGGTGTTCGGCGGCGAGCTGAAGGGCCTCACGAAGACCCTGGTGGAGTCGCGGAACGAGGCGATGGAGCGCATGATCGAGCAGGCCCGCCTCCGTGGGGCGAACGCGGTGCTGGCGATGAGATATGACGTGAGCGAGGCCGAGGACGTCGGCTCCGAGGTGTGCGCGTACGGCACGGCGGTGCTCCTCAGCGGCGAGCCGTCGTGACGGCCCGCCGCTGACCGCGCCTGTGCCGGGGGCTCAGGGGCGGACGCCTCGGGGTGGACGTCTCAGAGGCGGACGTCTCAGGGGCGGACGTCTCAGGGGTGGACGGTGACCCGGCCCGTCGTCACCCCGTCGAAGACCCGCTGGACGGCGTCCGCGGCGTCCTCCAGCCCGACCCGTTCGCTGACCAGCGGCTTGATCGCCCCGCTGTCCGCGAGCTTCGTCAGCTCCTCGTGGCAGGACCGGATCGCGGCGGGCTCCTTGGCGGCGTAGAGGCCCCAGTGCAGCCCGAGAATGGAGTAGTTCTTGATCAGCGCGTGATTGAGCCCCGGCGTCGGCACGGCGCCGCTGGCGAAGCCGACGACGACGATGCGGCCCTCGAAGGCGACGCACTTGACGGACTTGGCGTAGGCGTCGCCGCCGACCGGGTCGTAGACGACATCGGCACCGCGTCCGCCGGTGGCGTCCTTGACGGCGGCGACGATGTCGTCGGAGCGGCGGTCGATCACCAGGTCGCAGCCGAGCGCGCGGGCGGTCTCCGCCTTGGCCGTCCCGCCGACGACACCGATCACGGTCGCGCCCGCGGCCTTGCCGAGCTGGACGGCGGCGCTGCCCACTCCCCCGGCGGCGGCGTGCACCAGCAGCGTCTCGCCGGGCTGGAGGCGGGCGCGGCGGTGCAGGCCGAACCAGCCGGTCTGGTAGCCGATGTGCAGCGCGGCGGCCTCCGCGTCGTCGAGGGACTCGGGGACGGGCAGGGCGCTGTCGGCGCGGACGACGGTCCGCTCGGCGAAGCCGCCGCTCGGCAGCGTGGGCTGGGCCAGCACCCGGGTGCCGGGCTCGGGGCCGCTGTCCCCGCCGCGGGCGAGGACCTCGCCGCAGAGTTCGACACCGGGGGTGAACGGGAGAGGGGGACGGACCTGGTATTCGCCTCGGCAGAGCAGGGCGTCGGGGTAGTTGATGTTGGCGGCGCGGACCCGCACGAGGAGTTCGCCGGGGCCCGCCTCGGGCTCGGGTATCTCCTCCAGCCGCATCACGTCGCGCGGTTCACCGTTCGTGTGGACGCGCCAAGCCTTCACTTGATCTCCCTACCTCTCGCTCTTCGTTCACGGGCGCTCGGGGCCGTTCAGGGACGCAGCGCGCGCAGCAGGAGATCGGCGAGATGGTCGGCGACCTCCTGTGGCGTCAGCTTCCCGTCGGGCCGGTACCAGCTGCTGAGGTGGTGCACCGAGCCGAAGTGGTAGTCCACCACGAGGTCAGCGGGGGTGGCAGTGCTGAACACCCCGCTCTGCTGACCCTCTTCGACGAGCGCCCGGAACCGTTCGTGGTACCTCCGCCGCTCCGCGCGCACCTGCTTCTGCTTCTCCGGGGAGAGCTGGTGCATGGAGCGGAAGAAAATCATGGCGTCGTCGAGATTGTCGATGGTGGTGACGACGACGTCGGCGGCGGCCGCGCGCAGCCGCTGCTCGACGGGGGCCTTGTCCTCGGCGAGGAGGTCGAGCCGCTCCTGCTGGAGGCGGAGCAGCCGCCCGTAGATCTCGTGCAGGAGGTCGTCCTTGGAGCCGAAGTAGTGGTAGAGGGCGCCCTTGGTGACGCCCGCGGCCTCCACGATCTCCTGGACGGAGGTGCGGTCGTAGCCCTGCTCGGCGAAGAGGCGGGTGGCGGCGGCCAGCAGCCGTTGGGGGACGGGCGCCGCGGTGCCGTTCGCCCGGGGCTGCCGGGCGGTTCTCTCTGCTCCGGCGGTGCCGGTTCTCGTGTCGGCCCTGGTCATGGCCGTCACCTGCCTCTCGTTCGTGTGCTCGTTCTCGCGGTCTACAGGCGGGAACGCAGCTCCCGCCGCAGGATCTTCCCACTGGCGGTCTTGGGAAGTTCCGTCAGGATCTCCACCGCACGCGGGTACTTGTACGCGGCGAGCGCCGCCGCGCAGTGGGCCCGCAGTTCATCCGGGGTGGCCTCGGCCCCGGGCCGCAGGCTGACGTACGCCTTGACGGTCTCGCCCCGGTAGTCGTCCGCGACGCCGACGACGGCTGCCTCGCGGACGGCGGGGTGACCGTAGAGCACGTCCTCGACCTCGCGCGGCCAGACCTTGAAGCCCGAGGCGTTGATCATGTCCTTCTTGCGGTCGACGACGTAGAGCCAGCCGTCGCCGTCCATGAAGCCGATGTCGCCGGTGCGCAGTTCGCCGCCGGGCAGGGCCGCCGCGGTCTCCTCGGGGCGCCGCCAGTAGCCGGGCACGACCTGGGGGCCGCGCACCGCGATCTCGCCCTGTTCGCCGAACGGCACGGGCTCGCCCGCCTCGTCCAGGATCCGCACCACCGTGTCCGGCCCCGGCACCCCGACGGCCAGCGTGCCCGACACCGGGTCGACCGGCGCCTCGCGGCCCGGCGGGACGGAGGCGCAGGGGGCCGTGCACTCGGTGAGTCCGTAGCCGTTGGCGAGGTACGGGCCGAAGGCGGCGCGGAACTTCTCCACGAGCGCGGGCGGCAGCGGCGCGCCGCCGGAGGAGAGGTGGCGGAACGAGGCGAAGTGCTCGCGGGTGGCGGCCGGATGGGCGGCGAGCGCCATGAAGGCCGTGGCGGGGCCGACGGTGAAGACGGGCCGGTGCTCCAGGAAGGCGTCGAGCACGGCGCCCGCCTCGAAGCGGTACGCGAGAGCCAGCGTGCCCCGGTTGGCCAGGCACGAGGCGAGCTGCGCGACCATGCCGGTGATGTGGAAGAGCGGGGCCAGCGCGAAGACGCAGGCCCCGTCGGGGAAGGCGGCGCCGACGCGCTGCCGCTCGGCGTTGAAGGCGATGTTCGCGTGGGTGTTCCGGGCGCCCTTGGGGGTGCCGCTGGTGCCGGACGTGTAGCTGATCAGCGCCGTGTCGGCGCCGGTCGGCTCGCGCCCCTCCGGGGCCGGTCCGCCCCGGCGGGCGGCCTCCAGCAGGTCCTCCGCACCGTCCCGGTCCGTCCCGGGACCGGCGGCGCGGGAGAAGCCCAGCACGCGCGGGTCGTCGCGGCTCTGGAGGTCCAGCTCGCAGGCGGTCAGCACGGCCCGTACGGGCGAGCGCGCGGCCGTCTCCCGCAGACACGCCTCCCAGGCGCGGTCCGAGCAGATCAGCGCGGCGGCCCCGGAGTCCTCCAGGGCGTGCGCGACCTCGCGGTCCTTGTACATGGGGTTGAGCGGCACGACCGTCGCGCCCGCCTTCCAGGCGCCGAGCAGCGCGAGGACGAAGTGCGGGGAGTTCTGGAGCATCAGCGCGACGCGGTCGCCGCGCGCCACGCCCCGGGCCGCGAGGTGCGCGGCGACGCCGTCGGAGAGGGCGTCGGCCCCGGCGTAGGAGAGCCGCCCGTCGAAGTAGGCGAGCGCCGTGCGCTCCGGCACGGCGCGGGCCGCGTCGCGGAAGGCGTGCAGCACCGTCTCGGGCGGGGTGACGGGCCCGCGCTGCGCGGGGTTGAGCTGGGCCAGCCAGGGCTTGTCCTCGTACCGGAGCGGTACGTCCGGTGTGCTCATCGCCCGCCCTCCTCCGCGAGCCGGGCCTCGACCTTCTGCTGGAGGTGATTCATGCCCGTCAGCCAGCGGTCGGGCTCGGCGGCCCGGGTGGCGTAGTAGCGGGCCGTGTCCGGGTGCGGGGTGACGAGGAACCGGCCCTCCCCGATCGCCGCCAGCAGCGCGTCGGCGACGGCCTCCGGCTCGATCGCGCCGGGCGCGAGCACGACGTCGCCGTGGGTGCCCGTGGCGCTCAGCATGGCGGTGCGGACGCCCTCGGGGCAGACCGCGTGCACGTCGATCCCCCGGTGCCGGTAGGTGACCGACAGCCACTCGGCGAAGGAGAGCGCGGCGTGCTTGGTGACGCTGTAGGGCGCCGAGCCGACCATGGTCAGCAGCCCGGCCGCCGAGACGGTCGCCACGAACCGCCCGCTCCCCCGCTCCAGCCACTCGGGGACCAGCTCGCGCGCCGCCCGTACGTGCGCCATCACGTTGAGGTCCCACGAGGCGTCCCAGGCGGCGTCGGGGGCCTCGGGGCCGCCCTCGGTGGCGGAGCCCGCGTTGGCGCAGAAGATGTCGATCGTGCCGCCGAGCGCGGCGCGGGCGGGGGCGACGACGGACGAGGCGTCCCCGGGCACGGCCACACCGCCGATCTCGGCGGCGACGGCCTCGGCTCTGGCGGCGTCGAGATCGTTCACGGCCACCCGCGCTCCTCCGGCGGCGAACCGGCGCGCGAGCGCGGCGCCGATGCCCTGGCCCGCGCCCGTGACCACGACCGTCCTGCCTCGCACCGCTTCGCCCATTCCGGAGCCCTCCTCGTCGGTCTGGTGGTTGCTCTGCAGTCAGCTGCCATCAGCTGCCGTCGCGGCAGACTAACCAGTCGGTATGTTCCCTGGGAACCCCTGGTCCGGCCTCGGACGTTGGAGGGGGTACGCCGTACGGACCGGGCATGTGGGGCCCGTGACGCGGGCGCACGGCACAGCCCATGTGTGACGCGCGCGCCTCGCGTGGCCCTGTGCGGCGGGTGGTGCGAGCAATTGTCCCGAACAGGAATAGATGCCTTGATGAGGGGTATTCCGCCACGCCATAGCACGCAGCAACACGCCGCAAGGGAGTGGGATCCAAAGCGCCCGTCGGTACGTCACATCCCCGACGACTCGGGTCCTCTCCGCCGGAGGTGGGATGATTGGCCGGTTTCAGAGCTCTCGCCCAGCAAGTCCGTGATCCAGAGAGGGAGCCGTCCCAGCGTCGGCAGGCTCTCCGCAAATGTCTCGAACGGTTCGCGCCGTACGGCCACCGGGCCACCTGGCGGCACCTGTGCGCGAGCGCGGGCTTCCACCCCGACGACCGCGAGCCCGAACCCTCGCTCCTCGTCGCGGCACTCGAGGAGCTGGAGGAGGCACGCGCGGTCTGGCTCGCCTACGAGTCGGAGGTCGCGGACCGGCGCAGACGGGAGAAGCGCGAAGGAATCAGACAGCCGACGGCCCTCGACGCCTGGCACAGTCTCACCTGGGGCGGCCGTTCGCTGCTCCGCTGCGACCCCGCGCAGCCCCCGACGCCGCGCCTGGCCGAGGTGCTGCGCCGCATGATCCGCTCCATGGACGCACAGGAGGAGCGCGAAGCGCGCCAGGGCCGGCCCAACGGGCGGGCGGCACGCGCGAGTTCCGCCCGGCGTCGCGCGTATCGCGGCACCGTGGTGCCCACCTGACCCCGATGCGAGGATGCGCCGTACCAGCACCCGCCAGCCCCGCGCGGGGCGTGACCGGACGGACGGCGTCATGTCCTCACTGCACGACCTCACCGCGACCGAGCAAGCGGCGGCGATACGGGCGGGCACGGTCTCGCCCGTGGAGCTGACCGCCCACTACCTGGAGCGGACAGACCGGCTCGACGCGGAGCTGGGGGCGTATCTGACCGTCACGCCCGAGCTGGCCCGCAAGCAGGCGTCCGACGCCGAGGCCGAGGCGCTCGCCGCGCGTCACGCGGGGCGCGCCGACGAACTGCCACCGCTGCACGGAGTCCCGGTGCCGGTGAAGGACCTCAACAACGTCGCGGGCGTACGGACGACCATGGGCTCGGCCGCCTTCTCCGACCATGTGCCCGACCGCGACGACCATGTCGCCGCGCGGCTGCGCGCCGGCGGCAGCCCGATGCTCGCCAAGAGCAACACACCCGAGTTCGGGATCCCCTGCTACACCGAGAACCTGCTGGCGCCGCCCGCGCGGACGCCCTGGGACCTCTCGCGCTCGGCGGGCGGGTCCAGCGGCGGAGCCGCCGCGGCGGTGGCCGGGGGCCTGGCCCCGGTCGCGCACGCCAGCGACGGCGGCGGGTCGATCCGCATCCCCGCCTCGGTCTGCGGCCTGTTCGGCGTCAAGCCGAGCCGGGGCCGGGTGAGCGCGGGCCCCGTGCAGCACGACGTGGCCGGACTGGCGACCTCCGGCCCGCTGGCCCGTACGGTCGCGGACGCGGCCACGCTGCTGGACGTGCTCGCGGGCCGGATGCCCGGCGATCCGTACACGGCGCCGCCGCTGGCCGACGGGGACACCTTCGCGGCGTGGGCGGACCCCGCCCGGGTGCCGGGCAGGCTGCGCGTCCTCGCGCTCACGGGCGCGCCCGTCCCGGAGATCCAGCCGCACCCGGAGTGCGTGGCGGCGACGCGCGGCACGGCGGAGCTGCTGCGGGAGCTGGGGCACGAGGTGGAGGAGGCCGCGCTGCCCGCCGACGACTCGCTGCGGCGCGACTTCAGCATCGTATGGGCCGTGCGTGCCGCCTCCCGGGTGGTGCCGGAGGAGGGCGAGGGGCTGCTGACGCCGCTGACCCGGTACATCCGGGAGCAGGGGCGCACGATTCCGGTGCCGGACTTCGCCCGCGCGCTCGCCTCCTTCAGGTCCGTCGCGCAGCTGCTGGCCGACACGATCCTCGCCCCGGGCACGGGGTACGACATGATCCTCTCCCCCACGCTCGCGCAGCCCCCGATGCCGGTCGGCGCGATGCGGGACGACGCGGATCCGGCGGGCGAGTTCGAGCGGTTCGCCCGGTTCACCCCCTTCACTCCGCTCTACAACGCCACGGGCCAGCCCGCCGTCTCGCTCCCCCTGCACTGGACGGACGAGGGCCTGCCGATCGGCGTGATGCTGGGCGGGCGGCACGGGGAGGAGGGCCCGCTCCTGGCGCTGTCGGCGCAGCTGGAGGAGGCCCGGCCGTGGCGGGACCGCAGGCCCGCGATGTGGTGACGCCGGGTGCCGGGCGCCGGACGGGGCAGCGGCACGGGCTGGCGTGGGGCCGGTGCGGGTGGCATGCTGAGCGCGATGTGACTGAGCAATCGCTTATTAGGCTTGCGCGTGCGAGACGCGCGAGCGCGGGAGGTTGTACGCATGGCTGAGCCCCGGGTCTTCACCTCGGCCGCCGAACTCACGGCGGCGGTCGGCCAGGAGCTGGGCACCAGCGGCTGGCTGGAGATCGACCAGAAGCGGATCGACCTCTTCGCCGACGCGACCGGTGACCACCAGTGGATCCACGTCGACCCCGAGAAGGCAGCGTCGGGCCCGTTCGGCTCGACCATCGCGCACGGCTATCTGACGCTCTCGCTGCTGCCCTCGCTGGTGCCGCAGGTGATGCGCGTCGAGGGCATGCGGATGGGCGTCAACTACGGGGTGAACAAGGTCCGTTTCCCCGCCCCCGTGCCCGTGGGCTCCCGGCTGCGCGGCCGCGTCGAGCTGACCGAGGTGACGGAGACGAAGGACGGCGGCGTGCAGATCGCGGCCAAGGTGACGGTCGAGCGCGAGGGCGGCGAGCGGCCGGTCTGCGTCGCGGAGAGCGTCAGCCGCTACTACTGGTGACCCCCGGCGGGCCCGTGGCCCGCCATGCGCAGGGCGAGCTCGGCGTAGAACACACCGAGCTCGTCCGGCGTCCTGCGGCCGTCCGGGCTGAACCAGCGGGCCACGTCGATGCAGAGCGACATCATCGCGAGCGTCGTGCCCCGCAGGTCCGTGACCGCGAACTCGCCCGCCTCCGTGCCGTCCCGCAGCACCTCGCGCAGGATCTCCTCGCTGCGGCGGCGGAGGACCACGATCTCGGCGAGATGCGGCTCGCTCAGCGCCGCCAGCTCGTACTGCACGACCCGCGCCGTCGTGTGGTGCTCGGCGTGCCAGCGGACGAACGCGCGCACCGCGCTCGTCAGCCGCTCCGCCGCCGTACGGTCGCCCGCCGTGGCCTCCTCCAGGATCCGCACCGAACTCTCGTGACCGACGCGGCTGATGTGGTGGAGCAGCTCTTCCTTGGTCTTGTAGTGGATGTAGAGCGCGGCCGGGCTCATGCCCGCGCGGCCCGCGATGTCGCGGGTCGTGGTGGCGTGGAAGCCCCGCTCGGCGAACGCCTCCACGGCACCCAGCAGCAGCCGCCGCGCGGCGTCGGGCGTCACATCGCCGAAGGACTCGTCGGACTCAACCGTCATCCCGTCACCCTAACCCGCGAGTGAGCGTGCGCTTAGGTCGTGTCTTCAAAGTCCCGTCTGCCCGGTGGCGCCTGGCACGCACGCTCGCGGCGTTGTCGTCAGTCGCCAATGCTCCGCAGTGGCTCCTTCCTCCGCCTTGCGATCGCACGCACCAGACGCCACCGGGCCCGCCCTTCGGGCGGACGACGCTACTTTGAAGACACTCCCTAGAGCGCTACTCCCCGCCCTCCGGCCCGCCCTCCGCCCCGTCCTCGTCCGGCCCGTCCTCCGGGAACGCGATCTCGTAGTACCGCACCCGCTCGTCCTCCCCCACGTACCGCATACCCGCCGCCAGCATCACGCGCTGGGAGGCGACATTGCCGAGGTCGGCGTCGCCCTTCACGCAGGAGAGGCCGCACTCGCGCGCGAAGCGCAGCAGTCCGCGCAGGGCCTCGGCGGCATATCCCTTGCCGCGCTCCGAGGCGATCAGCCCGTAGCCGATGGTGACGGTGCCCTCGGCGTCCGGCAGCCGGTTGAAGCCGGTGCCGCCGATGGCGACGCCGTCCGCCCGGCGCCGTACCTCGTAGTCGCCGAACGGCTGCGGGTCACCCGTCGTCCGGCAGGCGTGCACGAACGCCGTCGCGCCCTCCACGTCCACGGCGGAGGGATAGCCGGGCGCCCAGCGGTCGCCCTCCGCCGGTTTGCCCGCGGCCACGCGCTCCGCCTCAGCCGGTGTCAGGGGGTGCAGCACGAGCCGTTCCGTGAGGAGATCGTCCATGACCGCTCAGAATACGATCAGTGAGCGCCCTCCCCGCCCGGCGAGCATCGCCTCGAAGGCACCGCCCACCTCGTCGAGCCCGATCCGCTCGGTGACCAGCGCGCCCAGATCGAGCCGCCCCTCGCGCACATGCCCGGCGAGGACCGGCAGATCGCGGGCCGGATCGCAGTTCCCGTAGACACAGCCGCTGAGCGTGCGCGCGAAGTGGAAGACCTCCAGCGCCGAGAACGAGACCCGCTCGTCCTTGCTCCCGACGCCCACGACAGTCGTCCGGCCGCCGCGCCGCGTGGAGTCCCAGGCCGCCCGGATCGTCTCGGCGCGGCCCACGCACTCGATGGCCACATCGGCACCGCGCCGCCCGTCGGTCACCGCGCGCACCGCCTTCGCCGTGGCGGCCGGGTCGGCGCCCGCGGCCACGAAGTCCGTCGCCCCGGCAGCCCGCGCCAGCTCCTCCTTCTTCTCCGACACGTCCACGGCGACGATCCGCTCCGCGCCCGCCAGCCGCGCCGACTGAAGGGTGGCGAGCCCGACGCCGCCCACCCCGAAGACGGCCACCGACTCGCCCGTCCGCACGCGGGCGCTGTGGTGCACCGCGCCGTACCCGGTGAGCATCGCGCAGCCGAGCAGCGCCGCCTCCTCCAGCGGCACGCCCTCGGGCAGCGGCAGCACGGCCCGCTCGGGCACCACGGTCTCCTCCGCGAACGCGGCGACGCTCAGCCCCGGATACAGCTCGTCCCCACTGCGCGTACGGGCATAGGGCACGGTCGTGGCGGCATTGGCCTCCGTGCAGAGCCAGGGCTCCGACAGCTCGGCGCAGAAGTGGCAGGAGCCGCAGGACGGCGCCCAGTTGAGCACCACACGGTCGCCGGGCAGCACACCCGTGACCCCCTCGCCGACCGAGAGCACGGTGCCCGCGCCCTCATGGCCAAGGACGGCGGGCACGGGCTGGCGCAGCGTGCCGTTGGAGAGCGACAGGTCCGAATGGCAGACCCCGGCCGCGGCGAGCCGGACCCGCACCTGGCCCGGGCCGGGCTCCGGCAGTTCGATCGAGGAGACGACGAGCGGCGCCGAGACGGCCGAGAGGACAGCGGCTCGGATCATGGCTGAACTCCTTGAGGAGAGCCCGGAGCAGGCCCGGGGAAAGGAGGCGGGGAGGGGGAGATCGGGAGAGGGGGAACGGGTCAGAACTGGAGCGACTTCGTCTGGAGATACTCCTCCAGGCCGTGGGCGCCCAGCTCCCGGCCGACGCCCGACCGCTTGTAACCCCCGAAGGGCGCCAGCGGGTTGAAGCGGCCTCCGTTGATGTCCACCTGGCCGCTCTCCATGCGGCGGGCGAAGGCGACGGCCTCCTCCTCGTCCTCGGACCAGACGGCGCCCGCCAGGCCGTACTCCGAATCGTTGGCTATCCGGAGCGCGTCCTCGGCGTCCTCGTATTTCAGGATCGACAGCACCGGGCCGAAGATCTCCTCGCGCGCCACCACCATCCCCGGGGTCACATCGGCGAGGACGGTCGCGCGGACGTAGTGCCCCGCCTCGTGTCCCTCGGGGACCTCCGGGGGCTCGGCGCCGCCCGCGACGACGCGGGCGCCCTCCTTCTCCCCCTGCTCGATGTAACCGGCGACGCGCTCGCGCTGCTTGGCGTTGACAACGGGGCCGAGCCGCGTGCTCCCGTCCCGGGGGTCGCCCGGCACGTACTTCGCCGCGGCCTCGGCGGCCAGCCGGACGGCTTCCTCGTACCGACCGGCGTCGACCAGCATGCGCGTCCACGCGCTGCACGTCTGGCCGGAGTTCGACATCACGTTGGCCACACCGATCTTGACCGCCTTGGTCAGGTCGGCGCCGGGCAGGATCACGTTCGCCGACTTGCCGCCGAGCTCCAGCGCCACGCGCTTGACGCCGCCGCCCGCGAGCGCCCCGATCCTCTGCCCGACGGCGGTCGAGCCGGTGAACGACACGAGGTCCACGTCCTCGTGCTCGGCCAGCGCCTGCCCCGCCACCGGGCCGAGGCCCGTCACGAGGTTGAACACCCCGGCGGGAACGCCCGCCTCGTGCACCGCCTCCGCGAAGAGCTGCGCGACGAGCGGGGTGTCCTCGGCGGGCTTGAGCACCACCGTGCAGCCCGCGGCGAGGGCGGGGGCCGCCTTGGCGACGATCTGGTGCAGCGGATAGTTCCACGGCGTGATCGCGCCGACGACGCCCACGGGCTCGCGCAGCACGCGGGAATTGCCGACCGTCTCCTCGAAGGCGAACTCGGCGGCCAGCGTGGCATAGCTCCCGCACACGAGCACCGGCAAGGACGCGTGTACCTTGCGCGAGAGCGTGACCGGCGAGCCCAGCTCCGCGGTGACCAGGTCCGCGATCTCCCCGGCCCTCGCCTCCAGCACGTCCCGCAGGGCTCCGAGCCGCGCCGCGCGCTCGGCGGGCGGTGTCGCCGCCCACCCGGGGAGGGCGGCCCGCGCCGCCTTCACGGCCGCGTCCACGTCCTCGGCACCGCCCGCGGACACGGCCCCCAGGACCGATCCGTCCGCGGGATTCCGGACCTCGATGGCCCCCTCGCCCTTGGCGCCCCGCCACGCCCCGCCGATGTACATCGCGTCGTGTGCCTTCATGTGGCTCAACCTAGTTCAGAGAATCCAGCGGCGCTCCCCCTGTGGATAACCCCCGGAGCCGACGGCTCCGGGGGTCGTTCGCGCACGGACCCCGTTCACGAACCCCGCACGCGGACCCGGCTCACAGGATCCCGAACAGCAGCCCCGCCGCCAGCACCACCAGCGACGTCAGCGCCGCCCACTTCACCGTGAAGCGGGTGTGGTCCCCGAACTCCACCTTCGCCATTCCGACCAGCACGTACACCGCCGGGACCAGCGGGCTCGACATGTGCAGGGCCTGGCCCGTGAGCGAGGCGCGGGCGATCTCCGCCGAGGAGACGCCGTGCGCCGCACCCGCCTCCGCCAGGATCGGGACGATGCCGAAGTAGAAGCCGTCGTTCGACATGAAGTACGTGAACGGGATGCTCAGGACGCCCGTCACGATCGTCATGTAGGGGCCGAGGCCCTCCGGGAGGGCGTTGACGAGGGAGCGGGCCATCTCGTCGACCATGCCGCTCTCGGTGAGGACGCCGGTGAAGACGGCGGCGGCGAAGACCATTCCGGAGACGTTGAGGACGTTGTCGGCGTGCGCGGCGATGCGGGCCTTCTGGTCCTTCATGTTCGGGAAGTTGACCGTCAGCGCGAGCGCGGCGCCGAGCAGGAAGAGCACCGGGATCGGCAGCGTCTGCATGATCAGCAGGGCGAGCAGCGTCACCGTGAGCGCGGCGTTGAACCACAGGAGCTTCGGGCGGAGGGTCTCGCGGTCGGGGTCCAGGCCGATGAGGTCCGCGTCGGAGCCGGAAGAGGAGCCGGAGCCGGAAGAGGAGTCGGAGCTGGCGTCCGTGCCCGCACCCGCCGAGCCCTTCGGCTTGTCGAGCACGGCAGGACCGGAGCCAGAACCCGTACCGCCACCCGCCCCCGCGAGGACCGTCTCCTGCTCGCGCTCCCCCTCGCAGTCCAGCGTCAGCATCCCGAGCCGCTTGCGCTCGCGCAGCCCCAGCACCCAGGCCAGGCCGAAGACGAAGAGCAGGCCGACCGCCAGTGCGGGGATCATCGGGACGAAGATCTCGCTGGGGTCGAGCTTCAGCGCGGAGGCGGCGCGGGCCGTGGGGCCGCCCCAGGGGACGGTGTTCATGACGCCGTTCGCCGTGGCGGAGACGCCGGTCATGATCAGCACGCTCATCTTCAGCCTGCGGTACAGCGGCAGCATGGCGGAGACGGTGATCATGAACGTCGTCGAGCCGTCGCCGTCCAGCGAGACGATCGCCGCGAGCACGGCCGTACCGACCACGACCCGCATCGGGTCCGCCTTGCAGAAGCGCAGGATGCCCCGGACGATCGGGTCGAAGAGGCCGACGTCGATCATCACGCCGAAGTAGATGATGGCGAACATCAGCATCGCGGCCGTCGGCGCGAGGTCCCCGATGCCCTTGAGGACGTAGTCCCCGAGGCTCGTCGCCTGCCCCGCGAGCACGCAGAAGACGGCGGGGATCAGCACCAGTGCCGCCATCGGCGACATACGCTTCGTCATGATCAGCGTCAGAAATGTCGCAATCATGACGAAGCCGAGAATTGTCAGCATACGGGTTCCTCTACGTTCGCCCTTGAACGGTCGTGAACGGGGTCGTGAACGGTCGCTCTCCCTCGCCGGGCGCCGGGCCCGGGGGCGGAATCTGGATGACCGTAGGCGCCCGCCGACACCCGCCACAAGATGTGCAGCCGTGAACACTAAGGACAAAACTCAAGGTCAGCGAGGTGCGGCGACAGGGCCGCCGTCCGGTTCGTTGACGGGGGCACGAAGGATTCCTATGGTCCTGCACAGGAATCCCTCACACAGGAGTCCCTCACACGGCGGGAGTTGGCGTTGACCGAGCAGGCACGCAAGACGGCGGAGGGTCTCACGTACCTCTCCGGTTTCGGGAACGAGCACAGCAGCGAGGCCGTCCCCGGGGCGCTGCCCCTGGGGCGCAACTCGCCGCAGCGCGCTCCCCTCGGGCTCTACGCGGAGCAGCTCAGCGGTTCGGCCTTCACCGAGCCCCGGGCGCACAACCGCCGCTCGTGGCTCTACCGCATCCGCCCCTCGGCCGCGCACCCCCGCTTCGTCCGCGCGGACAACGGAGCGCTGCGCGGGGCACCCTTCACCGAGGCGGAGCCCGACCCCAACCGGCTGCGCTGGGGCCCGCTGCCCGAGCCCCCCGAGGGCACCGACTTCCTGGCCGGGCTCTGGACGCTCGGCGGCAACGGGGACGCCGCGCAGCGCACGGGCATGGCGGTGCATCTGTACGCGGCGAACGCCCCGATGCGCGACCGGGTCTTCAGCGACGCGGACGGCGAGCTGCTCATCGTCCCCGAGCGCGGCGGGCTGCTGCTGCACACCGAGTTCGGGCTGCTGCGCGCCGAGCCGGGCCATGTGGCGCTGATCCCGCGCGGCGTGCGCTTCCGCGTGGAGCCGCTGGACGAGTCGGCGCGCGGCTACGTCTGCGAGAACTACGGCCGCCCCTTCGTCCTCCCCGACCTCGGCCCCATCGGCGCCAACGGGCTGGCCAACGCGCGCGACTTCCTCGCGCCGACAGCGGCCTACGAGGACGAGGACCGGCCGGTCGAGGTCGTGAACAAGTTCTGCGGCAACCTCTGGAAGGCCACCTACGACCACTCCCCGCTCGACGTGGTCGCCTGGCACGGCAACCATCTGCCGTACGTCTACGACCTGCGCCGTTTCAACGTCATCGGCAGCATCAGCTACGACCACCCGGACCCGTCGATCTTCACGGTGCTCACCTCACCCTCGGACACCCCGGGCCTGGCGGGCGTGGACTTCGTGGTCTTCGCGCCGCGCTGGCTGGTGGGCGAGGACACCTTCCGCCCGCCGTACTTCCACCGGAACGTGATGAGCGAGTACATGGGCCTGATCGAGGGCGCCTACGACGCGAAGGCGGAGGGCTTCGTTCCGGGCGGCGGTTCGCTGCACAACATGATGTCGGCGCACGGCCCGGACCGGGAGACGTATCAGAAGGCCAGCGCCGCCGAGCTGCGCCCGCAGAAGATCGACGACGGGCTCGCCTTCATGTTCGAGACCCGCTGGCCCGTGGTGCCCACCGCACAGGCCCTCTCCGGCGGCCACCTCCAGGACGGCTACGACGGCGTCTGGCAGGGCCTGGAGCGCCACTTCCGGGCCTGACCGCGTCCCGGCCGACACGGGGAGGTGCCCCCGGCGTCGGCCGGGCTGATTTCATCGGAGCCATGACCGACTTCGCGCCCGACTCGCTCGCGCTGAACCGCAAGCTGCCCCTGTGGTACCAGGTCTCCCAGTCCCTCCGGGCCTCCATACTCGGGCGCGCGCCGGACTCCCCGCTGCGGCTGCCCACGGAGGAGAAGCTCGCCACGCACTACGGCGTCAGCGTCCTGACCATGCGCCAGGCCCTCAAGGAGCTGGAGTCGGAGGGGCTGATCAGCCGTCACCGGCGGCGCGGGACCTTCATCGAGCCGGACGCCCGCCGCGCACGGCCCGTACGGCTGCTGGGCTCCGTCGACACGATCGTCGCCCAGCAGTCCGGGGACCGCACGACACTGCTGGGGCACGGCACGGAGCCCGTACCGGCGGAGCTGGCCGAGCACTTTCCGGGGCACACGGAGGTCATGGCGTACCGCAGGCTGCGCCACGACCGGGAGAGCGGCGAGCCCACGAACTGGGCGGTGAATCTGATCCATCCGCGGATCGCGGAGCGGCTCGACCCCGCCGACCTGCGCCGGGGCTGGCCGATGACCAAGGTGCTGCGGGACGGGGTGGGGGTGCGGATCAGCAGGATCACGGACACCGTCGAGGCGCGGCTCGCCGACCCGGAGACGGCCCGGCTGCTGGACGTGCCGCTGCTGAGCCCGATCCTGCACTACACGGGGGTGACGTACGACGACGGGGGACAGGTCGTGGATGTCGTACGCATCCACTACCGGGGCGACCGCTTCTCGTTCTCGGTGACGCTGGAGAACGTCACGAGCTAGGGGAAGCGCGCGGACACGCACGCTGAAACGGCCGCCAGGACAGTCCCCTCGCAGTCCAGGCGGCCCGGTTCAGCCGCGCCCGCCGAAGAGCGAGCGGCGCAGCTTGCGCAGCGGCGCGAAGAGCGAGACCCGTGCGCTCCGCTTGCGCGAACCACTCCGTGTGGTCGTGTCGCGCTGCGTGATCTCACGCATCAGCGTCGTCGCTTCCTCCGTCTCGACCTGCGGGACCGCGGGCCCCGCGAGCACGGAGAGATGCCGGTCGAGCCGCGAACTGGTCGCGCTCGTCCCGCATTTGATCGCAGGCACTCGCGCCCTGCTGCTCATTGTTATCTGTTCCATGTCACTCCCCACCCGTACGAGGGCACCCGGCCCGGGCAGAGTAACCCTATCTCCCGACTCCGACACGCGTGTATCCCGGTCACAGGATTCACCTGCCCCACAAGCCGGTTGACGAACACCGTACGAGCGCTCAGCATCCGTAGAAGACCCTGGAATCGGGTCAAGGGGGACACAATGAGCGCAGACCGGGTGCTCGCGGGACGGTACCGGCTCCTCGGCGAGCTGGGCCGAGGCGGGATGGGCCTCGTCTGGCGCGCGTACGACGAGACGCTGCGCCGCGAGGTCGCGGTCAAGGAGGTGCGTGCCCCCGAGGGCATGGAGGAGCGCGACGTCCGCCAGCTCTACACCCGGCTGGAGCGCGAGGGATGGGCCGCGGGCCGTATCGCGCACCGCAACGTCGTCACGGTCTACGACGTGGTGAGCGAGGAGGGCCGCCCCTGGATCGTGATGGAGCTCATACGCGGACTCTCGCTGGACGAGGTGCTGGACGCCGAGGGGCCGTTGACACCGGAGCGCGCGGCGGCGGTCGGCGCGGAGGTGCTCGCCGCACTGCGCGCCGCGCACTCCGCCTCCGTGCTCCACCGCGATGTGAAACCGGGCAACGTACTGCTTGCCAACGATGGTCGTATCGTGCTCACCGACTTCGGGATCGCCCTGATCGAGGGCAGTTCGGCGCTCACACTCACCGGGGAACTGGTGGGCTCGCCGGAATATCTCGCTCCGGAACGTGCTATGGGCCGCCCGCCGGGCCCCGCCTCCGACCTGTGGTCGCTCGGCGTGCTGCTCTACGCCGCGGTGGAGGGCGGCACGCCCTTCCGGCGCGACACGGCGCTGAGCACGCTGCGGGCCATCGTGGACGAGGAGTTGCCGCCGCCCCGCCGCGCCGGGCCGCTCACGCCCGTACTGGACGGGCTGCTGCGCAAGGACCCGGCGGAGCGCCTCCCGGCCGAGGAGACGGCGGAGATGCTCGCCACGGTCGCCGCCGGGGGCGCTCCGCGCGACCCGTCCGCCGTCCCGCACTCCACTCCACCCGCCTACACCCCCACCGTCCGCGCGGACCAGGGGCACTACGCCTCGGCGCCGACCCAGGCGGCCCCCTCCTCGGGCGGAACGGGGAGCTACGGCCCGCCGCCCGGCGGGGAGGGGGACCGCCGAAAGCGCGGCACCGTCTGGCTCGCGGTGCTCGCCGTGGTGGCCGCGATCCTGGCAGGAGCCCTCTTCTACGCGTTCGCGGACGACGGCGACGGCTCCAGCGGCGGCAACGAGGGCGGCTCCTCGGGCGACGGCGGCAAGAGCACGGGGGGCGACGGCGGCAAGGACAGCGGGCAGAACGGCGGGGACGGGGGCGACGGAGGGGGCGGCAGCGACGGGCAGACCGCCTCCGGAGGAGGGAACGGCGGGGACGGAAACGGCGGGAGCGGCGGAAACGGGGGAAACGGCGGCGACAACGGGACCGGGGGAAACGGAGGCGGAGGCAAACCGTCCCAGAAGGTCACCGTCACCGTGCACGCGATCCGCGACAGCTACGAGGGCACCTGCCCTCCCCCGCAGGCCGAGGCGCCCTACTTCACCGGGGTCATCACCGTCACGAAGCTGCCCGCGAAGGTCGAGTACCGCTGGTACACCGGCAGCGGAAAGAGCTCGGGGCCCGGCTGGAAGACCCTCGACTATCCCGCGGGTGGCGCGAAACAGCGCACGGTGAACCATACGGAGACGACCTACGCGCCGGGCGGCACCCACAGCGACTGGATCGCGGTGGAGGTCCGGGCGCCGCGGCAAGTGGAATCAGGTCACGTGAAGTTCACCGTCACGTGCAAGGCCAGCCCCACACCCACCGTCTATCAGTCACAGTGACCGCGCACGGTTGACGCCCCGACGCGGGCTACGCCAGATTGAATAGGCGTAACCTGCGCTTCAGGGGGCATTCCGGGGGGCCGGCCGCCCATGCAGACCATTCACAGATCCCGCGTCACAAGCAGATCACGCGTCACAAGCGACTCCGTTCCCGCGCTGGCGGGGGCCGCTGTGGGGGTCGGCGCGGCCGGCGCCGCGCTGGCCCTGGTGGACATCGACTCGGTGCTGCGTGCCCCGCTGACGCTGTTCTTCCTCGTCGCCGCACCCGCGGGGGCGCTGGCCGCCCTGCTGCCCCGGCTCGATCCGCTCAGCCGCACCGTCGTCGCCGTCACCGGCGCGCTCGCCGTCGACCTGCTCGTGGGGCAGGCCATGGTCGCGCTGCACCTGTGGTCGGCGCGCGGCGGTGTCGCCGCCGTCGCCGTACTGAGCACCGCCCTGCTGCTCCTCTCCCTCGCCCGCGGCCGCACCGCCCGGGGCCGCGAAAGACAGCGCGAAAGACAGGAAGCCTGACGTGGACATCAGAGTGTGCCGCCCCGGAGAACTCAGCGCCGCCGACCGGGCGGCGTGGTCGTGCTTGCAGGCCAAGGCACATCTCCACGGTTCACCGCAGCTCGCGAACCCCTTCCTCTCCCCCGAGTTCACCCTCGCCCTCGGCCGCTGCCGCGCGGGCGTGCGGATCGCGGTCGTACGGGACGGGGACGGGGAGCCCGCGGCCTTCTTCCCGTACCAGCGCGGGGCGCTCGGCGCCGGGAAGGCCGTCGGGCTCGGGGTCTCCGACTGCCAGGGAGCCGTCCACCGGCCCGGCTTCGCCTGGGACCCGAAGGAGCTGCTGCGTGCGTGCGGGCTGGCCGTCTGGGAGTTCGACCATCTCGCCGAGGGGCAGCCGGGGTTCGGCGAGGGGATCTCGGGCGCCTTCGCCTCACCCGTGATCGAGCTCGATCAGGGCTACGCACAGTATCTGGGCGAACTTCGCGCCCGTACACCCAAGTTCGTGCGCACCACGCTCTACAAGGAGCGCAAGCTGGGCCGCAGGGTCGGCGAGGTGCGCTACGTGCACGACGAGCGGGACCCGGAGGCGCTGCGCACCCTGATGGCGTGGAAGTCCGCGCAGTACCGGCGCACGGGGCGCAGCGACCGCTTCGCGCACGCCTGGATCGTGCGCCTCGCGCAGCACCTCTTCCACTCGCGCTCCGACCGGTTCGCCGGACAGCTCTCGGTGCTCTACGCCGGGGAGCGCCCGGTGGCCGCGCACTTCGGGCTGCGCTCCGACCGGGTGCACAGCTGCTGGTTCCCGGCGTACGACCCGGCGTTCGCGCGCTACTCGCCGGGGCTCGTGATGCATCTGCGCATGATCGAGGCGGCGGCGCGCGAGGGGATCTCGTACGTCGATCTGGGCCGGGGCCAGAAGGAGTACAAGGACCTCCTCAAGACCCGTGATCTCACGGTCTACGAGGGCTGGGTGACGCGCCGCCACCCGGTGGCGCTCGGGCACCGGGCGCACCGCGCCCCGGTCCGCGCGCTGCGCAACGCGGTGCAGGCACGGCCCGAACTCTTCGCGTCCGCCGACCGGCTGCTCAAGACGGCGGGCACGATCCGCACCGCACGGACCCGACGGACCTGACAGAACCAGCGGAGGTGAGGCACCGAGTCAGGGCAGCACGGGAGACACGTCCCGGGCCCTGCCCATGGCTCCGACGCACTGATGACGTCGCACATCCACCCGCATCGCCCCACTCCGGTGGGGAACGCAAGCGGCGGCTCCTGGGGAGGGCGCGGCCGCCGCGGACGGAGGGGTGCGGGGCGCGGTTGGGGGGTGCCGTCCTGGACGGGCCGCGCGGGAAGTGACGAGGAATGCCAGCGCTCCGCGGAGGGCGGAGCAGCAACCCCCCTTTCGAACCGGACACATTGCCGGACCGCTCAGGCGCGTGCGGTCCACCGGACGAGAGGGAACGGACTCATGACATCAGCGGCGCGTCCGTTAGCCGACGGCGCACAGGCACAGGCACAGGCGCAGGCACAGGAAGAGACGCAGCAGCAGGCACCGCAGCAGTCCCGGACGTACCGGCCGGTCTCCTCGCACCTGGCGATCGCCCCGCCCGTGAGCGTGGTGATCCCGGCGATGAACGAGGCGGAGAACCTGCCGTACGTCTTCAAGTCCCTGCCCGGCTGGATCCACGAGGTCGTCCTCGTCGACGGCAACTCCGCGGACGGCACCGTCGCCGTCGCGCGCGAACTGCGGCCCGACGTCAAGGTGGTCCAGCAGCAGGGCAAGGGCAAGGGCGACGCACTGATCAGCGGCTTCGCCGCGAGCACCGGCGAGATCGTGGTGATGGTCGACGCCGACGGCTCGGCGGACGGCACCGAGATCGTCAGCTATGTCTCCGCGCTCGTCGGCGGCGCCGACTTCGCCAAGGGCTCCCGCTTCGCGAACGGGGGCGGCACGGACGACATGACACCGGTGAGAAAGCTCGGCAACCGCGTGCTGACCACCCTCGTCAACCGTAAGTTCGGCGCCCGCTACACCGACCTCTGCTACGGGTACAACGCCTTCTGGCGGCACTGCCTGGACGACATCGACCTGGACTGCGCGGGCTTCGAGGTCGAGACACTGATGAACATCCGCATCGTCCGCGCGGGGCTGCGCGTGCAGGAGATACCCAGCCACGAGCACGAGCGCATCCACGGCACCAGCAATCTGCGGGCCGTGCGCGACGGGCTCCGGGTGCTGCGCGTGATCCTGCGCGAGCACGGCGGCAAGAGGTACACCGCACGAGCCGCCACCCGGGAGGCTTCGTGACCCGGCCCCCCTCGCCAGCGGAGCCGGAGCTTCCGGTCTCCGTCGTGATCTGTGCCTACACCGAGGACCGCTGGGGCGACACGCTCGCCGCCGTGGCCTCGGTACGGGCGCAGTCGTACCGGGCGCGCGAGACGCTGCTCGTCGTCGACCACAACCCGACGCTGCTGCGGCGGCTCGACGCGCGCTTCGCCGGGACGAAGGAGGTGCGGGTGCTCGCCAACGCGGGCCCCCGCGGCCTCTCGTCCGGCCGCAACACCGGGATCGCCGCGTCGTCCGGGGAGGTCATCGCGTTCCTCGACGACGACGCCGTCGCCGAACGGGACTGGCTGCGCCGCTTCGTCGCGGCGTACGCCGACCCGCGCGTGCTCGCCGTCGGCGGCCGTACGGAGCCGGTCTGGGCGTCGGGACGGCGCCCCGCCTGGTTCCCCGAGGAGTTCGACTGGGCCGTCGGCTGCATGTACCGCGGCCATCCGCGCGGCCTGGTGCCGGTGCGCAACGTGCTCGGCGGCAACGCCTCCTTCCGGCGCCGGGCCTTCGAACTGGCGGGCGTCTTCGCGACGGGCATCGGCCGCGACGGCACCGGGCTGCCGCTGGGCTGCGAGGAGACGGAGCTGTGCATCCGGCTGCGGCGCGCGGCGCCGGACGACGCGCTGCTGCTGATCGACGACCGCGCGATCATCCACCACCGGGTGCCGGAGGACCGGGAGCGGCTCTCGTACCTGCGGACGCGGGCGTACGCGGAGGGCCTCTCCAAGGCCACGGTCGCGCGGCTCGCGGGCGCCCGGGACGGGCTGTCCACGGAACGCGCCTACGCGACGCGGGCGTTGCCGCTCGGCGTCGCGCGGGGCGTACGGGACGCCCTGCTGCTCCGCGAGGGCGGCGCGGGCCGCGCGGGCGCGATCGTGCTGGGCGGGGGCGCGGCGGCGTGGGGCTACGCCCGCGGGAGGCTCTCCCCCGCGCTCCCGGACACGCCCCCTCCTCCAGCCGCCGGGCCCGGACGGTCCAAGGGCGCACCACCCGTACGGCATGGGGCGACGCGGCGAGCGGACCTCGGTACCGTGCCCGTGCTGATGTACCACGCGGTCAGCGAGGCGCCCGCGAGGGCGACGCGGACGCTGTCGGTGAGCCCGGGGGCGTTCGCCGAGCAGATGGAGTTCCTGGAGGACGGCGGGTTCACGCCGCTCACCACGGCGGAGCTGGGCGCGCTGTGGCGGGCGGGGAAGGCGGCGCCGGAGCGGGCCGTGCTGATCACGTTCGACGACGGCTACGAGGGCGTGCACCGGCACGCCCTGCCGCTCCTCACCAAGCACTCCTTCCCCGCCAGCCTCTTCGTCTCCACCGGCTGGCTCCCCGGACCGCACCACGCGGGCGGCGAGCTGGACACCATGCTCACCTGGGGCCAGGTGCGCGAACTGGCCGACGGCGGGGTCGAGATCGGCGGGCACAGCCATACGCACCCGCAGCTGGACCAGCTCTCCGACGAGGCGCTGCACTTCGAGATCGCGCGGTGCCGGGAGCTGCTCGTCCAGGAGACGGGGGCGGCCCCGGTGTCGTTCGCCTATCCGTTCGGGTACTCCAGCAGACGGGTGCGCCAGGCCGTGCGGGACACCGGCTTCCACCAGTCCCTCGCCGTCAACAACGCACCGGCCAGCGCCCGGCAGAGCCCGTTCGCACTGACCCGGCTCACGGTGCGGCGCGGCACGGGCATCGAGGAGTTCGCGCGGCTCGTGGAGGGCCGGGCGACCGGCCGCGACTTCGCCCGCGACCGGGTGCTGGGCAAGGGGTACGCGGTCGTCCGGCGCACGCGCCGCGCGCTCCGCGTCGCGCAGGGCGTGAGAGGAGAGCACGGACCACGTGAGTGAGACCACCACCCCCGCGCGGACGGCCCCCGGCCACACCGGTCAGGGGCCGCCCGGCGCCGTAGGGGCCCCCGCCGGGGGCGACGGCAAGGGCGGTGGCGGCCAGCTCTTCCGCAACGCCTACGCGCTGATGCTCAACACCGGCATCTCCGCCGTGCTGGGCCTCGGCTACTGGGTCGTCGCGGCCCGCTACTACTCGGACGACGCGGTCGGGCAGGGCTCGGCCGCGATCGCCGCCATGAAGTTCCTCGCGGGCCTCACGGCGGTCACCCTGATCGGCGCGCTGGCCCGCTTCATCCCGGTCGCGGGGCGTACGACGGGACGGCTGATCCTGCGTACGTACACGGCGAGTTCGGCCGTCGTCGCGTTCGCCGCGCTGGTCTTCCTGCTGACGCTGGACTGGTGGGGGCCCTCGTACGGCTTCCTGCACGGGCCGCTGCCCGGCGTCGGCTTCGTGCTGGCGGTCGTCGCCTGGTCCCTGCTGACGCTCCAGGACGGGGTGCTGACCGGGCTGCGCAGCGCGAAGTGGGTGCCGGTCGGCAACACCGTCTTCTCCACGGTCAAGCTGATCCTGCTGGTCGTGCTGGCTGCGGCGATCCCCGCGAGCGGGGTGTTCGTCTCCTGGGTGCTGGCGATCGGCCTGTCCACGGTCCCGCTGGGCTGGCTGGTCTTCCGGCGGCTGGTGCCCCGGCACGTCGAGGCCACCAGGGAGACGGCCAGGCCCGCCGGATACCGCGAGATGGGCCGCTTCCTGGCGGGCGACTACACGGGCGCGCTGTTCTCCCTCGCGGTGGTCTACCTCGTGCCGGTGATCGTCGCCTCGCAGGTCAGCTCCGCCGACAACGCGTACTTCTACATCACCACCACCATCGGCGGCACGATCAATCTGCTGGCGATCAACATGGGCGCCTCGCTCACCGTCGAGGGCTCGCACAGCCCCGCGCGGATCGCCGACAACTGCCGGGCCGCGCTGCGCCGGATGGCCCGCATCATGCTCCCGGTCTGCGGCGGACTGTTCCTCTTCGCGCCGCAGATCCTCGGCATCTTCGGCAAGGGGTACGCGGACGCGGCGACGCCGCTGCTCCGGTTCTACGCGGTGGGCGCCGTGCTCCGCGTCGTCATCGAGACGTACTACGCGGTGCTGCGCGCCCAGAGCCGCACCTCGGGACTCGCGTGGCTGCAGGGCCTGCTGTGCGTGCTGGTGCTCGGCCTGACGGTGGCGCTGCTGCCGTCCATGGGGCTGACGGGCGCGGGCCTCGCCGAGGCGGGCAGCCTCACGCTCGTCGCGCTGATCGCCGGAGGAAAGCTGCGCGGCATCCTCAAGGCCCATCCGCCCTCCAGCGACCGCGCCCCGGCCCCGTCGGCCGACGCCGGCGACGCCGGGTCCCCCGAGAACGGCCACGCACACGGCGGTACGGGCGAAGGGCGCGGCCCGAGCTGGGCGCGGGACGTGGACGAACCGACGCTGCACCTGCGCGCCGACCTCGAACACCTGGAGCGCCACCCGAGCGTGACGCCGCCGCACGGCACGCCGCTGCCGGGAACGGGCACAGGAACGGGCATGGGCACAGGAACGGGCACGGGCACGGACGCCTCGGGGCTCTTCCCGCAGGAGCAGTTCGCGTTCCTCAGCAGCGCGGCGACGACCCTGTGGACGCTGCTGGCCCTCGCCGTCGCGCTCTACTGGCTGCCGCTGAGCAGCATGGGCGAACTCGACCTGGAGGCCATGGGCGGGCTCGGGCTGGTCTCGGTGCTGCCGGGCGCCACGCTGCTCGGCGCGGCGCTGCTGGTCTGCGTCTTCGCGGGCGCGCTGTGGACCACGCGGCAGCACCGGCTGCTGCTCCTCGTCACGCTGGTGGTCACGGTCGTCTCGCTGCACGCGGTGCCCGCCGTGCTGGAGGACGCGCCGCGCTTCCCGACGGCCTGGCAGCACCTGGGATTCCTGGACCACCTCACCCGTACGGGTACCGCCGTGCCCGATCTCGACGCGCGGTGGAGCTGGCCCGGGTTCTTCGCGGGCGCCGCGTTCCTCGCACAGGCGTGCGGCGTGGACGTGAACGACCTGACGGGTCTGATCCGCTGGTGGCCCACGCTGATCCAGCTCGCCTACCTCGCGCCACTGGCACTGCTGCTGCGCGCCGTACGGGCGGGCTGGCGGGCCAAGTGGTGCGCCCTGTGGTTCTTCGCGCTCGCGGGCTGGGTCGGACAGGACTACTTCTCCCCGCAGGGCTTCACGTTCCTCTTCTACCTGCTCTTCGTGGCGCTGCTGCTGGTGTGGTTCCGCGAGTCGCGCGTACTGCGCGGCGGGCGCGAGCCGGGCGAGGCCGAGCCGCCCCCCGTCACCTCACGAGCCGAGCGCGGCGTGCTCCTGGCCGTACTCCTCGCGCTCTTCCTGGCCTCGGTCGCGGGCCATCAGCTCACCCCGTTCGTGATGCTGGGCGTGCTGACCGGGCTCGTCCTGGTACGCCGCAGCGTGCTGTACGGGCTGCCGCTGCTGTGCGCCGTGCTGCTCGCCGTCTGGATCGGTTTCCTCGCCGAGCCGTACTGGTCGGGCCACTTCGACGAGCTCTTCGGCGGGGTCGGCGGCGTCGGCGGCAACGTCTCCTCGTCGGTCTCCGGCCGCATCGAGGGCGGCAGCGAGACGCACAAGCTCGTGCTCTACGCGCGGGTCGCGCTGGCGGGCGGCACGCTCGCGCTCGCCGGTCTCGGCCTGGTGCGGCGGCTGCGCGGCGGCATCTCGGACCGGTCGCTGCTCGTTGTGACGACTCTCCCCTTCCTCGCCTTCGGCGCCCAGTCGTACGGCGGCGAGATCGCGCTGCGCGTCTTCCTCTTCGCGGCGCCCGGCGCGTGCGTGCTCGCGGCGCTCGCGCTCTTCCCGCGCCCGCACGCGCGCCGCCCGCACTGGCTCGCGGGCGTCGCGACGCTGCTCGTCGGGCTCGTACTGATGGGCGGCTTCCTGGTGGCCCGCTGGGGCAACGAACCCTTCGAGCGCGTACGGGCGGGCGAGGTCGCGGCCATGGAGTACGTCTACGCCCACGACAAGCCGACCGTCCGCGTTTTGTGGCCCACCAACGACACCGTCAACAACGTGACGCCCGCGATGCCGTGGGGCGCGCGAGACATGGAACGCGTCGAGTACGTCCCCACGCTGGCGCCGCTCACCTCGCACAGGGCCCCGGCCCTCGTCGAGGCCCTGCGCGAGGCGGGCCCCCATTCCTATCTCATGCTCAACAGGGGCCAATCGACCGCCCTCCACTTCGACGCGGGCTACCCGAAGGAGTGGCAGGAACGGATGAGTACGGCGCTGGACGCGCGGAAGGAACTGCGCCGGGTCTTCTCGAACGAGGACGCGGTGCTTTACGAGCTCCGCTCGCAGCCGAGGACGAAAGCTGAGCGTCCGTCGCCTGGCCCTGTCTGGCCCAGCGTCACGTGGACCGCCTGGTCCGTGATGGGTGGACTGGCGGCCGTCGTACTGGTGGTGCTCCTCGCTGCGCGTGAGGCGGTGCGTGTTGTTGTGCCGCCCTCCGAGCGCAAGCTCGCTTGGCTCCAGAGCACGTTCTGGTTCAGCCTCCCCTTGACCCTGCTCTTGTTGGCCTCGCTCCTCCAACGCTTCACCACACTGAAGTAACCCAGCGAAGGGTCCCTGACGGGACAGGCCCCTGCTCCTCCCTCCGCCCCCCCTGTGCTTGGGAAGTCTGCGCAAGGCGCAGGGTTGGCAAGCGCAGCCCCCTGCGCCGGGTGTCCCGCGTACAGGGCCGGGTTCGGGGTGCCCCGGGCTGTGGTTCGCGGGCTGCCGCCGCGTCGTGGCTTGTCGCGCAGTTCCCCGCGCCCCTTAACGGGCAAGCCCCGACGTGTCGTGACCGTCGCGCCCACGCGGCGGAGCCGCAAAACAAACACAGCCCCGCGCCCCTGGAGGGGCAAGCCCAAGAGTATTGGGCCCGGCGTGGCCTTGCGGCGCGGGTCAGCGGTTGAGCCATTTCACCTCGTGACCCTTCATGGCGAACGTGCGGCCGTCGACCCGCGCCTCGATGGCGCGCGGCAAGGTGTTGACGACCAGGACCGCGTCCTTGTCGGCGAGTACGCGGACGTTCGGGGCGTCGTTCTTCGCCACGGGGACGCGAGTGAAGTGCGTGCCCGGAGGGAACTCGCGGGAGAAGCGGGACAGCAGGCGCAGCATGGGGAGTGGCGTGCCGCCGTCGCGCAGACGGGTGCTGCGCCAGAGGCAGCCCGCGCACGACGCGCCGTCGTTCTGCGGGTTCCAGTAGAAGCCCGCGGCGGCGCCGCTCCGGGCGAGGGCCATGAGGGCGGAGGCCTGCACGGCGGCCCGGTGCCGCTCGCTCCAGCCGTCCCGTTCGTCCTTCGCGTCGGGGACCTCGACGTACCACTCGGCCCACCAGACCGGCAGCCGGGTCTCCCCGCGGACCCAGCGCGTCACCGCGGCCAGCTTGTCCGTCGCGGCGAACTCGTCCGGCAGCTGGCGGTCGTCGCTCGTGTAGCTGGAGCCGTCGACGACGGCGAAGTCGGCGCCCTTCTTGTGCTTGTTCCAGTACGAGACGGCGTCGAGGGAGCGCTGGTCGAGGGCTCCCCAGGGGCCGCGCACCTTCGAGGCGTTGTGGCTGGACTTGGCGACGCTGTCCATGACGGCGTAGGGGCCGCCGACGAGGTTGTCCTTGTCCGCCTTCTTCAGCTCGGCGTGGACGAGGTTGTAGAGGCGGGTGTAGGACGATGCGTCCCAGCGCTGGGACGCATCGTCGTAGAAGCCCTTCATCTCGTTCCAGACGAGGAAGTGCCGCACCTCGGGGTAGCGGCGGGCGACCTTGCCCGCGAGCTCGGCGAAGTCCTGGAAGTGCCGGGGCGAGGGCGCCTCCTCCAGCGCGGACCAGTCGGTGGAGCCCGCGCGTCCGCCGTCCTTCATCCAGTCCGGCGCGCAGCACAGGGTGATGACGGGGGTGCCGCCGCTCTTCCGTACCGTCTCGACGCGCTTGTCCAGCGCGTCGAAGTCGTACTTCCCGGGGGACGGTTCGGGGTTGTCGGCGCCCCAGCCCATGATGTGCTGATTCTGCGGCAGCCGGGTGGCGGAGAGGAGCTTCGCGGCGCGGTCCCTGGCCGCGTCCTCGCCCTCGTCGGCGCTGGACCGGGTGTGGGTGAAGCCCCAGCCGACCTGTGCGTCGGGGTGGCCGGGGGGCGGGCTCGGGTCGCCGTAGACCCCCGGAGCGCCGCTCCCGCCTCCGCCGTTCTCGTCGCTCCAGGGCGGGGCGCCGAACATGGCGAGAAGCAGACCTAACGCGATGATTCCCACGCCGAGCAGGCTGGCCAGCCGCCAGCGTCCGACGTTCATCGCGGCACGGCCCCCACTGTGCTGCCCCATGCGTCCCACCCCATGTGTCGGCGTACGGTCCGTCACACCCGGTCTGGGAGGTTCCCTGAAACCCGGGTGCGTACCCTGGCTTCATGCCGGATCATGACCAGCATGTGTTCCGACCTCCGGCCCGACGACGGGAGTGACATCCTGGCTTCCCAGACCCCCCGGGCGACGCGCCCCGAGCTGACTCTGCCCCCTCGGCTGACGATTGACGACAGCGACTCGACCGGTGACGTCATCGACGCGCTGTTTCTCGGCCGTTTCACGACGGGCGAGCAGCCCTTCTCGCGCAGCCACACCGTGGACCGCGTCAAGAAGGGCCGCACCCTGCTGCCGCCGGACGCGCAGGTGCTGCGCGAGGCCCGTGACGACAATTCGGGCGCGGTGCTCGCCGAGGGCGAGGGCTGGACGGTGCGGGTCTCGCGCTGGAGCCAGGGCGCGGAGGTCACGGTCACGGCGGTCAGCGACGAGCTGGCGGAGCAGCGGCTGAAGCAGGCCGTCGAGGACGCGGAGGACGAGCCGGAGCCCCAGGAGGACGAGGTGTCCATGGGGTTCTGGTACCACTCCCCCATGCGCGGCCCCCGGCGCACGACGCGCACGATCAGCGCGGGCACCTGGGAGGAGGTCCGGCCCAACTACACGACGCGGGTGGCCTCGGCCATGGACGAGCTGATGAAGATCACCCCGGACGACATCTCGGGCCGGCTCCTCCTGCTGCACGGGCCGCCGGGCACGGGCAAGACCTCGGCGCTGCGGACGCTGGCGCGCTCGTGGAGCGACTGGTGCCAGGTGGACTGCGTGCTGGACCCGGAGCACCTGTTCAACAACATCGGCTATCTCATGGACATCGCCATCGGCGCGGACGACTCCGACTCGGAGGGGAAGCGCTGGCGGCTGCTCCTGCTGGAGGACTGCGACGAGCTGATCCGCGGCGAGGCGAAGTACGCGGCGGGCCAGGCGCTCTCCCGGCTGCTGAACCTGACGGACGGCCTGCTGGGCCAGGGGCGGAACGTGCTGGTGGGGGTGACGACGAACGAGGACCTGGAGCGGCTGCACCCCGCCGTCGTCCGGCCCGGCCGCTGTCTCGCCCGTATCGAGGTGGGCGCCCTCAGCCATGAGGAGGCCACCTCGTGGCTCGGCACGGACGAGGGCGTGGGCCGCGAGGGCGCGACCCTGGCCGAGCTCTTCGCCCTGCGGAAGGGGAAGAGCCCGGCGTCGGTCCCGGCGCAGGAGAAGGCCGGGGCGGGCATGTATCTGTAGCGGGTCGTGCTACGGGCGGGTGGCGGGCTCCCACCAGCGCACATGCGCCGCGGCCTCCGCCACCGGCTCGATGATCTCCCACGCCTCGGCGACGAGCCCGTCCTCGAACCGCCAGAGGTCCACGACGGCGATCTCGGGCCCGCCGTCGGGCAGCGAGCGCCGCGTGTGGATCATGACGTACGCGCCGTCGGCCAGTACGTGCGCGATCTCGACCCGCATGCCCGCCAGGGGGACGAGCGCTGCGCGTACGGCGGCGAGCCACTCCTCCTTGGCCAGCGTTCTGCCGTCGGGCCTGTGGTGGAGGAAGCCGTCGGCCAGCAGGGGCGCGAGCGCCTCGGTGCCGCCGCTCTCCAGGAGTTCCGCGAGCCCGCGCTGGACGAGCTCCTTGTGCTGTTCGGGCGTGTTCTCGGTGGTCATGCGCCGAGTCTCGGCCGGTCGGGGCAGGGTGTCGATGAACTCCCGTTTCATGGCGCCCGTACCGGCATGGACGTAGCCTCCGGCACGTGGACACGGTCGGAGAATTGTTGCGGCAGTGGCGGCAGCGGCGGCGGCTCAGCCAGCTCGATCTGGCGCTCGCCGCCGACGTCTCGGCCCGGCACGTCAGTCTCGTCGAGACCGGCAGGTCGCGGCCGAGCGCGGAGATGGTGCTGCGGCTCGCGGCGCAGCTCGACGTGCCGCTGCGCGAGCGCAACCGGCTGCTGCTGGCCGCGGGCTTCGCGCCCCGGTACGAGGAGCGCCCGCTCGACGGCGACGCGCTGGGCGCCGCCCGGGAGGCGGTCGCCCGGGTGCTCCGCGCGCACGAGCCGTACCCGGCGGTGGTGATCGACCGGCGGTGGAACGTCGTGATGACGAACCGCGCCGTCGATCCGTTCTTCGCCGATGTCGATCCGGAGCTGCTGAGGCCGCCGGTGAACATGGTGCGGCTGGGGCTCGATCCGCGCGGCTTCGCCTCCCGGCTGGTCAATCTGGCCGACGTACGGGCGGTGTTCCGTGCCCGTCTCGGGCGCCAGCTCGCCGCCGTGCCCGACCCCGGGCTGACCACGCTCTACGAGGAGCTGCTGGCGCCCGGTGAAGGGGACGAGGGGGATGCCGTCACCGTCGCGGACGATGTCGTCCTGCCGATGGTCTTCCGGATCGACGGGCGGGAGCTGCGGCTCTTCTCGACGATCACCACGTTCGGCACCCCGAGGGACATCACGCTGGACGAGATCGCGATCGAGATGTACTACCCGGCGGACGAGGAGAGCGCGGCCTGGTTCTCCGCGCTCTCCGGGGACGTGCCCGCGGTGCGCATCCGGCCGAACGAGTAGACGCATCCGGCGAGGGCCAGCATGGCCAGCAGCATGTAGCCGATGGCGTAGGAGTCCTTCGCGCTGTAGATGGCGCCCATGACGATCGGCGGGACGAAGCCGCCGAGGCCGCCGACCGCGCCCACGATGCCGGTGACGCTGCCCACCCGGGGCTGCGGCGTGACCTGGGAGACGAGCGCGAAGACGCTGCCGCTGGTGGTGCCGAGCCCCGCCGCCATCACGAGCAGGCAGATCGTGCCGACGGGGTAGAGGCCGGGGTCGAACGCCTGGAAGACCGCGAAGAGGGCCACGACGCCCAGCGCCCAGGCCGTGACGACCGCCGGGTGGATCCGGTCGGAGAGGGAGCCGCCGATGGGCCGGAAGATCACCGTGACGAGCGCGAACCCGGCGGCCTTGGTGCCCGCGTCGGTCGGGCTCAGCTCGTACCAGGTCTTCAGGTACGTCGGCAGGTAGACCCCGAAGGCGACGACGCCGCCGAAGCCGATGGCGTAGAGCGCGGACAGCTCCCAGGTGACGCGGAGCTCCCCGGCCTGGGCCAGCCGCTTGCCGAGCGACGTGGTCGGGATCGTGCGGTCGGGGTGGTCGGTGATCAGCAGCGCGCCGATCACCGCGAAGGCGGCGAGGGCGATCGCGACGACGAGGAACGGAAGGTTCTCGCCGTGCTTGTAGATGCGCGGCGTGAAGTAGCCGGAGAGCGCGACGCCGCCCATGCCCATGCCGAAGACGCCGAGCGCGAGGCCGCGCCGCGCGGGCGGGAACCAGGAGTTGACGAGCGGGATGCCGATGGCGAACGTCGTGCCGCCCAGGCCGAGGAAGAAGCCGACGATCAGCAGTCCGGCGAACGAGTCCTTGACGACGGTGAGCAGCAGCACCGGCACGATGGTGAGCGCGGTGACGGCGGGGAACATCAGCCGCGCGCCGTAGCGGTCGGTGAGCGCGCCCGCCGGGATCCGGCCGAGGGAGCCGACGAGGACGGGGACGGCGACCATCAAGGACTGCGCGAAGGAGCTGATGCCGACGTTCTCCGCGAACTGTCCGGCGAGGGGCGCGATGAGGTTCCAGGCCCAGAAGGTCAGCGCGAAGCCGACCGTGGCCGTGATCAGGTTGCGGTAGGCCGCCGAGGACGACGTGCTGGTCACTGGATGCGCTCCCATCCCCGGCGCTCGGGGCGGGCCGCGAGCTGCCGCCGGTCCCGGCTGCGGTAGACGATGTACGGGCGGAACAGGTACTGCACCGGGGCGCTGAAGATGTGGATCAGCCTGCTGAACGGGATCAGGGCGATCAGCGCGAAGCCGACGACCACATGGATCTGGTAGAGCACCGGCACGTCGGCCATCCGCGCGGAGTCGGGCTGGAGCGTGAAGACGCTGCGCAGCCAGGGCCCGATGGTGGCCCGGTAGTCGTAGCCCTCGCCGGTGGAGTGGGAGAGCTTGGCCCACATGCCGAGCACGATCGCGCCGAGCAGCACGAGGTACATCAGCTTGTCGTTGCCGGTGGTGGCGCGGAAGACGGGGCCCGCGGTGCGGCGCCGGTAGATCAGCAGGGCGATGCCGAGGACGGCCATCGCGCCCGCGACGGTGCCGGAGTAGAGCGAGACGAGGTGGTACGCGTGCTCGCTGACGCCGATCTTGTCGGTCCAGGACGCGGGGATGAAGAGCCCGACGAGGTGTCCGGCGAAGACGAAGAGGATGCCGTAGTGGAAGAGCGGCGAGGCGAAGCGGAGCAGCCTGGACTCGTAGAGCTGCGAGGAGCGGGTGGTCCACCCGAACTTGTCGTAGCGGTAGCGCCAGGCGGTGCCCGCGATCAGCAGCACGATCACGACGTACGGCAGGGCGCTCCAGAGGGTGGTCATCGGTCTGCTCCTGTGGCCTGGGTCGTGTGCGGGCCGAACGGCTCCAGGCCGACGTCCTCGCGCGGGGGCCCGCCGCGCGCCATCGCGCGGGCCGCGGCGCGGTCCTTGGGCGAGGCGCCGGGCAGCGTGGCGCAGACGGCCGCGAGCACGTCGGCGTACGGGGTGCCGCAGTCGGCAAGGGAGAGGCGGAGCAGTTCGAGGGCCGGGCGGTGCCGCCGCAGCAGGGTGTCGGTGCCCGCGCGGGCCGAGAACTCCAGGACGGCGGGGAGGAAGTCGGGCAGCTCGTCGCCGTCGGTGAAGTCGAGGCCGTGGGCGCGGTAGGTCTCCTTGAGGCGGACCAGGGACATGCCGCGGCGGCGGGTGTCGCCGTCGGTCCACCAGGTGAGGTAGAGGCTGCGGCGGTTCTTGAAGTCGAAGACCTGCACGTAGTGCGCGGCGAGTTCGGCGCGCGGGGTGGCCTCGGCGTCGTCGAGGAAGCCGCGCAGCAGCCGGGCGGGTTTGCCGCGCGGCTTGCCGGTCGCCTCGCGCAGCAGCGGCAGGTCGTCGTGGAAGGAGGCGTCGGGGTAGGTCAGACAGCACGCGGCGGCCTGGTGGAGGACGGCGTGCCGGTTCACTGTTCGTCACCCCGTTCGGGGAAGAGGCCGTCGGGGCGGCCGTTGCCGTCCCAGTTGAGGAGGTTCACGCGGCCTTTCGTACGGTCGCCGCCGGGCTCGGCCGAGGCGTCGGCCGTCTGGCGCTCGCGCAGGGCGTGGAAGTTCTCGACGGCGACGGCGGTCTCCTGCCCGGAGCTCTCGCCGACCGGGCCCGAGCCGCCCATGCCGGGGCCGCCCTCGAAGTCGAGGCTGCACTCGTCGGGGAGCGCGGACTCCTCCAGCCGCTGGGCGTCGCCGACGGCGGCCGTCGGGATCACGTACCGCTCCTCGTACTTGGCGAGGGCCAGCAGCCGGTACATCTCCTCGATCTCGCGCCCCGCGGGGTCGTCGGATCCGGCGGCCGGGCCGCCGAGGTTGACGTTCCGCATGTGGGCGCGCATCGCGGCGAGCTTCTCCAGCGCGGTCCGCACGGGTCCGGTGTCGCCCGCGGTGAACAGCTCGGCCAGGTATTCGAGGGGGATGCGCAGGGTGTCGATGGCGCCGAAGAGGTTGTCGGCGTCCTCACCGTCGTGCCCGCTCTCGCTGATGGCGTCGACGACCGGGGAGAGCGGCGGGACGTACCAGACCATCGGCATGGTGCGGTACTCGGGATGGAGCGGCAGCGCGACCTTGTACTTGCTGATCAGCGCGTGCACGGGCGAGCGGCGGGCCGCCTCGATCCAGTCGTGCGGGATCCCGGAGCGCTCCGCCTCGCGCCGCACCTCGGGGTCCTCGGGGTCGAGGAAGACGCCGAGCTGTGCCTCGTAGAGGTCCTGGTCGTCGGGGGTGGAGGCGGCTTCGAGGACCTTGTCGGGGTCGTAGAGCATCACGCCGAGGTAGCGCAGCCGTCCGACGCAGGTCTCGGAGCAGACGGTGGGCTGCCCGACTTCCAGGCGCGGGTAGCACAGCGTGCACTTCTCGGCCTTGCCGGTCTTGTGGTTGAAGTAGACCTTCTTGTACGGGCAGCCGCTCACGCACATCCGCCAGCCGCGGCACCTGTCCTGGTCGACGAGGACGATGCCGTCCTCGCTGCGCTTGTACATCGCGCCGGAGGGGCAGCTCGCCACGCAGGACGGGTTGAGGCAGTGCTCGCAGATGCGCGGCAGGTAGAACATGAAGGTCTGTTCGAAGGCGAACTTGACCTTCTCCGAGGCCTGCTCGGCGGCCTGTTCGCGCAGCTTGGCGACGACGGGGTCCTGGTCGCCGTGCTCGGGCATGCCGCCGAGGTCGTCGTCCCAGTTGGCGCTCCACTCGATCTTCATGGGCTTGCCGGTGAGCAGCGAGTGGGGGCGGGCGACGGGGATGTCGTCGCCGAGCGGCGCGTCGGTGAGGTTCTTGTAGTCGTACGTCCAGGGCTCGTAGTAGTCCTTGATGCCGGGCATCTTGGGGTTGGAGAAGATCGTGGCGAGCTTCTTGAACCGGCCGCCCGCCTTGAGCTTGAGCCGCCCGCGCTTGTTGAGCTCCCAGCCGCCGCGCCAGGTGTCCTGGTCCTCGTAGCGGCGGGGGTAGCCCTGCCCGGGCCGGGTCTCGACGTTGTTGAACCAGACGTACTCGACGCCGCCCCGGTTGGTCCACGCCTGCTTGCAGGTGACCGAACAGGTGTGGCAGCCGATGCACTTGTCGAGGTTCATGACCATCGCGATCTGCGCCATGACTGCCATGTCAGTACGTCACCTCCGACTCGCGGCGGCGGATGACGGTGACCTCGTCGCGCTGGTTGCCCGTCGGGCCGAGGTAGTTGAACGCCCAGGAGAACTGCGCGTAACCGCCGATGAGATGGCTGGGCTTGAGGATGAGCCGGGTCAGCGAGTTGTGGAGCCCGCCGCGCTTGCCGGTGGTCTCGGTCTTGGGGACGTCGACGGTGCGGTCCTGGGCGTGGTGCATGTAGACGGTGCCCTGCGGCATGCGGTGCGAGACGACGGCACGCGCGGCGACGACGCCGTTGCGGTTGACGGCCTCGATCCAGTCGTTGTCGCGGACGCCGACCGACTCGGCGTCCTGCGGCGACATCCAGATCGTGGGTCCGCCCCGGGAGAGGGAGAGCATGAAGAGGTTGTCCTGGTACTCGGAGTGGATGGACCACTTGTTGTGCGGAGTGAGGTAACGCACGGTCACCTCGCGTCCGCCGTCCGGGCCGAGGCGTGGCTCGCCGAAGAGCTTGTTCATGTCGAGCGGCGGCCGGTAGACGGGCAGTTGTTCGCCCAGCTCGCGGATCCAGTCGTGGTCGAGGAAGAAGTGCTGACGCCCGGTGAGGGTGTGCCAGGGCTTGAGGTGCTCGGTGTTGAGGGTGAACGCCGTGTAGCGCCGCCCGCCCGACTCGCTGCCCGACCACTCGGGCGAGGTGATCACGGGGACGGGCGCCGCCTGGGTGTCCTCGTACGTGACGCGCTTGCCCTCGTGCTCGGCGGCGAGGTGCGCCATCTCCTGGCCCGTACGGGCCTCCAGCGTGTGGAAGCCCTGGGTGGCGAGGCGCCCGTTGGTGGTGCCGGAGAGGGCGAGGATGGTGTTGCACGCCTTGACGGCCGTGTCGAGGAGGGGCCGTCCGTCGGCGGGGCCGCCCGTCTTGGTGCCGTTGCGCAGCTTGAGCTGCTCGACCTCCTCGTCGGGGCGGAGCGCGATGCCCTTGGCGGGCAGGCCCAGCTTCTCGACGAGCGGGCCGAGGGTGGCCATCTTGTCGGCGACGGCCGTGTAGTCCCGCTCGACGACGGTGAGCGCGGGCATCGTCTTGCCGGGCACGGGCTCGCACTCCCCCGCGCGCCAGTCGAGCAGCACGCCGCCGGGCTGCGCCGTCTCGCCGGGGGTGTCGTGCTGGAGCGCGGTGGCGACCAGGTCGCGGCGGGTGCCGAGGTGGTCGCGGGCCAGCTCGCTGAAGCGGCGGGCGATGGCGTGGAACGCGTCGAAGTCGGAGCGGGCCTGCCACGGCGGGTCCACGGCCGGACTGAACGCGTGCACGTACGGATGCATGTCCGTGCTGGACAGGTCGTGCTTCTCGTACCAGGTCGCCGCCGGGAGCACGACGTCCGACATCAGCGTGGACGACGTCATCCGGAAGTCGAGGGAGAGCAGCAGGTCGAGCTTGCCCTCGGGCCCCTTGTGGTGCCAGCGCACATCGCGCGGCCGGACGTCCTCGGGGGCCTCCTCGGAGCGCAGCGCGGAGTCGGTGCCGAGCAGGTGGCGCTGGAAGTATTCGGCGCCCTTGGCGGAGGAGCCGAGGAGGTTGGCCCGCCAGAGGGTCAGCACGCGCGGCCAGTTGGCCTCGGCGTCGGGGTCCTCGCAGGCGAAGCCGAGCTTCCCGGAGCGGAGCTGCTCCACCACGTACGCCGCCGGGTCCTGGTCCTCAGCCGCCGCCTCGTCGACGAGGTCGAGCGGGTTGCGGTCGAAGGTCGGGTACGAGGGCATCCACCCGGCGCGGGTGGCGGCGGCCAGGCAGTCGGCGCCCGTCATCCCCGCGAACCGGCCCTCGCCCAGCGGGGAGGCGAGGACGTCGGCGGTGAAGCGGTCGTAGCGCCACTGGTCGGTGTTGAGGAACCAGTAGGCGGTGCCGATCATCTGGCGGGGCGGCCGGGACCAGTCGTTGGCGGAGGCCAGGGTGGCCCAGCCGGTGGAGGGGCGGCACTTCTCCTGGCCGACGTAGTGGGCCCAGCCGCCGCCGTTGCGGCCCTGGCAGCCGGTGAGCTGGAGGAGGGCGAGGAAGGCGCGGTAGATCGTCTCGGAGTGGAACCAGTGGTTGGTCCCGGCGCCCATGAGGATCATGCAGCGGCCCCGGGATTCCTCCGCCGTCCGCCCGAACTCCCGCGCGATCCGCACCGCCTGCGCCGCCGGTACGGACGTCAGCGTCTCCTGCCAGCCGGGGGTGCCGGGCGCCGCCGCGTCCTCGTACCCCTCGGGCCAGCTCCCGGGCAGGCCCTCGCGCCCCACCCCGTACTGGGCGAGGAGCAGGTCGTAGACGGTGGTGACCAGCGGGCCCTCCTGGCCGCCCAGCCGGGTGGCGGGGACCCCGCGCCGTACGACCGCTCCCCCGCCCTGGCCGTGTTCCGGGCCGTCGACGTCGAAGCGGGGCAGGAGGACCTCGGTGGGCGCCGAGGTCGCGTCCTCGTACAGGGACAGCCGGGGGCGTACGCCGTCGAGGTCCAGGTTCCAGCGGCCCTTGCCGCCCTCGGTCCAGCGGAAGCCGAGCGAGCCGTTGGGGACCACGGGCAGGCCCGTCACGTCGTCCAGGGCGACGGTCTTCCACTCCGCGCCCTCGCCCTCGTCCCCGAGGGAGTCGCCCAGGTCGGCGGCGCGCAGGAACTTGCCCGGCACGTAGGCCCCGTCCCGCTCCTCCAGGGTGACGAGGAAGGGCAGGTCGGTGAATTGCCGTACGTACTCGTCGAAGAACGGGACGGTCCGCTCGACGAAGAACTCCCGCAGCAGCACATGCCCCATCGCGAGCGCCAGCGCCCCGTCGGTGCCGGGGTGCGGGTGCAGCCACTCGTCGGCGAACTTGGCGTTGTCGGCGTAGTCGGGCGCCACCACCACGACCTTCTGGCCCCGGTACCGAGCCTCGGCCATCCAGTGCGCGTCGGGCGTCCGCGTCACGGGGACGTTGGAGCCCCACATCATCAGATACGCCGCGTCCCACCAGTCCCCCGACTCCGGGACGTCGGTCTGGTCGCCGAAGACCTGCGGGGAGGCGACGGGCAGATCCGCGTACCAGTCGTAGAAGGACAGCATCGGGGCGCCGATCAGCGACATGAAGCGGGCGCCGGAGGCGTGGGACACCATCGACATGGCGGGGATCGGGGAGAACCCGGCGACCCGGTCGGGGCCGCGCGTGGCGATGGTGTGCACATGCGCGGCGGCGACGATCTCGACGGCCTCTTCCCATCCCGCGCGCACCAGCCCGCCCTTGCCGCGCGTCTTCTGGTACGTACGCCGCAGCTCCGGGTCGTTCTGGATCGAGGCCCACGCCTCGACGGGGTCGCGCAGCCGCCGCTTGGCCTCGCGGTACATCTCCAGCAGCACGCCGCGCACGTACGGGTAGCGCACGCGGGTCGGCGAGTAGGTGTACCAGGAGAAGGCGGCGCCGCGCGGGCAGCCGCGCGGCTCGTACTCGGGCCGGTCGGGGCCGACGGAGGGGTAGTCGGTCTCCTGCGTCTCCCAGGTGATGATGCCGTCCTTGACGTACACCTTCCAGCGGCACGAGCCCGTGCAGTTCACGCCGTGCGTGGAGCGGACGACCTTGTCGTGGCTCCAGCGGTCCCGGTAGAAGACGTCACCCTCCCGGCCGCCTTCCTTGGAGACCGTGCGCAGGTCGGGCGAGACCACGCCGCTGGTGAAGAACCTCCCCGTCCTCAGCAGCAGTTGGCTGGCCGCGCCGTCGAGGCCGGGCCTGGTCCTGCGGGAACTGGGGGCTGTCACGGGCTGCTCCTCGGTGACGACGCGGCTGCGCACCAGCTAAGGCGGCGGGGACTGCGGACGCGCGCGGAGCACGTCCGTACGAGTGAGCCTCCCTGGTGGGACCGGGTACGGCCGAGGGCCGGACCGTCCATGATCCGAGGGCCGACCGGCCCCTTGCCGGGGACGTTCCGGTCCCGGCGGACGGGCCTAGGATGACGACGGGCGTTCGGCTCCACGGGTGAACGGAGACGGGATGCGTGAGGTCGTCTATCTCTCGGACGGCAAGCTGCGGCAGTTCCTGCCGATACGGGGACGGCGGTGGCCCCGGGCGAGCAGGGTGAACGTCACCACGCCGTTCGGCGGCGCCGAGATGGAGCGGGCCGCCGCCGACACCGAGGCGGAGCGGCTCAAGAGACTCGGCAAGGTGGTCGCCGAGATCCAAAGCAGGGTCAGGGTGCCCGAGGACCCGGGGGTCAGGGCCGGGCACTGGATCGAGTTCGAGGCCCGGCTCCACCAGCTCACGCCCCGCGAGTTCGCGGGCATGCTGCTGTTCCTGTCGGTCGCGGACGCGGAAGGGGACGCGCGCGCGAACGGGCCCAGGCTGCTGCTGCACGGCTCGGCCGCGCACCTGGCCAACGCGATACCGCAGCCCGTGGACGGGCCGGCGGACGAGACCGTCGTCACCGGGACCGACGGCTTCAGCTCCGGCCCGACGTTCTTCACCCAGGTCGTACGGGCGTCTCCCGGCCGGGCGTTCCTCTCCGACCTGGAGGAGCAGCCGTCGGCCACGGACGTCGGGCGGGGGCCCGGTCTCTCACCGCTGCCGGAGGCGGTCGGCGAGCTGGTCAGGACGCTCGACCGGCAGACCTTCCCGGAGACGGCGGCGCGGATGCGCGGATTCGCGCGCGTCTCCGCCGAACCGCTGACCGACCCGGGCACCGGCGCGACCTTCCTGGTCGCGAGCCCCCTGCTGGTGGAGTACGCGACGGCGGGTCAGTCCGAGCCGTAGACCGCGCGGAGCGCCGTGACCGCCGTACGGAGCGCGGCCTCCTGGTCGAGGCCCAGGCGCTGGGCGCGGAGCGCGAAGGTGTGGGCGGCGTCGGCCGCCTCCCGTTCGGCCGCGTCACCCGCGGAGGCGATGAACGTGCCGTTGCGGCCCCGCGTCTCGATCACCCCGTCGGACTCCAGCGCGCGGTACGCCTTCGCGACGGTGTTCGCCGCGAGGCCCAGCTCTTCCGCGAGTCCGCGGACCGTCGGCAGCTTGTAGCCCGTGGGCAGCGTCCCGGCGCGCGCCTGCTCGGCGATCTGGGCGCGCAGCTGTTCGTAGGGCGCCTGGGGAGCCGACGCATCGATGACGACCTTCATGCGGGTGATTCTCCCCCGCGCCGGGCCGGGCGGAAAACGGGAGGCGGGGGCCGGGGCCGTCCCCGTAGCGTCCGGGCGCATGACTGTGACGAGACCGGCCGTGCGTCCCTTCCGGCCACAGGACGCGGAGGCCGTGGCGGGGATCCGGCGCACGACCGAGCCCTTCCTGGTGCTGACGGCCGAGACCCTGCTGTGGAAGGTGACCTCGTCCCCGGCCTCGCAGCGGGTGCGCTGGCTGGTCGCCGAGGACGCGGACGGCACGCCGCTGGGCTGCGCGGAGACGGGGCTCGTGGCGGGCAGCACCCGGGCGGACGAGGGGTTCCTCCACGTGGCCGTCCCGCCGGACCGTACGGGGCACGGCGTGGGCGGCGCGCTGGTCACGGCGGGCGAGGCACGTCTGACGGAGATCGGCGCCAGACGGGCGCACACCTGGGTGCGGGACGAGCCGCACGCGCTCGCGTTCGCCGGGAACCGGGGGTACGAGCGCCGCCGCGCGGCCCGCTTCCTCGGCCTCGACCTGGTGCGCGCCGCGCTGCCGCCGCTGCCCGACCCGCTGCCGCCGGGCGTCGAGCTGCGCACGGCGGCGGACTTCGGCGAGAACCTGCGTCCGCTGTACGAGGCGGACCTGGAGTGCGCCGCCGACGAGCCGGGCGAGGTCGCGACGGGCCGGATGCCGTACGAGGACTGGCTGCGCCTCAACTGGGGGCGGCCCGACTACGACCGGGTGCTGACGAGCGTGGCGCTGGTCGGCGGCGAGGTCGCGGCGTTCAGCGTGGCGCAGACGGACGGCCGGGAGCGGTACTGGTCGGGGATGACCGGCACCCGCAGGCCGTTCCGGGGGCGCGGGCTGGCCCGGCTCGCCAAGCTGGACTCGCTGCGCCGCGCCCGCGCGGCCGGGATCCGCCACGCCTTCACCGGCAACGACGCGACGAACGCGCCGATGCTCGCGGTGAACCGGCGCTTCGGCTACACGGCGGTGGGCGAGCAGTGGCGGTGCGTCAGGAGGCTGCAGGGCTGAGGAGATGAAGCGCCCCATCAGGGGCGCGGGGAACTGCGCGACCGGCCACGGACGCGGGCGCGGCCCGCGACGCACCGCACGGGGCAGCCCCTGCCCGGAACACGGTCTACAGCGCCGACCTGTCCCCGGTGTCCACGGGGGCGGTGGCCTGCGCGCCGCGCCGCGCCTGGTCGCGGACCTGGTCGGCGGTGAGCGCGTACCCCGTTCCCGCGTCGCTCGTGGAGCGGGCGAAGATCAGGCCGTAGACCTTGCCGTCGGTGGTGAGCAGGGGGCCGCCGGAGTTGCCGGGGCGGACCTTGGAGCGCAGCGCGTAGATGTCACGGGTGGTCAGCGCGTCGCCGTAGATGTCCTGGCCGCGGGCGCGGGTCCGCTCGGCGACGGCGGCGGCGCGCAGGTCCAGGCCGCCGTTCTCCGGGTATCCCGCGACGACGCCCTGGTCGCCCCGGGTGGCGTCGCCCGCGAACGGCAGCGCGGGCGCGGTCAGCCCTGGCACGGCGAGCACCGCGACGTCGGTGTCGGGGTCGAAGACGACGACCCGCGCCTCGTACGCGCGTCCGGTGCCGCCCACGCGCACGGTGGGATCGTCGACCCCGGCGACGACATGGGCGTTGGTCATCACGCGCTCGCGCGTGTAGACGAAGCCGCTGCCCTCCTGGCCCTGCTGTCCGCCATTGACGTCCGCGACACCCTCGACCTTGACGGTGCTGCGCTGGGCTGCCGAGGTGGCGGCGCGGGTGACGGCGTCGCCCGAGGGCTCGGGGACCGAACCGCCGGGCTCGCTCTGGAACGGGTCGTACACCTGTGGGAATCCGGCGGTGGTGAGCGCGCTGGTGGCGCGGTTGAACCAGGTGGCCGCCCGGTCGGGCATCCGGTCGTGGACGCCCTCCAGCACCGCGGAACCCCTTATGGCCTGGTTGAGCGCGGGCGACGGGGAGGCCGCGAGGGCGCTGCCCGCCATCCAGCCGAAGACGAGCACCGCGATCACGTTGACGACCGCGCCGCCGACGCCGTCCACCCAGCGCACCGGGCCCCAGTCCAGCTTGCGGCGCAGCAGCCAGGCGAGCCGGTCGGCGAGCGCGTGCCCGGCGAGCCCGGGCACCAGGACGGTGAGCAGCGCGACGACGGTGGACGCGGTGGTGCCCTTCTCGACCAGGTCGAGCGTGAAGGGCAGGAACCAGACGCCGAGCACGGCGCCGCCGATGAACCCGGCGAACGAGACGAGCCCGGCGACCAGGCCGCGCCGGTACCCGGAGACGGCGAAGGCGACGACGGCCAGAAGGATCAGGAGATCCAGCAGATTCACACGATCCCCCGCTTTCGCCCTACTGTCGTACGTTCCGGCCACAGGGCCGTTCGGGGGAGAAAACGCGCAAGCACTCCTCGCCGGTTCCGTCTGTGACAGAACGCACGGGACCCGTTGTGCAGGTCCAGACCAATCGCTACGGTCTGCACGGCACAAGGTTCAACCAAGTCCCCGCACCGGCTCCAGGCGAAATCCGTCCCTTTCACCCCCGGCGTCCCGCCCGCAACCCCCCTGAGCACCTCGCGCGCGGGCCGCACCGACACAGGGAGCCCGACTCGCATGAACTCCCCCGACGTCACTCTCGGCGACTCTGCCACCTCTCCCCGCACCTCCCGCGCCTCCGCCTCCGCCGCCGCGCCCGCCGCGGCGGCCGACCGGACCGGTCTCGACACCGGGCTCCTGGTCATCCGGCTCGTGATCGGCCTCTCCCTCGCCGCCCACGGCTCGCAGAAACTCTTCGGCTGGTTCGACGGCAACGGGCTCGACGGCACCGAGCAGTTCTTCGCCTCGGTCGGCTATCCGTCGGCCCGCGCCATGGCCGTCGTCGCCGGGCTCACCGAGGCCCTCGGCGGGCTCGGCCTCGCGCTGGGCCTGCTCACCCCGCTCGCGGGGGCCGCGGCGCTCGGCACCATGATCAACGCGATAGCGGTCACCTGGGAAGACGGCTATCTCTCCCCGGACGGCTTCGAGTACGCCTTCGTGCTGGCCGCTGCCGCGGGGGCCCTTGCCCTGACAGGGCCGGGCCGGTACGCGGTGGACCGCGCGCTGCCGGTGCTGCGCGAACACCGCCTCAGCCACGGTGTGTTCGCCGTGCTCCTGGCCTGCGCCACGGCAGGCGTCGTCCTCCTGATGCGCTCGTAGCGCCGTACGGAGAGCAAGCCCCTGCCCTTTTGCCGGTGCTGGGCAGGGGCTGCCCCGTGCCGTGATGTGCAGGCTGCGGGTGCGTCGTGGCTTGTCGCGCAGTTCCCCGCGCCCCTAAAGGGCACTCCCCGGAGCGCCCCGTCAGGGGCGCGGGGAACTGCGCGAGCAACCACGCACGACCCGCAGCCTGCAACACAGCAGGCGGGGCACCCCCTTCGCAGCCCCGAAAGACGGCGGCGAACCTATTCACCGCTTAGACGGAGATTAAGCGGTCCCTAAGGATCGGCGGGAACCCCCTTTCGCAGGCGAAACGGCCATGCGACGTGGCTAACGTTCGGGATCACCGGGCGGCCGGAGTCATCCCGTCCGGAACCCCCCACGTCCTGCCCCGTCGAGAAGGAGACCCCCCAATGACCGTTCGCCGCAAGGCCGCTGGGATCGCCGCGCTGGGCTTCGCCCCGCTGGCCGTCACCACGGCGCTCGCCACCCCGGCCGCTGCGCACGGATCGATGCAGGACCCGGTCAGCCGCGTGTCCGCCTGCTTCGCCGAGGGGCCCGAGAGCCCGCAGTCCGCCGCGTGCAAGGCCGCCGTCAAGGCGAGCGGCACGCAGGCGTTCTACGACTGGAACGAGGTCAACATCCCGGACGCCGCCGGGAAGCACAAGCAGATCATCCCGGACGGCAAGCTGTGCAGCGCGGGCCGTGACAAGTACAAGGGTCTCGACCTGCCGCGCAAGGACTGGCCCGCGACGAAGATGAAGGCGGGCAAGCACACGTTCAAGTACAAGGCGACGGCCCCGCACAAGGGCTCGTTCGACCTCTACATCACCAAGGACGGCTACGACCCGTCGAAGCCGCTGAAGTGGTCGGACCTGGAGTCCAAGCCGTTCGCCACGGTCAAGGACCCCAAGCTGGAGAGCGGCAGCTACGTCTTCAACGGCACCATCCCGAAGAAGTCGGGCCGCCACCTGATCTACAGCACCTGGCAGCGCTCCGACAGCCCCGAGGCGTTCTACACCTGCTCGGACGTGACCTTCGGCGGCAAGAACGCCGCGAGCACCCCGGCGACCGCGCCCGAGAAGCCGAGCGACGCGCAGATCGACAAGGGCATGGAGAAGTCGACCGTGGACCACAAGGGCCACGGCGGCGACAGCCACGGTGAGCACGCCGACCACGAGAAGACTGCGGGCTCCGAGGCCAACGCGCCCAAGCCCAACGGCGGTTCGGAGAAGCTCGCCGAGACCGGTGGCGACGACAACACCGCGCCCCTCGCGATGGGCGGCGCGGCCGTCGTCGCCGTCGGCGGCGCAGTCGTGATCGCCACGGCCCGCCGCCGCGCGGCGAAGGCCCGCGGCTGACGTTCGCCCCGCAGGACCCCGCCGCCCCGCGCCCCTCTTTCCCTTCACCTCAGGGGGCGCGGGGCGGCGGCGTACGATCAGGCGTACGAGCGACGAGAGGCGGGCCGCACATGTCGGAGCGGACACAGGACGCACAGGACGCGCTGGCCGGAGCAGTCGAGATCACCAGCGAGGCGGAGCTGCGCGAGCTGCTCGGCGAGCCGAACCGGCACGCGCGGGAGAAGGAGCGCACCTCCCTCCATCCGCTGGACCGCGAGTGGCTGGCCCACTCCCCGTTCTGCCTCGTCGCCACCTCGGCGGCCGACGGCACCTGCGACGTCTCCCCGAAGGGCGACCCGCCCGGCTTCACCAAGGTGCTGGACGACACGACGATCGCGGTGCCCGAGCGTCCGGGCAACAAGCGGGTGGACGGCTTCCGTAACGTGCTGAGCAACCCGCACGTCGGGCTGATCTACTTCCTGCCGGGGCGCGGCGACACGCTCCGGATCAACGGCAGGGCCCGGCTGGTGCGCGAAGCGCCGTTCTTCGACGACATGATCGTCCGCCGGAACCGCCCCAAGCTGGCGCTGGTGGTCGAGATCGAGGAGGTCTTCCACCACTGCTCGAAGGCGTTCCTGCGCTCGCGCACCTGGGAGCCGGACACCTGGACGCCGGACGCGGTGCCCTCCCGCGCCCGGCTGGCCAAGGCGCTCGACCGCCCCGAGGACTCGCTGGAGTTCCTGGAGGAGTACTACGGCGCGAAGTACGCCGAGAAGATCTACCAGGGCTGAACGGGCGGACTAGGAGAGGCACTTCGTCGGGGTCGCGTTCGCCGGGTCCAGGGCGTTGGCGGTCTCATGGAAGGCCATGCGGTCGGCGAGCCCGATGGCCAGGTGCTCGGAGACGTTGACCGGGCACAGGTCCTGGAGCAGCACGTTCTTGACGTTCGGCCCGTTCAGGAACTGGGACTTGTACGGGGTGACGACCTCGTCGTACTTCGTGGCGATGACCGTGTAGTTCACGCCGGGCACCGTGTCGCCTCCCTCGTTGAGCCGCTTGAGGAAGTCGGAGCCCTCCTTCTGCTGGAGCAGGGAGGGGCCGATCTCGTCCACGACGTCGCCGACGGGCGGGAACTGGTCGGCGAGCCTGGCGAGTCCGCTGAGGCTGGTGCCGTGGTTGCTGGGCGCGATGCCGACGAGCGCGTTCACCTTGGCGGCGCCGCCGTGGAACTTGAGGTACTGGCGGGGCATCATCCCGCCCTGCGAGTGCCCGACGAGGTCGACCTCGCGGGTGCCGGTGGCCTTCAGCACCTTGTCGACGTAGGAGTCGAGCTGCTTCGCGGACTCCTCGATGGGGCCGAGCCCGTGGAAGAAGGGCTTGCCCGGCAGCTGCCCGTAGTCCAGGGAGAAGACGCAGTAGCCGCGCTTGACCAGGTACGGCGCGAGGCCGAGCCAGTTGTCGACGGAGTTGCCGAACGTGCCGTGCACGAGCACGACGGGGCGGGGGTGCGCGGCGGAGGGCTTGCAGCCGTAGTCGTTCCAGCCGCTGCTGTCCGCCTGCTGAGCCTGCGCCGCCGCGGGCTGGGCTGTGAGCGGGAGAGCGATGACCGCGACCGCCGTCGCCACGGCGGCCGCGGGTCTGCGTACGCGTTCCAGTGACAGCTTCATGGTGCGTCTCCTCACGGTGACGTTATTGAATCGCTGTCAACGTACGCACGAGTAAGGAAGTTGGCCATACTCCGCACCGCGCGGAGTTCAGTGCCCGTGGCCGCCGGATTCCTCACTCCCGTGAGTTCCCTCGCTCTTCACGGTGCCGCCTCCCGCGTCGACGGTGAACGCGGCCGTACGGACCTCGTCGCCGTGCTTGAAGTCGAGGAAGAGGCGGTAGCTGCCCTCGGTCGGCGCCGTGGCCATGAACGAGACCCGCGAGCCCGAGGCGCCGCTGGGGTGGACGTGCAGATAGCCGAGGTCGCCCGCGCGCAGCGCGACCAGGTGCCCGGAGGCGCCGAGGTAGGGCTGGAGACCGCCGGAGACGGGCTTGCCGTCCTTGGTCACGTTCAGCGTGAGCTTCCGCTCCTGACCGGCCTTGAGGTTCCCTTCGAGCCGCACGCGGTACCCGTCCTCGGCGGCGACGGTGCGTGTGGGCTGAGGCAGCGCCTTGGGCTCGTACTCCCCCTCGGCCGCGAGATCGGCGCCGAGCGTGAGGCCCTCGGAGGCGCCGTGCGGCACGAAGTCGGCGAGCAGCCGGTAGTCGCCGGCGCGCGGCAGCTCGGCGCGCACGCTCCACTCGCCGCTCTTGTCGCGCTCGGGGTGGAGGTGGCGGTACGTGCCCAGGTCACGGGAGGCGACGATGAGGTGCAGCTCCTTCGTCTGCTCCTCCTCGTACGCCTTGAGGGCGCGGCCCTTCTTGTCGCGCACGGTGAAGCGGAGCTCCTCCTTCTCGCCCGCGGAGACGCGCGGGGTGCGCAGGTCGAGACGGTAGCCCCCGTCGGAGACCTGGAGCCCGCCGGGCGGCTCGGGGGCCGCCTCGGAGCCTCCCCCTCCCTTGTCCCCCTTGTTCCCCTTGTCTTCCTTCTTCCCCGCGTGCGTGTCGTGGGCCTCCGTCTTCTTCGGCTCCTGGTCGACCGGCTCCGCGGCCGCACCGATGCCGTACGCGCCCGCGAAGGCGGCGGCGAGCGTGACGGCGAAGGCGGTGACCTTACCCGTGGTGTTCATGGTGGCTCCCTTCGGCAGCTCCGCCCCGTGCGGGCCGCCACACCAGGTAACCATACCCCTCGGGGGTATGAATTCAAGCGGGGACGGAGCTTGCGTTGGATAGGGGGCAGGGGTATACATGGAAGGGCGCTGGAGATACCCCCCAAGGGTATCGCCGGATGCCATCGGAATCGTTCAGTTCCAGAGAGGACAACACCTCATGTCGGAAACGACCACGGCCACGACCACCGCCTCCACGGGCTCCTGCTGCACCCCCGACGGCAGCTGCCACTCCGCGGGTGTGACCACCGTCTACCAGGTGTCCGGCATGACCTGCGGCCACTGCGTCTCGACCATCTCCCGGGCCCTCGGCGCGCTGCCCGGCGTCACCGACGTCGAGGTCGACCTGACCACCGGGAAGGTCACCGTCGCCGCCGAGAGCGAGCCCGACGAGAAGGCGGTCGCCGCCGCGATCGACGACGCCGGATACGAGCTGACCGGCCGCGCCTGACGCGGTGGAGCGGCGGGGCGCCCTCGCCCGTCGGCCCCGCCGCTCCAGCGTCCTCTTTTTCCTGATACACATGCGAATCTCTGAGCACGAGGAGCAGTGATGACCGTCACCACCCCCGCGAACGCCGACGAGAGCACCGAGGTCGAACTCGCCATTGGTGGCATGACCTGCGCCTCGTGCGCCAACCGCATCGAGAAGAAGCTGAACCGGATGGAGGGCGTCACCGCCACCGTCAACTACGCCACCGAGAAGGCCAAGGTCAGCTTCGCGGACGGCGTCGGTGTGGACGACCTGGTCGCCACGGTCGAGGCCACCGGTTACACGGCGGAGCCGCCCGCCCCCGCGCGTACGGAGGCCGAGGGTTCCAGCGGTGGCACGGAGGAGGACGCGAAGGACGCCGAGCTGGCCACGCTGCGCCAGCGGCTGATCGGCTCGCTGATCCTCTCCGTTCCCGTGATCGCGATGGCGATGGCCCCGGCACTGCAGTTCGAGTACTGGCAGTGGCTCTCCCTCACGCTGGCCGCGCCGGTCGTGGTCTGGGGCGCCTGGCCCTTCCACCGCGCCGCCTGGACCAACGCGCGGCACGGCGCCGCCACCATGGACACCCTGATCTCGGTCGGCACCTCGGCCGCGATGCTCTGGTCCCTGTGGGCGCTGTTCTTCGGTACGGCGGGCGAGCCCGGCATGACCCACCCCTTCGAGCTCTCCATCGCACGGACCGACGGCGCCGGGAACATCTATCTGGAAGCCGCGGCGGGCGTGACCACCTTCATCCTGGCCGGGCGGTACTTCGAGGCCCGTTCCAAGCGGAAGGCGGGCGCCGCGCTCAAGGCCCTGCTGGAGCTGGGCGCCAAGGAAGTCACGGTGCTGCGCGACGGCCGCGAGGTCCTGATCCGCACCGAGGAGCTGGCGGTCGGCGACCGCTTCGTGGTCCGGCCCGGAGAGAAGATCGCCACCGACGGCACGGTCGTCGAGGGCAGCTCCGCCGTGGACGCCTCCATGCTCACCGGCGAGTCCGTGCCGGTGGAGGTCGGCGAGGGCGACGCGGTCACCGGCGCGACGCTCAACGCGGGCGGCCGGCTCGTCGTCGAGGCGACCCGCGTCGGCGCCGACACCCAGCTCGCGCGGATGGCCAAGCTGGTGGAGGACGCGCAGAACGGCAAGGCCGCGGCCCAGCGGCTGGCCGACCGTATCTCCGGGGTCTTCGTGCCCGTCGTGATCGGGCTCGCGCTCGCCACGCTCGGCTTCTGGCTCGGCAACGGCGCGGGGCTGACCGCCGCCTTCACCGCGGCCGTCGCGGTGCTGATCATCGCCTGCCCCTGCGCCCTGGGCCTGGCCACGCCGACCGCGCTGATGGTCGGCACCGGGCGCGGCGCCCAGCTCGGCATCCTGATCAAGGGGCCCGAGGTGCTGGAGAACACCCGCAAGGCCGACACCATCGTGCTCGACAAGACCGGCACCGTCACCACCGGCACCATGACCCTGCTCGGCGTCCACACCGCCGAGGGCACCTCCGAGGAGGAGGTCCTGAAGCTGGCGGGCGCGCTGGAGAACGCCTCCGAGCACCCCATCGCGCAGGCCGTCGCCAAGGGCGCGAGCGAGAAGTACGGACAGCTGCCCGCCCCCGAGGACTTCGCGAACGTTCCCGGGCTCGGCGTCCAGGGCGTCGTCGAGGGCCACGCGGTGCTGGTCGGCCGCGAGAAGCTGCTCGCGGAGTGGGCGATGGCCCTCCCCGAGGACCTGGCGGCGGCCAAGCTCGCGGCCGAGAAGGCGGGCCGCACCGCCATCGCGGTCGCCTGGGACGGCGAGGCCCGTGCCGTGCTGGAGGTCGCCGACGCGGTCAAGCCGACCAGCGCCGAGGCCATCGAGCGGCTGCGCGGCCTGGGCCTGCGGCCCGTGCTGCTGACCGGCGACAACCAGGCCGTGGCCGAGACGGTCGCCGCCGAGGTCGGCATCGAGCCCGCGGACGTGATCGCCGAGGTCATGCCCGAGGACAAGGTGAGCGTCGTCAAGAAGCTCCAGGACGAGGGCCGTTCGGTCGCCATGGTCGGCGACGGCGTCAACGACGCGGCGGCGCTCGCCCAGGCCGACCTCGGCCTGGCCATGGGCACCGGCACCGACGCGGCCATAGAGGCGGGCGACCTCACGCTCGTACGGGGCGACCTGCGCGCGGCGGCGGACGCCATCCGCCTCTCCCGCAGGACGCTGGGCACCATCAAGTCCAACCTCTTCTGGGCCTTCGCCTACAACGTCGCGGCGCTGCCGCTCGCGGCGGCGGGCCTGCTCAACCCGATGATCGCGGGGGCCGCGATGGCCTTCTCCTCGGTCTTCGTCGTCGGCAACAGCCTCCGCCTGCGACAGTTCCGGGCCGCGGTCAACTGACCGTCTCCCTACGAGGGGCCCCGGGCTGAGTCCCCGGGGCCCCTCACTTTTCCCGCTGGGCACTGCCCGTAAGAGCTGCATCCGGGCTGCCCCCGCGCGTGCGCGGCAGGCTGCCGCGCCACCGTGGCCGGTCGCGCAGTTCCCCGCGCCCCTGACGGGGCAAACCAGGGAGCTCGGAAATCCGTTCCCCTGCCCCGGTCCTTCGCATCTACCGTCGGCGGATGGCCACGTCGCCGTGGCCGGGCGCGCAGTTCCCCGCGCCCCTGACGGGGCGAACCGGCGGGGCCCGGAAAACCGTTCCCCTGCCCCGGTCCTCCCCGTCTACCGTCGGCGGATGACCGAACCCGACCTCTCCCGTCTCGGACCGCCCATCGACGCCGGGCCCCTCTTCGCGCCCGAGCACGCGGCGCTCATGGCCACCTTGCGCGCGCTCCGGCCGGAGGAGTGGCGTGCGGAGGCGGTGCCGGGGTGGACGGTGCGCGAGCTGGCGGCGCATCTGCTCGGCGACTTCTACGGGCGCCTCGCGCGCGACCGCGACGGGCACCGCGAGGGCCCGGCGCCCGCGCCCGGCGAGACGCTGGAGGCGTTCATCCACCGGATCAACCAGGAGTGGGTCGACGCGCACGCCCGGGTCTCCCCTGCCTCGCTGCTCGACGCGCTGGAGACGGCGGGCGCGCAGGTCGCGCGGTTCTTCGAGGCGGCGGACCCGGACGCGCCGTCGCTGGGCGTCTCCTGGGCGGGCGTCGACCCGGCGCCGATGTGGCTGGACCGGGCCCGGGACCTGACCGAGTTCTGGACCCACCGCCAGCAGCTCCGGCACGCGACGGGCCGGGGAACCGACGACGCACCGCGCGTCCTCTCCGTCGTCCTCGACACCTTCTTCCGCGCCCTCCCCCACACCCTGCGCGCCGTCCCCGCTCCCCCGGGCACGCAGGTCCGGGTGACGGTGCCGGGACCGGCGGGCGGCGCCTGGACCGTCACCGCCGAGGGCGACGAGAAAGGGTGGACGCTGGCCGGGCCGCCCGCCGGCGAGCCCGTCACGCGTGTGGAGCTGGACGCCGAGACCGCCTGGCGGCTGTGCGTCCGGGGCGTCGAGCCCGCCGAGGCCCGGGCCCGTGCCCGTACGGCGGGCGACCCGCGTCTCGCCGACGCGGTCTGCGAGATCGTCTCGATCATCCGCTGAGGGGCGGGCGGGGACTCACGCCGCCACGGCCCCCGCCGGGTACGCCGCCGCCGCGCCGAACCTGACGCGTGCCCGGTCGGCCGCCGCCTCCGCGCGGCGGGCCCGTTCCTCGCGGGGGTCGAAGGAGAGCTGGCGGGCGGCGAGTTCGGCCGCCGTGAGGTTCTCGGCGCGCAGTGCCACGGACCGTACGCGGGCGCGCTGGAGGCCGAGTGCGTCGTGCAGCGCGTAGGCGGCGTGCGTCAGCGCGGGGGTGTGCGCCGTCGGTTCGGGCAGGGTGCGGGTGCGGGTGGTGGCCGACCGGTCGGCGTAGCGGACGGTGAGGCTCAGCCCGTGCGCGACCTGCCGGTCGGTCCGCATCCGGAAGCCCAGCCCGTCGGCGAGCGTGAGCAGCGCGCGCCGCCGCTGCTCCGGGTCCAGCTCGTCGTGGCCGAAGCGGTGCTCGGCGGCGGCCGAGCGCGCCGGGGCCGAGGGGACGACCGGTGTCGTGTCGTCCCCGCGCGCCCGTTCGGCCAGGCGGCGGGCCGTCGCGGCGCCGAGGATCCGCTGGAGCGTGGCGGGAGGGGCCGCGGCGAGGCGCCCGACGCTGTCCAGGCCGTACGAGCAGAGCGTACGGGCGGTCGCGGGGCCGACCCCGTGCAGCGCGGCGACGGGCTTGCGGTCGAGGAAGCGCGCGACGTCCTCGGGGCGCACCTCCCGTACGCCCCCGAAGTCCCCGTCGTGCGCGGCCATCCGCGCGAGCAGCGGGTTGGGGCCGACGCCGACGGTGCACCCCGTCCCGTACCGGGCCGCCGCGCGCAGCCGTACGAGGCGGGCGAGCCCGGCGGCGTCCTGCCCGAAGTAGCGCAGCGCGCCCCGGACGTCGGCGAGCGCGGCGTCGGGCGGCAGCGCCTGGACGACGGGGGTGATGTCGGCGAGCAGGGCGAGGAGCTCCGTGTAGGCGTCCTCGGAACAGCGGCCGAAGTGGACGTAGAGCACGGCGGATACGGTCGTCCCGCTCGCCCGGATCATCCGGCGCTCCCCGGGCTGGAGTGCCACATCTTGCGGACGCCCTTGGCGGTGTCCTCGCCGGGGGTGCGCAGATCGGCCCAGGCGTTCATGCGGACGCCGGGGGCGACCTCGATGGTGCGGCTCGTGGCCTCCCCGTCCTCTTCCGGCGCCGACGTCGCCGCCAGCCGTTCCGTGACCGCGTCGAGGCCGCCGGTGCGGCGCAGTTCGGCCAGTTCGGCCAGGTTCCAGGCGGCGGAGCCGACCACGCTGAGGCTGCGCGGGCCGCGCCGCTGCACCACGCCGCGCACCAGCAGCAGCCAGGAGTGGAAGACGGTGTGCGCGCAGGCGGCGTGGGAGTCGTCGAAGAAGGCGCAGTCGACCAGGCCCGTGCCGTCGTCCAGCGTCGTGAAGATGACGCGCTTGCCGGAGGGGATCGGCGGCGTCTGGGTGGCCGCCTTGGCGCCCGCGACCAGCACGGTCTCGCCGTGCCGCGCGTCGCGCAGCGTACGGGCCGAGCAGGCGCCCAGCTCCCGCAGGAAGTCGTGGTGGTCGCTCATCAGGTGCCGGGAGGCGTCCAGGCCGAGGACGCCGATCTCGGCGCCGAGCCGCTCGTCGCTGTCCATGTCGGGCAGGTGTGCGGGCTCGGGCGCGTCGGCGGGGCCCGACTCGCCCAGCGCGAGCTGGCCCTCGCGCGCGCCCGAGGCGCGCTGCGCGCGGTGCAGCTCGGCGAGGTGCAGCAGCAGGTCGCGCCGGTTGCCGCCGGGCGCGAAGGCGTCCAGCGCGCCGACCCGCGCGAGGCCCTCGGCGACGGGCCGGGGCGGGCGGGCGCGGCGCCAGAGGTCGGCGAGCGAGCCGTAGGGCTGTCCGGCCTCGATCCGCGCGGCGTCCGCCGCGCTGATGCCCTGCACCTCGGAGAGCGCGAGGCGGACGCCCCACAGCCCAGAATCAGACTCCAGTTCGATCCGATAGGACGCGGAGGACCGGTTCACGTCCAGCGGCAGCACCGGCACCCCGCGCCGCCGCGCGTCCGCCAGCAGCAGCCGCTTCGGGTACATCCCGGGGTCGTGCTCCAGCAGCCCGGCGTAGAACGCGGCCGGACGGTGCGCCTTCAGCCACGCCGACTGGTAGGTGGGCACCGCGAAGGCGACCGCGTGCGCCTTGCAGAAGCCGTACGAGCCGAAGGACTCGACGATCTCCCAGGTCGCGGCGATCACGGAGGGCGCGTAGCCGCGCCGTTCCGCCGCGTCGGCGAACCAGGCGCGCACCCGGGCCCGCCCCTCCTCGCCGTTCAGCGCGCGCCGCGCCTCGTCGGCCTTGCCCCGGTCGCAGCCCGTCATGACGGCGAGGATCCTGATCACCTGCTCGTGGAAGATCGCCACCCCGTACGTCTCGCGCAGCACCGGCTCCAGGTCCGGGTGCGGATAGCCCGGGGCGCGCCGCCCGTGCCGGGACTCGATGAACGGCCGCACCATGTCGCCGCCGACGGGCCCCGGGCGGAAGAGCGAGATGTCCACGACGAGGTCGTGGAAGTTCTCCGGCTGCAGCCGCCCCAGCAGGTCGCGCTGGCCCGGCGACTCGATCTGGAAGCAGCCCAGCGTCTCGGAGGACCGGATCAGTTCGTACGTCTCCGGGTCGCCCTCCGGCACCGCGTCCAGGTCGACGCGCTCGCCGCTCGCCCGTTCGACCTCGTCCAGCGCGTACGCCATGGCCGACTGCATCCGCACCCCCAGCACGTCCAGCTTGAGCAGCCCCAGGTCCTCCACGTCCTCCTTGTCGAACTGGGACATGGCGAAGCCCTCGCCGCTGGTCGGCACCACGGGCGTACGGGCGCGCAGCGAGGCGTCCGAGAGCAGCACCCCGCACGGGTGCATGGCCACGCCGCGCGGCAGCCCGTCCAGCCCCTCGACCAGGTCCCAGAAGCGGGGGCCGTGGGTCTCCTCGGCCACGCCCTTCAGCTCCGGCAGCTCGGCGAGCGCGGCGCGCGCGTCCTTCGCCCTGATGTGCGGGAACGCCTTGGCGAGCCGGTCGGTCTCCGCCGGGTCCATGCCGAGCGCGGCGCCCACGTCCCGGATCGCGTGCCGCACCCGGTAGGTCTCGGGCATGGCGACGGTGGCGACCCGCTCCTCGCCGAAGCGGTCGAAGATCGCGCGGTAGACCTCCAGCCTGCGGGCCGACTCGACGTCGATGTCGATGTCCGGGAGCGCGGCCCTGCGCGGGGAGAGGAAGCGCTCCATCAGCAGCCCGTGCGCGACGGGGTCGGCCTGCGCGACGCCCAGCAGGTGGACGACGAAGGACCCGGCGCCCGAGCCTCGCGCCGCGACCCGGATCCCCAGCTCCTTCACGTCCTCGACGACGCGCGCGACGGTGAGGAAGTACGAGGAGAAGCCCAGCTCCTCGATGATCCCCAGCTCGTGCTCCAGCCGCCGCCAGCGCCCCGGGTCCCGCTCGTACCGGCGGGCGACCATCCCGGCGGCGCAGCGCGAGCGCAGTTCGCGCGCGGCGGTGCGCCCGGCCGTGCCGGTCAGCCAGGGCTCGGGGAAGTGCACGCTGCCGATGCCGAGGTCGTCCCCCTGGTCCACGCGGCAGGCGGCGGCGGTCTCCTGGGTGAGGTCGAGCAGCCGGTGCGCGGTGTTCCGCCGGTATCCGGCCGCCTCCGCGACCCGCTCGGCGACGGCGTCCATCTCGGCCGGGCCCTTCAGCCAGCGCTCGCCGCCGTCGAGCCCCCTGCGCGGATCGACGGGGACGAGGCGACGGGCGGCGTCCAGCACGTCGGCGACGGGGCCCTGGCCCGGGTCGGCATAGCGCACGGCGTTGGTCAGCACGGGCTTGACGCCCTCCTGCGCAGCGAGGCCCAGCGCGCGGGCCGCCTCGCGCAGCGGCCCGGAGCCGTCGACGGCGAGGCGCAGATCGTCGCCGAAGACCTCGCGCCACGCGGTCAGCAGCCGGGCCGCGCGGTCGGGCCGCCCGGCGGCGAGCGCGCGGCCCACGTCGGAACCGGCGCCGAGCAGCACGGTCAGCGCGTCCCCGTGGGCCCCGGCCCACGGCAGCAGCGGGCGGTCACCGCCGGGCGGCCCGGCGGCCTCCCGCCCGGCGTGCGCGGCGGTCACCATCCGGCACAGCTCGGCCCAGCCGCGGGCGCCGTCCCGGGCGAGGAAGACGGCGCGCTGTGCCGATTCATCGACAAAGGACCCGCCCCTGACCGGGGTCTTCCTGCGCCGTACGGTCCCGTCGCCGCGCCGCTCCTCCGGCTGCCCGACGGCCAGCTCCACGCCGTACACCGGGCGCACCCCGGCCCGCGCGCTCGCCTTGGCGAAGCGCACTGCTCCCGCGAGGGTGTCCCGGTCCGTCAGCGCGACCGCCTCCATCCCCCGCTCGGCGGCGCGCTCGGCCAGCTTCTCGGGGTGCGAGGCGCCGTACCGCGCGGAGAAGCCGGAGGCGACGTGCAGGTGCACAAAACCGGCCACCGGTCGTCAGCACCTCCCGCCACGTCAGCCCCCTTCTCGTTCTCTGGGACCACCATAAACCAGCCATCGAACTTTTATTCGAATGGCGAGGCGAGAGGGCCTCGGGGAGCCGCCCCCCTCACAGCTCCCGGCGGAAGACGACCCGGTCCAGCGAGGGGCCGTCGTAGTCGGCGACCGGGGCCGAGGCCGTGAAGCCCATGGCCTCGTGGAAGGCGATGGAGCGGGCGTTGACCGGGGAGGTGACGGCCTTGACGGCGGTACGGCCGTCCTCCCGGGCCCGTACGAAGAACCGCTCGTACAGGTCGCGGGCGAGTCCTGTCCTGCGCATGGCGGGCGAGACGCCGGTGAAGTGGATGTAGGCGTAGGCGGGCTCGGAGGGCGACAGGAAGCCGACGACGAAGCCCGCCAGCTCCCCGTCGGCGTCCTCGGCGACGAGGCTGGTCGCGAAGAAGTGGTCGAGGAAGACCCGGGTGAGGTCGCGGGAGGCGGGGCGGCCCCACCAGTCGTCGACGACGGCGATGATCGCGTCGAAGTCGGCGGGCCGCGCGGTGCGGACGGTGTACGGGAGTTCGGCGTCATTCATGATCCGCACGCTACAACTCCCGTACCGGCACACTCACATGGGTTCACATGTGCGTGCCGCCGTCGATCCGCAGCTCCGTGCCGGTGATGAACGCGCCGTCGTCGGAGGCGAGCATCGCGATGGCGCCCGCGACGGTCTCGGGCCCGGCGAAGCCCTTGCCGAGCGCCGGAGTCAGCTTGGCGATCAGCGAGAAGTCCGTGTCCTCCGGCAGCCCCGGGGCGCGCGTCATGCCGGAGTCGATGGAGCCGGGCGCGACGCAGACCGCGCGCAGCCCCTGCTTGCTGTACTCGGAGGCGAGGGCGTGCGTGAAGGACTGGATGCCGCCCTTGGTCGCGGCGTACGCGGCCATGTAGGGGTGCGCGAAGCTCGCCGAGGTCGAGCTGAAGTTGACCAGCACGCCCTTGCCCGTGGCGAGCAGCGCGGGCAGCGCCTGACGGGTCACCAGGAACGTGCCGGTGAGGTTGACGCCGATGATCCGGTTCCAGAAGTCGAGGGTCATGGTCTCGGTGTGCGCGGAGTCCAGGATCCCGGCGGCGTTCACCAGGACGTCCAGGCCGCCGAGGCCCTCGATCGCGCCCCCGACGGCGTCCCGCACGGACGCCTCGTCGGAGATGTCCACGGTGACCGTGGTCAGACGGGCGTCGGTCCCGGCCTGGACGGCCGCCGCACGGGTCTTCTCCAGGCCCGGCTCGGCGATGTCGGCGGCGACGACGGTGCCGCCCTCGTCCAGCAGCCGCGCGACGGTGGCCTGGCCGATACCGGATCCGCCGCCGGTGACGAGGACGCGGCGGCCTGCGAAGCGAGGGAGTGACATGGGTGGTGCTCCTTTTCCGGGAGGGCTGTCCCCCGAGGGATCGCTGTCCACCGTACGCCTGAGTGGCACAACGTGCCACAGTGGCGCAGGACGCAGACTTGCCCGCCGCCTGACGTACGCTTCCCCTATGTCCGCACGTGCTCCTTACGGCCCCACCCTCACCGAGCGGCGCAAGGCCGAGACCGAGTGGGAGATCGCCCGCTGCGCCGCCGACCTGTTCGCCGAGCACGGCGCCGGGGGCGTCACGGCCGAGGACATCGCGCGGGCCGCGGGGGTCTCGCTGCGCACCTTCTACCGGTACTTCCGCACCAAGGAGGAGGCCGTCACCCCGCTCCTCACCGGCGGCGTCCGGCGGTGGCTGAAGGACCTCGCCGCCGCGCCCGGCGAGCTGCCGGTCGCCGAGGCGCTGGAGCGGGCCGTCCGCAGGGCGCTCACCCCCGAGGACGAGGCGGAGGCCGAGGCCCTGCACCGCACCCGCGGGCTGCTGCGCGCCGTGCCCGGCGACCCGGGCCTGCGCTCGGTCTGGCACCGCGTCCACGCCACCACCGAGGAGTCACTGATCCCGGTGCTGACGGCGCTGGCGCGCGAGGACGCCGACCCCCTGGACGTACGGCTGCTCGCGGCGGCGGCGAACTCCGCGATGCGGATCTCCGTGGAGACCTGGGCCGGGGCGGAGGACGACGACGGGGACGGCCCCGCGGAGACCGGCGTCCGCTGCCTGCGGAAGCTCACGGCGGGCCTGGACGTCCCCCGGGCCTGAGCCGCCCGCTGTGACCGAAGTCAAAGAATTGGCCCCCCGTGCCCGCTCCGAGGCAGGGTAGAGGGCACTCAGGAAGGCGCACAGCACAGCGCAGCGCACAGGCATGACATGAAGGAGCCCCATGAAGATCGGGATCGTCGGAGCCACGGGTCAGGTCGGCAGCGTGATGCGCGAGATTCTGGCCGAGCGGGATTTCCCGGTCGACGAGCTGCGGCTGTTCGCCTCGGCGCGTTCCGCCGGGCGGACCCTGCCGTGGAAGGACGGCGAGATCACGGTCGAGGACGCGACCACCGCCGACTGTTCCGGGCTGGACATCGTCCTGTTCTCCGCGGGCGGCGCGACCTCCAGGGCCCTCGCCGAGAAGATCGCCGCCCAGGGCCCCGTCGTGATCGACAACTCCTCGGCCTGGCGGATGGACCCCGAGGTGCCGCTGGTCGTCTCCGAGGTGAACCCCGAGGCCGCGAAGCGCCGCCCGAAGGGCATCATCGCCAACCCGAACTGCACCACCATGGCCGCCATGCCGGTGCTGCGCCCGCTGCACGCCGAGGCGGAGCTGACGGCCCTGGTCGTCGCCACCTACCAGGCGGTCTCCGGCAGCGGCCTCGCCGGTGTCGCCGAGCTGGACGGCCAGGTGCGCAAGGCCGTCGAGGGCGACGCGGCGCGGCTGACCTTCGACGGGGACGCGGTCGACTTCCCCGCCCCCGACAAGTTCAAGCGCCCCATCGCCTTCAACGCGCTGCCGCTCGCGGGCTCGGTCGTCGACGACGGGCTGAACGAGACGGACGAGGAGCAGAAGCTCCGTAACGAGAGCCGCAAGATCCTCGACATCCCCGCCCTGAAGGTCTCCGGCACCTGCGTCCGCGTGCCCGTCTTCACCGGCCACTCCCTCCAGGTCAACGCCCGCTTCGCGCGCCCGATCAGCCCCGAGCGCGCCCGCGAGCTGCTCGCCGGGGCGCCGGGCGTGGAGCTGTCCGACATCCCGACCCCGCTCCAGGCGGCCGGGAAGGACGCGAGCTACGTCGGCCGTATCCGCGCCGACGAGACCGCCGAGAACGGCCTCGCGCTCTTCCTCTCCAACGACAACCTCCGCAAGGGCGCGGCGCTGAACGCCGTGCAGATCGCGGAGCTGGTGGCGGCCGAGAAGAGCTGACCCCGGGCCGCCGGATCCGGCGTACGGACGCACAGAACCCCCGGACGGTGTCCGGGGGTTCCGTGGTGCGTGGGGGGATGTCACTCAGGTCCGCACGGGACCGTCCGACCGGCCGTGTCAGCCGATCTCGGCACCCAGGGCCTCCAGCGCGGTGGTCGCGGGCTGGAAGTAGGTCTCGCCGCCCGCGGAGCAGTCGCCGCTGCCGCCGGAGGTGACGCCGAGCGCCTTGTCCTCGGCGAAGAGCGAGCCGCCGCTGTCACCGGGCTCGGCGCAGACGTCGGTCTGGATCAGCCCGTCGACGGTGCCCTCCGGGTACGAGACGGAGGCGTCGACGGCCTTGACCGAGCCGTCGTGGAGCTGCGTGGTGCTGCCGCTCCGCTGCACCTTCTGGCCGACCTCGGCCTCGGCCGCGCCCGAGATCTTCTGGGTGCTGCCGTTGTAGAGGTTGACCTCGCTCGGGTGGTCGGTGTCGCCCTTGTACATGGCGATGCCGTAGTCGTTGCCCGGGAACTTGCCGTCGCCGCTGTCGGCGATGGCCTCCCCGCCCTCCTTGTCGGACCAGCTCTTGATCGCGGTGGTGCAGTGGCCCGCGGTCAGGAAGCCGGCCTTGCCGTCCTTCGTGACGTTGAAGCCCAGCGAGCAGCGCCCGCCGTCGCCCCAGATCGCGTCGCCGCCCGCGATCTTGGTGGTGAACTTGCCCGCGGTCTGCTTCAGTTCGGCCTTGCCGCCCTGAGCCTTGATCTGCTTCTTGAGCTGGGCGAGCTTCGCGCCCTTGACCGTCTTGTCGGCGGTGACGACGACCTTGTTGGTCTTCACGTCCACCGAACGGGCCGTGCCCGTGACGTCCTTCGCGGTGAGGGCGTCCTTGACCGTGGTCAGCTGGGCCAGGGTGTGCTCGACGACCCGGGCCTTGGCGCCCGCGTCCTCGACCTTCGCCTTGGCGTCGCCGTCGGTCACGTTGACGACGAGCTGCTTGGCCTTGGCGTCGTAGTACGCACCGGCGTCGCCCTTGATGTCCTTCTGGAGGGACGTGGCCAGCTTGGAGGCCGAGGCGGACGACAGGCTCTTCGGAGTGGAGGAGTCCTCAGAGGCGTTGGCGGTGGTGATGGTGAGGGTGCCGGCGGCGAGGGCCGCGACAGCCGCACCCGCGATCGCGACGCGCCGCTTGGATATCTTGTGCTCTCTCAACTCTTTTACCTCCTGTGGGGGGTTGGGCCCGGCGAGGGACTGAGGCCGGTCCCGGAGGAAGTACGGACACACACTTCATTCCCAAGAAGAAGTCGCGTCCATGCCAACTCGTGGCGCCGAGTATTGCGAGAACGTCGGTTAACACACAACCCCCCAGATCGCGTCATCCGTCCCGGCGTTGTCTCCCCGCCCCCCACGGCGCACTCGCAACTCCCCTCGCACGTCGTCCCGGCGCACGCTCGCGGCCGGACACGCGGGGCGACGCCGCGTACTCCCCACGTAAGGTGTACACCTGTCCGGATAACGTCCCTCCGGTACCGGAACACGGAACCAAGGAACCCCCGGACGACGTCCGGGGGTTCCGCCTGGCGTGGGTTGACGTGCTGCTGGTGGAGCTTCGCGGTTACGGGATGGAAGCGCCGTACGCCTCAAGGGCCGGGCCGACGGGCTGGAAGAAGGTCTGGCCGCCGGAGGAGCAGTCGCCGCTGCCGCCGGAGGTGAGACCCAGGGCCTGGTCACCCGCGAAGAGCGCGCCGCCGCTGTCGCCGGGCTCGGCGCAGACGTTGGTCTGGATCGTGCCGCGGACCGTGCCCTCGGCGTAGTCGACGTCCACGTTCAGCGCCTCGACCGTGCCGTCGTGGACCTGGGTGGTGCTGCCGCTGCGCTGTACCTGCTGGCCGACCGTCGCCTCGCCCGCGCCCGAGATCTCCTGGGTGCTGCCGTTGTAGAGGTCGACCGCGCTCGGGTGGTCGGTGTCGGCGGTGTACATCGCCAGGCCGTGGTCGCTGCCGGGGAAGGTGCCGCTCTGGGTGGCCGCGATCTCGCCGCCGCCCTGGGAGTCGGACCAGCTCTGGACGATGTTCGTGCAGTGACCGGCCGTCAGGAAACCCGGCTGGCCGTTGACGGTGACGTTGAAGCCGAGGGAGCAGCGCGCCCCGGAGCCCCAGATGGCGTCGCCGCCCGCGATCTTGGTGCTGAACTCGCCCTTGACCCGCTTGAGCTCGGCCTTGCCGCCCTGTGCCTTGATCTCCTTCTTGAGCTGGGCGAGCTTCGCGCCCTTGACCGTCGAGTCCGCGGTCACCAGGACCCTGTTGCCCTGGGTGTCCACGCCGCGCGAGGTGCCGACCGTCCGCGTCTCGCCCAGCGCGGCCTTGGCGTCCTTGAGCTGGGCCATCGAGTGGTCGACGAGTCTGGCCCTGGCGCCCGCCGCCTCGGCCTTCGCCTTGCCCGCCGCGTCCGTGACGTTCACGACGAGCTGCTTGGCCTTGGCGTCGTAGTACGCGCCCGCGTCGCCCTTGATGTCGCCCGTGAGCGTGGGGGCGAGCTCGGACGCCGCCTTGGCCGACAGGGTCCTGGCGGTGGGAGCCGCCTGGTCGGCACTGGCGTTCGTGGCCAGGGTGAGCGTCCCGGCCGTGAGGGCGGCGATGCCCGTACCCGCGATCAGGACCCGCCGCTTGGATATGCCTCGGTGCTTTCTCAACTCGGTACCTCCGGTGGGGGTGGGGCCCGCCCGAGGGGCAGGTGGACCCGGGAGGAAGTACGACATGGGCGCATTCCCCGTGAGGAAGACGCGTGCATGCCAACTTGTGACGCCGAGTATCGCGAGAACGCCTGTTAACCCACAAGGTGCAGTTCTCGTCATCCGCAAGGGAGTTGGGGAAGTCTTTACCGGATCACTTCCGGCCGTGCCCCCGCACGTCGCCTCCGCGTGCGGACACGGACAGCGACCCCGCGTACCGCGTACGTAGGGAATAGACCTGTCCGGTTATCGCCCCTCAGCCCTCGGATTCCGGCCGGGAGCGGGGCGGTTCGCCCGTCTTCAGCTCGCCGAGCACCTCTTCCGGCAGCTCGGCCGGCGCGGGCTTCCCGGGCTCCACGGCGTCCTCCAGCTCATCGGCCTCGGCCTCGGCGTCGAGGTCCAGATCGATCGCGCCGTCGCGCGGCGCCGCGCTCGCACTCGTACGCGCCCGGGGGCCGCCGCCTCCCCCGCCCCCGCTGTCGTCCCGCGAGCCCTCCAGGAAGCGGAGCAGCTCGACGGGGAAGGGCAGCACCAGCGTGGAGTTCTTCTCCGTGGCGACCGAGGCCACGGTCTGGAGCAGCCGGAGCTGGAGCGCGGCGGGCGTCGCGGACATCCGCTCGGCGGCCTGCGCGAGCTTCTCGGACGCCATCAGTTCGGCGTCGGCGTTGATCAGCCGGGCCCGACGGTCGCGGTGCGCCTCGGCCTGGCGCGCCATCGAGCGCTTCATGGTCTCCGGCAGCGAGACGTCCTTGATCTCGACGCGGTCCACCGTGACGCCCCAGTCGACGGCCGGGCTGTCGATCATCAGCTCCAGGCCCTGGTTGAGCTTCTCGCGGTTGGAGAGGAGGTCGTCCAGCTCGCTCTTGCCGATGATGGAGCGCAGCGAGGTCTGCGCCATCTGCGCGACCGCGAAGCGGTAGTCCTCGACCCGCACGATCGCCGGGACCGGGTCGACGACCCGGAAGTAGACCACGGCGTCCACGCGCACGGTGACGTTGTCCCGGGTGATGCCCTCCTGGGCGGGCACCGGCAGCGTCACGATCTGCATGTTGACCTTCTGCAGCCGCTCGACCGCGGGGAGGATCATCGTGAAGCCCGGCCCCTTGACGGTCTCCCTGAGCCGTCCGAGCCGGAAGACCAGTCCCCGCTCGTACTGCCGGACGACCCGCGCCGCCGCCATCACGTACACGGCTCCCGCGGAGAGTCCCGCGACCACCAGCTCCACGACCATGACGGCCTCCTGTCGACGTCAGCCGACGCGCTCCCGGCGCCCGGGGAATCCCGGGCCATTCGGGAGATTCAGGTGAGTATCTCCACGGTAGCCCCGCGTGGAGACCTCAGTCGATACCCCGGTCAGGACCCCGCCCGCGGCGGGCGGCCGCGGGCGGGGAACGGCGTGCGGTCAGGTCAGTAGACGCTGACGTTGTACGCGCGCAGGGCCTCGGTGACCGGCTGGAAGAAGGTCGTCCCGCCGGAGGAGCAGTTCCCGCTGCCGCCCGAGGTCAGCCCGTGGGCCGTGCTGCCGGAGTAGAGCGGCCCGCCGCTGTCGCCGGGCTCGGCGCAGACGGTGGTGCGGATCAGGCCGTAGACGATGTCACCGCCGCCGTAGTTGACCGTGGCGTTCAGCGCGGTGACCCGGCCGCTGTGCGTGCCGGTGGTGCTGCCGCGCCGGGTGACGGTCTGGCCGACCGTGGGGTCGGCGGCCCGGGTGATGTCGACGCTCCCGACGGTGCCCGGGTGCGCGACGCCGGAGCTGTAGCGCACGAGCCCGTAGTCGTTGGTGGGGAAGCTCGATCCGGCGCTCGGGCCGATGAGGGTGGTGCGTCCGGAGTTGGTGTACCAGTTGCCCGCGCCGTCGGTGCAGTGCCCGGCGGTCACGAAGTAGTACGTGCTGCCGTTGCGGACGTTGAACCCCGCGGAGCAGCGCCAGCTCGTCGCGTAGATCGCGTCGCCGCCCGAGAGGAACTTCTTGAACGTTCCCTTGGTGCGCTGGACGTCCAGGGCGCCGGCGCTGCCACCCGCCGCGCGCTCGATCTTCGCCAGGTCGGCGGCCGACACCCTGCTGTCGGCCGTGACGACGAGGCGGTTGGTCTTCTGGTCGACGTGCCATGCCGTGCCCGCGACATCGGCCTTCAGCACGGCCTCGGAGGCCGCGCCGAGCTGGTTCGCGGTGTAGGCGTGGGGGGACGGAGCTTCTGCCGACGCCGTAGCGGGCACCATGAGCGCCCCGGCGGCGGCCATCCCGGAGGCGGCGGCGATCAGCCGTGCCCGTCTCCCTCGTAACCCGCTACTGCGGGCGGTAGTGCGCTTGATCCTCACTTTTCCTCCCGATCAGGGAAATCAAAGCGTGCTCCTGACAAACGCTGCATGGAGTATTCGCAGTGAAATTCCGGACGCGCAAGTGCCTCTTTCGGACGGATGCCGTCCCTTTCGCGTCAGATCGGGCCCCCCGGCGCATACCTCGCCTCAGCCGTCGCTCAGGCGTCGCTCACGTTCCGCTCCCCCGCCGGGACGTCGAACTCCAGCCTGTTGCCGGGCGGCGGGAAGGGGCACAGGAAGTTGTCCGTGAAGGCGCACGGCGGCAGCGTCGTCCTGTTGAAGTCGACGGTCACCTCGTTCCCGGCGCGGGGCGCCCCGGTGCGCAGGAAGCGGAAGGGGTAACTCGTCCTGCCGCTCGTGCCGTCGGCGAGCACGGCCCACAGCCCGCCGCCCGCGACGACGGAGACCTGGAGCGTGTGCTCACCACCGCCGGGTTCGGTGAAGATCAGGTGCCCGGCGAGACCCAGCCCCCGCTCCCGCCCGTCCGCGTTCCCGACGAGCACGCTGCGCGCCCCTTCCTCGTACGGCCGGAAGGTCCCGGACCGTACCCACGCGGGGTCGTACGGGAAGGCGTCGATCCCCCGGAACGCGCGCCGGGAAGGCGCCTCGGGGTCGAACACCCGCACAGCCCACTGACCCTCACGGCGCATCAGGACCAGCCGCCGCGGCCCGTAGGAGACCCGGGAGGAACCGGGGTCCCCCTCGTCGTCCTCGCCCAGCCTGACCTGACCCGCCAACAGCTCGTCGTCGACGGCCAGCCCGTCCGCCACACCCGCCTCCAGCAGCACCGATGCCCCGTCCGCCGACTCGGCCCACCGGCCCGGGAGTCCGGGGACGGCACCGTCCTCCGCCTCCGCGACCCAGTGCGTGCCGGTCACCGACAGCGGCCCGTACGGCGCCGCGACGGCGGCGGTGCGCTTCTCCCTCCAGCGCTCCCACTCCCGCCGCAGATCCGCCGCGTCCGGCCCGTCGTTCGCTTCCGCGCGCTCAGTGCTCATGGTGATCAACTTACGGCGGGCCTCACCCGTCTGTCCGCCCGGGCCACCCGTCCGGACGGATGGGACAAAAGCGGATGATCTGTCACTCCGTCAGCTTCCGTGCTGGACAAGAGCCCTGATCGAGCGCCATATGTTGTGCACCAGAACCGTCACGAATCACGTCTGGAACGGGTATCCGCTTGGCGCATCATCAGCATCATGGACGACCATAGGAGTTGCGGACGCTGACGAAGCAGTGGGACCCCGCGCAGAAGGAGAGGAGGCGTCCATGGGATCGGTGCGCAAGGCGAGTGCCTGGCTGGGCCTCGTCGACGACAGCGAGATGCGTTACTACGACGACGACTACGCCGAGGGACCGGAGCCCGGAGACGCCGCGCGTGAGCCGTGGGTCACGGATCCCCGGGTGCAGGTGACGGCCGAGGCGGCGCAGGACCAGGGCACCAGAATCGCGACGGTGACCCCGGACGGCTTCCGGGACGCGCGCGGCATCGGCGAGCTGTTCCGGGACGGCGTCCCGGTGATCGTCAACCTGACGGCCATGGAGTCCGCCGACGCCAAGCGCGTCGTCGACTTCGCCGCGGGCCTGACCTTCGGCCTCCGCGGTTCCATCGACCGGGTGGCGACGCGGGTCTTCCTGCTGACCCCTCCGGATTACAAGATCGTGAGCGGTGAGGAGCGTCGCGCCACCGAAGGCGGCTTCTTCAACCAGAGCTGAGCCGGTGGGGAAGGGGGAGGCCCCCTTCCCCACCGGCTCGGCGCCCGTACGGCGGTGTGCCTAGCCCCGGAAGGCGTCCAGGCCGGTCAGGGCCTTGCCCAGGATGAGCTGGTGCATCTCCACGGTGCCCTCGTAGGTGAGCACCGATTCCAGGTTCGTCGCGTGCCGCATGACCGGGTATTCGAGCGAGATCCCGTTGGCCCCCAGCACCGTGCGGGACGTGCGGCAGATCTCGATGGCCTCGCGCACGTTGTTCAGCTTGCCGAAGCTGATCTGCTCCGGCCGTACCGTCCCCGCGTCCACGCGCAGCCCCAGGTGGTGCGCGAGCAGGATCCCCTTGTGCAGCTCGACCGCCATGTCGGCGAGCTTCGCCTGCGTGAGCTGGAAGCCGCCGAGCGGCTTGCCGAACTGCTCGCGCGAGGTCGCGTAGTCGAGCGCCGCCTCGAAGCACGTACGGGCCGCGCCCATCGCGCCCCACACGATCCCGTAGCGCGCGTGGCTCAGACAGCTCAGCGGACCGCGCAGCCCCGAGACCTCCGGCAGCACGGCCTCGGCGGGCAGCCGGACCTCGTCCATCACCAGTTCGCTCGTGACGGAGGCCCGCAGTGACCACTTATGGGTGATTTCCGGTGCCGAGAACCCCGGGCTGTCCGTCGGCACGACGAAGCCCCGGATGCCGTCGTCCGTACGCGCCCACACCACGGCCACGCCCGCGACCGAGCCGTTGGTGATCCACATCTTGCGGCCGGTCAGCACCCAGTCGGAGCCGTCCCGCTTCGCGTACGTCCGCATCCCGGCCGGGTCCGAGCCGTGGTCCGGCTCGGTGAGCCCGAAGCAGCCGATGACCTCGCCGGAGGCCATCCGCGGCAGCCACTCCTGCTTCTGCTCCTCGCTGCCGAAGCGGTGGATCGCGTACATCGCGAGGGAGCCCTGCACCGAGACGAGGGAACGGATGCCGGAGTCGGCGGCCTCCAGCTCCAGACAGGCCAGCCCGTACTGGACGGCGCTGGCGCCCGCGCAGCCGTACCCCTTCAGGGACATGCCGAGGGCGCCGATCCCGCCCAGCTCACGGGCCAGCTCCCGGATGCCGGGCAGCTCACCCTTCTCGTACCAGTCGGCGATGTGCGGCAGCACACGGTCGGCCGCCCAGGAACGCAGAGTGTCACGGACCGCGCGGTCCTCGTCGCTCAGCAGATCGTCGATCCCCAGGGGATCACGCGGGTCGAACGGGGTCTTAGGACTCATGATCCGACGCTACGTTCGAGTAACCCCTTGAACAAGAGCCCCCGCGAGGAGCGCCCCGTCAGGGGCGCGGGGAACTGCGCGGCCAACCACAACGCACCCGCGCACGCGGAACGACATCAGGGGGCAGTCACGGAGGGCGCCTCCGCACGGGCGGCCCGCTGCTCCTTGGGGGCACACTCCATACGCCCCGGCAACCGAAGCGCGGCAAGCGCACCCAGAAGCAGCAACCCGGCACTCACGTACAACGTGACATGCAGCCCCTGCACAAACGCATCGCGCGCGGCAGAGCGAAGGGCAGAGCCCTGTGCCCCTCCAAGCCGCGCAGCGACCTCGTACGCCTCGCCCAGCGAGTGACTCGCGTCGGCGCTCGCGGCACCGGGGACGCCATGGACCTCCCGCACTCCCGGCCCGTACGCGGCGTTCATCACACTGCCGAGGAGCGCGATCCCGATGCCCGCACCGAGCTGGTACGCGGTCTCCCCCACGGCCGCGGCCCCGCCGGACTGCTCGGCGGGGGCCTCGCTCAGCATCGACTCGTAGCAGCCGAAGAGCGTGGTCTCCAGGCCGAAGCCGAGCAGCACGAAGCCGCCGATCAGGATGGGGGGCTTGTCCTCCTGGCCCACGGCGGTCAGGCAGAGCACGGCCAGCGCGGTGACGAGGAAGCCGAGCGAGACCATCGTGCGGGGCCCCAGCAGCCGCAGCATCCGGGAGCCCGCGAGCCCCGCGGCGATCGCGGCGACGGAGAGCGGCAGCAGCCGCAGCCCCGTCTCCAGCGGTGAGAGCCCGAGGACGAGCTGGAGGTACTGGGCCGCCATGAGCGCGAGCCCGACCAGCGCCAGCACGGTGAGCACGATGCAGCCGACCGAGGTACCGAACGCCGCACGGGTGAGCGTCCCGAAGTCGATCAGCGGATACGGGCGCCTGCGCTGGCGGCGTACGAAGAGCGCGATCAGCGTGACGCCCACCACCAGCGGCAGCAGCGTGGCGGGCGAGAAGAGCTCGCCGCTGCCCGCGCGCTTGACGCCGAGGATCACGCAGCAGAGCCCGGAGGCGGCCATGAGCGCGCCGAACACGTCCCAGGGCCCGTTGCGGTCGCTGACGGACTCGGGCAGCAGCCAGCGTCCGACGGGGAGGCTCGCGGCCATCAGCGGGATGTTGATCAGGAAGACCGAGCCCCACCAGAAGTGCTCCAGCAGCAGCCCGCCGACCAGCGGGCCCACGGCTGCCCCGACGGCGGCGACGGCGCTCCAGATGCCGACGGCGAGGGCGCGCTCGCGGCGGTCGGGGAAGACCTGGCGGAGTATCGAGAGCGTCGCGGGCATGATCATCGCGCCGCCGACGCCGAGCAGCGCCCGGGCGGCGATGAGGACCTCGGGCGTGTGCGCGTAGGCCGCGAGGGCCGAGGCGACGGCGAAGAGCGCGTATCCGAACAGCAGCACGCGCCGTCGCCCGACACGGTCGCCGAGCGTGCCGAAGAGGATGAGGAGGGAGGCGCACACGAGCGGGTAGGCGTCGACGATCCAGAGGAGCTGGATGGAGCCCGGACGCAGGTCCTCCGACACCGCCGGCACCGCGACGTGCAGGACGGTGGCGTCGATGGCCACGAGGAGCAGGCTGGCGCAGAGGACGACGAGCACGGTCCAGCGATTGGCACTGCCCGCGGTGCGCGGGCCCGCTCTGTGTTCGGGGACGTCCGCCGCCTCTCGCGCTCCGGCCGTGGTCGTCCCGGACATCTACGCACCTCCTCTTGCTCTCGCACCCGCTGGGGCCATGGGGGGAAATGCCGCGGGGGGACCGTGGCGGCATACGGGCCCGGTACAGACGAGGGGCGAGTGGCCGTTAGCGTACGCGAGTCGGCGGAGTGCCCGCCGTGCCCCCGCCCGTCCGGGCAGCCTGACAGACGACCCATAATCTCCGCCGTGACCGATCTCTCCGCCTCCCCTTCCCAACGCTCCTCTGCCCGCAGACGGGCACGTGACACATGTGTGCGAGCGGCCCCCGCGCTGCTGGCCTACGCGGGGGTGAGGCTGCTGGGTGTGCTGGTGCTGGCGCTCTGGGCGGCCGCTTCGGGGAAGAGCGCGCACCAGTTGCTCTCCGCGCGCTGGGACTCCCTCTGGTACACCCGGGTCGCCGAGGGCTGGTACGGCTACACGGTGCGGCTGCCCGACGGCGGCGTCCACTCCGACCTGGCCTTCTTCCCGCTGCTGCCCGCGCTGGAGCGGGGCCTGTCCGAGATCTCGCCGCTCTCCCCCGCCGACGCGGGGCTGCTGGTGAGCGGGGTCTCCTCGCTCGCCGCCGCCTGGGCGCTCTTCCTCATCGGCGACCGGCTGTACGGGCGAAGCGCGGGGATCTGCCTCGCGGTGCTGTGGGCGGCGCTGCCCGTCGGGATCGTGCAGTCGATGGCGTACAGCGAGTCGCTCTTCACGGCGCTCGCCGCGTGGTCGCTCTGGGCGGTGCTGGACCGGCGCTGGCTGCTGGCGGGGGCGCTGGCCTCGTGCGCGGGGCTGACCCGGCCGGTGGGCGCCGCCGTGGTGGCCGCCGTGTGGCTGGCGGCGCTGGTGCCCTGCTGGCGCGAGCGGCGCCGCCCGGAGGGGCGGGTGGTCCTCGGGCTGCTGCTGGCGCCGCTGGGCTGGTTCGGCTACTTCGCGTGGGTCGGGGTCCGCGAGGGGAGCGTCACCGGCTATCTCGACATCCAGGGGCAGTGGGGCAACGGCTTCGACGGGGGCTGGGCGTTCCTCGGCTTCATCGGGAAGAACCTCACGGGCAGCGTCGTCGGCGGCCTCGGGCTGATCGCCGGGGTCGCGCTGGTGATCTGGCTGTACGTGCTGTGCCTGCGGCAGCGCCAGCCGCTGCCCCTGCTCGTCTACGCGGGCATCGTGCTGGTCCTCGCGCTCTGCGCCAAGGGCTACTTCGGCTCGAAACCGCGGCTGATGATGCCCGCCTTCCCGCTGCTGCTGCCCGCCGCGGTCGCGCTGGCGCGGCTGCGCCCGGTGCGGGCGGGGCTGACGCTGGGCGCGCTGGCGCTGGTTTCGGCCGTCTACGGCGCGTGGTGGCTGCACGGATCCGGCCCGCCGTAAGCGTCCCGGGGCTGTCCGGCGGGCCGTCGCGGTAATGGGCGGAATAAGAACCCCGGCTGGATCCTGAGTGAAGTGTCTTCGTCATGCTCTTCGTCCGGACTTCACGGCTCTCGTGCCCGGAAACCACCGCTCGGAATCAGCCGGTATAAACGACGGCTAAGTCCGGAGCGGCGGCTATTGCACATCACATCGGCATCACGAAGACGCCGCCCTTGGCAGGAGCGCTCTTCACGCGCGGTAATCTCGATTGAGTGCGTACCGACCGAATCTTCTCCCGGCTGGAGCAGGAGCCGCACAGGCCCTCTGCCCCGCCCCCGCGGATGAGCCGTGTCCGGCTGGGTCTGTTCAGCGCGACCTTCGTCTTCTACGTGGCGATCGTGGTCGCCGTGCTGGGCACGACCTGGCTGGTCCAGCTCGACTGGCAGGTCATGCTCTTCCGCCCGTACAAGCAGTGGCCGGAGTGGCACGGCGCGCTCGACGCGTTCGTGGTGATGGGGCAGCGCGCCCCGACGGCGGTCCTGGTCGCCTCCTGGCTGGGCTGGCGCTCCTGGCGGCAGCGGACGCTCCGTCCGCTGCTGGCGCTGGGCGTCTCGCTGCTGCTGCTGAACGTCACGGTCGGTGCCGTCAAGATCGTCACGGGCCGCCTCGGCCCGCACTACGCGACCTCGGTCGGCTCGGCCGAGCTGTACGCGGGCGGGGATATATTTCCCTCGGGCCACACCGCCAACGCCGTGGTGACCTGGGGCATCCTCGCCTACCTCGCCACGACCCCGCGCGCCCGCCGGGTGCTCTCCGTGGTCGCCGGTGTCCTCACCCTCGGCGTCGGGGCCACCACCGTCTATCTCGGTACGCACTGGGTGAGCGACGTGCTCCTGGGCTGGGCGGCGGGGCTGCTGATCCTGCTGGGGCTGCCGTGGTGCGAGCCCGCCATCGCCCGCGCCGAGGCCCTGATCTTCGCGCTCCGCGAGCGGTTCGCGGCCGTGGGGCCGCCGCTCGCGCCCTCGCCCGCCTCGCGGCCCGTCACCGCGCGCCAGCCCCGGCAGCCGCTGGTCAAGCCGCGCACGCTCCCCTCCCACCAGGAGTCCGCGAGCGAGAAGCGGGCCCCCGACCCGGTCGCGTCGCGCTACTGAGGGCGCGGGGGCCGGCGCAGGCGCAGGGGCCTCGCTGGCCGCTCTAGCCCTTCCAGCAGCGCACCACCTCGCCGTCCTTCACGGCGAGGTTCAGGCGTCCCACCAGGAACTCCATCGTGATGATCGCGTCCGGCTCAAGCTGCCGCACGGTGGTCCAGCCCCGCTCGTACGCGCGCCGTTCGGCGTCCTCGGCGGGCAGTCCCACGTAGCTCTCGGTGTCGTCGGAAGGGGACTGGGGGGTTGTGGATTCCGGTGCCATGACAGCAACCGTAGGCCCTGGGTCATACAGCCGGAAGTCCCGCCCGGACGGCAGCCGAGTCACGCTTCTGTCACAACGCCCGTCACTCGTACGTGCCTTCTCCTCACGCGTATTAACCCGGTGCCCGCAATGAGGATTCCGGGCGTTCATGGAATTCGCGGGCACAACGAGAATCCAGTCTTAAGCGGAGTCGAAATCCCGGCGAAGGGCGCCTTAACCCGCGGCAATTCGGCCACCGCCGCGCACCGGCGGAAGTTCTTCCGCACGCACCCTCGCGCCCGCCCGTCTCCTGCCCGCATCATGGCGTGAGCCCGGACGCACGGCACACACCGACGGCGAGGGGGCACGATGGCGACGCACACCGCCGAGGTCACGGCCGAGGGAGGCGGTGCGGCGCCGCGCCCCCGCCGCCCCGGACGGATCGTCGTGGACTGGCTGACCACCACGGACCACAAGAAGATCGGCCACCTCTATCTCATCACGTCGTTCGGCTTCTTCCTGATCGGCGGGGTGCTGGCGCTGGGAATGCGCGCCGAACTGGCACGCCCTGGGCTCCAGCTCATGACGAACGAACAGTTCAACCAGGCGTTCACGCTGCACGGCACGATCATGCTGCTGCTCTTCGCGACGCCGACGTTCGCGGGGTTCGCCAACGAGATCATGCCGTTGCAGATCGGTTCGCCCGATGTGGCGTTCCCGCGGCTGAACATGTTCTCGTACTGGCTCTTCCTCTTCGGCGGGCTGATCGTGGTCGGGAGCATGCTGACGCCCGCGGGGCCCGCCTCCTTCGGCTGGTTCGCCTACGCGCCGCTGAACTCCCTCACGCGCTCGCCCGGTGTCGGCGCCGACATGTGGATCATGGGCCTGGCGCTCGCGGGCTTCGGCACGATCCTGGGCGCGGTGAACTTCCTGACGACCATCATCGGGATGCGCGCGCCGGGCATGACGATGTTCCGGCTGCCGGTCTTCACCTGGAACACCCTCTTCACCTCGATCCTGATCCTGGTGGCGTTCCCGGTGCTGGCGGCGGCGCTGCTCTGCCTGGAGTCCGACCGGCGGTTCGGCTCGACGGTCTTCGCCGCGGAGAACGGGGGCGCGCTGCTGTGGCAGCACCTCTTCTGGTTCTTCGGGCATCCGGAGGTCTACATCATCGCGCTGCCGTTCTTCGGCATCGTCACGGAGATCATTCCGGTCTTCTCCCGGAAGCCGATCTTCGGCTATGTGATGCTCGTCGGCGCCACGATGGCGATCACCGGCCTCTCGCTCGTGGTCTGGGCGCACCACATGTTCGCGACGGGGGCGGTGCTGCTCCCGTTCTTCGCCTTCCTCTCGTTCCTGATCGCGGTGCCGACGGGGGTGAAGTTCTTCAACTGGATCGGCACGATGTGGCGGGGCTCGGTCTCGTTCGAGACGCCGATGCTCTGGTGCGTCGGCTTCCTGGTGAGCTTCCTGTTCGGCGGGCTGACCGGGGTGCTGCTGGCCTCGCCGCCGCTGGACTTCCACGTCACGGACTCGTACTTCGTGGTGGCGCACTTCCACTACGTGGTCTTCGGCACGGTCGTCTTCGCGACGTTCGCCGGGTTCTACTACTGGTGGCCGAAGTTCACGGGCAAGATGCTCGACGAGCGGCTCGGGAAGATCCACTTCTGGACGCTCTTCGTAGGCTTCCACCTCACGTTCCTGGTGCAGCACTGGCTCGGCGTGGAGGGGATGCCCCGGCGGTACGCGGACTATCTGGCCGCCGACGGCTTCACCGCGCTCAACACGCTCTCCTCCATCGGCGCCTTCCTGCTGGGCCTCTCCACGCTGCCGTTCCTCTACAACGTCTGGCGCACGCACAAGTACGGGGAGAGGGTCGAGCTGGACGACCCGTGGGGCTACGGCCGTTCGCTGGAGTGGGCGACGTCCAGCCCGCCGCCCCGGCACAACTTCGTGACCATGCCCCGCATCCGCTCCGAGTCCCCCGCCTTCGACCTGCACCACCCGGAGGTCACGGCGCTGGAGGCGGAGCAAGAACGCGGGACAGCCGGTCCCGCATAGTCCGCAGGTGGTCGTTCAGCGCGTCCGGCTCGCGCACCTCGAAGTCGACGCCGAGCATGAGGAGGTAGACGACCATGCCCTCCAGCGAGGGGGCGCCCGCGTGCAGCAGGCAGGTCTCGTCGTCGACGGCCTCCAGGATCCCGGAGGAGAGCGAGATGTGCTCCGCGGCCCGCTCCATCGGCGTGTGCAGCAGCACCGTGGCCCGCTCCGGGTAGGCGCGCAGCGAGACGCCCTCGGCGACCCACGCCGCCAGGTCCTCGGCGGGCGGCGTACGTGGCTCGAAGCGCGGGCCGTGCGGCGGGGTGAGCGTGATCCGGTCGGCGCGGTACGTGCGCCAGTCCTCGCGGTCCAGGTCCCAGCCGACCAGGTACCAGCGGCGGTGCGTGGTCACCAGCCGGTACGGCTCGACGTCGCGCCGCGAGGGCGTGCCGTCGTGCGTCCGGTAGCTGAAGCGCAGCCGCTCGTGGTCGCGGCAGGCGTGCGCGAGGTCGGTGAGCAGCCCGGCCTCGACGGCGGGCCCCCAGTGCTCACGCAGCATCGGCACCGTGAACTCGGTCAGCGCGCCGACCCGGCGGCGCAGCCGGTGCGGCAGCACCTGTTCGAGCTTGGCCAGGGCGCGCGCGGAGGACTCCTGGATGCCCTCGATGCCGCCGTCGGCCGAGCCGCGCAGCCCTACGGCGACCGCGACGGCCTCCTCGTCGTCCAGCAGCAGCGGCGGCAGTTCGGCACCCGCTCCCAGCTGGTAGCCGCCCGCCGTGCCGCTGGTGGAGTGCACGGGGTAGCCCAGCTCGCGCAGCCGGTCGACGTCCCGGCGCACCGTGCGCGGGCTGACGTCGAGCCGGTCGGCGAGATCGTTCCCGGACCACTCGCGGTGGGCTTGCAGCAGCGAGAGCAGGCGCAGCAGACGTGCCGAGGTCTCCAACATGCGGCAGAGTCTGGCACCCCTCGCGGACAGGTCACGTCCGCGATCCCTCAGTGCGGATGGTCGACGCGGACGGCGAGGTCGTTGTTGAGCGTGTAGTACGGGGTGGCCGTCGCGGTCTTCTCGTCGCCGAGCGCGATCCCCGGGTCGAGGGGCTGCGCGGGGTAGGTGAAGATCCGCTTCTTGTCGGGCACGTCGTCGAGGATCCGCGCGATCCGGACGCCCTCGGCGTCCTCGGCGGGCCGCAGCCACAGGTCCCACAGCGGATGCCCGGCCAGCTCGTGGTAGGGCAGCACGGCGGTGAACTCGGGCCCTTCCGCCGCCACTTCCGCCAGTACGGGCGCCGCCCCGCCGCCGCGCCGCGCACGGGCCTCCAGCCGGGCCGTCTCCGCGAGCTCGGCGCCGTACAGCCGCCCGCACAGCACCAGCCCGCCGTCCATCACGCGCAGCGCCCCGGCCTCGGCGTGCGGCCAGCGCAGCCAGGAACGGACGCTGAGGTTCCCGTGCTTGGTGGCGTACGGGATGCGCACGCCCAGCCAGGTGCGGTCGGCGCGCGGGGTGCGGTCGACGAGCGAGCGCAGGTCGTTGACGCCGGGCACCAGGCGGCGCGGCTCGCCGCCGTCCAGCACGAGGAAGGCGTTCCAGCGGCCCTCCGCGAGCTGCACGGTGCTCGGCAGCGCGGCGCGCAGCGTGCTCGCGTCCTCCCCGACGGGGGCGAGCGGCAGCCGCACGGTGTCGCTGACGCCGGACCTGCCCGGGCGGCTGCGCAGCAGCAGCGCGGCGTCGAGCGGCCCGTCGGCCGGGACGGAGGCGGCGGGCAGCCGTACGTCGAAGGTGAGGCCGCCCGCGATGTCGGCGGTGCAGTCGGCGCGCGGCCCGCGCTGCGCCTGCTTCTTGGGCGGCGCGGCGGACGGCGCGGCGTCGGGCCGCGGCTCGGCGTCCGGGGTCCCGGCGGCTCTGGCCGGGGTCTCGGTCCGCGGGGGCTCCACGGTGGGGAATTCCATGGCTGAGGGCTCCAGGACGGGGGGTGTGGGGGGCGGGGTCGCGCGGCCCTTCGCGGTCGCCGTCCTCGTGCTGCCGGTGCTGGTGGCGCTCACGCGCGTCCCCCCTGTAGTGCGGTGCGGTTGGCTCCGTTCAGCGCGTCCTTGACCGCGTAGGCGCCGCCGAGGAGCGTGCCGCGCGTGCGGTGCAGGCCACGGCTGCCGCGGGTCATGAGGTCCCGCATCAGCTCCTCGTAGCGCGCGCCCACGCGGGACGGGTCGAAGCGCTCGGAGTCGGCGAGCGCGGCCCGGCCCATGCGCTGGCGCAGCTCGTCGTCGTTGATGAGCCGGAGCAGCGCGTCGGCGACGGCGTCCTCGTCGCCCATGGGGACGAGCGTGCCGTCGACGCCGGAACGGATGATCTCGCCGGGGCCGTGCGGGCAGTCGGTGGCCACGACGGGCAGGCCGCAGCGCATGGCCTCCACGATGGTCATCCCGAAGGACTCCAGGCTGGAGGTGACGGCGCCGATGGACCCCTTGGCCCACTCGGGCTCCAGCGGGTGCGCGGGGCCCATCAGATAGACGTGGTTGTAGAGGCCGAGTTCGTCGATGAGGGTGCGCAGGCCGTCGCGCTCCCGGCCGCCGCCGTAGATCCTCAGCTTCCAGTCCGGGCGGTCGACGACGACCTTGGAGAACGCCCGTATCAACAGGTCGTAGCGCTTGGCCGGGGCCAGGCGGCCCGCCGCGACGACCCACTTGCTGGTGCCGTCGGAGGGGCCGATCCCGGGGGTCGGAACGCTGTTGGGCAGGGCCTCGACGCGGACGCCGGGGAGCCGGAGCTTGCTGCGGTAGTCGGCGGCGTCGGCCTCGGTGACGGTGGTCAGCGCGTCGAGCCGGGGATAGACGCCGCGCAGCACGAGCTTGAGGCGGCGGGAGTGGGTGGCGAGCGTGAGGTGCTCCTGGCCGAGGCGCACGGGGCCGCGCCGGGTCTGCCGCGCCACGTGCACGTTGAGCCCCGGCCGGGTGCCGATCACGACGTCCGCCTCGGTGGTGCGCAGATGCTCGCCGATCAGGCGGTCGGTGAGCGCGCTGTACATGGGGTACTTCCCGTCCTCGGGCGGGAAGACCTCGGCCGGGTGGGCGTGCTCGGCGCCCAGCCCGTCGCCCGCGCGCGCCGGTCTCCTGCGGGTGTCCACGAGCGACCGCAGCCGCACCCCGGGCCCCGGGTCGAAGACCGGGCGGTCGCGGTGCCGGAAGACCGAGACGACCTCCACGTCATGGTGCTCCGCCAGCGTGCGCGCCAGGTTGTAGGTGGTCCGGACGGTCCCCCCGATGGCGTACCCGTTGTGGAGCAAGAAAGAGATGTGCATTTTCCCCGAGTCCCACGGATCCTTGCGGACAGTCCCCCTCTGTCCGCCTGTCGCCTGCGTAGACCCTTTGGTCGCCGACAGGGTTGGATGTCTCAGCCATCTTGTTTCACAAGAGTTCGAAAGCGTACGCACATTGTGATCTCTTAAAGGGAACGTTTCCGATCACGTGACCGTTCCCGCTGATACCTCCGCCCTAGGGCCGGTAGCCGAGCTGGGGCACCGTGAAGCAGTTGCGGTCCATGTCACCGCCCTGGCCGACCCAGCCGTCCCCGTCCCGCCAGCGCGCCACGGAGAGACAGGTACGCCGCTCTTCGGGCGGTTTCGACCGCTTCTGGAAGGATACGGGCAGCAACAGACCGCGCGCGGTGTAGGGCTTGTCCCGCTCCATGTACCGCTCGACGCACGCGCGCGTGAGCCGGTCCCCGCAGGAACGCGCCGCGTCGCTGAACCACATCGCCGCCGCCCAGCCCTCCAGCTGCCACTGCGAGAGCTGCTTCTTCCCCGCCTCCGTGCGCTTCATCGCGGCGCGGAAGGCGCGGACCTGGGGATGAGAGGTGTCCTCGTAGTTGCGGCTGCTGCCCGTCGCCCAGAGCTCGTTGCGGCAACGGGGCGAGTTCTTGTACTCGTCCGGGACCGCCGACGACCAGTTCTGCACGTTCGTGACCTTCGCCGTGAGCTTCACCTTCGCCTCGTCGATCGCCTCGCAGAGCTGCGCGTTGCCGTGCGTGTCCATCGCGTCGAAGACGAGATCGACTTTCTGCGCCCGCAGATCGGCCGCGACCGCGCGGAAGTTCGGCAGCGCGAAGTCGACCTGCTCGGTCACGACCTCGTACCCCTCCTTCTTCAGGCCCCGGCTCACCAGCCGCGCGTACGCCGCCGACGCCGACTGGTTGTAGGAGACGACGGCCGCCCGGCGGGCGCCCTGCTCGCGCTTGAAGTAGCGGTAGACCTCGGTGCCGCCGTACAGCTCGCCGCCCCAGCCCGGATCGCCGCCGTCGCGCGGGGCGAGGCTGCCGTAGATCCCGTAGAGATGCGGATACGTGTCGTACGCGGGCCCGACCGGCTGGCCGCCGATGTCCGGCACGCCCGCCTTGGCGACCTGCGGAGCGCCCGCGTAGTCCAGCGAGGCCCCGGCGACGAGCGCGAAGACCTTCTCCTTCTGGACCAGCCGCTGCACGCACTCGTTGCTGCCGACGCCGCTCCCGCCGTCGTCGCAGGTGACGACCTCGACCTTACGGCCCCCGAGCCCGCCCTTCGCGTTGAGCGCGTCGAAGTAGGCGCGGGCCCCGTCGCGCGGGCCGGTGAAGGCCGATCCGCCCACCGGGCTGGTCGCGCTGGTGATGATGCCGACCTTGACCGGCTCGGTCGTACGCGGGCCGGGTCCTGGGCCGCGTCCGTCGCGCCGCTCGAAGTCGCTCTCGGGCAGCCTGCTGCCGCACCCCGCGGCGAGCAGCACCCCCACCAGAATCGCGAGCGCGAGAACGGCCCGCCCTCGCTCAGCAGCCCGGAGCCTTGGGGACATCGGTCCCGCTCATCTTCACCAGCGCGCACAGCGTCTTGACGGACACCTTCCAGGTGTCGTCCTGCTGGACGGCCGCGCCCTTGGCGTTGGGCAGCGCGGTCGCCTTCTTGAGCAGCAGCGTGTAGTCCACGTCGGCGTCGGAGGCCGAGGTGAAGGTCACCTTCGTCACCTCGGCCCGCACCTGCTTGCCGCGCTCGTCGTTGTTGAACGCCTCCAGGAGCAGCTTCATCTGCTCGCCGTTCTCCAGGTACTCGGCCTTCTCGTCGTTGGAGACCTTGGGGTCGAAGAACTTCTCCCAGTTCTCCTTGACCTGCTTCTCGGCCTTCGCCGGGTCCTTCGGCGCCTGCGCTCCCGTGCCCTCGCCGGTGCCGTCCTCGTCGCCGCCCTCGCTGGAGGCGCTGCTGGACGCGGGCGGCGGTTTCGGCTCCGCCGCCCGGTCCTCGCTGTCGTCCCCGCACCCCGTCACCCCAGCCCCCAGGACCAGGACCGCCGCCAGAACGGCGGCGCTTCCCCCTCGACCCATCTGCCTCACCACCACGTGGAGTTGGTCGTCCAGAAGTTGGTCTACTCGGTCCGCCGCGGCCCCCCGCGGCCTTCTGCCGTCGGCTTCCTCACGGCATAGTGCCTTCCATCGTGTGCCAAGGACAGGCACAGGGGGTGGAATGCGGACGCTGATCTCACGCTGGGGCGGCTGGGGTTCCCTCGCCGCCGGGGCGGTGCTCTGCGCGATCGGCTGGTACGGCGTCTCGGGCGAGCGCTTCGCCGAGCGGCAGATCCCGTACCTGGCCTCGTGCACGATCCCCGGGGCCGCGCTGATCGTCGCGGGCGCGGTGCTGCTCGCGGCGTACGGCGCCGAGCCGCCGTTACGGCCGGGCCCGCCGCCCCCCGCCACGCTGGCCGAAACCGCCCCCACACCGGAGGGTGGCACGGACCACCGTACGGGCGGTCCCCCGCTCGCCGTCCCCGGCGGCACCCTCGCGCACGACCCCGGCTGCCCCCTGGTCGACGGCAAACCGGAGGCCGTACCCCTGGACGAGGCGGCCCTGCGCGAACGCGCTCTGAGCCCCTGCCCGATCTGCGAACCGGATCTGGCGGAGCGGCGGAGTTGAACTCCCTCACCTACGACCTCACGCTGGCCGGGCTCGCCGTCGGCAGCGCGGCCGCGCTCACCGGCATCGGCCTGATCGTCACCTTCCGTGCGACGGGCGTCCTCAACCTCGCGCACGGCGCCCTCGCGATGGTCTGCGCGTATCTGCTGCGCCAGCTCGCCGTCGACTGGGGCTGGCCGCTCTGGCTCGCCGCCGCCGTCACCCTCCTCCTCTTCGCGCCCGCGCTCGGACTCCTCCTCGACCGCGCCGTCTTCCGCCCGCTGGAGGGCAGCACGGTGCCCGCGCTGGTCGCCTCGCTCGGCGTCTTCGTGCTCCTGATCGGCCTCGCCACCCTCCTCTGGGGCACGGGCGCCCGCGCCGACGCGCCCGAACTGCTGCCCGAGGACCCGTGGATCCAGCTCGCCACCGCCGTCCTCCTCGCCCTCGCCGTCGCCGCCGTCACCCGCTGGACCCGGCTCGGCCGCGAGCTGCGCGCCGTCGTCGACAACCGCGACCTGGCCGGCCTCTCCGGGATCGACGCCGGACGGGTCTCCGCCGCGGGCTGGGCCTTCGGCACGGTGACGGCCGGGCTCACGGGCGTACTCCTCGCGCCCCAGCTGCGCCTGGACCCCTACGGGCTGCCGCTGCTCGTCATGGAGGTGATGGCGGTCGCCGTCGCGGCGCGGATGCGGAGCCTGCCCCTCGCGGTCGGCGCGGCGCTCGCCGTCGCCGTCGCGCAGAGCCAGCTCACCCGCCTCCATCCCGAGGGCTCCGCCCAGCCGTTGGTGCAGGCGGTCGGCTCGAACCTGTTCGCCGTCGCGCTGCTCGTCGCGGCGCTCGCCCTGCCCGCCGTACGGGCCTCCGGCGAGGGCCCGGTCCTCCCTCCGGCACCTGTGCGGGGTGCCCCCGCTGTGCCGATACCCCTGGTCGCGGGCATCCTCTTCCTGCTCCCCCTCGGCTTCGCGGGCAGCGACCTGCACACCTCGGTCCAGGTGCCCGCGCTCGCCGTCATCCTCCTCTCGCTCGTCGTCGTCACCGGGCGCGGCGGCCAGATCTCCCTCGGCCAGGCCGCGTACGCCGGGCTCGGCGCGCTGCTCACCGCACAGCTCTCGCCGCACATGCCGAACCTGCTGGCGCTCCTCTGCGCCGTCCTCGTGATCGCGCCGCTGGGCCTGCTCACCGGCTGGCCCGCGATCCGACGGCGCGGCCTCGCCCTCGCGCTGACGACGCTCGCGATCTCCCTGCTGGTCAGCCGCTTCGTCCTCGAACAGCCCTACGCGCTGGAGGGACTCGTCCCCGACCGCCCCGCGGCCTTCTCCGGTGACCGCGCCTACTACGCCCTCGAACTCGTCCTCCTCGTCCTCGCCGCCCTGACCGTACGGACGCTGCGGCGCGGCCGGTACGGGCGCGCGCTCGCCGCCATCCGCGACCACGAGCAGGGCGCGGCGGCGGCCGGCGTCCCGGTGCCGGCCCTCAAGCTGACGGCCTTCGTGACGGGTGCGGCGCTTGCCGCCCTGGGGGGCGGGATGCTGACGATGGGCGTCCGCGCGTTCGATCCAGGGGCCTTCGATCCCGTACGGGGCCTGCTCTGGTTCGCCGCGATCGTCGTCCTCGGCTCCGACAGTGTCATCGCGGCGATGGTGGGCGCGGCGCTTCTCGTCGGGCTCGACGCGGGGACCCAGGGCGGCTGGGCCGCCGCCGTCATCGGCGTCCTGGCCGTTCTGACGGGACGCCTCCCCTCCCTACGAGAGGGTTTGCTCCCGGCGCTGGGTCTCCGGGGACCTGCTCCGGGAAGAGACAGCCCCCTCACGCGCGTCGCGGACCGCGGGCACACCGTGGCTCGTCGCGCAGTTCCCCGCGCCCCTGACGGGCAAGCCCCGACGCCCCGTGAGGGGGCACCCCCGCCTCTCCCTGCTGTGCTTGGGAGGTCTGCGCTGAGGCGCAGGGCTGGCAAGCGCAGCCCCCATGCCGGGTACGAGAGCCGCTCCGGGGACGTCCTCCACGTACGGGGCTTAGCCGCAGGCTACGGGCGGCACACGGTGCTGCGTGACGTGTCGCTCGACGTGCCGAGAGCACACGTCACCGCGCTCGTGGGGCCGAACGGGGCAGGGAAGAGCACGCTCTTCCACTGCCTCGCGGGCACCCTGCGCCCCCGCGCGGGCAGCGTGCTGCTCGGGGAGCGGGACATCACGCGCCTGCCCGCGCACGCCCGCACGCGCCTCGGCATCGCCCGTACGTTCCAGCAGCTGGCCGTCTTCCCCTCCCTCACCGTCGCCGAGAACGTCCGCGTGGGCGCCGAGCAAGCGGAGCGGACAGCCTCCGGCGCGACCGGCCGCGCGCTCCGGCTCTTCGCGCTCGAAGCCCTCGCCGACGCGCCCGCCGCCGGGCTCCCCACGGCCACGCTGCGCCGTCTCGAACTCGCCCGCGCGCTCGCGACGGAGCCGCACACGCTGCTGCTGGACGAGCCGACGGCGGGCCTGGACCCGGCGGAGACGGCGGCGCTCATCCGGGTGCTGCGGGCGCTCGCCGCCGACGGGATGGCGCTGCTCGTCATCGAGCACGACCGCGAGCTCGTCGCCGAACTCGCCGACACCGTCCACGTCCTGGAGCCGTCGTCATGACCGTCGAGCTGGCGCTGGAGCGGGCCCGGGTGCGGTACGGCCCCGTGGAGGCCCTGCACGGGATCGCGCTCGCGGTCCCGGCGGCCCGCGTCACCGTGCTGCTGGGCCGCAACGGCTCGGGGCGTACGAGCGCGCTGCGCGCCCTCGCCGGGACCGTGCCCCTCTTCTCCGGCCGGGTGGTGTGGGGTGGCGCGGACGTGACCCGTACCGCCGCGCACGTACGGGCCCGGCGCGGGATGGCGTTCGTGCCGGACAGCCGCGCGGTGTTCGGCTCGCTGACGGTGGCGGAGAACCTGGAGCTGGCGGCCCCGCGCGCCCGACTGCCCGGCACGCTGCCGTACGAGGCGCTGGCCCGGCTCCTGCCCCGTACCGCCGCGACGCTCTCCGGCGGCGAGCAGCGGATGCTGGCGGTGGCGCGGGCGCTGCTCTCCCCCGCGCGGGTCCTGCTGCTCGACGAGCCCACGCAGGGCATGTCCCCGGCGACGGCGGCCAGGACGTACGCGCTGCTGCGGGAGGCCGTGCGGGACGGGCGGCGTACCGTCCTGGTCGCCGAGCAGCGGCTCACGGCGCCGCTGCGCGAGGCGGCGACGGTGGTCTACGGACTGCGGCGCGGCACCGTCGCCTTCGCCGGGGAGCCCCAGGAGACGCCCCAGGAGACGGCGGACCCCGCCGGGCCCGGGGGCCCGGCGGGGCGTTCAGCGTGACGCCGAGGGTCGGAGCCGCGTCACACGTGCAGCCGCTGCCCGGGCAGGATGAAGTTCGGGTTGCCCCCGATCACACCCCTGTTGGCGCTGTAGACGGCGCTCCAGCTCGTACCGTGCGCGGCCGCGATGGAGCCCAGGGTGTCTCCGGCCTTCACGGTGTAGTTGCCCGAGCCGCCGCGTACGGCGCCCCTGTTGGTGTGGGCGGCTGAGCGCTCCCGCACCGTGGGCTGGTTCTGTGGCTGGGTCTGCGGCTTGGCGGCCTTCTTGGGCTGCGCCTGCGGCGCGGGTGCCGCCTGGGGCGCCGAGGGCGCCCGCCCCGAGGCACCGGCCTTGGCCGAGCAGGTCGGCCACGCGCCCCAGCCCTGGGCCGCCTGGACCTTGCTGGCGACGGCGATCTGCGCGGACTTGCTGGCCCCTGCGGCGGTCGGCGCGTATGCCGTGCCGCCGTACGCCCGCCAGGTGCTGGCGGAGAACTGGAGTCCGCCGGAGTAGCCGTTGCCTGTGTTCGTGCTCCAGTTCCCACCGCTCTCGCACTGGGCGATGCGGTCCCACACTCCGTCGTTCGGCGCCGCCGTGGCCGTGGTGGCCGAGGCGGCGAGCAGCGCGAGCGGGGCGGCGATTCCGGCACCCGCGAGCAACGCGGCGTTACGACGTATGGACAAAGGAATCCCTCTCCACGTACCCGGGAGCCCCCGTACCTCCCCCGACGCGGAAGAGCGCTGTGCGCATCGGGCGCCCGCACTCCGCTCCGCTGTCCCGGGTGGTGCGCGTTGCACCGCCGTGGAATGTATGGACGCCCTCGCCCCGCTATCAACCATCTCCTTGTCTTTCCAGGCCAGTTGCCGGTTACCCGCTATAACGGCGGTTTCCGGACACCCACCAAAGGGCGCTATATGCGGAAGTAGCGCCCAGCACTTCCGTAGATCTGTGACCCAGCTCACTCTTCGAACTTGCGTGCCCCTCGCAGGAGTTGACGGGGAGTGACGGATTCCGCCGCGCCGGTCACGGCCGGTATCGAACAGACCGATTTCGCTGTGCGAGTCGCGTGACCACGGCCACAGATCGCCCGTTGTCCACACGAACAGGAACCGAAAGCCAGGAGCCTCCGTGTCCCCCATGCTCGATGTCAGCGACGCAGTACGCGCCGAGATCGGCGAAGCCGAAGCCGAGCGGCTGCTCGCCGGAGAGAACGCCCCGGGCAGCTACGACTGCACCTCTTGCCGCGCCCCGGGCGACACCCATCAGGAGCGCACCAGCACCGTGCTCTTCGTGGGCGAGGAGACGGCCGTGCTGGCCTTCGCCCATGCCGCCTGCATCCCCTCCCAGGTGGTGAGCCTCTCCGAGGAGCAGCTCAAGGGCGCCGTCCGCAACCTCGCGCCCGACGCGCCGGCGCCGACACCTCCGCAGCAGCAGTCGGCACCGTCCGCCCCCCAGCCGGCCCGCCCCCCGGCCCAGGCCACCTCCCCCGAGTCCCTCCCCAGGACCGACCGGCGCCAGGCCGTCCTGGGCGTCACCTGCGGCCAGGTGCTCATCGGCGAGACCCTGCACCCGGCCATCGTCGTCGAGCCCACGGGACCCATCTCCCGGCCCGGCTCGGACGGCCCCGGGGACGACTTCCTGCCGCTCCTCATCGAGCAGGGCTTCCTGCCGGTGACGGACGTGGCGCAGGCGCCCGCGCACGTCCCCGGCTGGTCCGTGCTGCTCGCGATGGGCCAGCTGCACGCGATCCTCATGCCCCCGGCCGGGCCCGGGTCGCAGCCCGTCGCCTGGTGGCAGGCGCACCAGCCGCTCGCCGTCACCGACGGCTGGCGCAGCGCGGCGACCAAGGGGCACAAGATCCTGGTGTACGCGGCCCCCGCGGGCTCCATCGGCCAGCAGCCCCGCGAGGACCTGCTCCGCGACGCGCTGGAGAAGGCCGCCGCCGGAGGAGTCCTGGTCGCCGCCGCCATGCCGCTCGCCGGAACGTAACGCCACATCCGGAAGAACGCGGCGGCAATACGGACAGAACCTGGTCGATCAGGTCATTTGCCGCCCGGCCCCGCATCCGCCGGGCGGCACGTTCGTTGGCACAGGCGTGCAGCCTTACGAACCGCCCCGAGCCCATGACCCGCACCTCAACCAGGGACAGATTCCCGGAATGCGCCCGCCGAACGGCATGTCGCCGGAGAGCTCCTCCACTCCGATCTACGACTCGCTGTACGCGGAGTACCGCAGGCTCTTCCGGGCCCTGCCGGGTGACCGGTCGGACGAGGAGGAGCTGCGGTTCGAGGGCTTCGGCACGCGCTACGGGACCGGCACCGGCTCCTGGCGCGTGACCGAGCCCGGCACCGGCTCCTGGTCCTCCCTCGCCTGGCAGGGCGACGGGCACGGCACGGGGCACTTCTCCACCGCGCTGCCACTGCCCCCGGCCCCCCGCGACGGGCACGCGTACGGGTGACCGCCGCGGGGGCCGGGGGCAGCGGGGCGCGCTACTTCTTCTTGCCGCGCTTCTCCCGCACCCGGACCGAGATCTGGATCGGGGTCCCCTCGAAGCCGAACTCCTCGCGCAGCCTCCGCTCGACGAAGCGGCGGTAGCCCGCCTCCAGGAAGCCGGAGGCGAAGAGCACGAAGCGCGGCGGCTTCGTACCCGCCTGGGTGCCGAAGAGGATGCGGGGCTGCTTGCCGCCGCGCACCGGGTGGGGGTGCGAGGCGACGATCTCGCCGAGGAACGCGTTCAGCTTCCCCGTCGGCACCCGCGTCCCCCAGCCCTCCAGGGCCGTCTCGATCGCCGGGACCAGCTTCTCCATGTGGCGCCCGGTCCGCGCCGAGACGTTGACCCGGGGGGCCCAGCGGACCTGGACGAGGTCCCGCTCGATCTCCCGCTCCAGGTAGAAGCGGCGCTCCTCATCGAGGGTGTCCCACTTGTTGTAGGCCAGGACGAGCGCCCGTCCGGCGTCCACGGCCATCGTGATGATGCGCAGGTCCTGGACGCTGATGGACTCGCTGACGTCGACCAGGACGACCGCGACCTCGGCCTTCTCCAGCGCGGCGGCCGTACGCAGCGAGGCGTAGTAGTCGGCGCCCTCCTGGAGGTGGACGCGGCGCCTGATGCCCGCGGTGTCCACGAACTTCCAGGTCTTGCCGCCCAGTTCGATCAGCTCGTCCACCGGGTCGCGGGTGGTGCCCGCCTGCTCGTTGACGACGACGCGGTCCTCGCCCGCCACCTTGTTCAGCAGGGAGGACTTGCCGACGTTCGGACGGCCGATGAGCGCCACGCGGCGGGGGCCGCCCGGCGCCGAGCCGAAGGTCTGCTCCGGCGCCTCCGGCAGGGCCTTGAGGACCTCGTCGAGCATGTCGCCCGTACCGCGCCCGTGCAGCGCCGAGACGGGGTGCGGCTCGCCCAGGCCGAGGGCCCACAGGTAGGAGGCGTCGGCCTCGCCGGAGGGGCCGTCCACCTTGTTGGCGCAGAGCACCACGGGCTTGCCCGAGCGGCGCAGCAGCTTGACGACGGCCTCGTCCGTGTCGGTCGGGCCGACGGAGGCGTCCACGACGAAGACGACCGCGTCGGCGGCCTCGATCGCGAACTCGGCCTGCGCGGCCACGGACGCGTCGATGCCGAGCACGTCCTGCTCCCAGCCGCCGGTGTCGACGACCTTGAAGCGGCGGCCCGCCCACTCGGCCTCGTAGGTGACCCGGTCGCGGGTGACGCCCGGCTTGTCCTCGACGACGGCCTCGCGGCGGCCGATGATCCGGTTCACCAGCGTCGACTTGCCGACATTGGGGCGGCCGACGACCGCGAGGACGGGGAGCGGCCCGTGCCCGGCCTCGCCGAGCGCGCCCTCCACCTCCTCCAGGTCGAAGCCCTCCTCGGCGGCGAGCTCCATGAACTCCGCGAACTCGGCGTCACCGAGCTCGCCGTGCCCGTGCCCCTCGTCGCCGGAATGGTTCTGGTCCGTCATGGTGTCTCGTCCTCGTCGTTCTGTGTGCGCGTGCGGCCGGTGAGCCGCCTGGCGTCCGCCAGGTGCCCGCTCAGCCGCCGCTGAAGCTGTACGGTCGCCTCGTCCAGCGCCCGTTTCGTACGGCGTCCGCTCCCGTCGCCGACCGCGAACGGATCGCCGAAGACCACGTCGACCCGGCCGCGCAGCGGGGGCAGCGCCCGTATCAGCCGCCCGCCGCTGTCCGTGCTGCCCAGCACGGCGACGGGCACGACGGGCGCGCCCGACCGCAGCGCGAAGTACGCCAGCCCCGAGCGCAGCGCCGCGAAGTCGCCCTCGCCGCGCGTGCCCTCGGGGAAGATGCCGAGGACGCCGCCGCGCTTCAGGACGCCCAGCGCGTTCCCGATCGCGGCGCGGTCGGCGGTGGTGCGGTCGACCTTGAGCTGCCCGATGCCGCGCAGGAACGGGTCGAGCGGGCCGACGAACGCCTCCTGCTTGATCAGGAAGTGCACGGGCCGGGGCGCGGTGCCCATCAGCATCGGCCCGTCGATGAGATGCGAGTGATTGACCGCGAGGATCGCGGGGCCGCTGGGCGGCATCCGCCAGGCGCCGAGCACGCGGGGCTTCCAGAGCCCGTACATGAGCCCGATGCCGATCCGCCGCCCGACCGCGGCCCCCCGCGCCGGGGGGAAGGAGTCGGTGTCGGCCACCTAGACCTGCCCCGCCTTCTCCAGGCGCTCGGCCTTCCGCGCCGCCGCCTGCTCGACGAGGGTCACCACGCACTCGATGACCTGTTCGAGGGTGAGCTCGGTGGTGTCCACCTCGACGGCGTCGTCCGCCTTCTTCAGCGGCGAGGCCTTACGGCTGGAGTCGGCCTTGTCGCGCTGCGCCAGGGCCTGCTGGGTGGCGGCCAGGTCGGTGGCCTCCTTGCCCTTCAGCTCCCCGCTGCGGCGCGCGGCACGGGCCTCGGCCGAGGCGGTGAGGAAGACCTTGAGGTCGGCGTCGGGCAGCACGGTCGTACCGATGTCGCGGCCCTCGACCACGATGCCGCCCTCGGCACCCGCGGCGATGGTGCGCTGCAGCTCGGTGATGCGGGCCCGCACCTCGGGCACGGCGCTGACCGCGCTGACCGCCGAGGTGACCTCCTGGGTACGGATGGGGCCCGAGGCGTCGGCGCCGTCGGCGGAGATCGCCGGGGCCTCCGGGTCGGTGCCGGAGACGATGGAGGGCTTGCCCGAGGCGGCGGCGATCTCGGACGCGTCGGCGAGGTCGATGCCGTTGGTGAGCATCCACCAGGTGATCGCGCGGTACTGCGCGCCCGTGTCGAGGTAGCTCAGCCCGAGCTGGGCGGCGACGGCCTTGGACGTGCTGGACTTGCCCGTGCCGGAGGGGCCGTCGATGGCGACGATCACTGAAGACGCCAGGGTTGCAGACACGGTGAGAGACCTTTCGCGATACGCACGGGCCAGAGGGGAGGGCCGGAATGGCCCCGCCCAAGGCTACCGGCTACCGCGACCGGACCTGCCCGGGCCTGTGCGTCGGCGGCCTGCGGCCTTCACTGTGATTGCTCGCGCAGTTCCCCGCGCCCCTTCGGGGCGCCTTCCGCAGCGCGCCCTGAAGAGCGCCCCGAAGCGCGCCCCGAAGGGGCGCTTCAGGGGCGCGGGGAACTGCGCGAGCAACCACGGCGAAGCCGCAGACCGCGTGGCACGGGCCTGGGCAGCCCCTGCCCGGCAGCCGGCGAAGCCCGCAGACCGCAAATCACGGCCGGGGCAGCCCCTGCCCAACGGCCGGGCCCAGCCAAGCTACGGCTGGCGGATCGACCAGCCCCGGTCCCGCAGCGAAGCCTGCAGCGGGCGTACCGCACGGGGCTCGACCATGAGCTGCACGTAACCGGCCTGCTGGCCCGTCGCATGCTCGATGCGCACGTCCTCGATGTTGACCCCGGCGGCACCGGCGTCCGCGAAGATCCGGGCGAGCTCGTTCGGACGGTCGCTGATGAGGACCACGACCTCCTCGTACACGGTCGGCGCCTGACCGTGCTTGCCGGGGACGCGGGCCCGCCCCGCGTTGCCCCGCCGCAGCACGTTCTCGACGCCCCGGGAGCCGCCGCCGCGCTTCTCCTCGTCGGCGGACTCCAGCGCGCGCAGCGCCCGTACCGTCTCGTCCAGGTCGGCGGAGACCTCCGCGAGGATGTCGGCGACGGGGCCCGGGTTCGCGGAGAGGATGTCCACCCACATCGCCGGGTCGGAGCCCGCGACGCGGGTCACGTCGCGGATGCCCTGACCGCACAGGCGTACGGCCGTCTCCGCGGCGGACTCCAGGCGGGCCGCGACGAGGCTGGAGAGGAGCTGCGGGGTGTGCGAGACGAGGGCCACGGCCTTGTCGTGCGCGTCCGCGTCCATCACCACGGGGACGGCGCCGCAGAGCGCGATCAGCTCCAGCGCGAGGTTCAGCACCTCCGTGTCGGTGTCCGGGGTGGGCGTGAGCACCCACGGCCTGCCCTCGAAGAGGTCGGCGGTGGCGGCGAGCGGCCCGGACTGCTCGCGGCCCGACATGGGGTGGCTGCCCAGGTACGTGGTGAGGTCGCCGCCCTTCTCGCCGACCTCCCGGCGCGGGCCGCCCTTGACGCTGCCCACGTCGATCACGCCGCGCGCGAGCCCGCGCCGCTGGACCTCGGCGACGGTCTCGGCGATGTGCGCGGGCGGCACGGCGACGATCGCGAGATCGACGGGCCCCTCGGGCTCCTCCTCCGTGCCCGCGCCCAGCGACGAGGCCGTGCGGACGCGCTCCTGGTCGCGGTCGCTCAGGTGCACGCGCACGCCGCGCGCGGTGAGTGCGAGCGCCGCCGAGGTGCCGATGAGACCCGTGCCGAGCACGAGGGAGGTTCGCATGCCGTACAGCCTAATTCGGCCTCCGCGCGGCTGTCCGCGCCGCCCGGGGGGCGAGACGGTACAAGGGAGGCATGATCTTCCATGTGGTCCCGCTCGACGACTGGCTCCTCGCCCCGGACCGCCCCTACGCACCCCGGGTCCTCGTCAACGGCGGCTTCATCCCGTGCACGGCCGACGAGCACGAGGCGCTGACCGTGGCCGACGCGCGCTTCCGTGACGCCGTCGGCCCGCTCATGGTGCTGATGATCGACGAGCGCAAGCTGGACGCCCGCGTGCGCTGGGAGCCCGCTCCGCAGATCTACGGCCGGATCAACCGCTCGGCCGTCGCCGGGATGATGGAGATCGAGCGCGACCATGAAGGCCGCGCCCTCTCCCTCGCCGTCTGGTCGTGAGGCTGCCGTAGGGGCTACAGCCCGACCTCGTTCATCAGCATGCCGACCTCGGTGTTGGTCATCCGCCGCAGCCAGCCCGACTTCTGGTCGCCCAGCGCGATCGGCCCGAAACGGGTGCGGACCAGCTTCTCCACCGGGAAACCGGCCTCGGCCAGCATGCGCCGCACGATGTGCTTACGGCCCTCGTGCAGCGAGACCTCGACCAGGTAGTTCTTGCCCGTGTTCTCCACGACCCGGAAGTGGTCGGCGCGCGCGAAGCCGTCGTCCAGCCGGATGCCGTCCTTCAGCCGCTTGCCGAGGTCGCGCGGCAGCGGGCCCTGGATGGCGGCCAGGTAGGTCTTCTTCACCCCGTACCGCGGGTGGGTCAGCCGGTGGGCCAGCTCGCCGTGGTTGGTGAGGAGGATCAGGCCCTCGGTCTCGGTGTCCAGACGGCCGACGTGGAAGAGGCGGGTCTCCCGGTTCTGGACGTAGTCGCCCAGGCACTGGCGCCCGTCCGGGTCCTCCATGGAGGCCACGACCCCGGCGGGCTTGTTCAGCGCGAAGAAGAGGTACGACTGGGTGGCGATCGTCAGCCCGTCGACCTTGATCTCGTCCTTGGCCGCGTCCACGCGCAGCCCCTGCTCGCGCACGATCTCGCCGTTGACCTCGACCCTGGCCTGCTCGATCAGGTCCTCGCAGGCGCGCCGCGAGCCCATGCCCGCACGCGCGAGCACCTTCTGGAGGCGCTCGCCCTCCACCTCGCCGAAGGTCTTGGGCAGATTGACCGGGCCCTTGCTGTGCCGCTCCCTGTTCCGCTCCTCGATCTTCGCGTCGTACTCACGGGGCCGCGCGGGCGCCGACGCCTTGCGGTTGCGCGCCTTGGGGGCTCCGCTCTTGGTGACGTCCTTCCGGACGTTCTTCCCCGAGCCCCCCGCCTTGCCCCCGCCGGGCTTGCCCCCGCCGCCGGGCTTGCCGGTGCCGCCACCCGGCTTGCCCGCGCCCGCGGGCTTGCCGGGCGCGCCGGGCTTGCCGCCCTGGGTGTGGCGGCGCTCCTCGGGGCGCGGCTTGCCTGGCTGCTTCTTACGGCCCTGCCCCTGGCCCTGGCCCTGGTTGCCCCGGCCGCTGCCGCCGCCGCCTGTGTTCCTGCCGCTGCTTCGCATCAGTGTTCCGTCGTCTGGGTTCCGCTGGAAAGGTCGTCTACGTCGAACGACGGCATGCTCTCCTGGGACTCCCCCTCGACGGCCTCCGCCTCCGGAAGGAAGGGCGCCAGCTCCGGAAGCTCGTCCAGGCCCCGCAGGCCCATCCGCTCCAGAAAGTAATGCGTCGTCCTGTACAGGATCGCACCTGTCTCGGGTTCTGTTCCCGCCTCCTCCACCAGCCCCCTCTGCAGCAGGGTGCGCATGACCCCGTCGCAGTTCACCCCGCGCACCGCGGAGACCCGGGAACGGCTGACCGGCTGCCGGTACGCCACGACCGCCAGCGTCTCCAGGGCCGCCTGGGTGAGCCGGGCCTGCTGCCCGTCCAGCACGAACCGCTCGACGGCGTCCGCGTACGCGCTCCGCGTGTAGTACCGCCAGCCCCCGGCGACCAGCCGCAGCTCGAAGCCGCGCCCCTCACGGACGTACTCGTCGGCCAGCTCGCGCAGCGCGTCCGAGACCTCGCGGGGGCGCCGCTCCAGCACCTTGGCCAGGTGCTCGGCGCTCGCGGGCTCGTCGACGACCATGAGCACGGCCTCCAGCGCGGGCTTCAGCTCCAGCCCGGCCACGCCCGAAGCACCGGCGGGCGCCGCGTCCGGGGCCTCGTCGGCGGCCTGCTGGACCTCGTACGTCTCACTCATCCCTGGGCTCCTCGGCCTCTCCGGGCTCCTGGTCGAATTCGTCGGTCACCGTCGGCTCGGCGCCTGCCCCGCCGCTCCAGCGGACGAGGAGCGTCCCCAGCGCCTCGTCCTGCTCCAGCCCGACGGCCCGCTCCCGGTACAGCTCCAGCAGCGCCAGGAACCGCGCGACGACGGTGAGCGTGTCCGGCGCGTCCGCGGTCAGCTCCTGGAAGCTCGCCTCGCCCCGCTCGCGCAGCACGGCGACCACGACCTCGGCCTGCTCCCGCACGCTGACCAGCGGCGCGTGGATGTGCTCCACGTACACGGTCGGCTTGGGCTTCGGCCGCATCGCCCGCACGGCGAGCTTCGCGAAGCCCTCGGGCCCGACGCTGATCACCACCTCGGGCAGCAGCTCCGCGTGGTGCGGCTCCAGCCCGACCGTACGGGGGTAGCGCCGGGACTCCTCCTCCCAGCGGCCCGCGAAGATCGTGGCGATCTCCTTGTACGCGCGGTACTGGAGCAGCCGGGCGAAGAGCAGGTCACGGGCCTCCAGCAGCGCGAGATCCCCCTCGTCCTCGACCTCGGCCTGCGGCAGCAGCCGGGCGGCCTTCAGATCGAGCAGGGTCGCGGCCACGACCAGGAACTCGGTGGTCTGGTCGAGGTCCCACTCGGGGCCCATGGCACGGATGTGCACCATGAACTCGTCGGTGACCTTGGAGAGCGCGACCTCGGTGACGTCCAGCTTGTGCTTGGAGATGAGCTGGAGGAGGAGATCGAAGGGCCCCTCGAAGTTGTCGAGCACGACCCGGAACCGCCCGTCGTCGGGCTCGGGTTCCGACGGTTCGGACTCGGGCTCCTGAGCCTCCTCCGGCTCCGGCTCCTCGGGCGGCGTGCCGGGCCCCCGCCCCAGAGGTCGGCGGGAGGAGGCCCGGTGCGGAGCCGTGTCGGAGGGGAGGTCAGGACTGAGCATCGCTGGCAGCGTACTGGCAGGCCGTTCAGCGCCCGCGCAACCGCCGTACGAGAATGCTCGCGTCCCCTCGCGACTCCAGGTCGGCGAGGACGACGGCCACCGCCTCGCGCACGATGCGCCCGCGGTCGACCGCGAGTCCGTGCTCGCCGCGCAGCACGAGCCGCGCGTGCTCCAGGTCCATCAGCTCCTCGGCGGAGACATAGACCGTGATCTTCTCGTCGTGGCGCTCGCGCCCGCTGGGTCGGCGGTTGGCCGCACGGCGGCGTGCCGCGGACCCGCCGGACGCCTGCCGCCCCTTGGGGGCCCCGCGCCCGCCGGACGCGCCCTGCTGCGGCGCGGCGGAGGACGACGCGGGGGCCCGCTGCTCCTCCGTCTTGCCGGAGGGGGCGGAGGAGGCGGAGGGAGCGGTGGAGGACCGGGTGTCGCGGCCTCCGTGCTCGCCGCCGCTCCCGGTGCCCGCGCCCGTCTCGCCGTCGCCCTCGCCCGCGGAGGCGTGCTCCTGGCGCGTGGCGCCGCCGGACTCGGGCTCGGTGGACTGGGCGGGCACCTTGGGCGCCTCGCCGTTCACCTGGCCCTGCTGCTGGGGAGCCGACGGCTGGACCGCGGATCCCCCTGTCGTACGGAACAGTTCGTCGGCTGCCGGCAGACTCACTCGGCGTGGCACCGGGCGAGCACCTCCCTGGCGAGCTGGCGATAGGCGGCGGCGCCGACGGAGTTGGACGCGTACGTCGTGATGGGCTCGCCCGCGACCGTGGTCTCGGGGAAGCGCACGGTACGGCCGATGACCGTGTGGTAGACGTTGTCGTCGAACGCCTCCACCACGCGCGCGAGCACCTCTCTGCTGTGCACGGTGCGCGAGTCGTACATCGTGGCCAGGATCCCGTCGAGCTCCAGCTCGGGGTTGAGCCGCTCCTGGACCTTCTCGATCGTCTCGGTGAGCAGCGCGACGCCGCGCAGCGCGAAGAACTCGCACTCCAGCGGGACGATGACCTTGTGCGCCGCCGTCAGCGCGTTGACCGTGAGGAGGCCGAGCGAGGGCTGGCAGTCGATGACGATGAAGTCGTAGTCGTTCATCAGCGGGCCCAGGGCGCGCTGGAGAGTCGACTCGCGCGCGACCTCGCTGACCAACTGCACTTCGGCGGCAGACAAATCGATATTGCTGGGAAGCAGGTCCATGCCCGCGACCGCCGTCTTCAGCAGCACCTCGTCGGGCGCGAGACCGCGCTCCATCAGGAGGTTGTAGACGGTGAGGTCCAGCTCCATCGGGTTCACGCCGAGGCCGACCGAGAGCGCGCCCTGCGGGTCGAAGTCGACGAGCAGCACCCGGCGTCCGTACTCCGCGAGCGCGGCGCCCAGGTTGATGGTCGAGGTGGTCTTGCCGACCCCGCCCTTCTGGTTGCACATCGCGATGATCTTCGCGGGACCGTGCTCGTTCACCGGGCCCGGGATCGGGAAGTACGGGAGCGGGCGGCCGGTCGGGCCGATGCGCTCGCGGCGCTGGCGCGCGGCGTCCGGCGCGAGCGTGGCGGCGTACTCGGGATCCGGCTCGTACTCGGCGTCCGGGTCGTAGAAGTGCCCCTCCGGCAGTTCGTTGTAGGAGTTGTAGGAGGGGTCGTAGTTCGGTTCACTGTAGTCGGCGAAGCGCTCGGCGGACTGACCGTTCGTAGCGTCGCCGGCCATGGCGTTCACGTGGTGGCCGTCCATGCTCTGGTGGGCTGTCATGCTCGGTGAGTGATTCTGGTGGGCTGCGAAGGTGCGGACAGCGACGGAGCCGACAGCCTCGGACCGCGAGGAATCCACTGAGGTCCCCTGGCCTCGCACAGGCGCTCCTGGTTGACCACCCCCGGGAGAAAATGTCGACTCATTCACAAGTCGTCCTACCTCCTTGGTGACCAGGAAATTTCTAGACAGGTCAGCGTGACACCATGCCGACGCTTGGGGACTCTATGGCGTGTCGGCGGTCCGCAGCAACACAATCCGCCGGAGACGGCACGATGTGTCGGTAACCGCACGGCCGGATGTCAAGAGGCTCTGAGTCCCCCGAGGGCGGTTTCGCGGGTACGCAAAACGGTTAGACAGTTACGTTCACGGCGAGTTGGGGACCCCTTGCACGGGTCTGATTACGCCACCGGCCGAACCTCGTCATCAAGGTCCGGCCGGTTACGTGATGTTGCTGACGTTGACGCCCGCTGTTGACCCCAACGCCTCGCGGGCTCAGCCGAGAAGCGTGGCGATGTCCCGCACCGGAAGGCCGTGCGCCTCGGCGACGGGGCCGTAAACGACGTCGCCGTCGTGGGTGTTGAGCCCCTTGGCGAGCGCCGCGTCCCGGCGCAGCGCCTCGCGCCAGCCACGGTTGGCGACCTCCACGATGTACGGAAGTGTCGCATTCGTCAGGGCGTGCGTGGAGGTGTTGGGTACGGCACCCGGCATGTTCGCGACGCAGTAGAAGACCGAGTCGTGGACGCGGAAGGTCGGCTCGGCGTGCGTGGTCGGCCGCGAGTCCTCGAAGCAGCCGCCCTGGTCGATCGCGATGTCGACAAGCACACTTCCCGGCTTCATCCGCGAGACCAGCTCGTTGCTGACGAGCTTCGGGGCCTTGGCGCCCGGGATCAGCACGGCGCCGACGACGAGGTCGGCGTCGAGGACGGCGCGCTCCAGCTCGTACGCGTTGGAGGTCACGGTCCGCACCCGGGTGCCGAAGATCTTGTCGGCCTCGCGGAGCTTGTTGACGTCCTTGTCGAGGAGCGTGACGTGGAAGCCGAGGCCCACCGCGATCTGCGTCGCGTTCCAGCCGGAGACGCCGCCGCCGATGACGACCGCGCGGCCCGCGTTCACACCCGGGACGCCGCCGGGCAGCACGCCGCGGCCGCCCGCGGAGGCCATCAGGTGGTACGCGCCGACCTGCGGGGCGATCCGGCCCGCGACCTCGGACATCGGGGCGAGCAGCGGCAGCGCGCGGTTGGCCAGCTCGACGGTCTCGTAGGCGATGGCCGTCGTGCCCGACTCCAGCAGCGCGTCGGTGCACTCGCGGGAGGCCGCGAGGTGGAGGTAGGTGAAGAGCGTCTGGTCCTTGCGCAGCCGGTGGTACTCCTCGGCCACCGGCTCCTTGACCTTCAGCAGCAGGTCGGCCGTGGCCCAGACCTCGTCCGCCGTGGCCAGGATGGCGGCGCCTGCGGCGACGTACTCCTCGTCGGGGATGGAGGAGCCGGTTCCGGCGCCCTCCTCCACGAAGACCTGGTGTCCGTTCCGCACCAGCTCGTGCACCCCGGCCGGGGTGATGGCCACACGGAACTCGTTGTTCTTGACCTCGCGGGGGATGCCGACCTTCACATCGATCACGGTCCTTGACTCAGGTTGCAGAAAGGCAGAGGTGGCCGGGTCGCGCATGCGAAAGCTGCCGGTGTGACCGCGGCTCGACCAGTTTAATGAAGGATGTTCACCTGTCTAGCCTTACAAAGGTGCGATCTTTTACGGGATCACTAGGTGATTCGTAGGTTACTGGGGGGTCAGGGGGCGTCTGCGCCGGTCACGTGCCCCTCCTCGGCCCTCTCCCGCCCCGCGGGCTCCAGCAGACGGTCGGCCTCCGCTCTGTGCGCGCGGGCCGCGCGCAGGTCGCCCACCCGCTCGCAGGCGTCGGCCACGCGCAGCCGCAGTGCCGCCTCCAGCCTGTCGTCGCCCGCCTTCCGCGCCGCCTCCAGCGCCTGCCCGCAGGTGCGCAGCGAGTCGTGCGGACGGTCCGCGTACTCCTGGACCCGGGCGATCTCCGCGAGCGCGCGGGCGTGCGCGCCCGAGTCCCGCAGCCTGCGGAAGGCCGCGGCGGCGGCCCGCCACTCGCGCAGCGCGTCGCCCCAGCGGCCCGCGTAGGTGTGGACGGCGCCGATCCTGCCGTGCAGCCGCGCCGCCGCCTCCCGGTCGGCGGGCTCGGCGCGCGTCAGCCGCAGCGCCAGCGCCCGCCCGTACCAGTCGGCGGCGCGGCCCCAGTCCTCCAGCTCGGCGTGCGTACCGCCCAGCGACTCCAGGGCGCGGGCCGTGGCGACCTGGTCCTGCCCGGCGCGCGCGGCGTCCAGCGCGGTGCGGTACCGGACGAGCGCGTTCCGGAGCCGGTCCGTACGGGCGTCGAGGTCGCCCAGGTTCAGCAGCGCGGCGGCGCGCTCGCGGTGCAGCTCGCCGCGCTCGGCGACGTCGAGGACCAGCTCGTGCAGCCGGTACAGCTCCGGAGCCGACTCGTCCGGATCGCGGTGCGCCTCGAACGCGCGGGCCAGCGCGGAGATCAACCGGCGGGCGAGCGTGTCGAGTTCACCGCCCGCCTCCTCCACCGCCGTCCGCGTCGCGGCGAGCAGCGCGTGCCGCCGCGCCTCCAGCCAGCCGCGGGCCTCGGCCGGGCGCGAGAAGCGCAGCGAGCGCGGCATGCACGAGAGCCGCTTGCGCGCCTCGGAGCCCGGGGGCTGGCAGATCGCGTGGCACGCCCGCAGCTGGCGCACCGTGCGCTCCAGCATCCGCGCCCGCGCGAGCAGCACCTCGGACGGCCGCTCGTGGGCCTCCAGCTCGGCACGGAGCAGCGGATCGAGACAGCCCGGCACCGCGTACCGCCCGGAGCCCGTCTCGCGCAGCAGTCCCAGCCGTACGAATTCGGCCAGAGACGAGGCGGCCGAGGAGACCGAGCAGCCCGCGAGCGCCGACGCGATGTGCGCGTCCACGAACCCCGCGGGGGCCAGCACGAGCAGCCGCAGCATCCGCGAGGGCGCGGTGGACAGCGAGCCGTGGACGAGCCGGAAGGCCCGCCCCAGCGGACCGGCCCCCTCCTGCGGCTCCTCCGTCTCCACCAGCCGCTTGGCGGCGTCCGCGACGGACATCTTGGGACGGGCGCCGAGCCAGCCGCCCATCATCACCAGGGCGGCCGGCAGGTCCCCGCACGCCTCGGCGAGCGCCTCCGCGCTGCGCGGATCGACCGTCACGCGCGGGGCCGCGCCCACGCGCCGGGCCAGCACGTCGACGGCGGCGGCCCGGTCGAGCCCGCCGAGCGCGCACGGCCGCACGTCGGGCACCCCGGTCAGCGGCCCCCCGGCCACCGCGACGACCAGGCACTCCCTGCTCTCCGGCAGCAGATCGAGGACCTGCTCGGCCCGGGCGACGTCATCGAGGAGGAGCAGCGCCTTCCCCTTCTCGCCCCGGGCCGCGAAGGCCGTACGGAACGCCTCGGTCAGCGCGTCCTCGTCGGCACCGGCGGGCGGGGGCGCGGCGGTCCCCAGCGCGGCGAGCAGGTCACGGGCCGTGCGCTCGGTGGGGACGGCGCGCGCGCCCGGGTCCGTGAGCCGGGCGCGGTACACCCCGCCGGGGTAGCCGTCCGCGATCTGGCGGACGAACTCCTCGGCGAGCGTCGTCCGGCCGGAGCCGGGGGCGCCCGCGATCAGCAGGACGCGGCTGTGCGGCAGGGGGTGGCCGGAAAGCGTGTGCAGACCGGCGCTCTCGATGTCCTCGCGCAGCGCGCGGAGTTCACGCTCCCGTCCGGTGAATGCGGGCTGCGCCGCGGGGTCCGTCACGCTCCCGAGCGTAGTTCACAAGCCGTCCCTTTCCCTGGGCCCCGCTGCGCCGGACCGGCCCGAAAATCACCTCATCGGCCCAGCGCGATACCTCGGGGCTCGCCCCTTTGCCCTCAGGAGCGCGGGCCTGTGCGGTTCAAGACTTCGGGGCTCGCCCCTTCTCCCTAGGGGCGCGGGGCTGTGTTTGTTTTGCGGCTCCGCCGCGTGGGCGCGACGGTCACGACACGTCGGGGCTTGCCCCTGTTCCCTCAGGGGCGCGGGGAACTGCGCGACAAGCCACGACGCGGGCGCGCCCCGCGAAGCACAGCCCGGGGCACCCCGAACCCGGCTCTATTGCCGGGGCACCCGGCGTGGGGGGCTGCGCTTGCCAACCCTGCGCCTTGCGCAGACTTCCCAAGCACAGCAGAGGGAGAAGCGCAGGTGCCCCTCCCCGGTGGGTGGGCCGGAGAGGGGGACGCGCTCTTACTTCTCGTACGGGCGAGCCGGCCACTCCGCGTCCGCGGGGCGGAGGGCGTTCACGCCGCCGCCACCGGAGAGCGCGGCACTCAACGCGAGGGCGCCTACCACCAGGCAATTGTTGTGCAGCTCGCCCGCCAGCGCCCCCCGAACCAGCTCCTCCAGGGGGACCCGGGCCTGCTCCATGTCGGCCTCCTCCTCGGAGACCTCGAAGCGCTCGCCGTCGGCCTCGGAGAGCTGCTGGGCGAGGAAGATGCGGACCGCCTCGTCGCTGCCGCCCGGCGTCGTGTAGACGTCGACGAGGACGCGCCAGTCCTCGGCCTTGACGTGGGCTTCCTCGTACAGCTCGCGCTGGGCCGCGTGCAGCGGGTTCTCGCCGGGGATGTCGAGGAGCCCGGCGGGGATCTCCCACAGCTTCTCGCGGACCGGGTGGCGGTACTGGCTCAGCACCAGGACGCGGTCCTGGTCGTCGAGGGCCAGGATGGCGACCGAGCCGGGGTGGATCTGGTAGTCGCGGCGGGCGACCGTGCCGTCGGGCATGACGACGTCATCCGTACGGACGCCCGTCTTGTTGCCCTGGAAGGGGGTGGTGGAGGCGGTGACCTCCCACTCCTCGGGGACGTCGGCGATGCGGCGCGAGGTCATTCCGGTCACTCCCCTTCCTGCTGGCGGGCGACCGCGGCCTTCACCAGGCCCGCGAAGAGCGGGTGCGGGCGCGTGGGCCGGGAGCGGAGCTCGGGGTGGGCCTGGGTGGCGACCATGTAGGGGTGGACGTCGCGCGGGTACTCGACGTACTCCACGAGCTTGTTGTCGGGCGAGGTCCCCGAGAAGAGGATTCCGGCCTTCTTCTCCAGCTCGGTGCGGTAGTGGTTGTTGACCTCGTAGCGGTGCCGGTGGCGCTCCTCCACGTACGGCTCGCCGCCGTAGGTCTCGCGGACGATGGAGCCCTCGGCGAGCTTCGCCGGGTACATGCCCAGCCGCATGGTGCCGCCCATGTCGCCCTCACCGGCGACGATGTCGAGCTGCTCCTCCATGGTGGAGATCACGGGGTGCGCGGTGCCGGGCTCGAACTCCGTCGAGTTCGCGTCCGTGATGCCCGCGAGGTTCCGCGCGCCCTCGATCACGATGCACTGGAGGCCGAGGCAGAGGCCGAGCAGCGGGATCTTGTTCTCGCGGGCGTACGTGATCGCGCCGACCTTGCCCTCGACGCCGCGGTCGCCGAAGCCGCCGGGGACGCAGATCGCGTCGCAGTCGCCGAGCTGGCGCTTGGCGCCCTCGGGCGTACGGCAGTCGTCCGAGGTGACCCACTTGATCTTCACGCGGGCGCGGTTGGCGAAGCCGCCCGCGCGCAGGGCCTCGGTGACCGAGAGGTAGGCGTCGGGCAGGTCGATGTACTTGCCGACCAGGGCGACCTGCACCTCGTGGTCCGGCTCGTGGACGCGGCGCAGCAGGTCGTCCCACTGGGTCCAGTCCACGTCACGGAAGGGGAGGTCGAGCTTCCGGACGACGTAGGCGTCCAGGCCCTCGGTGTGCAGCACCTTCGGGATGTCGTAGATCGACTTGGCGTCCTTGGCGACGGCCACGGCGTTGTCGTCCACGTCGCACATCAGGGAGATCTTGCGCTTGATCGCGACCGGCACCTCGCGGTCGGCGCGGAGCACGATCGCGTCGGGCTGGATGCCGATGTTGCGCAGCGCGGCGACCGAGTGTTGGGTCGGCTTGGTCTTCAGCTCGCCGGAGGGGCCGATGTACGGCAGCAGGGAGATGTGGACCACGAAGACGTTGTCCCGGCCGACCTCGTGGCGGACCTGGCGGACGGCCTCCAGGAACGGGAGGGACTCGATGTCGCCGACCGTGCCGCCGACCTCGGTGATGACGACGTCGACGTCGTCGGTGGCCATGCGGCGGATGCGGTGCTTGATCTCGTTGGTGATGTGCGGGATCACCTGGACCGTGTCGCCCAGGTACTCGCCGCGGCGCTCCTTGGCGATCACCGAGGAATAGACCTGGCCGGTGGTCACGTTGGCGGAGCCGTCGAGGTCGACGTCGAGGAAGCGCTCGTAGTGCCCGATGTCGAGGTCGGTCTCGGCGCCGTCGTTGGTGACGAACACCTCACCGTGCTGGAAGGGGTTCATCGTGCCCGGGTCGACGTTCAGGTACGGGTCGAGCTTCTGCATCGTGACCCGCAGGCCCCGGGCCTTGAGCAGGGCACCCAGGCTGGAGGCGGTGAGCCCCTTGCCGAGCGAGGAGGCGACACCCCCGGTGACGAAGAGGTGCTTGGTCGTCATGGACGTAGGCGGCATGGCCAAGAGGGGGCTCCCGTGGTCGCTTGGTGGGGTGCGGAGCGGTTCCCTGGCGTCTGTGCTCAGGGGTGCCACCGCTGCGGTTCGGGGGGCTGTGGAGTCGAACAGATCGAGTCGCGTGCCCCTCGGTCCACGGGCTTCAAGCCTAACAGTGCCGCCGCCGGGCCGCGTCGCACGTGGCTTCCGTGACGGCCGTCGCACAGCCGTGACACCCCAGGGTGACAGCGAAGTCGCAGCAGGTGAGCGCGGGTAGGAAGCTCACCCCATCGGCGCATCCGGACTGCGCCAACCGTCGGGCGTGGGGCATCCCTGCGTCGTATATTGCTCGGAACTTGCCTGGGCAGGGAGAGCAACACACAGGCCATTGAGCGCGTCCCACGGGGCGTAGCAGCAGTTCGTTCGACTGGAGATGCACGTGGCTGGGCGCATCGAGGATTACGCACTCATCGGGGACATGCAGACGGCAGCTCTGGTCGGCAGGGACGGGAGTGCCGACTGGCTGTGCCTGCCCCGTTTCGACTCCCATGCCGTCTTCGCGGGGCTGCTGGGCACCGAGGAGAACGGTTTCTGGCGTGTCGGACCCGCGCACCCCGCGGACGGCGAGCCCGCGCCGGCGGACCGCCGCCGCTACCGCGGGGACTCGCTGGTCCTGGAGTCCGAGTGGGACACCCCGCGCGGCACCGTCCGCGTCATCGACTTCATGCCGCCCCGCGAGGACCACGCGCCGCAGCTCGTGCGGATCGTGGAGGGCGTCAGCGGCCGGGTGCCGATGCGCTCGGCGCTGCGGATGCGCTTCTCCTACGGCTGGGTCGTGCCGTGGGTGCACAAGGTGGGGCAGCGCACGGTGGCCGTCGCGGGCCCCGACTCGGTGTGGCTGGACACCGAGGCGGAGACGTACGGCAAGGACCTCACCACGTACTCCGACTTCACCGTCGGCCCCGGCGACCGGATCGCGATGACGATCAGCTGGCAGGCCTCGCACCGCGAGCCGCCGCCGCTGCCGGACGCCGAGGACGCGCTGAGCACGACCGAGGACTTCTGGCGCGAGTGGGTCGAGCACTGCACGTACCACGGTCCGTACCGGGAGGCCGTGGTCCGCTCGCTGATCACGCTGAAGGCGCTGACGTACGCGCCGACCGGCGGCATCGTCGCGGCGCCCACGACCTCGCTGCCGGAGGCCATCGGCGGCTCCCGGAACTGGGACTACCGCTTCACCTGGCTGCGCGACGCCGCGATCACGCTCTCCTCCCTGCTGCGCACGGGATACCGCGAGGAGGCCCGCGCCTGGCGCGAGTGGCTGCTGCGCGCGGTCGCGGGCGACCCGGAGAACCTGCAGATCATGTACGGCATCGCGGGCGAACGGGAGCTGAGCGAGGCCGAGTTGGACTGGCTGCCGGGGTACGAGGACTCCAAGCCCGTCCGTATCGGCAACGGCGCGGCGGGCCAGCTCCAGCTCGACGTCTACGGCGAGGTCACCGAGGCCCTGCACCTGGCGCACCAGACGGGCCTGGCGCGCAACGACTACGCGCAGCTCCTGCAGATCAAGCTGATCGGCTATCTGGAGAAGCACTGGTTCGAGAAGGACGAGGGCATCTGGGAGGTGCGCGGCCCGCGCCGCCACTTCGTGCACTCCAAGGTGATGGCCTGGGTCGCCGTCGACCGCACCGTCAAGCTCATCGAGTCCGGCGACGTGGACGGCCCGCTGGAGCGCTGGCGCGATCTGCGCGACGAGATCCACCGCGAGGTCTGCGAGAAGGGGTACGACAAGGAGCGGAACACCTTCACGCAGTCCTACGGCTCCAAGGAGCTGGACGCCTCCCTGCTGCTGATTCCGCAGATGGGCTTCCTGCCGCCGGACGACAAGCGCGTGATCGGCACCATCGAGGCCATCCAGCGCGAGCTGTCCACCGAGGACGGCTTCGTCATGCGCTACCCGACCTCCTCCGAGGGCGGGGAGAACGTGGACGGCCTGGAGGGCGACGAGGGGGCCTTCCTCGCCTGCTCGTTCTGGCTCGCCGACGACCTCGCGATGATCGGCCGCGTCGAGGAGGCCCGCAAGCTCTTCGAGAAGCTGCTCGCGCTCCGGAACGACCTGGGGCTGCTCGCCGAGGAGTGGGACTCCCGGCTGCAGCGCCAGGTCGGGAACTTCCCGCAGGCGTTCAGCCACGTGCCGCTGATCGACACGGCACTGCGGCTGACCGCCTCGGGAGCGTACGGAGTCTGACTCAGGTCATCAGAACGGGGTCAGCGTGAGCGTGATGCTCTCGGGGGCCCCGTCCTCGATGTAGGAGGCGAAGCCGCCCACGTCGTCGAAGGCGAAGCCGTACGCCTTGCCGTCCTTGGTGGCCTCGTGCATGGCCTTCGCGTAGTGGTGCGTCACGTCGCCGCCGTAGAAGCCTCCGGGGTCGTCGGTGGGCTGGCTCGCCTGCGCCGCGAGCGTCGTGCGGTTGAAGGCGGCACCGAGGATCGCCGCGACGGGCCCGGTGACGCCGTCGTTGGGCGCGGCGAGGGTGCCGTCGCAGAACAGCACGTCCTTGGTGCTGGGCTTGTCGAAGGAGACCTCGCCGGGCCCGGTGAAGGCGAGCTTCCCGCCGCTGACCTTGCCGGTGAACTTGCCCGCGTTGGTGGTGACGGTGAGGTCCTTGCCCTCGTAGGTGCTCCAGACCTCGTCGATGTACTTGGCGAAGTAGTCGTCGGCGAAGCGGCCTTCGCCGATGCCGTGGCCCGGCGCTATGACGCGCTTGTCGTCGACGACGAGCTTGTCGAAGCCCGGGGCGCCCTTGACGGACTCGAACACCTTGGCGCGCGCGCCGTCCTTGAGGGTGCCGGTCGTCTGGTCCTTGGCGCCCTTGAGCTGGATGCCCATCGGGACGCTGAACATGTCGACCATGGTGGTGTTGCAGTACATGCCGTCGGGCTTGAACGTGAACTCGGCGCAGTCGTGGACCACTCCGTAGTTCGGGTCGCCCTCGACCCAGCCCGCGGGGTAGGCGAGCGCGGCCTTGCCCTCGCCGTCCTCCACGGCCTTGATCTTGAGCTTGCCGCCGAGCGCCACGTAGATCCGCCCGGACATGTGCGGGAGCTGGATGGTGGTGTCCCCGCTCCCGGAGAGCGGTATCGCGTAGTCCGTGAAGCCGTCGCCGCCGTTGTCGGACATGGCGACGGGCTTCAGTTCACCCTCGGGGGTGACACGGACCTGGTTGGTGCCGTCGTTGCCCACGATGTAGAGGTGGACGGAGGAGTTCTCGTACTCACCCGTCTTGTTGACGATCGTCAGCGGCATTCCGGCCTTCGCGCGGCTGCCGGTCGTCCCGGCGCCCGCCTGGTTGACGATGAGCCCGGCGGCGGGCGCGGCAACGGCCGTGGCGGCTGCCGTACGGAGCAGGGTCCTGCGGCTGATCACTTGGAGGCACCTCCTGTGCGCTCGACGGAGACGGAGTCGACGAGCAGCGAGGCTCCCGGCTTCGTCGCCGCCGTGGGGGTCTTCTGGCCGGCGACACCGTCGGGGAACGCGCCGCCCATGGCGAGGTTGAGCAGGATGAAGTGGCCGTGGTGGGTGGCCTTGGCCCAGGTGTCGGCGTCCATGTCCGACTCCTTGACGGAGTGGAACTGCTCGCCGTCCACGTACCAGCGCAGCTCCTCGGTGCCGCCGCTGCGGTCGAGTTCGAGCGCGTACTCGTGGAATTCCGACTGGCAGCTGTCACAGGGGCGTTCGGCACCGATCCCCTGCGTCTCGTTGCAGGGCCCGCCCGGGTTGACGCCGCAGTGGAGGACGCCGTGCGTGGCCTTCTGGCCGTTGACGTTCTCCATGATGTCGAACTCGCCCACACCGGGCCAGTTCTGGTAGTTGCCCCGGTAGGCGTCGCCGAGGGTCCAGAACGCGGGCCAGTAGCCGAGGGCCTCGTCGCCCGAGACGTCGGGCAGCTTGAGCTTCGCGGCGATCCGGAGCTTGCCGCCCTCCGGTGCCTCGAAGTCGGTGCGCTTGCTCTCGATACGGCCCGAGGTCCAGTTCTCACCGTTCTTCTGGGCCGTGATCTTGAGATGGCCCTCGCCGTCGAGCGAGAGGTTCTTCGGGTCCTTCGTGTACTCCTGGATCTCGCCGGTGCCCCAGTTGGCCGGGCCGCCGGGGTAGTTGTGGCCGGTGTCGATGATCCAGTCCTGCTCGGAGGGGAGCGATCCGGCCTCGCCGTCGAAGTCGGTGCTCCAGACCACCTCCATGGCCTCGGCCTTCGTCTCCGGCGAGCCGGACTCGGCCGCCTGGGCATGCGGCAGCAGAAGGGCTCCCGCGGCGGCCAGTGCGGTGGCCGCGGCGGCTCCCGCGACGGTTCGTCTCTTGAATCTCATCTTCCGCGCTCCTTGAGTGGGGGGATTGAGAGCGCTCTCACGTCATGGGCATGCACAGTGCCGATCCTTCGGAGTAGCGTCAAGCCCTTCCGGAAGAAAAGGAGTTCGAGGTGCACCGAAGTCGCGGCCCGCGTCCCACGCTCGAAGCCGTCGCGGCCCACGCGGGCGTCTCGCGCGCCACCGTCTCCCGCGTGGTCAACGGCGGTGCCGGCGTCCGTTCCGAAGTGCGGGAACGCGTCCGGGCCTCCGTCGACGCGCTGGGGTACGTGCCCAACAGCGCGGCCCGCAGCCTGGTCACCCGGCGCACCGGGGCCGTCGCGGTCGTCATCGCCGAGCCGGAGAGCAGGGTCTTCTCCGACCCGTTCTTCTCCCGCCAATTGCGCGGCATCAGCCGCGAGCTGGCCGAACGCGACCTTCAGCTCCTGCTGATGTTCCTCCAGGAACGGGAGGACGGCGCCCGCGTCAGCCGCTACCTCTCCGCCGGGCACGTGGACGGCGTGCTCATGTTCTCGCTCCACGGCGAGGAGCAGCCGCTGGGCGGCGCCGCGGAGGAGGCGGGCCTGCCGGTCGTCTTCGGCGGCCGCCCCGGCTGGCCCGGCGCCTCGGCCGACCCCGAACTCCTGTACGTCGACACGGACAACCGCGGGGGTGGGCGACAGGCCGTCGCACATTTGCTGGAGCGAGGACGGAGACGGATCGGCGTCATCACCGGCCCGCTCGACCAGACCTCGGCCCTCGACCGCCTGGAGGGCGCCCGCGACGCGCTCACGGCTGCGGGCGCCGCTCCCCCGCCCGCGCTCGACGGCCGCTTCACGGCGGAGGGCGGCGAACGCGCGATGGCCCGCCTCCTCGACGAGCAGCCCGACCTGGACGGGGTCTTCGCCTGCTCGGACCTCATGGCCTCCGGCGCGATGCGCACGCTGCGGGCCCGCGGGCTCCGCGTCCCCGCGGACGTCGCCGTCGTCGGCTACGACGACCTCGAACCGGCCTCCTGGGCCGACCCCCCGCTCACCACCGTCCGCCAGGACGTCGAGCGGATGGGCCGCATCATGGCCCGCTTGCTCCTGCGACGCCTCGCCCTTGCCCCGGACGAGGCCTCGCCGTCACCGGTGGTGACCCCGGCACAACTGGTAATCCGCCAGTCAAGCTGAACGCCCCGAAGGGGCGCGCCCGGTTCAAGACGTAGGAGCTTGCCCCTCCAGAGGCACGGGCCTGTGCCGAACGGTCCAAGACTTTTGGGCTTGCCCGATCAGGGGCGCGGGGCTGTGTTTGTTTTGCGGCTCCGCCGCGTGGGCGCGACCGGTCCAAGACTTTCGGGCTTGCCCACTCAGGGGCGCGGGGCTGTATTTGATTTGCGGCTCCGCCGCGTGGGCGCGCCGGGTCACGACACCTCGGGGCTTGCCCCTGTTCCCTCAGGGGCGCGGGGAACTGCGCGACAAGCCACGACGCGGCCGCACCCCGCGAAGCACAGCCCGGGGCACCCCGGGCGCGGCCCCGTTGTGCGGGGCACCCGGCGTGGGGGGCTGCGCTTGCCAACCCTGCGCCTTGCGCAGACTTCCCAAGCACAGCGGGAGGGAGAAGCATGGGTACGGGGACCTACGGCGTACCCGTTATGCCGTCAGCTCGTCGTAGATGCTGAGGACTTGGGCCACCGTGTCATTCTCCGTCGGCCAGGACTCGGCTCGGGCGAGCCCCGCATTCGCGAGGGCCTCACGGCGAACAGGCTCGTCCAGCAAGGAACGTACCGCCGAAGCGAGCGCATCCGCGTCGCCGTAAGGCACCAGCACCGCCGCGTCACCGACGAGTTCGGGGATCCCCCCGACCTCGGTGGCGACGAGCGGCACGCCGCGGCTCAGCGCCTCCTGGGCGAGCGGCGAACGGGACTCCCAGCGCGTGGACAGCAGCGCCAGATCCGCACCGGCGAGCAGCCGCAGCGCGTCGTCGCGGCGCCCGAGGAGCCGCACGGGCAGCTCTTCCTCGTCGATACGCCGCTGGAGCGCGGCCCGCTCGGGGCCCTCGCCCGCGACGGCGAGCAGGGGCGGCGGGTCGAGGTCCCGCCAGGCGCGCGCGGCGGTGAGCACCGTGTCGTACCCCTGGTGCCGGTCGAGGCGGCCGACGGAGAGGACCAGGGGGCGGCCCACGGCGCCGATCTCGGCGCGCGCCTTGTGCCGCTGCGCCTCCGCGCGCACGTCCCGCTCCTCGCCCTCCTCCCCCGTACGGTCGTCCGCCGCCTCGCGCGGGGAGGGGATGGCGACGGGCGCGAGGCGGGCGTCGCGGGCGCCGCAGTCGCGGGCCGTGTCGACGAGGTCGGTGGTCACGCCGAGGACGACGGCCGCGGCGCGCGCGACCCGGCGCTTGAGCAGCCGCGCGAGCACGCCCCGGGCCCCGTCGGCGTGCTCGGCGCCCTCGGCGCCGGGCAGCGGCTGGGTGTGCCAGGTGACGACGAGCGGCGTGCGGCGGCGGCGCCTGCCCAGCTTGCCGAGCGCGAGCGCGGCGAGGAACCCGGCGCGCAGCCCGTGCGCGTGCACCAGGTCGGCGTCGGCGCAGACCGTACGGAGGCCCGCCACCGTCTCCGGTTCCGTACGCCCCGTCGCGGGCGCGAACCTGGCCCCCGTGCCGGTGAAGGCGCGGGCCAGCTCCTCGTCCCCGGCGGCGCAGACGGTCACCCGCACGCCCCGCGCGACGAGCCCCTCGGCGAGCGAGCGCACATGTGCCACGGTCCGCGCGCCCGGCACGCCCCCGCCCCGGGTGAGGGCGCCGCCGCCGAGCACCTGGACGGCGTGCAGCGGGACGCGTCCGACGAGCGGCGGGGGCGGGGTGGCGGTGGGGGTCACGGCAGGTCGGGCTCCTGGTCGGCGTACAGCGGCGGGCGGGTGGACGAGCGGCGCCGGGACCGGCCGCCGGCCGGGGTGACGCGGGCTCAGGACCCGGGTGCGCGGCGGCGGTTCGGATGCCCGGGTCCGCCCAGGATGCCAGGTGGCGGGCGCACGCCGCATCGCGGTACGGACCGCCGTACGGAGGGACCGGCGGCACGCCGCGCCCGGTACGCCCGGAAAGTGCGCGCGGCGGCGGCGCCGGGGTCACCCGCACGAGCGAGAAACCGTTCGCTCAGCGCGTACCGGTGTCCGGAGTCAGGACCCGGCGCGGGCCGCCTCCAGCAGCTCCTCCGCGTGCGCCCGTGCGAGCTGCGAGTCCTCCTGGCCCGCGAGCATCCGGGACAGCTCCCGCACCCGGTCCTCGCCCTCCATCGCCTGGACGCCGCTGCGCGTCACCGAGCCGTCGTCCGTCTTCTCCACGACCAGGTGCCGGTCGGCGAAGGCGGCGACCTGCGGCAGGTGCGTGACGACGACGACCTGGGCGGACCTCGCGAGCCGTGCGAGGCGCCGCCCGACCTCGACGGCGGCCTTGCCGCCGACGCCCGCGTCGACCTCGTCGAAGAGGTACGTGGGCACGGGGTCGGCGCCCGCGAAGACGACCTCGACCGCGAGCATCACCCGGGACAGCTCGCCGCCCGAGGCGCCCTTGGCGATCGGCCGGGGCTGCGCCCCCGGGTGCGGGGTGAGCAGCAGTTCGACCTCGTCGGTGCCGTGCGGCCCGAAGGCGAGCGTACGGCCGTCCGCCTCCAGGCCCTCCGGGTCCTCCGTGTGCTTGAGGTCGAACGAGACCCGCGCGTGCGGCATGGCCAGCTCGGCCAGCTCCTCGGTGACGGCGTCCGCGAACCGCTTGGCCGCGTCCCCGCGCGCCTCGGTCAGGGTGCGGGCGTGCCCGGCGAGTTCGCCGCGCAGCGCCTCGCGCTCGGCGGTCAGCTCGCCGATGCGGTCGTCGTCGCCCTCCAGCTCGGCGAGCCGGGCGGCGCTCTGCTCGGCCCAGGCGAGGACGTCCGTGATGTCCTCGCCGTACTTCCGGGTGAGCTGGGACAGGGCCGCGCGGCGCTCCTCGACGGCGGCGAGGCGGAGCGGGTCGGCGTCCAGGTCGTCCGCGTACCCGGCGAGTTCGCCCGCGACGTCGGAGAGCAGGATGTGCACCTCGCCGAGCCGGTCGGCGAGCGCCGCGAGCGCCGGGTCGTGCGCCCGTACGGCCTCCAGCGCGCGGTGGGCGCCCCCGACCAGCGTGGCGGCGTCCACGCCCTCGGGGTCGGCGGGGTCGCCCGCGAGCGCCCCGTGCGCGGTCGTGGCGGCGGAGGCGAGCGCCTCCGCGTGGCCCAGCCGCTGGGCCTCGGCGGCGAGTTCGGTGTCCTCCCCGGGCTGGGGCTCGGCGGCGGCGACCTCGTCGATGCCGAAGCGCAGCAGATCGGCCTCCTGGGCGCGCTCGCGCGCCCGTGTCGTCAGCTCCTCCAGCTCGGCGGAGACGGTCCGCAGCCGCTTGTACGCCCCGGCGTAGGCGGCGAGCGGCACGGAGACGGCCTCGCCCGCGTACCGGTCCAGGGCCTCGCGCTGGCGGGCCGCGCGCAGCAGCCCCTGCTGGTCGGTCTGGCCGTGGACGGCCACGAGGTCGTCGCTCAGCTCGGCCAGCAGCCCGACCGGGACGGAGCGCCCGCCGACGTGCGCGCGCGAGCGTCCCTCGGCGGAGACGGTACGGCTGACGAGGAGTGCCGCCTCCTCGTCCTCGGACTCGTCGAGCTCGGCACCCGCCTCCGCCGCGCGGCGCGCGGCCGGCGCGTCGGGCGCGACGACGATCCTCCCCTCGACGACGGCGGCCTTGGCACCGACCCGCACGAGCGCCGCGTCGGCACGCCCGCCGAGCAGCAGCCCGAGGCTCGTGACGACCATGGTCTTGCCCGCACCGGTCTCGCCGGTCACCGCGGTGAAGCCGGGGGACAGCTCGACGACGGCGTCGTCGATCACGCCCAGGGCTCTGATCCGCATCTCCTCCAACACGGATACGACCATACGAGGTTCCCTGGGGATACCCCCACCCCCGGTCCGGGTGGTGCGCCCCTGGCGGCGGGACATACACCCCGTCCAGCCTGGAAAGGTCACATCTCCCACGGCTGCGACGAGGGGTTTCCCGATGCGCTTGCGTTCCGTTCCCGTTCCCGACACGCGCCGCGCGGGCGGGATCCTGGCCGTCGCGCTGGCCGCCACGACGGTCCTGACGCTCACCGGCCACGCGGCCCCCGCCCGGGCCGACGCCGCCACGGGTCCGCCCCGTGTGGACGGCGTCTGGCGCACGGACGGGTACGGGACGGCGGTGGTGATCGACGGGCGGCGGCTGCGGACGTACGACACCACGGCCGTGAGCTGCCTGCCCGGCGAGCTGGGCGGCCCCCGCAGCGGCGGCGGGCCGGGCGGCGCCAGGACCTACCGGGGGCCCGAGGGGATCGCGCTGAGCGTACGCCCGCAGGGCCGCGACCGGGCCCGGCTGGCGATCGCGAGCAGCGTCGGCGCCCGCACGCTGCACCGCGTCGGCGCGCTGCCGAAGCGGTGCGGGAAGAAGCCGTCCGACGATCCGCGTGCCGTTTTCGACACCTTCTGGCAGACCTACGCCGAGAACTATCCGTTCTTCACGGCGAAGGGGATCGACTGGCGTGCCGTACGCGACCACTTCCGGCCGAAAGTCACCCGCCACACCACCGACGACCAGCTCTTCCGGATCCTGCGGCGGATGATCGAGCCGCTGCACGACGCGCACACGGCGCTCGACGGGGGCGAGGGACGTCAGTTCGAGGGAATCCGCGAGGACACCGAACCGCCGACCCGCGAGACCCTCGAACGTATCGACAAAGCGACCGCGGAGGCCGTCGGCGTCCCGCAGCGGCACTGGGGCCAGGGTGCGATCTCGTTCGCCGAACTCCCCGGGGGCACGGGCTATCTGCGCCTCACCCGCTTCATCGGCTACGCCAAGGGGGACTATCCGGCGCACGTCGCCGAGCTGGACAGGGCCCTCGACGCGGTCTTCACCCGGGACCGCGTCCGCACGTTGCGCGGACTGATCGTGGACGTCCGCTTCAACGGCGGCGGCTCGGACGAGCTCGCCCAGCGCGTCCAGGCCCGGCTCACGGACCGGCCGTATCTCGCGTACCGCAAGCACGCGCGCAACGACCCGCGCGATCCGCGCGCGTTCACCCGCGCGGAGAGCGTGACCGTACGTCCGCACCGCGGCCCCGTCTTCACCGGCCCCGTCGCGGTACTGACCGGGCGGCTGACGGTCAGCGCGGGCGAGACCTTCACACAGGGGCTGATGGGCCGCTCCCCCGCCGCCGTGCGCGTCGGCGAGAACACCCAGGGCGTCTTCTCCGACACCATGGGCCGCGCGCTGCCGAACGGCTGGACGGCGACGCTGCCCAACGAGGAGTACCTCACCCGGGACGGGCGTACGTTCGACGGCGCGGGCATCCCGCCGGACCATCGCACGCCCGTCTTCACGGAGGAGGAGTTCCGGGAGCACCGGGACTCGGCGCTGACGCGGGCCCGCGCGCTGCTCAGCGCGGAGCGCCCCGCCAGCCCGACACCGGGAGCGCGAACTTCGCCACCAGCCGGTCGGTGAACGAGGCGTGGTGCAGCCGCGCCAGCCGTACGGGCACGGCCCCGCGCCGCACCTCCACGCGCGCCCCGGGCGGCAGGTCGACGCTGCGCCGCCCGTCCGCCCACAGCACGCCGTGCGGCGTCTGGGGCTGCACCTCGACGGCGAGCACCGAGTCCGGCGAGACCACCAGCGGCTTGGCGAAGAGCGCGTGGGCGCTGATCGGCACCATCAGCAGCGCCTCGACCTCGGGCCATACGACGGGGCCTCCGGCCGAGAACGCGTACGCCGTCGAGCCCGTCGGCGTCGCGCACACCACGCCGTCGCCGCCGAAGCTGGAGACGGGGCGGCCGTCCACCTCGGTGACGACCTCCAGCATCTGCTTGCGGGCGGCCTTCTCCACCGAGACCTCGTTCAGCGCCCAGTCCCGGTGCGCGATGTGGCCGTCCTCGCGGACGAGCACGTCGATGGTCATCCGCTCCTCGACCTCGTACGCCCGCGTCACCACGCGGTCCACGACCTTGTCCAGGTCGTCGCGCTCGGCCTCCGCGAGGAAGCCGATACGGCCGAGGTTCACGCCCAGCATCGGGACGCCCGAGGCGCGCGCGAACTCCGCGCCGCGCAGCAGCGTCCCGTCGCCGCCGAGCACGACCAGCAGCTCGCAGCCCTCCGCCGCGTCCGGCTTGGCGTCGACGGTCTCCACCGACTCCGAGTCCGGCAGCGGCAGGTCCGCGGCCTCCTCGGCGAGCACGCGCACGCCGATCCCGCAGCGCAGCAGGCCCTGCACGACCAGCTCGGCGCTGCGGACGGCGGCCTGCCGTCCGGTGTGCGCGAGGAGGAAGACCGTGCGCTCCTGGTCGCATGCTGTCACTTGGGCCCCTCCGCTACAGCTCGCTCGACATCCGCCGGGTCGAGGTCGGGCGCCCCGGCACGCAGCCACAGAAAGTACTCGACGTTTCCCGAGGGGCCCGGCAGCGGGCTCGCGATCACGCCAAGCGTGCCGAGCCCGTGCGTGGCGGCGTGCCCCGCGACCGTACGCACCGCCTCGGCGCGCAGGTCCGGGCTGCGCACGACGCCGCCGCTGCCCAGCCGCTCCTTGCCGACCTCGAACTGCGGCTTGACCATCAGCACGAGGTCGGCGTCGGGCGCCGCGCAGCGCACCAGCGCGGGCAGCACCAGGCCCAGCGGGATGAAGGACAGGTCGCCGACGACGAGGCCGACGGGCTCGCCGACGTCCTCGGACGTCAGCTCGCGGACGTTCGTACGGTCCCTGACCGTGACGCGGGAGTCGCTCTGCAGGGACCAGGCCAGCTGCCCGTACCCCACATCCACGGCGACGACGTGACCGGCGCCCGCGCGCAGCAGGACGTCGGTGAAACCGCCGGTCGAGGCGCCCGCGTCGAGCGCGCGGCGGCCCTCGACGCGCAGCCCGCGCGGCACGAAGGCGTCCAGTGCTCCGGCGAGCTTGTGGCCGCCCCGCGAGACGTAGTCCGGGTCGCCCGGGTCGTCCCTGACCACGAGCGCGGCGCTGGTCTCCACCTGGGTGGCGGCCTTGGCGGCGGTGTTGCCGCCCACGGTGACCCGTCCCGCGGCGATCAGCTGGCCCGCGTGCTCCCGCGAACGGGCCAGCTTGCGGCGCACCAGCTCCGCGTCGAGTCGGCGTCGTGCCACTGCCACGTCTCAGCTCCGGGGGGTGTGCGGTTGGGGGTGGTCGAGGGAGGTCAGCGTCTCGCGCAGACCCCTGTGCACATCCTCGTACACCTCCAGGTGCCCCGACACGGCGAGGTGGTCGGCGTCCACGAGCCGCTGGAGGGTGGCGTCCACCGGCCCGTTCCCTGTCGGCGCGACGCCTACGCCCAGGGGGCGGGGTCCGTCGTCCTCCTCCGCCTGCTCCGGCTCCGCCTGTTCCGGTTCGCCTTCGGGCACCTCGTCGGGGGGCAGCTCGCTCATGGTCCCGACGCTACCGCGCACCACTGACTTTCCTGCCCACTGAACAGGGGCTGCCCCGTACTGTGCATCGCAGTCCGCGGCCGCGTCGTGGCCGCTCGCGCAGTTCCCCGCGCCCCTGGATGGGGCACCCCCTACTCTTCCGCGAAGCTTGGGAGGTCTGCGCATGGGGGTACCTCCCTGCTCGAAGAGCTTGGGGGAGCAGGGCTGGCAAGCGCAGCCCCCGATGCCGGGCACGCTCAGGATGCGGGACGTGTTCGTGCCGCCGGGACCACCAGTGGCGTGCCCGTCTCCGGGTCGTCGATGACGCGGCACGGCATGCCGAAGACGTCCTCCACCAGCGACGCGGTGACCACCTCTCCCGGCGGGCCCTCGGCGACGATCTCGCCGCCGCGCATGGCGATCAGGTGGGTGGCGTAACGCGCCGCGTGGTTGAGGTCGTGCAGGACCGCGACGAGGGTGCGGCCCTCCTCCTCGTGGAGGCGGGCGCAGAGGTCCAGGACCTCGATCTGGTGCGCGATGTCGAGGTACGTCGTCGGCTCGTCGAGCAGCAGCAGCGGGGTCTGCTGGGCGAGGGCCATCGCGATCCACACGCGCTGGCGCTGACCGCCGGACAATTCGTCGACATAGCGCTCGCCGAGGTCGCCGACGCCCGTGGCCTCCATCGACTCCTCGACGACCCGCTCGTCCTCCTTCGACCACTGCCGCAGCAGCCCCTGGTGCGGGTAGCGGCCGCGCGCGACGAGGTCACCGACGGTGATGCCGTCCGGTGCGATCGACGACTGCGGCAGCAGGCCCAGCGTGCGGGCGAGGGCCTTGGCGTGCATGCCCGAGATGTCGGCGCCGTCGAGCAGCACCGAGCCCCGCGCGGGCTTGAGCATCCGGGAGAGGGCGCGCAGCAGCGTGGACTTGCCGCAGGCGTTGGGCCCGACGACGACCGTGAACGACCGGTCGGGCACGGCGACGCTCAGGTGCTCCGCGATCGTGCGCTGGTCGTAGGCGAGGGTGAGGTCCTTGCCGACGAGGCGGGGCTCGGTCCCCTCGTCCTCGGCCCGTGTCACCGGCGATTCCGTCTTCGTGCCCGTCATATCCGTCCAGCCTTACGTTCCGTGGCCAGCAGCCACACCAGATATCCGCCGCCGAGCACGCCCGTGACCACGCCGACCGGGAGCTGGTGGTCGCCGAAGGCGCGCTGGGCCACGAGGTCGGCCGCGATGAGCAGCGCCGCTCCCATGCACATCGAGGGCAGCAGGTTCGGCCCCGCGGTCCTGGTGACGCGCTTCGCGAGCTGCGGCGCGGTGAGCGCCACGAACGCCACGGGCCCGGCGGCCGCCGCGGCGAGCGCGACCAGCAGCACGGCGGCGGAGAGCAGCGTGAGCCGCACCCGTTCGACCCGTACGCCCAGCGCGTTCGCGGCGTCGTCGCCCATCTCCATCATCCGCAGGGCACGCCCGCAGCCGAGGAGGATCAGCGGGACGAGCACGGCCATCGCGCCGAGCAGCGGCAGCGCGTCGTCCCAGCCGCGGCCGTCCAGGCTGCCGGTCATCCAGAGCACGGCGCGCGAGGCCTCGGCGATCTGCGCCCGGGTGATCAGGAAGCTGTTGACGCCGGTGAGGATCGCGGCGACGCCCACGCCGACGAGGACGAGCCGGTAACCGTGCATCCCGCGCCGCCAGGCCAGCCCGTAGACGAGCAGGCCGGTCACGATGCCGCCGAGCGCGGCGCCGACCGCGAGGCCCGCGCTGCCGCCGCCCATCAGCACGATCACGACGAGCGCGCCGGTCGCCGAGCCGTGCGTGAAGCCGAGCATGTCGGGGCTGCCCAGCGGGTTGCGGACGACGGACTGGAAGACCGCGCCCGCCAGGCCCAGCGAGCAGCCGACAAGCAGCGCGGTGGCGACGCGGGGCAGCCGCAGCTCGTTGACGATGAACGCGTCGGCGGGGTTGCCCTGGCCGAGGAGCGTACGGATCACGTCGCCGGGGGCCATGGGGTATTCGCCGCTGCCGATCGCGAAGACCGCGACGACGAGCGCGACGACGGCGCACAGCAGCCCGACGAGCAGCGCGCGGGGCCGGATGGAGACGGAGAGGCCGCCTCCGGTCCGTATGACGCTCATGCCTGGACCACCCGCCCGCGGCGCACGAAGTAGAGGAAGAAGGGACCGCCGAGGATCACCGTGACGATGCCGACCTGGAGTTCGGCGGGGCGTCCCGCGACGCGGCCGAGCACATCGGCGCCGAGCAGCAGCACGGGCGCGAGGACCGCGCAGTACGGCAGCATCCAGCGCTGGTCGGGCCCGGTCAGCGAGCGCACCATGTGCGGCACCATCAGGCCGACGAAGACGATCGGCCCGCAGGCGGCGGTCGCGGCGCCGCACAGCAGCGTGACGGCGACGATGGCGACGGCCCGGGTGCGCGCGGGGCGCGAACCGAGGGCGCGCGCCGAATCGTCGCCGAGCGCCAGCGCGTTGAGCGGCCGTGCCAGTGCGAGGGCGCACAGCGCGCCGACGACGATGAACGGGGCGGCCTGCGCGACCGTCGCGTCCTCCGCCCGCGCGAGCGAGCCCACGGTCCAGAAGCGCATCCGGTCCAGCGAGGCGGTGTCGAGGATCTGGACGGCGTTGACGTACGAGATCAGCGCGGCGTTGAGCGCGGTGCCCGCGAGGGCCAGCCGCGCCGGGGTCGCGCCGCGCCCGCCGCCGACGGCGTAGACGAGCACGGAGACGGCGGCGGCGCCGAGGAAGGCGAAGCCGATGTACCCCGTGTAGCCGGTGATGCCGAAGAACGAGATCGCGGTCACGACGGCGGCCGCGGCGCCCGCGTTGATGCCGAGGATCCCGGGGTCGGCGAGCGGATTGCGGGTGAGGGCCTGCATCACGCCGCCCGCGAGCCCGAGCGCGACGCCGACGAGCAGCCCGAGCAGGGTGCGCGGCAGCCGCATCTCGTGCACGACGGCGTACGAGGACGAGCCGCTGTCGACGAGCCCGCTCCACGCCTCGCCCAGCGAGAGCTGGCGGGCGCCGACGGCGAGACTCAGGAAGACGACGAGGAGCAGCAGGAGGAGGGCGACGAGCAGTCCGGCCGTGCGCCGCACCGGACGCCTCGGACTTTCTGCCGCGTCCTGCCCGGTCTCCCCTGAGGCCCCCGGAGGCGGGGATTCCGGTGGGGACTTGGTGAGGGTCACGTGCGGGCTCCGGTCGGGGCCGGGAGAGCGGACCCCGGCCGCTGGACAACAACGACTTTGGTTAGGTTAGCCTAACCACGAATTCGGCCACAGGGCCGCCCCGTCAGCACGTCGAGAGAAGGCCGCTCCATGTCCCGCTCGTCCCGTTCCCCCCATCTTTCCCGCCGCGGAATCCTCACCGCCGGCGGCGCCGTCGGCCTCGGCGCACTGCTCGCCGCCTGCGGAAACGAGAAGTCGGGGGCCGGCTCCGGGAGCGGCGGGGGCGGGTCCTGGTCCTTCACCGACGACCGCGGCAAGAAGGTCAGCCTGAAATCGTCCCCGAAGCGCATCGTCGCCTACACGGGTACGGCCGCGGCGCTCTGGGACTACGGCGTCCGCGACCAGATCGTCGGCGTCTTCGGCCCGACCAAGCAGAAGAACGGCAAGCCCGACGTCATCGCGGGCGAGCTCGACATCGACAAGCTGGAGATCATCGGCAACGCCTTCGGCGAGTTCGACATCGAGAAGTACGCCAAGACCCGCCCCGAGGTCCTGATCACGAACATGTATGTGAAGGACGCGCTCTGGTACGTCCCGGACGAGAGCAAGGAGAAGATCCTCAAGCTCGCGCCCGCCGTCGCGATGCAGGCCGCCGAGGTCTCCATGGTCAAGTCGATCGAGCGGTTCGCGAAGCTCGCCGAATCGCTGGGCGCCGACCTCAAGGCCAAGTCCGTCACCGACGCCAAGACCCGCTTCGAGAAGGCCTCCGCCACGCTCCGCAAGGCCGCCAAGGCGAGCGGCGGCCTCCGCGTCATGGCCGCCTCCGCCACCGCCGACCTGCTCTACGTCTCGGACCCGAACGCCAACGCCGACCTGAAGTACTTCAAGGAGCTCGGCGTCGACTTCGTCGTCCCCAAGAAGGTCAGCAAGCAGGGCTTCTACGAGGAACTGAGCTGGGAGAACGCCGACAAGTACGATGCCGACCTGATCTTCCTCGACAACCGCACCCAGTCCCTCCAGCCGGGCGCGCTCAAGTCCAAGCCGTCCTGGAGCGAACTGCCCGCCGTCAAGGCGGACCAGGTCACCGGATGGCTGACCGAACCCCGCTTCTCCTACGCGGGCGCCGCGCCGCTCGTCGAGGACCTCGCCAAGGCGATCGAGAAGTCCAAGAAGGTCCGCTGACCCTCCGGGAGGAGACCGCACCATGAGCACAGCGCCCGCGGCCGCGAAGGTCGTCCCGTTCGAGTTCTTCGACGTCCACGTCGTACGGACGCTACGGCTGAGCCCCGCGATGCTGCGGGTCACGTTCGGCGGGGAGCGCCTGGACGACTTCGCCTCCGGCGGCCGGGACCAGCGCTTCAAACTCTTCCTGCCCCGGCCGGGTCAGGAAGCGCCGCTGGTCCCCACCCACGCGGGCGAGAACTGGTTCCCCGAGTGGCGGGCCATGGACCCGGCGGAGCAGTCCCTCATGCGCTCGTACACCGTGCGGGCCCAGCGCGAGGGCGAGCTCGACGTCGACTTCGCGATGCACGGCGAGCCGGGCTACGACGAGGGCCCGGCCACGCGCTGGGCCCGCGAGGCCCTGCCGGGCGCCCGCGCGACGCTGCTCGGCCCGGTCGTCGAGGACAACGGCGGCGTCGACTTCCGCCCGCCGGAGGGCACCGACTGGATCCTCCTCAGCGGCGACGAGACGGCGCTCCCCGCCATCGCCGCCACGCTGGAACAGCTGCCTGAGGGCACGCCCGTACGAGCGTGGATCGAGGTCCCGTCGCGCGCGGACGTCCAGGACCTCCCGACGGCGGCGGACGCGGAGGTGGTGTGGCTGGTCCGCGAGGAGACCCCGAAATCCCGCACGGAGCTCGTCCTCGACGCCGTCACCGAGGCGGAGTTCCCTCCGGGCACGCCGTACGCCTGGGTCGCCGGCGAGTCGAACACGGTCAAGATGCTCCGCCGCCATCTGCTGCGCAAGCGGCGCCTTGACCGAGGCGCGGTCACCTTCACGGGCTACTGGCGCCTGGGCGCCACGGAGGAACAACTGGTAGCAGAGGCCCTCTCCGAGTCCTGACCCCTGCTCCTCCCTCCACCCCACTGCGCTTGGGAAGTCTGCGCTTCTCCCTCCCGCTGAGCTTGGGAAGTCTGCGCAAGGCGCAGGGTTGGCAAGCGCAGCCCCCCACGCCGGGTACCCCGCGTACAAGGCCGGGTTCGGGATGCCCCGGGCTGTGCTTCGCGGACTGCGAGTGCGTCGTGGCTTGTCGCGCAGTTCCCCGCGCCCCTGGAGGGGCACGTCCTGCTTCGCCCTTCACCCCACTGCGCTTGGGAAGTCTGCGCAAGGCGCAGGGTTGGCAAGCGCAGCCCACCATGCCGGGTGGCCCGGCAAAAGAGCCGCGCCCGGGGTGCCCCGGGCCGTGCATCGCGGGCTGCCGCCGCGTCGTGGCTTGTCGCGCAGTTCCCCGCGCCCCTGAGGGAGAAGGGGCAAGCCCCGATGTGTCGTGGCGGGCGCAGGCCCGCGCGCCTGGAGGGGATGCCCTCCCGTCAGAGGCCCAGCTTGGAGAGCGCCTTGTCGGGATCAAGGGTGCGGGGATCATTCCACGTCGCCGCGCACAGGGCCCGGAGGCCGTCCAAGGGGTCGCCGGAGCCGTCCAGTTCGAGCCCGTCCCCCGAGGCGTCCGCGCGCCAGCCCTCACACACGAAGCCCTCCGCGGGAGACCCCGTCACCTCGGGGTGAGGGACCAGCAGGCCCCTCAAGTCCTGGGCCACAAAAGTCGGACGGCACTCGGGCGGCGCGGCCAGGAGCTGGGCCGCGTCCGTGACCCCGGTCAGGACGAGCAGCGAGTCGACGCCCCCCACGTACGCCCCCTCGATGTCCGTGTCCAGCCGGTCCCCCACGACGAGCGGACGCCGAGCCCCCGTACGCAGAATCGACTCCCGGTGCATCGGCGGCAGCGGCTTGCCCGCCACCCGCGGCTCCGGCGCGGGCCGCATCGCGCGCGTGGCGATGCGGACGACCTCGACCGCGGCCCCGTTCCCCGGCGCGATGCCGCGCGCGCTGGGGATCGTGAGGTCCGTGTTCGACGCGTACCAGCGCACTCCGCGCTGCACCGCGAGCGCCGCCTCCATCAGCCGTTCCCACGGCATCCCGGGCCCGCCGTAGCCCTGGACGACGGCCGCGGGACCGTCGTCGGCGGAATCCACGACGCGCAGCCCGCGCTCCTCCAGCGCGACCCGCAGCCCCTCCGCGCCGATGGCCAGCACAGGGGCGCCCGGCGGCACGTCCTCGGCGATGAGCCGCGCGACGGCCTGCGCGGATGTGATGACCTCCGCGGGCTCGGCGGGGACGCCCAGCTCCGTCAGATGGGCGGCGACGGTCCGCGGGGTGCGCGCGGCGTTGTTGGTCACGTACGCCAGCCGCAGTCCGCGTTCCCGCGCGTCCTCCAGCGCGTCCACCGCGTGCGGCACGGCCTCGCCCCCGGCGTACACGACCCCGTCCAGGTCCAGCAGCGCCGTGTCGTACGCCTCGGCGAGCGGGCGCGCCTCGGCGCCCGTGCGGGTGCGCGGCGGCGCTTCGCCGCCCAGCTCACCGGGGGTCAGGGGGGTGCCGGAGGCACTGCGCATGGCCGTTCGCTCCTCGCGCCGTGAGGCGTAGGCGTCTGTCGTACGCCCTCGATCCTCCCTCATCCGTGGATGCTCCTGCCCCGACTCCCTGCGCCCCCCGTGCCCCGCTCCACGCCCACGCGGGCGCGGGCATAGCATGCTCGGATGACCGCTGAGGGCCTCAGACTCACCCCTTTCCGCGGGCTGCGCTACGCACCCGAGAGGGTCAGCAGCCTCGCCGCCGTGACCTCCCCGCCGTACGACGTGGTGGTCCGGCCGGACGGCCTGCGGCACCTGGAGACGGCCGATCCGTACAACATCGTCCGGCTGATCCTCCCCCAGGCCGCCGACCCGGCCACCCGGCACCGCCAGGCCGCGGAGACCCTGCGCCGCTGGCGGACCGACGGCGTCCTCGCGCCCGACCCCGAGCCCGCGCTCTACGTGTACGAGCAGCGCAAGGGGGAGCTGCTCCAGCGCGGCCTCATCGGCGCCCTGTCCCTGTCCCCTCCCGAGGACGGCATCGTCCTCCCCCACGAGGAGGTGATAGCTGAGGTCGTCGAGGACCGCGCAGCTCTGATGCGCGAGACCGCCGCTAATCCGGAGCCGCTGCTGCTCTCCTACCGCAGCCGCGGCTCGGACACCGGAGCGACCGCCGTGATCGAGCGTACGACGAGCCGTGCGCCGCTCGTGGAGACGACGACGGAGGACGGTTTCTCGCACCGCCTGTGGGCGGTCACGGACCCGGCCGAGCTGGCCGAGGTCGACGGCGACCTGTCGCACCAGCGGGCGCTGATCGCCGACGGGCACCACCGCTGGGCGACGTATCTGCGGCTGCGCGCCGAGCACTCGGCGGACGTCCGGGGCGTCTCCTCGCCGTGGAACTACGGGCTGGTCCTGCTGGTCGACACCGCGCGCTATCCGCTCCAGGTGCGCGCCATCCACCGGGTGCTGCCCCGGCTCACGCTGCGGCAGGCGCTGGAGATGCTGGAGATGACGGACAGCTTCCGCGTCCGCCCGGTCGAGGGCCCGCTGTCGCACGCGATGGAGGTGCTCGAACGGACGCCGGGGAACGCGTTCCTGATCACCGAGGGCGACGGGGCCTTCCACCTGCTCGACCGCCCCTCCTCCCGGCTGCTGGACCTCACGATCCCCGAGGACCGGCCCGAGGCGTGGAGACGGCTGGACGCGACGGTGCTGCACTCCGCGCTGCTCGACGAGGTCTGGAAGATCCCCGACCACCCCTCCGAGATCGGCTACATCCACCACACCGAGGCGGCGGTCGAGCAGGCCGCGCACCACGGCGGGGTCGCCGTCCTGCTGCGTCCGGTGCTGGAGGACACCGTGCGGGCGCTGGCCGAGCAGGGCGTCACCATGCCGCGCAAGTCGACCTCGTTCGGCCCGAAACCGGCCACCGGGCTGGTGCTCCGCACCGTCGACACGGACGCCGCCTGAGTCACCACGGAGGACCATCCTCCGGTTAGCCCCTCCCCCGGGTCCTCCCTGACCCAAGACCTAGTTAGGCTAGCCTTACCTAACCACGCCACGCGTGTGGTCAGCCTGCTATGCCCGCGTCAGGGAGGACCCTTACCCATGAGCAGCAGGGCACACCTGCTCAACGACAGGACGGCGGAGCACTACCGGCGCTCCCTCACCGACGGAGTCGGGAGGGTGGCCGACCGACTGGCCCGTACGGAGCGCCCGTTCACCGGCGTCACACCCGCCGAGCTCGCCCCCGCCATCTCCTCCATCGACCTGGAAGCGCCGCTCCAGGACCCCGGAGCGGCCCTCGACGAGCTGGAGGACGTCTACCTCCGCGACGCCGTCTACTTCCACCACCCCCGCTATCTCGCCCACCTCAACTGCCCGGTCGTCATCCCGGCCGTGCTCGGCGAGGCCGTCCTCGCGGCCGTCAACTCCTCGCTGGACACCTGGGACCAGAGCGCGGGCGGCACCCTCATCGAGCGCCGCCTGATCGACTGGACGGCCGGGCGCGTCGGGCTCGGCAAGGCCGCCGACGGCATCTTCACCAGCGGCGGCACCCAGTCCAACCTCCAGGCCCTGCTCCTCGCCCGCGAGGAGGCGTGCCGCCTGGTCCGTAAGAACTCCGAGACCGCGCTGCCGACCTCGGCCATCCTGCCCCGGCTGCGCGTCCTCGCCTCCGAGTGCGGGCACTTCAGCGTCGAGAAGGCCGCCCGCCTGCTCGGCCTCGGCCCCGACGCGGTGATCCCGGTCCCCTGCGACCGCGACCGCCGGATGCGGGCCTCCGCGCTCGAACAGGAGCTGGCGCGCTGCGCCGAGGAGGACCTCGTGGTCATGGCCGTCGTCGCCACGGCGGGCACCACCGACTTCGGCAGCATCGACCCGCTCCCCCAGGTCGCCGCGCTCTGCGAGGCCGCGGGCGTCTGGATGCACGTCGACGCGGCCTACGGCTGCGGACTGCTGGTCTCCCCGCGCCGGAGCCACCTCCTGGCGGGCATCGAACGGGCCGACTCGGTGACGGTGGACTACCACAAGTCCTTCTTCCAGCCCGTCAGTTCGAGCGCGGTCCTCGTCCGCGACCGCTCCACGCTCCGCCACGTCACGTACCACGCCGACTATCTCAACCCGGCGCGCAGCGTCGAGGAGCGCATACCCAACCAGGTCGACAAGTCGATCCAGACCACGCGCCGCTTCGACGCGCTCAAGCTCTGGCTGACGCTGCGCGTGATGGGAGCCGACACCGTGGGCGAGCTCTTCGACGAGGTCGTCGACCGCGCCGCCGACGCCTGGCGGCTCCTCGACGCCGACCCCCGCTACGAGGTCGTGACCGAGCCCCAGCTCTCCACCCTCGTCTTCCGCTACGTCCCCGAGAGCGCCGCCGGAATCCCGGACTCCCTTGTCGACAAAGCCAATCTGCACGCCCGCGAGGCCCTGTTCGCCTCCGGCGACGCCGTCGTCGCGGGCACGGTCGTCGACGGCCGCCATCACCTCAAGTTCACCCTGCTCAACCCGGAGACCACGCTGGACGACATCGCCACCGTCCTCGACCTCCTCGCGGGCCACGCCGAGAGCTTCCTCGCCCCCGCCCGTACGGCCTGAGCCCCCACCCCCTTCATGGAGCCCCCCATGTCTCCCCGTTCCCCCCACGGCTCCCCCGCCGAGCCGGAGCACGAGCCCGTGCGCGACTTCGTCGCCATCGGTCTCGGCCCGTTCAACCTGGGTCTCGCCTGCCTCACCGAGCCGGTCCCCGGCCTCGACGGCGTCTTCCTCGACGACAAGCCGGACTTCACCTGGCACCCGGGGATGCTGCTGGAGGACAGCACGCTCCAGACCCCGTTCCTCTCCGACCTGGTCACGCTCGCCGACCCGACCTCCCCGTACTCCTTCCTCAACTACCTCAAGGAGTCCGGCCGCCTCTACGCGTTCTACATCCGCGAGAGCTTCTATCCGCTCCGCGCCGAGTTCAGCGACTACTGCCGCTGGGCCGCCCACAGGCTCGGCCGCACCGTCCGCTTCTCCCACCGCGTCACCGAGGTCACCCACGACGAGGCCACCGGCCTGTACACCGTGCACGCCGACGACCAGGCCGCGGGCGTACGCCGTACGTTCCGCGCCCGCAAGCTCGTCCTCGGCACCGGCACCCCGCCCCACGTCCCGGACACCTGCCGCGGCCTCGGCGGCGACCTGATCCACAACTCCCGCTACCTGGAGCACAGGGAGGCCCTCCGCGAGAAGCGCAGCATCACCCTCGTCGGCAGCGGCCAGAGCGCCGCGGAGATCTACTACGACCTGCTCCAGGGCATCGACACCGCCGACTACACCCTCACCTGGGTCACCCGCTCCCCCCGCTTCTTCCCGCTCGAATACACCAAGCTGACGCTGGAGATGACGTCCCCGGAGTACATCGACTACTTCCACGCCCTCCCCCCGGACACCCGCGACCGCCTCGTCGCCTCGCAGAAGCACCTCTACAAGGGCATCAACTCCGAGCTGATCGACGCGATCTTCGACCTGCTCTACGCCAAGAGCCGCATCGCGCCCTGCCCCACCCGCCTCATGACCAACACGGCGCTCACCGACGCGACGTACGACGAGACGGACGGCACCTACACCCTCGGCCTCCGCCAGGAGGAGCAGAAGCAGGACTTCTCCCTCACCACCGAGGGCCTCGTCCTCGCCACCGGCTACCGCCACCGGCGCCCCGACTTCCTCGACCCGGTCGCCGACCGCATCGCCTGGGACGACCACGGCCGCTTCGACGTACGCCGCGACTACAGCACCGACCTCGCGGGCGACGAGATCTACGTCCAGAACGCCGAGCTCCACACCCACGGCTTCGCAGCACCCGACCTCGGCATGGCCGCCTACCGCAACTCCTGCATCATCCGCGCGCTCACCGGCCGCGAGGTCTACCCGGTCGAGAGGTCCATCGCCTTCCAGGAGTTCGGGGTGGCAGCCGCATGACGTCGCCGCCCGAGCCCTTCTTCACCCGCGTCCACGAGGCACTGGGCACCCTCGCCCTGCGCCCCGTAGACCCGCTCACCGACTGCGAACTGCTGCACGCCTGGGTCACCCACCCCAAATCGGCGTTCTACCTGCTCCAGAACGCCTCGCTCTGCGAGGTCGAACGCGAGTTCATGAGCATCGCCGCCTCCCCCCACCACGACGCCTTCCTCGGCCTCCACAACGGCGAGCCCGCCTTCCTCATGGAGCGCTACGACCCGGTCCACGTCGAGCTGCCCGGCCTCTATCCGCACGAGGAGGGCGACGTCGGCATGCACTTCCTCTGCGCCCCGACGGACACCCCCGTGCACGGCTTCACCCACGCGGTGCTCACCACCGTCATGGCCGCGCTCTTCGACGACCCGTCCGTACGCCGCGTCGTCGTCGAGCCCGACATCCGCAACACCGCCGTGCACGCCCTCAACGAGGCCGTCGGCTTCCGCGTCGACTCGACCCTCACCAAGCCCGAGAAGGAAGCCCTCCTCAGCTTCTGCACCCGCGAGCAGTTCCAGGCCGCGACCACCACGGCCGGAAAGAGCCTCATATGACGACCACAGGCCCACGCCCCCTCACCCCCCAGGACGCCGTCGCGCACCTCACCCCCGAACGCTGGGAACGCGCGACCCGCCTGCTCATCCGCAAGGCCCTCGCGGAGTTCACCCACGAGCGCCTGCTCACCCCCGAGCCCGTCGCCGGGGCACCCGGCCACTACACGGTCCGCAGCGACGACGGCGCCACCACGTACCGCTTCACCGCGCGCCGCTACGCGCTGGACCACTGGCAGGTCGCCGCCGGCAGCATCACCCGCCACCGCGACGGCACCCGCCTCCCGCTCGACGCCCTCGCGTTCCTCACCGAGCTGCGCGGCTCCCTCGGCCTGAGCGAGGAGATCCTCCCCGTCTACCTGGAGGAGATCAGCAGCACCCTCGCGGGCACGGCGTACAAGCTCGCGGCCCCGCACATCAGCGCCGCGTCCCTGGCCGCCTCGGACTTCCAGTCCGTCGAGACCGGCATGACCGAGGGCCACCCCTGCTTCGTCGCCAACAACGGACGGCTCGGCTTCGACATCGCCGAGTACCGCGCGTACGCCCCCGAGACCGCGACGCCCGTACGGCTGGTCTGGGTCGCGGCCCACCGCTCCCGCGCGACGTTCACCGCGAGCCCCGACCTCGGCTACGACAAGCTCATCCTCTCCGAGCTCTCGGCCCCCACCCTGCGCCGCTTCTCGGCCACGATGGCGGAACAGGGCCTGGACATGGAGGAGTACGTCCTCATCCCCGTCCACCCCTGGCAGTGGTGGAACAAGCTCTCCGTCACCTTCGCCGCCGAGGTCGCCCAGCGCCATCTGGTCTGCCTCGGCCACGGCGACGACGAATACCTCGCCCAGCAGTCCATCCGTACCTTCTTCAACACCAGCAACCCGTCCAAGCACTACGTCAAAACAGCGCTCTCCGTCCTCAACATGGGCTTCCTGCGCGGCCTCTCCGCCACCTACATGGAGGCGACCCCGGCCATCAACGACTGGCTCGCCGAACTCGTCGCCAACGACGAGGTCCTGCGCGGCACCGGCCTCGGGATCCTCCGCGAACGCGCCGCCGTCGGCTACCACCCCGCCCCGTACGAGGCAGCGGCGCCGAAGGGCTCCCCGTACCTGAAGATGCTGGCGGCGCTCTGGCGCGAGAGCCCCGTCCCGCAGCTGGCCGAGGGCGAGCGCCTGGCGACGATGGCCTCGCTCCTGCACACCGACCGGGAGGGCAACTCCTTCGCGGCGGCCCTCATCGACCGCTCGGGCCTGGAGCCGAAGGAGTGGCTGCGCCGCTACCTGAACGCGTACCTCACCCCGCTCCTCCACTGCTTCTACGCCTACGACCTGGTCTTCATGCCGCACGGCGAGAACGTCATCCTCGCCCTCGACGCACACGGCACCCCCCGCCGCGCGTTCTTCAAGGACCTCGCGGAGGAGATAGCGGTCATGAACGCGGAGACCGCCCTCCCCCCTCAGGTCGAACGCATCCGCGCCGACGTCCCCGAGGACATGAAGGTCCTCTCCCTCTTCACGGACGTCTTCGACTGCTTCTTCCGCTTCCTCGCCCCTACGCTCGCCGAGTCGGACACCCTGGACGAGGACACCTTCTGGGCAACGGTCGCGGAATGCGTACGGGACTACCAGAAGTCAGCCCCCCACCTGTCCGACCGCTTCGCACGCTACGACCTGTTCGCCGGGGAATTCGCCCTCTCCTGCCTCAACAGGCTCCAGCTCCGCAACAACCAGGAGATGGTCGACCTCCAGGACCCGGCAGGCGCCCTCCAGCTCACGGGCACCCTGACCAACCCCCTGGCAGCCCACAGACCCTGACCCGACACGAACAGAGAAAGGGCGGGCTCCCCGAGGGGGAACCCGCCCTTTCCACTCGCGCGGACTAGCTCGTGGCGTCGCCCTCGACGTCCTCGGAGTCCTCCGAGTCCTCATCGAGCGCGTCGATGAACTCGACGCCGTCCAGCTCCGCGAGCCGGTCCGAGGCGTCGGTCAGCCCGTTCTGGTCGGCCTCCAGCGCCTTCGCGAACCACTCCCGCGCCTCGTCCTCACGCCCGACCGCCAGCAGCGCGTCGGCGTACGCGTACCGCAGCCGCGCCGTCCAGGGCTGCATCGAGTTCGACGCCAGCTCGGGGCTCTGCAGCGTGACGACGGCGGCATCGGCCTGCCCCATGTCCCGCCGCGCCCCGGCCGCGACCAGCCGCATCTCGACCTGGCCGGCCTTGTCGAGCTTCTGCACCTCGGGCTCGCCCGCCATCGCGAGGGCCTTCTCCGGCCGCCCCATGCCACGCTCGCAGTCGGCCATCACCGGCCACAGATGCTGAAGCCCGGTCATCCGCCGCGCGGCCCGGAACTCCGCCAGCGCCTCCCCGTACTTCTCCACCCCGTACGCGGCGAACCCCGCCGCCTCCCGTACGGACGGCACGCGCGAGGCCAGCCGCAGCGCGATCTTCGCGTACCCGTACGCCCGCTCCGGCTCCTCGTCCAGCAGCCGCGCGACCATCACCAGGTTCTTCGCGACGTCCTCGGCGAGCGTCTTCGGCAGGCTCATCAGCTCCTGCTTGACGTCCTTGTCGAGCTCGTCGCCCGTGATGTCCTCGTCGATCGGCAGCCGCCGCAACGGCTCCCGGTCCTGCGACCGCTCACGCCCACCGCGCTCACGGTCGTCACGCCGGAACGACCCGCCACCGCCGCGACGGTCACGATCCCGGTCCCTGTCCCGGTCCCGGAATCCGCCACCACGCCGATTGTCCCGACGGTCGTCACCGCGCCGGTCGTCACGTCCGCGACCGCCGCCGGCGCCCTGGCCGTACGGCCGCCGCCCGCCCCGGTCGTCATCGCGACGCGGCCTGTCACGGTCACGGTCCCGGTCGCGGTCCCTGTCGTCACGCCGGTACGGCGCCCGCTCGCGCCGCTCTCCGTCACGCTCCCGCCGGTCCCGATCACGGTCGCGGTCCCCGCGGTACCCGGGCGCCCGCCCGTCCCGCCGACGGTCGTCACGCCGCTCGTCCCCACGCGGCCGGTCACTGCGCGGCCGCTCGCCCCGCGGATCGTCCCGCCGGTCATCACGCCGCGGACGCTCATCACGCCGGGGCCGGTCATCACGCCGGTCATCCCGACGGAACCGCTCGTCCCCACGCGGCCGGTCACTACGCGGCCGATCGTCACGTCGGTCATCGCGCCGGTCGTCACGCCGAAATCCCCCACGGCCTCCGCGCGCCCCTTCGTCACGACGGGGACCCCGGGAACGGTCGTCACTCCGTCGGGGCCCCGACTGCCGGGGTCGACGCTCGGGACGATCGCGATCGTCGGGAGAGTTGCTGGACATCGACGTGACTCCTGTCTTCGAGTGCTGCACTCATTCTCGCGCAGCCACCCACGGGGCGCTCTTCAGAAAGAACAACAAAAAAGCCCTTGGCCTTCAGCGTGAGTGCGCTGAAGGCCAAGGGCCTCAAAGATTGTTCGGCGGTGTCCTACTCTCCCACACGCTCCCGCATGCAGTACCATCGGCGCTGAAAGGCTTAGCTTCCGGGTTCGGAATGTGACCGGGCGTTT
>NZ_JBIDAT010000016.1:0-6385 GCF_043202595.1 Streptomyces sp. NPDC048172
GCCCGGTCACATTCCGAACCCGGAAGCTAAGCCTTTCAGCGCCGATGGTACTGCATGCGGGAGCGTGTGGGAGAGTAGGACACCGCCGAACTAAATTTGAGGCCGAGGGCCCTGGATTTCAATCCAGGGCCCTCGGCCTTTTTATTTCTCGTCACCCGGAGTTCACATGAGGTGGACAGCATCCGCCTCATGGGGACGACACAGTTGACCGCCGCAGGGGTGGGTGCCGGAGACGAGGTCGTACTGCCCGCGTTCGGGGGTGCGGAAGTGGCTCAGGCCGTGCGTGAGCTGGGTGCGCGGCCCGTGTGCGCGGACGTGGATCCCGCGAGCTTCTGCCTCGACGCCGAGGCCGTGGAGGCCGTGGTGACGGAGAGGACCGCGGCGATCGTGCCCGTTCATCTCTTCGGCCAGGCCGCGGACATGACGGGACTGGAAGCGGTCGCGCAGCGCCGCGGGACGTGCCTCGTGGAATGGGAGCCGCGGCCCCGTACGGATTCCGTGGACGCCGTGCGCCGGCGCCAGCACGCCGCCTATCTCGCGCGCAGGCTGAACGGGGTCGTGATACCGGGCGCGCGAAAGGACGTCGAGCACGCGTACACCGAGTACGTGGTCCGCGTACCGGGGAACGGGCGGCCCGACCGGGACGCGTTCAAGCGGGCGCTGCGGGCGCGGGGCGTGGAGTGCCATGTGCCGGTGAAGGCGCCTGTGCACTGGCTGCCGGGATTCCGCGCGGAGGTGCAGCTGCCCGCGGCGGAGAAGGCCGCCGAGGAATGCCTGGCGCTGCCGCTGTCCTCCGCGATGAGCAAGCGTGAGCTGCACCAGGTGGTCTCGGCGTGCAACGCGCTCGGCGGGCTGATGCACGAGCGCGCTTCCTGACGGGTACGGGTACGGGTACGGGTACGGGCCGGGCGTGCTTTCTCAGGATTTCTTCCGTGGGTGCTTCTCGAAGAAGTCCCATACGAGATCCGTGGCGTTGAGCCCCGCCTGCGGGTCGGCGAGATCGGCTCCGCGGGCGCCGGGCCAGGCGTGGCCCATGGCCGGGAGGGTGTAGACGACCGTTTCGCTGCCGTCGCGGCAGCTCGCGGTCGTACGGGAATTGCCCTTCGGGAGACGCTGCTTCGATTCCGGCGTGCACTTGAGACGGGTGTGCCAGGACTTCATGCCGTCGCGGAACTGGCTGTAGTTCCTGTCGGTGCCGCCGAGGAACGTGATGAGGGAGACGGGACTCTTGGGCGCGTAGGACGGGTCCAAGGGCGCCTTGCCGATGAATCCGCCGCTGACCGGGGCGATCGCCGCGAAGGTGTCGGGGACTTCGACGGCGAGCTTGAGCGTGAGGTCGCCGCCGTTGGAGATGCCGGTGGCGTAGACGCGGTTCTTGTCGGCGTGCCAGTCGGTCGTGAACTTCTTGACGATTTGGCGGATGAAGCCGACGTCGTCCTCGCTCCCGCAGCATACGAAGGCGTTGAAGCCGCCGCTTCGTCCGTCGGGATAGGCGACGAGGAACTTCTCCTTGTCGGCCTTGGCGTCGAGACCGCTCAGCTCGCTCATTTCCTTGCCCGTGCCCGGAAAGGGGTGCAGGGCGATGACCAGAGGGAGTGTGTCGGACGGCCGGTATCCGGGAGGCGCGTGGACGCGGTAGGTGCGTTTCTTTCCCTTCCAGGTGAGGCTGGCCCTCTGGTTTCCGGGGCGGGGGCCGTCCGCGCGGTCGTGGCGGGGCCGTTCGGATGTGCCGGAGTCACCGGAGTCGCCTCCGCAGGCCGCGGCTCCCAGGAGCGTCAGCGGGCAGAGGAGTGCTGTGATCAGCCAGGGACGGCGTAATCGGGTCCGCATCGCCGCATCGTGACAGGGCGCCGGGCGGCGGTCGAGAGCACCGCCGTGCATGGGGTAAGATCTTTTCCGCTGACCGCGCCCCAATAGCTCAGTCGGCAGAGCGTCTCCATGGTAAGGAGAAGGTCAACGGTTCGATTCCGTTTTGGGGCTCAGAGAACAGCAGTTGCGAAAGGGCCTCCGCCGCTCGGCGGAGGCCCTTCTGCTGTTCCGGGGCTATTCCGGTACGCGCATCGCGAGGATGGCCATGTCGTCGGACGGCGCATCGTTGGCGAAGCGCTCGACCGCGCGCATGATGCGGGCCGCGACGGCGCCCGCCGTGAGGCCCGTACAGGTGGAGAGGACGTCGGCCAGGCCGTCGTCGCCGAGCATGCGGGTGCCTTCGCGGCGCTCGGTGATGCCGTCCGTGACGCACAGGAGGACGTCGCCCGGGTCGAGGGTGACCGTCTGCTCGTAGAGCTCCAGGTCGTCCATCACGCCCAGCAGGGGCTGGGGTTCGGCCGCGGGTTCGACGCTGCCGTCCTGGCGGAGGCGGAGCGGGAGGGGGTGGCCCGCGCAGACGACCTTCAGCTCGGAGCTGCCGTCCTCCTGCTGGGGGCGGAGCTCTCCGTAGAGGAGCGTGAGGAAGCGGCTGCGGGCGCCCTCGTCGAGGATCGCCGTGTTGAGCCGTTCGAGCACGGCGGGGCCGCCGAGGCCCTCGCGGGCGAGGAGGCGCAGCGCGTGCCGGGCGAGGCCCGTGACGGCCGCCGCCTCGGGGCCCGTGCCGCAGACGTCGCCGATGGCGAAGCCGTAGGTGCCGTCGCTGATCTCGAACAGGTCGTAGAAGTCGCCCCCCACCTCGTTGCCCTCGCCCGCCGCGCGGTAGATGACCTCGACCTCGACGCCGCCGGCGACCTCGGGGGTCTCGGGCGGGAGGAGGCTGCGCTGGAGGGACTGGCTGATGGCGGTGCGCTCGGAGTACAGGCGCGCGTTGTCGAGGGCGAGCGCGGCGCGGCGGGAGAGGTCCTCGGCCAGCTCCAGGATCTCCTGGCGGAACCGCTCGTCGGTGGGCTTGCCCAGCGTGAGCATGCCGATCACGCGGTTACGGGCGACGAGCGGCAGGACCACGGTCTCGCCGCCGACGGCGGAGGCGGTCGCGAGGGTCGTGCCGGGTGCCGCGCGGTGGTCCTCGGCGTGCATCACGACGCTGCGCAGCGAGGTGCGCAGGGCGGCGGAGCGCGCGGCGTCGGTGGGCGCGGTCCAGACGCGGGCGCCGGGAGTGGGCACCGGGTCGGGCGGATCGACCTTCGAGAGCAGGGCCTTGAGGTTGTCGATCCGGTCCTCGTCCTCGTGCAGCACGTAGGAGAGCTTGGGCTCGGAGCCCTGGTCGGCGACCGTGTAGACCGCGCACCAGGTGGCGAGGGTCGGGACGGTCATCTGGGCCATGAGGGCCAGGGTCTGGTCCCGGTCGAGCGTTCCGGCGAGCAGGTCGGAGGCCTCGACGAGGAAGGAGAGCGAGCCGCGGCGCAGTCGCTCCAGCTCGGTGAGACGGGCCCGTTCGACGGCGAGCGCGATGCGGTCGGCGGCGAACTGGAGACGCAGCGCCTCCTCGTTCGAATACCGCCCCGGGGACTCCGTGGCGACGCCGAGCGAGCCGGTCAGCCGTCCCTCGACCTTGAGCGGGACGGTGACGACCGAGCGCATGCCGGTGCCCGCGAGGAGCGGGACGGCGCCGGGGACGACGGTGAGGTCCTCGTGGACGGACGGCATGCGCGCGTTCCCGTACCGCCCGCTGCCCGCCTCGACCGGGACGCGTGCGAAGCGCTGGCGCGCTGAGGGGAGGCCGGTGGAGGCGCGGACCTCCAGCTCGGTCTCGTCGTCGGTGGCGAGGAGGAGATAGGCGGCGTCGCCGTCGAGCATGTCGCGGGCGCGCTCGACGGTGCGCTGGAGCAGGCCGTCGAGGTCGTCGGGCGCGGGGGAGCCGATGAAGACCTCGAACGGGTCGGTGGCCGAGCTCTCGTGCGCGTCCGGCTGGCGCTGGCCGCCGTCCATGGCGGGGCCGCGCGGCGGGGACTGGAGGACGGCGCGCTCGTGCTCGCGGACGAGGAGGCAGACGGTGGAGGGCTCCCCGTCGCCGTCGCGGACGCGCAGGTGAGAGGCGTAGACCGGGATCGTACGGCCATCGGACGCGCGTACCCCGTACGAGCCCTCCCAGCGGGAGAGGCGGAGGGCCTCGGCGATGCCGGTGCCGGTGCCGGGGGTGTGGGGCCAGGCGGCGAGGTCGGTGAGGGGTTTGCCGAGGACCTGCTCGGCGGGGTAGTCGAAGAGCTCGGTCGCGTCCTCGTTCCACGCGCTGATGGCGCCGCTGCGGTCGACCTGGACGACTCCGACGTGGACGCGGGTGTCGGCGACGGGCAGCGCGGTGTCGGGGAGCGCCGGGCCCGCGGCGCGGGTGCCGACGGGGCGCTCGGGGAGGTCGAGGCGGAACCAGACGCGTTTGTCGGCCGCCGTGTAGTCGACGCCCCAGCGGGTGGCGAGGGCCGCGCAGAGCAGCAGCCCGCGGCCGCCCTCGCGGTCCGGGCTGCCCGGCTGGATCCCGGGCTCCTGGAGGGGCAGCTCGCGCTCGGGGTAGCGGTCGACGACCTCGACGCGGACGCCTTCCTCGTCGCGGAGGCAGAGGACCTCGGCGGCGGTGCCCGCGTGCACGACGGCGTTGGTGACCAGCTCGCTGGTGAGGACGACGGCGTCGTCGACGATGTCGGCGAGACCCCAGCCCTGGAGGGTGTCGCGCACGAAGCCGCGCGCGGAGGCGACGGAGCGCCCCACCGGCTCGAAGGTGGCAGCGGCTCGCGCGGTGATCACTGGTCTCCCCATCGGTGTCTCGTCGCCTGACTGGCGCGGGAGTGTCCGCTGCGCGGTCACGGCCGCCGTGTGTCCCGGGTGTCCCGTCTCCACCGGGGCGCTCCCGGGGGCAGGCGGAATGTCGGTGGGGGGACCCCCATGCCCGGCGCCCTGCCTTTGCGTCACCGCAGCGCCCCTCCGTAACCCGTCGTGCTCACGCCGCTGTCCTCTGTTGCCCCCTACCCAGCCGACCGGTGGGGGCACCCCCGCGGGGGGCGGGGGATGCGGACAGCCGGGTGCCAGGTTACTTACGTTCTCGCCACGCGTGTCCGCCGGATGCGGGTGATTTCCGTCCGGCGCGGCCGAAGAGCCGTATGCCATGCTGCCGAACTGTTATCGCCGGGTTCGGGCAGGGTGAAACACTGGGAAGGCTCGGAGTAAAAGAGCCCGGGCAGATGGTCGACCCGCGGGAGGGACAGTGGAGTCTGGCGCAGCGGCGCGTAGCACCAACACGCGCGCGAAGGGCGGACGGTCCCGCAAGAACGGGACGATCGAAGTGGACGCCGCGTCCGTCAACAAGCTGCTGTCCGCATTGACGGCGATGCGCGACGGGAACTTCCGGAAGCGTCTCACCGTGACGGGCGAGGGCCCGATGGCCGAGATCGCCGCTGTCTTCAACGAGGTCGCGGACCAGAATCTGCATCTGACGGGCGAGCTGTCCCGGGTGCGCCGGGTCGTGGGCCGCGAGGGAAAACTCACAGAGCGGCTGCACACCGGCACCTGCGAGGGCTCCTGGGCCTCCGCGATCGACGCGGCGAACGCGCTGGTGGACGATCTGGCCCGCCCCGTGTCCGAGGTCGGACGGGTGCTCTCCGCCGTGGCGGACGGCGATCTGGAGCAGCGGATGGATCTGCGCTCCCGCGGCACGGACGGCGGCGGCCATCCGCTGCGGGGCGAGTTCCTGAAGGTCGGGCGGACGGTGAACGGGCTGGTGGACCAGCTCTCGGCGTTCACCGACGAGGTGACGCGGGTCGCGAGCGAGGTCGGGACCGAGGGGAAGCTGGGCGGCCAGGCGCGCGTGCGAGGTATGTCCGGTTCCTGGAAGGATCTGACGGATTCCGTCAATACGATGGCGTCCCGGCTGACCGCTCAGGTCCGGGACATCGCCCTGGTGACGACGGCCGTCGCGAAGGGTGACCTGTCGCGCAAGGTGACCGTGCACGTCGCGGGCGAGATGCTGGAGCTGAAGAACACCGTCAACACGATGGTCGACCAGCTCTCCTCGTTCCAGTCCGAGGTGACGCGGGTCGCGCGGGAGGTCGGCACCGAGGGCGAGCTGGGCGGCCAGGCGTCGGTCCCGGGCGCCGCGGGCGTCTGGAAGGACCTCACCGACTCCGTCAATCTGATGGCGGGGAACCTCACGTCCCAGGTTCGCGAGATCGCGCAGGTCACGACGGCCGTGGCGAACGGCGACCTGTCGCAGAAGATCACGGTGAACGCGCGCGGCGAGGTCGCGCAGCTCGCCGAGACCATCAACGCCATGACGGACACGCTGCGCACCCTCGCGCGGGAGGTCACGCGCGCGGCCAGCGAGGTCGGTACGGACGGTGTGCTGGGCGGCCAGGCCAAGGTGCCGGGCGCCGCGGGGATCTGGAAGGACCTCACCGACTCGGTGAACAGCGCCTTCCGGAACCTCACCGCTCAGGTGCGGGACATCGCGCAGGTGACGACGGCGGTG
>NZ_JBIDAT010000016.1:6481-50532 GCF_043202595.1 Streptomyces sp. NPDC048172
CGTGGCCAACGGTGACCTGTCGCAGAAGGTGACCGTCGATGTCTCGGGCGAGATGCAGGAGTTGAAGAACACCGTCAACACGATGGTGGACCAGCTGTCTTCGTTCGGAGACGAAGTCACCCGCGTCGCCCGGGAGATCGGGGTCGACGGTGTGCTCGGCGGGCAGGCGTCCGTGCCGGGTGCCGCGGGCACCTGGAAGGACCTCACCGACTCGGTCAACACGGCCTTCCGCAACCTGACGGGCCAGGTCCGCAACATCGCGCAGGTGACGACGGCGGTGGCCAACGGTGACCTGTCGCAGAAGGTGACCGTCGATGTCTCGGGCGAGATGCAGGAGTTGAAGAACACCGTCAACACGATGGTGGACCAGCTCTCCTCGTTCGCCGAGCAGGTCACCCGGATGGCCAGGGACGTCGGTACGGAGGGCCGCCTGGGCGGGCAGGCCCGGGTGGACGGCGTCTCGGGCACGTGGAAGGACCTGACCAACTCCGTCAACTTCATGGCGAACAACCTGACCGAGCAGGTCCGGCAGATCGCTCAGGTGACGACGGCCGTGGCGCGGGGCGACCTCTCACAGAAGATCGAGGTCGACGCGCGCGGCGAGATCCTGGAGCTGAAGAGCACCATCAACACCATGGTCGACCAGCTCTCGGCCTTCGCCGACCAGGTCACACTGGTCTCCCGGGAGGTCGGTACGGAGGGCAGGCTGGGCGGCCAGGCGCAGGTGCCCGGCGTCGCGGGCGTATGGCGCGACCTGACCGACTCGGTGAACGGGATGGCGGGCAACCTGACGACCCAGGTGCGCAACATCTCGCAGGTCGCCACCGCCGTCGCGCGCGGTGACCTGTCGCAGAAGATCGACGTGGACGCCCGGGGCGAGATCCTGGAGCTGAAGACCACGCTGAACACGATGGTGGACCAGCTCTCCTCTTTCGCCGAGGAGGTCACGCGCGTCGCGCGCGAGGTCGGCACCGAGGGCATCCTGGGCGGCCAGGCCGAGGTCAAGGGCGTCTCGGGGACGTGGAAGGACCTCACCCAGTCGGTGAACGGGATGGCGAACAACCTCACCTCCCAGGTGCGGAACATCGCCGAGGTCACGACCGCCGTCGCGCAGGGCGACCTGTCGAAGAAGGTCACCGTCGACGCGAAGGGCGAGATCCTCGCGCTGGTCACCACCGTCAACGGGATGGTGGACACGCTGTCGTCGTTCGCCGAGCAGGTCACGCGGGTGGCGCGCGAGGTGGGCACCGAGGGGCAGCTCGGGGGCCAGGCACGGGTGCGGGACGCGTCGGGCATCTGGAAGGACCTGACCGACAACGTCAACATCATGGCCAACAACCTGACAGGACAGGTCAGGAACATCTCCCAGGTGGCCGCCGCGGTGGCGACGGGCGACCTGACGAAGAAGGTCACCGTCGAGGCCAGCGGCGAGGTCGCGCAGCTCGCCGACACGGTCAACACGATGGTGACGACGCTGTCGTCCTTCGCCGACCAGGTCACCCGGGTCGCGCGCGAGGTCGGTACGGACGGTGTGCTGGGCGGCCAGGCACGGGTGGTCGGCGTCGCGGGCACCTGGAAGGACCTCACCGAGTCCGTGAACTCGATGGCGTCCAACCTGACGGGCCAGGTCCGCAACATCGCCATGGTCACCACGGCGATCGCCAAGGGCGACCTCACCAAGAAGATCGACATCGAGGCCAACGGGGAGATCCTCCAGCTCAAGACCACGATCAACACGATGGTCGACCAGCTGTCGTCGTTCGCCGAGCAGGTGACCCGGGTGGCCCGCGAGGTGGGCACCGAGGGCCAGTTGGGCGGCCAGGCGCGCGTGCCGGGCGTCGCGGGCACGTGGAAGGACCTGACCGACTCGGTGAACGAGATGGCGGGCAACCTGACGCGTCAGATGCGGGCCATCGCCGAGGTGGCCACCGCCGTGACGCGGGGCGACCACAACGTCCACATCGACGTCGAGGCAGCGGGCGAGATCCTGGAGCTGCAGGGCTACATCAACACGATGATCGCCAACCTCCGCGACACCACCCAGGCCAACCAGGAGCAGGACTGGCTGAAGGGCAACCTGGCGCGGATCTCCGGCCTGATGCAGGGCCGCCGCGATCTGCGGGACGTCGCCGGGCTCATCATGAGCGAGCTGACGCCCGTCGTCTCCGCGCAGCACGGCGCGTTCTTCCTGTCGGTGCCCACGGGTACGCCCGGGGAGGCGACCGGGGTCGGCGCGGGGCCGGGCGAGGACGGCTCGTACGAGCTGCGGATGTTCGGGAGCTACGGCTACTGCACGGACTCGATGCCCACGACGTTCACCCCGGGTGAGTCGCTGGTGGGGACGGCGGCCAAGGAGAAGCGGACCATCTTCGTGGACCATTCGCCGCCCGGGTACCTCAAGATCTCCTCGGGGCTCGGTGAGGCACCGCCGGCGAACGTCATCGTGCTGCCGGTCATCTTCGAGGGCTCGGTCCTGGGCGTGATCGAGCTGGCGTCGTTCCAGCCGTTCGCGCAGATCCAGAAGGACTTCCTCAACCAGATCGCCGAGATGATCGCCACGAGCGTCAACACGATCAGCGTCAATACGCGCACCGAGCGGCTGCTGGAACAGTCGCAGGAGCTCGCGTCGCAGCTCAGGGAGCGCTCGGGCGAGCTGGAGAACCGGCAGAAGGCGCTCCAGGAGTCGAACGCGGCGCTGGAGGAGAAGGCCGAGCAACTCGCCCAGACCAACAGCGACATCGAGATCAAGAACCGCGAGATCGAGGAGGCGCGGCAGGTCCTGGAGGAGCGCGCCGAGCAGCTCTCCGTCTCGATGCGCTACAAGTCCGAGTTCCTGGCGAACATGTCGCACGAGCTGCGCACGCCGCTCAACTCGCTGCTGATCCTCGCCAAGCTGCTCGCCGACAACGCGGAGAGCAATCTCTCCCCCAAGCAGGTCGAGTTCGCCGAGACGATCCACGGCGCGGGCTCGGACCTGCTGCAGCTCATCAACGACATCCTCGACCTCGCCAAGGTCGAGGCGGGCAAGATGGACGTCAGCCCGACCCGTATCGCGCTCGTCCAGCTCGTCGACTACGTGGAGGCGACCTTCCGGCCGCTGACCGCCGAGAAGGGTCTCGACTTCTCCGTACGGGTCTCGCCGGAGCTGCCCGCGACGCTGCACACGGACGAGCAGCGGCTGCTCCAGGTGCTGCGCAACCTGCTGTCGAACGCGGTGAAGTTCACCGACACCGGCGCGGTCGAGCTGGTCATCCGCTCGGCGCGGGACGACGTGCCGGAGACGATCCGCGAGCAGATGCTGGAGCAGGGGTCGCTGCGGGACGCGGAGGCCGATCTGATCGCCTTCTCGGTGGCCGACACGGGCATCGGGATCGCGCAGAGCAAGATGCGCGTCATCTTCGAGGCGTTCAAGCAGGCCGACGGCACCACGAGCCGCAAGTACGGCGGCACCGGTCTCGGGCTGTCCATCAGCCGGGAGATCGCGCGCCTGCTGGGCGGCGAGATCTACGCGGTGAGCGAACCGGGCAGGGGCTCCACGTTCACGCTCTACCTCCCGCTGCACCCGACCGAACTGCCGCCCCAGGGCTACACGCAGATCGACTCCGGGGCCACGCTGGCCATCGCGGCGGCGGGTACGGGCGCCGCGGCGGCCGAGCCGGTCGGTACGTCCGAGGGCGCGGCGGAGGCGGCGCCTCCGATGACGCCGGAGGAGGCCGCGGCCGAGGCCGCGAACAGCCTCGCCGACCGGCGCCGCAGGCGCGAGGAGAGCGGCAGGCCCCAGGCCGAGCTGCCCCCGGAGGCCCTGCCGTACAACGCGCAGCGCGGCAACGGCGTGGCGCCTTCGGCGGCGGGGACGGGCCCGGCCGTGGAGCTGGGGAACGCCTACGAGGGCCGTGGGAGCGCTTCTGAGGGCGGAACGGGCGCCGTGCCGGACTCGGTCGCCCAGGAGGGCCAGGAGGTCGAGAGAGCGGACATGGGCGGCCTCGCCGGCCGTAAGGTCCTCATCGTCGACGACGACATCCGCAATGTGTTCGCACTCACCAGCGTGCTGGAACAGCACGGGCTCCAGGTGCTCTACGCCGAGAACGGGCGGGAGGGCATCGAGGTGCTGGAGCAGCACGACGACGCGGCCGTGGTGCTGATGGACATCATGATGCCGGAGATGGACGGCTACGCGACGACGGCGGCCATCCGTAAGATGCCGCAGTTCGCCGGACTGCCGATCATCGCGCTCACGGCGAAGGCCATGAAGGGCGACCGTGAGAAGAGCATCGAGTCCGGTGCGTCCGACTACGTCTCCAAGCCGGTGGACACGGAACACCTGTTGGGTGTCATGAGGCGGTGGATGGGTGCACCGTGAATATGACACCGTGACCCGTGCGGGGTCTGCGCGGGCCACATGCTGACTCAGTGTGGTCAAAGACGTGTGGAAACGCGGTAAACCGGGAACCTTTTGGTCCCCTGGGGCGTTTCTGCTACGTGCACAGTGACATCGCGGTGACAGGGTGTGGCGGGCCGCAGGGTGCGGCTACCATGACCGGCACAAGGACGGGCGGCGGCGACAGGGAGCCGCCCCCAGGGGCGGCGTCCGAGGGGCTGCCGGGGCGAGGAGGACGGGCCATGGTGCAGAAGGCCAAGATCCTCCTGGTCGATGACCGGCCGGAGAATCTGCTGGCGCTGGAGGCCATTCTCTCCGCGCTCGATCAGACGCTGGTGCGGGCATCGTCAGGGGAGGAAGCGCTCAAAGCGCTGCTGACAGACGACTTCGCGGTCATTCTGCTGGATGTCCAGATGCCGGGGATGGACGGGTTCGAGACCGCCGCGCACATCAAGCGGAGAGAGCGCACGCGCGACATCCCCATCATCTTCCTCACGGCCATCAACCACGGCCCGCACCACACCTTCCGTGGATACGCGGCGGGCGCGGTGGACTACATCTCGAAGCCCTTCGACCCGTGGGTGCTGCGGGCGAAGGTCTCGGTGTTCGTCGATCTGTACATGAAGAACGTGCAGCTCCGCGAGCAGGCCTCCCTGCTGCGCCTCCAGTTGGAGGGGAACGGCCCGGGCCAGCGCGGCGAGCCGGACGAGGAGGCGGCCGAGGCACCGGGGCTGCTCGTCGAGCTGTCGGCCCGGCTGGCCGCCGTCGAGGAGCAGGCGGAGGCGCTCACCAAGCAGTTGGGCGACTCGGCCGACGCGGCCACGGCCGCCACCGCCGCGCACCTGGAGCGGAAACTCTCCGGGCTCCGCCGGGCACTTGACGCGCTGGAGCCCGGCACGGGCGGCGACACCTCGGCTCACGTGCCGTCACAGAACTAGCTCCCGGGGCGCTTTCGGTGCCCCGGACCCGTGCGGCGCGGGCGCCCGGGGCACCCCGTGGAACCCGGCCGTAAGCGGGCCACACGCGGCTCACACGCGGCCCTCCGAACGACATCACAGGCCCGTTCCGAGTAACCTCACCCCCATGGCCTCACGAACGTCGGGAACCGGAAAGGCAGCCAAGAAAGCGCCAGCGAAGAAGGCTGCCGCGAAAAAGGCCCCGGCGAAGAAGGCACCCGCCAAGAAGGCACCGGCCAAGAAGGCGGCGGCCAAGCCCAAGGGCAAGGGCGGCAAGCCCGCGGCCAAGGGCGCGCCGTCCCCCACCGGGGGGATCTTCCGCATGGCGCGGGCCTGCTGGCTCGGCGTCGCCCACGCGGTGGCCGCCGTGTTCCGCGGCATAGGGCGCAGCGGCAAGGCGCTCGACCCGGCGCACCGCAAGGACGGGCTCGCCCTGCTGCTCCTCGGGCTCGCCCTGGTCGTCGCGGCGGGCACCTGGTCGAATCTGCACGGGCCCGTGGGCGACCTCATCAAGACGCTCATCACCGGCGCCTTCGGCCGTCTCGACCTCCTCGTGCCGATACTGCTCGGCGTCATCGCCGTACGCCTGATCCGGCACCCGGAGAAGCCCGAGGCCAACGGCCGTATCGTCATTGGGCTTTCCGCACTGGTGATCGGCGTGCTCGGGCTCGTCCACATCGGCTGCGGGGCGCCCGGGCGCGGGGAGGGCACCGAGGCGCTGCAGGACGCGGGCGGCCTCATCGGCTGGGCGGCCTCCCGGCCGCTGATCGTCACGCTCAGCGAGATGCTGGCCGTGCCGCTGCTGGTGCTCGTCACGGTCTTCGGGCTGCTCGTCGTCACGGCCACGCCCGTCAACGCCATCCCGGAGCGCCTGCGCGACGTCGGCGTACGTCTCGGTGTGGTCGCGCCCCGGCCCGACGAGGAGTACGAGCCGGAGGACGCCGCCGCCTTCGAGGACGAGGACGACGAGCCCCGGCCGCGCCGTACGCGGCACAGCGTCCGCAAGGACAACATCGACCCGGCGCTCGCCGAGAAGGAGGCGCTGGACCGGCGCCGTACCGCCCGCAAGGGCAAGCGCGCGGGGACGCAGCAGCCGCTCCCGGAGGACGACGGGGCCCAGGACCGGCCGCTGGACGCCGTGGACGTGGCGGCGGCCGCGGCGGCCTCGCTGGACGGCGCGGTGCTGCACGGGGTGCAGCCCTCGCCGCTCGTCGCCGACCTCACGAGCTCCGTCTCGGCGGGGCGCGAGAAGGCGGGCGCGGGGGCGGACGCCGGGGCGCCGGGCGCCGGAGTGCCGGGCGCGCGCGGGGACGACGAGCAGACCGGACAGGGCGCCGTCCCGGACCTGACCAAGGCCGCCGCGCCGCCGGAGCCCGACGCGCTGCCGCCCCGCGCCGAGCAGCTGCAGCTCCGGGGCGACATCACGTACGCGCTGCCCTCCCTCGACCTGCTGGAGCGCGGCGGCCCCGGACGTACCCGCAGCGCGGCCAACGACCAGGTCGTCGAGTCGCTGTCGAACGTCTTCCGCGAGTTCAAGGTCGACGCCGCCGTCACCGGCTTCACCCGCGGCCCGACGGTGACCCGCTACGAGATCGAGCTGGGCCCCGGCGTGAAGGTCGAGAAGATCACCGCGCTGGCGAAGAACATCGCGTACGCGGTCGCGAGCCCGGACGTGCGGATCATCAACCCGATTCCCGGCAAGTCCGCCGTCGGCATCGAAATCCCGAACAGCGACCGCGAGATGGTCAACCTTGGCGACGTGCTGCGCTCCGCCGAGGCGGCGGGCGAGGAGCATCCGCTGCTCGCCGGGCTCGGCAAGGACGTCGAGGGCGGCTACGTCTCGGCGAACCTCGCCAAGATGCCGCACATCCTGGTCGCGGGCGCCACCGGCTCCGGCAAGTCGTCCTGCATCAACTGCCTCATCACCTCCGTGATGGCCCGGGCCACGCCCGAGGACGTCCGCATGGTCCTTGTCGACCCCAAGCGGGTCGAGCTGACGGCGTACGAGGGCATCCCGCACCTCATCACCCCGATCATCACCAACCCCAAGAAGGCCGCCGAGGCGCTCCAGTGGGTCGTGCGCGAGATGGACCTGCGCTACGACGACCTCGCCGCCTTCGGCTACCGGCACATCGACGACTTCAACGCGGCGGTGCGCTCCGGCAAGGCGACGGCGCCCGAGGGCAGCGAGCGCGAGCTGTCCCCGTACCCGTATCTGCTGGTGATCGTGGACGAGCTGGCGGACCTGATGATGGTGGCCCCGCGCGACGTGGAGGACGCGATCGTGCGCATCACGCAGCTCGCGCGCGCCGCGGGCATCCACCTGGTGCTGGCCACCCAGCGGCCCTCGGTCGACGTCGTCACCGGCCTCATCAAGGCCAACGTGCCCTCGCGGCTGGGCTTCTCCACCTCCTCGCTGGCCGACAGCCGCGTCATCCTCGACCAGCCCGGCGCCGAGAAGCTCATCGGTAAGGGTGACGGTCTGTTCCTGCCGATGGGCGCGAACAAGCCGACGCGCATGCAGGGCGCCTTCGTCACGGAGGAGGAGGTCGCGGCCGTCGTCAACCACTGCAAGGCGCAGATGACGCCCGTCTTCCGCGACGACGTGACGGTCGGCCAGGCCCAGAAGAAGGAGATCGACGAGGAGATCGGCGACGACATGGACCTGCTCTGCCAGGCGGCGGAGCTGGTGGTGTCCACGCAGTTCGGCTCGACGTCGATGCTCCAGCGCAAGCTGCGCGTGGGCTTCGCCAAGGCCGGACGGCTGATGGACCTGATGGAGTCGCGCGGCGTCGTCGGGCCCAGTGAGGGCTCGAAGGCCCGTGACGTCCTGGTGAAGCCCGACGAGCTGGACGGGGTGCTGGCCGTCATCCGGGGCGACGGATAGGGCGATGGATAGGGCGACGGCCCGTGTACGGCTCGTGTGAGGGACCGGTCCGGGCGGTGCGACGGGGGCGCGCACGGGACGGGCGGGACACAAGGTCACTCGTACGAGCGACGGATGGGAGCGTGAGGCAACCGTTTCGGCGGTCGTTACGTCCACCGGGGCAGAGCGGCGGGCGGATGTGCGCGTATCGGGCGGGACCGGGTGGCCTGGCCTCCCGATGGCGGACAAAGTCGGTCCGCCCGCTTGCCCCACCCTTTTGCCCGGCCCCTAGACTGAACCTCCAGCAGGTGGCTACACGCTCGAAAGGCGCCCCCGTGTCCATCGGCAACTCACCCGAAGAGGACCGTCCGCCGGTCGGTGACGAGCACCGCCCCCCGGTCGGCCGAGCCCTCCAGCAGGCCCGTATCGACGCGCGGTTGACCGTGGACGAGATCAGTACGTCCACGCGGGTGCGCGTCCCCATCGTCCAGGCCATCGAACAGGACGACTTCTCCCGCTGCGGCGGCGACGTCTACGCCCGCGGCCACATCCGTACGCTGGCGCGCGCCGTCGGTCTCGACGCCGACGCGCTCGTCGCGCAGTACGACGAGGAGCACGGCGGCCGCCCGGCGCCGACCCCTCCCGCGACGCTGTTCGAGGCGGAGCGGATCCGTCCCGAGCCCCGGCGTCCCAACTGGACGGCGGCCATGGTCGCCGCGATCGTCGTCGTCATCGGCTTCGTCGGCTTCACGCTGGTCAACGGCGGCGGTGGCGAGGACTCGGGCGGGGCCGTCGCGGAGAAGACGCCCTCGCAGGCCCCGTCGAAGAAGGAGACCGGCAAGCCCAGCCCGAGCAAGACCGCGGACCCCAAGCCCTCCGACAGCGCCATCGCCGGAGCGCCCGCCGACAAGGTCACCGTCCGGATGACCGCCGAGAAGGGCGGCAGCTGGGTCTCCGCCAAGGATCACAACGGGCGCCTGGTCCACGAGGGCGTGCTCCGCCAGGGCCAGTCCAAGACCCTCACCGACGACAAGCGGCTCGACCTCGTTCTCGGCAACGCGGGCGGTGTGAAGCTGTACGTCAACGGCAAGGAGGTCAAGGACGTCGGCCAGGTCGGGCAGGTCCAGCGGGTCAGCTACACGCGAGGAGACCCCGAGGCCGGCTGATCGCACAGCCCTTCGGGGCGACTGAGCTGGGTGGCCCGGGGGCCCTCGCGGCGGGTGGGGAAGCCGGGACGAAGTAGGCTGAGCCCATGCCCGAACGCCGCACCGTCGCCCTTGTCACGCTTGGCTGCGCCCGTAACGAGGTGGACTCGGAGGAGCTCGCAGGCCGCCTGGCGGCGGATGGCTGGGATCTCGTCGAGGACGCCTCGGACGCGGATGTCGCAGTCGTCAACACCTGCGGCTTCGTCGAAGCCGCCAAGAAGGACTCCGTAGACGCCCTGCTGGAGGCCAACGATCTCAAGGATCATGGCCAGACCCAGGCCGTGGTCGCCGTCGGCTGCATGGCCGAGCGGTACGGCAAGGACCTCGCGGAGGCCCTGCCCGAGGCCGACGGAGTGCTCGGCTTCGACGACTACGCGGACATCTCCGACCGCCTCCAGACGATCCTGAGCGGCGGCGTGCACGCCCCGCACACCCCGCGTGACCGGCGCAAGCTCCTTCCGGTCAGCCCCGCCGAGCGGCAGGGCGCCTCGGTCGCCCTGCCGGGCCACGGGGACGGCGAGGTGCAGGCCGCGGCCCCGGCCCCCGCCGACCTGCCCGAGGGCGTCGCGCCCGCCTCCGGCCCCCGCGCCCCGCTGCGCAGGCGGCTGGGGAGCAGCCCGGTGGCCTCGGTGAAGCTCGCCTCCGGGTGCGACCGCCGCTGCACGTTCTGCGCCATCCCGTCCTTCCGCGGCTCCTTCATCTCGCGGCGCCCCTCCGACGTCCTGGGTGAGACGCGCTGGCTCGCCGAGCAGGGCGTCTCGGAGATCATGCTCGTCTCCGAGAACAACACCTCGTACGGCAAGGACCTCGGCGACATCCGCCTCCTGGAGACGCTGCTGCCCGAGCTGGCCGCCGTCGACGGGATCGAGCGGGTCCGCGTCAGCTACCTCCAGCCCGCCGAGATGCGGCCGGGCCTGATCGACGTGCTCACCGGGACCGAGGGCGTCGCGCCCTACTTCGACCTGTCCTTCCAGCACTCCGCGCCGGACGTGCTGCGTGCGATGCGGCGCTTCGGCGACACCGAGCGCTTCCTCGGGCTGCTGGAGGAGATCAGGAACAAGGCGCCGCAGGCCGGGGCCCGCTCGAACTTCATCGTGGGCTTCCCCGGCGAGACCGAGGCGGACGTGAAGGAGCTGGAGCGCTTCCTGAGCGAGGCGAGGCTGGATGCCATCGGCGTGTTCGGGTACTCGGACGAGGAAGGGACCGAGGCCGCCGGATTCGGGGAGAAGCTGCCGTCCGAGGAGGTCGCGGAGCGGCTGGCGCGGGTCTCGCGGCTCGCCGAGGAGCTCACCGCGCAGCGCGCGGAGGAGCGGATCGGGGAGACGGTGCGCGTGCTGGTCGAGTCGGTGGACACCGAGGACGGCCCCCTGGGGCGCGGTGCGCACCAGGCCCCCGAGACGGACGGGCAGGTTCTGCTGTCGGTGCCCGAGGGCGCGGACGGGCAGGGCGGGCCGGGCGGGCAGGGACAGCCGTTGGCTGTCGGACGTATGGTCGAAGCACGAGTGGTCGCGACGGAGGGAGTGGATCTCGTCGCAGAGCCGTCGGTCCGGGTGAGCGAGGAGGCGGGCAGATGACGGGAGTGCCGGCCTCCGCAGCGGGACGGGGGCCCGTCGCGAAGGCGAAGGCGGCACCGACCGTACGGCCGGTGAGCCTGTGGAACATCGCGAACATCCTGACGATGATCCGGCTGCTGCTGGTGCCCGCCTTCGTGGCGCTGATGCTGGCCAGCGGCGGGCACGACCCGGCCTGGCGCTCGTTCGCCTGGGCGGCGTTCACCATCGCGATGATCACCGACCTCTTCGACGGCGAGCTGGCCCGGCGCTACAACCTTGTCACCGACTTCGGCAAGATCGCCGACCCCATAGCCGACAAGGCGATCATGGGCGCCGCGCTGGTCTGCCTCTCGGCCCTCTCCGACCTGCCGTGGTGGGTCACCGGCGTCATCCTCGCCCGGGAGCTGGGCATCACGCTGATGCGCTTCTGGGTCATCAAGCACGGCGTGATCCCCGCCAGCCGGGGCGGCAAGCTCAAGACCCTGGCCCAGGGCATCGCCGTCGGGATGTACGTCCTGGCGCTGACCGGTCCGCTGGCGACGCTGCGCTGGTGGGTGATGGCCGTCGCCGTCGTCCTCACGGTCGCGACGGGACTGGACTACGTACGGCAGGCCGTCGTGCTGCGCAGGGCCGGACGGGCCGCCGCGGCGGAGGCGGCAGAGGCGTCGGCGGCCAGGTCGGCTGAGATGGCCGCTGAGGTGGCTGAGGCCGGGGCCGAGGTCGAGGCCGGGGCCGAGGTCGAGGAGACCGGTTCTGCCGGGGTGCCGGGAGCGGAGCGGCAGTGAGCCCGCACGGGGGCCGGGCTGGGCTGGACGGCGCGGGGCAGGTGGACGAGGCGGTCCGTGCCCTCGGGCTGCTGCGTGAGCGCGGGGAGACCCTCGCGATCGCCGAGTCCCTGACCGGCGGGCTGGTCGCGGCCGGGGTCACGGCGGTGGCGGGCGCCTCGCGCGCGTTCCGCGGCTCCGTGACGGCCTACGCGACCGAGCTGAAGCGGGACGTGCTGGGCGTCGACGGGACGCTGCTCGCCGAGCGCGGGGCGGTCGACCCGGAGGTCGCGCGCCAGATGGCGCGGGGCGTGCGCCGGGTGCTGGGCGCCGACTGGGGCATCGCCACCACCGGGGTGGCAGGCCCCGAGCCCCAGGACGGACAGCCCGTCGGGACCGTCTATGTGGCGGTGGCGGGGCCGGACGGATCCGTCGCCGCGGCACGTCTGCCGCTTGAGGTGGACCCTGAAGGGAATCCTGACCGTGTGCGTGCTCGAATCCGTACCGAGAGTGTTCGAGGAGTTCTGGAGCTGCTCTGCAAGCTACTGATCGAAAATGCCGGGGACAGGGTAGGGAACAGACCGGGGGGAATGGATGTTTGCAGCCCTGAGTGAACACGACATCGCTCCCCGCACGGCCGCTGTCCGAGGCGGTACGGTGGAGGCTGAAGGAGTCGGGGCCAACTGGCCGTCCCGATACAGGCTGTGGAAGACGCCGCGCGTTGAGAGGGAGGAGCACCGATGATTCTGCTCCGTCGCCTGCTGGGTGACGTGCTGCGTCGGCAGCGCCAACGCCAGGGCCGGACCCTGCGCGAAGTCTCTTCGTCCGCCCGGGTCTCGCTCGGTTACCTCTCCGAGGTCGAGCGCGGCCAGAAAGAAGCCTCGTCCGAACTGCTGTCATCCATCTGCGACGCACTCGATGTGCGGATGTCCGAGCTGATGCGTGAAGTCAGCGATGAGCTGGCACTTGCCGAGCTGGCCGAGTCCGCGCAGAGCGACACCGTGCCCGCGCCCATGCGGCCGGTGCTCAATCCGCTCACTGTGACGTCGGTCACGGGGGTTCCCGAGGAGCGCGTCACGATCAAGGCGCCGACGGAGGCAGTGGACGTCGTCGCTGCCTGAGAGACGAAGAACGAAGAAGGTCCCGCTGGAGCATCCGGCGGGACCTTTGCTGTGTGCGGCCGTACTCCCTCCCCTGCGGTCCCCGCTTGCTGTGCGTGGTCGCGCCCTCGCGGGGTGTGCGGGACCATGGTGGGCCCGGTCGTGACGTGACGGGGCGGCCGAGGTGGAGCGTGCGGCGGGAGGTGGGCGGCATGGCGGGAGACGCGGCGGGCGGTGGGGCCGGCGGCGGCCGGGCGCGGCCGGGACGTCGGCCGTCCGGTGTCCTCTGCGTGCTGTGCGCCCTCGGCACGCTGCTGTGGTTGAGCGCGATGGGGCGGCTCGTGTGGGGCGCGGGCGGGGCGCTGGAGGCGTCCGTGGTCGCGGGGGGCTGGGGGCTGAGCCTGCTGCCCGTGCACGTCGCGCCGGACAGGGGTGCGGCGCCGCGCGCCGCCGATCTGCTCAAGGTGCTCGGGCTCACCACGGCATGGCGATCCCGCCGTTGGGGCGCAGGATCTGACCAGTCGTGAAGGCGGAGGCGTCCGAGGCGAGGTGCAGGACCGCGTGCGCGACCTCCTCGGCCTCGCCGACGCGGCCCAGCGGGGAGACGCGGGACATGGCCTCCTCGGCGCTGCGCTGCTGCGTGCTGTCGAAGCGGGCGGTCATCGGCGTCCGTATCCAGCCGGGCGCGACGGCGTTGACGCGGATGCCGTGCGGGCCGGTCTCGGACGCGAGGATCTTGGTGAGCTGGACGACGGCGGCCTTCGCCGTGCCGTAGCAGAGCAGCCCGGGGGTGCCGCTGTCGACGACGCCGGAGGAGAGCGTGACGATGCTCCCCGGGGTGCCGGTCCCGATCATGCTGCGGGCGGCTTCCTGGCAGGTGCGCAGGACGCCCTTGAAGTTGACGTCGAGGACCCGGTCCAGGTCGGCGTCGTCCGTCTCCAGGACGGTGCTCCGGTGCATGATCCCGGCGGCGGCCACGGCGATGTGGAGCTGACCGCCCGTGCGGACGGCGGCGGCGACGGTCTCGGCGACCGAGGAGCGGTCGGTGACGTCGACGGTACGGGCGTGGGCCGTGCCGCCGGACTCGGCGATCAGCTCCGCCGTACGGGAGGCGCCCTCGCCGTCGAGGTCGGCGCAGAGCACCTGGGCGCCCGCCTCGGCGAGCAGCAGGGCGGAAGCGCGGCCGATGCCGCTGGCGGCGCCGGTGACGAGGGCGGTCCGGCCGGTCAGGTCGTACGCCGTGAGGGTCATGGGTCAGGACGGTACGACCGGATCTGACGGTCCGTCAATTGGTCCGCGTCGCGCGTCAGTGGGGCGCGGGCTGGCAGTGCGGGCAGTACCAGATGGAGCGCGACCGGCCGGGCGGCCCGTACTCGCCGACGCGGACGGAGGCGCCGCAGCGGTGGCAGGGGCGGTGCTCGCGGCCGTAGACCGCGAGGTTCCGGTCGGGGCGGCTGCCGTTGGTGGTGCGGCGGACGGGGCGGTCCTTGTTCGCCTCCAGGAGCCGTTTGGCGACGGTCAGCAGCCGGGAGGGGAGCGGGGGCGTGAGCGAGCCGACCGGGGCCCAGGGGGAGGTGCGGGCGAGGAAACAGAGCTCGGCCGCGTACACATTGCCGATGCCCGCCAGGTTGCGCTGGTCGAGCAGGGCCTCGGCGAGGGGCCTGGCGGGGTCGGCCAGGAGCCGCCGCTCGGCCTCGGCGGGGTCCCAGTCGGGGCCGAGCAGGTCCGGGCCGAGATGGCCGACGACGGAGTGCTCCTCCAGGGTGCGCAGCAGCTCCAGGACGGGGAGTCGGTAGCCCGTCGCCGTGAGCGTGTCCGTGGCGAGGACGGCGCGGATCTGATGGGCGGGACCGCCCTTGCCGGCGGCATACCGCCCGTACTGCCCGCCGGTGAGGCGCCAGGAGCCGTCCATCCCGAGGTGCGAGTGGAGGGTGAGGCCGCCCTCGACGCGGGTGAGGAGGTGCTTGCCGCGCGGGGTGACGTCCAGGACGCGGCGCCCGGACAGGTCCACGGTCGCGAGCTTGGGCACGCGAAGGTCCGTACGGGTCAGCGTCCGGTCCGCGAGTGCGTCGTGGAGCGTGTGGGCCGTACGCCAGACCGTGTCACCTTCGGGCATACGGCCATGGTCGCAGGGCCCGCGCCGCCCCGGGAGTGGGCGGAACGGAGCCGGGGCGCTCGCGTACGCCACCGGGGCGGTTACCGGCCAGCGGGAGGGAGCGTGCGGGGACCTCACGGGGCGCGCGGGGTATTTCACCGGGGCGTGTGGGCCGCTGGGCGCGTGGTGTGTGCCACCAGGGTGGGTGTGTATGCCGCCGGGGCGCATGCGTGCGCCGCCGGGCGCGGGGGTGTGCGGTTCGTCGCCGGAGGCTGCTCCGCTCGCATCGCCCCGCGGCGCACCTCACTGGGCGTGTGTAGGCCGCCGGGCGCGTGATGTGCGCCCAGCGAGTGCGTGCGTACATCACTGGGGCGCATGCGTGCGCCGCTGGGTAGGTGGCGGGCGGTTCGCCGCCGGGGGCTGCTCCCGTTCGGTACGCCGCGCGGCGTACCTTGCCGGGGGATGAGCGCGCCGTCGGGCGCGGGGATGTCGTTCAGGCAGCGGGCGATTCGCCGCCCGGGGTCCCGCTCGCGACGCCGCGCGGCGTATCTCACCGGGGCGTGTGCGGGTCACCCCGCGCGTGGCGTGCGGGCCTGCGCTGCCGGGGGCGGGGGTGCCGTTCCGGCGGTGTGCGGTTCGCTGTCGCGCGCCGGGGCGTTCGGCGCTACGCCGCGCGCAGGCGCAGGCCGCGGGGGGTCGGGTGGAAGCCCGCTGCCTCCAGAGCGGTGCCGACGGGGGAGGAGAGGGCCGGGGTGCCGTTGACCCGTTCCACCGTGACCGTGCCGAGGGTGCCCTGGCGGGCGGCGCGGGAGAGGGCCTCGACGGCGGCTGTGAGCCTGTCGTCGGTCGCGTCGAGCGTGCCGCCTCCTGGACCGCTGCCCGGGGCACTCCGTACGGAGCTGCCGTCCGGTCCGTTCGCGGCGCCCGTACGGCCGTCGAGCGTGTCGTCGTCGGTGCCCGTCCAGGCGAGCATCGTCTTGCCGCCCCGTTCCATGTAGAGCGTCAGGGCGCCGTCGACCAGGACGACCAGGGAGCCTGCCTTGCGGCCCGGCTTGTGGGTGGCGCCGTCGGGCGGGGAGGGCCAGGGGAGCGCCGCCCCGTACGCGTTCGCCGGGTCGGCGGCGGCGAGGACGAGCGCGCGGCGCGCGGAACGGCTGCCCGAAGGGCCGGACACCGACGGGAGCTCGCGCTCGCGCGCCGTACTGACCGCGCGGAGGCGGTCCACGGCGCCGTCCATCGCGAACTGCGCGGCACCCAGGCCCTCGACGACATAGCCGCGGCGGGCCTGGCCGCTCTCCTCGAAGACGGACAGCACCCGGTACGCCGCGGAGAAGCCACCCTCCACGCCCTCGGCGGCGACGGCGCCCCGGGTGACCACGCCGTGCCGGTCCAGCAAGGTGCGCGCCAGGGCGTGCGCCCGGTGCGTGGGTTCGGACTCGGGTTCGGGGAGGAGCGACCAGCGGCCCGCGACCGTCGGCGGCGCGGACTGCGGGCGTCCCGGGCCTCGGCGGCCCACGCCGTGGCCGCCCGCGACGCCGGAGCCCGCCGCTACGGCGGCTGCCGTGAACGACCCGTAACGCCCGCGCGGCGTCGCCCTCTTGGCGCGGTGCGCCGTCGATCCCGCGGTACGGCCCGAGCCGAGGAGCGCGCGGAGGGGCGCGAGGGTGTCGCCCGTGACGCGGCCCGACCAGACCAGGTCCCACAGCGCGTCGGCCAGCTCGGGATCGGCGGCCTCCGGATGGGTGGTGGCCCGGACCTGACCGGCGATCTGGCGGAAGAACAGTCCGTACCCGCCCTGGAGCGTGTCCAGCACCGACCGGTGGAGCGGCGTGAGCTCCAGGGGGTGCGGGGGCGGGAGGAGCAGCGGGGCCGTGTCGGCGAGATAGAGCGAGATCCAGCCGTCCTTGCCGGGGAGGGCGCCCGCGCCCGCCCAGACGACCTCTCCGGAGGCGGTCAGCTCGTCGAGCATCGGGGCGGCGTAGTCCCCCACCCGGCCCGGGAGGACGAGCTTCTCCAGCGCGGACGCGGGGACGGGCGCGCCCTGCAACTGCTCGACGGTGCGCAGCAGCCCGTCCACGCCCCGGACGCCGCCCGAGCCCAGGTGCTGCCACTGCGGCAGGAAGGCGGCGAGCGCCGTCGGCGGCACGGGCTCCAGCTCCTGGCGCAGCGCCGCCAGCGAACGGCGGCGCAGCCGGCGCAGCACCGCCGCGTCGCACCATTCCTGGCCCACCCCGGACGGATGGAACTCGCCCTGCACCAGGCGGCCCCCGGCGGCGAGCCGCTGGAGCGCCCCGTCCGCGACGGCCGTGCCCAGTCCGAAGCGCGCTGCGGCGTCCGCCGAGATGAACGGGCCGTGCGTACGGGCGTAGCGCGCGAGGAGGTCGCCCAGCGGGTCGGGAACGGGCTCCGTGAACGCCTCCGGGACGCCGACGGGCAGCGCGGCCCCCAGCGCGTCCCGCAGCCGTCCCGCGTCCTCGACGGCCGCCCAGTGCTCCTGGCCTGCGATACGGACGCGGATCGCGCGGCGCGCCGCCTCCAGCTCCTCGGGCCAGGCGGACTCGGCGCCCCGCTCGGCCAGCTCGGCCGTGGTGAGCGGGCCGAGGAGGCGCAGCAGGTCGGCGACGCCCTCGGCGTCCTTGACGCGCCGCTCCTCTGTGCGCCACTGGAGCTCCCGCTCCAGTTCGTGCAGCACGTCGGCGTCGAGCAGCTCGCGCAGCTCCGCCTGGCCCAGCAGCTCCGACAGCAGCCGGGAGTCGAGCGAGAGGGCTGCGGCGCGGCGCTCGGCGAGCGGGGAGTCGCCCTCGTACAGATACTGCGCGACGTAGCCGAACAGGAGCGAGCGGGCGAAGGGGGACGGCTCGGGGGTGGTGACCTCGACCATACGGACGCGGCGCGCCTCGACGTCGCCCATCAGCTCGGTCAGGCCCGGCACGTCGAACACGTCCTGGAGACACTCGCGGACGGCCTCCAGGATGATCGGGAACGAGCCGAACTCGCTGGCCACCTGGAGGAGCTGCGCGGCGCGCTGCCGCTGCTGCCAAAGAGGCGTGCGCTTTCCGGGACTGCGGCGCGGGAGCAGCAGCGCGCGGGAGGCGCACTCGCGGAACCGGGCGGCGAACAGGGCCGATCCGCCCACCTGGTCGGTGACGATCTGGTTGACCTCGTCCTTGTCGAACAGGACGTCGCCGACGCCGAGCGGGGGCTGCTCCGGGTCGACGGACAGCTCCTGGCCGCCGGGCCCCTCGCCGGGCTCGCCCAAGGGGTCGTCGAAGAGGTCCAGGCCCATCAGCTCGGCGTCGGGCAGCCGCAGGACGAGGCCGTCGTCCGCGTGCATCACCTGGGCGTCCATCCCGTACCGCTCGGTGAGGCGGGCGCCGATCGCGAGCGCCCAGGGGGCGTGCACCTGCGCGCCGAACGGGGAGTGGACGACGACGCGCCAGTCGCCCAGCTCGTCGCGGAAGCGCTCCACCACGATCGTACGGTCGTCCGGGACATGGCCCGTGGCCTCGCGCTGCTCGCCCAGATAGGCCAGCAGATTGCTCACCGCCAGCTCGTCCATGCCGGAGGCCCTCAGCCGCTCCTCGGCCTTCTCGCGCGGCAGGGAGCCGACCTCGCGCAGGAACGCGCCCAGCGCGCGGCCCAGTTCGAGCGGGCGGCCGAGCTGGTCGCCCTTCCAGAACGGCAGCCGTCCCGGCACGCCCGGCGCCGGGGTGACCAGGACCCGGTCCCGGGTGATGTCCTCGATCCGCCAGGAGGTGGTGCCCAGGGTGAACACGTCGCCCACCCGGGACTCGTAGACCATCTCCTCGTCCAGCTCGCCGACGCGGCCCCCGCCCTTCTTGGGGTCCGCTCCGGCCAGGAACACCCCGAACAGGCCGCGGTCCGGGATGGTCCCGCCCGAGGTCACCGCGAGCCGCTGCGCGCCCGGCCTGCCGCTCACCGTGTGCGCCACCCGGTCCCACACCAGACGGGGGCGCAGCTCGGCGAAGGCGTCGGACGGATAGCGCCCCGCGAGCATGTCGAGGACCGAGGCGAACGCCGACTCGGGGAGCGCCGCGAAGGGCGCGGCGCGGCGCACCAGGGTCAGCAGCTCGTCGACGTCCCAGGTGTCCACGGCGGTCATCGCGACGATCTGCTGGGCCAGCACGTCGAGCGGATTGGCCGGGATGCGCAGCGACTCGATGGCGCCCTGGCGCATCCGCTCGGTGACGACGGCGGACTGCACGAGGTCGCCCCGGTACTTGGGGAAGACCACACCCGCCGAGACGGCTCCCACCTGGTGCCCCGCGCGGCCCACCCGCTGCAGGCCGGAGGCCACCGAGGGCGGCGACTCGACCTGGATGACGAGATCGACGGCGCCCATGTCGATGCCCAGCTCCAGGCTGGAGGTGGCGACGACGGCGGGCAGCCGGCCGGCCTTCAGGTCCTCCTCGACCTGGGCGCGCTGCTCTTTGGAGACCGAGCCGTGGTGCGCGCGGGCGAGCAGCGGGGGAGCGCCCCCTGCCGCGCCGGAGCCGCCCATCAGCTCGGCGGGGGAGTGGTCCTCGGGCATGGGCTCGCCGGTCGCGCGCTCGTACGAGATCTCGTTCAGCCTGTTGCACAGGCGCTCGGCGAGGCGGCGCGAGTTCGCGAACACGATGGTGGAGCGGTGCTCCTGGATGAGGTCGGTGATCCGCTCCTCCACCGACGGCCAGATGGACGGCTTCGCGCCGCCTCCCGGGCCGCCGCCGGGGTCCTTGGCCGCGTCCTGCGCGGGGGAGCCGCCCAGCTCGCCCATGTCCTCCACGGGCACGACGACCGACAGCGCGAACTCCTTGCCGGAGGGCGGCTGCACGACCGTGGCCTGCCGCCGGGGCGAGAGGAACCGCGCCACCTCGTCCACCGGGCGCACCGTCGCGGACAGGCCGATACGGCGCGCGGGGCGCTCCAGCAGCTCGTCCAGCCGCTCCAGGGAGAGCGCGAGATGGGCGCCGCGCTTGGTGCCCGCCACCGCGTGGACCTCGTCCAGGATCACCGTCTCGACGCCGGAGAACGCCTCGCGCGCCGAGGACGTCAGCATCAGGAAGAGCGACTCGGGCGTGGTGATCAGGATGTCCGGGGGACGGCGGGCGATCGAGCGCCGCTCGGACGCCGGGGTGTCGCCGGAGCGGATGCCGACCCGGATGTCGGGCTCGGGCAGCCCCAGGCGCACGGACTCCTGGCGGATGCCGGTCAGCGGGCTGCGCAGATTCCGCTCGACGTCCACCGCGAGGGCCTTCAGCGGCGACACGTACAGCACCCGGCAGCGCTTGACCGGGTCGGCCGGGGGCGGGGCGGAGGCCAGCCGGTCCAGGGACGCGAGGAAGGCCGCGAGGGTCTTGCCGGAGCCGGTCGGGGCGACGACCAGCGCGTCCGACTCCTGGGCCAGCGCCTTCCAGGCACCCTCCTGGGCGGCCGTCGGCTCGCTGAAGGCAGCCGTGAACCACGCCCGGGTCGCCGGGGAGAAGCCGTCCAGTGCCGAGTTCTGACCCATGGGTCCCATCGTGCAGCACGGCACTGACAGCGGCGGTCCGGAGCGGGTACGGGGCACTGCGGGCTCCGCCGGGCGGCCCCGGCGACCTGTGGCGTCGCACAATGGGCGGATGGGGACAGGGGAGAGCGCACGGCACTGGCGGCCCCCGGAGCTGCCGGGGGTGGACCTGCTGCGTGCCCGCTACATCCACAAGACGTTCCTCCGGCACACGCACGCGACGTACGTCATCGCGGCGATAGCCGAGGGCGTGGAGGCGTTCCACCACGGCGGTACGGTCCACCGGGTGGGCCCCGGCGGGCTGGCTCTGATCAACCCGGACACCTCGCACACCGGGCACGCCGGGGTGCCCGAGGGCTGGCGGTACGACGTGCTCTACCCGGACGCCGGGCTCGTCGCCGCCATCGCGGCCGAGACCGCCGGTTTCCGGGGCACCCCCGGATTCGCCGTCCCCGCCGTCGACGACCCGGGCTCGGCCCGCCTCGTCCGCGAGGTCCACCGCGCCGCCGAGGAGGGCAACGCGCTCGCCGCCGACACCCTGATGCGGGTCGCCGTGGCGCGGCTGCTGCGACGCCACGGCGCGCCCCTTCCGGTACGAGAGGTGCGCACGGCGGGCGCGCGCCATGCCGAGCGCGCACGCGCCGTACTGGAGGAGCGGATGACCGGCCCGCCCACCCTGGAGCAGCTCGCGGCCGAGCTGGGCACCAGCCCGTTCGCGCTGCTGCGCGCCTACCGGGAGACGTACGGGATGCCGCCGCACGCCTGGCTGACCGACGCCCGGGTGCGCCGGGCCCGCGCCCTGCTGGACGCCGGTACGCCGCCCGCGGAGGCCGCGACGGCCGTGGGGTTCACCGACCAGCCGCACCTGACGCGGCACTTCGGCCGCATCATCGGTGTGCCGCCCGGTGCCTACCAGCGTGAACGCGCAAGAACGTACAAGACCGGAGGGCCCGAGGCCGCCTAGCGTCCCCGACGTGCCTCAGCAGACAGACTCCACGGAGCCGGAGCCCGCTTCCCCCGCTTCCCCGGATCCGCCGCCGGGGGAGACCCGCCCCGACCGCGCGGTCGTACGGGACGCGCTCGGCGTCGGTGTGGCCGTCGGGCTCTCCGGGTTCGCCTTCGGGGTGACCGCGGTGGGCTCCGGCATCAGCCTGGCGCAGGCGTGTGCGCTCAGCCTGTTCGTGTTCACCGGAGCCTCGCAGTTCGCACTGGTCAGCGCGCTGGCGGCGGGTGGCAGCCCGCTGACGGCAGCCGCCGGGGCGTTCTTCCTGGGCACCAGGAACGCCTTCTACGGGCTGAGCCTGTCCACCCTGCTGCGCCTTCCGCGCGGAGTGCGCCCCGCCGCGGCGCACTGGGTGATCGACGAGACCTCCGTCGTCGCCCTCGCCCAGCCCGACAGGCGCTCCGCGCGGATCGGCTTCACCGTCACCGGTGCCACCCTCTTCGTCCTGTGGAACCTCACCACGCTCCTGGGCGCCCTCGGGGCCGGGGCACTGGGCGACACGAAGGCGTGGGGACTGGACGCCGCGGGGCCCGCCGTCTTCCTCGCCCTCCTGGCACCGATGCTGCGCACCCTCGCCGAACGGGTCACGGCGGCGGTCGCGGTCGTCCTGGGACTCGGGCTGCTGCCCGTACTGCCCGCGGGCGTACCGGTGCTGGTGGCCGCCCTCGCGGCGCCTCTTGTGCTGACGGGACACCGGCTGACCCCCGCCGGGAGGGGCGTACGGCCGGGACGGAGCGAGAAGCGGGAGGAGGGTCCCCGATGAGCGTCTGGATCGCGATCGGCCTGACGGCGGCGGGCTGCTACCTGGTCAAACTGCTCGGCCTGTCCGTGCCCGAGGGCGCGCTGGAACGCCCGCTGGTCAGGAAGCTGGCCGCGCTCGTCCCCGTGGCGCTGCTCGCGGCCCTGACCGCGCAGCAGACCTTCGGGGACGGCAGTGCCCTCGTCCTCGACGCCAAGGCGGCCGGGCTGGGCGCCGCAGCTGTCGCACTGGTGCTGCGCGCGCCCTTCCTGGTCGTCGTCGGCGCCGCCGTACTGGTCACCGCCGGCGTCCGCGCGGTGACCGGTTGAGGGGCGGTCGGAGCGGCTAGAGACGTCCGTACGCGCGGAGCGTCCGCAGGGCTTCCAGGGTCACCAGGGGACGTCCTTCGAGCGCCGTACCGGGCGCCCATGAGCGCCAGTTGATGTCCCAGCCGCCGTCCTCGCGCTGTGCGGCCGCGAGGTGCTCCAGGCCGCGTTCCAGCTCCGTGTCGGTGAACCAGCGGCGGGCCAGCGAGTCGGGGGAGCGGGCGAAGTCCGTCACGTAGTGGTGCTCGCCCGGCGCGTACCCGTCCGCCACGGGGAAGTCGACCTCCTTGCCGGGCTCCGTCACCGCCAGCCGCTGCTCGCGCACCAGGCCGCCCAGCCGCTCGGCCGCCGCCTCGGCACGCGGCCGGTCGGGTACGCCGTCCAGGAAGACGAGGGCCGCCTCCACCTCGTACGGATGGGTCTTCTCCAGGGACTCGACGGCGGACCAGCAGAAGTCCGTCGCCCGGAACAGCCAGGCGTGCCAGACGCTGTTGCGGTGCAGCGTGCCGACCACGGGCGCGGTCGCCAGCAGGTCGCTCGGGGGATCGTCCACGACGGGGATCCAGGGCGCCGCCGGATAGCCGCGCAGGGACGGATGGAGCGCGGGCAGCGCCCCCTCGGGCGTGGACACGTGCGTCAGGTAGCGGCCGATCCGTTCCACCCGCTGCCCCGCGCAGCGTCCGATGCCGTCCAGCACGCGCAGCGCGGTGGCCGTGTGCAACGGCTGGCTGACGGGGCCGCGCAGATCGGGCTCCAGGGCGTGGCCGTAGCCGCCGTCGGTGTTGCGGTAGGCGTCGAGTGCCGTCTCGACGGCGTCAGGGTCACCGTCCAGGAAGTCGTGTTCGAAGCGCCGCTGCTCCAGGACGCGTGCCGTCAGCCAGATGAAGTGCTCGGCACGGGAGAGAGGAGTCGTTCCAGAAGGAGCCATTCTCCGACCGTAGGCCCAGGCGGCGGCCCGGTCACGGCCGTCGGCGGGAGCCGACCCCGAGGGCGGGATACTGAGGGCATGCGGTTGACGGACTTCTGGCAGCGGATGGCGGACCACTTCGGTGAGGCGTACGCGGACTCCTTCGCGCGCGACCATGTGATGTCCGAATTGGGAGGCCGGACCGTGCGCGAGGCGCTCGACGCGGGCTGGGAGGCGAAGGACGTCTGGCGGGTGGTCTGCGGTGCCATGGACGTCCCGTCTCACAAGAGGTGAGTCGTTTACGGGGCGTTCTGTCCCGTGACGCGAAACTTGCCGGGTGGGAGCATCCGAGAGCGACGCCCAGGGCGGCGACGGCGGCCAGGACGACGGCCGGAGCGAGGACCGGGACGACGGCCGGGATGACGGCCGGGACGAAGACCGGCGTGCTGGTGCCGGTGTCGGTGCCGGTGGTGATGCGGACGCGGACGCGCGGGACCGGCGGATGCCGCGCTGGCTGCCCAGGGCACTCGTCCTGGCGCTGCTGCTGCTCGGCTGCTACCAGCTCCTGAGCTGGGCGTTCGACCGTGTGCTCGGGCTGCTCCTGAACATCCTGATCTCGTTCTTCCTCGCGCTCGCCATGGAGCCCGCGGTGGACGGGCTGGCCGCGCGCGGGATGCGGCGCGGGCTGGCGACCGGGATCGTGTTCGTGATCACTCTGGCGGCGGCGGGCGGGTTCCTCGCGGCGCTGGGCTCGGTGTTCGCCGACCAGATCACAAAGATCATCGAGAATCTGCCGTCGTACGTGAGCGACGTGGTGAGCTGGATCAACCAGACGTTCCACACCGACCTCGACGTCGACAGTCTCCAGTCCGGCGTGATCCATTCCGACTGGGTGCGCCAGTACGTGCAGAGCGGCGCGCAGAACGTCTGGGGCATCTCCGCGACCGTGCTGGGCGGGGTCTTCCAGCTGCTGACGGTCTGCCTGTTCACGTTCTACTTCGCGGCCGACGGGCCGCGGCTGCGGGCCGCGCTGTGCTCCGTGCTGCCGCCCTCGCGCCAGGCCGAGGTGCTGCGCGCCTGGGAGATCGCGGTGACCAAGACCGGCGGCTACCTCTACTCGCGGGTGCTGATGGCCCTGGTCTCCGGCGTCGCGCACTACATCTTCCTGCAGCTGATCGGCGTGCCGTACGCGCCCGCGCTGGCGGCCTGGGTCGGGGTGGTCTCGCAGTTCGTCCCCACGGTCGGCACCTATCTCGCCGGGGCGCTGCCGATGCTGATCGCCTTCACGGTGGACCCGTGGTCGGCGGTGTGGGTGCTGGTGTTCGTGACCGCCTACCAGCAGGTGGAGAACTACATCCTGCAGCCGAGGATCACCGCGCGGACCGTGGACATCCACCCGGCGGTCGCCTTCGGCTCGGTGATCGCGGGCACCTCGCTGCTGGGAGTGATCGGCGCGCTCATCGCGATCCCTGCCACGGCGACGCTCCAGGGCTTCCTCGGGGCGTACGTGAAGCGCTACGACGTGGCGGACGAACGGGTCAAATGGGGCACCCGGGCGCGTCGTCGTCCCTCCTGACCTGCGCCTTCTCAAAGTTATCCACAGTGATCCCAGGTGACTTGACGTGAAAATCGAACATCGATTCTCATGGGTGGACCGGCGAGGCCGGACCGCGGCAGGGACCGGGGCCGGGCCGATTGTCAGTGGCAGGCGCTAGCGTCTTGAAACGTGAAGCGATCGACTCAAGCAAACACCCGGGTGGCACCCATGGCAGGAACCGACCGCGAGAAGGCGCTCGACGCCGCGCTCGCACAGATTGAACGGCAATTCGGTAAGGGCGCCGTGATGCGCATGGGTGACCGGCCGAACGAACCGATCGAGGTCATCCCCACCGGCGCGACCGCGCTCGATGTGGCCCTCGGCGTCGGCGGCCTGCCGCGAGGCCGCGTGGTGGAGGTGTACGGACCGGAGTCCTCCGGCAAGACGACCCTGACCCTCCACGCGGTGGCCAATGCCCAGCGCGCCGGCGGCACGGTCGCCTTCGTGGACGCGGAGCACGCCCTCGACCCCGAATACGCGAAGAAGCTCGGCGTCGACACCGATTCGCTGATCCTCTCCCAGCCGGACAACGGCGAGCAGGCCCTCGAGATCACCGACATGCTGGTCCGCTCCGGTGCCCTCAGCCTGATCGTCATCGACTCCGTCGCGGCGCTCGTGCCCCGTGCGGAGATCGAGGGCGAGATGGGCGACTCCCACGTCGGTCTCCAGGCCCGGCTGATGAGCCAGGCCCTGCGGAAGATCGCCGGTGCGCTCAACCACTCCAAGACCACCGCGATCTTCATCAACCAGCTCCGCGAGAAGGTCGGCGTCATGTTCGGCTCCCCGGAGACCACGACCGGTGGCCGCGCGCTGAAGTTCTACGCGTCGGTGCGGCTCGACATCCGCCGTATCGAGACCCTCAAGGACGGCACCGAGGCCGTCGCCAACCGCACCCGCGTCAAGGTCGTCAAGAACAAGGTCGCGCCGCCCTTCAAGCAGGCCGAGTTCGACATCCTCTACGGCGAGGGGATCAGCCGCGAGGGCGGCCTGATCGACATGGGCGTGGAGCACGGCTTCGTCCGCAAGTCCGGTGCCTGGTACACCTACGAGGGCGACCAGCTCGGCCAGGGCAAGGAGAACGCGCGCAACTTCCTCAAGGACAACCCTGATCTCGCCAACGAGATCGAGAAGAAGATCAAGGAGAAGCTGGGCATCGGCGTCCAGCCTGAGGCTCCGGAGGCGGAGCCTGGGGCGGACGCGGCGAGCGGTCCGGAGGCCGCGGGGGCAGCAGGGGCAGCGGGGACAGACACCTCCGGCGCGGCGGACGACGCGGCCAAGACGGTTCCCGCTCCGGCGACGAAGGCCGCCAAGACGTCGAAGACGTCCAAGGCCGCTGCCGCCAAGAGCTGATCCGTGACACGGCGCACCGACTGGCCGGTGCATGCGGAGATCCCGGAGCGCGCGGGGCGGGACGGCGGTCCCGGCCCCGGCTTCCAGGACAGCGGCGGTCCCGCCCCGTCGAGGGCCGAGGCGGGACCGTCGCGCACGTCTCGCGGTATACGGGGGGACCGCGAGGCGCGCGACGAGGGGGGACGGTGCGGGGGCCGGGGGGAGCGGCCTCCGGAGCCGAAGGACCCGGTCGAGCGGGCGCGCGCCATCTGCCTGCGCCTGCTCACCGGGACTCCCCGGACCCGGCAGCAGCTCGCCGAAGCACTGAAGAAGAGGGAGATCCCGGACGAGGCCGCCGAGGAGGTCCTCGCCCGCTTCGAGGACGTGGGCCTGATCGACGATTCCGCGTTCGCGGAGGCGTGGGTCGAGTCCCGGCACCACAGCCGAGGCCTCGCGCGCCGGGCGCTCGCGCGTGAGCTGCGCACCAAGGGCGTGGACTCGGCGGTGATCGACGAGGCCGTCGGCATGCTCGACTCCGAGCAGGAGGAGGAGACCGCCCGGGCCCTGGTGGAGCGGAAGCTCCGCTCCACCCGCGGCCTGGACAGGGACCGGCGGCTGCGCCGCCTGGCCGGGATGCTGGCCCGCAAGGGCTATCCCGAAGGGCTCGCCCTGCGCGTGGTGCGCCGCGCGCTGGAGGAGGAGGGCGAAGACCCGGAGATCCTGGACGAGCACCTCCCGGACCTCTGACAGGAGCCGATGCCCAGGCCCGCCCCAGGCCCGCCCCTGGCCTGGACCGGGTGGACCTGGCCCGGCTCAAGCTCGGGGGTCTGTGCCGGGCTCAAGCTTGAGTCTGTGTCCGGCTCAAACTCGGCCCGGGCACAGGCGACGCGGCTTGGGCTCGTTCTTCAGCTTGGCGTCCACGCAGCCGCCGGGGAGCGAGCCGTAGGGGCTGGTGCCGAAGTTCGCGGTGACGCGGAGGGTGCCGTGGCCGAAGGTCGAGCGCTGGACCCGGTGGTCGCGGGTCAGGTGGCGGAAGTCCGTCATGCGTTCGGTGCCCGCCGCCCTGTGGAGCGGCGCGAAGTACCGCTGGAGGGCGGCCATTTCGTTCCCTGCCGAGTCCAGATTCTTGTCACTGAGCGCGAAGTTGAGCGGGGTGTTGTAGAGCACGGACATCAGCGCGCGGTCCGTCTTCTGCTCCGGCAGCTTGCCGTAGGGCATCTCCCAGCGGTCGGTGCTGATCAGGGAGTCGTGCAGCGCGGTCTGGTAGAGCGGGACGCGGTACGCCGGGTCGTACAGGGACGTGGCGAGCGAGGCAGGCAGCCGTACGGGCTTGAAGAAGTGGCCCGGAGCGGTGGCGGGGTAGTAGGCGCCCCAGGTCTTCTTGTCGTTCTGGAGCTTCCACAGGGCGTCGTTCACGGGCGTCTGCGAGCCGTGGTTGAAGGCGAGGACGGGCGCCGACCAGGAGACCGCCGACTCCGAGCCGAGGACCAGCCGGTCGCGGTCGGCCAGAACGCGCATCCGGTCCATGCGGTTGGCCCGGTCCTGCTTCTTCGTCATGGGGTGGGAGGGGGTGAAGTCGCTGAAGAGTTCGCCCGCCGCGTCGACGTCGACGAAGACGCTGTTGACGCCGTTGGCGGTCATCTTCTCCGTGTGCGTGGCCAGATAGCGCCTGCTCGGCTCCGACTGGGCGAACGCCTGTGAGCTGAGGTAGCACCCCCGGCCGCCGAAGCCGGTCTTGATCTTCCCCTTGCGGTCCCGCACGCAGTAGTCGGGGTAGACCGTGCCCGGCCATTTGGCCACGGGGGTGTCGGCGGAGCCGGGGTCCTGCCCGTTGTCGTAGGAGTCGTACGGGCCGACCACGTACCCCTGCTTCTTCGCCGTGGACACCGCGTGCCCGCTCATGGGCCTGCCGTCCGCGTCGTAGCCGAGCCAGAGGCGGGTGCTGCCCTGCCGCCCGAGCTTCCGTACGGCCTTCTCGCTCCGCGCCCCGCCCCACAGATAGGCGTGCTCGGCGCCGAGGAGCTTCCGGATCTCCGGGTTGCGGGCGATCTTCTCCTTCAGGGTGCGGACCTGCCCGTGCTCGTCGAGCCAGCGGCGGTAGTCCTCGGCAGGTGCGACGGGCGAGCCGGACGTCAGCGCGAAGGTGACCGTGTACGAACGGGTCTTCTCCCGGCCCGAGAAGTCATGCGTCGCCGTGGCGTGCAGCTTGCCTCCCGTGGAGGTGAAGCCGAGCGAGGTGCCGACGTTCTCGGGCACCAGGTAGCTGACGCCGTGTCCGCCCGACGCATAGCCCCACAGCGGCAGCGTGAGCGAGCCGCCGCCCGCGAGGTCGGCCTCGGAGCCCGCGAGTCCGGCCTTCTTCCCGTTCCAGAAGGTGTCCGCGACGGGCACCGACAGGCCCTCGCCGCGCGGTATCTGGAGCGATGCCTTCCGAGAGGCCCCCGTGCCCTGGCCGGTGACCGGCCACGCAAGGGTGCGGTCGGAGTCCGCGCGTACGGTCATCCGCAGCCGCCCCTTCTCGCTCGCGGCGCTGACGCGCAGCCCGGCCGACGGGTACGACCAGGCGGCCGTGGAGCCCTCCACCGTGACCGTGCCCGGCGTGCCCAGCTTGTCGGCCGCCGCGTCCGAGACGGGGAGCGTACGGCCGCCGCCCGTACGTCCCGTGACGCGCAGCGTGGACGTGTCGACGCGGGCGGTGCCACCGCGTACGGAGAAGTCGACGGTACGGCCGTGGGCACGCGGCGCCGGAGCGGCGGAGGAGGCATCGGGCGAGGTGTCGGACGAGGAGTCGGGAGCGGCGAGGGACGCGTAGCCCGCCGTCGCGGTGGTGGCGGCGAGCACGGCTCCGGCGGTGATCCCGAGCGCCAGGTTCCGATTCCGCTTCTTCGGGTCCCACTGCCCGGCGCGGTGCCGAGGTGTCTCAGAACGATCCATGAGCGCCACAATGGTCAGCGCTTCTAAGGGAGTTCTAAGAGCGGGGAGGCTGAGAACAAGGAGGCTCTAGGAGCGCCGTGGCACGTCGATCACCTCGGCCTCGCCCCGTACGGCCCGTGCGCACAGGAGGAGTTCCGCCGGGCGGGCGGCGGGCAGTGCGGCCGTGAGGTGGCCGTCGGCGCGGATCACGAGGACCGTGTGCGCCGCCGCGCCCGGGTAGCTCTCCGCGACGAGCAGTGTGGCCCGCAGGGGGAGGCCGTCGACGGCGGCGGCAAGTTCGGGCATCATCCCCGCCTGCAGCCAGTGGCGGCTGTCCCACACGCCCGTACCGGGCGCTATCAGCACCACCAGCAGCTCGCCCCCGCTGCCGCACAGCCAGTCGCGCAAACGCCCCCGGGTCCCGTCCGTCGCGGTCACCGGCACGTCGCGCACCGGGGCGCCCGGGGCCGTGCCGACGGGGACGGTGGAGACGGTTCCGCGCCGGGGCCGCAGGGGCGTACGGGCGTACGCGGCGGGCGCGCCCAGCAGTCCGCGCCCCAGGTGGCCGTCCGTGAGCAGCCCGAGGTGCGCCCGTGCGCCGCCTCCCGGCAGCAGCGCGCGCAGTCCGCCGCCGCGCCGGACGAGCGGCAGTGCCTGGTCGACGGCGCGCAGCCGGGAGCCGACGGCGCCGCGCCGTTCCGCTTCGTAGCTGTCGAGCAGGACGCCCGCCGCACTGTCGTGGCCGTGGTGCCAGGCGAGGGCGAGCTTCCAGGCGAGGTTGGCCGCGTCGCGCAGCCCCTCGTCGACGGACTGGATGCCGAGCGCGCCCTGGAGGTGCGCCGCGTCGCCCGCCAGGAACGTGCGGTCCACGCGCCAGTGCCGGGCGAGCCGCTGGTGCGCGGTGTGCACGCCGGTGTCGACCAGCTCGTACGGACCGGGGGTGCCGGCCCCGTTCCCGGCCGCCGCGCCGAACCAGAGGGACAGGGTGTCCTGGACGCGCTCCAGCATCTCCTCGGGGGTGACGAGGTCGCCGCGCGGCGGCAGCAGCCAGTCGAGCCGCCACACGCCGCCGGGCAGCGGCCGCGCCGTCACCTCGCCGGGCTTGCCGCCGGGGTCGCGGTGCAGCAGCGCCTCGTCCTCCCAGGGGAGCTGGACGCGGAGCGCGGCGACGGCGTGCCGTTCGACCGCCGTGTGGCCGGGGAAGCGGACCCCGAGCAGCTTCCGCACGGTCGAGCGGGCGCCGTCGCAGCCGACGGCGTAGCTCCCGCGCCACCAGGTGCCGCTGTCGCCCCGGGTGTGCGTGGTGACCCCGTCGGCGTCCTGTTCCAGCACGTCGACATGGCTGTTCGGGACGACACGGGCGAGCTTCTCGCCGTCAAGCGCCGTGCGCAGCGCCCGTTCCAGCTGGTGCTGCTCGATGTGGAGGGGCGAGGTCTCCCCGTCGAGCTCGACGCGTTCGACGAGCTGTGCGCGCCGCTCCGCGCGCCAGGAGTGCCAGCGCAGCCCGGTGAGCCGGGGCAGGCTCGCGGCGGTGTCGGGGCGCAGTACGCACGTACGCGCTGCCCTGCGTGTCGCTCTGCCGTCCGTGGCGTCCAGGACGACGGAGGGGACGGCGTGACGGGCGAGATGGAGCGAGAGTGCGAGTCCGGTCGGTCCGGCACCGACGACGATCACCGGGTCCACAGCGGAGAGACCTCACAGCCCTGGTGGTGCTGACGGGGGCCGGGGTTCGCGGTTCCTGGTGGAGCCTGGTGCACGATCACGATCGTATGCAACCCACTGCCTGTGCGGGCGTCAAGTGACGGAGGCGGCGGCCCCCTTGGGGACCGCCGCCTCCGTGCTGACCTGTGCCGCGCGGGCGGTGGGTCAGAGCTGTGCCTGTCCCGCCTCGGCGGGCGGCGCGGCGTCAGCGGGCTTGATGCCCGTCTTCGCGCGCCGTCCGCGCTTCTCGATCCAGGTGGCCAGGGCCGAGAGGGCGAGGCAGAGCACGATGTAGATGGTGCCGATGACGATGACCGTGGGGACGTACGGGTAGTCGCCGTTCACCGTCGTGTTGGAGGCGATCAGACGCGCGGTCTGGAGGAGCTCCGGGTAGAGGATGATGTAACCCAGTGAGGTGTCCTTGAGGGTCACCACCAGCTGGCTGATGATCGTCGGCATCATCGCCCGTACGGCCTGCGGCATCAGGATGGTCATCATGACCTGCGTCTTGCGCATGCCGATGGCGTAGGCGGCCTCGCGTTGGCCCTTGGGCACCGAGTTGATGCCCGCGCGCAGCACCTCGGCCTGGACGCAGGCGTTGTAGATGCCCAGGCCGATCACGAGCGCCCACATCGGCTTGATGCTGACGCTGATCGGCAGCAGGGCGTCCACGATGCCGACCCACAGCGCGAAGATGGTGATGAGCAGCGGGATCGAGCGGAACAGCTCGACGAAGGCCGTGGCGACCCACCGGACCGGCTTGTGCTCGGAGAGCCGTCCCACACAGAGGACGACGGCGAGGACCAGCGACAGCACGGCGGCCATCGCGAACACCTTCAGGGTGGCGAGCAGTCCGTCGACGATGTTCTCGCGGATGCCCGAGTAGTTGAAGATGTCCCACTTGGCGCCCTCGAACTCGCCCTTGTCGTACAGCCGGTACACGATCAGTGCGACCAGGCCGATGACCAGGATGGAGCCGATGACGGAGTAGACGATGTTGCGTGCCCGGGCCTTGGGGCCCGGAGCGTCGTAGAGCACGCTCGCGCTCATCGGGCGACCTCCATACGGCGCTCCAGCAGCCGGAAGAGGCCGCTGATGGCGAAGGTGATGACCAGGTACCCGAGCGTGATCCAGATGAAGATCACGAGGATGTTGTAGCCCTCGTTGCTCAGCGTCTTCTGGATGTTGAACAGGTCGACGTTGTTGAACGCGCCCGCGATGGCCGAGTTCTTCGTCAGGGCGATGAGGAAGCTGCTCAGCGGCGGCAGCGCGGTCCTGGTCGCCTGGGGCAGCACGATCATCCGCAGGGTCTGGGTGAACGTCATGCCGATGCTGCGCGCGGCCTCGGCCTGCCCCAGCGGCACCGTGTTGATGCCGGAGCGGATGGCCTCGGAGATGTACGAGGAGGTGTACATCCCGAGCGCGACGACCGCGAGCAGGAAGGAGTCGATCCCCGGGAAGAGGACCTGCGGCACCACGAAGAACGCGACCAGGAACAGCAGGGTCAGCGGGGTGTTGCGCAGCAGCGTGACGTAAACCGTGCCGAACAGCCGCAGGGGCGGCACCGGTGAGACGCGGAATCCGGCGATGATCAGGCCCAGCACGAGTGCGAGCAGTGCGCTGGTGACTGTCAGGGACAGGGTTCCGACGAACCCCTCGCGGAACAGATCCAGATTGTCGAGCAGTACATCCATAGAGTGTCTCGTCTCCGCGGGCCGGAGTCCGGCGGCGTTTCGGACAGGGGTGTGAGCCCTGCCCGTACGAACGGTGCGGTCACGCCCGTACGAGCAGGGGTTCAGGGGGGTGGCGAGAAGAGGCGGGAGGCCCGGAGGCCTCCCGCTGGGTCACTTCTCCTCGAGGGCCGGCGGCTCCTGGAACTTCGAGCCCGACTTGCCGAGAGTGGCGTCGTACGCCTTCTTGTAGTCGCCGTTCTCCTGGTGCGCGACCAGGGCGTCCGCGACGGCCTTCTGCAGGGCGTTGTCGCCCTTCTTCATGCCGACGCCGTAGGGCTCGTCGGTGAAGGGCTTGCCGACGACCTTCAGCTTCTTCGGGTTGTCGGCCGCGTAGCCCTTGAGGATCGCGTCGTCGGTGGTGACCGCGTCGACCTGGCCGTCGACGAGCTGCTTGACGCAGTCCGAGTACTTGGCCAGCTCGGTGACCTTGCCGCCGTACTTCGGCTTCTTGATCTCCTGGAGCGGGGTGGAGCCGACGATCGAGCAGACCTTCTTGCCCTTGACGGTCTCCGGGCCGGTGATCTTCTTCTCGTCCTTGCGGACCAGCAGCGCGGCGCCCGCGTGGTAGTACGGACCGGCGAAGTCGACCTGCTTCTTGCGCTCCGGGTTGATCGTGTACGTGCCGATCATCAGGTCCACGTCACCCTTGCGGACCGCCTGCTCGCGGGCGCCGGAGTCGACCGTCTCGAACTTGATCTGCTTCTCGGAGAAGCCGAGGTCCGCCGCGATCATCTTGGCGATCTCGATGTCGAAGCCCGAGTACTTCTTCGTCGACTGGTCCTGGAAGCCCAGGTACGGCTGGTCGGCCTTGGCGCCGATGACGATCTTGCCGCGCTTCTGGGCGGCCTTCAGCACCGACGAGTCGACCTTGACGTCCTTGGCGACCTTGTAGGTCGGCAGCGCCTTCTCGTCGGTCTTGCCGCCCTGCTCGTCGCCGGCGGAGCCTTCCTTGCCACCGCAGGCCGCGGTGGCGGCGAGAGCCAGGATCACGGCCGCGGAGGCGGCGGTCTTCTGGAGCTTCATAGTGGGTATCCCTTGCTCGAACAGTCGTTGGCGAGACGCGCCGTCGGCGGTGCTCTGCGGTGCCTAGTGGTGCAGGATCTTCGAGAGGAAGTCCTTGGCGCGGTCGCTGCGCGGGTTGCTGAAGAACTGGTCCGGAGTGGCTTCCTCCACGATCCGGCCGTCGGCCATGAAGACGACCCTGTTCGCGGCGGACCGGGCGAAGCCCATCTCGTGCGTGACGACGACCATCGTCATGCCGTCCCGCGCCAACTGCTGCATGACTTCCAGCACTTCGTTGATCATCTCGGGGTCGAGGGCCGAGGTGGGCTCGTCGAAGAGCATCACCTTCGGGTCCATCGCGAGCGCCCGGGCGATGGCGACCCGCTGCTGCTGACCGCCGGAGAGCTGCGCCGGGTACTTGTCGGCCTGGTTGCCCACGCCGACCCGGTCGAGCAGGGTGCGGGCCTTCTCCTCGGCGGCCCGCTTGTCCGTCCTGCGGACCTTGACCTGGCCCAGCGTCACGTTCTCGAGCACCGTCTTGTGCGCGAAGAGGTTGAAGGACTGGAAGACCATGCCGACGTCGGCACGCAGCTTCGCCAGTTCCTTGCCCTCCTGCGGCAGCGGCTTGCTGTCGACGGAGATGTGGCCCGAGTCGATCGTCTCCAGGCGGTTGATGGTGCGGCACAGCGTGGACTTGCCGGAGCCCGAGGGGCCGATGACGACGACGACCTCGCCTCGCGCGATGGACAGGTCGATGTCCTGGAGGACATGCAGCGCACCGAAGTGCTTGTTGACGTTGTCCAGTGAAACCAGCTTGTCGGTCCCCGGCTGGGGGCCCTCCGCGTCCTTGGTCACCGATACTTCGCTCATCGGCGTACAGCTCCGTCCTCGTCGGTTGCGAGGACCCTAGTGAGCCGCTGCCATCAGCGTCATTACATCTGAGCGGAAATTGAGGATAACGATCTGGCCGCAACCGGGCACACTGGGTAAAGGGGACGCCACCCCGTGGAACGGCGTCTCCCAGGGCTCCTGCCGACTCCCGGCAGGGTGCTCACGGGGCTGCGGCCGCACCGGCCGTACCGGCTGTATAACGGATCCCCGTGGGCGACCGGAAGCCCCTTGACTCACCCGGGCTTATCGGGGTGGATGCGGGGGGTTTCTGTACGGCACGGCACGGCACGGCACGGCGCGCGTGACGACGGCACACGCGACGTGACAACGGCACACGGGAAAGGAGGGCGGGGCATGAGGCTGCTCCTCGTCGAGGACGACGACCACGTCGCCACCGCGCTCTCCGCCGTGCTGACCCGCCACGGGTTCGAGGCGGTGCACGTCCGCAGCGGCGCCGAGGCGCTGCGCGAGCTGCTGCCGGGCGAGCCCGGCTCCGGCGCGTGCGGCTTCGACGTCGTCCTGCTCGACCTGGGCCTGCCCGACCAGGACGGTTTCGAGGTCTGCGGCCGTATCCGCCGGACCACCTCCACCCCGGTGATCATGGTGACGGCCCGCGCCGACGTCCGCTCCCGGATACACGGGCTGAACCTCGGCGCCGACGACTACGTGGTCAAGCCGTACGACATGGGGGAGCTGCTCGCCCGTATCCACGCCGTGAGCCGCCGCAGGGCCCCCGAGGACGGCGTGGGACAGGCGCGCCCCGCCGGGGAGACCGAGGGGGACCCGGGGGCCGCTGAGGGCACGCTCACGCTCGGCGCCGTCACCATCGAGCTGCCCACCCGGCAGGTCCGGGTGGACGGTACGGAGGTGCCGCTGACCCGTAAGGAGTTCGACCTGCTGGCCCTGCTCGCGCAGCGCCCCGGCGTCGTCTTCCGGCGGGAGCAGATCATCAGCGAGGTGTGGCGCACGAGCTGGGAGGGCACCGGGCGCACCCTGGAGGTGCACGTCGCCTCCCTGCGCTCCAAGCTGCGCCGTCCCACGCTGATCGAGACCGTCCGCGGCGTGGGGTACCGCATGTCGGCGCAGGGCGCCTGAGCGCCGCTCGGCCGACAGGAACGACGACCGTGCGCTCACGCCTCCTCCCGCTGCTCCTCATCCTGCTCGCGGGTGTCCTGCTCGCCCTCGGCTTCCCCCTCGCCGTCAGCCAGGCCGCCGCCGAGCAGCAGCGCGTCGTGGTGGACCGGATCGACGACACCGCCCGGTTCGCCTCGCTCGCCCAGTTCGTGACCGCGCCCAGCGAACCGGGGGAGCGCCGCGAGACCCTGCGGGGCGAGCTGGAGCGGTACCACGACCTCTACGGCATCCGGGCCGGGGTCTTCTACCGCGACGGCCGTGCCATGGCGGCCGCACCCGGCCGCTGGAAGGTCCCGGAGAAGGACGAGGCCGACGGGGCCCGCGCCTTCGCCGAGGCGCTGGCCGGACGCCGCAGCCACGACCCGCCGCAGGTGTGGCCCTGGCAGGACGGGCGCATCGCCGTCGCCTCGCCCGTCATCCGGGACGGTGACGTCGCCGCCGTCGTCCTCACCGACTCGCCCACCGGGCAGATGCGCTCCCGCATCCTCAAGGGCTGGCTCGCCATCGCCGCGGGCGAGGCCGCCGCGATGCTCCTCGCGGTCGGCGCCGCGCTCCGGCTGACCGGCTGGGTGCTGCGTCCCGTCCGTACGCTCGACCGGGCCACCGCCGAGATCGCCACGGGACAGTTCGCCTCCCGGGTGGCCGCCTCCGGAGGGCCGCCCGAGCTGCGCAGGCTGGCGCACCACTTCAACGAGATGGCCGACCACGTCGAGGGCGCCCTCGAACAGCAGCGGGCCTTCGTCGCCGACGCCTCCCACCAGTTGCGCAACCCCCTGTCCGCGCTGCTGCTCCGCATCGAGGTGCTCGGCCTGGAGCTGCCGGAGGGGAGCGAGGAAATGGCGTCCGTACGGGCGGAGGGCAAGCGCCTCGCCCGGGTGCTGGACGACCTGCTGGACCTCGCCCTGGCCGAGCACGCCGACGCCGCCCATGTGGCGCTCACCGACATCGCGGCGCTGGCCGCCGAAAGGGTCGGCTCCTGGCTGCCCGTCGCCGAGCGCGAAGGTGTCACCCTCCGCGCCGCCGGACAGTCCGCCGCCACCGGATGGGCCGACCCTGTCGCACTGTCCAGCGCCCTGGACGCGGTGGTCGACAACGCGCTCAAGTTCACGCCCGAGGGGGGTGAGGTGACCGTGACCGTCACGGCCGAGGGGGAGTGGGTGACGGTCGAGACGGCGGACGGCGGGGACGGGCTGACCGAGGAGGAGAGGGAGCGCGTCGGCGACCGCTTCTGGCGCAGCGGCCGCCACCAGAACGTCTCCGGCTCCGGGCTCGGCCTGTCCATCACCCGCGCCCTGCTGGAGGCGGGCGGCGCGCGGCTCTCCTTCGCGCCCAACGAGCCGCGCGGCCTGCGCGTCCTGATCACCGTGCCGAGGAACGCCCCAGACGCAGCGTGAGGATCTGGAAGGGCCGCAGCGTCACCCGTACGTCCCCGCCCTCCTCCCAGGAGTGGTGCCCGCCCGGCAGCGGCCGTTCCAGCAGGTCCGTCTCGGTCACCGACGTGACGGGGAAGCCCGGCGCGAGGGTGGCCGTTCCGCGCCCTCCGTGCGACTCGTAGAGCCGCACCACGACATCGCCGCTCCGGTCCTCCGCGAGCTTCACCGCCTCGGCCACCACCTGGTCGCTGTCGACCCTCACAAGAGGAGCGACGGAGGAGGCGCCGCCCGTGACCGTGCGCTCCGGAAGGTTGATCCGGTGCCCTTCTCGTACGGCGTCCCCGACCGAGGCGCCCGGGGCCAGCCCGTAGCGCATGCTGTGGACGCCCTGGTCGGTCTCCGGGTCCGGGTAGCGGGGCGCGCGGAGCAGGGACAGCCGTACGGTCGTCGTCTGGCCGCCGTCCTCCCGGATGTCGCGGGTGACGTCGTGCCCGTAGGTCGAGTCGTTCACCAGGGCCGCGCCCCAGCCGGGCTCCTCGACCTGGAGCCAGCGGTGCGCGCAGATCTCGAACTTCGCCGCCTCCCAGGAGGTGTTCGTGTGGGTCGGCCGGAAGACGTGCCCGAACTGGGTCTCCGCCGCCGACCTGTCGGCCTTCACGTCCAGCGGGAACGCCGCCTTCAGCAGCCGCTCGCTCTCCTGCCAGTCGACCTCCGTGCCGACGAGGAGCACCTTGCTCCCCGCGCGCAGGGTCAGCTCCTGCACGACGGTGGATGCGCCGAACGAACGGCCCACCCGTACGGTCGCGCTCCGACCGTCCGTCTCCGCGACGGTCAGCTCGTCCGCGTGCGTCAGATCGGTGACGGTGTTGCGGTAGAAGGAGTCGATGTCCCAGGCGTCCCAGTGGTTCGGGAAGTCCGGGTGCACCTGGAGGAGGTTGGCGGCGTGCCCCGGCGCCACGGCCTCGCGCTCCGCCTCCCTGTCGTACGCGGAGACGACCAGCCCCCGCCCGTCCACCTCGACGCGCAGCAGGCCGTTGTCGAGCGTCCAGCCACCGCGCGGACGCTCCCCGACGGTCACGGGGGCGCCGGTACGGTCCGGCGCGGGGGCGGCCCCGCCCGCGGGCACACCGTCCCGGGCGTGCGGGGCGCCGTTGAAGACGACCGCGCGGTCGCCCTCGCCCGCGAGCGCCCGCTGTGCGCCGTCGATGATCCCCTCCAGCTCGGCACGGACCCTGGCGTACGTCTCGCGGGCCTCCCGGTGCACCCAGGCGATGGAGGAGCCCGGAAGGATGTCGTGGAACTGGTGCAGCAGCACGGTCTTCCACAGCTGTTCCAGGTGCTCGTACGGATAGACGTAGCCGCCCGTACGGACCGCCGCCGTGGCCGCCCACAGCTCGGCCTCGCGCAGCAGGGACTCGCTGTGCCGGTTGCCCTGCTTGGTCTTCGCCTGGGAGGTGTACGTGCCCCGGTGCAGCTCCAGATAGAGCTCACCGGCCCATACGGGCGCGTCCGGGTACTCCGCGTGGGCCTTCTCGAAGAAGGCCGCGGGCTTCTCCACCGTCACCCTGGGCGAACCGTCCAGATCGCGCAGCCGCGCGGCACGGGCCAGCATCTCCCTGGTCGAGCCGCCGCCCCCGTCGCCGTACCCGAAGGGGGCGAGGGAACGGGAAGCGGCCCCCTTCTCGCGGAAGTTGCGGGCGGCGTGGGCCATCTCCCTGCCGCTCAGGCGCGAGTTGTAGGTGTCGACCGGCGGGAAATGGGTGAAGATCCGCGTCCCGTCGATCCCCTCCCACCAGAAGGTGTGGTGCGGAAAGGGATTGGTCTGGCTCCAGGAGATCTTCTGCGTGAGGAACCATTTCGACCCGGACAGCTTCACGAGCTGCGGCATGGCCGCCGTATAGCCGAAGGAGTCCGGCAGCCACACCTCACGGGTCTCGATGCCGAACTCGTCCAGGAAGAACTTCTTCCCGTAGAGGAACTGCCGCGCCATGGCCTCCCCGCCGACCATGTTCGTGTCCGACTCGACCCACATGCCGCCCACCGGGACGAACTGTCCGTCCGCGACCTTCTTCTTCACCCGCGCGTACACCTCGGGGCGGTGCTCCTTGATCCACGCGAGCTGCTGCGCCTGCGACATGGCGAACAGGAAGTCCGGATGGTCGTCCATCAGCGCCACCATGTTGGACGCGGTGCGCGCCACCTTCCGTACGGTCTCGCGCAGCGGCCACAGCCACGCCGAGTCGATGTGGGCGTGGCCCACCGCGCTCACCCGGTGCGCCGAGGCGCGGGCAGGGGAGGAGAGGGCCGGTGCGAGCCGCTCACGGGCCCGTACGGCCGTGCCGGGCACGTCGTGGAGGTCCAGCGCGTCCAGCGTCCGTTCGACGGCCCTGAGCAGCTCCCAGCGCCGCGCGTCCTCCAGCGGCAGCTCCTCCATCAGGGAGCCCGCCACCTCCAGGTCCTGGACCAGCTCCCACACCTCCGTCCGGAAGACGGTGAGGTCCATCCGGGCCAGCCGGTAGAGCGGCCGGGAGGAGGCGGTGAGCCGGTCGCCCTCGTACGTCGGCGTCTGCGGCACGTTGACGATCGGGTTGGACGCCGCCTCCACGTACAGCTCGACGCGCTCCCCGCCGGACGCCGGACCGGCGATACGCACCCAGGAGTTGCGCGGGTGCAGCCCCTTCACGGCCTCGCCGTCCGGGCGGTAGACGAGTCCCTCGCACTGGAAGCCCGGCATGTCGCGGTCGAAGCCCAGGTCGAGCACCGCCTCCACGGTGCTGCCCGCCCAGGCGTGCGGCACCTGTCCGGTCACCCGGAACCAGGTGGTGCCCCAGGCGGGTCCCCACTCGTCACCGGCCGCCGCGGGAGCGTACGGCGCGGAGAGCGCCTCGGCGACGGGAACGGGCTCGCCCGGAGCCTCCCAGCGCTCGACGGTCAGCGGCTGCGGATCGGTATGGACGCACGGCCTGACGCGCTCGTCCAGGACGCGGCGCAGCCGGTCTTCGACAGTGCGGCGGTCGTCATGCATGGAGACGCTCCTTAGCGGCGCTGGCCCGCGGACGGCCGGGACGGGGCGTACGCGGGGGCGTACGTGAGGGCATACAGAAGGGGATTACCACCCGCGGCGCCGCGGAATCCCTCGCCGGACCCTCCGCCCTACGGCTTCTCCTCGCGGTAGTACCGCCGGGCGCCCTCGTGGAGCGCGACCGGGTCCGTGTAGATCGCGGTGCGCAGGTCCACCTTCTGCGCCGCGTGGACCTTCCGGCCGATCTGGTCGCGGCTCCTGAGCACGGAGCGCGTCATGGCCTCGGTCAGCCCCGGGTCGGCACGGTCCGTGGTCAGCAGCAGATTGGCCACCGCCACCGTCTTCACCGACTTCCCGCGCTGCACCGAGGGATACGCGTCGGGCGCCATCACGGCGGCCCGGTAGTAGCGCGTCTCGGGCTCCTGCGCGTGCAGCCTGGGCACCAGGTCGCCGAGCTGCACGAGACGGATACGGGTACGGTCCGCGAGCCGCTCGACCGCGCTGGTGGGCAGTCCGCCCGACCAGAAGAAGGCGTCCAGCTTCCCCTCGGCCAGCAGGCTTGGCATCCGGTCGATCCCGCTGCGCACCTGCTCGACGTCGCCGCGCGGATCGAGTCCCGCCGCCTTCAGCAGCCGCCCCGCGATCAGCGAGACCCCGGAACGGGACTCCCCGACGCCGACCTTCAGCCCCTTCAGGTCCTTCGCGCTGCGCACGGGGGAGTCCGCGGGGACGACCAGGTGCATGTAGTCGTCGTACAGCCGCGCGCACGCCCTGATGCGCCGTGCGTCCTTTCCGCCGCTGCGCTGGTAGGCCGCGACGGCGTCCGCCGCCGCGATGGTGAAGTCGGCCTTCCCGGAGGCGAGCCGCTCGACGTTGTCGACCGAGCCCTGGCTGCGCCGCAGCCGCAGATCCACGTCCGGCAGGTCCTCGTCCAGCCGCTCCTTGAGGAGCTTCCCGTAGCGCTCGTACACCCCGGTCCGTACGCCCGTGCCGAAGGTGACCGTCCCGCTCGGCGACGGCCCGGAGCCCGGGACGAGCCACCAGGCGAGCAGCCCGCACACGACGGCCACGGCGCCCGCCGCCCACAGCAGACGCCTCGTCCGGGAATCAGGAAGACGCAGGCCGACCATGGGCGGGATCCTGCCAGGAGCGAGGTCGGGAAGGGAGGGGCGGGGGCCCGTGGCGAGCGCGTACCCTGGTCGACTGAGATGACTGCGAAGACATACGAGCTGCGTACGTTCGGCTGCCAGATGAATGTCCACGACTCCGAGCGGATGGCCGGTCTGCTGGAGGACGCCGGTTACGTGCGCGCGCCCAAGGACGCCGACACCGCGGATGTCGTCGTGTTCAACACCTGCGCCGTGCGGGAGAACGCGGACAACCGCCTCTACGGGAATCTCGGCCAGCTCGCCCCCAAGAAGGCGGCCCGCCCCGGGATGCAGATCGCGGTCGGCGGCTGCCTGGCGCAGAAGGACCGCGACACCATCGTGAAGAAGGCCCCCTGGGTCGACGTGGTCTTCGGCACCCACAACGTCGGCAAGCTGCCGGTGTTGCTGGAGCGTGCACGTGTCCAGGAGGAGGCGCAGGTCGAGATCGCCGAGTCCCTCGAAGCGTTCCCCTCGACGCTGCCCACCCGCCGCGAGAGCGCCTACGCGGCCTGGGTCTCCGTCTCCGTCGGGTGCAACAACACCTGCACGTTCTGCATCGTCCCGCAGCTGCGCGGCAAGGAGAAGGACCGCCGTCCCGGCGACATCCTCGCCGAGGTCGAGGCGCTGGTCGCCGAGGGCGTCAGCGAGATCACCCTGCTCGGCCAGAACGTCAACGCGTACGGGTCGGACATCGGCGACCGCGAGGCCTTCAGCAAGCTCCTGCGGGCCTGCGGCGGCATCGAGGGCCTGGAGCGCGTCCGCTTCACCTCGCCCCACCCGCGCGACTTCACGGACGACGTCATCGCCGCCATGGCCGAGACGCCGAACGTCATGCCGCAGCTCCACATGCCGCTCCAGTCGGGCTCCTCGCGCGTGCTGAAGGCCATGCGCCGTTCGTACCGCCAGGAGCGCTTCCTGGGCATCATCGAGAAGGTCCGCGCGGCCATGCCCGAGGCGGCCCTGTCCACCGACATCATCGTCGGCTTCCCCGGCGAGACCGAGGAGGACTTCCAGGAGACCCTGCACGTCGTGCGCGAGGCCCGCTTCGCGCAGGCGTTCACCTTCCAGTACAGCAAGCGGCCCGGGACACCGGCCGCCGAGATGGACGGGCAGATCTCCAAAGAGGTCGTCCAGGAGCGCTACGAGCGTCTGGTCGCCCTCCAGGAGGAGATCTCCTGGGAGGAGAACAAGAAGCAGGTCGGCCGCACCCTGGAGCTGATGGTCGCCGAGGGCGAGGGCCGCAAGGACGACGCGACGCGGCGCCTGTCCGGCCGCGCGCCCGACAACCGCCTGGTGCACTTCACCCGCCCCGAGGAGACGGTGCGTCCCGGGGACATGGTGACGGTCGAGATCACCTACGCGGCGCCGCACCACCTCCTCGCCGAGGGCCCGGTGTCCGCCGTGCGCCGCACGCCCGCCGGAGACGCCTGGGAGCGCCGTACGGCGGCCCCCGAGGAGGCGCCGAACGGCCAGGGCGTCATGCTCGGCCTGCCCTCCGTCGGCGCGCCCCCGGCGCCGCCCGTCGCGCAGAGCGGCTGCGAGGTCTGCTGAGCGGTGGCGCGGTGGGGAGTGATCGTGGTGGAGGACGGCGGGCAGACCTGGTCGACGGCCAATCTGCTCGCCGAGTACGAGGCGGACACCCGGGCCGAGGCCGAGGAGCTGGCGAAGCCGTACATCCGCGCCTATGAGCCGCGGCATCCGATGACGCCCAAGCGCAACCGGCTCTACCGCACGGCCGACGGCTGGCTGCTGCTCGGCGAGGGGTCGTTCCAGCGGCAGTACCCGTACCACTTCCGGGTCTGCGAGCTGGAATGGGACTCGGCGGACGCGTCCGTGGAGGACCGGCGCCGCTGACGCGCGGCGTCCTCCCGTGCGAGTCCGCGCGGCCTCGCACGGGAGGGTGAGTCACGGCCGGGGCAGTCTGGGCAGAAGGGGCGAGTCCCCTTAAGCTGCGCGCCATGCTTGTCGCCGCAGCCGTATGCCCCTGCCCGCCGCTTCTCGTGCCCGAGGTCGCCAGCGGGGCCGCCCCCGAGATGGACGACGCGCGCGCCGCCTGTTACGACGCCGTGGGCGTCCTGGCGGCCGCCCGACCCGACCGGCTGTACGTCCTCGGCCCCGCCGAGCAGTCCGGCCGGGGGCCGCACCCGCAGGGCGCCCGGGGCTCCTTCCGGGGCTTCGGGGTCGACCAGGAGGTCAGCCTCGGCAAGGGCGACCCGGCCCGCCGCGAACTGCCGCCGTCCCTCGCCGTCGGAGCCTGGCTGCTGGAGCGTACGGACTGGACGGGCTCCCCCGTCGAGGGCCTCGGCATCGGGGAGCCGCTCGCCCGTGAGCGCTGCGCCTCGGTCGGCAAGGAGCTGGCGAGCAGCGCCGACAGGGTGGCGCTGCTGGTGATGGGCGACGGCAGCAACTGCCGCACCCTCAAGGCCCCGGGCTACTTCGACGACCGTGCCGCCTCCTTCGACGCCGAGGCCGCCCGCGCGCTCGGCTCCGCCGACGTCCCCGCCCTGTTCGCCCTGGACGCCGAGCTGGCCTACGAGCTCAACGTCGCGGGCCGCTCCTCCTGGCAGACCCTCGCGGGCGCGGGAGAGGGCGCGGGGCTGGCCGGACGGCTGCTGTACGACGACGCCCCGTACGGAGTCGGCTACCTGGTGGCGAGCTGGTCGTAGGGCCGCCCGCGCGGCCCCTGAACGCGTGTGTGGGGGTGTGCGAGCGTCCGTACGCTCGCACACCCCCACACACCCCCGGCCACATATTCAGGGCGGCCAGATGCCCGGACCCCCCCGCCGAGTCCCCTAGAGGAGGCGACC
>NZ_JBIDAT010000016.1:50542-127144 GCF_043202595.1 Streptomyces sp. NPDC048172
GGGGGGGCGGGGGCCCCCGCCCCCGGCCCGCGGGGGGGGGGGGGGGGGGGGGGGGCCCCCCCCCCCCCCCCCCCCCCCCCCCCCCCCACCGCGGGGACCTCTTAGGAGGCGGGGCCTGAGCCCGGGCCGCCCGGTCCGTCGCCCTTCTTGCCGTCGCCCTTGCCGTCGTCCGAGAGCTTGCCGGCCGCGTCCTTGGCCTTCTGGGTCCCGGACTTGATCTGGTTGGTGTACTTGCCCTTGGTCTTGGAGTCCGCCACCTGCGCGGCCTTGTCCAGCCCCTGCTGAACCTTGTCCCCGTGCTGGCCCATCAGACCCTTGACCTTGTCCATGAAGCCCATCGCGGTCACCTTCCTCCCAGCCTGTCCGGGCGGTCCCCGGACGGCTTACTTACGGGCGCTCTCGCCGGCCCCGCTGTCAGCGGCCTCCTCGGCCGACTGCTGCTTGGGGATGCCGACTCCGCCGTCACCGGCTTCGACAGTAGCGCCAGAGCCCTCGTCACCGCTCCGGGAGTCCTCGTCAGGGCCCGCTTCCGCGCCCTTGGCGGCGTCCGCTGTGGCGCCCTCCGTGGTGCCCTCCGCGCCCGTCTCGTCCGCGCCGTCCGCCTTGTCCTCGCCGTCGGCGCCGCTGCCGCTGTCGGTGCTGTTCGAGGTGTCGGTGCTGTCCTTGCCGCCTTCCGTGCCGTCCGGGCTTTCGGCGGCCTCCTTAGAGGCTTCCGTAGAGGCGTCCGTGGCCTTCGCGGAGGCGGTGGCGCCCTCCGTGTCCTTCCGCTCGCCCTCGGGGGCGGGAGCGGGCTCCTCCGCGGGTCGCGCGTCCGCCGCTGATTCCTCCGCGGGAGTGGCCGTGGAGGCGTCCTCCGTTGACTTGCCGGACGAACGTCGGAGAAGCTTCGCAAACACGCCCATATTTACTCCAGACCTTACTCGTGTGGGCGAAATCCCGCGCCTTGCGGAGCGTCTCTTTGCGCCGCTCCGAGGCACCGGTCCGGAACCGGCTGTCGGAACCTCGCAACTGGCAACGACCCCATGAGGGGGGCGTCACGTCGCTCGTTCGAGAAGGCGGGTGGAGGTTTGCGAGACTTACGGGGTGAACTCCCCGACCCCCTCCCTCCCCTCCGCCCCGCCCGTGGTGGCCGTCGTCGGCCCCACCGCGGCGGGCAAGTCCGACCTGGGCGTCTTCCTCGCCCGTGAGCTGGGCGGCGAGGTCATCAACGCGGACTCGATGCAGCTGTACCGCGGCATGGACATCGGCACGGCCAAACTGACCGTCGAGGAACGGCAGGGAGTGCCGCACCACCTGCTGGACATCTGGGACGTGACCGTGGCGGCGAGCGTCGCCGAGTACCAGAAGCTCGCCCGCGCGGAGATCGACAGGCTCCGCGCCGAGGGCCGCTTCCCGGTCCTCGTCGGCGGCTCCGGGCTGTACGTGCGGGGCGCGATCGACACCATGGACTTCCCCGGCACCGACCCGGCCGTCAGAGCGCGTCTGGAGGCGGAACTCGCGGAGCACGGCACCGGACCGCTGCACGCCCGCCTGGCGCACGACGACCCCGAGGCGGCGCGGGCCATCCTGCCCAGCAACGGCCGCCGCATCGTCCGCGCCCTGGAGGTCATCGAAATCACCGGCCGTCCCTTCACGGCCAACCTGCCGGGGCACGAGTCGGTCTACGACACGGTCCAGATCGGCGTCGACGTGGCCCGCCCCGAGCTGGACGAGCGGATCGCCGACCGCGTCGACCGTATGTGGGAGGACGGGCTCGTCGACGAGGTGCGCGAGCTGGAGGCCGCCGGGCTGCGCGAGGGGCGCACGGCCTCGCGCGCGCTGGGGTACCAGCAGGTGCTGTCGGCGCTCGCCGGGGAGTGCGCGGAGGACGTCGCGCGGGCCGAGACCGTACGCGCCACCAAGCGCTTCGCGCGCCGTCAGGATTCGTGGTTCCGGAGGGATCCCCGGGTGCATTGGCTCAGTGGGGCGGAGGCGGACCGCGGGGAACTCGCGGGACAGGCGATGGCGTTGCTCGAAAGGGCGGTCACAGCCTGATCACGTGATGGCATCGGGAAGCCCTGGGCGACGTTGGCAGCTGTCTGGGCGTGCCATCATCGACCATCGTTCGGAGCCGTTAAGCCGGAGTTGGGAGGGCGTGTGGCGATGGATGCCAGCCCTCGTGACGACGACGGGACGCCGGGGGACGGCGTGCGCCGGGTGAAGGACGGGCCGCACCTCCCGGACGCCCGGCGGGGCGCTCCCGAAGATCTTCCCGTCGAGCCGCTCGACGCCTCCCCGGCCCTCGGCGGGCCCGTGGACATCGAGGCGGACCTCGACGAGGACGAGGCGGATCCGGAAGCTCCGCAGGACCTCTCCGAGACCCCCGTGGAGCCGCACGAGCTCCGGCCGCAGCGCAAGCTGCGCCTGTGGCAGCTCGCCCCGATCGTGGCGCTGGGCGCGCTCGGCTCGCTGATGTTCGCCTTCCCGCTGGCCTTCGAGCCCGGGGGCAGCTCGGGCGCCGTCGTCTCGATGCTCGGCCTGCTCATCTGCGGCTGCGCGGCGGGCTGGGGCGTCATGGCCGCCCGCAGGGTCGGGCACACCTGGCCGGGCCTGCCCCCGCGCGGCTCGGGCCGCCGCCCCGACTGGCGCGTGGTCGCGGTGTACGCGGTGGTGGTCTGCACCGTCGTCGTGCTGGCCGTGCTGCGGGTCGCCCGGCTCAGGAGCTGACGAGCTGTATGCGCCGGTCCCGTACGATCGTCGGTGTGACCAGCGCGCAGGGAGTGCCGTTCCTCAAGGGACACGGCACGGAGAACGATTTCGTGATCATTCCCGACCCGGACGGGACGCTCGACCTGTCCCCCGGGGCGGTGGCCCGGCTGTGCGACAGGAGGGCCGGGATCGGCGGCGACGGCCTGCTCAGGGTCGTCCGGTCGGCCGCGCACCCCGAGGCGCGCGCGATGGCCGGGGAAGCCGAATGGTTCATGGACTACCGCAACGGTGACGGTTCGGTCGCCGAGATGTGCGGCAACGGCGTGCGGGTCTTCGCGCGCTATCTGGAACACGCGGGACTGGCCGAGCCCGGCGACTTCGCCGTGGCGACCCGCGCGGGTGTGCGCACGCTGCACCTCGCGAAGGAGGGCGGGGACATCACCGTCGGCATGGGGAAGGCCGAGGTGCCCGAGGGCCCCGAGGGCGAGGTCACCGTCGGCGTGGACGGGCGGACCTGGAGCGCCCGCAAGATCGGCATGGGCAATCCGCACGCGGTCGCCTTCGTGGACGACCTCGCGGACGCCGGGCCGCTGTACGAGGCCCCTGACGTGGCCCCCGCCTCCGCCTACCCCCACGGGACGAACGTCGAGTTCGTCGTCGACAGGGGCCCCTGCCACGTCGCCCTGAGGGTGCACGAGCGGGGCTCGGGGGAGACGCGTTCGTGCGGTACGGGCGCCTGCGCGGTGATGGTGGCCGCCGCCCGGCGCGACGGCGCGCGGCCCGAGCGGGACGGCATGCCCGTGACGTACACCGTGGACGTTCCCGGAGGCCGGCTCGTCATCACCGAACGGGCCGACGGGGAGATCGAGATGACCGGGCCCGCCGTGATCGTCGCGGAGGGCAGAATCGATTCCAGCCTGCTTCCGTAAGAAGCCGGGCGTAAACGTCGCACGATGGGGTGATCCCGCTCACGGCGGGCAATGTCCCGTCAGCGGCGCGTGATGGGGTCGGAGAGCAACACCCCCGAGCCCGGGGCGTGTGCGGAAGCGGGAGGTGCCCATGAGCGCGGTGCGCAGTCTGCGGAAGCTCAGCAGGGCGGCGTTGCTGAGCGCCACACCGCGGGACTCGCTGCCCGACGCCATCGAGCATGTCGCCAAGGTCCACAAGGCGCACCATCCCGGGGCCGACCTGCGCGCGCTGCGCCGGGCGTACGTCCTCGCGGAGTCCTCGCACCGGGGACAGATGCGCAAGAGCGGCGAGCCCTACATCACGCACCCCCTCGCCGTCACGCTGCTCCTCGCCCAGCTGGGCGCCGAGACGACGACGCTGACCGCGTCCCTGCTGCACGACACGGTCGAGGACACCGAGGTCACCCTCGACCAGGTGCGCGGCGAGTTCGGCCCCGAGGTCTGCTATCTGGTCGACGGCGTCACCAAGCTGGAGAAGGTCGACTACGGCGCGGCGGCCGAGCCCGAGACCTTCCGCAAGATGCTGGTGGCGGCGGGCAACGACGTCCGGGTGATGTCCATCAAGCTCGCCGACCGGCTGCACAACATGCGCACCCTCGGCGTGATGCGCCCCGAGAAGCAGGCCCGTATCGCGAAGGTCACCCGGGACGTGCTCATCCCGCTGGCCGAGCGGCTCGGGGTGCAGGCGCTCAAGAGCGAGCTGGAGGACCTCGTCTTCGCGATCCTCCACCCCGAAGAGCACTCCCGTACGCGCGAGTTGATCCGCGAGAACGTCAAGCAGCCCGATCCGCTCACCGAGATCGCCACCGAGGCGCGCAGGCTGGTGCGCGAGGCCGGGATCACGGCCCAGGTGCTCATCCGCCCCCGGCACACCCTCTCGGTCCACAAACTTCTGCTGAAACGTGGCGAGCTGGGCACCTGCGACTTCGGGCGGCTGCTGATCCTGGTCGGCGAGGACGCCGACTGCTACGCGGTGCTGGGCGAGCTGCACACCTGCTTCACGCCGGTGATCTCCGAGTTCAAGGACTTCATCGCGGCCCCCAAGTTCAACCTGTACCAGTCGCTGCACACCGCCATCGCCGACGAGCGGGGACGGGTGGCGGAGGTCCTGGTGCGTACGCGCAGGATGCACCGGGTCGCCGAGGCCGGGGTCATCGCCCTGGGCGACCCGCATGACGGGGGCGACTCCCGGGACGCCCCGGGGGAGACGGGCGAGCGGGCCGACCCCACGCGCCCGGGCTGGCTCTCCCGGCTCCTGGAGTGGCAGAGCCACGCCCCCGACCCGGACACGTTCTGGACGGAGCTGCGGGACGAGCTGGCCCAGGACCGTGAGATCACCGTCTACTGCGCCGCTCCCGGCAGCTCCGCCGCCACGGGCGGCGCCCTGCCGCTCCCCGCCGGGGCCTCCTGCGTGGACGCGGCGTACGCCTGCCTGGGCGAGGCCGCGCACCGATGTATCGGCGTACGGGTCAACGGGAGGCTCACCGCGCTCAGCACGGTGCTGCGGGACGGGGACGCCGTCCAGCTCTTCCTGGAGCCCGCCGCCGCGGCCGGGCTCTCCGGTCCGTCGCCGGAATGGCTCGACCATGTGCGTACGCCAGCGGCCCGTATCGCCATCCGTACGTGGCTGGCCGCGCACGGCTCCGGCCAGAAGGGCGAGGAGGAGCCCGCAGAGGGTGCGTCCACCGTGCCGGGGGAGCACTCCGCGGCCCCCCAGGGCGCGTCGTCCGACGACGGGGCGGACGGGCAGGACGTGCCGGACGCCCAGGACGGCCTGAACGGTCTGGAGGAGAGCGTCCCGCTCGTCGTGGACCTCCCGGACGCGCCCGTACGGCTCGCCCGCTGCTGCACGCCCGTGCCGCCCGACGCGGTCACGGGGTTCGCCGTGCGGGGCGGGGCCGTGACCGTCCACCGTGACACCTGCCAGACGGTGGCCCGGATGGCCTCGTCGGGGCGGGCTCCGCTGGACGTGCGCTGGCAGCAGGGCACGACCGGCTGCCGCGTCACCCTGCGCGCCGAGGCGCTCGGGCGGGCCCATCTGCTGGCCGACCTCACCGAGGCCATCGCGGCCGAGGGGGCCGCGGTGATCTCCGCCGACGTCGAACCCCCGCGCGAGCAGCGCGTCCGGCACACGTACACGCTCCAACTGCCCGACGCGCGGGGCCTTCCCTCGCTGATGCGCGCCATGCTGCGCGTTCCCGGGGTGTACGACGTGACGCGCGCGGCACGGCCGCTGCCCACCGGCTGACGGCGCGTCCCGGGGCGGTCGGCGGCCCCATTCGGGTGGGCCGTCCACGCGTCGCCCCGGCGGCGGTGCCGGGCGCTGATAGCGATGTCCCATGGTCCGCCGCACAGCCTCCACGGCTCTTCCCACAGCCCTTCCCGCACTCGCCCGTGCCCTGCCCCCGCGGCTGCGGCGCGGCGGCGCCGTGGCCGCCGGTGTCACCGTGACGGTGCTCTCCCTCGTCGCGGCCGCGCTCCCGGCGCCCGAACCGCTCGGCATCGGGGACCGTCTCTTCCCGACGCTCGGCAACCCGGGCTACGACATCGGCTCCTACGACATCGCGTTCCGCTACAGCGGCGACAAGAACAAGCCGCTCCAGGCGCGTACGGTCATCGACGCCCGTGTCACCGCGGACCAACTGGACCGCTTCAACCTGGACTTCGCCGCGGGCACCGTCCGCTCCGTCCAGGTCAACGGAATGGACGCGCGGTACGAGCGCACCGGTGAGGACCTCGTCGTCACTCCCGCCGTCCCGCTGCACAAGGGGACGAACCTGCGGGTCGACGTCCGGCACACCAGCCGCACCAAGGGCATCGCCCATGGCGCGTGGGTGCACACCAAGGACGGTCTCGCCATGGCCGCGCAGGCCGACGCGGCGCACCGCGCGTTCCCGTCCAACGACCACCCGTCCGACAAGGCGCGCTTCACCTTCCGCCTGACCGCGCCGAAGGGCATCACCGCCGCCTCCGGCGGCACCCTGACCCGCCGCGACCGCGCGGGCTCCGCGACGACCTGGACGTACCGTCTGGCGCACCCGATGGCGACCGAACTGGCACAGGTGTCGTTCGGCCGTTCCGTCGTCCCGCGCAGGACAGGGCCGAACGGCGTGCCCGTACGGGACGTCGTCCCCAGGGATCAGCGGAAGGCCCTGGAGCCCTGGCTGAAGAAGACCCCGGCCCAGATGGAGTGGATGGAGCGCAGGGTCGGCCGGTACCCGTTCGAGAACTACGGGCTGCTCGTCGCCGAGGCGCGGACCGGGTTCGAGCTGGAGACCCAGACGCTCTCCCTCTTCGAGAGGGACCTGTTGACCTCCAGCGCGTACCCCTCCTGGTACAAGCAGTCGGTCATGATGCACGAACTGGCGCACCAGTGGTTCGGCAACAGCGTCTCCCCGCGCGAATGGAGCGACCTGTGGCTCAACGAGGGCCACGCCACCTGGTACGAGTGGAACTACGGCGCCGGACTGGGCGGCACCCCCCTGACACGCAGGGTGCGCGCCGCCTACGGCCAGTCCGACGACTGGCGCGCCCGGTACGGGCCGCCCGCCGCGCCGCGCGCCGCCAAGGACGGCAAGCGGTCGGAGATCTTCCGGCCCACGGTCTACGACGGCTCGGCCGTGGTGCTCTACGCGCTGCGCCAGAAGATCGGCAAGGCCGCCTTCGACCGGCTCCAGCGCGTCTGGGTCGCCGAGCACCGGGACGGCAACGCCTCCACGGCCGACTTCACCCGGCTGGCCAGCCGGATCTCCGGCCAGGATCTCGGCGGATTCCTGCACGCGTGGCTGTACGACAGGAAGACCCCGCCGATGCCGGGCCACCCGGACTGGAAGCAGGCCGAGAAGCCGAAGCGGAGCGGTCCCCAGGGCCGCTAATACGGGTGACGGGGCCCGCGCGGCGTGCGACCATCGCTGGGCCGGACGCCGCGCGGACGGGACAGTGAACCGTTCAGGCGGGAGCGCCAGCAGGTCACGGGGAATCTTCTCCGGGGCACGGGCGTTCTTCCGGTACAGAAGATTTCCCTCGACGTAAGGATGCACTTGACCCTCTCCTCCTCCCTTCCACAGAACGGCAAGCGCCTCTCCCAGACGGACCGCCGAGCCGACGCCCTGATGGAAGAGGACGTCGCACGGAGTGACGTGTTCGACGGGGACCGTGACGGTGAGCAGTTCGACCGCTCGGACCGTGCGGCACTGCGACGGGTAGCGGGCCTCTCCACCGAGCTGGAGGACGTCACAGAGGTCGAGTACCGGCAGCTCCGCCTGGAGCGCGTGGTGCTGGTCGGCGTCTGGACCTCGGGCACGGCGACCGACGCGGAGAACTCCCTCGCGGAGCTCGCGGCCCTGGCCGAGACCGCCGGAGCCCTCGTGCTCGACGGCGTCGTCCAGCGGCGCGACAAGCCCGACGCGGCGACGTACATCGGTTCGGGCAAGGCCATCGAGCTGCGGGACATCGTCCTGGAGACCGGTGCGGACACCGTCGTCTGCGACGGTGAGCTGACCCCGGGCCAGCTCATCCACCTGGAAGACGTCGTCAAGGTCAAGGTGGTCGACCGCACCGCGCTGATCCTCGACATCTTCGCCCAGCACGCCAAGTCCCGAGAGGGCAAGGCCCAGGTCGCCCTGGCGCAGATGAACTACATGCTGCCCAGGCTGCGGGGCTGGGGCCAGTCGCTCTCCCGGCAGATGGGTGGCGGTGGCTCCGGTTCCGCGGGCGGCGGCATGGCCACGCGTGGTCCCGGTGAGACCAAGATCGAGACGGACCGGCGGCGGATCCGCGAGAAGATGGCGAAGATGCGCCGGGAGATCGCGGAGATGAAGACCGGCCGCGACATCCAGCGCCAGGACCGCAAGCGCCACAAGGTGCCCTCGGTCGCCATCGCCGGATACACCAACGCGGGCAAGTCCTCGCTGCTCAACCGCCTCACCGGCGCGGGCGTCCTGGTGGAGAACGCGCTGTTCGCCACCCTGGACCCCACGGTCCGCAAGGCGGAGACCCCGAGCGGGCGGGCGTACACGCTGGCGGACACCGTCGGCTTCGTGCGCCACCTTCCGCACCACCTCGTCGAGGCGTTCCGCTCGACCATGGAGGAGGTCGGCGACGCCGACCTGATCCTCCATGTGGTCGACGGCGCGCACCCGGCGCCGGAGGAGCAGCTCGCCTCGGTCCGCGAGGTCATCCGCGACGTGGGCGCGGCCGATGTCCCGGAGATCGTGGTGATCAACAAGGCGGATGCCGCCGATCCCCTCGTCCTCCAGCGGCTGCTGCGCGCCGAGAAGCACGCGCTGCTCGTCTCGGCCCGCTCCGGCCAGGGCATCGACGACCTGCGCGAGCTGATCGACAACGAGCTGCCGCGTCCCTCGGTAGAGCTGGAGGTCCTCCTGCCGTACACGGAGGGCAAGCTCGTCTCCCGGGTGCACACCCAGGGCGAGGTGCTCTCCGAGGAGCACACCGACACGGGCACGCTGCTGAAGGCACGCGTCCACGAGGAGCTCGCCGCCGAGCTGCGGAAGTTCCTCCCGGTCGCCTGACGGAGCGCACGTACGGTCCGCGCGCGGACCGTACCGACGTACCGCATGCGGAAGGCCCGCCCCCTCGCCGTGAGGGGGCGGGCCTTCGCCGTTCTCTTTCCCGGGCGGTGCTATGACCGGGTCAGTTCGCGCCCGCGTACTTCTTGCTGATCGCGTCGAAGACGCCCTTGGCCGTCGAGCCGAGGCGCGGTCCCGCGAGCCACTTGGCGGGCACCGGGCCGATCGAGTTGACCGAGATCAGCTCGGGCTTGCCGCCCGCGCCCTTGATGAGCCAGCCGCCACCCGAGGAGCCGCCCGTCATGGTGCAGCCGATGCGGTACAGCGGCGGCTGCTGCGGGTCGAGGGTCAGCTTGCCCGGCTTGTCGGTGCACCGGTACATCTTCGCGCCGTTGAAGGGCGCCGCCGCCGGGTAGCCGTACGAGCTGACGCCCGCGATACGGGAGGCCGTCGGAGCCTTGAAGTTGACCTTCACGGCCGCGCCGACCGACTCCTCCAGGGACTTGCCGCCCTTGTTCACCGGCTCGACGCGCAGCACGGCGAAGTCCTGCTGGGAGCCGCCGCCACCGGACTTGGCGCCCTTCTTGATCCAGTAGTTGGAGGTCTGCGCCCACTTCGCCCAGAACTGGCCGTACGGGGCGACCTCCTGCGGGCTCGCGTTCTCCACGGCCGAGGGGGACAGGCCCTTGTCGTTGTAGGCCGGGATGAAGGAGATGTTGCGCAGCCAGCCGCCGCTCTTGCCCGAGTGGACGCAGTGTCCCGCGGTGGCGACCAGGTTGGACTTCCCCGGGTTGCGGGGGTCCTTCACGACCGTTCCGGAGCAGACCATGGGCCCGGACGGGGTGTCCATGAACACCTTGCCCGCGGGAGCGGCGTTCCGGGTGTACGGCGTCGGTACGCCCTTCGCGCCGACCGGACGGGGCTCTGCCTCGGTGGCAGGGGATCCCGAGGCGCTCTGGACGTCGGCGGCGACGTGCTTCTCGTTGTCCTCCGCCTTCTTCATCCGCTCCGGCTTCCAGTGACCCTTGATGTACGGGTTGAGGAAGTCACCCGCCTCACGGAGCCACTGGTCCTTGTCCCAGTTCTTCCACGCCCCGCCCCGCCACTTGTCGAGGTCCTCCAAAGAGGTGGGCAGATCGTCCGGCAGGTCCTTGGGAAGACCGAGCCGGTCCTTGGCCTCCTTGGCCTTGTCGGCCGCGTCCGCCGAGGCTCCGGCCTTGGCGCCGTCCGACTTGGTGTCGTCACCGCCGCCCGAGTCACAGGCTGTCGCGGTCACGGCCAGGGCCGCCACCGCGGCGAATGCGGCCAGTGCCCGCCGCCTGTTCCCGGGTCTGCGTATCAGTGACATGGGTGAGAGATCCCCCTTGATGGCTCGGCGCGCGAGGGCGCCGTCGTCGTTCTCCGTACTGGCGTGACTGGACGTGCTGTGTGCGGGGCGCGGGACGCGAGGTGCGTCAGCCCCGCGGGCCGAGGTGCGTCAGCCCCGCGGGCCGAGGTGCGTCAGCCCTGCTTGCTGACGACGTCGAAGACGCCCTTCGCCTCCTTGCCGAGGCGCGCCCCGGCGAGCCAGTCCCGCGTGGCGGGACCGATGGAGGTCACCGAGAGCAGCCGCTTGCCCGAGGCGTCGAGCCAGCCGCCGCCGGACGAGCCGGCCGTCATGGTGCAGCCGATGCGGTACATCGTCGGCTGCGTGGTGTCGAGCGTCAGCCGTCCCGGCCTGTCGGTGCACTGGTACATCTTCGCCCCGTCGAACGGCGGCGCGGCCGGGTAGCCGACGGCCTTCAGGCTCGACAGGGACTTCACGCGCGGGGTGCTGAACGTGGCCTGGACGGCGCTGCCCACCGTCTGCTCCAGCGTCGCGCTGCCCTTGTTCTCGGGCTGCACCTTGATCACGGCGAAGTCCTGGGGCGCGCCCTTGCCGCCCTTGTCGGCGCCGTTGTTGATCCAGAAGTCCGTCGTCCGCGCGTGCTTGGCCCACCAGATGCCCTTGGGCGCCACGTCCTGCTTGGGGGCGTTCTCCAGCTGCGCGTTGGGCATGCCCTTGGGGTTGTAGTCCGGCACGAACACGACGTTGCGGAACCAGCCCTTGCCCTTGCCGCCGTGGACGCAGTGTCCGGCGGTGGCGACCAGGTTGGACTTGCCCGGGTTGCGCGGGTCCTTCACCACGGTGCCCGAGCAGACCATCGCGCCCTTCGGGGTGTCCATGAAGACCTTGCCGACCGGCATGTCGTCCTGGTCGTACGGGGTCTTGACCGCGGCCGCCTTGACCTCGCGAGGCGTGGGGTCGGTGACGCCCTGGTCCTCGCCCGAGCCGTCGCGGCCCCCGCCGCCGTCCTCGATGTCGCCGTCATCGACCTCGCGGTCGTTGCCGTCGGCGTCCTTCATCCGGTCGGGGTTCCACAGGTCCTTGATGATCGGGTTGAAGAACTCCTTGGCCTCGTCCAGCCACTTGTCCTTGTCCCAGTTCTTCCAGTCCCCGTCGCGCCACTTGTCGAGGTCGTCGAGGGAGGTGGGGAGCTCATCGGGCAGGTCGTCCGGCAGCCCCAGGTCGTCCTTGAGGCTCTTTCCGGGCTTGTCCGTCTGCGTCGCCGAGGGAGTGGGCTTTTCGTCCGCTTTATCCTCTTCCGGGCCGCAGGCGGTGGCGGTCACCGTCAGCACGGCTGCGACCGCTGTCGCGGCCAGCGCCGACCGGCGCCACGCGGGCCTGGCTATCGATGGCATGGCTGAACTCCCCCTGAAAGTGGATCGTCGTGCCGTGAAATTGTCATGCACCTCGTCGGGCGGGGCGGCCCCCACTATGCCCGGTGAGGTTGGGGACGGGGACAGCAGGGTCATCGGTTCCCCCGGCCCGCGCGGCCACGCGATCGCCGTTCTCCGCCGCCGCCTCGGCCGCTGCCTCCGCCCTCGCCTCGGCCTCCGCGAAGGGATCTTCGGACCGGCCGTGATCCCGGGCCCTCCGCTTCGTTGGTACGTACGGGGGAGAGTGGCTCGCTGCTCAGCGCGCCCAGTCGACACCAGCAGGAGGAGACCTCAGTGAACGCGCGCTCCGGACCTGAAGGCGCCCCGAAGGGCCCGGTCCGTAAACGCCTTGCCCGGCTGATCGACCCGGCCGTGCCCAGGCAGTCGCGTCGCGGCCCGCGCCACGAGGAGCTGGGCACGGGGCCGTACGCGCACGAGCTCGCGCATCCCCGCCCGGAGGGCCCCCACGGGACCGAGGACCCCAGATCCACCGCGACGGACGCGTGGGAGCCGGTCGGCGACGGTGACGGCCCCGCCCGCACGGACGCTGGAGCCGCTGGAGCCGGTAACCCCTCCCTCACGTCCACGACGCCCCTCACGCCCGCCGGAGGCCCGTACGGCGCGTCCGAGGGCCCCGGTGCGACCGACGTGACCGGCGTGACCGGCGGGCTCGCAGGGGACCCGCTGGAGGCCGTCGACGCCCAGGTGGCCGCCGATGCCGCCGCCGTCGAGAACCTGCTGCGCTGCTGGGTGCGCGAGACCGGGCTGACCAGCCCGGACGACGGCGCCCTCGTCGTCCCGCTCGCCGCCTCGGGTACGAGCCTGCGGGTGCCCGTACTGCACTGGTCCGCGACAGGGTGGCACCGGTTCGGGGCGCCCCGTATGGACAGCGCCCCCGAGGGAGCGGCCCCCGTCGACGCGGTCGCGCTCGCGGCCCTCATCGGGCGCGAGGCCTCGCACAGGGCCGTACGGGAAGCCTCATCTCGTACGGCGGCGGAAGCACCGTCCCCCGTCCCCGCGCCCGGGGAGAGCGCCGCGCTGGTCGGGCGGGTGGCCGACTCCGTGCGGCGTACGGCCGGATTCCTCGCCGAGCGGCGGACGGCCGTACGGAGCGCGCCGCACGGGGACGTGTTCCTCGACGCCGAACAGTCGCTCCTTTTCGGGCACCCACTCCACCCCACGCCGAAGAGCCGCGAGGGACTGTCGGAGGCCGAGTCGCGGGCGTACTCGCCGGAGACGCGGGGCGCGTTCCCGCTGCACTGGATGGCCGCCGAACCGTCCGTCCTGGCGGGCGACTCGGCGTGGACGGACAAGGGCAAGCCCGTACCGGCACAGGCCCTCGTCACCCGTCTCGCGGGGAAGGCGGTGGCGGAACGGCTGCCCGAGGGGACCGTTCCCGTACCGCTGCACCCCTGGCAGGCACGGGAACTGGGCCATGACCCCGCCGTGACGGCCCTGCTGGACGCGGGGCTGCTGCACGACCTGGGGACCGGCGGCGAGATGTGGCACCCCACCTCGTCCGTGCGCACCGTGTACCAGTCGGGCGGCAGCGCCATGCTCAAGCTGTCGCTCGGCCTCCGTATCACCAACTCGCGCAGGGAGAACCTCCGCAAGGAGCTGCTGCGCGGCGTGGAGGTGCACCGGCTGCTGCGCAGCGGGCTGGCCTCGGCCTGGCACGCGGTTCACCCGTCCTTCGACATCGTGCGCGACCCCGCCTGGATCGGCGTCCAGGGCCCGGACGGCGAGCGGATGGGCGGCTTCGACACCGTCGTCCGGCACAACCCGTTCGCCCCGTCCGACGCCGCCCTGTGCGTGGCCGGACTGGTGTCGCCACGGCCCGGACGGGAAGTGGGGGGAACGGCGCTCCGTTCGCGCCTCTCGGAACTGGTCGCCGGGCTCGCCGCCCGTACGGGCAAACCGGCGGCCGCCGTCGCGGCGGAGTGGTTCCTGCGCTACCTCGACGCCGTCGTGCGTCCCGTCCTCTGGCTGGACGCGCACGCGGGCGTCGCCCTGGAGGCGCACCAGCAGAACACCCTGGTCCTGCTCGACGCGGACGGCTGGCCCGACGGAGGGCGCTACCGGGACAACCAGGGCTACTACTTCCGTGCCTCCCGCCGCGACGAACTCGCCCGGCGGCTGCCGGGGACGCGCCTCGGCGAGGACAGCGACACCTTCGTCGACGACGACGTCGCGACCGAACGGTTCGCGTACTACCTCGGCATCAACAACATCCTCGGCCTCATCGGCGCCTTCGGCGCCCAGGGGCTCGCCGACGAGCAGCTGCTGCTGGCCGCCTTCCGGCGCTTCCTGGAGCACGAGGCACGTGGTACGGACGGCGCTCCCGTCTCACCGCTTCCCGCGCTCCTTCTGGACTCGCCCACCCTGCGCTGCAAGGCGAACCTGCTCACCAGGCTGCACGGACTCGACGAACTGGTCGGACCCGTCGACACCCAGTCCGTCTACGTCACCCTCGACAACCCCCTCGTGCCCTAGCGACCGGAACAGAGCAGCCGAAAGAGACGAGAAGAGACGTCGTCATGTCGCACCCCCGACCCCAGCCGGCGCCACGCGCGCACTCCAGCAGCGACGACACGGTCACCGCCGACAGCGGGGACGACACCCTCGACCTCGAACTCCCGCAGGAGCTCACCGAACTGCTCGCCGCACGCGACGGGTACACCGCACAGGAGCCCCCGGCCCCGGAAGGGCGGGCAGGGAGGGAGGAGAGGGAGGACCGGGAAGACCTTCTCGACTCCCTCGCCCGCTGGCCCGCCACGGAGACGGCCGCGGGGCTCCTCCAGCTCGTCCCGGTCCATCTGGGCCGGGATCTGCCTCTGATCTCCGCCTGGATGAACGACCCCGCCGTGGCGGCCTTCTGGGAGCTGGAAGGGGCCGAGGAGGTCACCTCCGCGCATCTGCGCCCCCAGCTCGACGGCGACGGGCGCAGCGTGCCCTGTCTCGGCGTGCTGGACGGCACTCCCATGAGCTACTGGGAGATCTACCGCGCCGACCTCGACCCCCTCGCGCGCCACTGCCGCACCCAGCCGCACGACACGGGCCTCCACCTGCTGATCGGCGGCGTCGCCCACCGCGGGCGCGGCGTCGGTACGGCCCTGCTGCGCGCCGTCGCCGACCTCGTGCTCGACCAGCGCCCGCTGTGCACCCGTGTCCTCGCCGAACCGGACGTACGCAACACCCCGTCCGTCGCGGCGTTCCTGGGCGCGGGGTTCCGCTACAGCGCCGAGGTCGAACTCCCCGGAAAGCGCGCCGCGCTGATGGTCCGCGACCGCGCGCTGCGCGGCGCGCTCTGACCCCGCCCCGGCCGCACCGCCGCCCACCCGGGCGCGCGAGCGGCCCCGCCGTTCCCCGCCACTCCCACCCCCCACCCCGGAACCCATCCGCCCCCAACCCCCAGCAAGGAGCCAGTCCGTGCCGCTACCCTCCGCCGACTCCTCCAACGACCCCGCCCCGCTAGCGGTCCCCCCGGGACTCGACCAGGACACCTGGGCCCGCTCGTCCCGGCGGCTGCTCGCCAAGATGCTCGGTGAGTTCTCCTATGAGGAGATCCTCAGCCCCCAGCCGGAACCCGGCGCCGCGCCGGACGCGTACCGCCTGCCCGTCGACGACGAGCTGACCCTCCACTTCCGCGCGCGGCGCGGCGCGTACGGTCACTGGACCGTCGATCCCGCGTCGTTCAGCGAGGACCTCGACCCGTTCGCCTTCGTCTCCCGCGCGCACGGCACCCTGCTGGGCCTCGGCCACGACACCACCGGCCACTACCTGCGCGAGCTGACCGCGACGGTCACGGCCGACGCCCAGCTCGCCGCCACCGAACTGCCCGCCGCCGACATGGCGGCCCTCGGCTACGCCGACCTGGAGGGCCACATGGCGGGCCACCCCTGGCTCGTCGCCAACAAGGGACGGCTCGGCTTCTCCTCCGCCGACGCGGCCCGCTGGGCGCCCGAGTCCCGCCGCCCGCAGCGGCTCCCGTGGATCGCCGTGCACCGCTCGCTCGCCGAGTACCGGGGAGTGACCGCACTGGCCGCGCCTCACCGGCTGTACGCCCGCGAGCTGGGCCCCGACACCCTCCTCGGCTTCCACCGCACCCTGCGCGCGCGGGGGCTCGCCCCCGAGGAGTACCTCTACCTTCCGGTGCACCCCTGGCAGTGGGACGAGACGGTCGTGCCCCTCTTCGCCGCCTCCCTCGCGCAGGACGCCGTCGTCCCGCTCCGTACGGACGGAGATCTGCGGCTGCCCCAGCAGTCCATCCGGACGTTCCTCAACACCAGCCGCCCTGACCGCCATACGGTGAAGCTTCCGCTGGCCATCCTCAACACCCTGGTGTGGCGCGGACTTCCGACGGAGCGCACCAAGGCCGCTCCGGCCGTCACGTCATGGGTGCACTCCCTGCGGGAGAACGATCCGTTCCTGTCGGAGGAGTGCCGTGTCGTCCTGCTCGGCGAGGTCGCCTCCGTAGCGGTCGAACACCCGGTCTTCGACGCCCTTCCGGACGTGCCCTACCAGTACCGGGAACTGCTCGGCTGCATCTGGCGCGAGCCCCTCGCGCCCTATCTCGCCCCGGACGAGCGCGCCCGTACGCTCGCCTCCCTCATCCACACGGACGCGCGGGGGCGCGCGTTCACCGCCGAACTGGTGGCCCGTTCGGGCCTGGAGGCGCACGTATGGCTGCGCCGTCTGTTCGCGGCACTGCTGCCGCCCCTGCTGCACTTCCTCTACCGGTACGGCACGGTCTTCTCGCCGCACGGGGAGAACACCATCGTCGTCTTCGACGAGAGCGACGTGCCCGTACGGCTCGCCATCAAGGACTTCGTCGACGACGTCAACGTCAGCGCCCAGCCGCTGCCCGAGCTGGACTCCATGCCGGAGGACGTGCGCGCGGTGCTGCTCACCGAACCACCGGGATTCCTCCCGCAGTTCATCCACGCGGGGCTCTTCGTCGGCGTGTTCCGCTTCCTCGCCCCGCTGTGCGAGGACCAGCTCGACGTGCCGGAGGACGTGTTCTGGTCACTCGTGCGGGCGGAGATCGACCGCTACCACCGGCGCTTCCCCGACCTGAAGCACCGGTTCGAGACCTTCGACCTGCTCACGCCCCGCATCGAGCGGCTCTGCCTCAACCGCAACCGGCTGCACCTCGACGGCTACCGCGACCGGCCCGAGCGCCCGCACGCCGCCGTGCACGGCACCGTGCCGAACCCGCTCCACGGCCCGTAGCGGCGTAAGCCACGTGAGCTGTGTGAACCGCGTGAACCGTGTGAGCTGTGTGAGCTGTGTGAGCCATGTGCCACGGACAGTGACGGGGTGGCGGGGCGGTGGCGTGCGGCTGGAGATGAGCGGGCTGTCAGTGGGGCCGCGTAAGGTGTCGGACCTATGAGCAAGCCCGCCCTCACCGATCTTCTCCAGGCCGCCGTCACCGCTGTCGGCGGCACGGAACGCCCAGGCCAGGCCGCGATGGCCGAGGCGGTCGCCGAGGCCGTCGACGACGGCCATCACCTCCTCGTGCAGGCGGGCACCGGCACCGGCAAGTCGCTCGGCTATCTGGTGCCCGCGCTCGCGCACGGCGAGCGCGTCGTGGTCGCCACGGCCACGCTCGCGCTGCAGCGCCAGCTCGTGGAGCGTGACCTTCCGCGCACGGTCGACGCGCTCCATCCGCTGCTGCGCCGCCGCCCCGAGTTCGCCATGCTCAAGGGCCGGTCGAACTATCTGTGTCTGCACCGGCTGCACGAGGGCGTCCCGCAGGAAGAGGAGGAGGGGCTCTTCGACCCGTTCGAGAGCGCGGCCCCCACCTCCCGCCTGGGCAAGGATCTCCTCCGGCTGCGCGACTGGTCGGACGAGACGGAGACGGGCGACCGCGACGACCTCACACCGGGTGTCTCCGACCGCGCCTGGGCGCAGGTGTCGGTCTCGTCCCGCGAGTGCCTGGGCGCAGCCAAGTGTGCGTACGGGCCGGACTGCTTCGCGGAGGCCGCCCGGGAGCGCGCCAAGCTCGCCGAGGTCATCGTGACCAACCACGCGCTGCTCGCCATCGACGCGATCGAGGGCGCTCCGGTGCTGCCGGGCCACGAGGTCCTGATCGTGGACGAGGCGCACGAGCTGGTCTCCCGGGTCACGGGCGTGGCCACGGGCGAGCTGACCCCCGGGAGCGTCAACCGGGCGGTGCGCCGCGCGGCCAAGCTGGTGGACGAGAAGGCGGCCGACCAGCTCCAGACCGCCGCCGAGACCTTCGAGCGCATCATGGAGCTGGCCCTCCCGGGCCGCCTGGAGTCGGTGCCGGACGATCTCGGATACGCGCTGATGGCGCTCCGTGACGCCGCCCGCACCTGCCTGAGCGCGCTGGGGAACACGCGCGACAAGTCCGTCCAGGACGAGGACGCGGTGCGCAAGCAGGCCAAGGCCTCGGTCGAGACCGTGCACGACGTGGCCGAACGGGTCCTGGAGGGCTCCGAGTTCGACGTCCTCTGGTACGAGCGGCACGACCGTTTCGGTGCCTCCCTGCGCGTCGCCCCGCTCAATGTCTCGGGGCTGCTCCGCGAGAAGCTCTTCACGGACCGCTCGGTCGTCCTCACCTCGGCCACGCTGAAGCTCGGCGGGGACTTCAACGGGGTGGGGGCCTCCCTGGGCCTCTCCCCGGAGGGCGCGCTGACGACCGCTTCCTCGTCCGCTTCCGCGTCCCCGTCTCCGTCTCCGGAGCGGAAGGACGAGGCCGAGGGGAAGGGCGACGGGGACGACGAGGAGGGCGCGGACGGCGCGACGTACGCCCCGCCGTGGCGCGGGCTCGACGTGGGCTCCCCGTTCGACTACCGCAAGCAGGGCATCCTCTACGTCGCGAAGCACCTCTCACCGCCCGGACGGGACAGCTCCCGCTCGGACATGCTGGACGAGCTGGAGGAGCTGGTGGGGGCCGCGGGCGGGCGTACGCTCGGCCTCTTCTCCTCCATGCGCGGCGCCCAGGCGGCGGCGGAGGAGCTGAGGGGGCGGCTGGGCCTGCCGATCCTGCTCCAGGGCGAGGAGACGCTGGGCGAGCTGATCCGCCGCTTCGCGGCCGACGCGGAGACGTGTCTGTTCGGCACGCTCTCGCTCTGGCAGGGCGTCGACGTGCCGGGGCCGAACTGCCAGCTCGTGGTCATGGACCGGGTGCCCTTCCCGCGCCCGGACGACCCGCTGATGAGCGCCCGCCAGAAGGCGGTGGAGGAGGCGGGGGGCAACGGATTCATGGCCGTGGCCGCGAGCCATGCGGCGCTGCTGATGGCCCAGGGCGCGGGCAGGCTGGTGCGGGCGTCGGGGGACCGGGGCGTGGTCGCCGTCCTCGACCCGAGGCTGGAGCGCGCCCGCTACGGCAGCTTCCTGCGCGCCTCCATGCCCGACTTCTGGTACACGACGGACCGTAACCAGGTGCGCCGCTCGCTCGCCGCCATCGACGAGGCGGCGAAGAAGGCGTAGGCGCTCGGCGGCAAACGGAGAACGGCACACGGGGAACGGCAAACGGAAACGGCACACGGAAACGGCACACGGAAAACGGGCCGCTGGTTCCAGAGCGGAGAGAACCAGTGACCCGTTTCGTCGTGCTGCCGTGTCGAGAACAGCCGTATCGGGAGCGGGAGTTCAGACCCTGCGCAGAACGGCGACGACCTTGCCCAGGATGGTGGCGTCGTCACCGGGGATGGGCTGGTAGGCCGAGTTGTGCGGCAGCAGCCACACATGGCCGTCCTCGCGCTTGAAACGCTTGACGGTGGCTTCCCCGTCGAGCATCGCGGCGACGATGTCCCCGTTCTCGGCGACGGGCTGGCGGCGGACGGTCACCCAGTCCCCGTCGCAGATCGCGGCCTCGATCATCGAGTCTCCGATGACCTTGAGGACGAACAGCTCGCCGTCGCCCACGAGTTGGCGCGGCAGCGGGAAGACGTCCTCGACCGACTCCTCCGCGAGGATCGGCCCGCCCGCGGCGATACGGCCGACCAGCGGCACGTACGAAGCGGAGGGCTTGCCCGTGGTGTCGGCCGCGGTCTGGGTGCTGGGCGTGTCCGAGCCGCGCACCTCGTACGCGCGCGGGCGGTGCGGGTCGCGCCGCAGGAAGCCCTTGCGCTCCAGGGCCATCAGCTGGTGCGCCACGGACGAGGTGCTGGACAGGCCGACGGCCTGCCCGATCTCGCGCATGGACGGTGGGTAACCCCTCCGCTGCACGGAGTCCCTGATCACCTCGATCACCCTGCGCTGCCGGTCGGTGAGACCGGAGCTGTCTGCCCTGATGCCTGGAGGTCGGCCGGGCAGTGAGCGCCTGGCTTGTTGTCCGTCCTGGGTCTCTGCGTTCATGGCGTCATTCACCGGCTGGATCTGGTCGAGCGACTGCGCGGAGCGGTTCTGGGAGGTGATGGTGGCGCTGTCTGCTGTGGTGGTCACGTCGGCCCCTCTCGACTGGCTTCTCCCTAGTTGGACAACGGTAGTTGGTTTCGAAAGGTTGCGCCAAACACACGTTCGAGTGAAAATTCGGCGTTCGTCTGACTTCGCCAGCTCGATGGGTGTATGGCTCCCGCCCCGCCCCACGCGTCCCGGTCCCGCGCCCGGCACGCCGTCGTCCCGCACAGTTTCGCAGGCGTGCCCCGGCCGTCTCGCGGCACCCCGCTTCGCGTACGCTCGGGTGGCCGCGGGCCTGTGGCGACACGCTGAGCCATGTTGACGTCTGGATACCAGATCTAGTGGTTTGATGAGCGCACGCCACCACAAGTTGTGGTCCCCCGTGCTCATCCCGGGAGAACTTCACCTATGCTGGTGGCTGCTTCGAGGGGCTCCTGAGACGGGGCTTTCGAGGCGTTGTCAGTCATGCGCGGTGAGGGCCACGAGGGTCCTGGGAGGGTGGATACCGATGCACTGCCCCTTCTGCAGGCACCCCGACAGCCGCGTCGTCGACAGCCGCACGACGGACGACGGGGCCGCCATCAGGCGACGGCGCCAGTGTCCGCACTGCTCCCGCCGCTTCACCACGGTGGAGAACGCGTCACTGACCGTGATCAAGCGCAGCGGCGTCACCGAGCCCTTCAGCCGGGACAAGGTGATCGCCGGTGTGCGCAAGGCCTGCCAGGGGCGGCCGGTCACCGAGGACGCCCTCGCCCAGCTCGGCCAGCGGGTCGAGGAGGCGGTGCGCGCCACCGGGAGCGCCGAGCTGTCCACGCACGACGTCGGGCTCGCCATACTCGGTCCCCTCCAGGACCTGGACCTCGTGGCCTACCTGCGGTTCGCGTCGGTCTACAAGGCCTTCGAGTCGCTGGAGGACTTCGAGACCGCCGTCGCGGAGCTGCGGGGGGTCCAGGGGGCCTCGGATTCCGGCTCCGGCGCGGCGGACTGCGGCTGCGACCACGATCGCGACTGTGAGGGCAGCCGTGACGGTGGCCGCGACGAGGACGAGAAGACGGGAACGGGCGGGGACACCGAGGTCCCGGCCCCCAGCGCCGCCGCCGACTGAGCGGCGCCACAGCGCCGCGTGAGCGGCGGATCAACGAGACCTGGCCGGAGCGCCCACCCGCGGCGCTCGGGCCATCAAACAGGCACGGTATCCCGGGAAGAACCGGGGCACGTCGGGGCGTTATGCCCTAAACAGGGAGGCGGAATGACCGAGACGACGAGCGGCCCGGCACGCGGCTCACGCGCGAAGGGCAGCGCCAAGGCGAGCAAGGGACTGCGGATCGAGCGGATCCACACGACCCCCGGTGTCCACCCCTACGAAGAGGTGACCTGGGAGAGCCGCGACGTCGTCATGACCAATTGGCGCGACGGCTCGATCAACTTTGAGCAGCGTGGCGTCGAGTTCCCCGACTTCTGGTCGGTGAACGCGGTCAACATCGTCACGAGCAAGTACTTCCGCGGCGCCGTCGGCACCCCGCAGCGCGAGAAGAGCCTCAAGCAGCTCATCGACCGCGTGGTGAAGACGTACCGCAAGGCCGGCGAGGAGAACGGGTACTTCGCGTCGCCCGAGGACGCCGAGATCTTCGAGCACGAGCTGGCGTACGCGGTGCTGCACCAGATCTTCGCCTTCAACTCCCCGGTGTGGTTCAACGTCGGCACGAAGCAGCCGCAGCAGGTCAGCGCCTGTTTCATCCTCTCCGTCGACGACTCCATGGAGTCGATCCTCGACTGGTACAAGGAAGAGGGGATGATCTTCAAGGGCGGCTCGGGCGCGGGGCTGAACCTGTCCCGGATCCGCTCCTCCAAGGAGCTCCTCTCCTCGGGCGGCAACGCCTCGGGTCCCGTCTCCTTCATGCGCGGCGCCGACGCCTCCGCCGGGACGATCAAGTCCGGCGGCGCCACCCGCCGCGCGGCCAAGATGGTCGTGCTCGACGTCGACCACCCCGACGTCGAGGCCTTCATCGAGACCAAGGTCAAGGAGGAGGAGAAGATCCGCGCCCTGCGCGACGCGGGCTTCGACATGGACCTGGGCGGGGACGACATCACCTCCGTCCAGTACCAGAACGCGAACAACTCGGTCCGGGTGAACGACGAGTTCATGAAGGCCGTCGAGTCCGGCTCGAAGTTCGGCCTCCGCTCGCGGATGACCGGCGAGGTGCTGGAGGAGGTCGACGCCAAGGCGCTCTTCCGCAAGATGGCCGAGGCCGCCCACGTCTGCGCCGACCCCGGCATCCAGTACGACGACATCATCAACCGCTGGCACACCTCGCCGGAGACGGGCCGCATCACCGCCTCCAACCCGTGCAGCGAGTACATGCACCTGGACAACTCCTCGTGCAACCTGGCCTCGCTCAACCTCATGAAGTTCCTGCGCGACGACGACAAGGGCAACCAGTCGTTCGACGCGGAGCGCTTCGCCAAGGTCACCGAGCTGGTCATCACGGCGATGGACATCTCCATCTGCTTCGCGGACTTCCCCACCGAGAAGATCGGCGAGACCACCCGCGCCTTCCGCCAGCTCGGCATCGGGTACGCGAACCTGGGCGCCCTGCTCATGGCCACCGGTCACGCCTACGACAGCGACGGCGGCCGTGCCCTCGCGGGCGCCATCACCTCCCTGATGACCGGCCAGTCGTACAAGCGCTCGGCCGAGCTCGCCGCGGTCGTCGGCGCGTACGAGGGCTACGCCCGTAACGCCGAGGCCCACAAGCGCGTCATGAAGCAGCACGCCGACGCGAACGACGCGGCGACCCGTACGGACGACCTGGACACCCCGGTCTGGGCCGCGGCCACCGAGGCGTGGCAGGACGTGCAGCGTCTCGGCAAGAAGAACGGCTTCCGGAACGCCCAGGCGTCGGTGCTGGCCCCGACCGGCACCATCGGCCTGATGATGGACTGCGACACCACCGGCGTCGAGCCCGACCTGGCCCTGGTCAAGTTCAAGAAGCTCGTCGGCGGCGGCTCGATGCAGATCGTGAACAACACGGTCCCGAAGGCCCTCAAGCGCCTCGGCTACCAGCCGGAGCAGGTCGAGGCGATCGTCGAGCACATCGCCGAGCACGGCAATGTCGTGGACGCGCCCAGCCTCCGCCCCGAGCACTACGAGGTCTTCGACTGCGCCATGGGCGAGCGCTCCATCTCGCCGATGGGGCACGTGCGGATGATGGCCGCGGCCCAGCCGTTCCTCTCCGGAGCCATCTCCAAGACGGTCAACATGCCCGCGAGCAGCACCGTCGAGGACGTCGAGGAGATCTACCTCCAGGGCTGGAAGCTCGGCACCAAGGCCCTCGCGGTCTACGTCGAGAACAGCAAGGTCGGCCAGCCGCTCTCCGCGAAGTCCAAGGAGGAGAAGAAGGACGAGGCCGAGGCCCCGTCGAGCGAGCCGGAGAAGGTCGTCGAGTACCGCCCGGTCCGCCGCCGGCTGCCCAAGGGCCGCCCCGGCATCACCACGTCCTTCACCGTGGGCGGCGCCGAGGGCTACATCACGGCGAACTCCTACCCGGACGACGGTCTCGGTGAGGTCTTCCTCAAGATGTCCAAGCAGGGCTCGACCCTCGCGGGCATGATGGACGCCTTCTCGATCGCCGTCTCGGTCGGCCTCCAGTACGGCGTGCCGCTGGAGACCTACGTCTCGAAGTTCACCAACATGCGCTTCGAGCCCGCCGGGATGACGGACGACTCGGACGTGCGGATGGCGCAGTCCATCGTGGACTACATCTTCCGCCGCCTCGCGCTCGACTTCCTGCCCTTCGAGACGCGTTCGGCCCTCGGCATCCACTCGGCGGCCGAGCGCCAGCGCCACCTGGAGACGGGTTCCTACGAGCCGTCCGAGGACGAGATCGACGTCGAGGGCCTGGCCCAGTCGGCGCCGAAGGCGGAGCAGGCGCGGCAGTCCGCGTCCGGCACGAAGGACGCCAAGGACGCCGAGCGCACCGCGGCGGAGCCGCAGGCTCCGGCCCCGGCCCCGAAGGAGGCGCACAACTCCACGGAGCTGATGGAGATGCAGCTCGGGCTGAACGCCGACGCGCCGCTCTGCTTCTCCTGCGGCACCAAGATGCGCCGCGCGGGCAGCTGCTACCTCTGCGAGGGCTGCGGCTCGACGAGCGGCTGCAGCTAGTCGCTGCAGTTAGTCACCGGCCGCACGGGGTGGGGGTGGAGTCCCTAGCGACTCGTAACCCCCGCTGAGGGCGGGGAACCGGCCGTACGTCACGGACGTACGGACAGGTTCCCCGCCCTCGCGCGTGCGCCTGTGTGCCGTACGGCCAACGCGCGTACCGTGCGGGTCACAGGCATCGGAGAGGGCGTGGTGCGACATGGCGAGGGAACGGACCGTTCTGGTGACCGGTGGGACCGGCACGCTCGGACGGCACGTCGTGCGGGGGCTGCTGGACGCCGGGCAGCGAGTGCGGGTGCTCAGCCGCCGCCCCCGGCGGGCGAAGGACGACGGGGCGCAGGAGTGGGCGACGGGCGACCTGCTGAGCGGGGACGGCATCGCGGAGGCGGTGGACGGCGCCGAGGTGATCGTGCACTGCGCGACCGGCCGTAAGGACGTGCAGGCGCTGCGCCATCTCCTCGCCGCCTGCCAGCACACGGGCGGGAACCCGCACCTCGTCTACGTCTCGATCGTCGGCATCGACCGGGTGCGGTTCTTCTACTACGACGCCAAGCTCGCCTGCGAGCGGGCCGTCGAGCGCTCCGGTCTGCCGTGGACGGTGCTGCGGGCGACGCAGTTCCACGACCTGGTGGAGCGGCTGACCACGAGCCAGTTCCGGCTCCCCGTGTCGCTCACGCTGTCCGGCGCGCGGTTCCAGCCGGTCGACGCGGGGGAGGTCGCCGAGCGGCTCGTCACGCTGGCGCTGGGGGAGCCCGCCGGACGGGCCGAGGACATGGGCGGACCGTTGGTCCACACCTCGCGCGAACTGGCGTCGATGACACTGCGCGCGTACGGGCGGCGACGGCGGGTGGTCGGTCTGCGGCTGCCCGGCAAGGCGGTCCGTGCCCTGCGCGCGGGCGGAAACCTCGTACCGGACCGCGCGGTCGGCACGCTCACCTATGCCGAACATCTGGAGCGCGTGGCAGGGGAGAGGGGCGTACGGAAGGGGTGAGGACGGCGCCCCGGTGCGCGGCCCGGCGCTCGGGGGCGCGAACGCCCCGGCGTACGCGCGAAGCGGTCACTGGGATGGCCGTACGATAGCGCGGTGCTGGTCAAGTGGATGCGTTGCACAGTGGTCGACCGTCGCGGCTTCGAGCGCGGGCAGCGGAAGTGGGCGGGGCTGCTCGGCGAACCCGGATTCCGTGGGCAGGGGGGCGGCTGGAGCCGGGCGCGGGAGGGCGTTGCGCATCTGTTCGGCTTCTGGGAGAGCAGGGCGTTCTACGACTCGTTCATGGCCCGCTCGCACGACAGGCTGCATTCCTCGCAGGTCGGCACGTACAAGGACATGCAGGTGCGGCTCTTCGAATACCGCTTCGAGGTGAAGTCCGGATTCCGCCCGGTCTTCACCGACGCCGATCTGCTGCGCGTCGCCCACTGCCGGGTGCGCCCCGAGCGCGCCGAGCACTACACGCTCATGCAGGAGAAGGTCTGGAACCCGGCGATGGCCGGCTCGCCCGGAATGCTGCGCGGAGTCTTCGCGCAAGCACATACGGAGGAGGAGTTCCTGGTGCTCTCGATGTGGGACTCCACGGCCGAGCACGGCAAGTACCGCACCGAACGCGTCGAGCGGCTGGCCCTGCGCGCCCAGACGGGAGCGGACGTGGCCGCCGTGGCCGGGGACGTGATCGACCTTGAGCCTTCCTGGACCGTCTGACCTACTGTGGGACGCATGGGACGTCCCGTTCGTATCATCCTGCTCCGCCACGGGGAGTCGGAGGGCAACTTCGACGACAGCATCTACGAACGGGTCCCCGACCACGCGCTCGCGCTGACCGACCGCGGCGTACGGCAGGCCGAGGATGCCGGAAAGCGGCTGCGCGAGGTCCTCGGGAACGAGCGCGTCTCCGCGTACGTCTCGCCGTACCGCCGCACCCGCGACACGTTCGCCGCGCTCGGGCTCGACCCCTCCCGGGTGCGCGCCCGCGAGGAGCCGCGGCTGCGCGAGCAGGACTGGGGCAACTGGCAGGACCGGGAGGACGTGCGCCAGCAGAAGAAGTACCGCGACGCGTACGGCCACTTCTTCTACCGCTTCGCCCAGGGCGAGTCCGGCGCCGACGTGTACGACCGCGTGGGCGCCTTCCTGGAGAGCCTCTGGCGCAGCTTCCAGGCCCCCGACCACCCGCCCAATGTGCTGCTGGTGTCGCATGGGCTGACCATGCGGCTGTTCTGCATGCGCTGGCTGCACTGGACGGTCGACGAGTTCGAGGCCCTCTCCAACCCGGGGAACGGGGAGACCAGGGCCCTGGTCCTCGGCTCCGACGGCCGCTACCACCTGGACCGCCCCTTCGAACGCTGGCGGACCCCCGAGTCCTCGGGGCTCTGGGGCTACGGGGTCTGAGCAGGCCCTGAGCAGGCCCTGAGCAGGCCCTGAGCAGGCCCTGAGCAGGCCTTGAGTGGAGGTCTGAGGGGGCCCTGAGCGGAGGTCTGAGGGGGCAGGTGCGGGGCCGACGGGGGATTGGATCACGCCAATCACACGCCGTTGTGCCGGGCGAGGGCCGACCGGGCCGACCGTGTCCGGTTAGAGTCGTCGCACCATGAGCGCTGACCCCCATGACCTCGCACGCAGTGAGCGGGTAGCACGCGCCCTCGCCAGCCTGCGCGGACTGGCCGTGGGCGACGCCCTGGGCTCACAGTTCTTCGTCCCCGCCCACCACGCACTGCCGCGCCGGAACGAACTGCCGCCCGGCACCTGGCAGTGGACCGACGACACCGAAATGGCCTGCTCGGTGGTGGCCGTGCTCGCCGCGCACGGCGCGATCGACCAGGACGCCCTGGCCGCCTCCTTCGCCGAGCACCACGACTTCGACCGGGGCTACGGGCCCGCGGTGAACCGGATGCTGCGGCTCATCCGGCAGGAGGGCGCCGACTGGAGCGAGTTGGCCGCCGCGCTCTTCGACGGTGAGGGCTCGTGGGGGAACGGCGCCGCGATGCGCGTCGCCCCGCTCGGCGCCTGGTACGCGGGCGACCCGGAGCGCGCGGCGGCGGAAGCCGAACGCTCCGCCTACGTCACGCACCAGCACCGCGAAGCCGTGGCGGGCGCCCGCGCGGTCGCCGCGGCGTCTTCGCTGCTGGCGGCGGAGGCGGGCCGACCGGAAGCGCAGCCCCCGGCTCCGGGGGCCGAACTCCTCGACGCCGTACGGGACCTGGTGCCGCGCAGCGCCGTCCAGGCCGGAGTCCGCCGCGCCCGCGACATGTTCGACTACGCGGACGTCGGCACCGTCGCCGCCGTCCTGGGCTGCGGACGGCGCACGAGCGCGCACGACACGGTGCCCTTCACGCTCTGGGCCGCCGCCCGGTACGCGGACGACTACCAGGGCGCCTTCTGGGCCGCCGCCCGGGCGGGCGGTGACGTCGACACGACCTGCGCCATCGTCGGCGGCATCGTGGCCTCGGGCGGGCCCTCCGTGGCGCCGCCCCAGGCGTGGACCGACCGCACCGAGGGCCTCCCGGAGTGGCTGGACGCCGTCCTTACCGGAGTCGGCTGAACTCACGCCGACAACAGCGGATACGCTGGAACTGTCATGCCCTACGAGCCGCCTACTCACCGCGTCGAGCGTTCGCTCCGCGCCACCACCGGAGCGAAAATCGTCGCTGGAGTCGACGAGGTCGGCCGTGGCGCCTGGGCGGGCCCCGTGACCGTCTGCGCGGCCGTCACCGGACTGCGCCGTCCACCCGAGGGCCTGACCGACTCCAAGCTGATCCCGCCCCCTCGGCGCGCGGAACTCGCTGAGGAGCTGAACGGCTGGGTCACCGCCCACGCCCTCGGCCACGCCTCCCCCGAGGAGATCGACGAACTGGGCATGACGGCCTCTCTCCGGCTGGCCGCCGTCCGGGCGCTGGAGGGGCTGCCCGTACGCCCCGACGCCGTGATCCTCGACGGCAAGCACGACTACCTCGGCCGCCCCTGGCGGGTCCGCACAGTCATCAAGGGCGACCAGTCCTGCGTCGCCGTGGCCGCCGCTTCGGTGATCGCCAAGGTCCACCGGGACGCGATGATGGCCCAACTGCCCGAGGACTACGCGGACTTCGCCTTCCACGACAACGCCGGCTACCCCTCTCCCGTCCACCGGGCGGCCCTGGAGGTACGGGGACCCACCCCGTACCACCGACTGTCCTGGTCCTACATGGACGCCCTGACCCGCTGGAAGCACCTCAAGCGCACCCGGAACGAGCCCACGGAGCAGATCGAGCTCTTCTAGATCCGCCACCGCCGTGCCCGTATCCCGGAAGCACCCACCCAGGCCACGGAATGTCCGTCCGGATCCCGTACCCGCTGACGCGCCCCATTCCGTCATTTGATAGACATCACCTCATGCCTCTCACCCCCGAGGAGCCACAGATTTACGAGAGCGTCCCGGGCCCCCGCAACGCAGCGGGAGCAGCCCGAACTCCGCAGGCATCCCGAACAGCAGCACCCCTTCCCGGCCCCCGGCCCTCGCCGCGCCCCGCACCGCCGCGCGCGGACAGCAAGGGACCGAGCACGCCCGGCCGCCCGGGCGCTCCCCGGCAGGGGAACCCTCCGGCTCCGCCCACGCCTGCCGCCCCTACCACTGCCGCCGCCACGGCGCAGATCCAACTGGTCGCCGCGACCGACGCGACGGCCGTGGAGATCGCCGACGAGACGGTCGACAAGCTTCTCGACGAGGGCCGCGCCCCCGGCGAGATCCTGCTGCTGACCACCGGCGAACAGCACCCCTGGGCCCAGCACGAACTCTCCTTCGGCGAGGACGCCTACTGGCGCCAACTCTCCGAGGGCGAAGACGTGTTCTGCGCCCACACCTCAGCCGTCGCCCGCACCAGCCCCCGCACCATCGTGCTGCTCGCGGTCAACGGAGGCACGGACCCGGAGGCCGCCGCGGCCCTCCCCGCCGCGCTCGAGAAGGCGGGCGAACAGCTCATCGTCTGCGGCGACCCCCAGCGCCTCCGCGCCCTGCTCTGACCCCTTCCTCTCCCTCCGTCGGACCCCGCTCCATCGCTCCACCGACGCGGCCCGCACGGAGGGGAGGCCGGGAACCCCACAGGCACAGGCCGACAGGCGCAGCCGGTGAAGCAAGGACAGAGCAGGGACAGGCGTGCGCCAACGCCTACCCTTACGCCCGTGCCCACGCCTGCTCCTAGGCACTGGCTGGCCGACCCGGTACTCGTCCTACGCGACCACCCGGCCTGCCGGAGCAGGGCAGCGTAGGGGGCGGTCGGGCCGGAGTCGGGTTGGACCCCGCTCGATCCGCTGGCCCTACGGGAGACCCGCTGGACGCCGGATCCGCTCGTGGGCCCTATGACGCCGCAGCCCCCGCAGCCGCACCTGCCTCCGCTCCCGTGCCCGCTCCCGCGCGGGCGGCAGCGGCCGAGCCCCCACCGCGGCCAGGCGCCGACGACGTGCCTCTCCTGCTCCCCCGCCCACCACTCACCTCAAGCGGCGTCGCAGGCACGGGCGCCGGAGATGCCGTCGCGGGAGAAGCCGGAGCCGAAGGCGCAGAGGCCGACGGCACGGGTGCAGCGGCCGACGGGGCTTCCGAGGCGGCAGGCTCCGAGGCCGGAGGCGCCGGCGAAGCCTGCTTCCCGAACACTGGCCCGGGCGCGGGGGGCGACTCCGCTGACAGGGTGGCCACGGCTGAGGGACGGCGGCCGCCGCGCCCCTCACCGAGCACCTGCCAACCGGAGAGCGTCAGCGTGACGTACGCGCCGCAACGAAGTCCGTGCAGCGTGCAGGCGTCCCGCAGCCCCCACATCCAGGCCCCGTCGATCTCCGTCCAGCCTTGCTCACCCGTCCGGCAGTAGAGCAGGATCGCCGTTCGAACCGGGGACCGGCGGCGCAGGTCGTGCGGGATGACCCGGCGCAACTGGTCGAGCAGGGCGTTACGGAACTCCCAGCCATCCGGGCGCGCACTGCGCTGGTCGAACGACGCGCTGGCGACGAGCCGTTCGTCCGGTCCGATCACCGCCAGGACGGCGGTGGACAGACGCGGTGAGTGACGTTCGCAGAGTCCGGTGACGGTATCTCGTGGGTCGCGGAGCAGGGGAATCCCGGCGGCTGCCCACTCGGCGGGTTCGAGTGTGCGGCCGAGCCGTGAGGGGGAGTCGGGCGCGGGTGGCGGAGCAAAGCCGAAGGTCACGTCTCTCCCTTCGTCCTGGAACCGCTTCAATTCTCGCGGCCGCTCGGCGATGCGGCAATGAACATTCAGCGCATCACGCGGCCTTCCCGAGCCGTCTCCTCCCATTCTTCCCGTTCTGCCTCAGCTCTCCCCCTCCTCGCAGCGACTTCCGGACTCTTTCTCTCCGTCTCTCGCCGCTCTCCGTCTCCCCGTCCCTTTCTCCTCCCTCCTCGCCCGGTGCCGTGACCGAGCATCCGGCAACCTGGACCTGCCGGGGGCCGAACCTCAGCCCTGCACCGCGAGGACCAGCGGCAACACCCCCTCCGCGCCTGCCTGGCGGAGCATCCGGGCCGCGACGGCGATCGTCCATCCCGTCTCCGTGAAGTCGTCCACCAGGAGCACCGGGCCGGACGCCGCCGCGATCGACTCCGCGACCTCCGGCGGCACGGTGAAGGCCCCGTTCAGGGCGCGCAGCCGCTGGGCGCTGTTGCTGCGTGGGAATCCGGACGGGTGCGCCCCCTCCGCATAGGTCACGGCACCCAGCAGGGGCATCCGGCCGATCTCCGCGATGCGCTCCGCGAGCGACCGCACCAACTGCGGGCGGTTCAGCGAATCGACCGCGATCACACCCACCGGTCGGGTGAGGGCATCAGGCTCGCCCGAGGCCCAGCCGCCCGGCCCCTTCGCCCAGTCGGCCAGCACCGTCACCGCACCGTCGAGCACCTCCTCGGGAACGGGACCGTCTCCTGCCTGCGGGGAGAGCAGGGGACGCAGCTTGTTCCCCCAACCGATGTCCGAGAGCCTGCCCAGCGCCCGCCCTTCCGCGGCCTGCTGCTTCTCGGGGATCCGGCCCTTCAGATCCATCCCGACCGACGGCATCCCGGTGGGCCACATCCGGCGCGGCTCGACCTGTATCCCCGGCCGTCCCAGTTCACCGCGGGCAGCCGACACCAGCGCGTCGCTCACCGTGGCCGTGAACCGTGGACCCGCGCAGTTGTCGCACCGGCCGCAGGGGGCCGCTTCCTCGTCGTCGAGTTGTTCGCGGAGGAACTCCATCCGGCAGGCCGAGGTCTCCGCGTAGGACTGCATGGCACGCTGCTCCGCCTTGCGCTGCCGGTCCACCCACGCATAGCGGTCGGCGTCATATGTCCAAGGGGTGCCCGTGGCGACCCAGCCGCCCTTCACCCGCCGGACGGCGCCGTCCACGTCGAGCACCTTCAACATCATTTCGAGTCTTGTCCTGCGCAGCTCCACCTGAGGCTCCAGTGCGGGGAGCGACAGCGGCCTGTCGGACGCCGAGAGCACATCCAGCGTGCGGCGCACCTGATCCTCGGGCGGGAAGCTGAGCGAGGCGAAATACCTCCAGATCGCCTCGTCCTCCGGGCCGGGCAGCAGCAGCACCTCGGCGTGATCGACACCGCGCCCGGCACGTCCGACCTGCTGGTAATAGGCGATGGGGGAGGAGGGGGAGCCGAGGTGGACCACGAAGCCGAGGTCGGGCTTGTCGAAGCCCATGCCCAGCGCCGAGGTGGCGACCAGGGCCTTCACTCGGTTCGCCAGCAGGTCGGCCTCCGCTGCTTCCCGGTCGGCATTCTCCGTCCTGCCCGTGTACGAGGTGACCTTGTGGCCGTGCTGGCGGAGGAACGCCGTCACCTCACCGGCGGCGGCCACCGTCAGCGTGTAGATGATCCCGGAGCCGGGGAGCGAGTCGAGATTCTCCGCCAGCCAGGCCAGGCGGTGTGCGGCATCGGGCATCCGCAGCACCCCGAGGCTGAGGCTCTCCCTGTCCAGGGAACCACGCAGGACAAGCGCCCCGGACGACCTCGGACCGCTCTCATCCGCTGCTCCCCGCCCCGCTGGCTCCTGTCCGCCGGTGCCCAACTGCTCGGCGACGTCCGCCGTCACCCGCGCGTTGGCGGTCGCCGTCGTGGCCAGGACGGGCACGCCGGGGGGCAGCTCCGCGAGCATCGTGCGCAGCCGTCGGTAGTCGGGCCGGAAATCATGGCCCCAGTCGGAGATGCAGTGCGCCTCGTCGACGACTAGCAGGCCGGTGGAGGCGGTGAGCTTGGGCAGAACCTGGTCCCGGAAGTCCGGATTGTTGAGCCGCTCGGGGCTGACCAGCAGGACGTCGACGGCGCCGGCGGCCACCTCTGCCTCGATCGCTTCCCAGTCTTCGGGGTTGGCGGAATTGATCGTGCGCGCGTGGATCCCGGCCCGTGACGCCGCCTCCACCTGATTTCGCATCAGGGCGAGCAGCGGCGAGACGATCACGGTCGGCCCCGAACCTCGCCTGCGCAGGAGCGCGGTCGCGACGAAATACACCGCGGACTTGCCCCAGCCGGTGCGCTGGACCACCAGGGCTCGGCGCCGCTCGGCCACCAGGGCCTCGATGGCTCGCCACTGATCGGTGCGCAGCCGGGCCGTTCCCTCGCGGTCGCCCACGAGACCGGACAGCACGGCATCGGCCTCTTGGCGCAGGTCTGTGTCACTCATGCGTCCATGCAACCCGATGGCGGCGGTGGTGGGCGAATGAAGCTGTGGATAACTCGTGATTCTTATGATTAATACGAATAACGACCTTGCCTGTGGATAACGCGCGACGGCGACCTCGCCGCGACCGGCACCGTCGAGGCATGAATCAGCACAGCAGCGATCCCGACGGCATCGAGCCGGATCCGTCAGCGCCGCACGACACCGACTGCCCACGGCATCCCAGCTCGAAGGATGGAGAAGCGGACCAGGCCGACCGACCCGGCCATGCCGAGCGGTCCGGGCCGCACGCGGGGTCGGCAGACGTCTTCCTGCGCGGGCCTGCCGAGCTGGCCGACGCTCTCCCCTATCTCCTGGGTTTCTATCCCGACGACTCGATCGTGGCTGTGTCCCTGCACGGGGAGCGAGGAAGGTTCGGCGCTCGGATCCGGATCGGGATTCCGGACTCCCCGGATGAGTGGCCCGCCATCGCTTCCCAGGTCGCCGAGTGCATGGAGGCGACCGCGCTGGCCCGCGGCCCCCGTCCCGACGGCGCGCTCATCTTCTTGTGCCAGGAGCCCGCCTTCGGCGAGTCGGGCACGGATGTGCAGGAGAGGCTGGCGCCTCTGGCCCAGCGGCTCCGCCTGGCCTGCGGCGAGCTGGACATGCCCGTCTACGAGGCGCTCTGCCTCTCCACCAGGCACTACTGGTCGTACTGCTGCCCGGACGCTCAGTGCTGTTCCGCCGACGGCACTCCGCTCGCGGCGCCGGGCACCTCGGCCATGGCCGCGGCTGCGGCGTACTCCGGTATGCGGGTCCATGGCTCTCTGCGCGACATGGAAGAGCGGCTCAGTGCACTCGGGCCTCCGCAGGCGGAGCAGCAGGAGAAGGCCCTCGACGCTGTCGGTGCCCGCCTCGTCTCCCGCATGCTCACCTCCGAGGGACGCGATCAGGTGCGCGACGAGACCATGGCTCTCGCCGGTCGGTTGATGGACCGTTTTCATCGCATCGTCGCCCCGAACGGCGGCACCTCTCAGGAGGAGGATGTCCACGACGACGGCCTGCTCAGCCACGAAGAGGCCGCCTCGCTGGTCCTCGGCCTCCAGGACCGCAGGACACGCGACTTGGCCGCCGAGTGGATGGAAGGGCTCGATGTCCACCCGGCGCTGCGCCTCTGGCGGGCACTCGCACGCCGCTGCGTCGGGCCGTACTCCGAGCATGCGGTGGCGCTGCTCACCCTCGCCGGCTGGGTCGCGTGGTCCGGAGGCGACTCGGCGACTGCCCGCGTAGCCCTCGCCAAGGCGCTGCGCACCGACCCCGACTACATCTTCGCCCAGCTCCTCAACCAGGCCTGCAACGAGGGCCTCGACCCGGAGCTGCTCCGACGCTGCATGCGGCGGGACCAGGCGGCGCGCACCGAGAGCACCGAGCGGCACGAGCATCCGGATCCAACCCGGCGCCCGGCCCCGTGACCCCCGCGCCCGCCCGCCGTTCACCTGAGTGGCGGATACCGCGCACCCAATACCCGACCCCCACCCGGCCTCACCGGAGCACGGAAGAGGAAGCGGAGGAACGCGTTATGTCCCTGATCTCTCAGTCGAAGGCCCGTAGGCGCACGCCACCGGAGCCCTCCGCCGAACGCGCCCCAGGACGAGCCTCTCGCCCTGCTCCGCCCCCACGACGTGGCATTGAGTATCAGCCGGCGCACGCCTCCCTCATCTGCGTCGCCGCCCCCGCGCTGGTGATCTCGCTCGACCATGGGCAGCTACGGGGCGCGGGCTTGGAGGGCTTCTACCGGTCCGGTACGCGTGTGCTCTCGCGCTGCCAGGTCCGACTCTCGGGGCAGGAGCCGGTGCCCGTGCAGGGGCGGATGGTCGATTCGGCGCAGGCGCGTTTCCTGTCAACGGCCCGTGCCTCGGTCGACAGCGGCCCCGATCCGGAGCTCACGGTCGAGCGTCTTCGCTCGGCGGACGGGGCGGAGCACATCACCGTTCGGAACGCCGGCGAGGGGATCGTGCGGATGCCTCTGGAGGTGAGGCTCGGCACCGACCTGGGCGAACTCGGCGCCATCGCGGTCGGCAGGCCAGGCGCGGAACTCGCGGCGGCGGTGCACGGCCGTGGTCTCCGCTGGACCAGGGGACAGCTGCATGCCACGGTGACGGCTCGCCCCGCTCCCGACACCTCCTGGGCCGCCGCAGGGGTGCTCAGGTGGGACTTGGAGCTGCCACCCGGAGAGAGCCGCAGTCTGGCCCTCAGCGTCGAGCTGGAGTGCTCTTCGGACTCGGCCCGAACTCGCGCCGACAACAACAGCGACGCACTCCCTGAGGGAAGGGGACGGACGGGCGCTGCCCCGCTTGGCGGCGCTGCCTCACCGGCGAGCACCTCATCGGCGGGTGCCCGGACGAGCGGGCTGCTCGCCCACTGGGCCGAAGCGGAGGCAGAGGGAGACGACGCCCGGATCCGACAGCTCTTCCGTTCGAGTCTCGACGACCTGAGCGCGCTTCTGCTCCGTGATCCGGCGACGCCGTCCGAGGTCCACCTCGCGGGCGGGGTCCCCTGGCGGTGCGCCCTCGCCCCTGCCGAGTCCCTTCACGCGGCCAGGATGCTCCTTCCACTCGGCACCCGTCTCGCAGCCGGGACCCTGAGCACGCTCGCCAGGAGGCAGAACACGGACGCGGGGCCGGACCGCGGACGGATTCCCGGGACGCTGCGTCATGGCGGTCCGCGCGCTGCCCCCAGTTGCACAGGGATCGAGGCGACCCTGCTCTTCCCCACGGTGCTCGCCGAAGCCTGGCGCTGGGGGCTCCCTGAAAGCGACACGGAACGGCTCCTCCCGGCTGCGGAGCGCTGCCTGGAGTGGATGCGTGGGGCGGCGGGAGAGGAGGGCTATGTGCCGGACCCCGTGCCGGAAGGCCCGTATCGCTGCGAGGTCCAGGCGCACGCTCATCGGGCCGCCGTGCTGGGAGCAGGGCTGCTCGATGCCCACGGCCGGAGCGGCGGAGACGCGTTCCGGGAGTGGGCGGGGGAACTGCGGCTGCGCTTCGCCGAGGACTTCTGGTGCGAGGACAGGGGTGGTGGGAGGCCGGTTGTGCTCCGGACGCGGGGCGGGGCCAGGGAGAGTTCGCTGTGCTCGTCGTCCGTCGATCTTCTGGACACCGGGCTCGTGGGAGGCGGGGAGCACGCTCCCGGACTGCTGGACAAGGTGCGTACCGAACAGCTCGCACGGCTGCTGGGAGGACCGTCGCTGGACTCGGGCTGGGGACTGCGGAGTCTGGGGAGCGGGGAGCCGGGCTACAACCCGTTCGGCCACCGCGGGGGCGCCGTCAGGGTGCGGGAGACGGCGACGGCAGTCGCCGGGCTGGTTGTCGCGGGGTACGAGAAGGAGGCGTGCTCGCTGTTGCGGGGGTTGGTCGACGCGGCGGAGGCGTTCGGGCAGCGGCTTCCTGAGATGTACGCGGCCGAGCAGCGGACAGAGGGGAGCGCGCCGATTCCCCACCCGGCCGCGTGCCGTCCCGCAGCCGTGGCGGCGGCCGGGGCGGTGCAGGCGCTGACCGCGTTGGCGGGGATCCGCCCCGACGTTCCGGCCGGGACTGTAGCCGTACAAGCGGTGAGCAGCGCTCCGCTCGGGGAGGTGCGGCTCTCCGGTCTGCGGGTGGCCGAGGAGCCCTTCGCGGTGCGGATCAGCAGGCTCGGCATGGCGATGGTGGAGGAGGCGGCCGACGGGCTTCAGCTCTGCGGCTGACACCGAGGCGGGCGGAGGCGGAGCCCGCCGGAGGCGCAGACCGAGGCGGCGCATGCGACGGGGACCGAAGCTGTTCCGGAGGCACGGACCGAGGCGGTTCCGGAGACGGGACGGGAGGAGGCGAAGGAGGTGAGCGGGGTGCGGGAGAACGGACTGTTTATCGTCAGGGAGACGACTATGATCGCGCCATGCCCTACGACCCGTCGGCCTTCCCGCCCTTTGCCGTCACCGTCGATCTGGTGGTGCTCACAGTCCGCAGTCACGCGCTGTGCGCGCTGGTCGTCCGACGTGGGGAGTCCCCGTACCAGGGGCGGTGGGCGCTTCCCGGGGGGTTCGTTCGGGCCGAGGAGGACCTTGAGGCCGCCGCCGCGCGAGAGCTCAAGGAGGAGACGGGGCTGCGGTCGCACGAGCCGGACGGCCGCGACGCGGCGGCCCATCTCGAACAGCTCGCCACCTACGGCGATCCGCAGCGGGATCCGCGGATGCGAGTGGTCAGCGTCGCGCATCTCGTGCTTGCCCCCGATCTGCCCTCGCCGACCGCCGGAGGCGATGCGCGCAGTGCCCGCTGGGCGCCCGCCGACTCGCTGCTCGGCTCGGGGGACGGTATGGCGCGGGAGGGCGATCAGCCGGTGCCGCTCGCCTTCGATCACGACCGGATCCTGCTGGACGGGGTGGAGCGGGCGCGTTCCAAGATCGAGTACTCCTCGCTCGCCACCGCGTTCTGCCCGCCCGAGTTCACGGTGGGGGAGCTGCGCCGGGTGTACGAGGCAGTGTGGGGCGTGGCGCTCGACCCGAGGAACTTCCACCGCAAGGTGACCGGTACGCCGGGGTTCCTGGTGCCGACCGGGGGAACGACGACGCGTCAGGGCGGGCGGCCCGCGCAGTTGTTCAGGGCGGGCGGCGCGACACTGCTCAACCCGCCGATGCTGCGGCCAGAGGTCTGATTCCGGCGTCAGCGCGCGTTGCCCGGAAAGACGGAAATGTCGCGTTATCTTGCTGAGGTGCGTCCCCACGCGTCCAGCGGGAGAAGCGATGATCCAGGCCATTGGGCTCACCAGCATGTCCCGTCGACGGCGGCCGCCCGCCGTTGACGACCTCACCTTTGAGGCACGTCCGGGCAAGGTCACCGTGCTGTTGGGGTCCTCGGATGCGGGTTCGGGGGCGGGTACGAGCGACGCGTTGCGGCTCATGCTGCAGCTGCTGCCGGGGCGGGGGGTCGCGCTCTTCCGGGGGCGGCCCATGCACCGGGTGCCGCATCCGGCGCGGGAGGTCGGGGTGCTGCTCGGGGATGTTCCGGGGCACCCGGCGCGCACGGCGCGGGGGCATTTGAGGATGCTGACCGCCGTCGCGGGCGTTCCTGCCCGTCGGGCGGACGATGTGCTGGACGTCGTCGGCTTGAGCGGGCTGGCCGATCAGCGGCTCGGGGACTTCTCGCTCGGGATGGACCGGCGGCTGGGGATCGCGTCGGCGTTGCTGGGGGACCCGCACACGCTCGTTCTGGACGATCCCGCGCGAGGGCTGTCGCCCCGGGAGGCGAGTTGGCTCCACGGGCTGCTGCGTGGGTACGCCGACCAGGGCGGACTGGTGCTCACCACCTCGCACGACCCCAAGGAGGCCGCGAGGATCGCGGACCGGGTGGTGTCGGTCGAGGACGGACGGCTGGTCGCCGATCAGGATGCCGCCGACTTCCGGCGGACACGGCTGCGGCCGAGGGTGGCGGTGCGGACGCCGCACGCCGAGCGGCTGGCCGCCGTGCTCGCTCAGGAGGCCCGTGCGGAGGCGGCGGAGCAGAAGAAGGCGCGGCCTGTGGAGGTGGTGCGGGACGGCAGCGGCCGGGTGTCGGTGTACGGGAGCAGTTGTGCGGCGGTCGGGGAGTCGGCCTACCGCAACGGCATCCTTATCCATCAGCTCGCCGAGGAGATCGGGGACAGCGGGGACGCGTACCCGCCCCGTCCGCTCGTGCGGGCGGACGGCAGAGGTGCCGCGCGGCCCGCGCTCTCGCAGGCTCAGCCTTCTGCGGGGGAACGGGGCGCGGGTGAGTTCTCGTCGGCCACCCTTCCCCAGCCTTCCGAGTCCCGTGAGTTGCGTGAGTCGCATGGGCTGTCCGAGTTCTCTGGGGCTGGCGAGTCTTCCGGGGTCTCTGGGGCTTCCGGGGTGGTGGAGGCGTCGGAGGCTCCGACTGTGCCGGTGCCCGCGCTCACGCCGGTGCCAGCCAGTGCTGCCACCGCGTCCTCCGCCGTCACTGGTCCCCAGGCCGTCGTTCGCTCCTCCCATGGCGTCGCTTCCTCGTACTCCTCGGCCTCCTCCCACTCCGCCCCGACGTCCTCTTCATCCTCTTCGTCCTCCTCGGCCATCGCGATCAGGGCCGGTGCCGCTGCGGCCGTAGCTCCCGGTTCCCGGGCGGACGCGGTTGCGCAGGGGCGGGACGTCGTCGCTCGTTCGCTGTCGCCTGTCGTGCCTCGGCCGGGGCCTGCCGCGCCGTTGCGGTACGAGTTCCGGCGGGTGTTCGGGGTGCGGACGCCGTGGGTCGTGATGGCGATGGCGCTGCTCGGTGCCGTCGCGGTCGGAGCCGTGCTCGTACGGGCCGGGGTGGGCTCGGACGGGGGCTCGGGCGGGGACGGGGGAGGGCTGGCGACCGGAGTGCGGTTGCTGGTCGGGTGGCCGCCCGGGTCGCCGTTCTTCGTGCCGCCCGCTGCGGTGGCGGCGGGGCTGCTGGGGGCGTTCGCGTTCGGGCAGGAGTTCCGTTATCCCGCGCTGGCCCCCGCGCAGGCGCCCGTGCCGCGGCGGCTGGGGATGCTGCTGGCGAAGCTGTTCGTGTCGGCGCTGACCGCGGTCGTCCTCTGCCTCACGACGGCGGTGCTCAACGCGGCGGTGCTCACGCTGCTGTTCGGGGCTGACAGTGGGGCGTTCGCGCTGCCGTCCGGGACGGGGAGGTCGTTCTCGCCGCTCGTCCAGGCCGTCGCCGTGCTCGCCGTCTGTGTGGGGTGCGCGTGGGCGGGGCTGCTCGCGGCCGGGGTGTTCCGTTCAACGTGGGCCGGTACGGCGGCTGTTGTGGCCGTGCCGCTGCTGGTGGCTCCGGCGGTGCGGAAGTTGCTCGACGGGCCCGCTGCCCGTTCGCTGGAGGGGCTTCCGGAGCGACTGCAAAGGGCCATTCTTGTTCCGTGGCCTTCCGCTGTTGATCAGTGGGTGACAGTTGCTGTGCGCTTGGCGTCCCAACCACTCGGCCGTGCCCTCGCGTTGTCGCTCACCGTGCTGCTCTGCGCGTACGCGCTCACCTCGCTGCGCAGCAGGCCGCGCTAGGCACTGGCGGCTCGGTTTCCTTGCGAGAAGAGTTCGAGGGAATGCGGCAGGTGTTCACCTGAGGTCACCGCCAACGCCTCGCTGTGTGCGACGAGATGGCGCTGACGAGCGCCGTTCTTTCCGATAAGGCGTCAATTGTGCGGAAGTCATTGATCACCCTTTCGTGTGCTTTTCACCAAAGCCCTCAAGGCCGTCCCGAGCGCCGCCGACACAAGGAGGCGTGACTACCCTTGCGCACTCCATGATGACCGCGGCTCGTCCCGTCGACACCGGCCTCGTCGGCCCGGGCGAGCTGGACCGCTACGCGTACGCCGAGTCGACCGGCACGGCGCGCCCCACCACCAACGCCCCCGCGTGGGAAGGCTCCGAGGCCGATATGAACCGTGTGGGCCGCCGCGCCGCCGGCAGCCGCGGGCGCGGCCTGCACGGCCAACTCGTGCAGCAGCTGGGCCAGATGATCGTCTCCGGTGACCTGGGCGCCGACCGCCCGCTCGTCCCCGAGGAGATCGGTCAGCGCTTCGAGGTGTCCCGTACAGTCGTGCGCGAGTCTCTGCGCGTCCTGGAGGCGAAGGGACTCGTCAGCGCGCGTCCCAACGTCGGCACGCGCGTCCGCCCGGTCAGCGACTGGAACCTGCTGGACCCCGACATCATCGAGTGGCGTGCCTTCGGGCCGCAGCGGGAGGGCCAGCGGCGCGAGCTGTGCGAGCTGCGCTGGACCATCGAGCCCCTCGCCGCCCGGCTCGCCGCCGGGCAGAGCCGCGAGGACGTCCAGCAGCGCCTCGCCGACATGGTGGAGATCATGGGCCACGCGCTGGCCCAGGGCGACACGCTGACCTTCTCGCGCGCCGACGCCGAGTTCCACAGCCTCGTCCTCCAGGCCGCGGGGAACCGGATGCTGGAGCACCTCTCCGGCATCGTCTCCTCCGCGCTCCAGGTCTCCGGCGGCCCCGCGACGGGCTGCGAGCACCCGACCGAGAGTGCGGTCGGCCATCACCGGCGCGTCGTCGAGGCGCTCGTCGCCGGAGAGGCCGCCGTGGCCGAGGCCGCGATGCGTCAGCTCCTCAGCGTGCACAGCGAGTCCGCGCAGGCCGGTCAGCCGGGCCAGCCCGTCCAGGCCGGACAGGCGGCAGGGGCGACCGGCCCCGCCGCGGCCGCCGGAGCGGGCGCGGCGGCTCACCCGGGTCACCCCGGCCACGCCGGTCAGCCCGGCCAGTCCGCCCAGCCGGGTCAGCCCGTGCAGCACGGCCAGGTGGGACAGGTGCCCGCGGCCGGTGCCCCGGGCGGCGCCGACCATGTGGTTCCGGCTCCGCGCGAGCACTGACGCGGGCGGGCCCGCACCCGGCCCGCACGACAGGCCCGCGCTTCCGGCCCGTATCCCCGGTCGCCGGTCCCTCCGCGTCGGCTCATCCCCCGCCCCTCGTACGTACGGCCGCGCCTCCCGCACCCGGCGGCGCGGCCGTACGTACGGACAGCCAGGCCAGCCGTGGTCATACGTACGGAGAGCCGTGGCGGGTAGGGATGGAAGCAGCAGAGCCGAACCCGAAGTGGAGGACGCAGCAGTGGGGATGGAGGCAATTCGTCCGGTTCTAGCCGCATACACGTGGGTACACGGTGTGACTCGGGCCACGTGAATTGGGCGTAACGCTTCTCGCCCCAGCGCGATGACTCAAGAGGTGACAGCCGCGGAGGGAATACGGGCGCCCCGTGAGGGGCTGTTCTCAGAGTCGATCCCAGTCGAATCTCAGAGCCGTGTTTCTCCACTGCTCCGCCCGCGCCGTCGGTTCATCCCCATCGACGGTCCGCCGTTTCCATCGTTCCGAGAGGTTGTTCGTGTCGGCCAGCACATCCCGTACGCTCCCTGCGGAGATCGCCGAGTCCGAGTCCGTGATGGCGCTCATCGAGCGGGGAAAGGCTGAGGGGCAGATCGCCGGCGATGACGTGCGTCGTGCCTTCGAGGCTGACCAGATTCCGCCAACCCAGTGGAAGAACGTTCTGCGCAGCCTCAACCAGATCCTCGACGAGGAGGGTGTGACGCTGATGGTGAGTGCCGCGGAGGCGCCCAAGCGCACCCGAAAGAGCGTCGCAGCGAAGACCCCGGCCAAGCGCACCGCCACCAAGACGGTCGCCGCCAAGACCACCGCCAAGAAGTCCACCCCGGCGAGCACGGCCGCGCCGTCCGCCGTGACCGCGGGGGCCGACATGGCCGCGCCGAAGGAGTCCGCCGCCCCCATGGCCGCCGACGTGTCCTCGGCCGACGCGGTGGCGAGCGCCGCCGCGAAGAAGGCCGCCCCGGCCAAGAAGGCGGCGGCGAAGAAGACCGCCGCCAAGAAGGCCGCGGCCCCGAAGAAGACCACCGCCAAGAAGTCGGTCGTCGACGAGCTGCTCGAAGGTGACGAGGAGCTGGTCGAGGAGATCCCGGCGAAGCCCGCGGGCAAGGCGGGACCGGAGGACGGTCCGGTCGAGCCGAAGAACGAGAACGAGGGCTTCGTCCTCTCCGACGACGACGAGGACGACGCGCCGGCCCAGCAGGTCGCCGCCGCGGGCGCCACGGCCGACCCGGTCAAGGACTACCTCAAGCAGATCGGCAAGGTCCCGCTCCTCAACGCGGAGCAGGAGGTGGAGCTGGCCAAGCGCATCGAGGCGGGCCTCTTCGCCGAGGACAAGCTGGCCGCCGCGGACAAGCTCGCGCCGAAGCTCGAGCGCGAGCTGGAGATCATCGCCGAGGACGGCCGCCGCGCCAAGAACCACCTGCTGGAGGCCAACCTCCGACTGGTCGTCTCCCTCGCCAAGCGCTACACCGGCCGCGGCATGCTCTTCCTGGACCTGATCCAGGAGGGGAACCTCGGTCTGATCCGTGCGGTCGAGAAGTTCGACTACACGAAGGGCTACAAGTTCTCGACCTACGCGACGTGGTGGATCCGTCAGGCCATCACCCGCGCGATGGCCGACCAGGCCCGCACCATCCGTATCCCGGTGCACATGGTCGAGGTCATCAACAAGCTGGCACGTGTGCAGCGTCAGATGCTCCAGGACCTGGGCCGCGAGCCCACCCCGGAGGAGCTGGCCAAGGAGCTGGACATGACGCCCGAGAAGGTCGTCGAGGTCCAGAAGTACGGTCGTGAGCCGATCTCGCTCCACACTCCGCTGGGCGAGGACGGCGACAGCGAGTTCGGTGACCTGATCGAGGACTCCGAGGCGGTCGTTCCGGCCGACGCGGTGAGCTTCACGCTCCTCCAGGAGCAGCTCCACTCCGTCCTCGACACGCTCAGCGAGCGCGAGGCGGGCGTGGTCTCGATGCGCTTCGGCCTCACCGACGGGCAGCCGAAGACCCTGGACGAGATCGGCAAGGTCTACGGCGTCACGCGTGAGCGCATCCGCCAGATCGAGTCCAAGACGATGTCGAAGCTGCGCCACCCCTCCCGCTCCCAGGTCCTGCGGGACTACCTGGACTGAGCGGAGCCAGCACGCAGCAGGACGAAGAAGGCCGACGCGCCCCTCACCGGGCCGTCGGCCTTCTCGTGTGCGGCACCCGAGACGGCAGCCGGGTACGTCGTTCGGCGGTACGGACCGAACTCCCGTGCCGCCCGATCTCTCCGGATGCGGGGGGAGTGCGCCGGGAACACCCTGGGTGGTCACGGAGCCCCGTACGGTGAGGAGGTCGGGCGTGAAGCGCTGTGAACGAACTGTTGGTGTCCGAATGCTTGTGCCCGCGCTGCTGAGTGTCCTGCTGGCGGCGTTGCTCGCCCCCCAGGCATCCGCGGCGACCGCGGCGTCCACCCGTGACCGGGACGCCGACCGCGCGGTGATCGGCGGTGCGGCGGTGCGCGCGGAGGATCATCCCTGGGTGGTGGCGCTGTCCAGCCGGGCCCTGTTCGGCGGTACGCGATCGGGGCAGTTCTGCGGGGGAGCGGTGGTCGGTCCGCGGACGGCGATCACGGCGGCGCACTGCATGAGCCGTGAGGTGCTGGGGGTGGACCGGCGTACGGTCCGCGATTTGCGGGTCATCACGGGCCGCGGTGACCTGCGCGGCAAGACCGGCAAGGAGATCCCCGTCGCCTCGGTGTGGGTCAACCCGGACTACGACAGCCGGACCAACCGGGGCGATGTCGCGGTGCTGCGGCTGAAGTCGGCGCTGCCCAAGAGCGCGGTCCTCCCGATGGCCGGGCGCGGGGACGGGGCGTACCACGCGGGGACCACGGCCTCGGTCTTCGGCTGGGGGGACACCACGGGCAGCGGAAGTTACGCGGCCTCGCTGCGGGCCGCTCGGGTGGACATGGTGAAGGACGACTCGTGCGCACGCGCCTATCCGGGGTCGTCCGAGGGCAAGTTCGACGCCGCGTCCATGGTGTGCGCGGGCATCCCGCAGGGCGGGCGCGACGCCTGCCAGGGGGACAGCGGCGGGCCGCTGATCGCCCGGGGGAAGCTGGTCGGCCTCGTCTCCTGGGGCGTGGGCTGCGGCGAACGCGGGCGTCCGGGCGTCTATACGCGCGTCTCCGCCGTCGCGGACATGGTCCGCCAGCACGGGTCCTGACGGGAGGCCCCGGGCGCTCCTCGGGGCGGTCTCCGGGCCCTGCGGGCCCCGTACGGGGCCCGGGAGCCGGGCCTCGGGCCCCGGGGGCGTCGGCCCTCGGGGCCCGCCCTCAGATCCGGGCCCTCAGATCCGGGCCCTCGGGGCCGGGGCTCGGCTTCTCGGGTCCCGCTTCGGGCCCGAGGAGCCCCGGAGGTCTCGTGGACTTCACGGACCTCACGGGCCCCATGGGCTCCACCGGCCTCGAATGTCGCCCAGGGGCGGCCTCGGTCCAGAGCGCCGGGCGGCGGTCCCGGAGGAGGGCACTCCGGAGTGCGGGAGCGGCGTCCCCGCACGCACGGAATTGCGCCGCGCGGGTCAAGAGCGAAGCCCGTATCAAGCCCGGCGACCATAGAGCGGTAGCGCGCGGATACCCATTTCGCTCTCAGCGAAAAGCCGCGTAAATGACGAGAGCGGGCGGTCTCTCCCGGAATTCGGGGAGAGACCGCCCGCTACGTTCCGGCCCTGGGCCGGTCCGAGCTCGTCGGATGCGGACGCGATACGCGCGGAACGCGCGAACGCGCGTCAGGCGTCAGGTCGCCACGTCATCGTTCGTCTTCGCCTGCGGTCGCGGGAGTCGCGGTGAGCTTCTCCGTCTCGTCCTGTATCTCCGCGGCGATCTTCTTGAGCTCCGGCTCGAACTTACGGCCGTGGTGGGCGCAGAACAGCAGCTCACCACCGCTGAGCAGCACGACGCGCAGGTACGCCTGAGCGTTGCACCGGTCGCAGCGGTCAGCGGCCGTCAGCGGGGTCGCGGGGGTCAGAACTGTAGTCACGTCGCCTCTTCTCTAGCTCGACGAGCTGTCGTACCAGGGTCAACATCCAACCAGGCCGAAAACGTTCCCGCTCTGGCCTTCATTCCCTGACTTTTTTCTCCGGGAGGCCGGAATGCTGCCGGGTGGCGGCGAATGGGCCGTATTGCAGGGGATGGATCGTCTTCACACTGTTGTCGGTCGGTCCTGTGAAGTTGTGACGGTGCGGGTGGCTGTCGCTGCCGACGGTTGTCGGCGATGCGCCCTTCGTTCAGGAGGACGTGCCCGGAGCCTAAATGGTTCATGCCTGGAAGGGAACGTGATGTGTGCGTCACCCGGTCGAGTTATCGAACAGGCTATCGAAAGTGGGCTAACATGGCACTTCTCCTGGGTCGCACGACACGCGCTGTCCTGGGCCTCGGTACCCTCTGACGCGGCAGCCCAGCCGTCTCAAGCAGAATTAAGCGAGGAGCGAACCGCGTGACCGCCGATACGTCCGTGCCGTCCACCGCACTGCTGACCGGGGCAGACCGCGATGGCGGGTCCAATTACACCGCGCGGCATCTGCTCGTCCTTGAGGGGCTTGAGGCGGTGCGCAAGCGCCCAGGCATGTACATCGGCTCGACGGACAGTCGAGGCCTGATGCACTGCCTCTGGGAGATCATCGACAACTCCGTCGACGAGGCCCTGGGTGGCTACTGCGACCGCATCGAGGTCATCCTCCACGAGGACGGATCGGTCGAGGTCCGGGACAACGGGCGCGGGATCCCCGTCGACGTCGAGCCCAAGACGGGCCTGTCCGGCGTCGAGGTCGTGATGACCAAGCTGCACGCGGGCGGCAAGTTCGGAGGCGGCGCGTACGCGGCCTCCGGCGGCCTCCACGGCGTCGGCGCCTCCGTGGTCAACGCGCTCTCCGCCCGCCTCGACGTCGAGGTCGACCTGAACAGCCGTACGCACACGGTCAGCTTCCGGCGTGGCGTGCCCGGCATCTTCACCGAGCAGGGCCCCGAGGCGCCGTTCGACCCGGCCACCGGGCTGCTCAAGGGGAAGAAGATCCCCAAGACCCGTACCGGCACCCGGGTGCGGTACTGGGCGGACCGGCAGATCTTCCTCAAGGACGCGCGGCTCTCCCTGGAGACGCTGTACGCCCGTGCCCGCCAGACCGCGTTCCTGGTGCCGGGGCTGACCCTGCTCGTACGGGACGAGCGCGGCGTGGACGGCACCGAGCCGACCGAGGAGACCTTCCGGTACGACGGCGGGATCAGCGAATTCTGCGAGTACCTGGCGCCGGACCGGCCCGTGTGTGACGTCGTGCGCCTCCAGGGGCAGGGCAACTTCAAGGAGACCGTGCCCGTCCTGGACGACCAGGGGCACATGATCCCCACCGAGGTGCAGCGCGAGCTGGGCGTGGACATCGCGCTGCGCTGGGGCACGGGGTACGACACGACCCTGAAGTCCTTCGTCAACATCATCGCGACGCCCAAGGGCGGCACCCACGTCTCCGGATTCGAACGTTCGGTGACGAAGACCGTGAACGAGGCGCTGCGGGCCAAGAAGCTGCTCCGCGTCGCGGACGACGATGTCGTCAAGGACGACGCCACCGAGGGCCTGACCGCGGTGGTGACCGTGCGGCTGGCGGAGCCGCAGTTCGAGGGGCAGACCAAGGAGGTGCTGGGCACCTCGGCCGCCTCGCGGATCGTCGCGCAGGTGGTGGCCAAGGAGCTCAAGGACTTCCTGACCTCCTCCAAGCGGGACGCCAAGGCGCAGGCCAACGCCGTGCTGGAGAAGGTCGTCGCGGCGGCCCGTACGCGGATCGCGGCGCGGCAGCACAAGGAGGCGCAGCGGCGCAAGACCGCGCTGGAGTCCTCCGCGCTGCCGGCCAAGCTCGCGGACTGCCGCAACGACGACGTGGACCGGGCCGAGCTCTTCATCGTCGAGGGCGACTCGGCGCTGGGTACGGCCAAGCTCGCGCGGAACTCGGAGTTCCAGGCGCTGCTGCCGATCCGGGGCAAGATCCTCAACGTCCAGAAGTCCTCGGTCTCCGACATGCTCAAGAACGCCGAGTGCGGCGCGATCATCCAGGTGATAGGAGCCGGGTCCGGGCGGACCTTCGACATCGACCAGGCGCGCTACGGGAAGGTCATCTTCCTCGCCGACGCCGATGTGGACGGGGCGCACATCCGCACCCTGCTGCTCACGCTCTTCCAGCGGTACATGCGGCCGATGGTCGAGGAGGGGCGCGTCTTCTCCGCCGTGCCCCCGCTGCACCGGATCGAGCTGGTCAACCCCAAGAAGGGGCAGGACAAGTACCTGTACACGTACTCGGACAACGAGCTGCGGCAGACCCTGCTGGAGCTGGAGCGGACCAAGACGCGGTACAAGGACTCGATCCAGCGCTACAAGGGCCTCGGTGAGATGGACGCCGATCAGCTCGCCGAGACGACGATGGATCCGCGCCACCGCACGCTGCGCCGGATCAACATCAGCGACCTGGAGGCCGCCGAGCAGGTGTTCGACCTGCTCATGGGGAGCGACGTCGCGCCGCGCAGGGAGTTCATCAGCTCCTCGGCGTCCACGCTGGACCGCTCGCGCATCGACGTGTGAGACCCCTCCTGTGAGGCCCCTTCTGCGGGGCTTTCACAGGTCCATCACCTGAAGGGGTGAAGGGGCGGGATTGTCCTGACCGGGCTCCCGCCCCTCTGTCCATCCTGGGGCATGCGGATCGAAGACCCCTGGTACGACGCCCTGGCCTCCGGCCGGGAGGCGCCGCCCGCGCGGCTGCCGGAGAGCAGAAACGGTCAGTCCCCGGCGCCGGAGGCCCATGAGGCGGCCCCGGCGGCCACGCCGGGCCCGGCGGCCCAGGAGGCCGTCTACCTCACCGTGCAGCGCAGCGCGGCGTTCCAGCAGGTGCGGCGGCGCTACCGCCGCTTCGCGCTGCCCGCCACCGTCGCGTTCCTCGTCTGGTATCTCGCGTACGTCACCGCCGCGACCTGCGCCCCCGGGCTGATGGCGCGCCCGGTGGCGGGGGTGCTCAACGTCGCGATGGCCGCCGGTCTCGCGCAGTTCGCCACCACCTTCCTGCTCACCTGGGCCTACGCCCGGCACGCGCGGCTGCGCCGGGACCGGCTCGCGCTCGAACTGCGCTGGGAGACCCAGGACATGGCCAGAACCGCCGCGCACGGGGAGCCGGTCTCGTGAACCATCTGACCGGAAGTCACCAGACGCTCACCCTGCTGCTGTTCAGCGCCGTCGTCGCCACCACGCTCGCGATCACGAGCTGGGCGGGCAGCAGGCGCCACGGCTCGGCCGAGGAGTTCTACGCGGGCGGCAGGCTCTTCACGCCCATGGAGAACGGATTCGCCATCGCGGGGGACTACATGTCCGCCGCCTCGTTCCTCGGCATCTCCGGCCTCATCGCGCTCTACGGGTACGACGGAATGCTCTACTCCATCGGCTTCCTCGTCGCCTGGCTCGTCGTGCTGCTGCTCGTCGCCGAACTGGTCCGCAACTGCGGCCGGTTCACCCTCGCCGACGTCGTCGCCGCGCGCGTACGGGAACGGCCCGTCCGGATCGCGCTGGGCGCGTCCTCCGTCACCGTCTCCGTGCTCTATCTGGTCGCGCAGATGGTCGGCGCGGGCAGCCTCGTCGCGCTGCTCCTCGGGGGCGCGGGCGGCGCCGCGCACACCTGGACGGTGCTCGGCGTCGGCGCCCTGATGGTGACGTACGTGTGCTTCGGCGGGATGCGGGCCACCACCTGGATCCAGATCGTCAAGGCCGTGCTGCTGATGGGCGGGGCCCTGGCGCTGACCGTCATGGTGCTCGTGCGGTTCGGCGGCGACATGGGCGCGCTGCTCACCAGCGCGGCCGAACACAGCGGGCACGGCCGGGACTTCCTCGCGCCCGGCCTGAAGTACGGGGGCGACTGGTCGGCCCGGCTCGACTTCATCAGCCTCGGCCTGGCGCTCGTGCTGGGCACGGCGGGGCTGCCGCACATCCTCGCGCGGTTCTACACCGTGCCGACCGCGCGGGCAGCGCGCAGGTCCGTCGTGTGGTCCATCGGACTCATCGGGAGCTTCTACCTGATGACGATCGTGCTCGGTACGGGCGCCGCGGCGCTGGTCGGCACCGGAGCGGTGCGCGAGTCGAGCCCGGCCGGGAACACCGCCATCCCGCTGCTCTCCGTGGAGCTGGGCGGCGGCGCGGGCTCCCGGGGCGGTGCCGCGCTCTCCGCGCTGGCGGCGGCCGTCGCGTTCGCCACGATCCTGGCCGTCGTCGCGGGCATCACGCTGGCCGCGTCCGCCGCCGTGGCCCACGACCTGTACGCCTCGCTGCGCAAGCGCGCGCGGGCGGCGAGTGCCCGTGAGGAGGTGGGGGTCGCGCGGATCGCCGCCGCCGTGATCGGTGCCGTCGCGATCGCGCTGAGCCTCCTCGCGCAGGAGCTGAACGTGGCCTTCCTGGTCGGCCTCGCCTTCGCGGTCGCCGCCTCCGCCAACCTGCCGGTGCTGCTCTACGCGCTCTTCTGGCGCAGATTCACCACGCGGGGCGCCGTATGGGCCGTCTACGGCGGGCTGGTCCCCGCCGTGGCGCTCGTGCTGCTCTCTCCCGTCGTGTCGGGCGCTCCGCACGCGCTCTTCCCCGGGGTCGACTTCGCGCTCTTCCCGCTGGAGAACCCCGGGCTGGTCTCCATCCCGCTCGGGTTCCTCGCGGGCTGGCTCGGCACCGTCACCTCTCAGGAGGGCCCGGACGCGGCGCGGCACGCGGAGACGGAGGTCCGCTCGCTCACGGGCGCCGGGGCGGTGTAGCCGCCCCCACGCGGGCGGGAGCGGGGTGCAGCGCGTCCGGCAGGACGACGGTGAACTCCGCGCCGCCGTGCGGCCCTTCGGACACCGTCGCGCTCCCTCCGTGCCGTTCGGCCAGCCGACGCACCAGAGCGAGGCCCAGGCCGCGTTTTCCGTGCGCCGGGGGCTGTTTGGTCGACCAGCCCTCGGCGAAGACCATTTCGCGCCGGTCGGGCGGGATGCCGGGCCCGCTGTCGCTCACACTGAGCGTCACGCCCGTCGCGTCCTCCCCGGACAGCGCGACCTCCACGCGGGCGTCGGGCGAGCCCGCCGTGGCGTCGAGCGCGTTGTCCACCAGGTTGCCGAGGACGGTCGCCAGCTCGGACGGATCCACCAGCCGGTCCGGCAGCAGCGTGCCGGGGGAGACGTCCAGGGCGACGCCCCGTTCCGCCGCGACCGTCGCCTTGCCGACCAGAAGGGCCGCGAGGAGCGGATCACGCACCCGTTCGGAGATCTGCTCGGCCGTCGCCCTGTGCACCCCGACGGCCTCGCTCAGGTACTCGACCGCCTCGTCGTACATCTCCAGCTGGAGCAGCCCCAGCAGGATGTGCATCCGGTTGGCGTGCTCGTGGTCCTGGGCGCGCAGGGCGTCGATCAGGCCGTGCGAACCGTCCAGTTCGCGCCCCAGCAGCTCCAGCTCCGTACGGTCGCGGAGGGTGGCGACGGCGCCCCCGTCGTCCGTGGGCATGTGGTTGGCGACCAGCACCCTGCCGCCCTGGACGGCCAGCAGGTCGGAGCCGGGCACGCGGCCCGCCAGCACCTCGGTCGTACGGCCGGTGCCGAGCGCGTCCTCCAGGGGGAGCCCCTTGTGCTCGGGGCGCAGCTCCAGGAGTCGCTGGGCCTCGTCGTTCATCAGCCGGATCCTGCCCCGGGGGTCGAGCGCCACGACGCCCTCGCGGATGCCGTGCAGCATCGCCTCGCGCTCGGACAGCAGCGCGGAGATGTCGGAGAAGGCCAGGTCGTGGGTGCGTTTCTGGAGCCGCCGGGAGATCAGCAGCGCCGCGAGCGCGCCGACGCCGAGCGCGCCCCCGGCGTACGCCATGAGCCCCGGCAGCGCGCTCAGGAGCCGGGCGCGCACGCTGTCGTAGGCGATGCCGACCGACACCGCCCCGACGACGTCTCCGTCCGCGTCGCGCAGCGGCACCTTGCCGCGCGCGGAGCGGCCCAGGGTGCCGTCGTCTATGTGGCGCACCTCGCGCCCCGCGAGCGCCTCCCCGGGGTCGGTGGAGACGTGCTTGCCGACGCGTTCGGGCTCGGCGTGGGACCAGCGGATGCCCCGGGTGTCCATCACGACGACATAGCTCGCGCCGGTCGCGCGCCGTACGCGCTCGGCGACGTGCTGCACGGGCCCCTCGGGGTCGGGCCCCTTGCCCTCGGTGACCAGGTTGTCCAGCCCCGGTTCGGCCGCCGTCGACTGGGCGATGGCCAGCGCGCGCCGCATCGCCTGGTCGTCGAGCTGGTCGCTGAACGGGGCCAGGAACAGGCCCGTGGCCACCGCCGTCACGCCGGTGACGATCGCGAGCTGCATGAGCAGCACCTGCGAGAAGACCCGCTGCGGCCAGCCGATACGGGCGAGACGGAACGGGAAGCGGCGGCGCGCGCCTGCGGCGCGTGGCTGTGCGGTCACGGGGGCACCCTCGGGGTGGGGCGATGGCGGTGTTGCGGCACTGGCGGTGCGGGCGGCACGGATGCCGTCCGACGGAACCGGATACTGCCCCGGGACGGTAACCGTCAGACGGGGGTCTCCGCTGTGACCTGAGCGATGCTCTCCACCTGCGCCCGGGCGGGCGCGCCCGGCACGGCGCCGCAGCTCGCGGGGACCGGCGGCGCGTCGTCGACGGACACGACCGTCACGCGCCAGCGCCGCCCGTCCCGGTGGGCGACGGTGACCTCCCAGCGCCCGGCGGCCTCCTCGGCCACGTCTGTCACATCTGTCGTGTCCGTCACGTTCGTCACGGTCAGCGCGTCCGCGCCGTCCTCGCCCGTCCGCTCGCGGACCGCGAGGTCGGCGGCCTGGCCCGGGCGGTCCCAGGTCGAGCGGCCGCGGCACCCCTCGGTCCGTACGCGTCCCTCCCGTACGGCCTCCAGCACGTCCTTGACCGCCGCAGCGCCGGTCCGCCCGTACGCGTAGCCGTACGGCAGCACCAGCAGCGTGGGGGAGAAGCGGTGGCCGCCGATGTGGGTGATCTCCCAGACCTCGCCGGTGCCGGAGGCGGTCAGCTCGGCGGCGAGCGGCCTGCCGAGGAGGGCGCAGCAGCGGTCGCGCTTGCCGTTGGTGCACACGAGGGCGAGCGGTTCGCCCTCGTACGGCCGCCACGGATCCGGCAGGGTGTCCGGGCCGCCCGCGGCGAGCGCGGCGAAGTCGAGGGCGCGCAGCGCCTCGTCGCCGTCCGGGCTGTCGGGCAGGACGGCCGTACGGATCCACGAGTCGCCCGGCTCCGTATGCGCGAGAAACGCGCGGCGGCTGGCCGTGCCCGCGCAGTCGGCGTGCCGTCCGGGGCGGCGGATGAGCGCGACGCGCGCGCCGTGCGCCCCCGCCGCGGCTTCGAGCGCCCGGCCGAGTTCGGGGTCGAAATGGCTCTCCGTCAGGGCTTTCGCGCCCCACGGACCGGGCTGCTCGACCAGCAGCCACGTCCGGGCGGTGGCCGCCGTGGCGGCGAGAGGTTCGGCCAGCACTCGGGAGGCCGTCGCACACGTGCTCACACAGGCGAGCCTAACCTCCGGGTGAGGGCCGCGCCCGGCCGCGTTCCCGCTGCTGAGCCGGTGAACCACTGTCGGTGCTGTGTCAGTGCCGTTCGCTACGATCGGCAGCCTTCGGTCCCTGGAGAGTGAGGCGCGGCGTTGGGCAGCAGAAGGATTCCGGTCGTCATCCTGGCGGGCTTCCTGGGGTCCGGGAAGACCACGCTCCTGAACCATCTGCTGAGGCGCAGCAGAGGCACCCGCATCGGCGCGGTCGTGAACGATTTCGGGAGCATCGAGATCGACGCCATGACCGTCGCGGGCCAGGTCGACTCGATGGTGTCGCTCGGTGACGGCTGCCTGTGCTGCGCGGTCGACACGAGCGACATGGACGAGGTCCTGGAGGTCCTGGCCAGCCCCTCGGCCGGGATGGACGTGATCGTCATCGAGGCCAGCGGCGTGGCCGAGCCCGAGACCCTGATCCGGATGATCCTCGCCAGCGAGAGCCCGCACATCACGTACGGCGGACTGGTCGAGGTCGTCGACGCCGCCGAGTTCACGGCCGTACGGGAGCGGCACCGAGAGCTGGACCGGCACGTCGCCGCGGCCGACCTCCTGGTGCTGAACAAGGCCGACAGGGTGGACGCGGAGCCCCTGCGCGCCCTGCGCGCGACCCTGGAGGAGCTGAGTCCGGGGACGCCGGTGGTGGAGGCGTCGTACGGGCGGATCGACCCCGAGCTGCTCTTCGACCGGACGCGGCGCGAGCGGGCCGACGTGGAGCAGCTCTCCTTCGACATGCTGCTGTACGAGGAGGAAGAGGCGGCGGGGGAGGACCACGAAGGGCATCTGCACGCCTCTTATGAGGTCGTGGAGTTCCGCGAGAAGGAGCCGCTGGACCCGCGCCGCTTCCTGGACTTCCTCGACAGCCGCCCCGCCGGGCTCTACCGGATGAAGGGATTTGTCGACTTCGGCGCCGCCGACCCCGCGCGGAAGTACGCGCTGCACGCGGTGGGCGGCTTCTTGCGGTTCGCGCCGATGGAGTGGGAGCGCGGCGAGGCGCGGGGGAGCCAGGTCGTGATGATCGGCTCGGGGCTGGACGGGGACGCGCTGCGCGCGGGCGCCGCCGCGTGCGTCTCCGCCGGTTCCGGAGCGGCCGACGAGCGCGCCATGTGGGGCGTCCTGCGGTACGTCGAGGCGGACCCTGAGGCCGCGCGGGAGGACGGGGCGGAGGTCGAGGAGCCGGACCTGGTGTAGGGCCGGCCCCTCTGCGTACCGTTCGGAACTCCCTGCCGCCCGGGGCGGCTGCTACACCGGGCCCGCGATCGCCGCCACCGGCTTGGCCAGGGGCAGGCCCGAGCCGTCGCGGCGTGGGTCGGGCTCGGGGAGCTCGGCCGCGGCGCCCGCCTTGGTCGCCGCGCGGGCGGGCGTCGGGCCCGCCCAGGCCATGACCAGCCTGCCCTCGCCCTTGAGGAAGCGCTGGCAGCGCACGCCGCCCGTCGCGCGCCCCTTGCGGGGGTACTGGTCGAAGGGTGTGAACTTGGCGGTGCTCATCGAGTCGTCCAGCGTGCCCTCGGCGCCCGCGGCCGTGAAGACGGCGCCCTCGGCCGACGGGTCGACGGCGCCGAAGAAGAGGACCTTCGCGTCACCCGTCAGCTTGACCCCGGCCATGCCGCCCGCCGCGCGGCCCTGCGGCCGCACCTGGCCGGCGGGGTACCGCAGCAGCTGGGCCTCGTCGGTGATGAAGACCAGGTCCTCCTCGCCGGTGCGCAGCTCGACGGCGCCCACGATGCGGTCGCCGTCCTTGAGCGTGATGACCTCCAACTCCTCCTTGTTCGAGGGATAGTCGGGGACCACGCGCTTGACGACGCCCTGCTCCGTGCCGAGCGCGAGGCCCGGCGAGGACTCGTCCAGCGTCGTCAGGCAGACCAGCGTCTCGCCGTCCCCCAGCGAGAGGAACTCCGAGATCTGGGCGCCGCCCGCCAGGTTGGAGGCGGTCTCGGGGAGCTGCGGCAGGTCCACGACCGTGAGCCGCAGCAGCCGCCCCTCCGAGGTGACCGCGCCGACCTCGCCGCGCGTCGTGGCGGGCACGGCGGAGACGATCACGTCGTGCTTGACCCGCTTGGCGGCCTCCTCGAACGACGTCTCCCCGTTCGCCGTGCGCGCCAGCAGGCCCGTGGAGGACAGCAGCACCCGGCACGGGTCGTCGGCGATCTCCAGCGGGACGGCCGCGACGGGGGCCTCGGCGGAGTCCAGCAGCTCGGTACGGCGCGGCGTGGCGTACTTCTTCGCGATGGCGGCGAGCTCGGTGGAGACCAGCTTGCGCAGCTCGGCGTCCGACTCCAGGATCCGGGTCAGCTCGTCGATCTCGGCGCGCAGCCTGTCGCGCTCGCTCTCCAGCTCCAGCCGGTCGAACTTGGTCAGCCGGCGCAGCGGGGTGTCGAGGATGTACTGCGTCTGGATCTCGCTCAGCGAGAAGTGGGAGATGAGGGACGCCTTGGCCTCGGCCGCGTTGTCACTCGACCGGATGATCCTGATGACCTCGTCGATGTCGAGCAGCGCGACCAGCAGGCCCTCGACCAGGTGCAGCCTGTCGCGCCGCTTGGTGCGCCGGAACTCGCTGCGCCGCCGGACCACTTCGAAGCGGTGGTCGACATAGACCTCCAGGAGCTCCTTGAGGCCCAGCGTGAGGGGCTGGCCGTCGACCAGCGCCACATTGTTGATCCCGAAGGACTCCTCCATGGGCGTCAGCTTGTAGAGCTGCGCGAGGACCGCCTCCGGGTTGAACCCGTTCTTGATCTCGATGACCAGGCGGAGGCCGTGGGCGCGGTCGGTGAGGTCCTTGACATCGGCGATGCCCTGGAGCTTCTTCGCGTTGACCAGGTCCTTGATCTTGGAGATGACCTTCTCCGGGCCGACCGCGAACGGCAGCTCGGTCACCACCAGGCCCTTGCGGCGGGCCGTGACCTGCTCGACGGCGGTCGTCGCGCGGATCTTGAAGGTGCCGCGGCCCGTCGCGTACCCGTCCTTGATGCCGTCCATGCCCACGATCCGGCCGCCCGTGGGCAGGTCGGGGCCGGGCACGAAGCGCATCAGGGTGTCCAGGTCGGCGCCCGGGTGCTTGATCAGGTGCCGGGCCGCGGCGATGACCTCGCCGAGATTGTGCGGCGGCATGTTGGTCGCCATGCCGACGGCGATGCCGGAGGCCCCGTTCACCAGCAGGTTCGGATACGCGGCGGGGAGCGCGACCGGCTCGTCCTGGCTGCCGTCGTAGTTCGGCGCGAAGTCGACCGTCTCCTCGTCGATCGAGTCGACCAGGAGTCCGGCGGCGGGCGCGGAGCGGCACTCGGTGTACCGCATGGCGGCGGGCGGGTCGTCGTTGCCCAGCGAGCCGAAGTTTCCGTGGCCGTCCACCAGGGGGAGGCGCATGGAGAAGGACTGGGCCATGCGGACCAGCGCGTCGTAGATCGCGCTGTCACCGTGGGGGTGGAGGCGGCCCATCACCTCACCGACGACGCGGGCGCACTTCACGTACGACCTGTCGGGGCGGAGGCCCATCTCGTGCATCTGATAGAGGATCCGGCGCTGGACCGGCTTCATCCCGTCGCGTGCGTCGGGCAGCGCGCGCGAATAGATCACCGAGTACGCGTACTCCAGGTAGGAGCTCTGCATCTCGTCGACGACGTCGATGTCGAGGATGCGCTCCTCGAAGTCCTCCCCGGACCCAGGACCTGACGCGCCCCCGGGCGTCCTGTTCTTACTGCGGCGGGCCATCGCGGCTGCGGCTCCTTCGCTGCTTCGGTGCTGTGCTGCTGCTCTTGTCGGTGCTGCTGGCGGTGCTGCCGACAGCGCTGCTGTCGGTGCTTCAGTGGTGCTTCCGTGCGTCCGTGCCGCGGACCATTGTGGACCTCGGCACTGACACGGGGCCCTCCGACCCGGCGGACGTACGAGCGGGAGCCCAGCTCATGGGCGTACCGTACGGGAACTTCGCACGTAGTCGGCGCGGTTGCATACAGTGACAGGGCCGCCCGCCGCGCCGCGCGCGCCGGGCGGTCCGGAACAAGTCCCGGCGTTCGCCGGGAATCCCCGCGATCGAAGGGACTCCACGCCCATGGGTCACACGGCCACGCCCCCGCCGGCCACCGGTGGGCTGACAGCGACGGAGCACCGGCTGGCCAACGGCCTGCGTGTGGTGCTCTCCGAGGATCATCTGACCCCCGTCGCCGCTGTCTGCCTCTGGTACGACGTCGGTTCCCGTCACGAGGTGGAGGGCCGTACAGGACTGGCCCACCTCTTCGAGCACTTGATGTTCCAGGGCTCGGGCCAGGTGAAGGGGAACGGGCACTTCGAGCTGGTGCAGGGCGCGGGCGGCTCGCTCAACGGCACGACCAGTTTCGAGCGCACCAACTATTTCGAGACGATGCCGACGCACGAGCTGGAGCTCGCCCTCTGGCTGGAGGCCGACCGCATGGGCTCGCTGCTCTCCGCCCTCGACGAGGAGTCGATGGAGAACCAGCGGGACGTCGTCAAGAACGAGCGCCGCCAGCGGTACGACAACGTGCCGTACGGCACCGCCTTCGAGCGCCTCACCGCGATGCTCTACCCCGAGGGCCACCCGTACCACCACACGCCCATCGGCTCGATGGCAGACCTGGACGCGGCCTCCCTCCAGGACGCCCAGGAGTTCTTCCGTACGTACTACGCGCCGGGGAACGCGGTGCTGGCCGTCGTCGGCGACATCGACCCGGAGCAGACGCTCACCTGGATCGAGAAGTACTTCGGCTCCATCCCGTCGCACGAGGGCAAGCGCCCGCCGCGCGACGGCTCGCTGCCGGAGATCATGGGCGAGGAGAAGCGCGAGGTCCTCGTCGAGGAGGTGCCCTCCCGCGCGACGATGGCGGCGTACCGGCTGCCGCACGACGGCACCCGCGAGTCCGACGCCGCCGACCTGGCGCTGACCGTGCTCGGCGGCGGGGAGTCCTCCCGGCTCTACAGCCGCCTGGTGCGGCGCGACCGCAGCGCCGTCGCCGCCGGTTTCGGGATGCTGCGGCTCGCCGGGGCGCCCTCGCTGGGCTGGCTCGACGTGAAGGCGTCGGGCGGCGTCGAGGTCGCGGCCATCGAGTCGGCGGTCGACGACGAGCTGCGCCGGTTCGCCGAGGAGGGCCCGACCGAGGAGGAGATGGAGCGCGCCCAGGCCCAGTTGGAGCGCGAATGGCTGGACCGGCTGGCGACGGTCGGCGGCCGCGCGGACGAACTGTGCCGGTACGCGGTGCTGTTCGGCGACCCGCAGCTCGCGCTGAGCGCCGTGGGCCGCATCCTGGACATCAGCCGCGAGGAGGTGCGCGAGGTGGCCGCCGCCCGGCTGCGCCCGGACAACCGCGCGGTGCTGGTGTACGAGCCGGCGGAGCCGGCGGACGGCTCCGGTTCCGGTTCCGAGGACGACGAGAACGAGCTTGAGGAGACCGGGCAGTGAGCGACGCCGACGCGCCCGCGGGCACGACCATGGAATTCCACCCCCAGCCCTCCAGCGGCACGCCCAAGCCCTGGGCCTTCCCGACCCCCGAGCGCGGCACGCTGCCCAACGGCCTCACGGTGCTGCGCTGCCACCGTCCGGGCCAGGAGGTCGTCGCCGTCGAGATGAACCTCACGGCTCCGCTGGACGCCGAGCCCGAGGGCCTGGACGGCGTGGCGACGATCATGGCCCGCGCGCTGAGCGAGGGCACCGACAAGCACGACGCGGAGGAGTTCGCCGCCGAGCTGGAGCGCTGCGGCGCCACCCTCGACGCGCACGCGGACCACCCCGGCGTCCGCGTCTCGCTGGAGGTGCCGGTCTCGCGGCTGCCGAAGGCACTGGGGCTGCTCGCCGACGCGCTGCGCGCCCCGGCCTTCCCGGACGGCGAGGTCGAGCGCCTGGTGGCCAACCGACTGGACGAGATCCCGCACGAGCTGGCCAACCCGGCCCGCCGCGCCGCCAAGGAGCTCTCCCTGGAGCTGTTCCCCGCCGAGTCCCGGATGTCGCGTCCGCGCCAGGGCACGGAGGAGACGGTCGCCCGTATCGACGCCGCGGCCGTACGGGCGTTCTACGAGGCGCATGTGCGCCCCGCGACCGCCACCGCCGTCGTCGTCGGCGACCTGGAGGGCGTGGATCTGGACGCGGCGCTCGCCGACACCCTGGGCGCCTGGACGGGCTCGTCCTCCGAGCCGCGCCCGGCACCGCCGATCACCGCGGACGACGCGGGCCGTGTCGTGATCGTCGACCGTCCCGGCGCGGTGCAGACGCAGGTCCTCATCGGCCGCGTCGGCCCGGACCGGCACGACCGGGTGTGGCCCGCGCAGCTCCTGGGGGTCTACTGCCTGGGCGGCACCCTCACCTCCCGCCTGGACCGCGTCCTGCGCGAGGAGAAGGGGTACACGTACGGGGTGCGCGCCTTCGGCCAGGTGCTGCGCTCCACCGCGGAGGGCACGGGCGCAGCGCTGATGGCCATCAGCGGCTCCGTCGCCACGGACGTGACGGGTCCGGCGCTGGACGACCTGTGGAAGGTGCTGCGCACCCTCGCGGCCGAGGGCCTGACGGACGACGAGCGGGACGTGGCGGTGCGGAACCTGGTAGGGGTCGCCCCGCTGCGCTACGAGACGTCGGCGGCCGTCGCCGGGACCCTGGCCGACCAGGTCGAGCAGTACCTGCCGGACGACTTCCAGGGCGAGCTGTACGCGCGGCTGGCCGAGACCGGCACGGTGGAGGCGACGGCGGCCGCCGTCAGCGCCTTCCCCGCCGACCGCCTGGTGACCGTCCTGGTCGGCGACGCCTCGCAGATCGCCGGTCCTGTACGGGAGTTGGGGATCGGCGAGGTCAAGGTGGTCAGCGGAGGCTGATCCGGAGGGCCGGTGGAGACCGGCCCGGACCCCATGCGTCCCCGAGGCCCCGTGGAAGTGGTACGTCCGCTTCCGCGGGGTCTTGTCGTGTGACCCGTGGGACCGTCAAATGTCCGATTGGTTCAGTGTTGTGGTGAGAAGCGGTGTGGCGTGTGCGACAAACTCCGGGATTCGTTTGGCGACCCGGAGACGACCCGCTTAGCGTCGGTGCCGCTGTGCGTCAGAAGTGACCGCGCCCGCGGCCGACGCCCAGTGATCGCCGAGTCCCGAGGACCCGTCAGGGCCCCCGAGGGAGCCGGGGACCCACACGAAGTCCCTGGGGTGAATCGAGCGACCCCCGCCAGGGGTTGCCCGTAGGAGACCTTCCTGCTCCGAACCCGTCAGCTAACCCGGTAGGCGACAGGGAAGGAAAGGAGTACGCCAGCTCATGGCGTTCACCCGTGCCACCGGGAAGCACCGACGTCCCAAGCAGCCCAGCCGCATGCGCCGTGCGAGCGCCGGGGCGGCCGGCATAGCCGGGCTCACCGCCGCAGGCGTCGTCGGGACCCTCGCGTCCCCGGCCATGGCCTCCGACGGTGGGCAGAGCGACGTCCACGACACCGGCCTCACCCACGCCATCGAGGCGCGCGGCGACCTGGCCCAGGCTGTCGACCAGCAGGCCACGGAGGCGAAGACCGCCACCATGCAGGCCCAGGCCGAGACCGCCGCCAAGGCGGAGGCCGCGAAGACCAAGGCCAAGGCTGAGGCCGAGGCGAAGAAGAAGGCCGCCGAGGCCAAGCGCAAGGCGGCCGCCGCCAAGGCCCGCGAGAAGGCCAAGGAGGCGCGCGCCGAGAAGGCCACGCAGACCGCCTCCCGTTCCGCGGCCCCGAAGCGCGCCGCGGTCGGCGGCAGCGGCTACGTCGCGCCCGTCGACGGCTCGTACGTCTCCACGTCCTACAAGTCCGGCGGCTCCATGTGGTCCTCCGGCAGCCACACCGGCATCGACTTCCACGCGGGCATGAACACCCCCGTGAAGTCCGTCGCCGCGGGCGAGGTCGTCGAGGCGGGCAACGGCGGCGCGTACGGCAACAACATCGTGATCAAGCACAAGGACGGCACGTACACGCAGTACGGCCACCTGAACTCGATCGGCGTCTCGGTCGGCCAGTCCGTCTCCGCGGGCCAGCAGATCGCCCTCTCCGGCTCGACCGGCAACTCCTCCGGACCGCACCTCCACTTCGAGGCCCGTACCGGCCCCGACTACGGCTCGGACATCGACCCGATCGCGTACCTGCGCCAGCACGGTGTGAACGTCTGATCCAGGTCTTCTGGCGGAACAGCCCCCGGCGGCGGCCGGGGGCTGTTTCACGTCGTACGGCGGCGGATACCGGCGGAATTCCCCGGGCGCCGTCGGAAATCCCCGTGCGCTGTCCTACAGTTCGGCCATGCGTATTTCCGCGCAGGCTCTCCTTTCCGCGGTCCGGGGCGAGATCGTCTCCGGTTCCCTGCCGCCCGGGACCCGGCTCACGGAAGAGACGCTGGCCCGGCGTCACGGGGTCTCGCGCGTGCCCGTGCGCGAGGCGCTGCGCACGCTGGAGGCGGAGGGCTTCGTGCGCACCCGGCGCCACGCGGGCGCCCACGTGGCCGAGCCCACGCCGCAGGACGCGGCCGATCTGCTCGACGTCCGCGCGCTGCTGGAGCCCCTGGGCGCCGCGCGCGCCGCGCAGCGCCGCACGGAGGCGCATCTGAAGGTGCTGCGCGGCGTGGTGCGCCTCGGCGTCCAGCGCGCCGAGCGGGGGCACCTCTCCGAGCTGCGGGCCCTGTCCGGCTGGTTCCAGGAGACGCTGGCGCAGGCGGCGGGCAGCCCGACGCTCACCGCGATGCTGCTCCAGGTGCGGCACAAGCTGGCGTGGCTGCACGCGATCGAGGCGTACGGCCACGACCGTACGGGCGCTGCGGGCGGCCACGACCGTACGGGCGCCGAGGCGGCCGACTGGCGGGAGCGCGGCCGTCTGGTGGACGCCGTCGCGCGGCGGGACGCGGAGCGGGCCAGGGCGCTCGCGGCGGGGTTCGTCGAGCGCGCGGCCGTACGGCGCGGGGCGCGCGTACCGGCTCCGCCGAAACCTCATGTCAACACGGCGCGCGACCGCATTTAACAATCCCGGGACATGGGCGCCACGGAATCATTTCCCGGAGGACAAAGCGAGAGCGGGTGGAATTCGGTCAGGAATTCCACCCGCTCTCGCGGTCCGCGGTCGGTCGCGGAATGTCAGACGGTCTCCGGAAGCTCCTCCAGCCCCTCGGAGACCAGCTTCGCCAGACGGTCGAGCGCCGGACCGGCGTCCTCCGCCTCCGAGGCCAGCACGATCTCCTCGCCGCCCTCGGCGCCGAGGCCCAGCACGCCCAGCATCGACGCGGCGTTCACGGGGGAGCCGTCGCCCTTCTGGATCGTGACGGGGACGCCGGCGGCCGAGGCGGCACGGACGAAGATCGAGGCGGGGCGGGCGTGCAGGCCCTCGGCCCAGCCTACGGTGACGCGGCGCTCAACCATGGTGTTGCCCTTCGAGTTCGTGTGAGTTGGCGTATTGAGTTGTCTAGACCAGTCTCGCACGGCGTCCGGAGCGAAGCGTTCCAGGGCGTGCCCCCGGCGTACGCCGCCGTACGCTGGGCCCCATGCGGACTCCCCAGGAGCGTGCCTACCCGACCCACTGGGAAGCGGACGTCGTGCTGCGCGACGGCGGGACGGCGCGCGTCCGTCCCATCGCGCCGGACGACGCCCAGCGCCTGGTCAGCTTCTACGAACAGGTCTCCGACGAGTCCAAGTACTACCGTTTCTTCGCACCATACCCGCGGCTCTCCGACCGCGACGTGCGGCGCTTCACGCACCACGACTACGTGGACCGCGTCGGCCTCGCCGCCACCGTGGGCGGCGAATTCATCGCGACCGTGCGCTACGACCGGATCGACACCTCGGGCCGCCCGGCCTCCTCCCCGGCCGCCGACGAGGCCGAGGTCGCCTTCCTCGTCCGCGACGACCAGCAGGGCAGGGGCGTGGCCTCCGCACTCCTCGAACACATCGCGGCCGTCGCCCGGGAGCGCGGGATCCGCCGGTTCGTCGCGGAGGTGCTGCCCGCCAACACCAAGATGATCAAGGTGTTCACGGACGCGGGCTACTCCCAGAAGCGCAGCTTCGAGGACGGCTCGGTGCACCTCACCCTCGACCTCGAACCCACCGAGCAGTCCCTCGCCGTCATGCGCGCCCGCGAGCAGCGCGCCGAGGGGCGTTCGGCCGAACGGCTGCTCGCGCCCGGCTCGGTCGCCGTCGTCGGCGTCAGCCGCGGCCCCGGCGGCGCGGGCCGCGCGTCCCTGGAGTCCCTGCGCACGGCGGGCTTCACCGGCCGTACGTACGCCGTGAACGCGGCCCTGCCCGAGGGCGTCACCGAGCTCGCCGGGGCCCCGGCCCACCGCTCCGTGCGGGAGATCCCCGAGCACGTCGACCTCGCCGTGATCGCCGTACCCGCCGCGGGGGTCACCTCCGTCGTCACCGAGTGCGGCGAGGCGGGCGTCCAGGGCGTCGTCGTCTACTCCGACGGCTTCGGCCGGGACGAGCAGCGCGAGCTGGTGCGGCTCGCACGCTCGTACGGGATGCGGGTGATCGGGCCCAACGCGCTGGGCCTCATCAACACCGACCCCGGCGTACGGCTCAACACCACCCCCTCCCTCCGCACCCCCCGGCGCGGCCGGATCGGGGTCTTCAGCCAGTCCGGCGCCATCGGCATCGCCCTCCTCGACGGGCTGCACCGGCGCGGAACCGGCCCCTCCTCCTTCGTCTCGGCGGGCAACAGGGCCGACGTGTCGGGGAACGACCTCCTCCAGCACTGGGACGAGGACCCCGACACCGACGTCGTGCTGATGTACCTGGAGTCCATCGGCAACCCCCGCAAGTTCACCCGGCTCGCCCGCCGCACGGCGGCCCGTAAGCCCGTCGTCGTGGTCAAGGGCGCGCGGCAGCGCGGCAGCGCGCCCCCTCCGGGCCACGCCGCGCCCGCCTCCAGCACCCCCGACGGCACCGTGACCGAGCTGCTGCGGCAGGCGGGCGTGCTGATGGTCGACAGCTTCACCCAGCTCCTCGACAGCGGCGAGCTGCTCGCCAGCCAGCCCTGCCCCGAGGGGCCGCGCGTCGCGATCGTCGGCAACACCGACGCGCTCAGCCTGCTCACCTACGACGCCTGCCTGAACGACGGCCTCCGCCCCCGGCCCGTCGTCGCGCTGCCCGCCGAGGCGACCCCGGCGGACTTCGCGGACGCGCTCAGGGAGGCGCTCGCCGACCCTGGCACGGACTCGGTCGTCGTCACGGCGATCCCCTGGGTGCCCACGACGGCACCGGACGGCAGCCCTCCGCTCACGGACCCCGACGGCGACGGCGCCTCGCCTGCCCCGCCCGTCCAGCTGGCCGACGCGCTCGCGGAGGCCCTCGGCGACGCCGCCAAGGGCGCCACCAAGCCCGTCGCCGTCGTCCACCTCGCCCTGGAGAACCTGGACCCGGCCCTCGCCGCCCGCGGCATCCCCGCGTACGGGGCGCCCGAGCGTGCCTCGCGCGCCCTCGCGGAGGCCGCGCGCTACGCCCAGTGGCGCCGCGAGGCCGCCACGCCCGGACGCGTCCCCGAGTTCGAGGTCGACGAGCAGGCCGCGGCGGCGCTCCTCGCGCGCGCCACCGCGCCCGACCCGGAGGTCACCGTCGCCACGGCCCGCAGCCACGCGCTCGGCCCCGAGGACACCGCCGCGCTGCTCGGCGCGTACGGCATCGCCGTCCAGCCCACCCTGCCCGCGCCCGACGCGGACGCCGCCGTCGAGGCCGCGCGGCAGCTCGGCTTCCCCGTCGCGCTCAAGGCCACGGCCCCCCATCTGCGGCACCGCGCCGACCTCGGCGGCGTGCGGCTCGACATCGCGGGCGAGGCCGGACTGCGGCGCGCGTTCGGCGAGCTGACCACGGCCCTCGGCACCCCGGGCGAACTGCGGCCCGTCGTCCAGGCCATGGCGCCGCGCGGCGCGGGAACAGTTGTCCGGGCCGCCGTCGACCCCGGCATCGGCGCCGTCCTCTCCTTCGGCCTCGCGGGTACGCCCTCCGAGCTGCTCGGCGATGTCGCGCACCGCCTGGTGCCGGTGACCGAACGCGAGGCGGCGGGGCTGGTACGGGGGATCCGGACGGCGCCGATCCTCTTCGGCTGGCGCGGCGCGGAGCCCGTGGACACGGCGGCCCTGGAGGAGATCCTGCTCCGCGTCTCCCTGCTCGTCGACGACCACCCCGAGGTCGTCTCCGCCGAGCTGGACCCCGTGGTCGTCGCACCGCGCGGCGTGACCGTGCTGAACGCCTCGGTACGGGTGGCCCCGCCTCCGCCGCGGCCGGATCTGGGGGCCCGGCGGCTCCCGGCGTACTGAGGCGACCGGTGTCCCAAGTTTCGGGAGGGGGCGGGCCCCAGAGGCGGGCCCGTAGGATGGCAGGCATGGCGAAGACCGGTACGACGACCCAGGGGCTGCGCTCGGCGATCGAGCGCAGCGGCTACTACCCGGCTCTCGTGGCCGAGGCTGTCGAGGCCGCGGTGGGCGGTGAGCCCGTGTCCTCCTACCTCGTGCACCAGGAGACCACGTTCGACAGCAACGAGGTCCGCCGCCATGTCACGGTGCTCGTCCTGACCGACACCCGCTTCCTCGTCAGCCACACCGACGAGCAGGCCGCCGACGGCACCTCCCCGTCGCCCTACGCGACGACGTCGACGGAGTCCGTGAAGATGGAGCGGATCTCCTCGGTGGTGCTCTCCAGGGTCGTGGCCAACCCCGAGTCGTACACGCCGGGCACCCCGCCCCGCGAGGTCGTGCTCACCATCGGCTGGGGCGCCGTCTCCCGGCTCGACCTGGAGCCCGCGACCTGCGGCGACCCCAACTGCGAGGCGGACCACGGCTACACGGGCTCGGCGACGGCCGACGACCTCTCGCTCCGCGTCAGCGAGGCGGGCGACGGCCCCGACACCGTCCGGCAGACCCTCGAATTCGCCCAGGCCCTCTCCGAGGCGACGGCACGCGTCGGGTCCCCGCAGTGACGCGGGGGAACACCCAGGACCCGCGCACCGCACCGCAGGCACCGCACGCGCCCCTCGCCCCGGCAGCCCCCGCCGCCCCCGTCGATCCGGTCGATCCCGAACCGGGCGAGCCGCTCGACCTCCGCACGGCCCCCGTGCCGCGCTACGGCACGGGATCGCTCGCCGATCTGCTGCCGACCCTCGCCGCCGGGCTCGGCGTCCCCGGGATGCGCGCCGCGCTCCCGCTGGTCCCCGCCGACCGCGTCTGCGTCTTCCTCATCGACGGCCTGGGCTGGGAGGCGATCAAGGCGCACCCGGACGAGGCCCCGTTCCTCACCTCGCTGCTCGGCAGTTCGATGAACGGTACGGGCGAGCCGCTCACCTCCGGTTTCCCCTCGACGACCGCGACCTCGCTCGCCTCCGTCGGCACGGGCCTGGTCCCCGGAGCGCACGGCCTGCCCGGTTACACGGCGCTCAACCCGGAGACCGGCGCCCTGATGAACCAGCTGCGCTGGCAGCCGTGGACCGACCCGCACGCCTGGCAGCCGTACCCGACCGTCTTCCAGGCGGCCGACGCCGCCGGGATCGCCACCTGCCAGGTGACCGCGCCGCACTTCGAGCACACCCCGCTCACCAAGATCGCGCTCTCCGGCGGCAGCTTCCTCGGCCGCCTCGCCGCCGAGGACCGCATGGACCTCGCCGCCGAGCGCCTCGCCGCGAGCGACCGCGCGCTCGTCTACACGTACTACGCCGAGCTGGACGGCAACGGCCACCGGTACGGCATGGACTCCGACGCCTGGCGCGGCCAGCTCGGCCACGTCGACCGGCTCGCGCAGCGCCTCGCCGAGCAGCTCCCGCCGCGCTCCGCGCTGTACGTGACGGCCGACCACGGCATGGTCGACGTCCCCGGCGGGCACGAGGCCCGTATCGACGTCGACGAGGACTGGGAGCTGAGCGCGGGCGTCGCGAAGCTCGGCGGCGAGGGCCGCATGCGGCACGTGTACGCGGTCCCCGGGGCCGGGGGCGACGTGCACGCCGTGTGGCGCGAGGTCCTCGCCGAGCAGGCGTGGGTCGCGACCCGCGAACAGGCGATCGACCTGGGCTGGTTCGGCCCGGAGGTGGAGGACCGGGTGCGCGGCCGGATCGGCGACGTGGTCGCCGCGATGCGGGCCGACGTGGCCGTGGTCGCCACCCGCCGTGAGCCGAAGGAGTCCGCGCTGATCGGGATGCACGGCTCGGCGACCCCGGCCGAGCAGTTCGTCCCGCTCCTGGAAGTCCGCTCGTAGTACCGTGCCGCCGCGGCACGCCGTGGCGCGGCGTCCCACCCGTCCCCGCCCCCTCCCGCTCGAAAGGCCGAACTCCCATGCCAGAGCTGGTGTTCTTCTCCGGAACGATGGACTGCGGAAAGAGCACTCTCGCTCTCCAGATCGAGCACAACCGCTCGGCGCGCGGCCTCCAGGGCATGATCTTCACGCGCAACGACCGCGCGGGCGCGGGGAAGCTGTCCTCCCGGCTCGGCCTGGTCGCCGAGGCCGTCGAGGTGGCCGAGGACCTCAACTTCCACGCCCACCTGGTCAAGCACCTGACCGCGGGCGGCCGCACGGACTACGTGATCCTGGACGAGGCACAGTTCCTCTCGCCCGAGCAGGTCGAGCAGCTCGCCCGCGTCGTGGACGACCTGGGCATCGACGTCTTCGCGTTCGGCATCGCCACCGACTTCCGCACCCGCCTCTTCCCCGGCTCCCAGCGGCTGATGGAGCTGGCCGACCGGATGGAGACCCTCCAGGTCGAGGCGCTGTGCTGGTGCGGTGCCCGTGCCACGCACAACGCCCGTACGGTCGGCGGCAAAATGGTCGTCGAAGGCGCCCAGGTCGTCGTGGGCGACGTGGGCGAGCCGCGCGCCGAGGTCGGTTACGAGGTGCTGTGTCGGCGCCACCACCGGCGCCGGCTGACCGCCGCGACCTCGCGCTCGGGCGCCCTGTCGCCCGACGTGCTCCCGGTCGACGCCGCGCCCGCCGCCTCCCCGCCCGCCGTCTCCGTGCCGCCCGCCCAGGCCGGGCCGGGCCCCCGGTTCAGCGCGGGGACGGCTCGGTCCGGATCACACTGAAGCGCGCGCCCTCCGGGTCGGCGACCGCCGCCACCCGCCCGTACGGCGAGTCCTGCGGCTCCCGCACCACCTGTCCGCCCAGCTCCCGCACCCGCCGTACGGCCGCGTCGGTGTCCTCCACGGAGAAGTACGTCCGCCAGTGCGGCCCCCGGTCGCGGGGGAGTGACTGCCCGACGCCGTGGATCCCGGCGACGGCGACCCCGTCCCGGTACAGCGTCAGGTAGTCCATCCCGTGGTCCATCCCGGCCGAGCCCATGGCCTCCGTCTCGTAGCCGAACACCGACTCGTAGAACTTCACCGCCGTCGACGCCTCCCGGGTGATCAGCTCGAACCAGACCGGCGCGCCCCGTACGCCCACCGGCGCGATCCCGAGCCCCGGGTACGTCGCGTCCTGCCAGACCCCGAAGGCGGCGCCCAGGGTGTCCGAGGCGATGGTCATCCGCCCCGCCGAGTCCGCGTCGAGCGGGCCGACGGCGACGGTGCCGCCGTGCTCGCGGATCAGCCCCGCCGTCTCGTCCGCGTCGTCGCTCGCCATGTACGGGAGCCAGGCGACGGGGAGCTGCCTGTCCGTGGCCTTCGTGCCGAGTCCCGCCACCTCGTGCCCGTCCGCGACGGCACGGACGTACGGGCCCAACTGCTGCGGCCCCGTGCGGTACTCCCAGCCGAACAGCTCGCGGTAGAACTCCTGGCCGGCCTCCAGGCCGTGCACCATCAGGCTCGCCCAGGCGGGCGCTCCCGGATTCCGCCGTTGCCGAGTCGCTGCCTCGGTCATCTGCTTTCGCTCCTCAAGACCATCATCGATGCGGTCGTACCGTGGATGCGCCGCGGCGTCCTTGCCGCGGCAGGTGACTGCGTTGTCGGTGCAGATGCTCGCACCACCCGTTCCCGTCCGCGGGGACGAAGCGCCGAGGCGGATCGCGGTGGCGGAGCGGCGCGGGGGAGCGCTCGCCGGTGGAGCGCGCGCCCTCTGCCGCACCCCGGGGGACCGCGCGGACACGGCCTCCGCTGCGCGAAGATGGCGCCATGACTGCCATCATCTCCGTATCCGAACTCGCGAGCGACCTGGCGGGCGGCAAGGAACCCGTGCTGCTCGACGTCCGCTGGCGGCACGGCGGCCCGCCCGGCCTCGACGCCTACCGGCAAGGACATCTGCCGGGCGCGGTGTACGTCGACCTCGACACGGAACTCGCGGGCCCGGTCGGCCCCGGCACCGGCCGCCACCCCCTGCCCCCGCTGGACGCCTTCACCGCGACGATGCGCCGCGCCGGGGTCTCCCAGGACCGTCCCGTCGTCCTCTACGACGGCGGAGGGCCTGGCGGCGGCTGGGGCGCCGCCCGGGGGTGGTGGCTGCTGCGCTGGGCCGGGCACCCGGACGTACGGGTGCTGGACGGCGGCCTCGCCGCGTGGACCGAGTACCGGGAGGCGGAGGGCGGGGGAGCGCTGCCGCTCAGCACGGAGACCCCGGAGCCCCGGGAGGGCGACTTCACGCCGCGGCCCGAGGAGGCCCGGATGCTCGACGCCGACGGGGCGGCCTCGCTGGCCCGCCGCGGCCTGCTCCTCGACGCCCGCGCCGCCGAGCGGTACCGGGGCGAGGTCGAGCCGCTGGACCCGGTCGCGGGCCACATCCCGGGCGCGGTCTCGGCCCCCACGACGGAGAACCTGACCGATGCCGGGCTGTTCCGCTCCCGCCAGGCGCTGGCCGAGCGCTTCGAGGCCCTGGGCGCGGCGCCCGAGACCCAGGTCGGCGTCTACTGCGGCTCCGGGGTCTCCGCCGCGCAGGAGGTGCTGGCCCTCGCGGTCGCGGGCATCGACGCGGCGCTCTACGTCGGCTCCTGGAGCGAGTGGACCGCCGACGGCGGCCGCCCGGTCGCGACGGGCCCCGAGCCGGGGTGACGGCCTCTGGGGCCGTACCGACGGCCACCGCCCGCCGCGCTCGCGCGGCGGGCGTTTCCGCAGGCCGGATCGTTCCCGCAGAGTTCTGCGCGGGAGCGGTCCGGTGCGGTCACTCCTTCTTGCGCCGCGTCCCGAAGACGATCTCGTCCCAGCTCGGGACGGCGGCGCGGCGGCCCGGACGGACGCCGTCCGCCTCGGCCTGCCGGTCGGTGCTGCCCTTGAGCCGGTCGCGGTGCGCGCTGACGGAACGGGGCATGAGCACGTCGGCGTAGGCCGAACCGGCGCTCGCCGCGGGCGCCGGGGGCTCGACGGCCTCCTGCTCCTCCGCGGGCTCGTCGTCCTCCCCGCCGTCCTCCTGCTCCTCGCCCTCGGGCTGCACCGGTGGCGGCGGCTGCACGGGCACGGGCGGCGGTGTCCGCTGCGGATTCTGCTCGGGTACGACCATGTCGCCACGGAAGCTCGGCACCGCCTCCAGCAGGCTCGTGAGCGAGTCCGACTCGTCGCCGGAGGCCGCTCCCTGTCCGCGTCCCTGGTCCTCGTCGTCCGTCCCGGCGGGCGAGGGGGACAGCGCGGCGGGCTCCAGCTCCGGACGCTCGGGGCGCTCGAAGCGGTCGATACGGCCCTCGCGCTCCATGCCCGTGGTGCCCGCCGTGCCCGTGCGCTCCCCGCGCTCGCGCGGCAGCCGCGCGATGCGGGGCACGAACGGGAAGCTGGGCTCCGGGGTGTCGTCGGTCTCGCCGATGAGCGCCCTGGCCTCGTCGTCCACCGCCTGCACGAGACGGCGCGGCGGGTCGTAGGTCCAGGTCGCCGAGTGGGGCTGGGCGGCGACGCGGTAGGCGAGCAGCACCTCCCAGGTGCCGTCGTCCCTGCGCCAGGAGTCCCAGTGCGCGGTGTCCTTGTCGGCCCCGCGCAGCAGCAGCCGCTCGCTGACGGCCTCGCCGAGCTGGGGGCCCGTGTTCTCGCCGGGGCGGCGGACCGGGGTCTTCCGGGCCCGCTCGGCCATGAAGGCGCGCTCCGCGAGCACGGGGCCCTCGAAGCGGCGGACACGGTCGACGGGGATACCGGCGAGCGAGGCGACCTCCTCAGCGGAGGCACCGGCCCGTATGCGCGCCTGGATGTCCCGAGGCCGCAGGTGGCTCTCCACCTCGATCTCGATCTGGCCGAGCCGCGCGCGGTCGTTCCGGACAGCGGCGCGCAGACGCTCGTCGATCGGAAGCGTGTATTCCGTGCTGTCGGCAGCCTTGAGCACCAGTCGTGTGCCGTCGTTGCTGACGGCCACGACACGCAGTTCGGGCATGGGGACCTCCCGGGTGGTGCCTGCCGACGTCACGTGCGTCGCTGCTCCCGCTAGACGAGTGTGGCCTGCCCGGGTGCAGCCTGCCACAACCTTGCCGACTTGCTCGGGGTACCGAGGCAATCCCCAGAACCGCCGTTATGGCACGGTTACCTCCTCACAACGCACGGTGACCAGGGTGATCGCCGTGAGCAGCCTGCGCCGGGTCAGAACCGAGACCAGGGGTCGTCACACTACTCCATTAGGGCCACCCGGGTGGACCGGCACGCTGCCGAAGTTGCTCCCGAGTAAGGGAGTTGACGTCCCAAGGGTCCATTTCGCCTGGTTGGCGAGGTGTCGAGGCTCACAGAACCACCCGAAGCGGAACCATTGCCTTCGCGTAAAAGTCCCTTATTCGTGCACAGTGGTTGGAGTGTGCGATCAGGGGCGGTAGATGGGCAAGAGTGACATACGCGACGCGGTCGAGGATGAAACGGACAAGAAGGGCGATGAGAGCAAGAGAGAGAAGCGCATCGACCTGAGCCTGACCCAGGTGATGGGCAGCGCGGTGGCGACGGTCGTCGCCGCGTTCCTGGCCGGTCAGCTCGGTGTCTACGGCACGTTCATCGGCGCGGGCGTGGTGAGCCTGGTGGCCACCAGCGGCGGGCCGATCTTCCAGCACCTCTTCCGCAGGACCGGCGAGCAGATCAAGGAAGCGACGGTTCAGGCCAAGCCGAGGACCCGGCAGCTGCCCGTCCAGGACCCGGCGCCGACCTGGAAGGACAGGCAGCCGGACGACGACGCGACGCGGATCATGCCCCAGGGCGCCGCGCCCGCGCCGGACCAGGTGCAGCCGCCGGAGCAGCTGCGGCCGCCGGACCAGGTGCAGATGCTGGACACCTCCGAGGTGACGCGGATGCTCCCCCACGCGCACACGCGTGCGGGGGAGTACGCGGGGCATCGCGAGGACGACGCGACCACCGTGCTGCGGGCCGCGGACCCGCGGAAGGGGCAGCACGGAGAGTACGAAGAGGACGAGGAGTTCACCGACGCCACCACGCACGGCACCAAGTGGCGCGGCTGGAAGCGGACGCTGCTGCCCGCCGTCCTCGTCTTCGTGATCGCCATCGGCGGCATCACGCTCTACGAGGCGCTCGCCGGGCACAACGTCTCCGGCGGCAAGGGCACCTCCATCAGCGACGTGTTCCGCCCGAGCGGCTCCTCCGGCGGCGACGAGCCCGACACCCCGGCGACGACCCCGTCGCCCGGCCAGTCCGAGAGCGGCGACGGGGACGGCGACGGCGCGTCCGGCGGCCAGGACCAGGACGGCGGCCGGTCCGCCGACCCGGACCGGAGCGGCAGCGGCGAGAAGGGCGACCAGGGCACGAGCAGCGGCGACTCGGGCCGCGGCTCCACGCCGACGCCGGACCCGGGCAAGCAGAAGCCGTCCGGCGATCCGACGGGCCAGCCGACCGATCAGCCCACCCAGCCCGGCGAGACCGGCGACGGCCAGGGCGGCTCGGACCAGGACGGCGCGGGCGGCGCGGGCGGCGGCGGCCGTCAGCAGGCGCCGCAGCAGAAGCCGGACCCCGGCCAGAGCTGAGCACGCGGCACGCGGCACGCGAGGGGCCGTACGGACGCGATCCGTACGGCCCCTCGGTGTCACTCGCCCAGGACGCGGCGCAGATAGTCGTTGCCGAAGACGCGGTCGGGGTCGAGGCGGTCGCGCAGCGCGGTGAACTCGCCGAAGCGCGGATAGACCCCGGCCAGGTACTCCGCGTCCCTGCTGTGCAGCTTGCCCCAGTGCGGGCGGCCGCCGTGCGCCGTCATGATCCGCTCGACGGCGTCGAAGTACGCCTCGTGCGGGGTGCCCCGGTACATGTGCACCGCCACGTACGCCGTCTCGCGGCCGCTCGCCGTGGAGAGCGGGATGTCGTCGGCGGGCGCGGTGCGGACCTCGACGGGGAAGCTGACCTTGTGGTCGGAGCGCTCCACCGCGCCCTTCAGCTCGCGTAGCGCCTCGACGGCCGCCTCGCGCGGAACCGCGTACTCCATCTCCACGAAGCGCACCCGTCGCGGGCTGGTGAAGACCTTGTAGGGGATGTCCGTGTACGTACGGGCCGAGAGGGCGCGGCTGGAGATGCGGGCGACGCCCGGCACGGTGGCGGGTACGGCCTTGCCCAGGGAGCAGACGGCCTGGAAGACGCCGTTGGACAGCAGTTCGTCGTCGATCCAGCCGCGCATCCTGGGGAGCGGGCGGGCCGGGCCCTGGCTGCGGTTGTTGCGCTTGGTGTTGCAGCCGTCGGTGTGCGGGAACCAGTAGAACTCGAAGTGTTCGTTCTCGGCCACGAGCTGATCGAACTCGGAGGTCACCCGGTCGAAGGGCATCGGCTCCTCGCGCGCCGTGAGCAGGAACTCGGGCTCGACGCCGAAGGTGAGCTCGGTGATCACGCCCAGCGCGCCGAGCCCGATCCGGGCCGCGGCGAACACGTCGGCGTTCTCCTCCGGCGAGCAGCGCAGCACCGAGCCGTCGGCGAGCACCATCTCCAGGCCCTGGATCTGCGCGGCGACCGACGCCGAGTCGCGGCCCGTGCCGTGCGTGCCCGTGCCGACGGCGCCGGAGACGGTCTGCTCCATGATGTCGCCCATGTTCGTCAGCGACAGGCCCTCGGCGGCGAGCGCGGCGTTCAGGACCTTGAGCGGGGTGCCCGCGGCGACGGTGACCGTCCCGGCGGCCCGGTCGATGCCGCGGACGCCGGTGAGGCGGTCGGGGCGTATGAGGACACCGTCCGTGACGGCGGCGGCGGTGAAGGAGTGGCCGGTTCCGGCGGCCTTGACCCGCAGTCCGTCGGCGACCGCGCGGCGGACGGTCTCAGCGAGGGCCTCTGTGGAGGAGGGCGAGACGGTCCTGGCGGGCGAGACGGCCACGTTGCCCGCCCAGTTACGCCACGTCGCTGCCCGGTTGCTCGTCGCCTGTGCGCTCATTCCCGACCGTCCCCTCATGCCGCGGCACCGGCCGAGGCTTCAGCCGGCGGTAGCTGAGGATCCCAGCGCCACCCCGGCCGCGAGCCCGTGCTGGTCCACGTCATGCCCTCGGTCAGCTTGGCGCGCGGGACGAGCTGTTCGACGAGGGCCATGGTGGTGACCATCGTCGGGGCAATGGTCATGCCCGCGATGAAGAGCGCCACGGCCAGGGACGGCAGGTTCCCCACCAGTTGGAGAGGGATCATACTCATGGCCATGGCAACCACCCCCGGCAGCCACCGGGTCGCCGCCGAGGTGAAGCGCACGAGCCCGTACGGCGCGCCCGCCAGGACCGAGCCCCGCGCGTGGCCCTGACGTCGCGCTGTCAGGGGGCAGTGGCAGGATCGGGGATATGTCCGATGCGCTCCCAGCTGGGCCCGGCGGCCCAGGTGACCCCCTTTCCCCCCACCCCTACGACGCGCTGCTGCTGCTCTCCTTCGGCGGCCCCGAGGGCCCCGAGGACGTCGTGCCGTTCCTGGAGAACGTGACCCGGGGCAGGGGCATCCCGCGCGAGCGCCTCGAAGAGGTCGGGCAGCACTACTTCCTCTTCGGCGGCGTCAGCCCCATCAACGCCCAGAACCGCCGCCTGCTCGAAGCCCTGCGCGAGGACTTCGCCGCGAGCGGCCTCGGCCTCCCGGTCTACTGGGGCAATCGCAACTGGGCGCCGTATCTCACCGACGCGCTCCGCGAGATCACCAAGGACGGCCACCGCCGGGTGCTCGTCCTGGCCACGAGCGCCTACGCCTCGTACTCGGGCTGCCGTCAGTACCGGGAGAACCTCGCGGAGGCGCTGGCCGCGCTCCAGGAGGAGGGGCTGAACCCGCCCCGGGTCGACAAGCTGCGGCACTACTTCAACCATCCCGGCTTCCTGGAGCCCATGATCGACGGGGTGCTCGCCTCGCTCGCCGAGCTCCCCGGGGACGTACGGGAGCGCGCGCACCTCGCCTTCACCACCCACTCCATTCCGACGTCCGCCGCCGACACCTCGGGCCCGGCCGGGGCCCACGGGGACGGCGGGGCGTACGTCGCGGAGCACCTGGACGTCGCCGAACTGATCGTCGAGGCGGTCCGGGAGCGTACGGGCGTCACGTACCCCTGGAAGCTCGTCTACCAGTCGCGGAGCGGTCCGCCGCAGATGCCCTGGCTGGAGCCCGACATCTGCGACCACCTGGAGGAGCTGCACGGCCAGGGAGCGCCCGGCGCCGTGATGGTCCCGATCGGCTTCGTCTCGGACCACATGGAGGTGCTCTACGACCTCGACACCGAGGCCATGGCCAAGGCCGAGGAGCTCGGCCTGCCCGTGCGGCGCTCCGCGACGGTGGGCGCCGACCCGCGGTTCGCCGCGGGGATCCGCGAGATGGTGCTGGAGCGTGCCGCGACCGAGCGTGACGAGCGCCCGGCGCGGTGCGCCCTGGGCGCCCTCGGCCCCAGCCACGACGTGTGCCCCGTCGGGTGCTGCCCGGCACGTACGCCGAAGCCCGCCGCCGCGGGCGCGAAGGAGCGGACAACAGCGTGAGCGACGCACCGGACCCCCAGCCCTCCCGGCAGCCGGTCCCCCTGACCGAGGCCCTGAAGACCGAGCTGCTCGGCCTCGCCCTGGAGGCCGCCGAGAAGGCAGGAACCTTCCTGCGGGACGGCCGCCCCGAGGACCTCGGCGTGGCCGCGACGAAGACGAGCCCTATCGACGTCGTCACGGAGATGGACCTCGCCTCCGAGAAGCTGATCACCGGCTTCCTCACCGACCACCGGCCCGACGACGGCTTCCTCGGCGAGGAGGGCGCCTCCGTGGAGGGCAGCTCCGGCGTCCGCTGGGTCATCGACCCCGTCGACGGCACGGTGAACTATCTCTACGGGCGCCCCGACTGGGCCGTCTCCATCGCCGCCGAGTACGAGGGCGAGCGCGTGGTCGGCGTCGTCGCCGCCCCGCCGCGCGGCGAGACCTGCCACGCCGTCCTCGGCCGCGGCGCGTACCTGGGGGAGCGCAGGCTGAGCTGCCGCCCCTCGCCGCCGCTCGACCATGCGCTGATCGGCACCGGCTTCGGGTACGTCGCCGAGCGCCGGGCCGCGCAGGCCGAGGTCGCCCGCACGCTGGTCCCCAGGGTGCGCGACATCCGCCGCTCGGGCTCCGCCGCGATCGACCTGTGCGACGTCGCGTCGGGCCGCCTGGACGGCTTCTACGAGCGCGGGCTCAACCCCTGGGACCTCGCCGCCGGCGACCTGATCGCGCGCGAGGCCGGGGCCCGGACGGGCGGCCGCCCCGGACAGGTGCCCGACGGCGAGCTGACCGTCGCGGCCTCGCCCGGCGTCTTCGAGGCGCTCCAGCCGCTGCTGGAGGAGCTGGGGGCCTGGCACGACTAGTTCGTTTCTGATGGCTCTTGGACGGTGTCGCGGAGCCAGATGATGATGGCGGTGACGGTCAGGGTGCCGTTGAAGATGTAGTCGCGTTTGT
>NZ_JBIDAT010000017.1:0-123836 GCF_043202595.1 Streptomyces sp. NPDC048172
CGCGCCCCTGAGGCCTCAGGGGCGCGGGGAACTGCGCGAGCAACCACCCACAACCCGCGGTCTGCGACACAGCAGGCGGGGCAGCCCCTGCCCAGCCCCGTAGGGGACTACGTGGGGATGTTGTCGAAGGGGGCGGTCAACTGTCTCAGGAGGCCCGCCAATTCGCCGCGCTGAAGCGGAGAGAGCTCGACGAGGATCGCCCGCTCCTGCTCCAGCAGTCCCGCGAGGGCGCTGTCGCCCCGGTCGCGCCCCTCGTCCGTCAGCCGCACCAGCACCCCGCGCCGGTCGCTGGGGTCCGGCAGCCGCTCCACGAGGCCCTTCTTGGCGAGCCGGTCGATGCGGTTCGTCATCGTCCCGGACGTCACGAGGGTCTGGGTGAGAAGCTGGCCGGGAGAGAGCTGGTACGGCGTGCCCGCTCGCCGCAGCGCCGTCAGGACGTCGAACTCCCAGGGCTCCAGGCCGTGCTCGGAGAAGGCGATCCGCCGGGCGCGGTCGAGGTGGCGGGCGAGCCTGCTGACCCGGCTCAGAACCTCAAGTGGTTCCACGTCGAGGTCAGGGCGCTCGCGGCGCCATGCTGTCACCAATCGGTCGACCTCGTCCTCCATGAGGATCAGTGTAGTAGTTGTGTCGATGTGAAGTCTCTTGACGTCAAGAGAACCGGCGGTGCACCCTGCGGGCATGCCGACGACACCACACGCCACGGCCCCTGAATGGGACCCGGAGCAGTATCTGCGCCACGCCGACCACCGGCTGCGGCCCCTGCTCGACCTGCTCGCCCGCGTCCCCGCCGAGCTGCCGGGCGACCCCGGGCAGCCCCGGATCGCCGACCTCGGCTGCGGCCCCGGCGGGCCCAGCACGGTCCTCGCCGAGCGCTACCCGTCCGCGCACATCACCGGGTACGACAACTCGCCCGCGATGCTCGCCGAGGCCCGCGCCCACGCGCGCGAGGGGCGGCTCGACTTCGCCGAGGCCGACCTCGCGACCTGGCGCCCGGCCCCCGGCGACCGCTTCGGCCTGCTCTTCTCCAACGCCGCGTTCCAGTGGGTGCCGGACCACGTGTCCTCGTTCCCCGCCTGGACCGAGGCCCTCCCGCCCGGCGGCGTCCTCGCCTTCCAGGTCCCCGGCAACTTCACCTCGCCCAGCCACACGCTCCTCGCCGAGCTCCGCGACTCTCCGCGCTGGCGCGCCCGCCTGGGCGCCCCGGCCCGTACGGACGCGGTCCTGAGCCCCGCCGGATACGCGGAACGCCTCCTCGCCCTCGGCTGCGAGGTGGACGCCTGGGAGACCACCTACCTCCACCTGCTCACCGGCGAGGACCCCGTCCTCGACTGGACCAAGGGCACGGCCCTGCGCCCCGTCCTCACCCTCCTCGCCGACGACCCCGAGGCCCGCGACGCCTTCACCGCCGACTACGCCGCCGCACTCCGCGAGGCGTACCCGCCGGGTCCCGACGGCCGGACGCCGTTCCCGTTCCGCCGGGTCTTCGTGGTGGCGGTGAAGCGATGAGCGAGGGCCTGATCACCTCCGTCGACCACGTCCTCCTGGCCGCCCCGCCGGGCAGCGAACCCGCGCTCCGCGCCTTCTACGCCGACGTCCTGGGCATGACCGAGCTCCCCAAGCCGGAGGCGCTGGCCGCGCGCGGCGGCTGCTGGTTCGCCTCCGGCACCGCTGTCCTCCACCTCGGCATCGAGGACCCCCACACCCCGCCCCGCAAGGCCCACCCGGGTCTTCTCGTCACGGACCTGGACGCCCTGGCCGTACGGCTGGAGGCGGCCGGAGTCCGCCCCGTATGGGACGAGAACCTCCCGTCCCACCGCCGCTTCTACGCGCAGGACCCGGCGGGCAACAGGCTGGAGTTCCTGGAGCCCCTGCCGGACGCCGGATAATCGCTGTCGTCCCCGGCACCGCTCTGCGAGGGTCGCCCGATGAACGACGCATCCCGAGTGGCCCTGCTCCGCTGGCAGTTCGACATGACCTGGTCGCTCTTCGAGTACCACGCGGAACGGCTGGAGGAGGGCGACCACCTCTGGGAGCCCGCCGAACTCTGCTGGACCGTGCGGCAAGGGGCCGACGGGCGGTGGCACCCCGACTTCGCCGAGGTCGAGCCCGAGCCCGTCCCGGTCCCCACCATCGCCTGGGTGACCTGGCACATGGGCTGGTGGTGGAGCACGGCCCTCGCCCACCTGCGAGGGCGTACGCCGCCGGAGCGCACCGAGGTGACCTGGCCCGGCGACGGCGCGACGGCCCTCGCCTGGCTCCGCGGCCTGCGCGAGGAGTGGCTCGCGGCCCTCGAAACCCTCGACGAGTCCGCCCTCGAAGCCCCGGCCCCCTTCCCCTGGCAGAACGACCCCGCCCACACCCTCGCCCACACGCTGGCCTGGGCCAACGCCGAACTCATGAAGAACGCCGCCGAGCTGGGCCACCTCCGCATGCTCCGCGCCGCGTCAGCGGACCCTGCGTAGGAGACCCGGGCTCGCCGCCGCCGTCAGTTCCTGGACGGTGGCGAGTTTGGTGCGGGGGCGGTCCTCCCGGTGGCCGCGGGCGAGTTCGGCGCGCTCTATCGCGGCGAGGCCCTTCGCGTCGATGACCTGGCGGGTCCGGCGCCGGAGCAGTCTCGCGAAGTCCTTCGGGCTCCCGGAAGGGGTGGGGAGTTCGCCCGCGACCGCGTCGGCCAGCAGCGTGCCCACCGTTTCGGCGGCGCAGGTGCGGTTGGCGCCGATGCCGCCGGAGGGGCCGCGCTTGATCCAGCCGACGACGTACGTGCCGGGGAGTCCCGTCACCCGGCCGCCCTCGTGCGGCACCGTGCCCGTCGTCTCGTCGAAGGGCAGTCCGTCGACCGGGACGCCCCGGTAGCCGACGGCGCGCAGGAGCATGCCCGCGCGCAGCGTCCGTTCGCCCGCCGCGTCCGTGACGCGTACCGCGTCCACGGCGGCCCCGTCCGTCCCGGCCGTCGCCTCCAGCGGCGCGCTGTGGAAGCGGAGGACGAGGCGCCGCCGCCCAGGCTCCGGCGGGCGGTCCCAGTCCACGGCGGCGCGGGCGACGCCCCGCAGCAGCGCCGCCTTCTCCTTCGGGCCCGCCGCGTCGATCGCCTCGCCGGTACGGGGATCGTGGTCGTCGACGAGGAGTTCGACGCCGGGCAGGTGCCGCAGCGCCCGCAGCTCCGAGGCCGTGTACGCGGCGTCCTCGGGGCCGCGCCGGGCGACGAGCACGACCTCGCGCACGTTCCCGCCCCGCAGCGCCCGCAGCGCGTGGTCCGCGATGTCGGTACGGGCCAGCTCCTCGGGGTCGGCGAGGAGGATGCGGGCGGCGTCGACGGCGACGTTGCCGTTGCCCACGACGACGACGCGCTCCGCCGAGAGATCGACCGCGTCGGGCGCGACGTCGGGGTGCGCGTTGTACCAGGCGACGAACGTCGTCGCGGAGACGCTGCCCGCCAGGTCCTCGCCCGGGATGTCCAGGCGACGCCCGCTGGAGGCCCCGACGGCGTAGATCACCGCGTCGTGGTGCGCGGTCAGTTCCCGGGCGGTGATCCCGTTCTCGCCTATCTCGACGCCCAGCCGCAGCCGTACGCGCGGGTGGTCGTAGAAGCGGGCGAAGGTCTCGCCCGCCTTCTTGGTGGAGGGGTGGTCCGGCGCCACGCCGTACCGGATCAGGCCGCCCGCGACCGGCAGCCGGTCGAGGAGCGTGACCTCGGCGCCGGTGTGCAGGAGCAAGTCCTGCGCCGCGTACATCCCGGCGGGCCCGGTGCCGACGACCGCGACCCGCAGCGCCGGGAAGTCGGACGGGAGGGAGCGCGGGAACGAGGGCTCGCCCCAGGCGTGGAAGTTGGGGCCGTTCTCCGCCGGTCCGCCTTCGTCCGTCTCGTCGTAGTACGCCGCGTTGACGGCCGCGTACTCGCGCTGCGGGCCGGTGAGGGAGTCCACCGGGAAGATCGCGTCGACCGGGCAGGCGTCGGCGCAGGCGCCGCAGTCGATGCAGGTCTTCGGGTCGATGTGCAGCATCTCCGTGCTGCCGAACGCCCGTTCCTCCGGCGTCGGATGGATGCAGTTGACCGGGCAGACGGCGACGCACGTCGCGTCGCTGCAGCAGGTCTGGGTGATGGCGTAGGTCACGGTGTGCTCGCTCAGATCAGGTTCGCGCGCTTGTAGAACGTCAGCGCGGGCTTCGTGAGGAGCCGGGCCGAGGCCAGGAACTCCATCAGGCCCGCACAGCTCGACCGCATCATCGACTTGTGGTGCTCGTTGGCCTTCGCCTCGGCGACGGCGCGGTCCACGTCGAGCCCGGCCTGCGCGTAGACCTTCTTGTTCACCATGCTGGTGACGATCACGTACGAGGCGATGGCGATCACCAGCGCGTTGATCTGGCGGCGGGCCTCGCCCGCGCCCGCGAGGCGCTTGCGCGTCTGGTCCCGGGCGAACTTCATGTGCCGGGACTCCTCGACGACATGGATGTTGTTGATCGTCCGGACGAACGGCACGACGCGCTCGTCCCGCATCCAGTCCCGCTGCATGACGTCGAGGACCTCCTCGGCGACCAGGATCGCGGCGTACGCGGCCTCGCCGAAGGCGACCGTCTTGAAGGCGCGGCCCAGCTCCACCGCGACCCGGTGCGGCCGGTACGCGGGGGCGCCCAGCTTCTTGGCGCCGCGCGCGAACATGATCGAGTGGCGGCACTCCTCCGCGACCTCCGTGAGCGCCCACTGGAACTCCGCGCCGGTCGGGTCCTTCGCGTAGATGTCCCGCAGGACCATCTGCTGCAGGATCATCTCGAACCAGATGCCCGTGCTGGCCACCGAGGCGGCCTCCTGCCGCGTCAGCTCGCGGCGCTGCTCCTCGCTCATCTCCCGCCAGTACGCGGTGCCGTAGAGGGTGCTCCACTCCGGGCTCGCGCCGTGGAAGTCCTTGTCGAGCGGCGTCTCCCAGTCCACCTCGGTGGCCGGGTCGTACGCCAGCGTGGCTGCCGAGTCCAGCAGCCGCTGCGCGACGTCGTCGCCGGGCTGCTCCTGGATGCTGCTTCCCATGGTGCGGCTCCTCGGTTGGGCTCCGGTGGGGCTCCGGTGGGGCTCACCCTCTTATTAGACGGAATGTATAACAAGGACCTGGGGCGGGCCTACCCCCGAGTAAGAACTGAGGTTCCGGCACCGTCCCGGCATGCTGGAGGGCATGGATGTCTTACGGGGGAGACAGCGGGCCGGTGCGGCGGTGGCGGGCGTGCTCGCCGTCGCCGCCGTCACGCTCGCACTGGTCGACAACGCGCGAGGCCCGTCGCTCGGCGGCGGCGAACGGCCCGCGAAGCCCGTGTCGTTGGGGCGCGAGGCGCTGTGGAGCGGGAAGCAGGCGGAGGGCGCCGTGCTGCGCGGACGGTCCGTCGTCGTCCTCGGCGACCGGAGCGAGGCCGGGAGCATGCGCGTCGCCGTCCGCGACACGGAGACCGGCGAGGAGCGCTGGACCCGGCGCGACGAGGCCCGGCTCGACGAGGACGGCGCACGGCTGATGAGCGTCCCCGCGGAGGGGCCCGGCGCGGGGAGCGGCGACAGGCCCCTCCTCGTGGACGACGACGGCGACGGTGACGGCTGGGGCGTGCTCGTCGAGTACGCGGTGCGGAGCAGGAAGACGTACCCGGAGCACGGTGTCGCCGCGCTCTCCGGGAAGGACGGACGGCTGCTGTGGAAGCGGGCGCTGCCCGGCGCGCACGACGTGCACCTGATGGACGCGCGGGACGGCCGGATCCTCGTCGTCGCCGAGGGGGAGGACCTCGTGGACGAGGTGACCTCGTACCTCCTCGACGCGGACCGCGAGGGCCGCACGCTGTGGAGGCGCAAGAGCCACGACGTCATGCTCGGCCTCGCGGGGGACGTGGTGCTCGGCGAGCGCCGCTGGGCCTTCTCGCTGACCAAGCGCGCCGCGGTCCTCGCGCGCGACGCCCGTACGGGGAAGAGGCTGTGGGACCTGGCGGGCAGCTACCACGAGTCACGGCTCCAGGCCGCCGTCCCCGGGCGCGCGGTGGTCAACACGCTGGGCGCGCGGGAGTTCGGCGATCCCGAGCACCCCGGCAGCCTCGTCCTCGACACCGCGACGGGGCGCAAGACCGACGACCTGGGGCGCGACTCCCTGTCCTGCGCCGCCGACGCCCGTGCCCCGCTCCTCGCCTGCCTCGGGAGCGACGGGGCCCGCCTGGTGTCGGTACGCGCGGGCCGCCACGACACCCCCGTCCGCGCGAGGAGCGGGGCGCTGGAAGGGGGCGAGTCGTACGACGTCCGCACCGTGGGCGCCGTACGGGACGGCCGGGTGTACGTCAGCTCCGACGCCACGTTCCCGCGGCGGGCCGCCGTCGACCGCCTGGGCGGCACGCTCCGCGACCGGCTGCCCGGACGCGTGCTCGACGTGGCGGGGGGCTACGCGGTGGTGCTCGCGGAGGGGCGGGACGGCACAGGGCGTATCGCCGTCCACAGGGTGAGGGAACAGGAACGGCCCTGACCGTCCCGGCGGTCCCGGCGGTCCCGGCGGCCGGTCATCTCCGGCAGTCCTTGACGCCCTCCTCCGTGCGGGTGGAGGTCACGCGCCAGGTGCCGTCGCGCTTTTGGAGGTCGTCCTCGACGCGGGTGAAGTCCTTCACGCTCGGCCGGGTGCGGAGCGACTTGCCCGTGGAGAGGCTGCGGTCGAACGCTTCCCTGCGGCTCTCGCAGAAGCGGATGGTGGCGTCCTGCGGGCTGTTCATGGTGAGTTCGCGCTTGTAGTAGCGGTAGATGCCCCTGGCGACCAGCACCTCGCGCTGGTACGTCCGCACCCGCTTTCGCAGGGTCTCCGCGGCGTCGTCCTGGCGGTACCTGGTGGCCTGGGGGAGCTTCGCGTTGGCCTTCGCGTAGGCCAGGACCATGGCCATGGTCGCGAGGCTGTGGTCGCGCAGCACCCCGTCCTTCTCCTTGTTGCCGGTCATCTCGTTGGCGATGACCACGTGCACGCCGCGGGGGAAGTCGAACCCCGGGGCCTTCGCCGCGCCCGGCGGGGCCGGCACCGTGCTCTCGGAGGGTGACGAGCTGCTCGACGTCTTCTGCGTCCCGTCTCCGCCGTCCTCGTCCCCGTCGATGATCCCGCAGCCGGTCAGCGTGAGGGACAACGCGAGGGCGAGGCCGGGTAAGCAAGCCTTGATGCGCATACGTGTTCTCTCTCCTGTCCTCGCCCTCGGTCGCGACGCGCGGACGGCCCGCGCCTCGCTCGTGCGGTGGTGCGCATGGCCGCCGCTCCACCCCGACCCGCTCCGGAGAGGAACGGACGGACTGCGGACAGTCAGCGGTGAGTTTAATGCGCCGGAACCACGCTGGCATGAATTCGCGTGACTTCAGGGAGAGTTGGGAAAGACTACGCGCCTAGATCTTCACCGGTGGTGCACAGGGCGCACAGGGCGCCCACACCGTCTCAGGAGCGCCGGTGGCCTATCAGACGGGGCTTGGCCTCCAGGCCGTCGAGGCCGTGCCAGGCCAGATTGACCAGGTGGGCGGCGACCTCGGCCTTCTTCGGCTTGCGCGCGTTCAGCCACCACTGGCCGGTGAGCGCGACCATGCCGACCAGGGCCTGGGCGTAGAGAGGGGAGAGCTTGGGGTCGAAGCCCCGGGACTTGAACTCGCGGCCGAGGATGTCCTCGACCTGCGTCGCGATGTCGGAGATCAGCGAGGCGAACGTACCCGTCGACTGGGCGACGGGGGAGTCGCGGACCAGGATGCGGAAGCCGTCCGTGTACTGCTCGATGTAGTCGAGCAGGGCGAACGCCGCCTGTTCCAGCAGCTCGCGGGGGTGGCCGCCCGTGAGGGCGCCGGTGACCATGTCGAGGAGGCGCCGCATCTCACGGTCGACCACCACCGCGTAGAGCCCTTCCTTGCCGCCGAAGTGCTCGTAGACGACCGGCTTGGAGACGCCCGCCTTGTGCGCGATCTCCTCCACCGAGGTGCCCTCGAAGCCGCGCTCGGCGAAGAGGGTGCGCCCGATGTCGAGGAGCTGCTCGCGGCGCTCCTTGCCGGTCATCCGGCGGCGGGCACGCCTCTTCGGGCTGCTGGTCGTCTGTCCGGAATGTCCGGACGTACTCTCGTCGGTCGGCACGGGTGTCATCATGCCGCGTCGGCGGTGCGCTCCTTGCGGCGGGAGTCCAAACGCGACTGCTTCGGCCAGCGCACGTCGTACGCCCAGCCCGCCTTCTCGAACCAGCGGATCAGCCGGGCGCTGGAGTCGATCTGGCCGCGCTCCACGCCGTGCCGGGCGCAGGTCGGGTCGGCGTGGTGCAGGTTGTGCCACGACTCGCCGCAGGAGAGGACCGCGAGCCACCAGACGTTCCCGGAACGGTCGCGGGACTTGAAGGGGCGCTTGCCCACCGCGTGGCAGATCGAGTTGATCGACCAGGTGACGTGGTGCAGCAGCGCCACGCGGACCAGGGAGCCCCAGAAGAACGCGGTCAGCGCGCCCTGCCACGACCAGGTCGCCAGGCCGCCGATCAGCGGCGGGAGCAGCAGCGAGACGATCGTCCACATCACGAACTGACGCGAGACGCGGCGCAGGTCCGGGTCCTTGACCAGGTCCGGCGCGTACTTGTGCTGCGGCGTCTGCTCCTCGTTGAACATCCAGCCCATGTGCGCCCACCACAGGCCCTTCATCAGGGCCGGAACCGTCTCGCCGTACCGCCACGGGGAGTGCGGGTCGCCCTCGGCGTCGGAGAACTTGTGGTGCTTGCGGTGGTCCGCCACCCAGCGCACCAGCGGGCCCTCGACGGCCATCGAACCCATGATCGCCAGCACGATCTTCAGCGGCCTCTTCGCCTTGAAGGAGCCGTGCGTGAAGAAGCGGTGGAAACCGATCGTGATGCCATGGCAGCCGATGTAGTACATCGCGACCAGCAGGCCCAGGTCGAGCCAGCTCACGCCCCAGCCCCACGCCAGCGGCACGGCCGCGACCAGCGCCACGAACGGAACGGTGATGAACAGCAGCAGCGAGATCTGCTCCACGGAGCGGCGCTGCTCACCCCCGAGCGTCGCGGAGGGCAGGGGCCCCCCGGTCGCGTCCCGCGACGCGGAGGCGTCGGCGCCGGAGGTGGCTGTGTCGGCTGTGGCGGCTGGGTCGGTGCTTGGAGACTGGGCAGCCTGCGGCGAACTGTCGAGCACGTCGGGGCTAGTCGTCATAGATGTCCCTCATCGGACCGGGGGCTTGGCTACGGTTCCGTAACCTACGGCAACGTAAGTATGGCAGCCCTTTGTCACGGGACAAGAGGGGTACATCCCCCGGGGGTGCACTCGCGCACCAGGCGTCCGCCCACCTGTCGGACAGGGTTCAGGCGCGACGCGGGACGCGACCTATCCTTGATTCCGTCGGACAGCGCGGTCCGCCACCCGCCAGAAGCGAAGCCGCACGAAGCGAAGCCGCAAGGAGCCGCACCTGTGAGCAGTGCCGACAGCACCACGCGCCAGCCCGAGGCCCCCGACGCACCGTCCTCCGCGCCCTCGGCGCTCCGCGCCGACATCCGCCGCCTCGGAGACCTCCTCGGCGAGGCCCTCGTCCGTCAGGAGGGCGCCGAGCTCCTCGACCTCGTGGAGCGCGTCCGCGCGCTGACCCGCAGCGACGGCGAGGCGGCGGCGGCCCTGCTCGGCAAGACCGACCTGGAGACGGCCACCAAGCTCGTACGGGCCTTCTCCACCTACTTCCACCTCGCGAACGTCACCGAGCAGGTGCACCGCGGCCGCGAGCTGCGCGCCCGCCGCGCGGCCGAGGGCAGCAACCTCGCGCGCACCGCCGACATGCTCAAGGACGCCGACCCGGCCCATGTGAGCGAGACCACGCGCAACCTCTCCGTGCGCCCCGTCTTCACCGCGCACCCGACCGAGGCCGCGCGGCGCTCCGTCCTCACCAAGCTGCGCCGCATCGCGGAGCTGCTGGAGGAGACCGACCCCAGCGAGCGCCGCCGCACCGACCTGCGCCTGGCCGAGAACGTCGACCTGATCTGGCAGACCGACGAGCTGCGCGTCGCCCGCCCCGAGCCCGCCGACGAGGCCCGTAACGCGATCTATTACCTCGACGAGCTGCACCGCGGCGCCGTCGGCGACGTCCTGGAGGACCTCGCCGCCGAGCTGGAGCGCGCCGGCGCTCCCCTGCCCGAGGGCACCCGCCCCCTCACCTTCGGCACCTGGATCGGCGGCGACCGCGACGGGAACCCGAACGTCACCCCGCAGGTCACCTGGGACGTGCTGATCCTCCAGCACGAGCACGGCATCACCGACGCGCTCAGCCACGTCGACGAGCTGCGCGGCGCCCTCTCCAACTCGATCCGCAACTGCGGCGCCACCCAGGACCTGCTGGACTCCCTCGAACGGGACCTCGCCCGGCTCCCCGAGATCAGCCCCCGCTACAAGCGGCTGAACGCCGAGGAGCCGTACCGCCTCAAGGCCACCTGCGTCCGGCAGAAGCTCCTCAACACCCGCACCCGCCTCGCCGAGGGCCTCCCGCACGCCGAGGGCTGGGACTACCTGGGCACCGGCGAGCTGCTGGCCGACCTCGCCCTCATCCAGCACTCCCTGCGCGAGCACCGCGGCGGCCTCGTCGCCGACGGACGGCTGGAGCGCGCCCTGCGCACCATGGCCGCCTTCGGCCTCCAGCTCGCCACGATGGACGTACGGGAGCACGCCGAGGCCCATCACCACGCCCTCGGCCAGCTCTTCGACCGCCTCGGCGAGGAGTCCTGGCGGTACGCGGACATGCCCCGCGAGTACCGGCAGCGGCTGCTCGCCAAGGAGCTGCGCTCCCGCCGCCCGCTCTCCCCGGCGCCCGCGCCGCTCGACGCCGCCGGGGCCAAGACCCTCGGCGTCTTCGAGACGGTCCGCACGGCCCTGGCGACCTTCGGGCCCGAGGTCATCGAGTCGTACATCATCTCCATGTGCCAGGGCGCCGACGACGTCTTCGCCGCCGCCGTCCTCGCCCGCGAGGCCGGGCTCATCGACCTGCACGGCGGCTGGGCCAAGATCGGCATCGTGCCGCTGCTGGAGACCACGGACGAGCTGAAGATCGCGGACGAGCTGCTCGACGCGATGCTCTCCGACCCCTCCTACCGCCGCCTCGTCTCGCTCCGCGGCGACCTCCAGGAGGTCATGCTCGGATACTCCGACTCCTCCAAGTTCGGCGGCATCACCACCAGCCAGTGGGAGATCCACCGCGCCCAGCGCCGCCTGCGCGACGTCGCCCACCGGCACGGCGTCAGGCTGAGGCTGTTCCACGGCCGCGGCGGTACGGTCGGCCGCGGCGGCGGCCCCACCCACGACGCGATCCTCGCCCAGCCCTGGGGCACCCTGGAGGGCGAGATCAAGGTGACGGAGCAGGGCGAGGTCATCTCCGACAAGTACCTCGTCCCGTCCCTGGCGAGGGAGAACCTCGAACTGACGGTGGCGGCGACCCTCCAGGCGTCGGCCCTGCACACCGCGCCCCGCCAGTCCGACGAGGCCCTCGCCCGCTGGGACGCGGCGATGGACACGGTCTCGGACGCGGCGCACGAGGCCTACCGCCAGCTGGTCGCCGACCCGGACCTGCCCGCGTACTTCTTCGCCTCGACCCCCGTCGACCAGCTCGCCGAACTGCACCTGGGCTCCCGCCCCTCCCGCCGCCCCGACACCGGCGCCGGGCTCGACGGACTCCGCGCCATCCCGTGGGTGTTCGGCTGGACCCAGTCCCGGCAGATCGTCCCCGGCTGGTTCGGCGTCGGTACGGGCCTGAAGGCGGCCCGCGAGGCGGGCCTGGACAGCGTCCTGGGAGAGGCCTACGAGCACTGGCACTTCTTCCAGAACTTCCTCTCCAACGTGGAGATGACGCTCGCCAAGACCGACCTGCGCATCGCCCAGCACTACGTCGACACGCTCGTGCCCGACGAGCTCAAGCACGTCTTCGACGTCATCAAGGCCGAGCACGAACTGACGATCCGTGAGGTCCTCCGCGTCACCGGCGAGAGCGAACTCCTGGAGGCCAACCCGGTCCTGAAGCAGACGCTGAAGATCCGCGACGCCTACCTCGACCCGATCTCCTACCTCCAGGTCTCCCTGCTGGACCGCCAGCGCCGGGCCGCCGAGGCGGGCGAGGACCCGGACGAGACCCTGGGCCGCGCGCTGCTCCTCACGGTCAACGGCGTGGCGGCGGGCCTCCGCAACACGGGCTGACGCCTGCCGCGGGTTCAGGGGCCCTGCTCACGAACTGAGCCGCTCGGAAAACGAGTCGCTCAGAAATTGAGCAGGGCCCAGGCCCCGCCCATCACCAGGGCCCCGAACAGCCCCATTCCCAGCGCCGTCTTCTTGAGCCGCAGCCCGCCCGCGACCACGAGCGAGGCCAGCAGCAGCGCGCCGCCCAGCGGCACCCACGCGTAGAGGATCCCCGCGGGCCCCGTCCGTACGACGTGGTCCGTGCCCGGCTTCACGGCGACGTCCAGCGACTCGCCCGTCTCCCCGGACACCGAACGCGCCACGGTCACCTTCTCCGGCTTGCCGGGCGCCCCCTTCCGGGTGAACACCCCGGTGCACTCGTCGTCCCCGCACGTCCGCACGGTGACGGTGCCGGTCTCCTTCCCCGTCATCGCGGGCTTCGCCGTCCCCCACGACGTCCACACCCCGGTCAGCACCAGCAGCAGCGCGATCAGACCCATCAGACCGGTCCTCGCGAGCAGCAGCATTCCGTACGCGCTCTCGCCCATCCGTCGAGTACGGCTGCGCTTGACCGGGTTGTCAGTGGACATGGCCGTGATCCTTGGTGAAGGGACGCCGCAGCGTCAACTCGCGGGACCTCTTCCTTACCGCGAGTCCTCCACGATCACCCTGGGTTCCCCATTTCCTCCACCCAGGAATGACAGGTCCACTACACTCTTGGCGGTCTGTCCGGACGTGAGGCGCGCGGGGGAGCGCGCCCATGGGTACGCGCGTGCGCGGACCGTCCGCGCGCCGCTGAGCGAGGCGCCAACGGGGCGGAAGACCGTATGTCGTTCGAGCACGACTGGGCACGGCACAAGGCGCGGCGCCTCTGGAGCGCCCTCGACGACGCGCACTGTGCGTCCGTCCCCAGCCTCAAGACGAACCTGACGCGGCCCCGCAGCGCGGGGGATCGCGTACGCCGCGACGCGGCATCCCACCACGGACCACCCCGCAGAACACCATCGATGAAGGGGAGGACATGGCACCGGGATCCTTACGTGTGACCGCGGCGGTGACTGCGGCCTCCGGCCTGCTCCTGCTGTCCGCCTGCGGCGGCAGCGACGGCGGTTCCGAGAAGAGCGACGACATCCAGGGAGCGAAGAAGGCCGGTAGGTCCGGCTCACCTTCCGCCGGTGCGGAGGCGAGCCCGGGCGCGACGAAGGACCCGGACGCACCGGATTTCGACTTCCCGAAGGGGACCAGGGCCGTCATCGCCGATGAGGCGACGGGGGACGAGAAGAAGGACGAAGTGCTGCGGGATCATGGGTACTCGCTGAAGGCGGGCATTCTCGCCGCGGCCGAGGGGGACCCCGACCACGCCCTCGCATACACATACGTGCAGGACTCGGCAGGCGAAATGCTCCGCGCGAACCTCAGGCAGACCAAGAAGAAGGGGCAGGTCTCGACCGGTACGTACGCGTATTACGACCGGAAGGTCGAGCTGAAGGGTTCCCAGGGGGCAGTGATCCGGTTCTGCGAGAGCCAGCGCAAGGCGTTCGGCAAGGTCATCAAGACGGGAAAGGTGCTGCGGACCAAGCCGTCGATGCGTGATTTCACCAGCGTCAGGGACATCCTGCAGAAGCGGGGAGACGGATGGCGAGTCGTATCGACCGCGGTCAAGGGGAGTGACCCGAAATGCGCCCGTTAGGCAAGGGGCAACGGCTCTGCATCGCAGGAGTCGTGCTCGGCACCCTTCTCGTCGGCCCCACATCCGCACTCGCTGCGGGCCCGAACGGAAAAGCCGGGGCTGGGGCCCAGGACGACACCGGCTCGGGCAGCCCCGATGAAATCCGATCCCGGGTCAGCTTCACGTCCCACAACGTCCCCGCCGGCGGTGCCCCCACGGCCCCCGCGCCCGCCGCGAACTGGGACCCTCCCACCTGCTGGTACGAACCCCGGTTCACGCCCGTCGAGTTCTCGGCGTACCTCTCCAAGGTGCAGGGGCGCCACGGAGAAGACATGGGCGGGAAGTACGACGACCGGCACCAGGGCGGCAAGGGCAACTGGTACCAGATGCGGTACGACGACGATGCCGACGCCGACGTCCCCGAGGAGCGCCCCGGCCACCAGGTCGTCAACCTGCCCACGCACGCCCGGTTCAGCAAGGACCTCGACCGGGTCTGGGTCACCGCCGGCATCGACGCGGCCGGACTCGACCTCGCCGCGACCACCGTCGCCGAGCCCGCGGCCCTGCGCCTGGAGGCCGGGACCGCCGACGCCAAGCCCGCCACCTGCACGTACGACCTCAAGAAGGCGGGCGGCAGCTACGCCGTCGACACCGAGAAGGCCGACTGCAACCTCACCTACCGCCGCGCCACCCCCAAGGGCGAACCCCGCACCCTCAAGGCGTACCTCACCTGGAACGTCCACTGGAACGAGGGCCACAACCCCGACGGCGCACCCCAACACCCCATGCCGGACGGCGAATCGGTCACGGAACTCCCCGTCACCGTCAAGGAAATTCAGGCCATCAACCGCGACTGACCAGGGGGAGAACATGAAGCGGAGGAGCGCCAATGCCGACGCGCGCTCCTTGCCGAGACGGGTACCGGTACCGGTACCGGTACGGGTCAGGAGTTGTACGCGCTCTGCGCCCGTTCCAGGCCGTCCGCGATCAGGGCTTCTGTCGCGTCCGTCGCGCGGTCCACGAAGTAGTCCAGCTCCTTGCGCTCCGTCGTCGAGAAGTCCTTCAGGACGAAGTCGGCGACCGGCATACGGCCCGGGGGGCGGCCGACGCCGAAGCGGACGCGGTGGTAGTCGGGGCCCAGGGTCTTGGTGATCGACTTGAGGCCGTTGTGGCCGTTGTCGCCGCCGCCGAGCTTCAGGCGGAGCGCACCGTAGTCGATGTCCAGTTCGTCATGGACGGCGATCAGCCGGTCCAGGGGGATGTCGTAGAAGTCCAGCAGGGCCTTCACCGGGCCGCCGGACAGGTTCATGTACGACAGCGGCTTCGCGAGGATCACCCGGCGCGAGGAGACCCCCGGCGTGCCGAGGCGCCCCTCCAGCACCATCGCGCGGCCCGCCTTGTGCGACTTGAAGCCGCCGCCCATCCGGGAGGCGAGCAGGTCGGCGACCATGAAGCCGACGTTGTGCCGGTTTCCGGCATAGCCAGGCCCGGGGTTGCCCAGTCCGGCGATCAGCCATGGCGCGTTCTCCGCCGACATGCAGACTCCATGGGGGATGAGAGAGGTGTGCGGGTGCGACGCCGGACGGGGCGCTCGCGCGGCCCGTCCGGCGTCCCCAGATGACGCGTCGCGGAACGAACTACTCCGCGGCCGCCTCACCCTCGCCCTCGGCGCCCTCGCCCTCGGCGGCCGGCTCCTCGGCCTGGGCCGCGAGGACCTGGATGACGGTCTCTTCGCCCTCGATGGCCAGCGAGGTGCCCTTCGGCAGCGGGATGTCCTTGGCCAGGATCTGGTCGCCCGCGACCAGGCCCTCGATCGAGACGGTGACCGACTCCGGGATGTGCGTGGCCTCGGCCTCGACCGGCAGCGCGTTGTAGACGTGCTCGACCAGGTTCTGGCCCGGGCCCAGGTCGCCCTCGGTGTGCAGCGGAACCTCGACGTTGACCTTCTCGCCCTTCTTCACGGTGAGCAGGTCGATGTGGACCAGGAAGCCGCGGATGGCCTCACGCTGGACGGCCTTGGGGATGACCAGTTCCTTCTTGCCCTCGATGTCCAGGTTGATCAGGACGTTCGAGTTCTTGAGCGCCATCATCATGTCGTAGCTCGGCAGCACGACGTGGACCGGCTCGGCACCGTGGCCGTAGATGACGGCCGGGACCTTCTCGACCTGGCGCAGGCGGCGCGAGGCGCCCTTGCCGAACTCGGTGCGGACGGTGGCGGCAACATTGACTTCAGCCATGACTGCGCTCCTCGTAGACGAAGTGGATCCGCACGCGGAGACGTACGGAAGACTGCGGTGCCACTCGGTCCCGACGGACCTGCTACGGAGAGCGCGCGTCGATAACGGAGAACCACACGTCCACAGACGTGAGGGGCCTCCCTCGCCGAGCGACTCCATGAGTCTACGCGGCGAGGGAGGCCCCTCAGAAATCGATCAAGCTGCCGGAGCGCCCCGGAGCGCTCCGGAGCGCTTACGCCTGCTCGTCGAAGAGGCTCGTCACCGAGCCGTCCTCGAAGACCTCGCGCACGGCCCGCGCGATCGTCGGCGCCATCGACAGCACCGTGATCTTGTCCAGCTCCAGCTCACCCGGCGTCGGCAGCGTGTTCGTGAACACGAACTCGCTCACCTTCGAATTCTTCAGCCGGTCCGCCGCCGGGCCCGACAGGACACCGTGCGTCGCCGTCACGATCACGTCCTCCGCGCCGTTCGCGAAGAGCGCGTCCGCCGCGGCCACGATCGTGCCACCCGTGTCGATCATGTCGTCGACCAGCACACACACCCGGCCCTCGACGTGACCGACGACCTCGTGCACCGTCACCTGGTTCGCCACGTCCGGGTCGCGCCGCTTGTGCACGATCGCCAGCGGGGCACCCAGCCGGTCCGCCCAGCGGTCCGCGACCCGCACCCGGCCCGCGTCCGGCGAGACGATCGTCAGCTTCTCCCGGTCCACCTTCGCGCCCACGTAGTCCGCCAGCAGCGGCAGCGCGAAGAGGTGGTCCACCGGACCGTCGAAGAAACCCTGGATCTGGTCCGTGTGCAGATCCACCGTGAGGATCCGGTCCGCACCCGCCGTCTTGAAGAGGTCGGCCATCAGCCGCGCCGAGATCGGCTCACGGCCCCGGTGCTTCTTGTCCTGCCGCGCGTATCCGTAGAAGGGGACGATGACGGTGATGCTCCGTGCCGACGCCCGCTTCAGGGCGTCGATCATGATGAGCTGCTCCATGACCCACTTGTTGATGGGAGCCGTGTGGCTCTGCATCAAGAAGCAGTCCGCGCCACGCGCGGACTCCTGGAAGCGGACATAGATCTCGCCGTTCGCGAAGTCGAAGGCCTTGGTCGGGACCACGCCGATACCGAGCTGCTTCGCGACCTCCTCCGCGAGCTCGGGGTGTGCGCGGCCGGAGAAGAGCATCAGTTTCTTCTCGCCGGTCGTCTTGATCCCGGTCACTTCAGTGTCTCCTTGTTTCGCTGCGCCGCCGCGCGGCATAGGGGGGTGTGGAGGGGAGAGGGGACTGGTGATGAACATCGGGTTTCGGCCGTATGGCCGGTCCGGTCACCTCAACCGTACGCCCCGCCTCATACGGACGTGTACCCGGTCAGGCGCTCTCGTCCGTCTTGTCGCCCTGCGTCCCCGCCGCCTCGGCGGCCTGCGCGGCACGGCTCCCCGGACGCTTCCTGGCCACCCAGCCTGCGATGTTCCGCTGCTGGCCACGCGCCACCGCCAGCGAACCCGGGGGCACGTCCTTCGTGATCACGGACCCCGCGGCGGTGTAGGCACCGTCCCCGACGGTGACAGGAGCCACAAACATGTTGTCCGCCCCCGTACGGCAGTGAGACCCCACGGTCGTGCGGTGCTTGTTCATGCCGTCGTAGTTGACGAACACACTCGCGGCACCGATGTTGCTGTGCTCACCGATCTCCGCGTCCCCCACGTACGACAGGTGCGGCACCTTCGTGCCCTCACCGATCTCCGAGTTCTTCATCTCGACGAAGCTGCCCGCCTTCACCTTCTCGCCCAGCCGCGTCCCCGGCCGCAGATAGGTGTACGGGCCGACGCTCGCCCGCGGGCCGATCTCCGCGCCCACCGCGACCGTGTTGTTCACGGCGGCGCCCTCACCGACACTCGTGTCCGTCAGCCGCGTCCCCGGACCCACCTCGCTGTACGCGCCCAGATGCGTCGCGCCCAGCAGCTGCGAGTTCGGGTGCACCATCGCGTCCGGCTCGTACGTCACCGACACGTCCATCCACGTCGACGACGGATCCACGACCGTCACACCCGCCAGCATCGCGTCCTCCAGCACCCGCTGGTTCAGCATCCGCCGGGCCTCCGCGAGCTGCACACGGTTGTTGATCCCCACGATCTCCCGGTGGTCACCCGCCACCGCCGCGCCCACCCGGTGCCCCGCCTCGCGCAGGATCCCGAGCACGTCGGTCAGATACTCCTCGCCCTGGCTGTTGTCCGTACGGACCTTCCCCAGCGCCTCGACCAGGAGCCGCCCGTCGAACGCGAACACCCCCGAGTTGATCTCCCGGACCGCCCGCTGCGCCTCGGTCGCGTCCTTGTGCTCGACGATCGCGGTGACCGTGCCGTCGGCGGGGTCCCGCACGATACGGCCGTAACCGGTCGAGTCCGGGACCTCGGCGCTCAGCACGGTCACGGCGTTGCCGTCCTGCGCGTGCGCGTCGGAGAGCTTCTGGAGGGTGGCGCCGGTCAGCAGCGGGGTGTCACCGCACGTCACGATCACGGTCCCGTCGAGCGCGACGCCGCTCTGCGTCAGCTCCTCCAGGCCGATACGGACGGCGTGCCCCGTCCCGTTCTGCTCGTGCTGCACGGCGGTACGCGCGTCGGCGTCGGTCTCCGCGAGATGCGCGGTCACCTTCTCGCGCCCGTGCCCGACGATCACGACGAGATGCTCGGGGTCGAGGACACGCGCGGCACTCACGACGTGTCCTACGAGGGAACGGCCGCAGATCTCGTGCAGGACCTTGGGGGTCGCCGACTTCATGCGGGTGCCCTCACCCGCTGCGAGAACGACGACGGCTGCCGGGCGATTGGCGCTCACGGGTGTGCCCTTCGGCTTCGGGGGGCGGGGAACACTCCGCAGGATACCGGTGGGTTTATGTCCGGTTGGGAGGGCGGGTCCCGGACCCGCCTCTCCGGCTTGAGCTCCCCCAGCAGGACTCGAACCTGCAATATTCCGTCCAAAGCGGAGTGTGTTGCCGATTACACCATGGGGGATAGCAAAGGGGGCTAATTCGGACACTCCTCCCGGGTCTCCGAACCGGCCTCCAACACTATGCCGTACCACCAGCCTTCGATGCGACGGTACAGGTCCGCTCCCTGTCGTACGCGTACGACCAAGCAGCCTCGATAGTCGGCGCCGACGTTCTTGCGGACCGTCTTGGGGTTGTGTTTCTTCAACGTCGTCTTGGTGAAGGCGCCCGGGCTCGCGCCCACGAGGTCGGCCCAGTACTGCTCGGCTTCCGTGACATCGGCGGACTCGTGGATCATCACGCAGAAGCGCAGCCGCTCCCGCTCCACGCCGAGCAGGTCGAGCCAGGCCAGATAGATCCTGATCATGTCCGGGTCGCTGTTGACGAAGATGACGGCTTCTCTGCGCTCGTACGGCTTGCTCTTCGCCCCCTCCGCCCAGTACAGCCCCACCCCGATCAGAAACAGCTCCCGGTCCGAGAGCGCGCCGATCTCCGCCTTCGCCGCCGCCTTCGTCCGTTGCCGCTCCTCCTCGCGGAGCGCGAGCGTGCGTTCCCAGCCGCGCCGGGCGATGGCGGAGGCCTCCTCCCGCGTACGCCGGGGCGGTCTCGGGAGGTCCCGCACCCATAGCGACACCGAGCTTCGCGACACCCCCAGCTCCAGCTCGATCTGGTCGTACGTCTTCCCCTCCCTCCGCAGCTCGCGGGCCCGCTCCCGCAGGCCATCCTTCGCGTTGGGGCGACGCGTCCACTCCGGGGCCGGTTCGCCCGCGACGAGGCGGTTGAGGAGGTCGTTGTTGGAGACCTTCAGGCGGTCGCGGATCTGGCGGCGGCTGAGGCCCTCGCGGCGGAGGGCGACCGCTTGCGCCCGCAGATTTTCGTACGAGTTCATGGCGTCACCCTCGGTCACTTCGGCGCCGTGCGCTGGGAAAACGAGTTCCCGTCAACCGTTCGAGTGGAGAGCGTCCGTTCCCCTGCGAAAACTCACTGTCCGTGACAGACCCCCGGAATCGGGCATTCCGGGGCTCGGACGGAAAAGGGGTGGCGGGCGGTCGTACGCTGGGCGGTATGACCGAGACGGGGGAAAACCGTGCCGGGGGAGGGCCGTGGTGGTGGTCGCGGCCGAGGAGCGCGGTGCTGGATGTCGTCCTCGCGGCGATATCCGCGGCGGAGTGCGCCCTGCAAGGGATGGGCTTCGCGCATCAGGCGGGGATCCCCTCGGTGTTCGCGATCGTGCTCGGCATCGTGGCGGGGTCCACCCTGGTGCTGCGGCGGCGCTGGCCGATAGCCGTGGTGCTGGTCTCGGTGGCCGTGTCGCCCGCCGAGATGGGGGTCACGCTCGGTGTCGTCGGCCTCTACACGCTCGCCGCGACCGAGGTGCCGCGGCGGATCACCGCGCTGCTGGCCGGGATGTCGGCCATGGGCATGATGGTGATCACCACGATCCGGCTGGAAGCCGACATCGGGCAGGATCCTGACTTCAACCCGTCGTCATGGTTCGTGCCGCTCGTCGCGTTCCTGATGTCGCTGGGGATGACGGCGCCGCCCGTGCTGCTGGGCCTCTATATAGGGGCGCGGCGGCGGCTCGTGGAGTCGTTGACGGAGCGGGCCGACGGGCTGGAGCGTGAGCTGTCGCTGCTCGCCGACCGGGCGGAGGAGCGCGCGGAGTGGGCGCGGAACGAGGAGCGCACGCGGATCGCGCGCGAGATGCACGACGTGGTCGCGCACCGGGTGAGCCTGATGGTGGTGCACGCGGCTGCGCTCCAGGCCGTGGCGCTGAAGGACCCGGAGAAGGCGTCGCGGAACGCGGCGCTCGTGGGGGACATGGGGCGGCAGGCCCTGAACGAGCTGCGGACGATGCTCGGCGTGCTGCGCGCGGGCGAGGGCGGCGAGCCGGAGAAGAAGAGCAAGGGCAAGAGCAAGCAGGTGGCGGCGGAGACGGAGGAGGTCCCGTCGCGGCTGGCGGAGTTCGCGGCGGCCGCCGCGGCCTCGGCGTCCACGGTGCCGGTCCCGGAGACGGGCCCCGCGTCCGAAGCGGCCGGGGCGTCCACGGGCGGCGGGCGGGTCTCGCTGGTGCGCCGGGTGCGGGACGAGTCGGCGCCGACGCTCGCGGAGCTGGACGCGCTGGTCGGGCAGTCGCGGGCCGCGGGCATGGCGGTGGAGCTGAACGTCGAGGGGGAGCCGGGGGAGGAGTGCCCGCCGCCGGTGGAGCAGACGGCCTACCGGGTGGTCCAGGAGGCGCTGACGAACGTGCACAAGCACGCGGCGGGTGCCCGTACGCGGGTACGGGTGGCGCACCGTGAGGCGGAGGTCGCGCTCCAGGTGGAGAACGAGGCGGCGCCGGTGGACGGCGTGGCCGACGCGGGCCTGCCGAGCGGGGGCAACGGCTTGGTGGGCATGCGGGAGCGGGTGACCGCGCTGGGCGGGGGCTTCGTGTCGGGGCCGACGGACGCCGGGGGGTTCCGGGTGTCGGCGGTCATTCCGTACGTACGCCGGTAGCCGGAGCCGGGGCCGGGGCCGGAGCCGCCGCGGACGTGGCCGTCGGGTCGGTGGCCGGGGCCACGAGGCGGCTCGGGGTGATGCCCATGAGCAGGGCCGAGAGGGCCGTGTCGAAGTCGGGTCCGAGGTACCAGTCGCCGCTGGGGTCGAGGCTGTAGACGCGTCCTGCGGCGTCGACGACCAGGAGGGACTCGCCGTCGCCCTCGGCGCCGAGGGGGCAGACCTCCGTCTCCAGGGCGCGGCCGAACGCGGAGAGCGTGCGCGCTGCGTGGAGTCCGCGCAGCGGGTCGACGTGGACGGACGTGGGCGCGATGTGGCGGCCGGGGCCCGAGGGGGCGATGTGGAGGCCGCCGAACTCGGCCCAGACCTCGACGGCGGCGGGGAAGACCGCGTGCCGGTGGCCGCTGGGGGAGGTGTGGCCGCGCAGGGTGTCGGCCCACAGTTCGGCCTGCCGGATGTCCCAGCGTCCTGGCTGCCAGCCGGCGGTGCGCAAGGGGTCGTCGACGGCGACGGGGAAGCGGGTCGTCACTTGGCGTGCTCCTCGGCCGGATCGACGGCACGGACACCGAAGTGGGCGAGCATCTCGGCGCAGGAGCGGCACGGCGGGGCGTAGCTGCCGTGGAGGGGGTCGCCGTCCTCGCGGATGCGGCGGGCTGTGAGCTTGGCGTGCTTGAGGGCGCGCTTGGCCTCGCTGAGGGTGAGCGGCTTGGGGGGCTTGGCGCTCTTGCCGGTCTTGGTGCCGGACCTGGCGGGCTTGCGGACGGTGCGCTTGGAGGAGCGGGCGGTCTCGGTGGCGGTGAGGTAGCGGGAGAGGAGCACGGCTTCGGGGCAGCGGCCGGTCTGGCGTACGCGGCGGTCGGTGGTGAGGGTGTCGAGGAAGTCCTGCACGAGGGGGTGGAGCGCCGGGGGCCGGTCGCCTCTGCTGCCGGTGCAGGTGAGGGTCTCGCCGCGGATGGAGAGGGCGGCGGCGACGGCGGGGAGGATGCTGTCGCGGCGCTGCCGGAGGGCGGGTGCGGCCGAGGCCGCGGCGTCGTCGGCCGTGGTCCAGCCGATGCGCGGGTCGTGGTGCCCGTGCGTTTGTGGCGTATGGGCTTGTTGTGCGGTGTGCATGTTTGGAGCTTCCTCCCCGTGCGTCCCCCTCTGTGCCGGGGATCAGCGCCAAGTATGCAGTGTGCTCCATGAGTCGATCATTCCGACGGTCATGTCATGGCCTTGTGACGGTTTCCGGGGTGACGTGAAACAGGGGTGGTGACTTCCGGTGGTGGCGGCCAGCATCGGGCTGCGCCGACGCCGCGTCGGCGCCACATCGAAGTGAACGGGCCTTCCCGGGGCGGGAGTTTGTGATGCGCGGTACGACCCTTCGCCGTACGGTCGCGGCGGTTGTGGCGGTCCCTGTCCTGGCGCTGTCGTCGGCGGCGTGCAGCGGGGACGGTGGGAACGGTGAAGAGAAAGACAAGGGGGGCGAGCAGCAGGGCTCCGGGGGCGGCGACGGTGGCGACGGTGGTGGCGGGGAGTCGGAGTCGGCGCGGGCGCTGGACAAGAAGGCGTTGCGCGCGGCGCTGTTGCGTACCGGCGAGGTGAAGGGTTACCGGGTGCAGCCCAGCAAGAAGGACGCGCTGCCGCCGCGGAACACGCTGGAGGCGGACAAGCGCGAGTGCGCGCCGGTCAGCGACGCCGTGGACTCGAAGCCGGAGCAGGAGCGGACGGCGTACACGAGCGGGACGGTGATGAAGGGGGACTTCAGCACGGGCCAGTCGGTGCAGCAGGTGCTGCTGGCGGCGTACGCGCTGGGGGACGCGGAGAAGTGGCTCGGGGACCTGAAGGGGGCGCTGGGCAAGTGCCGCGAGTTCACCGGTAAGAGCGGTACGGGGGAGCAGGCGCGGGTGCGGGTCGAGCCGGGCGGGAGTGCGGAAGCGGGGGACGATTCGGTGCAGTTCACCATGAAGGACGCGAAGGAGAAGGACGCGCCCACGGTGTTCACGGTGGTGCGTTCCGGGGCGAACACGGCGACGTTCATGTCGGTGTCCCTGTCGGGGAAGGCCGTGCCGGTCGCGAAGCCGGTGGTGGACCGGCAACTGGAGAAGCTGGAGTCGGCGGCGAAGGGCTGACGGCCGCCCGCCGCGCGACCGGAGCTGTGAGCGGGGCCATAGCCGTGGCCGTGGCCGTGACCGGAGCTGTGGGCGGGGCCGTGGTCATCGCCGTGACCGGGGCTTTCCGGGATCCTCCGGATCTTCGTGATCTTCCCTGGTCACCAGGGGCAGTGACCGGCTCTCCTCGTACCGCATAGGCTGTTGCGTACCAGCCAGATGCCAGCAGGGGGCTACCGCCATGACGACAGGTCGGCTCGGGCAGCAGCACGCCGCCCCACCGAACGGGGGATACGCCGGGCAGGTCGTGAACTTCCCGGACCCCGTCCGGGCCGCCCGCCATCCCCAGGGGGTGCGGGTCGGCCAGGACGGCTACCCGGACTTCTCGCCGTACGCGCGTGCCGCCGCGGAGATCGCCGAGCCCCCGGAGGGCTTCGGTGGCGACGAGCTGCGGCTGACGGACTACGTCTCGGCGAACGCGGCGCTGCACGCCTCCGGCCACGAGCTGTGGCGTGACCTGCCCGCCGTGGCGACGCCGCACGGCTGGACGTGGCACCACGTGGCGGGCGGCCGCCGCATGGAGCTGGTGCCGGTCGAGGTGAAGGCGCTGCTGAGGCACCACGGCGGGCTGGCGACGGCGGCCGTGGACCACGCGAAGACGGGCACGCGCCCGCTCCAGGAGACCCGGCCCGTGCACTTCAAGGTGCCCAAGGGCGGCGAGCCCGCCGTCGGCGAGCGGCAGGTCCTGGACATCGAGGAGCGGCTGGGTTACCGGCTGCCGGGCGCCTACCGGGCGTTCCTGAAGGCGGCGGGCGGCTGCGCGCCGCGCGGTGTCGCGCTCGACGCGGAGCTGGGGCTCCTGGTCGACCAGCCGTTCTTCACGGTGCGCGACGAGGCGGCGGTCAACGATCTCGTCTACATCAACAAGTGCCTGCGCGACCACCTCACCAAGGACTTCCTGGGCGTCACCTTCGTCCAGGGCGGTCTGGTCGCGGTGAAGGTCAGGGGCGAGTCGGCCGGTTCGGTGTGGTTCTGCGCGTACGACGACGCGCGGGACGCCGACGGGCTGGCCGTCCAGGAGCGCGTGGAGCGGCTGCTGCGCCCGTGCGGCGCGGACTTCGACGAGTTCCTGCTGCGTCTTGCCGGAAGCCCGCCGGAGCTGGACACGGTGGCGAACCTGATGGTGGACGGCGGCTTCGCGCGCGCCGTCCCTGTGGAGAGGTGAGGGCGCGATGGTGACCTTCGCGCAGGCCCAGGAGCGCGCCGAGCGCTGGGTCAACGGCGATGTGCCCGCGCATCAGCACCGCGAGGTGCGGGTGCGGGAGTTCGATCTGGGCTTCGTGGCCTGGGCCGAGAGCAGGGAGGGCGTGCCGGTCCCCGACGGGGGGAACACGCGCCTGGTGATCGCCCGCGACAGCGGCGAGACGACGCTCTGGCCAGCCCTCCCGGTGGGCGAGGTCATCCGGCGTTACGAGGAGGAGTACGGCTCTGCTGCCGCGCCCCCCGCGGACGCGGCCCCGGCGTCGCAGCAGCGGGTGGATCTGGAGGCGACGTCGTTCCTGCTGTCGCCGCCGGACTGGCTGCAGCAGGCGGCGGACCAGATGGGCATCCCGGACCGCAGGCAGGACGCCCCGCCCGCGGCACCGGCGCCGTCCGCTCCGTCGGCCCCCTCGGCCCCCTCGGTGCCGTCCGCTCCGGCGACGCCCGCCGCGCCCGCCCCGTCCGGCGCGCCCGCGGGGGCGAACCCGTGGGACGCCGCCGACACCTCGGGCGTCGGCGGAGGCGAGGAGCAGGGGATGCCCGCCACGGTCTTCGCGCCGCCCCTCGCGGGCAGCGACGAGGACGACACCCCGCCCCCGCCGCCGAGCGTGCGTTCGGAGGCGGCGACCGCGCTGATGCCGGAGGGCAGCGCCCTCCCCAGGACGGCGGTCGCGCCGCAGCTCCCGGACCCGGGACCGCAGGGCGCGCCGGGCCAGCCCGGTCAGGCGGGGCCGCCGCAGCCCCAGCAGCCCCAGGCCCCTCAGGCTCCGCAGCCGCCGCAGGGCGGGCCGAATCCGCCGTCGGACGGCGGTGGCCCGGGCGGCGGTGTGCATCACGCCGCGACGATGCTGGCCGACCCCTCAGACGGCCGCGGCCAGAACGCCCCGCAGGCACCCCAGCCGCCGCAGGCACCCCAGGCCCCTCAGCCGCCGCAGCCGCCGCAGGGCGGGCCGAATCCGCCGTCGGACGGCGGTGGCCCGGGCGGCGGTGTGCACCATGCCGCGACGATGCTGGCCGACCCCTCCGACGGCCGCGGCCAGAACGTTCCGCCGCCGCCCGCCCCGCCGGGCCAGGGCGCCGGTGACATCGCGGACGCGGCGACCAGCCGTGCGCCGCGCGGCTCGGTCCCCTCGCGTCCTTCGCGCTCCTCGCGCGGCAGCGGCCCGTCCGTTCCGCCGCCCCCGGGAGCGCCCGGCGCCCCCGGCGCGCGCCCGAACCAGGGCGGCCAGGGCGGTCCGGGCGGCCAGAGCGGGCCCGGTACTCCGCCGCCGCCCTCCGCCCCCGGCGCACCGGGGGCTCCCGGCGCTCCCGGCGGCGGTTATGTGCCGACGCAGATGGTGTCGGCCGACGACCTCGCGCAGCAGATCGAGGAGAGCGGGCAGCAGCCCGCCCTGGACAAGCCCTCGTCCCCCGGCGACAAGGGCCCCGGTGGCCCCGGCGGCCCCGGCGGGGACGTGCACCAGGCCGCGACGATGCTGGCCGACCCCTCGCAGGGCGGCGGGCCCTCGCTGGGCGGGCCCTCCGCGCCGCCGCCCCCGGCCCCGCCGGGACCGATCGGCGGCCCGGGGCCCGGCAGCCCCGGTATGCAGGGGACGCCGCCCCCGCCCGCGTACGGCTATCCGCAGCAGCCCACCGGTCAGCCGACCGTCGGCCCCGGCTACATGGCGGTGCTGCGTTACCGCGCTCCCGACGGCTCCGAGCAGCAGCTCATCCGCCGTTCGGCGCCGGGCACGCCGCATCCCGAGTGGCAGCTCCTGCACGAGCTGCGGGGGATGAACATCCCGCCGCAGCAGGTGGTGGAGCTCCACACCGAGCTGGAGTCCTGCGACCTGCCGGGCGGTTACTGCGCGCGCATGATCCGCGAGACCTGGCCGCAGGTGCGGATCAGCCACACCGCGGCGTACGGCTCGGACCACGCCTCGCGGCAGCAGGGCATGCGTCATCTGGTCGAGCACCAGGGCGAGCTGCACCAGGTCGCCGACGGTCCGGCGCGGCCCGCGCCGAACCGGATGCCGCTGCCGCCGCCGCAGCAGATCCAGCCCGCGCCGCCGGTGACGCCGGACGTGATCGGGCAGGAGCTGATGCAGGCGTTCGGGCCGCAGGGCGTGTTCCGCTTCGACCAGCGGGCCGTCTCGCGGGCCGGGGTGCCGGACATCGTGGCGCAGACGCTGGTGTGGGCGGGCGTGCCGATCGACATGGGCCCGTTCTTCTGGGGCCAGGCCCAGCCGGGCCGGCCGGTGCCGACGCTGGCGGAGATGGCGCAGGAGCGGGGTGTGCAGCCCGCCGCCGACGCGGGTTCGTACCTCGTGATGGGTACGGACTTCGGCAAGCAGCTCTGTGTCCAGTACGGGACGGCGCACATCGTGGCCGTGCCGCTGGAGGGGCCCGCGCCGGGGGCACCCCCGGCGCAGCCGCAGTTCGTGAACACCGGGCTGCCGGAGTTCACGCGCTGCATGGCGATGCTGGGCCGCATGTGGCGGCTGCGGTACGGGCTGACGCAGGAGCAGGCGGGCCGCTGGACCGTCGACTTCCAGATGCAGCTCGCGGCGCTGGACCCGGCGGCGCTGTCGTCGCCGGAGAACTGGTGGGCCGTGCTGCTGGAGCAGATGTGGGACGGGTTGTTCTGAGCTAGGAGCCAGGGGGTCTGATTGAGCGGCGGCCGCGAACGTACGGGCAAGGACGACCCGGCGCCTCCGTCCGCCGCTCCACCCTCCCCTCCGGGGGCCCCGGCCCCGAGCCGCAGGCCGGTCGTCGCGGCGCTGATGCTCGCGATGGCGCTCGCGGCGCTGGACGGCACGATCGTCTCGACGGTGGTGCCGCAGATCGTCGGTGACCTCGGCGGCTTCTCGTACTTCTCGTGGCTCTTCTCCGGCTATTTCCTGGCGCTGACGGTGACCATCCCCGTCTACGGGAAGCTGTCGGACACCTTCGGCCGCAAGCCGGTGCTGCTGACGGGGATCGCGCTCTTCCTGCTGGGCTCGGCGCTGTGCGCGGGCGCGTGGGACATGGCGAGCCTGATCGCGTTCCGCATCGTGCAGGGGCTGGGCGGCGGTGCGATACAGGGCACGGTGCAGACGGTCGCCGGTGATCTGTATCCGCTGAAGGAGCGTCCGAGGATCCAGGCCGCGCTCTCCACGGTGTGGGCGGCGTCGGCCGTGGCGGGCCCGGCGGTGGGCGGCGTGCTCGCCGCGTACGCGGACTGGCGGTGGATCTTCCTCATCAATCTGCCGGTGGGCGCGGTGTGCGTGTGGCTGCTGGCCCGCCGCTTCCGTGAGCCGGGGAGAGCGCGCGGGGGCCGGGTGCGGGTGGACTGGCCCGGGGCGCTGGGCGTCTTCACGGCGTGCGGGCTGCTGCTGACGGGGCTGGTGCAGGGCGGGGTCGCGTGGGCGTGGCTGTCGGTCCCGTCGCTGGCGCTGTTCGCGGGCGCGGCGGTGGCCGCCGGGGTGACGTTCGGGCTGGAGCGGCGGGCGGCGGACCCGGTCATCCCGGGCTGGGTGTGGCGCCGCCGTACGATCGCGCCGGTCAACGTCGCGATGGCGGCGCTGGGCCTGCTGATGGTCGCGCCGACCGTGTTCCTGCCGACGTACGCGCAGTACGCGCTGGGCCTGAGCCCGCTCGCGGCGGGGTTCGTGCTGTCGGTGATGACGCTGAGCTGGCCGGTGTCGGCGGCGCTGAGCCAGCACGTGTACCGGCGGGTGGGCTTCCGGCAGTCGGCGCTGCTGGGGATGGGGCTGGCGGGGCTGGTGCTGCTGGCGTTCCCGTTGTGGCCGCCGTCCTCGCCGTGGCACGCGGGCGCGCTCTCGTTCGCGCTGGGCGGGGCGCTCGGTCTCTTCCAGCTTCCGCTGATCGTCGGCGTGCAGTCGTCCGTGCCGTGGCGGGAGCGGGGGACGGCGACGGCCTCGGTGCTCTTCAACCGGCAGCTGGGGCAGAGCGTGGGCGCCTCGCTGCTGGGCGCCATCGCGAACGCGACGTTCGCCGGGCGGGAGGCGTCCGCCGTCTCCGGGGCCGTGGTGCGGTCCGCCGTGGGCCATGTCTATCTGGCGGCGGCCCTCGCGGCGGGCCTCGCGCTGCTCGCGCTCTGCGCGGCGCCCCGGCGCTTCCCCGTGGACACCTCGGCCGACTGACCAGAAGGGCTCCCTCTCCCATGACGTCCCCCACGCCTCACCAGGACCAGACGAACCCGCGCGCCCGGGAACTCGGCCTCGCCGTCGGCACGCTGCCCCCGGGTCCGCTCAACGCGGTCACCGACGTACCGGGCGTACGGGTCGGCCACACCACCGTCCGGCGGCCCCCGGACGTGCACAGCGGGGTCACCGCCGTGGTGCCCGGCGAGGTGTCGCCGTACGCGCCGCTGCCCGCCGGGGTCTTCCGTGGCAACGGCTACGGGAAGCTGATCGGCTCCACGCAGATCGAGGAGCTGGGGCAGATCGAGACGCCCGTGCTGCTGACGTCGACGCTGTCCGCGTTCCGCGCGGCGGACGCGCTGGTCGGCTGGATGCTGGAGCGGCCGGAGTGCCGCCGGACGCTGAGCCTCAACCCCGTGGTGGGGGAGTGCAACGACGGCCGCCTGTCGGACATCCGCTCCCGCCCGGTCGGCGAGGCCGAGGTACGGGCCGCGCTGGACGGGGCCCGTGGCGGCCCGGTGGCGGAGGGCTGCGTCGGCGGCGGTACGGGACTGGGCGCCCTCGGCTTCAAGGCCGGGATGGGGACGGCCTCACGCCGGTTCGCCCTGGAGGGCCGGACGGTGACGGTGGGCGCGCTCGTCCAGGCCAACTTCGGCGGCGTGCTGCGGGTGCGGGGCACGCCGGTCACCCCGGCGGACGTCGGGGTACGCGACGGCGACGGCTCCGGGGACGGCTCCGGGGACGCCGAGATCGGGTCCTGCGTCGTCGTGATCGCCACCGACGCGCCGCTGGACGCCCGCCAGCTGGGCCGCGTCGCCCGCCGCGCCGTCTTCGCCCTGGCCCGTACGGGCGCCGGGTACGGCCACGGCAGCGGCGACTACGGCCTGGCCCTCGCCACCCGGAGGGCGACCGGGAGCCCCGCCGCCGACTCCTCCCTCGACCCGCTCTTCGAGGCCGTCCTCGACAGCACGGAGGAAGCGGTCCTCAACTCCCTCCTGGCCGCGACCACCACCACCGGCGTCCACGGCCGCACCCTCCACGCCCTCCCAGCCGGTCCACTCCTGGCCCGGCTCGGGTCCTAGGGCCCGGGAGGTCAGCCCGTCTGGTGGGTCTGGAGGGCCTGGTCCTCCTCGGGGGTGCGGCCGGTGAGGGCGGCGAGGGACGAGCGGACGTGGGCCATGTGCTGGCGGAGCTCCTCGCGGCGCTCCTCGTGCTCGCGCAGCACGCGTTCCGTCTCGCGCTGGATGCCCTCCTCGCGGACGCGCGCCTGCGAGAGCAGCTCCTCGGCCTGGGCCTCGGCGTCCTCCTTGCGGTGCCGGGCGGCCTCCTCGGCCTGCGCGTGTTCGCGCTTCGCGTCGGCGAGGGAGCGTTCGCCGCGGTCCTCCATGCCGGAGATGCGGCTGTCCGTCGCGGCCTCGTGCTCGGCCAGCTCGCGGTCGGCGGCGTCGGACTCGGCGGCCTGCTCCTTCTCCTGCTCGGCCAGGAGCGCCGCGCAGCGGCGCGACATCTCCTTGAGGGCCTCGGCGGCCTCGCGGCTGATCTGCTCGGCCTGCACGCGGGCCTCGGTGCGCAGCTCGTCGGCCTGCTCCTGGGCCGTGTCGACGGCGTGCACGGCGGTGGCCTCGGCGGTGGCCCGTACCCGCGTCGACTCGTCGCGGGCCGCGTCCTTGAGGGCGCGGGCCTCGGCGTCGGCGCGCTCGGTCAGCTCCTGCGCCTCGGCCTCGGCCGCGGCCCGTACGTCCGCGGCCTCCGCCTCCGCCGTGGCGAGCAGCGACTGGGCGCGCTCGCCGAGCGTCTCGTAGGTCTGCGGGGGGAGCGAGGCCGCGAGGGCCTGGAGGCGCTCGGCCTCCTCCGTCATCTCCCTGCTGAGCACGGTGAGCTTCGCGACCCGCTCCCAGCCCGCGTCCCGCTCCTCGTTCAGGTCCGTCACACGGCCGTCGACCTGCTCGGGCCGGTAGCCCCGGCCCCGGACGACGACAAAGCCGTGCGGCGACGACGCACTCATATGAGCCCCAATCTCAGTGACACACCTCAGCGACACATTCGAGCGAAGGGGCCATACCGCCACACTCCGCCCGACCTCGTCCCCCAGGATGCGCTACTTCACCTTCGTAGCTGTAATCGGCACATCCCGGCGCAACTGATCAAAAAGCTCACGTGACCCGTTCGGCTCCCACAGGACGACGTCTCCGGCCCCCGGCACGCTGAGCCCCGCATTCGTCACCGGAACGGTTGTCGTACCGCCGTCGCCGCCCGTCAGCCCTCTGACGTTCCAGGCCATCCGTGCGAGTGACAGCACGCCGGTCCCCTTGTCGACGGTGACGGCGTCGAGGGACGCGCCGAGGAACGGGTAGAGCCGGAAGGGGTTGAGGAGGACGGAGGCGCCCGTGCCCTCCTGGACGAGCGCGCTCAGCAGAGCGCGCTGCCGTTTCACCCGGCCGAGGTCGCCCTCGGGGTCGCTGTAGCGGGCGCGTACGTAGGCGAGGGCCTGCTTGCCGTCCAGGGTCTGGCACCCGGCGTCGAGGTCGGCGCCCGCCTTCTCGTCGCGCAGCGGGGCCTTCAGGCACAGGCGTACGCCGTCGAGGGCGTCCACGATGCGGGTGAAGCCGAGGAAGTCGACCTCCGCGTAGTGGTGCAGGCGCAGCCCGGTGGACTGCTCGACGGTGCGGCTGAGCAGCTCGGGGCCGCCGCGGGCGTACGCCGAGTTGATCTTCCCGCGGCCGTGCCCGGGGATCGAGACGTAGCTGTCCCGGGGGATGCTCACCAGGTACGGGCCCGCGTCGCCGTGGTGCAGCACCATCACGGTGTCGGTGTTGCGCTCCCCGCCGCCGCCCACGTGCAGCTCGCGGCGCTCCTCGCGGGTGAGGTCGGCGCGGGTGTCGGAGCCGACGATCAGCCAGTTGACGCCCTGGGAGTCGCCGGGGCGGCCGGGGTAGTCGGCGAGCGCGTCGGTCTCCTTCAGGCGGGAGGACGCCCAGAAGTACGTGGCGACGGCCGTGACCACGAGGACGAGCGCCAGGACCAGGGCCGCGACCCCGAGACGGCGCGGCCAGCTCCACCTGCCCCGCCGCCCGTTCCGCCGGTTCCGCCGCGGGCGGCGCGGACGGCCCCGGGCGCGGTAGAGCGTGCTGCTGGACTGGCCGTACGGCGCGTTCGGCACAGGCTCACCCATGACCCGAAGGTGACCCGGGGCGGCGCTCTCCGCTCGTCCGGATCCCCCATACGGCGGGCCCGGCGGCCCCCGCCACCCCTACGGGTAGGCCCCGACAAACACCGGGCCCGGCTTCCTTCCGGCGTACGACGCCGCCCGTGCTCGCGCTCCGTAGCGTGCTGCTACCTGGACGGATACGGGTTCCCGCAGCGGGACGGTGGGGTTAACACCACCGCGAAGACACTGACGTGCACCATCGTGGGCGGCCCCCGACTCCAGGAAGCTCAAGTACGCGAAGCCTTCCAGCACGCGACCTTCCACCGCAGGATCACCACACTGACGAGGAGTCAGGCCATGTCAACGGCTGTAGCGAACCCAAGGACCAGGGGCAATGGGGCAGTCACGGCCGTTGCCGCCGCCGCACGTCAGGTCGTCAAGGCGTACGGCTCCGGCGAGACCCGCGTCGTGGCGCTGGACCGCGTCGACGTGGACATCGCCCGGGGCGCGTTCACCGCGATCATGGGCCCGTCCGGGTCCGGCAAGTCGACCCTGATGCACTGCCTCGCCGGGCTCGACACGGTGAGCGAGGGGCAGATCTGGGTCGGCGACCAGGAGATCACCGGCCTCAAGGACAAGAAGCTGACGAAGCTGCGCCGGGACCGGATCGGCTTCATCTTCCAGGCGTTCAACCTGCTCCCGACGCTCAACGCGATCGAGAACATCACCCTGCCGATGGACATAGCGGGCCGTAAGCCGGACCGCGAGTGGACCGACCGCGTCATCCAGACCGTCGGCCTCGCCGACCGGCTCAAGCACCGGCCCAACCAGCTCTCCGGCGGCCAGCAGCAGCGCGTCGCCGTCGCCCGCGCCCTTGCCGCCCGGCCCGAGATCATCTTCGGCGACGAGCCGACGGGCAATCTCGACTCCCGCGCGGGCTCCGAGGTCCTCGGCTTCCTGCGGCGCTCCGTGGACGACCTGGGCCAGACGATCGTGATGGTCACGCACGACCCGGTCGCCGCCTCGTACGCGGACCGCGTGCTCTACCTCGCGGACGGCCGTCTCGTCGACGAGATGCACCGCCCGACCGCCGAGGCCGTCCTGGACCGGATGAAGCACTTCGACACCTTCGGGAGGGTGTCGTGACCGTCCTCAAGACCTCGATGCGCAGCTTCTTCGCGCACAAGGGACGCATGGCGCTCAGCGCCGTCGCCGTCCTGCTTTCCGTGGCGTTCGTCTGCGGGACGCTCGTCTTCACGGACACCATGAGCTCCACCTTCGACAAGCTGTTCGCCGCGACGTCCGCCGACGTCACCGTCTCCCCGAAGAACTCCAAGGGCTCGGACGAGACGCCCGAGACCGGCAAGCCCGAGTCGCTGCCCGCCTCCGCCGTGGCGCGCGTCGCCAAGGCCGAGGGCGTCAAGAGCGCCGAGGGCGGCGTCGTCAGCACCAGCGTCACCGTCGTCGACAAGGACAACGAGAACATGGGCTCCACCACCGGAGCCCCCACCATCGCGGGCAACTGGACCTCCAACGACCGCAAGTCGATGGACATCACCTCGGGCCACTCCCCGCGCGGGCCGACCGAGATGATGGTCGACGCCGACACCGCCGACAAGCACGGCCTCAAGATCGGTGACGAGCTGCGCACCATCGCCGTCACCGGCGACATCAAGGCGAAGATCACCGGCATCGCCACCTTCCGCGTCACCAACCCCGGCGCGGCCGTCGTCTACTTCGACACCCCGACCGCGCAGAGCAAGCTGCTCGGCGCCAAGGACCGCTTCACCCAGATCGCCGTCTCCGCCGACACCAACGTCACGCACGAGCTGCTGAAGAAGAACGTCGCCTCCGAGCTGGGCGCGGGCGCCTTCAAGTACCAGACCCAGAAGGAGGCCGCCGACGCCAGCCGCGCGGACATGGGCGGCTTCCTGGACGTCATGAAGTACGCCATGCTCGGCTTCGCCGGGATCGCGCTCCTCGTCGGCGTCTTCCTCATCGTCAACACCTTCTCGATGCTGGTCGCCCAGCGCACCCGCGAGATCGGCCTGATGCGGGCCATCGGCTCCAGCCGCAAGCAGGTCAACAGGTCCGTGCTGGTCGAGGCCCTGATGCTGGGCGTCCTCGGCTCGGTCCTCGGCGTCGGCGCGGGCGTCGGACTGGCCGTCGGCCTGATGAAGCTCATGGGCGGCATGGGCATCGAGCTCGACACCTCCGAGCTGACCGTCGCCTGGACCACCCCGGTCATCGGCCTCGTCCTCGGCATCGTCGTCACCGTCCTCGCCGCCTGGCTCCCGGCCCGCCGCGCGGGCAAGGTCTCGCCGATGGCCGCGCTGCGCGACGCGGGCACCCCGGCCGACGGCCGTACGGGCCTGGTGCGGGCCGTGCTCGGCGTGCTGCTCACGGGCGGCGGCGCCGCGGCCCTCTTCGGCGCCGCGCAGGCCGACAAGGCGGGCGACGGCTCGCTGCTGCTGGGCGGCGGCGTGCTGCTGACCCTCGTGGGCTTCGTCGTCATCGGCCCGGTGATCGCGGGCTTCTTCGTCCGCGCCCTCTCCCTGGTGGTGGCCCGCCCCTTCGGCCGCGTCGGCCGCCTCTCCGAGCGCAACGCGCTGCGCAACCCGCGCCGTACGGGCGCCACGGGCGCCGCCCTCATGGTCGGCCTCGCGCTGGTCGCCTCGCTCTCGGTCGTCGGCTCCTCGATGGTCGCCTCGGCCACGGACGAGCTGGACAAGTCCGTCGGCGCCGACTTCATCATCCAGTCCGACATGGGCCAGCCGATCACCCCGGCCGTCGAGAAGAAGGTCCGCGCCTCGAACGACCTGGAGTCGGTCACCGCCTACAAGAACGTCAAGGCCGACATCACGGCCCCCGACGGCAAGAAGACCGACACCGAGCTGTCCGCGACGCAGCCCTCGTACATGAAGGACCTGCGGCGCGAGACCTCCGCCGGCGACCTGGCCGACGCCTATGCCAAGGACTCCATGTCGGTCGGCACGGAGTTCGCCAAGGACCACAAGATCAAGGTCGGCGACCGGATGACCGTCGCCTTCGAGCACGGCCGGACCGCGAAGCTGCGGGTCGGCGCGATCACGAAGGACGACACGGCGGTCGACCAGGGCGCGATGTACGTGAACATCACGACCGTCAAGGCCCACGTCCCGGCCGACCGGATGCCGCTCAACTCGATCATGTTCGGCACCGCGAAGGAGGGGCAGGCGGATGCCGCGTACGAAGCCCTGAAGGCCGACCTCAAGCCGTACCCCCAGTTCAAGGTGCGCGACCAGGCCGACTTCAAGCAGACCCTCAAGGACCAGGTCGGGCAGCTGCTCAACATGGTCTACGGGCTGCTGGCCCTCGCCATCGTCGTCGCCGTCCTCGGCGTCGTGAACACCCTCGCCCTCTCCGTCGTCGAACGGACCCGCGAGATCGGCATGATGCGCGCGATCGGCCTCTCCCGCCGCCAGATGCGGCGCATGATCCGCCTGGAGTCGGTCGTCATAGCCCTCTTCGGCGCTCTCCTTGGCCTCGGCCTGGGCATGAGCTGGGGCGCCACGGCCCAGCAGCTCCTCGCCCTGGAGGGCCTGGGCGTCCTGGCCATCCCGTGGTCCACGATCCTCGCGGTCTTCGCGGGCTCGGCGGTCGTCGGCCTGATCGCGGCCCTGATCCCCGCGTTCCGGGCGGGCCGGATGAACGTACTGAACGCGATCGCCACGGAGTAGCGGTCGAACCGACGGGTGCGGGGCGTGGAGCGCGGGGGGCTCCATGCCCCGCACCTCCCGTTTCTCCCGTGGTCAGGACGGGGGAGGCGGGGTGCGCTGCATCCGGTCGGTCTTCCCGCCGCCCCAGTCGAACGTGAGCTTCCGGCCGCCCTCGCTGAGCACGGCCTTCCCGGGCTTCGACGACTCGTCGCAGCTCCCCGAGGTCACCGCCATGCCGCTGCTGATGGTGCCCGAGCAGGAGTCGCCGTTCGTCACGGCGGCGGTCCAGGACGTGCCGCGGACCGTGACCGTGATGGGCCTGCCCTTCGCGTCCCGGACCGTGTAGTACCAGGTGCCCTGGACGGACCCCGTGCCGGACGCGGGCCTGCTCGGCGCAGGGGCGGCGGTGCGGCTGGGGGTGGCCTTGCGGCTCGGCGTGGTCCGGCTCGGACTGGGGGAGACGGTGCGGCTGGGGCTCGCGGACGCGGACGGCGAGGCGCTCGTCGGACTCGAACTCGGACTCGCCTTCGGCGACGGGGTCTGCTTCTGGGCCGTCTTCTTGCTCTTGGGCCGCGCCTGCTCGCTGTCGCCGCCGTCGCCGTCACCGCTGTCGCTGGAGCAGCCGCTCAGTGCGAGTGCCAGGACGGCGAGGGACGCGGCGGTCATGGAGGTCGTGGTGCGCAATGGTCTGTGTCCCCGTTTTGCCTTGATTGAGTGATTCCCGTACGCCCGGCGCCCCCTCCGGAGCGAGGGAGTCTGCCACCGGGCCCTGGCGGGGGGACAGGTGTTCAGCGCTGGTACGCGGATAAGTTCCGCTGCACTCCAGGCCACCCCCCTTGGCCAGGGCTTCTGCATCCGGGCTGCCCCTCGCTGTCGCGTCGCAGCCCGCGCGTGCGTCGTGGCTCGGCGCGCAGTTCCCCGCGCCCCTGAAGCAGCCCCTCCGGGGCGCTCCAGCGCGCGAGGGTGCGCCCCGTCAGGGGCGCGGGGAACTGCGCGAGCGGCCACCGTGCACCCGCAGCCTGCGACGTCCGGTCAGGGGCACCCCGGGCGCAGCCCGGAATGCCGGGGGAGGCCAGGAGTGGCCTCAGGGGCGCGGGGAACTGCGCGGCCCGCCACAGTGGCGCGGTGGACTGCCAGGCACAGGCGGGGGCACCCCGGGCGCAGCCCGGATGCCGGGTGCAGGCGGAGAAGAGCGGGTGTCGGTGGGCCGTCGTACTCTGTCTGGGTACCCCCGGTCCGCCACGCGTGCCGGGCCCTTCGCGTTGCCCTCAGATGGAAGCCCAGGAGCCCATGAGCCTGCACGGTCTGCTCGATGCCGTCGTCAAGGACCCCGCGCTCGGCGAAGCCGTCAAGGCGGCGGCCGACGGGAACCGGCACCATGTCGACCTGGTCGGACCTCCCGCCGCGCGGCCCTTCGCCGTGGCGGCGCTCGCGCGCGAGGCGGGGCGGCCCGTGCTGGCCGTGACCGCGACGGGCCGCGAGGCCGAGGATCTGGCGGCGGCCCTGCGCTCGCTGCTGCCCGGCGAGGGGATCGCGGAGTTCCCCTCGTGGGAGACGCTGCCGCACGAGCGGCTGAGCCCGCGCAGCGACACCGTCGGCAGGCGGCTGGCCGTGCTGCGCAGGCTGGCGCACCCGGATCCGGGCGACCCGGCGACCGGGCCCGTCCAGGTCGTCGTCGCGCCGATCCGCTCCGTGCTGCAGCCGCAGGTGCAAGGGCTGGGGGACCTGAAGCCGGTCTCGCTCAGGCAGGGCGGGAGCGCCGATCTCGACGAGGTCGTGGACGCGCTGGCGGCAGCCGCGTACCAGCGCGTGGAGCTCGTGGAGAACCGGGGCGACTTCGCCGTGCGCGGCGGCATCCTCGATGTCTTCCCGCCGACCGAGGAGCACCCCCTTCGGGTGGAGTTCTGGGGCGACGACATCGAGGAGATCCGGTACTTCAAGGTCGCCGACCAGCGTTCCCTGGAGGTCGCCGAGCACGGGCTGTGGGCGCCGCCGTGCCGCGAGCTGCTGCTGACCGAGGACGTACGGGAGCGGGCCGCGGCCCTCGCGCGGGAGCACCCGGAGCTGGCCGAGATGCTCGACAAGATCGCGGAGGGCATCGCGGTCGAGGGCATGGAGTCCCTGGCCCCGGTGCTCGTGGACGAGATGGAGCTGCTGATCGACGTGCTGCCGAAGGGCAGCATGGCCGTGGTCTGCGACCCGGAGCGGGTGCGGACGCGCGCCGCCGACCTGGTGGCGACGAGTCAGGAGTTCCTCCAGGCGTCCTGGGCGGCCACGGCGGGCGGCGGCGCGGCCCCGATCGACGTGGGCGCGGCCTCGCTGCGCGGCATCGCGGACGTACGGGAGCACGCGGCCGAGCTCGGGATGATGTGGTGGTCCGTCAGCCAGTTCGCCGCGGACGCGGAGCTGAACAGCGGCGACGGCGAGGGCGACGACGGTGACGACACGCTGCAGCTCGGCCTGCACGCCCCCGAGACGTACCGCGGGGACACGGCGCGCGCGCTCGCCGACACCAAGGGCTGGCTCTCCGAGGGCTGGCGCTGCGTGTACGTCACGGAGGGCCACGGCCCCGCGGCCCGTACGGTCGAGGTGCTCGGCGGCGAGGGCGTCGCGGCGCGGCTCGCGGAGCAGGGCGCGCTGGAGGGCCCGATCGCCACGGGCCTGGTGAACGTGGCGTGCGGCTCGCTCGACAACGGCTTCCTGGCGCCCGAGCTGAAGATCGCCGTGCTGACCGAGACCGACCTGTCCGGGCAGAAGGCGGCGGGCAAGGACGCGGCGCGGATGCCCGCGCGGCGGCGCAAGACGATCGACCCGCTGACGCTGGAGCCCGGCGACTACATCGTCCACGAGCAGCACGGTGTCGGCCGTTACATCGAGATGGTGCAGCGCACGGTGCAGGGCGCCACCCGCGAGTACCTGCTCGTGGAGTACGCCCCGGCCAAGCGCGGCCAGCCCGGCGACCGGCTCTTCGTGCCGACCGACCAGCTGGAGCAGATCACCAAGTACGTGGGCGGCGAGCAGCCCACCCTGCACCGCCTCGGCGGCGCCGACTGGACGAAGACGAAGGCGCGCGCGAAGAAGGCCGTCAAGGAGATCGCCGCCGACCTGATCAAGCTCTACAGCGCCCGGATGGCGGCCCCGGGCCACGCCTTCGGCGCGGACACCCCCTGGCAGCGCGAGCTGGAGGACGCGTTCCCGTACGTGGAGACGCCGGACCAGCTCACCACCATCGGCGAGGTCAAGGAGGACATGGAGAAGTCGGTCCCGATGGACCGGCTGATCTGCGGCGACGTCGGTTACGGGAAGACGGAGATCGCGGTGCGCGCCGCCTTCAAGGCCGTGCAGGACGGCAAGCAGGTCGCCGTCCTCGTCCCCACCACGCTCCTGGTCCAGCAGCACTTCGGCACGTTCACGGAGCGGTACGGCCAGTTCCCGGTGAACGTCCGCGCGCTCTCCCGCTTCCAGTCCGACACCGAGTCGCGCGCGACCCTCGACGGGCTGCGCGACGGCACCGTCGACATCGTGATCGGCACGCACCGGCTCTTCTCCTCCGAGACCAAGTTCAAGGAGCTGGGCCTGGTCATCGTCGACGAGGAGCAGCGCTTCGGCGTCGAGCACAAGGAGCAGCTGAAGAAGCTGCGCGCCAATGTGGACGTGCTCACGATGTCCGCGACGCCGATCCCGCGCACCCTGGAGATGGCGGTCACCGGCATCCGCGAGATGTCGACGATCACCACGCCGCCGGAGGAGCGGCACCCGGTGCTGACGTTCGTCGGGCCGTACGAGGAGAAGCAGATCGGCGCCGCGATCCGCCGCGAGCTGCTCCGCGAGGGCCAGGTCTTCTACATCCACAACCGGGTCGAGTCCATCGACCGGGCGGCGGCGCGGCTGCGGCAGATCGTGCCGGAGGCCCGTATCTCCACGGCGCACGGCCAGATGTCCGAGCAGGCGCTCGAACAGGTCGTGGTCGACTTCTGGGAGAAGAAGTCGGACGTGCTGGTCTCCACGACGATCGTCGAGTCCGGCATCGACATCTCCAACGCGAACACGCTGATCGTCGAGCGCGGCGACAACTTCGGCCTCAGCCAGCTCCACCAGCTCCGCGGCCGGGTCGGACGAGGGAGGGAGCGCGGCTACGCGTACTTCCTCTACCCCCCGGAGAAGCCCCTGACGGAGACCGCCCACGAGCGCCTCGCCACCATCGCCCAGCACACCGAGATGGGCGCGGGCATGTACGTCGCGATGAAGGACCTGGAGATCCGCGGCGCGGGCAATCTCCTCGGCGGCGAGCAGTCCGGGCACATCGCGGGCGTCGGCTTCGACCTGTACGTCCGCATGGTCGGCGAGGCCGTGGCCGACTACCGCGCGGCCCTCGAATCCGGCGAGGCGGTCGAGGAGGCCCCGCTGGAGGTCAAGATCGAGCTCCCGGTCGACGCGCACGTCCCGCACGACTACGCGCCGGGGGAGCGCCTCCGCCTCCAGGCGTACCGCTCGATCGCCTCGGCGAACTCCGAGGAGGACATCGCCGCCGTCCGCGAGGAGCTGACCGACCGCTACGGCCCGCTGCCCGAGCCGGTGGAGAACCTGCTGCTGGTGGCGGCGCTGCGGATGCTCGCCCGCGCGGCCGGGGTCACGGACATCACCCTCCAGGGCAACAACATCCGCTTCTCCCCGGTCGAGCTGCGCGAGTCCCAGGAGCTCAGGCTGAAGCGCCTCTACCCCGGCGCCCTCATCAAGGCGGCCACCCACCAGGTCCTCGTCCCCCGCCCCAAGCCGAACGGCATCGGCGGCAAGCCCCTGGTGGGCCGGGAGCTGCTGGCCTGGGTGGGCGAGTTCCTGACGACGGTGCCGGGGGCGTAGTCACTGGCTAGTGTGAAGAACGCGGTTACCGGCACCGACTCCGTGTCGCCGTTCCTACGGTGGCGGCACCGAGCGGTAGGGAGGACCTCATGACGATGGCGGCTCCGGAACGAGACACGACAGAACGAGGCATGACCCCGCTGCGGAAGTCCGCCGAGGCGGCGGAGGAGGCCACGGGCTTCCACGCCGAGATCATTCGAGGGGTCCTTATGATGTCGCCGAGTCCCATGGGTAAGCACGCGCGGGTGGTCAGCGATGTGGAGCGTCAGCTCTTGCCGCAGCTGCCCGCCGAGCTGGATGCCTTTCAGATGGCCTCCGTCGGCCTGCCGAACGACCCGGACGACTACGCCATCCCCGACCTGCTCGTCTGCGACGCCTCCTTCGGCGACTCGGACGACTGGCTCACCGAACCCGGCAGCGTCGTCCTCGTCGTGGAAGTGGTCTCCAGGGGGAGCGTCACCAAGGACACCCGGGAAATGGTCGGCTGGTACGCCGAGGCCGACGTCCCCGCCTACCTGATGATCGACCCCCGCAAGGGCACCTGGGCGCTGCACACCCTCCCCAAGGACGGGGAGTACCGGGGACGGCTGGAGGGTGAGTACGGCGATGAGGTGCCGTTGGACCTGACGCTCCTCACGGCCACGATCCGCACGGAGAAATTTCCGCGGTACGCCTGAGGTCCGGACCCGTCAGCGTGTCGAAAAGGCGGGGTCCTGTTCGTGTAGAGGGTGAGAAGACACCCGTACGCACAGGGAGCACGCCATGAAGCAGTATCTGCTCAGCATCTACCAGCCCGTCACGGCCACCGAGGCCGAGCTCCCGTCGGAGGAGTTCCTCGCGCCGATCGTGGCGAACCTGGACGCGCTGAACAAGGAGATGCGGGAGGCCGGGGCCTGGGTCTTCGCCGCGGGGCTGCACCCGACGGCGACGGCCACGGTGGTGCGGTACAGGGACGACGAGGCGCTCGTCACCGACGGGCCGTACGTCGAGGGCAAGGAGCACCTGGGCGGGTTCACGGTCGTACGGGCGCCGGATCTGGACGCCGCGCTGGAGTGGGGCCGCAAGCTCGCGCGGGCGACGACGCTGCCCGTCGAGGTGCGGCCCATGGAGGACGGGGAGAGCTGCTGACCTCCCACGAGGAGATCGCCGGAGTCTTCCGCGAGGAGCACGGGCGCGCGGTCGCCGTCCTGGCCCGCCGCTTCGGCGACCTCGACGTCGCCGAGGAGGCCGTGCAGGACGCCTTCGCGGAGGCGCTGCGCCGCTGGCCGGAGGGCGGGCCGCCGCCGAGCCCCGCGGGGTGGATCCTCACCACCGCGCGCAACGCGGCGCTGGACCGGCTGCGCCGCGAGGCCAAGCGGGAGGACAAGCACGCGCAGGCGGCCCTGCTCCACGCCGCCGACGAGCCCCGCGAGGAGGGCGCCGTGCGCGACGACCGGCTCCGGCTGATCTTCACCTGCTGCCACCCCGCCCTGGCCGTGCCCGCGCGGGTCGCGCTCACGCTGAAGCTGCTCGGCGGGCTGAGCACCGCCGAGATCGCCCGCGCGTTCCTCGTGCCCGAGGCGACGATGGCGCAGCGCCTGGTGCGGGCCAAGCGGAAGATCCGGGACGCGGGGATCCCGTACCGGGTGCCGTACGAGGCGGACCTGCCGGAACGGCTGCGCGGTGTCCTCGCGGTGCTCTACCTGATCTTCAACCAGGGCCATCTGGAACGCCCCGACCTCGCCGCCGAGGCGATCCGGCTCGCCCGGCTGCTCGTCGCGCTGATGCCGGACGAGCCCGAGGCGACGGGGCTGCTCGCGCTGATGCTGCTCACGGAGTCCCGCCGCGCGGCCCGTACGGACGCGGACGGCGAGCTGATCCTGCTGGCCGACCAGGACCGTTCCCGCTGGGACCGGGCGCTGGTCGGAGAGGGGCAGGAACTGGTCCGCCGCTGCCTGCGCCGCGACCGGCCCGGGCCGTACCAGATCCAGGCCGCGATCAACGCCGTCCACAGCGATGCGCCGAGCGCCGCCGTGACGGACTGGGGCCAGATCGTCGCGCTCTACGACCAGCTCGCCGTCCATGACCCGGGCCCCGTCGTCGCCCTGCACCGCGCGGTGGCCGTCGCCGAGCGGGACGGTCCGGCGGCGGCCCTCCCCCTGGTCGAGGCCCTCGCCGCCGATCTCGACGGCTACCACGTCCTGCATGCCGCTCGCGCGGAGCTGCTGCGGCGTCTGGGCCGTACGGAGGAGTCCCGTGCCGCCTATGAGGCGGCCCTCGCCCGCACGGACTCCCCCGCCGAACGCGCGGCCCTACGCCGCTCCAGAGCCACCCTCTGACTCTCCGCCGGGCCTTGTCGGGCTGCACCCGGGGTGCCCCTGCCTGCGCATCGCAGCCCGCGGGTGCGTCGTGCCCGAGCGCGCAGTTCCCCGCGCCCCTGAGGGGGCGCTCCCCGACGCCCTCTGACTGTCTGCCGGGCTTCTGCATCCGGGGTGCCCCTGTTGCCCGTCGCAGTCTGCAGGTGCGTCGTGGCTTGTCGCGCAGTTCCCCGCGCCCCTGGCGGGGCTGCCCCGCCTGTGCGTGGCAGTCTGCCGCGCCGCTGTGGCGGGCCGCGCAGTTCCCCGCGCCCCTTCGGGGCGCATCCCGAAGCGCCCCGTGAAGCGCCCCGAAGGGGCTGCTTCAGGGGCGCGGGGAACTGCGCGACCGGCCACGACGCACCCGCAGGCTGCGACGCACGGGCAGGGGCAGCCCAGGTGCAGCCCCGATGCCGGGTGGGGAACGTGAGGCGTTACGGGGGAGAAGACGCCGCGAGGGCACTGGCCAGACGGTCACGTGCCGCGCACTGCGCGGCGATGCGCGCGTCGATCACGGCGAGCCGCTCGCGAGCGATCCGCAGGCCCTCCGGCGACGGCGGCGCCGTGGACATGTCGCCGTCGAGGCAGCCGTCGAAGGCGCGCGCGTCCTCCAGGGTGAGCCCGGCGTCCAGGAGGTGGCGGATGTTGCGCACGCGGGTGACGGCCGCCTCGCCGTACTCGCGGTAGCCGTTCGCGGCGCGGGACGAGACGATCAGGCCCTCGCGCTCGTAGTGCCGCAGAGCGCGCGGCGTCGTGCCGGTGGCTGCCGCGAGTTCGCCGATCTTCACCGGCCCATCGTCACCCGACCACGGCACCGCCGTCCACGGGCAGCACGGCGCCCGTGACGAACGACGCCTCCGGCGCGGCGAGCTGCCGGATCGCCCAGGCGACCTCCTCCGGGGTGCCGCGCCGGCCCATGGGGGTGTGCGCGATCTGCCAGGCGCGGATCTCCTCGATCTCCTCCTCGCTCAGCCCCCGGTTCTCGCCGATCGCGGTCCCGATGGCGCCGGGCGCGACGGCGTTGACCCGTATCCCGCGCGGCGCCAGCTCCACCGCCCAGCTCCGGGTGAGGAGTTCGAGGGCGGTCTTGGTGGCCGCGTAGAGCGAGTTGCCGGGCCAGGCGCGCTGGCCGACGGAGGTGCTGACGTTGACGACGGCGCCCCCTCCGTCCGCCTCCAGCGCGGGCAGCGCGGCCTGGGTGAGCAGCGCGGGCGCGAAGAGGTTGGTGTCGAACTGCGGGCGGATGCCGTCCGGGGCGAGCGCGCCGAGGGTCTGGCCGCCGACGATCCCGGCGTTGTTGACGAGCACGTCGAGCCGTCCGTACGTGTCGAGCACGGCGCCGACGATCCGCTCGGGCGCGCCGTCCGCGGTGATGTCGGCGGCGTACGGGCGGATGCCGGGGAGGCCCTCGGCGGTCTCGGCGAGCGGCCCCTCGCGGCGTCCGACGGCGAGGACGCGCGCCCCGTCGGCGGCGAACGCCCGTGCGGTGGCCCTGCCGATGCCGCTCCCGGCACCGGTGACGAGGACGACGGGACCCTGGGTGTGCTGTGCGGTGTTCATGGCCCCACCCTCGGACCCTGCCGCCAGCGTCAAGGTCAAGTGTCCTTGGGCGGGCCGGGGGAGATCAGCGCCAGCTCCAGCGTCTCCTCGTTCGGAGGGGCGGGTACCGACGGCGTGGGCGCGGGGACCCGGGGCAGCCCCGGCGGGGGCGCGCCGTGCCGTCCGTGCCGGCGCGCGTCCGCGTACAGCCACGGCAGCCGGGGCTGTACGAGGGGCCAGGCCACCTTCCGTACGGGCGGCGAGGCGAGCGCCGCCGACAGGACCGTGACGACGGCGAGCAGGGCGAGCTGCTCGTGCCAGGGGCCGACCTTGCCGAGGAAGTCGCCGTACGCGGTGAGCGGGCGCAGCATCAGCGGGTGCAGCAGGTAGATGTACAGGCCGCCCGCGCCCAGGTAGCTGATGACGGGGATCCGGCGGCGGGGCATGAGGCGGACGAAGGCCAGCGCGACGACGCCGCCGCCCGCCAGCACCACCGCGCGCACCACGAGGGGCGCCCAGGGCGGTCCCGGGGTGTCCATCTCCGCGTACGGGGTGCGCATCGCGAGCCAGGAGAGGTTGACGTCGTGCCGGAACACCCAGGCGGCCACGGCGGTCGCGGCCAGTACGCCGAGCGCCGCGTACCGGCTCCAGCGGGCCTCCAGCAGCGGTTCCTCCAGGCCGTTCCGCAGCTTCCAGCCCAGCAGGAAGAAGGGGAGGAAGCAGACGATGCGGGAGGCCGAGTACGCGTTGCCGAAGCTGCTCATCATGCCCACGGCCACCGCCGCCAGCCCCGCGGTCAGCAGCGGGAAGCGGAGCACCACCACGTACGGCAGCAGCATGCGCCAGACGAAGAGCGCGAAGAGGAACCACAGGCCCCAGGCCGGTTCGGTGACGAAGATCGACCACTTCTCGTACATCAGCCGCAGCTGCGCGGTGTGCAGCAGGCCGATCGCGAAGTAGGGGAGCAGCACCGACTCGCTGAGTCTGCGCAGCTCCCGCGCGGTGAGCGGGCCCGCGCTGCTGAAGTACCCGGCGAGCAGCACGAACACGGGTACGCGCAGCGCCCAGCTCGTCAGATAGAGCCAGCGCAGCCCGTCGATGTGGCCCAGCGGTTCGATGGTGTGGCCGATGACCACGAGGGTTCCGGAGAAGAACCGCACATTGTCCCAGCGTGGTTCGCGTACGCTCCCCGGCGCCAAGGCGCCCCCTTTCTCCGTGGTTCTCCGTCGTCCCCGTTTCGCCCAACGAGACGACTACCGCCCACCGGTACACAGGGGATGAGTCGGGAGTGAACACTCGGTGCTCCCGGGCCGATGAGATCCTTTTCCGGTACACCTCGAACGAGCCGGAACGGATCCTCACTTGTCGCACATACGTACACGCGCTGCCGCACTCACCGCCGTCTCCGTCGTGACGTTCGCCCTGAGCGGCTGCGAGGGACTGACGGGCGGCACGGACGGCGAGGCGAAGCCGTCGCAGGGATCCGGGTCCGAGTCTGGGTCCGGGTCCGGATCCGGGTCCGGCTCCGGACGGGCCGTCAGTCCGCTCGACAACCCGGACGGCACCAAGCCGGGCCTCGCGGCGCTCACTTCGGACGGCGACCGGGCCGAGGCGCGCACCCTCATCGGCAAGCTGCCCACCAAGGGCCGCGGGCCGAGGACGGGGTACGAGCGGAACAAGTTCGGCTACGCGTGGATGGACACGGCCGACGGCGTGCCGTTGGCCCGTAACGGCTGCGACACCCGCAACGACCTGCTGGCCCGCGACGGCGAGAAGCTGCGCCACCGCTCCGGCTCGGACTGCGTCGTGGAGTCGATGACCCTCGACGACCCGTACACCGGCAAGCGCATCTCCTGGACGAAGCGGCGCGCCATCGCCGTACAGATCGACCACGTCGTGCCGCTCTCGTACAACTGGCAGATGGGCGCGGCCCGCTGGCCCGAGGAGAAGCGCAAGCAGATAGCGAACGACCCGCTGAACCTGCTCCCGTCCGACGGCCCCGCCAACGCCTCCAAGGGCGACTCGGGCCCCGCCTCCTGGCTGCCGCCGAACAAGAGGATCCGCTGCGCGTACGTGGTCCGCTTCGCGCAGGTCGCGAAGAAGTACGGCCTTCCGGTGACGGCGCCGGACAAGAAGACGATGCTCGCGCAGTGCGGCTGAGGGGCCGGTGAGTGGGAGCGGCACTCAACTGCTCCCGAATCGTTGGTCGATTTGGCGTCGAAGCGGTGGTCAAGGCCGCCCGCGACTCCATACCATCGATCATCGCTAGGTCGTGCATGCGTTGCCGCCCAGGAGGCCCCATGGAAAGCCATCGCCGTAGGTCCGTGCTCACCCTCTCCGCCGTCGCCGCGCTCGTGGTCGCGGCGCCGTTGCTGACCGGGTGCGGGAAGGACGCGCACCCGGGCGCGGCGGCCGTGGTCGAGGGTGACCGGATCAGCATGGCTCAGCTCCAGTCCAAGGTCGGCGCGGTCCGGGACGCGCAGCGGTCCGCGCCGCAGGGCGCGCAGATGATCAAGCAGAGCGGCCAGCTCACGCGCGCGACGCTGGACGGCATGATCCGCGAGAAGATCGTCGCGCGCGCCGCCGACGACGCCGGGGTGAAGGTCTCGCGCCGCGAGATCCAGCAGGCCCGGGCCCAGATCGAGAAGCAGGCGGGCGGCCGCAAGGCGCTGGAGAAGGCGCTGCTCCAGCAGCAGGCCGTCGCGCCCGACGAGGTCGACGGCCGGATCCGGATGCAGGTCCGCTTCGAGAAGATCGCCAAGGCCGAGGGCATCGACCCGCGCTCCCCGCAGGGCAACACCCGGCTCAACGCGAAGCTCACCCAGGTCTCCAAGGCCATGAAGATCGACGTGAACCCGCGCTACGGGAAGTGGAACGCGGGCAAGTCCGCGCTCGGCACCGCGAAGACCCCCTGGCTCCGGGACCTCTCCGGCGACGCGAAGGACCGCCAGCAGCAGCGCATGTGACCCGGTCCGGGGCCCTGGGCCCCGCAAAAAGCGCGAGGGGGATTCCGGCACCCTGGGTTACGTTCGAGGGGTGACTGACTCCCCCGCGCCCGGCCGTATCGTCCTGCTCACGACCACCCACCGCGTCGCCCCCGGCCTGCTGTCCTGGCCCGCCTGGCAGGCGCTGCGCGACGCCGACCGCGTGCTGTGCGCCGACCCCGCGCACCCCCAGCTCCCGTACGTGCGGGAGGCGGGCGTCGAGGTCGAGACGGGCACGGCGCCGGACGCGCGCAAGCTGGTGGACCTGTGCCGGGGCGGCGGGCGTACGGTCGTGGTCCTCGCCACCGCGGAGGGCGAGCCCGCGCTCACCGACGGCCTCGCCCGTCTCGCGGGCTCGGGCCGCGAGCCCGCGATGCCCGACCTGGAGCTGCTGCCCGGCTCGTACGACCTGCCGGGCGCGCGGCTGCTCGACGTCGTCCAGGTCATGGACCGGATCCGGGCCGAGTGCCCGTGGGCCGCTGTGCGCACCCACGAGGACCTGCTGAAGTACGGCGTCGAGGAGACCTTCGAGATGGTCGAGGCCATCGAGGAGGGCGACCCGGAGGCGCTGTGCGAGGAACTGGGCGACGTGCTGCTCCAGGTCGTCTTCCACGCCCGTATCGCGCAGGACGACCCGGAGTCGCCGTTCGCCATCGACGACGTCGCGGGCGGCCTGGTGACCAAGCTGATCCACCGGCACCCGCACGTCTTCGGCGACGAGACGGCGGAGACGGCGGAGGACGTCAAGGCCCACTGGAGCAACCGCAAGGCCGTGGAGAAGCACGAGCGCACCTCGGCGACGGAGGGTGTGCCTCTCGGCCAGCCCGCGCTCGCGCTCGCCGCCAAGCTTGACGCCCGCGCCAGGGGCGCGGGCTTGGACGTTCCGCTCCCTCCGGGCGAGGGTGTCGGCTACGAGCTCCTCGCTCTGGCCGTGCGGGCGGTCCGCGACGGTGTCGACCCGGAGTCGGCCCTCCGCGCCGCGGCCCGCACCTACCGAGACACGATCCGCACAGCAGAGACCCCCAGCTGACCCCGCACCCCTGGCTCGCCCTCCGCCCTGCTGTGCTTGGCAGGTCTGCGCTTCTCCCTCCGCCCCTGCGAAGCTTGGGAAGTCTGCGCTTCTCCCTCCGCTGTGCTTGGGAAGTCTGCGCAAGGCGCAGGGTTGGCAAGCGCAGCCCCCCATGCCGGGTGCCCCGCGCAACGGGGCCGGGTTCGGGGTGCCCCGGGCTGTGCTTCGCGGGCTGCGAGTGCGTCGTGGCTTGTCGCGCAGTTCCCCGCGCCCCTGAGGGAACAGGGGCAAGCCCCGAAGTCTTGAACCGTCGCGCCCCCGCGGCGGAGCCGCTAAACGAACACAGCCCCGCGCCCCTGAGGGCAAAGGGGCAAGCCCTGTTGCCTTGGCCCCGGGGGGGGCGATCTCGTACTCGGCGGTAGTTTGTTGGGGGCGGGGGATTGACCTGGGGGAAAGGGCGCGCGGAGACTGCGCGGATGGCTAATACGAAGGGGCGCGGCGCCCTCGCCGCATACGGGGCGCTCGCGGCCGTGGACTTGTTCGCGACCGCCAAGCGCCCACGCGGCCTCGCCCGCGCCGCGAAGCCGTTGCTGATGCCCGCACTGGGGGCGTACGCGGCAAAAAGGGGCGGCGGCAAGAACATACCGCTGCTCGCGGGACTCGGCTGCGCCACCGTCGGAGACACCGCGCTGCTCTTCGACGACCGCGAGACCGCCTTCCTCACGGGCATGGCCGCCTTCCTCGGCACCCAGGTCAGTTACACGGCGGGCATGACGGCCCGCCTCGGCGCCGTGCGCGGGATCCGCCGCCGCCCGCGCCGCGCAGCGGCCTGCCTGGCGGCCTGGGCCGTCGCGAACGCCGCGCTCGCGCCCACCCTCGACCGCCGGATGCGGCTGCCCGTGGCCGGGTACAGCCTCGCGCTGACGGCGATGGGCGCCGCCGCGTTCGGCGTCGGCGGGAAGGTCGGGGCGGGGGCCGCCGCGTTCCTCGTCTCGGATCTGCTGATCGGGCTCCAGGCGGCGGGCCACGAGCTGCCGTCCAAGACCTCGCACGAGGTGCTGATCATGGCGGGCTATCTCGCGGGCCAGTACCTGATCGCGGCCGGTTGGCTGGAGCACACGGCGCCCGCGTAACGTCGGAGGGTGCACGACGAGAACACCCCGCCGCCGCTCTTCGACTGGAGCTTCGCCTCCGACCCGTACCCCGCGTACGCCTGGCTGCGGGAGCACGCGCCCGTACGGCGTACCGAGCTGCCCAGCGGTGTCGAGGCGTGGCTCGTGACGCGGTACGCGGACGCGCGCGAGGCCCTCGCGGACGCGCGGCTCAGCAAGAGCCCGCACCACCACAGCGAGCGCGGCTCGCACGGCAAGGGCAAGGTCGGCATTCCGGGCGAGCGCAGCGCGAACCTGATGACGCACCTGCTCAACATCGACCCGCCCGACCACACCCGGCTGCGGCGGCTGGTCTCGAAGGCGTTCACGCCGCGCCGCGTGGCCGCGTTCGCGCCGCGCGTCCAGGAGCTGTCGGACGCGCTGATCGACTCCTTCGCGGGGCGCGGGGAGGCCGACCTCATCCACGAGTACGCGTTCCCGCTGCCGATCTACGCGATCTGCGACCTCCTCGGCGTCCCGGCCGAGGACCAGGACGACTTCCGCTCCTGGGCGGGCATGATGATCCATCAGCCCGGCTCGCCGAGGGGCGGCGTCGGGCGCGCGGTGAAGAAGATGCGCGGCTATCTCGCCGAGCTGATCCACCGTAAGCGGGCCGACCCGGGGGACGACCTGATCTCGGGGCTCATCCGCGCCTCCGACCACGGCGAGCACCTCACCGAGGACGAGGCCGCCGCGATGGCGTTCATCCTCCTCTTCGCGGGCTTCGAGACGACCGTCAACCTCATCGGCAACGGCACGTACGCGCTGCTGCGCCACCCCGAACAGCGGCACCTGCTGCAGGACGCGGTGGCGGCGGGCGACGAGCGGCTGCTGGCCGCCGCCGTAGAGGAACTGCTGCGCTACGACGGCCCGGTCGAGCTCGCGACCTGGCGGTTCGCGACCGAGCCGCTGACGATCGGCGGGCAGCCGATAGCGGCCGGGGACCCGGTGCTGGTCGTCCTCGCGGCGGCCGACCGCGACCCGGCGAAGTTCGCGGATCCGGACAGGCTGGACCTCACCCGCCGCGACAACCAGCACCTGGGCTACGGGCACGGCATCCACTACTGCCTCGGCGCCCCGCTCGCCCGGTTGGAGGGGCAGACGGCGCTGGCGACCCTGCTACGCCGCCTGCCGGATCTGCGGCTGGCCGCCGACCCGGAGGAGCTGCGCTGGCGCGGCGGGCTCATCATGCGCGGACTGCGCACCCTGCCCGTGGAGTTCGCGCCGGTACGGGAGTGACGGGAAATCACCCGCGTGACCAGTACGTGATATTCGCGACACTGGCTTGTGACGCACCCCTGTTCGCCGCTACCTTCCCGGCGTCAAGTGAACTGTCCCTACGAGAGGTCCACCATGCGCTCCGGGAACGGTCGGCACCGCCGCCCCCGCCAGGCCCCCGCACTCTTCGTCGCCGCCGGGGTGACGGGCGCGGGCATCGCCATTCCGCTGCTGGGCGCCACCGGCGCGCACGCCGCCGACGCCTCGACCTGGGACAGGGTCGCCGAGTGCGAGAGCGGCGGCCTCTGGAGCGCGAACGAGGACAACGGGTACTACGGCGGGCTCCAGCTGACGATGGAGATGTGGGAGCAGTACGGCGGTACGTCGTACGCGGAGCGCCCCGACCTCGCCAGCCGCAGCCAGCAGATATCCGTCGGCGAGAAGATCCTCTCGGCCAAGGGCCCCGAGGCGTTCCCGCAGTGCGCGGACATCGCGGGCCTGGGCGACGGCGGTTCGCAGCCGCCCGAGGTCGACCCGGGCACGGACCCCGGGGACCCCAGCGGCAGCGACCCGGGCGGCTACCCGGCGCCGGGCGGCGGCGACCTGGGCGACGAACCGGCCCCGAGCCCCTCCGACCCGACGGACTCCGGCCCCTCCGAGGGCCCTTCCGAGGGACCTTCCGAGGGCCCCTCTGACTCGCCGTCCGACACTCCCTCGGACAGCCCGTCCGACACGCCTTCGGACAGCCCGTCGGACGAGCCTTCTGACTCGCCGTCCGACAGCCCCTCGGACTCGCCGTCGGATTCACCGTCGGACAGCCCCTCGGACACGCCTTCGGGCAGCCCGTCCGACGAGCACTCGGACTCACCCTCCGACGACCCCTCCGACAGCCCGTCCGAGGACCCCTCCGGCACCCCGACGACCCCGCCGGACTCCTCGTACCCCTCCGACCCCTCCGAGCCGGGCAAGGGCGACGGCAAGGGCGACGGGGAGGGCCAGGGCCAGGGCGAGGGCACCGGCAAGCACCGGGGCGAGCCGGACGAGCACCCCTCGCGCGGCGACGGCCCCCGGCACGGCGGCGGCAAGCACCGCGTCCAGACCGGCGACTCGCTCTCCCAGATCGCCGCTGACCAGGACATTCGCGGGGGCTGGAGCGAGCTGTACGAGCGCAACCGCGAGGTCGTGGGCGACGACCCGGACCTGATCCTCCCGGGCCAGCGGCTCAGCTACTGAGCCCGCGCCGATGCCTGTCGGGCCCGATGATCTGTGACCTGGGGCACGAAAAAGCCCTGTTCAGGGGGGTGTGGCTGTGACATGCCTCATCCGGCCCACCCCCTGAAAGGACTTTCGGCCTGTCCGTATGCGGCGCCATGACCAGCGATGTCGGCGCCCTGAAGCTGTCAAGATGTCCATTTTGGGGACGGTATTCCGTCCCTTGAGCGTTTTGCGGCGATGCTCTTACGGTCGTGACCACTCGCTGATTGAAGCGGGTACCTGCCACGTCCCCGTAAGAAAGAAGATCCATGCTTCGCCAGCTCACCACCCGCAAGACCACCACCCGCATCGCGACCCTCACCGGTGCCGCGGCCATCGCCGTGGCCGCGCCGCTCATGGCGGCGGGCAGCGCGCAGGCGGCCAGCCCGGCACAGTCCGGCGGCTCCGCCAAGTGGGAGTCCATCGCGCAGTGCGAGTCGGGCGGCAACTGGTCCACCAACACCGGCAACGGCTACTACGGCGGCCTGCAGTTCTCGCAGTCCAGCTGGGCGGCGGCCGGTGGCACGAAGTTCGCGCCGCGCGCGGACCTCGCGACCAAGGCCGAGCAGATCAACGTCGCCGAGAACCTGGCCTCGATCCAGGGCATGAGCGCCTGGGCCTGCGCCTGAGCCTGACGGCTTACGCCTGACGGCCGCGCGCCGGTGGCACTGACACAGAGGGTGCCCCTTCTCCCGAGCGGAGAAGGGGCACCCTTTCGTTTGCGAGGGGTGGAAGAGGGTGTCGGCTCTGTCCGGCGGTTAGGCTCGGGTCCGAGAAAGCCAGACACATACGAAGGAGATCCTCGTGCCGTCCATCGACGTCGTCGTAGCCCGCGAGATCCTCGACTCGCGAGGCAACCCCACGGTCGAGGTCGAGGTCGGCCTCGACGACGGCAGCACGGGCCGTGCTGCCGTGCCGTCCGGCGCCTCGACCGGCGCTTTCGAGGCCCTTGAACTCCGCGACGGCGACACCGCCCGGTACGGCGGCAAGGGCGTCGAGAAGGCCGTCCTCGCCGTCATCGAGCAGATCGGTCCGGAGCTGGTGGGCTACGACGCCACCGAGCAGCGCCTGATCGACCAGGCGATGTTCGACCTGGACGCCACCGCGGACAAGTCCTCGCTCGGCGCCAACGCCATCCTCGGCGTCTCGCTCGCCGTCGCGCACGCGGCCTCCGAGGCGTCCGACCTGCCCCTCTTCCGCTACCTCGGCGGCCCGAACGCGCACCAGCTCCCGGTGCCGATGATGAACATCCTGAACGGCGGCTCGCACGCCGACTCGAACGTGGACATCCAGGAGTTCATGATCGCCCCGATCGGCGCCGAGTCCTTCTCGGAGGCCGTGCGCTGGGGCGCGGAGGTCTACCACGCGCTCAAGGGCGTCCTCAAGGAGCGCGGCCTGGCCACGGGCCTCGGCGACGAGGGCGGCTTCGCCCCGAACCTGGGCTCCAACCGTGAGGCCCTCGACCTGATCATCGAGGCCATCCAGAAGGCCGGTTACACCGCCGGTCAGGACATCGCCCTCGCCCTGGACGTCGCCGCCTCGGAGTTCTACGAGGAGGGGACGTACGCGTTCGAGGGCCAGAAGCGCTCCGCCGCCGAGATGACCGAGTACTACGAGCAGCTCGTCGCGGACTACCCGCTGGTCTCCATCGAGGACCCGCTGTTCGAGGACGACTGGGCGGGCTGGACCGTGCTCACCGAGAAGCTCGGCGACAAGGTCCAGATCGTCGGCGACGACCTCTTCGTCACCAACCCCGAGCGCCTCGCCCGCGGCATCGAGGAGGGCGCGGCCAACGCGCTGCTCGTCAAGGTCAACCAGATCGGTTCGCTGACCGAGACCCTCGACGCGGTCGAGCTGGCGCAGCGCAACGGCTTCAAGTGCATGATGTCGCACCGCTCCGGCGAGACCGAGGACGTCACCATCGCCGACCTCGCCGTCGCCGTGAACTGCGGCCAGATCAAGTCCGGCGCCCCCGCGCGCTCGGAGCGCGTCGCGAAGTACAACCAGCTGCTGCGCATCGAGGAGATCCTCGACGACGCGGCGGTCTACGCGGGCCGGTCCGCGTTCCCCCGCTACAAGCGGTGACCACGCGCTGACGGGGAGAGGAGGGCCGCCGCCACGAGGGCACGGCCCCCCTCTCCCCCTCCCCCCTGCCGGACCCACGCATCACGCACCACGCATCCCACGCACCCATCGCCCCTCTGCGGAGGAAGAACATTGGCACGGGACCGCTTCTCGACGGCCACGCGGCTGCGCGCGCTGGGAGCAGGCGCCGCCGAGCGCGTCTACCGGGCGCAGAGCAAACGCGTCAGAGCCCCGCGCAAGGGCCGGCTCACCGGCAGGGCCGCCCTGCTCGCGCTCGTTCTCTGCTCCCTCGTCGTCGCGCTCGCGTACCCCACGCGGCAGTACGTCTCGCAGCGCTCGGACATCGCCGACCAGCGCCGTCAGGCCGACCGCGCCCGCGAGCAGGTCCACGAGCTGCGCGAGCTGCGCGCCCGCTGGCAGGACCCGGCGTACGTGGAGCAGCAGGCGCGCGAACACCTGCACTTCGTACGGCCGGGAGAGACCGGCTTCATCATGCGGGACGGCACCGCCGACCCGCACCGCCCCGTCGACCGCCGCCCGGCCGACCGGGCCTGGTACGAGAACCTCTGGGACGGCGTGGACACCGCCGACCAGGCGAGCGCCCACTGACGCCACCCTTCATGAAAGAACGCATGGACACCCCACCCCCTCAGACCGAGCCGACGACGCCGACGGACGCGGACATCGCGGCCTTCAAGGAGCAGCTCGGCCGCCCGCCGCGCGGGCTGCGCGCCATCGCGCACCGCTGCCCCTGCGGGCTGCCGGACGTCGTCGAGACGGCGCCCCGCCTGGAGGACGGCACGCCGTTCCCCACCACGTACTACCTGACGTGCCCCCGCGCCGCCTCCGCCATCGGCACGCTGGAGGCGAACGGCGTGATGAAGGAGATGACGGCCCGCCTGGCGGAGGACGCGGAGCTGGCCGACGCGTACCGCGCCGCGCACGAGGACTACCTCGCGCGGCGCGACGCCATCGAGGAGCTGACCGGCTTCCCCAGCGCGGGCGGCATGCCGGACCGCGTGAAGTGCCTGCACGTGCTCGTGGCCCACTCCCTGGTCGCGGGCCCCGGCGTGAACCCGCTCGGCGACGAGGCGCTCGCGATGCTCCCGGAGTGGTGGAAGAAGGGCCCGTGCGTGGACGTACCGGCGCCGGAGGTGACTCCATGAGCATGACGAGGGTGGCCGCGATCGACTGCGGCACCAACTCCATCCGCCTCCTGGTGGCGGACCTCGACCCGGACACGGGCGAACTCCACGACCTGGACCGGAGGATGGAGATCGTCCGCCTGGGCCAGGGCGTGGACCGTACGGGACGGCTGGCGCCGGAGGCCCTTGAACGTACGTTCGCGGCATGCCGCACGTACGCCTCGGTGCTGGCGGAGTTCGGAGTCGCCCCCGACCGCCTCCGCTTCGTAGCGACATCGGCCTCCCGGGACGCGGAGAACCGCGAAGAGTTCGTACGCGGCGTCGTGGACATCCTCGGCGTCGAGCCGGAGGTCATCACCGGCGACCAGGAGGCCGAGTTCTCCTACACGGGCGCCACCCGCGAACTGGACCGTGCCACGCACCCCGCCCCCTACCTCGTGGTGGACATCGGCGGCGGCTCCACCGAGTTCGTCGTCGGCGACGGCGAGGTGGAGGCCGCACGCAGCGTGGACGTAGGCTGCGTCCGCCTCACGGAACGCCACCTCACGCGTCCCGACGGCACGATCACCGAGACCCCCTCCCCGGACCAGATCGCCGCGATCCGCGCGGACGTCGAGTCGGCGCTGGCCGAGGCCGAGAAGACGGTCCCCGTACGCTCCGCCCACACCCTGGTAGGCCTAGCGGGCACGGTCACGACCCTGGCCGCCCTCGCCCTGGACCTGGACACCTACGACCCGTCGCGCATCCACCACGCCCGCCTCACCCGCGAAGAGACCCGCACCCAGGCGACCCGCCTCCTGGCCGCCACCCACGACGAACGAGCCGCCCTCCCGGCCATGCACCCGGGCCGCGTCGACGTCATCAACGCGGGCGCCCTGGTCCTCCTGACCATCATGGAGCGCACGGGTACGGAAGAGCTCGTGGTCAGCGAACACGACATCCTGGACGGCATCGCTTTCAAAGTGGCAGAAGACGCCGAGCAGGCCGACGAAGAGAACTGACCTGCGGCGGGGTGTGTAGATCACCCTTCGGATGAACTGGTCAAGCGTGATCGCGCAGGGCCCCCGGCGGGAGACTGCCGGGGGCACTGTCGCGTTGGCCGGTGTCGGCCGCGGGGCGCTCGCTGCCGCTATGGGCTCGTGTGGTCGAGTGACAGCACTGAGCGGACCTCGGGTACCTCTCGGTACTCGGTGAGCCGGGTACGCACGGCGTCCGCGCGCGTGTCTGTACGGGCCGAGGCCACAGAGGCGGACATGGCGAACATGCGCTCGGCGACGGCGGCGGCCTGCCCGGGCTCGTTCGCGTCGGCGTAGGCCATGGCGAGCCAGGAGAGGTACAACGCCAGCTCTCGGGCGTGCGCAGCGTCGTACCGGTCGAGGACCCGGGACAGAAGCGGCACGGCGCGCAGGGGGCGGTGCAGTTCTGTGAACACCCGGGCGTCCATGATCTCTAGTTCGTCCTCGGACACCCAGTACAGCCACGAAGGGTCGGGCTCGGGCGCCCTGGTGGTGAGCGCTTCGTGTGCCTCGCTGAGTGCACGTATGGCGGGCTGGACGTCTCCGGCCTTGGTGTGGGCCCAGGCGAGCCGGTCGAAGAAGAGCGCGCGGGCGCGGGGCGGTGCGACGGTTCGCGCGCGCTCCACGGCTGCGTGCGCCATGGCGACCGCTTCGCGCGGTTCGCCGACGTTGGCGACCTGATACGAGAGTGTGCTGAGGAGCTGGCCCGCGAGCGTGGCGTCTCCGGCGCGCTCGGCCGCGCTGAGGCCGAGGCGGTAGGCGTTCTCGGCGTCGGCGTGGTTGCCCGCGTCGCTGGCGATCCATCCTGCGATCTGGGCCAGCTCGGCGACTTCGGCCAGGAGCGCGCGGCCGACCTCGTCGGTGTGCACACCTTCGCGGTACAGCGCGACGGCGGACCGTAGCTCTCGCAAGGCGCGCGGGAGTGTGTCACGCCCACCGATCACGTCATCCGCGAGGCGTAGCCCGTGCACGCGGGCGGCGAGGTCGCTCACATCCTGAGCGCCGATGCGGCGCCCCCGACGAGCCTTGAGAGGGGCGAGGGGATCTCCGTCGGGCAGGAAGTCGGCGAGGGTCGGCTCGCGACTCTCAGAGGGCTGGGAGGGGACGCGTGGTGTGACCTTGTCGGCGATGCTGCCGTCTGCGCCGAGGAGGTCGTCGAGCCTGCGCGCCATGCGTCGGGAGGGGCGCTGCTTCCCGGCGAGCACGCGAGAAAGATAAGCGTGGTCGTAGTGCAGCGCGCGAGACACTTCTCGGATGCTGAGGCCGCGCTCGTCGAGGGCAGCGTGCACCCGGCGGATGAAGTCCTCCATGGTGACAACCAGCGTAGTACCGGGTAGTCACCGTTTGTCACCAGTGCAATCAACTCCCGGTGCCCCAACCTGGGTTGCATGAGCAGCTCGGGAGCATCCAGTCAAAGGAAGACACGGCGTGAGCGCATCCGGGACGCCGAGGGCGCGCTCGACGCGCTGCGGGAAGTGGCCGCGCTGCGTGGCGTTGTGCTCCCCACGCTGGGGATGGAGACGACGACCCTCGACCCCGTGACGGACGGAGCACCACGCCTGTCCCTGACGACCGACGACGCCCGCCTCCTGTCGGCGCTCCTGCGCGCGACCGCCTCGTGAACGCCAGCCGGATGACGCTGCGCGTCGGCCACGTGCTGACAGCCCTGGTGGCGAACGGCGGCCGCTTCGTCGTCGCGTGGGAGCCACCCCGCGAGGTCGTCTCCGACGAGGGCCCCGGCTTCGCCTGGTCGATGCGGTACCCGCCGTGCCGGTGCCCTGCCGCGGCCTGCCCGGACCGCGGGGGCGGCTCGCCGTCCATGCGTTTCCGATGAGCTGTCGTCCCGCTCCCGTGGGACGGCGCACGATCCGATGGCACACCGAATGAGAGAGAGGCGGCCATGCAGCAGGGTGACGACTCCGGTCACAGCGACGAGCAGCAGCGGTAGTGGCCGAGGCGCATGAGGGGCGGGAGGCCGGTCCCGCGCGGCTGGCCTCCGTGCTCCTGGAGAACGGGGCGCTGACCTCCGACTGGCTGCCCGCGTACGAGGCGGTGCCGCGTGAGGCGTTCGTCCCGGACGTGTTCTGGCCGGGCAGGGGCGGCGCGCGGCAGGGCCGGGCCATCGACCGTACGGCGGAGCCCGAGGCGTGGCGGGAGGCGGTCTACTCGGACCGGTCCTTGACCACGCAGTACGACGACGGCGCCCACACCGGGCCGGAGCCCGGCACGTCCCCGTCCTGCTCGAACTCGCAGCCCACCATGGTCTTCTCGATGCTCGCCACGCTGGACGCGGCCCCGGGCCACAAGGCGCTGGAGGTCGGCACCGGAACGGGCTGGTGCACCGCGCTGCTGTGCGAACGCCTCGGCTCGCCCCACGTGTTCACGGTCGAGGTGGACCCGCAGAACGCCCAGTGGGCACGGCAGGCACTCCGCCGTAAGGGCTACGCGCCGACGACCGTCGTCGGCGACGGCGCCGAGGGGTACGCGCCCGCGGCCCCGTACGACCGCGTGCTGTTCACCGCGTCCGTACGGGACGTGCCGCAGGCCGCTGTCCGGCAGACGCGGCCGGGCGGGCTGATCGTCGCCCCGTACGCGCCCACGTACGGCGCTGGCGCCGTCGTACAGCTCACCGTGGGGGAGGACGGGACGGCGTCCGGGCCGTTCGTCGGCGGCGCGTCCTTCATGCGGCTGCGGCAGCAACGCTCCAACCGGAGGCACACAAGGGAGTATCTGGCGGGGAACGACTGGCCCGCCGACGCAGTCCGCTCCCGCACGGCCCTGTCGCCGGAGGACGTGGGCGACTGGCTCCCCATGTTCGTGCTCGGGCTCCGCACCAGCGGCGTCTTTCCCTGGGCAGAACAGTATGGCGACACCGGCGCGTACACGTTGTGGCTGCGGGACGAGGCGGTCACCTCCTGGGCGACCGTCGACTACGACCCGGACGTGACCGAGTTCGTCGTCTACCAGGACGGCCCCCGCCACTTGTGGGACGAGGTCGAGGCCGCCTTCGCCTGGTGGACGGAGCAGGGCCGCCCTGGCTACGCCCGCTTCGGCCTGACCGTCGCCCCCGACGGCATCCATACCCCTTGGCTCGACTCGCCCCTCAACCCTGTCAAGGCTTCCGCTCGGGAGGGGCTCGTCTGGCCGACACCGCCGGTGGCGTGACGTTTCTCGTGGTCGGTCGGCTCGTTGTGCTGGGACGGGTCTTGTCGAGCGGCTGATCGACCGATGAGCTGCGGCAGGGCTCTCGCGTGTCCGGAGCACCGGGCTTCGGCACAGGAAGAGAGGACAGCGATGCGACGGTTGACCTTCGCTCTGGCTGCGGCTGTTGCGGTGAGCGGTGTGGTGTTCTCGGGGGCGACGGTCCAGGCCGCTCCCGCCGGCCAGACGCAGGCGCGGGCGGGCGGCGCCCCGTTCCCGTACTCCGACTGCATCAAGGAAGCGAAGAGGCAGGGCAAGAAGGATGCCGTGTCCAGGTGCGACAACCTGGTCGCCAAGGGCTGGGTCAAGAAGCCGGGGACCTGATCCGGGACCTGGGCAGGGGCCTGGTCCGGGGCCTGGCCCGGGGCTGAGGTGCCCGGTTTCGGCGTCGGCCGTGCGGCGTGGGCCGTGGGGCCGGCGCCGACCCGCTAAGGGGACCGTAAAGGTCTCACTTGAGCGTTCTCGTACTCCGCTGATAGGGATGAGGCAGGCCCTCGGCGGTCAGCGGAGCCGCGCGCGCAGAGAGTTTTGTGAAACTCTTCACATGAAAAAGGCGCCGGTGAGAGCTATATAGGGGCCGGAATGAGACGTTCCGCGGGGTTGAGCGGGGCGCGAGTCGGGTGTGCTGGCGGACGGGCCTCTGGGGCGCCGGTGACCCTCGGGAATCGGTGCAGCTCGCGAGGGGTGGAGTAGGACGCGCCGGGACAGACCGGTACGGGGCGGGGGAGTGTAGCAGAGGGGCCCCTCATGCTTGTGAAGACCCTCACGAAGTCACCCGGGTCCCTGGGTGGATACTCGATTTCATGAGCACCACGGAGCGTCCCCGAATCCTCGTAGTGGGTGGCGGGTACGTCGGTCTGTACGCGGCACGGCGCATCCTCAAGAAGATGCGCTACGGCGAGGCGACGGTCACCGTCGTCGACCCGCGGTCGTACATGACGTACCAGCCCTTCCTTCCCGAAACCGCCGCCGGCAGCATCTCTCCCCGCCACGTCGTGGTCCCCCTGCGACGCGTGCTCCCGAAGGCTGAGGTCCTCACCGGCCGGGTCACCACCATCGACCAGGACCGCAAGGTCGCGTCGGTGGCGCCGCTCGTCGGAGACCCGTACGAGCTGCCGTTCGACTACCTCGTCATCGCGATGGGTGCCGTCTCGCGCACCTTCCCCGTGCCCGGGCTGGCCGAGAACGGGATCGGGATGAAGGGCGTCGAAGAGGCGATCGGTCTGCGCAACCACGTCCTCGAACAGCTCGACAAGGCCGACTCCACGCACGACGAGGAGGCCCGCCGCAAGGCGCTCACGTTCGTCTTCATCGGCGGCGGCTTCGCCGGTGCCGAGACGATCGGCGAGGTCGAGGACATGGCCAGGGACGCCGCCAAGTACTACCCGAACGTGAAGCGCGAGGACATGCGCTTCATCCTCGTGGACGCGGCCCCCGGGATCCTTCCCGAGGTCGGCCCGAAGCTCGGCGAGTGGGGCCTGGAGCACCTGAAGAAGCGCGGTATCGAGGTCTACCTCCAGACCTCGATGGACTCCTGCGTGGACGGCCACGTGGTGCTGAAGAACGGCCTGGAGGTCGACTCCTCCACCATCGTGTGGACCGCGGGCGTCAAGCCCAACCCGGCGCTGGCCCGCTTCGGCCTGCCGCTGGGCCCCAAGGGCCACGTCGACGTCGACGCGACGATGCAGGTCAAGGGCACCGACTACATCTGGGCCGCGGGCGACAACGCCCAGGTCCCGGACCTGGCCTCCGACAAGGAGAACGCCTTCTGCCCGCCCAACGCGCAGCACGCGCTGCGGCAGGCCAAGGCGCTCGGTGACAACGTCATCTCCGGGCTGCGCGGCTTCCCGCAGGGCAAGTACAAGCACGCCAACAAGGGCGCCGTCGCGGGTCTCGGCCTGCACAAGGGCGTCGCGATGATCGTCTTCGGCAAGACCAAGATCAAGCTGAAGGGCCGGCTGGCCTGGTACATGCACCGTGGCTACCACGGCATGGCCGTCCCGACCTTCAACCGCAAGATCCGGGTCCTGGCCGACTGGGCGCTCGGCATGTTCCTCAAGCGCGAGGTCGTCTCGCTCGGCGCGATGGAGCACCCGCGCGGCGAGTTCTACGAGGCGGCGGCGCCGGTGACCGCCGCTGCCGCCGCCAAGAAGGCGGAGGCCGAGGCCGAGGCCGCTGCCGTTCCCTCGCAGGACGTGAAGGACAAGGACACCGCCAAGGCGTCCTGACCGGACACTACGCACGCGTCTCGCACGCGTACGTCGCACAGCACGCCGAGGGGCGTGAGCCATCCGTGGGGCTCACGCCCCTTTCGCGTGTCCGTGGATTTCTGTGCACAGTGGGCATACGACGGTTCCCGCACGCGTTACGTGTATGGGGAATCCACCCCTTCATTCCACGGAGGTGTGTACGTATGTCGGCTGCCGCGCCGCAGCTCCTCGCGCTGGCGGAGAAGCTCCTGGGAAGTCCCGTGCCGGTCCGGATCCGGGCCTGGGACCACAGCGAGGCGGGGCCGCCCGGCGCCCCCGTCCTCGTCATCCGGCACCGGCGCGCGCTGCGGCGCATCCTGTGGCGCCCGGGCGAGCTGGGCCTGGCCCGCGCGTGGGTGGCGGGCGAGATCGACGTCGAGGGCGATCTGTACGAGGCGCTCGATGCGCTGGCCGAGCTGATCTGGGAGCGGCCCGAGGCCGCCGAGGGGGAGGAGTCCCGGCGCGGCGCCCTCGCGCTGGCCCGGGACCCGGAGATCCGCGCGGCGGCGCGTTCCCTGGCCCGGCTCGCGGGCCCCGGACTGCCGCCGCCCCCGCCCCGCGAGGAGAACCGGCGGCGCGGCGGCCTGCGCCACACGCTCCGCCGCGACCGCGCGGCCATCAGCCACCACTACGACGTGGGCAACGACTTCTACGAGCTGGTGCTCGGCCCGTCCATGGTCTACTCCTGCGCCTACTGGGCCCCCGAGGGGACCCTGGAGGGCGCCCAGCGCGACAAGCTCGACCTCATCTGCCGCAAGCTCGCGCTGCGCGAGGGCCAGCGGCTGCTGGACGTCGGCGGGGGCTGGGGCTCGCTGGTGCTGCACGCGGCGCGCGAGTACGGGGTGAGCGCCGTCGCCGTCACGCTGTCGCGGGAGCAGGCGGCGTACGCCCGTAAGCGGGTCGCGGAGGAGGGCCTGACGGACCGGGTGGAGATCCGCGTCCAGGACTACCGGGAGGTGGACGACGGCCCGTACGACGCCATCTCCTCGGTCGGCATGGCCGAGCACGTCGGCAAGGCGCGCTACGCCGAGTACGCCGCGGACCTCCACAAGCTGCTGAAGCCGGGCGGCCGGCTGCTCAACCACCAGATCGCGCGCCGCCCGCTGGCCGACGAGGAGGCGTACGAGGTCGACGAGTTCATCGACGCGTACGTCTTCCCCGACGGCGAACTCGCGCCCCTCGGGCGGACCGTGGGCGCGCTGGAGGAGGCCGGGTTCGAGGTGCGGGACGTGGAGTCGCTGCGCGAGCACTACGCGCTGACGCTGCGGGCCTGGGTCGCGAACCTGGAGTCCGACTTCGGCCGGGCCGTCCGCCTCTCCTCGCCGGGCCGCGCCCGCATCTGGCGCCTCTACATGGCCGCCTCCGCGCTCGCCTTCGAGCGCAACCGGATCGGCGTCAACCAGGTGCTGGCCGTGCGGACCCCGGAGTCGGGCACCTCGGGCCTCCCGCTGCGCTCCCGCGTGTGGACGGCCGACGGCGCGTAGGCCGTACGGACGCGGAAGGGAGCGGAAGGGAGGGGCGGAGGCGCGGACCTCCGCCCCTCCCGGGGCTTCTGATGGACGAGGAGCGGCCATAGGCTCCTGAGACGTCGGGTGCGCATGTGCCGAAACGTCGGGAGGCTGTCCATGGCAGGTCTGTCCAGCCGGTTAGCCCTGGGGGCCGTCGTGCTCGCGGCGGTCGTCGTGGCCACCGCGCTTCCCGGGACGGCCCACTCCGACCCCGGGCGGACTCTCGCGGAGCGCCTTGAGCGGGACGTGAAGGAACCCGCGGCGTTCCGCCATCTCAGCGCCTTCCAGCGGATCACGGACGAGAACGGAGGGGAGCGCTCCGCCGGTTCTCCCGCCTACGCGGTCTCGGCGGAGTACGTCAAGAAGAAGCTCACCGCCGCCGGATACGACGTGCGCGTGCAGCGCTTCTCCTTCCCCGACTTCGAACCGCTCCGGGAGACGGCGGCCGCGACCGGTCCCGTGAGCCGCGAACTCCACCCGCTCATGGCCGAGTTCAGCTCCTCCACCCCCGAGGGCGGGGTGCACGCCGGGCTGGCCGTCCTGCCGGGCTCGGGGTGCACCGCCGAGGAGTACGAGCAGGCGGCGGCCCGTGGCCGTATCGCGCTCGTGCAGGGCAAGGGGTGCGCCGTCGACCAGAAGCAGCGGGTCGCGAAGGAGGCCGGGGCGCGGCTGGTCCTGCTCAACACCGGAGCGCCGGGTGCCGACCTGCGGCAGCGGTACTTCACGACCCCGTCCGCCGACGCCATCCCGGCCGCCACGCTGTCCCGCCGGGAGAGCGAGCAGCTGACCGCCGACGCCGCCACGGGGAAGCCCGTGACGCTCCAGGTCGACCTGCGGGGACGGCAGAAACGCACCAGGACCTTCAACCTGCTGGCCGACACGCCGACCGGCGACCCGGGCCGCAAGGTCGTGGTGGGCGCGCACCTGGACGGCGGGCGCGAGGGGCCGGGCATCGACGACAACGCGACCAGCGCCGCGATGGTGCTGGAGACCGCGCTGCGGCTGGCGCCCCATGCGGGCCAGGTGCGCAACCAGGTGCGGTTCGCCTTCTGGGGCGCGGAGGAGCGCGCGGTGCTCGGATCCAGGCACTACGTGGAATCGCTCTCGCCGTCCGAGCTGAAGTCCCACGCCCTGAACCTCAACTTCGAGACGCTCGGCGCCTCCAACTACGCGCGGATGGTCTACGACGGTGACGACAGCGACGGCACGGGGACGGGCGCGGGACCGCCGGGATCGGACACGATCGAGCGGGAGTTCACCGGGTACTTCGCGCGCCGCGGGCTGCCCACGGTTCCCATGGACTTCGACCACCGCTCGGACTACGCCCCGTTCTTCGAGGCGGGCATCCCGACGGGCGGCGGCTCGGGCGGATACGACCACATCAAGACGCCCGAGTGGGAGCGGCTGTTCGGCGGCACGGCGGGGCAGTACCTCGACCCGTGCTACCACCAGACCTGCGACCGGATCGACCGGATCGACCGCCGGTTCTTCGGGCAGTACGGGGACGCGATGGCGTATGTGACGGGGCGCTTCGCGCAGGACCTGTCGGGCGTCGGACCGCGGTGACGCGGGCTCGCTGACCCCGCGACACGGAAGCGGCCCGGCACGCCCCTCGCGGGGGCGGGCCGGGCCGCTTGCGGTGCGCTGTGCTGTGCCGTGCCGCTCCTGCGCTACTCGCTCTTGATCGCCGCCAGCATGTTCAGCCGCGCGGCGCGGCGGGCGGGCCAGAGGGCGGCCAGGACGCCGACCACGGCGGCCAGCCCGAGGAAGAGGGCCATCCGGTCCCAGGGCAGGACCAGCTCGTACGTGTCCAGCCCGGAGCCGGCGATCAGGTCGCCCGCGGCCCAGCCGAAGAAGACGCCGAGGCCGATGCCGAGGACACCGCCGAAGAGGGAGATGACCAGGGACTCCAGGCGGACCATCCGCTTGATGCCGCGGCGGTCGAGGCCGATCGCGCGGAGCATCCCGATCTCCTGGCTGCGCTCGAAGACGGACATCGCCAGCGTGTTGATCACGCCGAGGACCGCGACGATGACGGCCATCGCGAGCAGCCCGTAGAGCACGTTCAGCATGATGTTGATCATCTGCGAGATGCCCTCGGAGATGTCCTTCTTGTCCTGGACCAGGACGGCCGGGTTGTCACCGAGGGCCTTCTCCAGCGACTCCTTGGCGTCGGCCGAGGCGCCGCCCTTGGTCTTCGCCATGACCTGCATGTCGAGGACCTTGTCGAGGTGCGGGGTCACCACGGCGTTGTCGACCATGATGCCGGTGATCATCTCGTTGCCCTTGTAGAGCCCCGAGACGGTCAGGCTCTCCTTCTTGCCGTCCTGGAACGTCGCCGAGAACCGGGAGCCGACCTTCCAGCCCTTCTCCTCGGCCGTGTCCGTGTCGACCACGGCCTTCCCGCTGCCGGAGAGCCCGGCGAACGAGCCCTCCTGGAAGTCGAGGGAGGTGAGCTTGCCGATCGTACGGCCGTTGACGCCCGTCAGGTTCTCCTCGCCGGAGCCGATGGCCGCCGGGGCGTTGCGCAGCGCGGAGCTGGCGGTGACCTCGGGCTGGGCGGTGAGCTTCTTCTCCACGTCCGGCGAGAGCGGGGTGAAGTTGGCCATCGAGACCGTGTAATCGGCCTTGAGGGAGTCGCTCGCCATCTTGTCGATGCCCTTCTGGACACCGCCCGCGATGACGGTCAGGCCGGTGATCAGGGTAAGCCCTATCATCAGCGCGGAGGCGGTCGCCGCCGTACGCCGCGGGTTGCGCACCGCGTTCTGCCGGGCCAGCTTGCCGCTGACGTTGAAGAGCCGGAGCACCGGGCCCGCCGCCGCGATCAGCGGGCGGGACAGCAGCGGCGTCAGCACGAAGACGCCGATCAGCAGCAGCCCGGCACCGAAGCCGAGCGGCGCCTTGCCGTCGTCCTGCGCGGTCGAGAAGAGCACCAGGGCGATGCCGAGGCCCGCGAAGACGGCGCCGATGCTGTTCCGTACGACCAGCGAGCGGGTCGAGGCCGGGGCGTGGACGCTGCTCATCGCGGCGACCGGCGGGATCTTGGCGGCGCGGCGGGCGGGCAGCCAGGCCGCGAGGACCGTGACGACGACGCCGACGATCAGCGAGACGGCGACCGTGGACGGCGCGATGACCAGCGGCCCGTCGGGCATCTCGCCCATGCTGCCGACCAGCGCGCGCAGTCCGGCGCCGATGCCGATGCCCGCGCCCATCCCGGCGAGGCCCGCGACGACGCCCACGACGAGCGCCTCGATCAGCACCGAGCGCGTCACCTGGCGGCGGCTCGCGCCGACGGCGCGGAGCAGCGCCAGCTCCTTGGTGCGCTGGGCTACCAGCATGGTGAAGGTGTTGGCGATGATGAAGATGCCGACGAACAGCGCGATCCCGGCGAAGGCCAGCATCGAGGTCTGCATGCCGGACATGCTGCTCGCGATCGACTTGGCCTCGTCGTCGGCGAGCTTCTTGCCGGTGACGGCCTCGGTGCCCTTCGGGAGGACCTTCTCGGCCTGCTGCTGCAGCGCGGCCTGCGAGACGCCGCTCTTCGCCTGCACGTTGATCTTCGTGTACTCGCCGGGCTTGGCGAAGAGCTGCTGCGCCGTGGCGTTGTCGAAGAGGACGAGGGTGCCGCCCGCGGCGACGTTCCCGTCGTCGGTGGAGAAGATGCCGCTGATCTTCTCGTCGCGCACGGGGCCGTTGACGGAGAGGCGGGCGGTGTCCCCGACCTTGTAACCGGCACGGTCGGCGGACTTCTCGTCGATGGCGATCTCGCCGCGGGCCGAGGGAGCCTTGCCCTTCTCCATCGCGTAGCGCGGGTCGGAGCCGGAACCGTCCTGCCCCGTGAAGTAGTTGCCGCCGTTCGTCGCGAAGCCGTCGCCGACGAGCTTGCCCTTCTTGTCGGAGAGCGCGGCGAAGCCGGAGACGTCACCCGTCGCGGACTTGGCGCCGGGCAGCGCGGCGGCCTTGTCGAGGGTGCGCTGGGTCAGCGGCGTGTCCGAGTCGGGACGGCCCTTGTCGCTGTCGCCGCCGTCCTGCTGGATGGAGACGTCGACGCTGCTGTAGCCCTTCTGGGAGCTGCTCTTCCAGGCGTCGGAGATGGTCGAGGTGAAGACCAGGGTGCCGGAGACGAAGGCGACGCCGAGGAGCACGGCGAGCATCGTCATCAGCAGCCGGGCCTTGTGCGCGAAGACATTGCGCAAGGCGGTACGGAGCATGGGGAAGTCCTGGAGTCCTGGGAACCGGTCGGGAGTTCGGGTCGCGGAGGGCATGCCTCGGCTCGGAGGCGTGCCTCGGTAGGGAGGCGGCGCCTCGGCTCGGAGGCGGCGGCTCAGCTCGGTGCGGTCCTCAGCTCGTACGCGCCTTGGCGTCGAAGGACTTCATGCGCTCCAGGACGGAGTCCGCCGTCGGCCTCGCGAGGTCGTCGACGATGCGGCCGTCGGCCAGGAAGACGACCCGGTCCGCGTACGCCGCGGCGACGGGGTCGTGGGTGACCATGACGACGGTCTGGCCCAGCTCGCGCACCGAGTTCCGCAGGAAGCCGAGGACTTCGGCGCCCGCGCGGGAGTCCAGGTTGCCCGTCGGCTCGTCGCCGAAGATGATCTCCGGCTGCGCGGCGAGGGCGCGGGCGACGGCGACGCGCTGCTGCTGGCCGCCGGAGAGCTGGTTGGGCCGGTGCTTGAGGCGGTCGGAGAGGCCGACGGTCTGGATGACCCGGTCGAGCCACTGCTTGTCGGGCTTACGGCCGGCGATGTCCATCGGCAGCGTGATGTTCTCGATCGCGTTGAGCGTCGGGAGCAGGTTGAACGCCTGGAAGATGAAGCCGATCCGGTCCCGGCGCAGCTGCGTGAGCTTCTTGTCCTTGAGGCCGGTCAGCTCGGTGTCGCCGATCATGGCGCTGCCGCTGGAGATCGTGTCGAGCCCCGCCATGCAGTGCATGAGGGTCGACTTGCCGGACCCGGACGGGCCCATGATCGCGGTGAACTCGGCCTTGCGGAACTCGACCGTGATCCGGTCGAGGGCGACCACCTGGGTCTCTCCCTGTCCGTAGACCTTCGAGAGGTCCGTGGCCCGCGCCGCCGCGGGACCACCGGCTCCGTACGGCGCTGCGGGGAAGCCCTGCTGCGGGCTCCCGGCGGGGTGCTGGGGGCGGGTGCTCGTCGTCACGGCGCGGTGCTCCTGTCGGGACGGGTACTGGGGACGGGCGGAACTTTCCGTGTATCCCCATCGTTCCGTCAGATCCGCTCTCGCGGATCAGCCCCCGCTCTGGTTTCCGGGGGAGCCTTGGGAGGTAGTTCCCGTGACTCCGCTCATCCTCTGGGATGAGGGCGACCCTGAGAGCATCGCCCTCCAGAACGCGTGACCGAGCGGCGACTTTCCGTCATTTCTCGCGAGCCGGGCACGGACAGCGCATCGCTCCGAAGTGGAACACGGTGTACTGATGCGCCGTCAGTTGCCAATAAAATAAGACAACATCGGTCTGTCGATCCGCTGTTCGGGGGATGACCCTGGATAGGCTCATCCTCGCGCCCTGGGGAGGGCCGCGTGCGCTCCGGAGCGTGCGAGAGCAGCGGTCCAGGAGCCGGTGCCCGGGTGGTGGAATGCAGACACGACGAGCTTAAACCTCGTTGGCCTTCGGGCCGTGCCGGTTCGAGTCCGGCTCCGGGCACCAACCGGCCCAGGGCGCGCACCCGCGTCACGGAGCCGGGCCGCGCCCCGCGCGATCGGGGGCGCTGATCCCTCCACCCCGTTCACGTCACACAGTTGAGCCCGTACGAGCCGGTACGGGCCCTACGGCCGTACGGGCTCAGGCGGTCCAGCGCCCCTCGCGCATCACGTGCCTGCCGGGCATCTCGTACTCCCCGCGCCACGCCTGCACCGTGCGCGGCAGGACGCGGAGATAGCCGTACGAGGCGTGGTCCCCGCGCGGCTCCCACCCGTACCGCTCCGCGAACCCGTCGGCCGCCGCGGCCGGTACGTCCTCCGCCGTGAAGACCTCGGCCTCCCCGTCGACGAGGACGACGTCCCGCGTGGCCGGGAACGCCAGCCGCGCCCGGCCCGTGGCCCGCAGATTACGGGCGGTGCGACTGGTGAGCCGGGTCGCGAGCCAGACGGCCTCGCCGTCCCAGCGGAACCACAGGGGCACGAGGAACGGCACCCCGTCCCCGTCGGCCGACGCGACCCAGATGTCCTCCTCCCGCTCCAGCCGTTCGAGGACGTCCCGCTTCCGCTGCCCGGCGTCGCGCGCCGGTTCCGTGATCGTCATGCCCGGCGACGCTACCGAGCGCGGGACGAGGGCGGATCGGGCTCCGGCCGTAGGACCGGAGGCGGACGGCAGGGGTGGGGGACATGTGGATACCGTGGGACGGAAATGTGTACGAGAACCGAGGGAGCGCGGGTGGACGGGGACGGCGAGCGGGGCTCCCGGATGCCCCGGCTCCGGCTGGACCGGCTGCTGGACGAGCTCCAGTCGCGGATCGACGACGCGCGGGGCGCCCGCGACCGGCTGCACAGCCTGCTGGAGGCCGTGCTCTCCGTCGGGCGGGAGCTGGACGTCACCCACGTGCTGCAGCGCATCGTGGAGGCGGCGGCGACGCTCGTCGACGCGCGGTACGCGGCGCTCGGCGTGATCGGCCCCGACGGGCGCACCCTCGACCAGATGCTGACCGTCGGCCTGACGCCCGAGGAGATCGAGGCCATCGGCCCGTACCCCCGGGGCGAGGGCATCCTCGGCGAGCTGATCCGGCACCCCGAGCCGCTGCGGCTCAGCGACCTGGCCCAGCACCCGGCGTCGTCCGGCTTCCCGCCGAACCACCCGCCGATGCGCACCTTCGTCGGCGTCCCGCTGCGGGTGCGGGACGAGGTGTTCGGGAACCTCTACCTGACCGACAAGCGCGGCGGCGAGGACTTCGACGACGAGGACGAGGCCGTCCTCCAGACGCTCGCGGTCGCGGCGGGCGTCGCGATCGACAACGCGCGGCTGTACGAGGAGGCGCGGCAGCAGCAGTCATGGCTGCGGGCCAGCGCGGAGATCACCCGCGGCCTGCTCTCCGGCAGCCCGCGCGCCGAGGTGCTGGAACTCGTCGCGCAGCGGGCCCGGGAGATCACCGGGGCCGAACTCGCAGACGTCTCGGTGCCGCTGGAGGGCGCCGACCAGCTCCGCGTCGAACTGGCCCTGGGCGCGCGGGCGCAGGCGCGGCTGGGGCTGACCGTGCCCGCCGCTGGCACCCTCTCGGGCGCCGCGGTCGCGGCCGGATCCCCGGTCACCAGCGAGGACATCGACGGCGACCCGAGGCTGACGGCGGGCCCGCGCCGCTTCCAGGACCTGGGCCCCGCGGTCGCCGTACCGCTGGCGGCGGCGACCGGCGAGGTGCAGGGCGTGCTGCTGCTGGCGCGGCGCGCGGGCGAACGGCACTTCAGCGCGGACGAGATCGGCCCGCTGCTGGGCTTCGCCGACCAGGCGGCGCTGGCCCTGCAACTGGCCGACCACCGCCGCGACGCCGAGCAGCTCGCGCTGCTGGAGGACCGCGACCGTATCGCGCGCGACCTCCACGACCTGGCGATCCAGCGGCTGTTCGCCGCCGGGATGACGCTCCGCAGCACCACGCGGCTGCCCGAGGTCGAGGGGACGGGCGCGGGGGAGCGCGTCGGCCAGGTGATGGGCGACCTCGACGAGACCATCAAGATCATCCGCTCGGCGATCTTCGGGCTGCGCTCCCGCGAGGAGGAGGCCGGGGGCGGCCTGCGGGCCCGCGCCGCCCGCGCCGTCGAGGACGCGCGGCGCCCGCTCGGCTTCCCCGCCCAGCTCTCCCTGGAGGGCCTGCTCGACACGGACGTACCGCCGCATGTGGCGGACCACGTTGTCGCGGTGCTCTCCGAGGCGCTGAGCAATGTGGCGCGGCACGCGGGGGCGAGCACCGTACGGGTCGCCCTGCGGGCCGCTTCAGGGCAGGTCGAGCTCACCGTCACCGACGACGGCGTAGGCCTCCCCGACGGCGGCCGCCGCAGCGGCCTGCGCAACGCCGCCGACCGCGCCGAGGACGTCGGCGGCACCCTCCGCCTGACGGCCCCGCCGTCCGGGGGCACGTGCCTGACCTGGACGGCACCTCTGCGCTAGCGCGTGGCCGGCGAGTGCGGGTCGCCCTCGTCTCAGGGCTGGGCAGGGGCTGCCCCTTGCCGTGGTTCGCAGACCGCGGCTGCGTCGTGGCTTGTCGCGCAGTTCCCCGCGCCCCTAGAGGCGCGGGGCGCTCTGAAGCAGGCCCCGGAGGGGCCGCTTCAGGGGCGCGGGGAACTGCGCGCCCAGCCACCCACGACCCGCAGCCCGCGAGGGGCAGGTGGGGCAGCCCCTGCTCGGCGGGTGCCCCTGACGGGGCGCCTGCTTGTGCGGTCGCGCCCGCGCGGCGGAGTCGCATGTCGGCGCAGTCCCGCGCCCCTTGGGGGCGCGCCGAGGAGTGCCCTCAAGGGGCGCGGGGAACTGCGCGCCCAGCCACCCACGACCCGCAGTCTGCGGCGGACAGGCGGGGCAGCCCCTGCTCAGTCCGTGTCAGGAGGCGTGGGCCGTGTGGGGTTCGTGGGTGCGGGGGGCGGGGCGCGTACGGGCCGCATGGGGGACGGTCCGTCCGTGCCCCGCCCCGTGGTCCTGGGCGGTCTCCAGGCCGAGCGCGTGCCGCAGGGCGCGTACACGGCCCGCCGCGTCGTCGGCGCCGACGGCGAGCAGCGCGCCCAGCACGGCGATACGGGCCTGGCCCGCGCGCAGCGTCCCGGTCGGCACGGCACCGGCCGCGACGAGGTCGACGGCGCCGCCGAGCGTGTAGAGCTGCGCGACGGGGCCGGAGGGCACCCGGGTGGTCAGTGCGACGAGCACGCCGCGCGCGACGGCCTTCGCGACGGCCTCGGCGATCTCGGGCGTCGCGTTGCCCGCGCCCGTACCGACGAGGACGAGGCCCTGCGCCCCGGCGTCCACGGCCGCGTTCAGCAGCGTCGCGTCGCCGTCCGCGTGGTGGGCGATCACGTCGACGCGGGGCGGCGTACCGGTGCCGGTGCCGGTGCCGGTACCGGCATCGGCGCGGAGCGACAGGGGCTCGGGGCGCCGGGGGGCGCGCAGCATGGTGACCTTGCCGAAGCCGATCTTGCCGAGCCGGACGCCGGACGGGTCGCCGAAGGCGTCCGCGTCGAGGGTGTGCGTCTTCACCGTGCCGCGCGCGGCGTGCACGGTGCCGTCGAAGGCGACCAGGACGCCGAGTCCGCGGACCGTCGAGGCGACGAGCAGCGCGTCGCGGAGATTGCCGGGCCCGTCGCCGTCCGGCGCGTCGAACGCGCGCTGGGCGCCGGTGAACACCACGGGGCGCGGATCGTCGTGGTACAGGTCGAGCAGGAACGCCGACTCCTCCAGGGTGTCGGTGCCATGGGTCACGACGACGCCGTCCACGTCCGGGTCGGCGAGGACGTCGTGGACGGCGCGGAGCAGGGTGAGCTGGTGGGCCGTGGTCAGCCGTGAGCTGTTCAGGCTGAAGAGGTCGCGGACCTCCACGGTGACGCCGTCGGGCACCACGGTGGACTCCATGACCTCGCGGCCCTGCGCCTCGGCGGCGAACCCGGCGCCCTGCCAGCGGCTGGCTATGGTGCCGCCGGTGCTGATGACGATGACTCGTCCCACTGCGCGTACTCCTTCGTCCCGATCCGGGGGTGAGGGATCGACCGGACGCAAGGATAGGCGGAAACGTCCGCAATTCGATCGCTAGTTCTGGAAGCGCTACCGGGTAGTACGGGTGGATAATTGCGCCATGGATGCCATCGACCGGGATATCTTGCGCGAGCTGCAGCGCGACGGGCGGCTCAGCAACCAGGAGCTGGCCCAGCGGGTCGGGCTGACGCCCTCGCCGTGCATGCGCCGCGTGCGCCAGCTGGAGAAGGACGGGGTGATCCAGGGCTACCGCGCGGTGATCGACCCCGAGGCGGTGGGCCGCAGCTTCGAGGTGCTGGTCTCCGTGGAGGTCAAGCGGGACCGCGAGGTGGTGGAGGAGTTCGAGGCCGCGCTCCAGGACATCCCCGACGTCGTCGAGGCCCACCGCCTCTTCGGCAGCCCCGGCTGTCTGCTCCGCATCGCCGTGGAGGACCTACGGGCGTACGAGCGCCTCTGGATCGAAAAGCTGACCGCTCTTTCCGGGGTGACCGAGGTGAACTCCCAGATCATCATGAAGCGGATCAAGGAACCGGTGGGGTTGCCCGTCGATGAGAGCTGATCCGGCATCGGGGCTGTTTACGGGGTGCCCCTTGCCGTGGTTCGCAGGCTGCCGCCGCGTCGTGGCTGGGCGCGCAGTTCCCCGCGCCCCTTCGGGGCGCTCTGATCAAGGAGTCGGAGCTCCTGTTCGGAGGCCGTCCATGATCAGGTCCAGGAGTCGGGTGGAGCGTTCCTTCCAGCGCTCGTCGGGCTCGATGGTGAACAGGCCCGTGATCGCGAGGATGAAGTCGTCCGGGGTCACGCCCTCGCGGATGGTGCCCGCCTCCTCGCACGCGCGGAGCAGGACCTCGGCGGCGTCCTGGAGTTCGGCCGGAGGGGGTTTCTCGCCCCCGGTGGTGTTGAGGGCCTTGTGGATCGCGTCCGCGAGGCCCGATTTGGCCAGCGCGAACTCGGCGAGCCGGTCCATCCAGGCGCGCAGGGCCGCATCGGGGGCCCGGGTCGCGAGCAATTCGGCGGCGCTGCGCGCCACCTGCGTCATCTCGTGCCGGTAGATCTCCAGGGTGAGCGCCTCGCGGCTGGGGAAGTTGCGGTAGAAGGTGCCCTGTCCGACGCCCGCCTTCCGGGCGATCGCGCTCAGCGGCACGTCGGGGGCGCGCGTCAGTTCGGCCAGCGCGACCTCCAGGATGCGCTCGCGATTGCGCTGGGCGTCCGAGCGCTTCGGCCCCGGTTGCTGCTGCCGGTCCATCCACGTCCTCCTCATGACGTCATGACGGTGCCCACTCATGACGGTGCCCAACTCCGGTGGCCCGCGCCGGATTCGCTTGCGTACCGGACAACTGTCCGCTACGTTTCCCCGTACCGGACAGTTGTCCGCTTCTGATCAGTCCCAGCGTATCGGCAGACGCGGCGGACGAACACCGTCGCGGCAGCGACCACAGAGGGCCGACGATGAATCCACCTGACTTCTCCGACTTCCCTGACTCCTCCGACCCGTCGACGCACAGCACCGTCACGTTGCACGTCAACGGCGAGAAGCACACGCTGACCGTCGATCATCGCACCACCCTGCTCGACGCCTTGCGCGAGCGTCTCGAACTGACCGGTACCAAGAAGGGCTGTGACCACGGCCAGTGCGGCGCCTGCACCGTTCTGGTCGACGGCCGCAGGACCGTCTCCTGTCTCCAGCTCGCCGTCGGTAGCGAGGGCCGGGAGGTCACCACGGTCGAGGGGATCGCCGGGGACGGCGAACTGCACCCCGTGCAGCAGGCGTTCCTCGACTTCGACGGGTTCCAGTGCGGCTACTGCACTCCCGGGCAGATCTGCTCGGCCATCGGCGTGATCGAGGAGCACGCGGCCGGGTGGCCGAGCGCCGTCACCGGCGACGTACGGCCCGAAGCGGGGCCGCCGCCGCTCTCGCCGGAGGAGATCCGGGAGCGGATGAGCGGCAACCTGTGCCGCTGCGGCGCGTACGTGTCGATCGTCCGGGCGGTCGGGCACGCGGCGGGCGAGGAGGCGGCGGCGTGAAGGAGTTCGCCTATCGGAGGGCGGCCGACACCGCGGGCGCGGTCGCGCAGCTGGACGCCGATCCACGAGCCCGTTTCCTCGCCGGCGGTACCAATCTCGTCGACCTCATGAAGGCCGGTGTCGAGCGCCCCGAGCGGCTCGTCGACATCCGGGGGCTGCCCCTCGACGGCGTCGAGGCCACGGACGACGGCGGCCTGCGCGTCGGCGCGACCGTCACCAACAGCGACCTGGCCGCCCACCCGGAGGTCCGCCGCCGCTTTCCGGCGCTGGCGCAGGCCGTCCTGGCCGGGGCCTCCGGGCAGTTGCGCAACATGGCCACCGTCGGCGGCAATCTGCTGCAGCGCACCCGCTGCGGCTACTTCACCGACCTCTCCCGCCCCTGCAACAAGCGGGAGCCCGGCAGCGGCTGCCCCGCGATCGGGGGCGAGCACCGCAACCACGCGATCCTGGGCGCCTCGGAGCACTGCGTGGCCGTGCACCCCTCGGACATGGGGGTCGCGCTCGCGGCGTTCGACGCGGTCGTCACCTACGAGACGGCGCGGGGGCCGGGCGAGGTGGCGCTCGCCGACTTCCATCTCCCGGTGGGCGACACCCCGCACAGGGAGACGGCGCTGCCGCCGGGCGCGCTGATCACCGGTGTCACCCTGCCTCCCGCGCCCGTCGCGGCCCGGTCCCGCTACCGCAAGGTGCGCGAACGGGCCTCGTACGCCTTCGCCATCGGGTCGGTCGCCGCCGCGCTGGACGTCCGGGACGGTGCCGTACGCGACGTACGGCTGGCGTACGGGGCGGTGGCGTCCCGGCCCTGGCGGGCGCGCGCGGCCGAGGAGCTGCTGCGCGGGGGACCGGCCGACGCCGGGAGCTTCGCCGCCGCGGCGGACGCCGAGCTGGCGGAGGCCAGGCCGCTCGCCCACAACGGGTACAAGGTGACGCTGCTGCGCAATCTCACGGTGGCCGTCCTGACCGAACTCGCCGATGCCGAGAGCACAGAGAGCACAGAGGGGGCGGAGGTTCGATGACCCTCACCCATCCCGAACGTACGCGGGCGCGGGGCGCCGTCGGCACCGGGCACACGCGCGTCGAGGGCCGGGAGAAGGTCACCGGCGCCGCGCGGTACGCGGGCGACGTTCCCTTCGCCGGGCTCGCCCACGGCAGCCTGGTGCTGTCCACCGTCGCCCGGGGGCGCGTCAGTTCGCTGGACGACGCCCCGGTGCGCGCGATGCCCGGCGTCCTGACCGTGCTCCACCCCCACAACGCGCCGCGCGTCCGTACGGACTACGGCAGCATCATGGGCACGGTGCCGGACCCGACCGTCGGCGCCTTCCAGGACGACCGGGTGCCGCACGAGGGCTGGCCCGTGGCGCTCGTCGTCGCCGAGACCCCCGAGCAGGCCAGGGCCGGTGCCGAAGCCCTGGTCGTACGGTACGAGCGGGAGCCGCACGACACGGCGTTCTCCGGGGAACGCGCCGACTCCCGTCCGCTGGACAGCGTGGTGCCCGCGACGGCGGGCAAGGGCGATCTGGCCGCCGCGCTCGCCGCGTCCGCCGTCGTCGTCGAAGCGGAGTACACGACGCCCGAGGAGCACCACAACCCGATGGAACCGCACGCGGCGGCGGCCCGCTGGGACGACGGCAGGCTGGAGGTCGTCGACTCCAACCAGGGCGCCTCCTGGGCCGCGGCGGACCTCGCGAACGTGTTCTCGCTCGACCCGGCCTCCGTACGGGTGCGCTCCGAGCACGTCGGCGGGGGGTTCGGCTCCAAGACCGTGCGGGTGCACCAGGTGGCGGCGGCGATGGCGGCCGCGGTGCTGCGGCGGCCGGTCCGCGTCGCCCTGACCCGGCGGCAGATGTTCACGCTGACCGGGCACCGCAGCCCCACCGCGCAGCGGGTCAGGCTCGGCGCCGACGCGGACGGGCGGCTGCGCGCGCTGGAGCACCGCTCCGTCAGCCGCACGTCCTCGGTGTACGCATTCGCCGAGCCCGCCGCCGCGGCGGGCCGCGTCCTGTACGACGCCGAGGCGCATCACACCGAGTTCCGGGTCGTCGGCCTCGACGTCCCCACGCCGACGGCGATGCGCGCACCCGGCATGACCCCTGGGTCCTTCGCCCTGGAGTCCGCGCTCGACGAGCTCGCCGAGAAGTGCGGCGTCGACCCGATAGCCCTGCGCGTACGCAACGAGCCGGAGGCGGGCCCGGTGACCGGGCTGCCGTTCGCGGGCCGCAACCTGACCGGCTGCTACGAGGAGGGCGCCCGCAGGTTCGGCTGGGCCGACCGCGATCCGCGCCCCGGAGTGCGCCGCGAGGGGCGGTGGCTGCTCGGCACCGGGACGGCGGCGGCCACCTTCCACGCGATGACGCTCCCCTCCACGGCGGCGGTCACGGCCTGGGCCGACGGGACGTACACCGTGCGGATCGCCGCCGCCGACATCGGCACCGGAGCCCGGACGGCGCTCACCCTCGTCGCGGCCGACGCGCTCGCCGTGGCGCCCGGACGGATCCGCGTCCGCATCGGCGACAGCGACTTCGGCCCCGCGTGGGTGGCGGGCGGCTCGGCGGGCACCAGCTCCTGGGCGCGGGCCGTCACCCCGGCGGCCGAGGAGCTGCGGGAACGTCTCGCCCTGGGCGCCGACATCCCGCCGGAGGGGCTCACCGTGCGCTTCGACAGCACCGAGGCCGTCAGCGGGACGGCCCCCGCCGAACGCCACTCCTACGGCGCCCAGTTCGCCGAGGTCGCCGTGGACACCGCGAGCGGGGAGGTGCGGGTCCGGCGCATGCTCGGCATCTTCGCGGCGGGCCGCATCGTCAACCCCCTGACCGCGAGGAGCCAGTTGACCGGCGGGATGGTCTGGGGCCTCTCCATGGCCCTGCACGAGGAAGCGGTACGGGACCAGGCCTCGGGCGGCCTCGTCGGCGCCGACCTCGCGGGGTACCACATCGCCGCCAGCGCCGACGTGGACCGCGTCGAGGCGGACTGGGTGGACGACCCCGTCCCGGACGACCCGGTCGGCATCAAGGGCGTCGGCGAGATCGGTGTCGTGGGTGCCGCGGCGGCCGTCGCCAACGCGGTGTGGCACGCGACGGGGGTACGCCACCGGCACCTGCCCCTCCGCCCGGACCGGGTGCTCGCGGGGGCACAGCGCCGTGCTTGACGTGGCCGGGGAGCTGGCACGGTGGGCGGAGGACGGCCGTGCCTTCGCGGTCGCCACGGTCGTGGCCGTCTCCGGCAGCGCACCCCGGGGGCCGGGCGCGGCGCTCGCGGTGGACGGGGAGGGGACCGTCATCGGCTCGGTGTCCGGCGGCTGCGTCGAGGGGGCCGTGCACGCGCTGTGCCTCCAGGTGCTCCAGGACGGCGAGCCGGTGCTCGAACGGTTCGGCTACAGCGACGAGGACGCGTTCGCGGTCGGGCTGACCTGCGGCGGGGTGATCGACATCCTGGTCACGCCGGTGGCCGCGCGTGGACCGCGGCGCGAGACCTTCACGGCCGCCCTGCGCGCCGCGGCCCGAGGCGAGGGCGTGGCCCTCGCCCGGGTGGTCCGCGGCCCCGCCGGACTCGTGGGCGGAGCCCTGACCGTGCACGCCGAAGAGGCGGGCGGGGTGGACGGAGCCGCGCTCGGCGCCCCTGACGGCCGGGTGGCCGAGGCCGTGGCGCGCGAGGCGCGCGCCCTGCTCGGCGCCGGCCGCACCGGAACGGTCGAACTCTCCGAGGACGGCTCCCGCTGCCCGGGCGGGCTCACGGTCTTCGTCGAGTCGAGCCTGCCGCCGCCCCGGATGATCGTGTTCGGGGCGATCGACTTCGCGGCGGCGCTCGTCCGCGTGGGCAAGCTCCTCGGCCACCACGTCACCGTCTGCGACGCGCGTCCCGTCTTCGCCACGCGGGCGCGCTTCCCGGAGGCCGACGAGGTCGTGGTGGACTGGCCGCACCGCTATCTGCGGGGGACGGAGACCGACGCGCGCACCGTCCTGTGCGTCCTCACCCACGACGCGAAGTTCGACGTGCCGCTGCTGCGGGCGGCGCTGCGGCTGCCCGTCGCGTACGTCGGGGCCATGGGGTCGCGCCGTACGCACCTGGACCGCGAGCGGCGGCTGCGGGAAGTGGGCGTGAGCGAGGCGGAGCTGGCGCGGCTGCGGTCGCCGATCGGGCTCGACCTCGGGGACCGTACGCCCGAGGAGACCGCCGTCTCGATCGCCGCGGAGATCATCGCGGTGCGCGAAGGGGGAACGGGCGCCCCGCTCAGCGCACCGGACGCACGCCCGGCGGCGGTGCCGACTGGGTCGCTATGACCGCCGCCTGGACGCGGCGTTCCACGCCCAGCTTCGCGAGGAGGCGGGAGATGTTGTTCTTGACGGTCTTCTCCGCGAGGTAGAGGCGGGCGCCTATCTCGCGGTTGGTGAGGCCCTCGCCGATCAGGGTGAGGATGTCCCGTTCGCGCTCGGTCAGCGCGGCCAGCCCCGTCGGCTCCTTGTCCTGCGCAGCCTCGCCCGCGCTCCCGCCCCCGCCCTGGTCGCGCAGGCGGGCCATGATGCGGGCCGTGGCGCCGGGGTCGAGCATGGACTTGCCGTCGGCCACCGTCCGTACGGCCGTGACCAGGTCCGTGCCGCTGATCTGCTTGAGCACGTACCCGGAGGCGCCCGCCATGATCGCGTCGAGCAGGGCCTCCTCGTCGTCGAACGAGGTGAGCATCAGGCAGGCCAGCCCGGGCATCAGCGAGCGCAGCTCCCGGCAGACGCCGACCCCGTTCCCGTCCGGCAGCCGCACGTCGAGCACCACCACGTCGGGCCGCAGCGCCGGGACGCGGGCGAGGGCCTGCTCGGCACTGCCCGCCTCGCCGACGACCAGCAGTCCGGGCTCGGCCTCCAGCAGGTCGCGCACTCCGCGCCGGACGACCTCGTGGTCGTCGACGAGGAAGATCCGCACCTGCTCTGTCGCTCCGCTCATGCTGCGAACGTACCGCCTGGGTGTGCCGGGCGGCGGGGCCACCCGGGGCCGTCTCCCGGCGGGGGCCCGGGCGCATGGTCCTCACCTTCGGGACCTTGGTCCCTGATCGGCCGCTGAGGGCCCGTTCGCCCGGGTTGTCGCTGCTAGACAGGAGCCATGCTTTCCGACGAATCGGCCTCGGTCATACGTGCGACGCTGCCCGCCGTCACCGGGGCGCTGCCCGAGATCACCGCGCGCTTCTACGGCTCGATGTTCGAGGAGCGCCCCGAACTGCTGGACGGGATGTTCAACCGCGGCAACCAGGCCAGCGGAGCGCAGCGGCAGGCGCTCGCGGGGGCCGTCGCCGCGTTCGCGGGCGCGCTGCTCGCCGACCCGGAGGCCCGCCCCGAGGGCCTGCTGTCCCGGATCGCGCACAAGCACGCGGCCGTAGGCGTCACCGACGACCAGTACACGGTCGTCCACAAGTACCTGTTCGCGGCGATCGCCGACGTGCTCGGCGAGGCCGTGACGCCGGAGGTGACGGCCGCCTGGGACGAGGTGTACTGGCTGATGGCCGGTGCCCTCATCGCGCAGGAGGCCCGGCTCTACCTGGAGGCGCACGTGCGCCCCGGGCACCCGTGGCGGCAGTGGACCGTGACCGGGCGGCACGAGGAGACCGCGGACACGGTCTCGTTCCTGCTGCGCCCGGCCGACGGCGCACCGGCGCCGGACGCCCGCGCGGGCCAGTACGTGAGCGTGCGGACGCGGATGCCGGACGGGGTCCACCAGCTGCGGCAGTACAGCCTCTCCTCGGCGCCGGGCGCGGAGACCCGGCGGATCACCGTCAAGCGGATCGACGGCGAGGTGTCGAGCCTGCTGCACCGCACGGTGCGGCCGGGCGACGAGCTGACGCTCTCCGCGCCGTTCGGGGACGTCGTGCTCGACGACAGCCACCGGCCGCTGGTGCTGGTGTCGGCCGGTATCGGCTGCACGCCCATGGTCGGGATGCTCGAACACCTCGCGGCGCTCGGCTCCGCGCGCCCCGTCACGGTGCTGCACGCCGACGCCTCGCCGCTCACCCACGCGCTGCGCGCCGACACCCACCGGCTGCTCGGCGAACTCCCGGGCGCGCGGGCCGCGTTCTGGTACGAGCAGCCGGACGCGGAGGAGCCGGACGCGTGCACCGGGCTGATGGACCTGACCGCGCCGGGCGCGCCGGAGATCCCGGCCGACGCGAGCGTCTACCTGTGCGGCCCGCTGCCGTTCATGCGCGCCGTACGGGAGCAGGTGCTGCGCGCCGGGGTGCCCGCGCGGCAGGTCCGGTACGAGGTCTTCGGGCCGGACCTCTGGCTCGCGGAGGCGACCGCTCCGGTGTAACTCGCTTCAGGCCAGGTGCGTGCGCAGGGCCTCGGCCACCGGCCCCGGCGCGTCCTCCGGGAGGAAGTGCCCGGCGTCCTCGATCAGGCGCAGGCGCGCGCCGGGGATCGCGGCGGCCAGCCGTTCGCCGGTGGCGGGCGGCAGCCAGGTGTCCTCGCGGCCCCACAGGACGAGTGAGGGCGCGGTGATCTCCCCGAGCCGCGCCACCACCTCGCGGGTGTCCTCGAAGCTGACGGCCGCGACCTGGTCGAGCCAGCGCCCCTGCCCCGCCGCGCCGCGCCACGGCGCGAGGAGGGCCGCCGTCGCCTCCTCGGACAGGGGCCGGTGCGTGGCCGTACGGAAGCGGGCGGCGATCAGGTCGGCGAAGACGTCCGGCGGCATCGTGCGGTAGACGTCCGCGTGCCGCTGCTGGTGCTCGGTGAACGGGGTGTTCCACGGCCCGAGCACCGCCGCGTCGACGAGCGCGAGGCGCCGCGCCCGTACGCCCTCGACGAGGTGCGCGCGCAGCACGACCCCGCCGCCGATGTCGTGCCCGACGAGCGCGGGCTCCTCCAGCCCCCAGTGCGCGACGAGTTCGGCCAGGGTGCGGGCCTGGCGGGCGATCGAGGGGGCGGTGCCGGGCGCCGCGCGCGAGTCGCCGTAGCCGAGCATGTCCCAGGTGTGGACGGTGTGTTCGCGCGCCAGTACGGGCACGACCTCGCGCCACAGGTGCGACGACGCCGGGGTGCCGTGCGTGAGGACCACCGGCGGGCCCTCGCCCGCCACCCGTACGGCGACCTCGCCGCCGGAGACCTGGACACGCGTCTGCTCACTCATGTGCTCACTCATGGGTAAACTTGCCTTTCTCCGGTTACCTCGGGGTCGTACCGTAGCAGGGGTAAGGCTTGAAAACTCTTTTTTCCGATTACAGAACGGGCGCCTCGGTGGCGACGGACCTCGTCGTCACCGGTCCGCCGGTCGGCGCGAGCGACCTGCTGGCGGACGAGCGGGGGCTGGCGGGCTTCCTCGCCCGGCACGGGCTCGCCCCGGACGCGCTCGACGGGGGGCGGCCGTCGGCGCGCGACCTCGCCGGGGTGCGGGCCCTGCGGGACGAGGTGCGGGAGCTGCTGGGCGCGGAGTCCGAGGAGCGCGTGGCCGAGGGCGCCTCGGCGCTCGTCGCCCGCGCGGGCCGCGGCCCCGTGCTGGCGCGCGACGCGGCGGGGGAGTGGCAGTGGTACGTCGCGACGGAGCCCGGCGCCCCGCTCGCCGGGGAGCTGGCCGTCCTGGTGGGCACGGGGCTGCTAGGCGCTCTCCGCACACTCGGCCACGCCCGTTTCCGCGGCTGTGCTTCGCCTGACTGCGGGGGGCTGTTCGTCGACACCAGCAAGGCCGGGCGCCGTCGCTACTGCATGCCCGAGGTCTGCGGCAACCGGCTCAACGTCGCCAACTACCGCGCCCGCCAACGCCCCCGCCCTTGACCCTCCCTGGTATACGAGTCAGGCTACCCTTACCCATTCCGTAAAGGGGCCGGACTCGGAGAGGACGGGCGACGTGAACGAGGAAGACAGGGGAGCGGAAGACCGGGGACGGGTGTTCCAGCTCCTGTTCGGCGCGATGGCGGCCCGGACGGTCGGCACCGCGGTCGAACTCGGCATCGTGGACCTGATCGGCGAGGGCGAGGGCGAGCGCGGGGCCGACGCGCTCGCCGCGGACCTCGGCGCCCCGCCCGGCACCACGCTCCGGCTGCTGCGCGCCCTGGCCGCGCTCGGCATGCTGACCGAGACGCGCGAGGGCGTCTTCGCGGTGACGGACACCGGCGCGGTGCTGAGCGAGCGGCATCCGCGGTCGATGGCCTCGCTGGTCAGGATCTTCGACGAATCTCTCCTGCTGCGCGCCTGGGATCGGCTCGGCGAGAGCGTCCGCACCGGGCGCCCCGCGTTCGACGCGGTCCACGGCACCGACTTCTTCTCGTACCTCAAGGACGACGACGCGCTCTCCGCGCGCTTCAACGCCGCGATGAGCCAGAGCTCGCGCGCGACGGCCGACGTGCTGCCCGCGCACTACGACTTCGGGCGCTTCTCCACCGTCGTGGACGTCGGCGGCGGCGACGCCACGCTGCTCGCCGCGATCCTGCGCGCGCACCCGGGCCCGCGCGGCGTGGTGTACGACACGGCCGAGGGCCTCGCGCAGGCCTGGGCCACGCTGGAGGCGGCGGGCGTGGCGGAGCGCGCCTCCGCCGTCGCCGGGGACTTCTTCGCCTCCGTGCCAGAGGGCGGCGACCTCTACCTGCTCAAGAGCGTGCTCCACGACTGGGACGACGACCGGTGCGTGACGATCCTCCGCCACGTCCGCGCCGTCCTGCCGCCGCACGGACGGCTGCTGATCGTGGAGCCCGTGCTGCCGACCCTCGTCGACCCGGACGCCACGGGCGGCGTGCCGTATCTGAGCGACCTCAACATGCTGGTGAACATGGGCGGCAGGGAGCGCACCCAGGAGGACTTCGCCGCGCTGTGCGAGGCCTCGGGCTTCGGGCCGCCCTCGTACGGCCAACTCCCGCCGCCCCTCATCTTCAGCACGATCGAGACGACCCCGCACTAGCCGATGGGCCCGGCCCCAGAACTCCGGGGCGCCCCGGGTCCAAGACGTCGGGGCTCGCCCCTTCTCCCTCAGGGCGCGGGGCTGCGTTTGATATGCGGCTCCGCCGCGTGGGCGCGACCGGTCACGACACTTCGGGGCTTGCCCCTATGCCCTCAGGGGCGCGGGGCTGTTTCGATTTGCGGCTCCGCCGCGGGGTGCGCCGGGTCACGACACGTCGGGGCTTGCCCGATCAGGGGCGCGGGGAACTGCGCGCCAAGCCCCGACGCGGGCGCGCCCCGCGAAGCACAGCCCGGGGCACCCCGAACCCGGCCCCGTTGCGCGGGGCACCCGGCGAAGTGGGCTGCGCTTGCCAACCCTGCGCCTTGCGCAGACTTCCCAAGCTCAGCGGGGGGAGGAGGGAGAAGCGCACGCTTCCCAAGCTTCGCGGGGCGAGGGGAGGAGCAGGGGACTGCCTCGGCAGGGGCGCGGGGGCGTGTGGGGCAAGGCAGGGTTACGGGCTGACGCCCGTGAGGATCGTGGCGCCGAGGGCGGCGTCGGTGGCGATCCGCGGGATCAGGCCCGCGGCCGACAGGACCGCCGCAGCCGTCTCCGCCTGGCGCTCGCTCGTCTCGACCAGCAGGCAGCCGCCCGACCGCAGCCAGCCGGCCGCCGGGGCGGCCACGCGGCGCAGCACGTCGAGGCCGTCGGCGCCGCCGTCGAGCGCCAGCAGCGCCTCGTGCTCCCGGGCCTCGGGCGGCAGCAGCGGGACCTCGCCGCTCGGCACGTACGGCACGTTGGCGGCGAGCACGCCCACCCGGCCGCGCAGCGCGCGGGGGAGCGGCGCGAACAGGTCGCCCTCGTACACCTGGCCGCCCGCCGCCGCGAGGTTGCGGCGGGCGCAGCGTACGGCCGCCGGGTCCACGTCCGAGGCGTGCAACTCGGCGCGGAGGCCGCGCCGGTCCAGCGCCGCGGCCAGCGCCGCGCCCACCGCGCCCGAGCCGCAGCACAGGTCGACGGCGACGAGCGGCGTCACGGGCGGCGCCAGCTCCAGGGCCCGCCGTACGAGGAACTCCGTGCGGCGGCGCGGCACGAAGACGCCCGGGTCCACGGCGATCCGCAGCCCGCAGAACTCGGCCCAGCCGACGACGTGTTCGAGGGGGAGCCCGGCCGCGCGGCGCGCGACCAGCGCGTCCAGCTCGGCGGACGTACGGGCGGCGTCGCACAGCAGCCGCGCCTCGTCCTCGGCGAAGACGCACCCGGCGGCGCGCAGTCGGCCGACGACGGCGGAGAAGGAAGAGGAAGGGGGAGAGGGAGGGACCGTCATGGGAGCCTTTCGGAGTGCCGTGGGGCGCTCCCTCCCCGGAGGTGCCGCTACGCGGCGGCGTCGTCCCCGGGGCCACGAGGCGAGAGCACCCTGCCTGACCTGGCGGTAATGGGTCTCACCTCCTTGGCGCGTGCACGATCGGCGTCGAAGACGGTCACACTACCCGAGGAGGCGCCGTTGACGGCCCTCCGGGCGTTTGCAACGGTTCCATACATGCCCAGGGACCCGATGTACGCGATGGAGAAGCAACTGCCCTTACGGGTGCTGTCGGCCGACGACTGGCGGCACTGGAAGACATGGGGGTACGTGCGCGTCCCGCACGCCGTGCCCCTCGACAAGGTCGAGCGCCTCAAGCGCACGCTGTGGGAGTTCACGGGGATGGACCCCGAGGACCGGGAGAGCTGGTACGAGCCGCGGCCCGACGTTCACCCCCTGCCGGAGATCAACGGCAGCGGCATGGTGGAGATCTACCAGCACCAGCACCTGTGGGACATCCGCGAGGAGCCCCGGATCTACGACACGTTCGTCGACATCTGGGACCGCGAGGACCTCTGGGTCGCGCTCGACCGGGCGAACGTGAACCCGCCCAACAGGCGCAGCCGCGCCTTCGAGGGCTTCGTCCACTGGGACATCGACACCTCGCTGGACCCGCTGCCGTTCGAGGTGCAGGGCGTCGTCTCGCTCGTCGACACGGGACCGGAGATCGGCGGCACCCACGCCTACCCGAAGCTGTACCGCGACTTCTCCGCGTGGGTCGAGCGCCAGCCCGACGGCCGCGACCCGTGGAAGCCGGACACCACGGGCCTGGGCGAGCCCGAACTGCTGCCCATGAACGCGGGCGACTTGCTGGTCTTCAACAGCCTGCTGCCGCACGGCGTCCGCCCCAACACCACGGAGGACCGGGTGCGGATGGCGCAGTACGTCACCATGTTCCCGGCCGAGGAGAAGGACCCGGAGCAGGTGCGGCACCGGCTCACCGCCTGGCGCGAGCGCACCCCGCCCAAGCCGGTCTTCCCCGGCGACCCGCGCGGCAGGGAGCGGGAGTATCCGCTGCCGGAGCTCAGCGAGTTCGGCGAGAAGCTCCTCGGGGCGCGCTCCTGGATCACGGGGGAGCGGGTCGGGTAGCCCATGGGGCCCGAAGCCATGGGGCCCGAGGCGTCCTCCCGCCCCTTCCGTCCCTCCCGCCCCTCGCTCGCGTTCGTCTCGCCCGCCGAGACCGGCCGGATGAACCGCGCGCGTCTGCTGCGCCTGCTCTACGCGCACGGGCCGCTCTCCCGTTCGGAGCTGGCCCGGCTGCTGGGCGCGCAGCGCGCGGTCGTCGGCGCGGTCGCGCAGCCGCTGATCGAGGAAGGGCTGCTGGCGGAGGGCGCCCCGCGCCCCAGCGGGCCGGGCGGCGGCCGGGGCGGGCGCCCCCTCTGGTTCGCGGAGGACAGCGCGCCGATAGGGGCCGTGCACCTGATGCCGGGCTCGGTACGCGCGGCGGTCATCGGCGCCGGAGGCACCGTACGGGCCTCCGCTTCGCGGACCCTGGCGCCGGGCACCGGGCCCGGCGCCGTGCTGGAGGAGATCGAGGGCGCGCTGCGGGACGCGCGGGCGCGGGTGCCCGTGCCCGGCGGGCGCGGGCGCGCGGTCCCGCCGCGCGGGGTGGGCGTGGCCGTCGGGGGGATGGTCGACACGACGATGGGCTGCGTCGTGCACGTCGAACTCGCCCCGCAGTGGGACGGACTGCCGCTCGGCCCCCTCCTCCAGGAGCGGCTGGGCCTGCCCGTCCTCGTCGACCTCCACCCGCGCGCGCAGGCGTTGGGCGACCTGTGGTTCGGGGAGGGGCGCGGGCTCTCCTCGTTCGCCTCGGTCTACGTGCGCGAGGCGATCGGCGTCGGCTTCGTCACCCACGGCACGCTGCACCGGGGCTCGCGGGGCGCCGGGGGCGAGATCGGGCACACGGTCGTCGACGTCGGCGGCGCGCTCTGCCGCTGCGGCAGACGCGGCTGCTGGGACACGCTGGCGACGGTGCGCTGGCTGCGCGCCCGCGCCGAGCGGCTCGGCCTGCCGGACGCCGCGACGCTCACGAGCGCGGCCCTGGCGGGGCGCGCGGACGCGGGGGACCGGCGCGCGGCGGGGCTCCTGCGCGAGTACGCGGAGAATCTCGCCGTCGGGCTCGCCGTCGTCTGGCAGCTCCTCGCGCCCGAGGCGGTGCTGCTGCACGGTGACCCCGTGGGGGCCGGCCGGCCCCTCCGCGAGGCGGTCGAGGAGGCCCTGACCCCTCTCGTCCTCCCCCACCCGGGCATCCGCCCCTCGGTCGTCCTGGCCCCGTGGGACGAGTCCGACACCTTGCGCGGCGCGGCCTGCCTGATCCTCGCGGACATGCTCCGCTTCACGGTGTGAAAGAGCCGTACCCAACGGGGCGCGGGCCTGTGCGGCTCCAAGACTTCGGGGCTTGCCCCTTCAGGGGCGCGGGGAACTGCGCGACAAGCCACGACGCGGCCGCAGTCCGCGAAGCACAGCCCGGGGCACCCCGAACCCGGCCCCGTTGCGCGGGGCACCCGGCGAAGGGGGCTGCGCTTGCCAACCCTGCGCCTTGCGCAGACTTCCCAAGCTTCGCAGGGGCGGAGGGAGAAGCAGGCAGGCCCCCAAGGATTGGTCAGTCTGAGGGGCGGAGGCGGGCCCCTACTCGGGCCAAGCCCCGTGCCAGGACGGCCAGCTCTTCCTCATCCAAGACGTCGATCAGCGCTTCCCGTACGGCCACGACATGCCCCGGCGCCGCGTCGCGGAGGGCGGCTCGGCCCTCGGCGGTGAGGACGGCCAGGACGCCGCGGACGTCCGTCGGGCAGGAGCGGCGGGCGACCAGGCCCCGCTTCTCCAACTGGCCGACCTGGTACGTGAGTCCGCTCTTCGTCGTGAAGAGGCCCTCCGCCAGCTCCGTCATCCGGATCTCGCCGTCCGGCGCCCCGGAGAGCCTGACCAGGATCTCGTACTGGGCGTGGGAGAGCCCGGCCTCGTCCTTGAGCTGCTGCTCCACATGCCGGGCGACGCGGCTGGTGGCCTCCAGGAAGCCGTGCCAGGCCGCCATCTCCCGCTCGTCGAGCCATCTGGGGCCCGTGCTCTGCGCCATGGATCCATCCTACGAAGTTGTTCAAATTCAAACCTGCGGGTACGGTCCACTGTAGTTCGAATTTGAACTATGTGTCCCATGCAACAGTCCCACACCTCGACGTAGGAGGCTCCGCTCATGTCGTCCCCCCACGCCACCGTCACGTCCGACCCCGAGGCGGCACCCACGACCACCACCACCGGCACCGCCGACCCCCGGCTCCCGTACGACGCGGGGCTGCTGGTGCTTCGGGTCGTCCTCGGGCTCACGCTCGCCGCGCACGGCTCGCAGAAGCTCTTCGGCTGGTTCGACGGGGGAGGGCTGGACGGGACCGCGCAGTTCTTCGAGTCCGTGGGCTACCCCTCCGGCAAGCTCATGGCCGTCGTCGCCGGGCTCTCCGAGACCCTCGGCGGCCTCGGGCTGGCGCTCGGGCTGCTGACGCCGCTCGCCGGTGCCGCCGTCGTCGGCACCATGCTCAACGTGGTCGCCGTGGACTGGGAGAAGGGCTTCCTCGGCGGCATCGAGTACCCGTTGGTCCTCGCCGCCGGTGCCGCCGCGCTCGCCCTCGCCGGGCCGGGCCGCTTCGCCGCCGACCGCGCGCTCCCCGTCCTGCGCGACCACAAGGTCACCTACGGCGCCGCCGCCGTCGTGTTCGGCGCGGTCGTCGCGGGCGTCGTCCTGCTCGTCCGCTCATGACGGCCGGCCAGGGCGGGGCCCCGGCGCGGATGCCCGTGCTCTACCTCAGCCACGGGGCGCCGCCGCTGGCCGACGACGCGCTGTGGACGCGGCAGCTCGCGGAGTGGTCCGCGGGCCTGCCGCGCCCCCGCGCGGTCCTCATGGTCTCCGCGCACTGGGAGTCGGCGCCCGTGACCCTCGCGGCGACGCGCACGGTGCCGCTGGTGTACGACTTCGGCGGCTTCCCGGAGCACTACTACCGCGTGACGTACGCCGCGCCGGGCGCCCCCGCGCTCGCCGCGCGCGTGCGGGGGCTGCTCGGCGGCGCCGGGCTCCCCGTCCACGACGCGCCGGAGCGCGGGCTCGACCACGGCGCGTATGTCCCGCTCGTCGAGATGTACCCGGAGGCCGACGTCCCCGTCCTCCAGCTCTCGATGCCCACGCTCGACCCCGAGCGGCTGCTCGCGCTCGGCCGCGCGCTGGCGCCGCTGCGCGACGAGGGCTGCCTGATCGTCGGCAGCGGCTTCTTCACCCACAACCTCAGGGGCCTCTCCTGGGGCGCCGGGGCCGACGAGGCGCCCGCCTGGTCGCGGGAGTTCGACGCGTGGGGGCGGGAGGCGCTGGACGGGCAGGACCTGGACGCGCTGCTCGACTTCACCCGCAAGGCGCCCGCGGGGCGGATCGCCCACCCCCGTACGGAGCACTTCGCGCCGCTCTTCGTCACGCTCGGCGCGGGCGAGACGGACCTCTCGACGCAGCGCACGGTGATCGACGGCTTCTGGCACGGCCTCGCCAAGCGCTCTGTGCAGCTGGGCTAGCCCTCCCAGTGGCCCCTGGGGAACAAAAACATCACTTTCGCTCGTTGTGGGTCTGCACTAGCGTGCTGTTTTTACTTACGCATTACGCTGGACGCAAGGCCGCGCAGTGTGGCCATGGAGGAGTGAGATGAGGAGCAGTAACCCGGTCTTCTCGCGTCGGGGGCTCAGCCGAGACGGTGGCTATGCCGGTTTTCAGACCCAGCAGCAGCCGCCGCAGGCCGGGAACCCGTACGCGACGAACCCGTATGCCCAGCAGACCCAGCCCGTAGCCCCGCCGCAGTCCGGCCGGATGACGATGGACGATGTCGTCTCCCGCACCGGGATGACCGTCGGCCTCGTCGTCGTCGCCGCGGCCGCCGCCTGGATCACGGACCTGTCGCTCGGGCCCGCCATCGGCGCCGCGCTCATCGCGATGGTGCTGTCGCTCGTGCAGGCGTTCAAGCGCAAGCCGGTGCCCGCGCTGATCCTGGCGTACGCCGCCTTCGAGGGCATCTTCCTCGGCGCGATCAGCAACTACGTCAACGGGTATGTGAACGGCGCCGCGATGCAGGCGGTGCTCGGCACCATGGCCGTCTTCGCCGCGGTCCTCGTGATGTACAAGACGCGGATCATCCGCGTCAACCAGCGGTTCTACCGCTTCGTGATGGCCGCCGCGATCGGCTTCGTCCTGCTGATGGGCGTCAACCTGCTGTTCGCGGTCTTCGGCGGCGGTGACGGCCTCGGCTTCCGCAGCGGTGGCCTGGGCATCCTGTTCGGCGTCATCGGCATCGTGCTCGGCGCGCTGTTCCTGGCGCTCGACTTCAAGCAGGTCGAGGACGGCATCGCGTACGGCGCTCCGCGCGAGGAGGCGTGGATGGCCGCCTTCGGCCTGACGCTGACGCTCGTGTGGATCTACCTGGAGTTCCTGCGGCTGATCGCCATCCTCCAGGGCGACAACTAGCGGTCGTAGCGCACGGAAGAGGGCCCGGAGGCGATGCCTCCGGGCCCTCTCGCGTGTCCTCCCGGGGGTGCGGCTCAAAGATTGCGCGCGGCGCGCCTGAGGTCGTGCTCGTGAATGATCGCTTTGGCGTGGCCGTAGGCGAGATTGTGCTCGCCCCGCAGCCAGCTCACCTTCTCCTCGAAGCGGAAGAGAGCGGGGCCTTCATCGACTGTGCGGAGCCAGTCGGAGACTTCACGACCGGTGCAGTGGGGGATCCGCGAGAGCAGGTTCCGGTGGGTCTCTTCGGAGAAGATCTGGGACATCGGCGCCTCCGGACGCTTTCTTAGTGAGTCCTTGACGCCACGTTGCCTGAGCGTTGGGGCGTTGGCAACAGTCGGAGAGCGGCGCATAGGCTGGCATCGTGTCCGACACCGCTCCGCTGATCACCGCCGCCGACCGGCTCGCCGACCGTCTGCGCGCGCTCCCGCAGAGCGCCCTGCGGCGGGGCGCGGCGGCCGAGGGACTCGCTCTGGCCAGGGAGTTGGCCCTGCGTGCCCAGCGTCTGGAGGCACCCGGTGAGACCCCGTTGGTGCTGCCGGACGCGGGCCTCTTCGCGACCGGTGACCAACTGGCGGTCGCCGCGAACGATTTCGTGGAGGCGCTCGCCCTGGCCCCGTCCGCGGAGCGCGAGGATCACCTGAAAGAGGCCCTCGCTCTGGTGAAGGCCGCGTCCCAGCGCATCGGCTGACGCCGTCCCCTCCGGCGGCGCCCTGCCGTACGCGCCGGACGCGGCAGGTCTGTCAGAGCGGTCAGAGCGAGGCGATCACGCGGTCGGCCAGCAGATAGGCCGTCTCGCCGTTCGGGAGGCCGAAGGTGAGCGCGTACGAGCCCGCGATGCCCGAGCCGCCCATGAGGACCGGCGGTTCACCGAGCCGCAGCGCGTCGGAGAGCGCCTCGCTGGTGGCGCGGTGGCCGGGCGAGAGGCAGACGGTCGTGCCGTCCTCGAAGACGTAGACGTCCAGCGTGCCCAGCGGGCCCGGGCGGACGTCCGTCAGCGGCGTGCGCGCGCCCGCGAGCTCCGCGAGGCGCTCCACCGTCCGCTCGTGGTCGGCCACGGTCGGTGCCGAGGACGGCGCGGGGGCGGGGACGACGGGCTCGCCGTTGAGGTTGAAGTCGGGGTGCGAGGGGTGGCGGCGGCGCGCGGCGGCCAGCCCGGGGGACTCGGCCGTCCCGGCGTCCGGGGTCTCCGCCTCGGGGGCGGTCCCGGCCGTGCCGGACGTCCCGGCGGTCCCGGCGGTCCCGGTCTCCGGTGCGGCGCCGAGCGTCTCCCAGGCGTCCTCCCACAGCTCGGTGGCGTCCGCGTCGTCCGGACCCTCCTGGGGCTGGCGGGGGATGAACAGCTCGCCCTCGTACGCGTCGAGCAGCTCGTCGAGCTGGTCCGCGAGGTCGCCGTGCACGATCTCGTACTCGGTGCCGTGGCCCGCCAGCAGCGTGCCGCTGTCGGGGGTCGCGTCGCGCGCCTCCTGCGCGGCCCAGAAGGCCCGCGCCTCGGCGAGTTCGCGCTCGCGCTCGTCGGCGAGCGCGTCCGCGACGGCGGAACGGATCTCGTCGGCGGAGGCGCCGTGGCGCGCGTGCGGCACGGCACCGGCGGCCCGCGCGGCCTCCGTGGCCTCGGCACGCAGCTCGGTCAACTGGCGGCGCAGACCGAGGGCGGTGCACAGTGCCGCGGCCCCGAGGGCCGTGGCCAGGGCCGCGGCGCACAGCAGGATGAGGGATATGGCGCTCACTGACGTACTCCCGATTCCGGTTCGATCCCCCTGAATTCCTACAACAGCGTTACGTCGAACGCCTCTCGACCGTAGTGCAAAACGTCCCCAATGGGGCGGTCGAGAAGCGTGGGCCGATTGGTATAAACCTCTCTGACCTGCGAGAACGTCACGCCCCCAGGGCGTATATCACATCCTGGGGGCGCTTTTGTCTCGCTGACATATCGCCGTCGCCGGAACTCCGGGACGTGACCCACACCACAAATCCGGGGCGGCGCGGGCCTGTCCGGATCACCTCCGGATCAGTTGGGGATCACTCCCGGATCAGCTCAGCCGCTCCAGCACCATGGCCATGCCCTGGCCGCCGCCCACGCACATCGTCTCCAGCGCGAACTGCTTGTCGTGCCACTGGAGGGAGTTGAGCAGCGTGGTGGTGATGCGGGCGCCGGTCATGCCGAAGGGGTGGCCGACGGCGATGGCGCCGCCGTTGACGTTCAGCTTGTCCAGGTCGACGCCCAGGTCCCGGTAGGAGGGGATGACCTGCGCGGCGAACGCCTCGTTGATCTCCACCAGGTCGATGTCGCCGATCGTCATCCCCGCGCGGGCCAGCGCCTGCTTGCTCGCCTCGACCGGGCCGAGGCCCATGATCTCGGGCGAGAGCGCGGAGACGCCGGTGGAGACGATGCGGGCCAGCGGGGTCAGGCCCAGCTCGCGCGCCTTGGTGTCGGACATGATCACGAGCGCCGCCGCGCCGTCGTTCAGCGGGCAGCAGTTGCCCGCCGTCACCATGCCGTCGGGGCGGAAGACGGGCTTCAGCCCCTCGACGCCCTCCAGGGAGACGCCCGCGCGCGGCCCGTCGTCCTTGGCGACGACCGTCCCGTCGGGGGTCGTGACCGGCGTGATCTCCCGCTCCCAGAAGCCGTCCGCGATGGCCTTCTCCGCGAGATTCTGCGAACGGACGCCGAACTCGTCCATGTCGCGGCGCGTGACGCCCTTGTCGCGGGCGAGGTTCTCGGCGGTCTGCCCCATCGCGATGTAGACGTCGGGCACCTTGCCCTCGCCCCGCGGGTCGGTCCACCCCTCGCCGCCGTGCTCCGCGCGGTGCGCCGTACGGGCCTCGGCGTCGGCGAAGAGCGGGTTGTGGGTCTCGGGCATGCCGTCCGAGGAACCCTTCACGGAACGGGAGACCGCCTCGACACCCGCCGAGATGAAGACGTCGCCCTCGCCCGCCTTGATCGCGTGCATCGCCATGCGGGTCGTCTGGAGGGACGACGAGCAGTAACGGGTGATGGTGCAGCCCGGCAGATGGTCCATGCCCATCTGCACGGCGACGACGCGGCCCAGGTTGTGCCCCTGCTCGCCGCCGGGGAGGCCGCAGCCGAGCATCAGGTCGTCGATGTCGGTGGGGTCCAGCGCGGGGACCTGGTCCAGTGCGGCCTGGATGATGCCGGCGGTCAGGTCGTCAGGGCGCACGTCCTTGAGGGAGCCCTTGAAGGCCCGGCCGATGGGGGATCGGGCGGCGGACACGATCACTGCTTCGGGCATCACGGCTCCTCGTGGGTTGCGGTTCCTCTGCGCGAAGCTACCCGTACGTAGCGCGGAGGTCACTGTTCCGCCCATGTGACGCGGACCTCTTTCTAAGCGCCCGCTTGCCCACCCCCTACGAGGGGCCGCCCCCGGAGAGCCCCGGGCTGTGCTTCGCCCTCCGCCTGCTGTGCTTGGCAGGCCTGCGCTTCTCCCTGCGCGAAGCTTGGGAAGTCTGCGCAAGGCGCAGGGTTGGCAAGCGCAGCCCACTTCGCCGGGTGCCCCGTGTACAGGGCCGGGTTCGGGGTGCCCCGGGCTGTGCTTCGCGGGCCGCGCCCGCGTCGTGGCTTGGCGCGCAGTTCCCCGCGCCCCTTAACGGGCAAGCCCAGAAGTCTTGGACCGGTCGCGCCCACGCGGCGGAGCCGCAAAACAAACACAGGCCCGCGCCCCTGAGGGAACAGGGGCAAGCCCCGATGCGTCGTGACCCCCGCGCCCCTGAGGGAGAAAGGGGGCAAGCCCCGAGGTGGGGGCTCGGGGGCCTGGAGGGGGCCCTCTTATGTGTGGTGGGGGCCCTGGAGGGAGTCGGCGTCGGCTCTTTCGGAGGGGGTGGCTTCTTCCGCCGGAGGCAGCCTGCGGCGGCGCCGGTGCTTGAGGAGGGCCCAGGGACCACGGATCGCCGCGACCTCCGTGCCGCCCTCGGCCGCCGCCTCCGCCGCCGCGCGGGCGACCGGGAGGATGCCCTCGCGGCGTGCCGTGTCGGGGCGCTCGTCCTCCGTCGGCCACATGCCGAGCGCCGCGCAGAGGGAGGGGAGGACGGCCATGGCCGCCGTCGCGTACCCCTCCGCCGAGGGGTGATAGTTGTCGGGGCCGAACATCTCGCGCGGGTGCGCGGTGAACTCGGGGCCGAGCAGGTCGCTCAGCGAGACCGTACGGCCGCCCTCCTCGACGACCGCGATCGTCTGCGCGGCGGCGAGCTGGCGGCTCAGCCGCCGCGCGACCCAGCGCAACGGCTGCCCCACGGGCTCGATCGTGCCGAGGTCCGGGCAGGTGCAGACCACCACCTCGCAGCCCGCCGTGCGCAGCCGGGCCACCGCGTCGGAGAGGTGGCGGACGGAGCGCGCGGGCGGCATCCGGTGGGTGACGTCGTTCGCGCCGATCATGACGGTGCACACGTCCGGCGCGGGGCCCTCGCTCAGCAGCACCGTCACCTGGCGTTCCAGGTCGTCGGACTGGGCGCCCGGCACGGCGACGTTCCGCAGCGCGACGGGACGCTCGGCGACGGCGGCCAGCGCGGAGGCCAGCAGTGCGCCGGGCGTCTGGCGGGGGCGGTGTACGCCCTGGCCCGCTGCTGTCGAGTCGCCCAGCAGCGCGAGCCGGAGCGGGCGTCCCGAGTACAGCCGGGCGAAGGCGGAGCCGTAGAGACCGTCGGCCAGGGGTGGCTGGTCCGCCGAGCCGCCGACCTTACGCTTCGCGAGCTGGACCTCGGCGAAGAGCAGGCCGACCGTCGCCCCGCCGAGCAGCCCGATTCCGCCGCCCCCGTAGGCAGCGGCTGTCGCGATACGCCGCGCGACCCGCGCGGTCGACGCCTTCGACATCGGCATTGTGGTGTTTCCGCCTCCTGTGAGTACCGGTGGGGCCCTGTGCGTCCCTGTGTGGCGCGATGATGTTCCTGGGGGGTGCGCCGGACTTGCTCCCTTAAGACTGTGTTGCCCCGCGCGGCCCGGCGCGCAACGCGCCCCCGGTGTGCGCGTGTTGCCCAATATGGTGGGGGTCCCCTCAGCTCGTATGAGCCAGGGGGCCCACGGGTGCGCAACAGCGCAGCCCTCTCACGACGCGCGGAGACCACGGTGCAGTATCACGAGTCGATGATCGAGCTTGTCGGCAACACCCCGCTGCTCAAGCTGAACAGTGTGACGGCCGGAATCCAGGCCACCGTTCTGGCGAAGGTCGAGTACTTCAATCCCGGCGGTTCGGTGAAGGACCGGATCGCGCTGCGGATGATCGAGGCGGCGGAGGAGTCCGGCGAGCTGCGCCCGGGCGGCGTCATCGTGGAGCCGACCTCCGGCAACACGGGCGTGGGCCTCGCCATCGTGGCGCAGCAGAAGGGCTACCGCTGCATCTTCGTCTGCCCGGACAAGGTCTCCATGGACAAGATCAACGTCCTGCGCGCGTACGGCGCCGAGGTCGTGGTCTGCCCGACCGCCGTCGACCCGGAGCACCCGGACTCCTACTACAACGTCTCCGACCGCCTCGTGCGCGAGACCCCGGACGCCTGGAAGCCCGACCAGTACAGCAACACGAACAACCCCCGTTCGCACTACGAGACGACCGGTCCCGAGCTGTGGGAGCAGACGGAGGGCCGTATCACCCACTTCGTGGCGGGCATCGGCACGGGCGGCACGATCAGCGGCACCGGGCGCTATCTGAAGGAGGTCAGCGACGGCCGCGTGAAGATCGTCGGCGCCGACCCCGAGGGCTCGGTCTACTCGGGCGGCTCGGGGCGCCCGTACCTCGTGGAGGGCGTCGGCGAGGACTTCTGGCCCGACGCGTACGACCGCGGGGTCACGGACGAGATCGTCGCGGTCTCCGACAAGGACTCGTTCCAGATGACGCGGCGGCTCGCCAAGGAGGAGGGGCTGCTGGTCGGCGGCTCCTGCGGGATGGCGGTCGTCGGCGCGCTGGAGGTCGCCAAGCGGCTGGGCCCGGACGACGTGGTCGTCGTCCTGCTCCCGGACAGCGGGCGCGGCTACCTCAGCAAGATCTTCAACGACGAGTGGATGAACGACTACGGCTTCCTGGAGGAGGGCGGCCCCGCCGTGGCCCGCGTCGGCGACGTGCTGCGGCACAAGGACGGCCCGATCCCGAGCCTCGTCCACATGCACCCGGAGGAGACGGTCGGCGAGGCCATCGAGGTGCTGCGCGAGTACGGCGTCTCGCAGATGCCGGTGGTCAAGCGGGGCGCGGGGCACCCGGACGTGATGGCGGCCGAGGTCATCGGCTCGGTGGTGGAGCGCGAGCTGCTGGACGCGCTGTTCGCGCAGCGGGCCTCGCTCGGCGACCAGCTGGAGAAGCACATGAGCGAGCCCCTGCCGCACGTGGGCTCGGGCGAGACGGTCGCCGACCTGATGGCCGTGCTGGAGGGCGCCCCCGCGGTGATCGTCCTCGCGGAGGGCAAGCCCGCCGGGGTGCTGAGCAGGCAGGACCTGCTGGCGTTCCTCGCGAGCGAGGTGAAGTAGGGGCCCGACGTACGGCCCCGCGGGCACGCCTCCGCGTCAGGGGTGCGTCAAGTGTCACCCGGCCGAAAAGCGGGGTTAACACCTGTCGCGCAGAGTGGAGGTTGTCGGCGTCACGGATTCCCGGAGCGGCTCCCGGACCGGTGATGACGCCCGCGGGGACCGCCGTCGTCCCGCCCCTGAGCGCTCGCGCGCCGGGGTGCGGCGGTCCCCGCCTCTTCAGTCCTTCAGCCCTTCAGGGGCCTACTCCCACTCGCTCGTCTGCGAGGAGCGCCGCTCCGAGCGGCGGCCCCAGGTGAACCAGGAGCGGCTGGCCTGGAGCGCGTTGACCGCGACGATGCCGACCCAGCAGGAGATCAGGCCGGACAGCCCCGCGTTCACGGCGGCGATGGCGGAGAGCGGGATCGCCAGCACCAGGGAGGCCACCGCGAGCCCCAGCCGGGCGCCGAGCCCGTCCGGGTACGACTGCGGGGAGCCGCCTTGCTGGGGGCGGGCACTGCCGCGCGCCACCACCATCTGCTGCTCGGCGAGCTGACGGCGGACCCGCTTGTCGACCACGCCGTCGAGACGCTGCTCGACCTTCTCCAGGAAGGAGTCGATCAGCTCGTCCTCGTACTCGGGACCCAGCTCCCTGCGCGTGGCCAGGGTCGCGTCGAGTTCCTTCTTCAGCTCAGGGTCGGAGGCGCTCATAGCGGCCAGATTACGACGGGTCCCGGAGCGGGACAGTGGGGCTAGCCCCCGCATTCCCCGGGGCTCATCCCTAGGGGATCCGGGTACTGTATGGGGCCATGCAGACCTAGCGGCGAGTGAATAGGGGAGGGCTCCGTGGGAAGTGCCAGCGCCCGGTTGCTGAAGCTGTTCGAGGGGCACCGGCTGACGCCCACCCAGCGGCGCATCGCGCACTGCATGGTGCGGCGGGCCGAGGACGCGCCCTTCCTGTCGAGCGTGGAGCTGGCGGAGCTGGCGGGCGTCAGCCAGCCGTCCGTCACGCGCTTCGCGGTCGCGCTCGGCTTCGACGGGTACCCGGCGCTGCGGCGCCAGCTGCGCGAGGGCGAGCAGGGCGCGCAGAGCGCCGAGGGGGCGGACGGCGAGACGTACAACGAGTACCAGCAGGCCGTGCACGCCGAGATCGACAACCTGCGCCACCTCGCCGCGCTGCTCGCCGACCCCACGCCCGTCGAGCGCGCCGGGGCGCTGCTCGCGGCCTCCCGCCCGCTGCCCGTGCTGGGGCTGCGCGCGGCGGCGGCCCAGGCGGGCGGGTTCGCGTACTTCGCCGCCAAGGTCCACCCCGACGTGCGGCTGCTGGACGAGGGCGGCTCGATGCTCGTCGACCGGATCGACGCGGCCGTGCGCGCGGGCGCGAGCGCCCTGCTCTGCTTCGCGCTGCCCCGGCACCCCCGCGAGACGCTGGAGGGGCTGGAGTACGCGCGGGGGGCAGGGCTGCGGATCGTGACCGTCGCCGACAGCGCCTTCGCGCCCGTCGCGCACCCGGAGGACCTGCTGCTGCCCGCCGCCGTCGGCACGGGGCTCGCCTTCGACACGGCCTGCGCGCCGATGCTGCTGGGCCGGGTGCTGCTGGAGGCGATGTGCGACGGACTGCCGGACGCGCAGGCCCGGCTGGAGGACTTCGACGTACGGGCGGGGGAGCGCGGCCTCTTCGCCGAATAGTTGACCGCGGGCCCCTTCCGGTTCATGCAGTGCAGGAACACGAAGCACGGACGGACACGGAAGTCAGGGGCGAGTGCCCCGAATTCGGGACAGAATCCCGGCTTCCGGCGCTGTAGCGTCCACGACCGTTGGAGATCAACCAAGGTCAACCGGAACGGGGACGCATGAAGAAGCCAAAGTTCTTCGGCAGGGTCGTGGGCACGCTCGCGGTCGGTGCCATGGTGGGGACGGGGCTGGTCCTGACGACGGGCGCACCGAGCGCCTCCGCCGTCGGCTCCTCGGCCTGCACCAAGAACGTGAAGAACGTGAAGGTCTCGGTCAGCGAGACGGTGCACCTCCGCACCGGCCCCGGCAAGAGCTACACGTCCAAGGGCCTGGTGGGCAAGGGGACCAACAACTATTACGAGACCTGCCAGCGCGGCAAGTGGTCGTACGGGAAGGTCCTCAAGGGAGCCAACAAGGGCAAGAAGGGCTGGGTCCGCACCTGGTACCTCGGCTACCCGATGAACCCTCCGGGTGAGATCCCCGGCTGAGGGCCGAAGGACATCTCGCATCTCAGGGGCCGCGTCGCGGGGGCGCGGCCCCTGTCGTGCGCTACCAGTCCGGGGCGCGCCCCAGGAAGGCGACCAGGCGGTCGCCCGGCGGGGACTCCGGGCCCACCGGGACCTCGGGCGCGAAGAGGGGCGGGCGTGCCTCGGGGTAGGGGACCAGGTGCCGGGAAACGGGGAGCAGCGCCTCGGCCAGGCCGGTAGGGACGGGGCGGTCGGTCTGCCGTACCGCCCGTGCGATGTCCCAGCCGTGCACGGCGAGGTCGAGCGCCCCGGTGAGGGCCACCGCCTCGGCGGTGAGCGGCGAGTCCGCGACGGCGATCAGCCGGTGCGGGGGTCCCGCCGCCGTCCAGGCGCCCAGCAGCCGTGCGGCGCGGGAACGGAAGGCGGCGGCGGGGTCGTCGGGAAGGGGCCGGGGGCCGGGCAGCACGGCGATCGAGCCGCCGTCGAACCCCTCGTGCAGCGCCGCCAGCGAGTCGTCGGCGTGTGCCAGCAGCGCCTCCAGGTCCCATTTCGCACAGGGCGTGGGGCGGTGCAGCAGGGCCGGGGTCACGAACTGGGCGCAGCCCAGCGCGTATCCGACGGCCCGCCGCAGCAGCTCTCCGGCTGCCGTCCCCGTCCCCGTGTCCGTCCCGTCCGTCGCTCCTCTTTCGCGGCGTGAACCGGTCTGCCGCATGGATCCGTCACCGCGGTACATGGAGCGTCCTCCCCGTTGGGTCTACATGCCGGGCGTGCCGCCGGTCAGCTCGAAGATCTGTACGTAGTTCCCGTCCGGGTCCTCCAGCGTGCCGAGGAGCACCTCGCCCTCGGCGCCGTCCGGCTCCTCGACCTCGCGCACCCAGCGGGCGTTGAGCGCGGACGTCAGGTGCTTCTCCAGGTCGCGGATGCCGTCCACCTCGAAGTTGACGAGGATCCGGCCGGGCTCGACCGACTTGCGGCCGACGTCGTTCCTGCTCTCGAAGATCAGGGTCGTGCTGCCCAGGGAGAGGCTGAGCATCGGCCCCTCCTTCTCGGCCTCCGGCGCGAAAGCCGTCCGGTACCACTCCCACAGCCGTGCCGGGTCCGTGCTGCCCAGCACGATCCCGCCGACGTGCGGATTCTTCTTCCCCGACTGCTCTGACTGCTCTGCCATGGCTGTCTGCTCCTTCAGTGCTTCGGCGCGGCCGCTGCCGACATGGATGTGGACCGGGCGTCCCGCGGAAAGTCATCGCTCGGCGGCGAGAGATTTCGCGGGATGCCCGGTCCACGGAGGTCCACGGAGGTCCAGGGAGGAGCGTGGCTACTTCCCGGCGGCCGCCTCGTCCGCGTAGATACGGGCGTCCGCGCAGGCGGCGACGACGCTCGCGGGCCACTCCGGGTCGTAGGCGTCGACGAGGAGACGGCGTACGGCGGCGCGCTTGTGGGCGCCGCCGACCACCATCCGCACGCGGTGCGAGACCTGGCGGATGGTGCCGACGCCGACGGTGACGCCGTGCGCCGGGACCTCGTCCAGGGAGGCGAAGTCCGGGAAGGTGCCCATGTTGTCGCGGCGCGTGGTGTCGGGGAGCGCGACGATCCGGGTGCCGCTGTCGAGGGGCGAGCCGGGCGGGTTGAAGGCGATGTGGCCGTCCGAGGCGCCGGTGGCGAGGATGAACAGGTCCACGCCCCCGGCCTCCGCCAGCTTCTTGTCATAGAGGTGCGGGGCCGCCGGGTCCGGGAACCAGACGCGGTCGGCCGGGATGCCGAGCGGGCCCGCGATCTCCTCGCGCGCGAAGCGGTGGCAGGAGTTGTGCGCCTCGTGGTCGACGTCCGCGTAACCGCCGGAGCCGTCGCCGTTGGGCACCACGTACTCGTCCATCATCGCGATCACGACATGGGACAGGTCCAGGTCCCGTTCCCGTACGAGCGCGGCGAGCGCCTGGTACGTCGTACGGGGGCTGCGCCCGCCCGGGCAGCCCAGGACGTAGCGGCGGTTCTCGCGGGCCGCGGTCTCGATGCCGTCGGCGATCTCGGCGGCGAGGCGGTCGCCGAGTTCGGCGTCCGTGGGGAAGGTGGTGAGCGGTGCGGTCACGCGTTCTTACTCCTTGACGGCACCGGCCAGCATCCCGCTGATGAACTTCCGCTGGAGCAGGACGTAGCCGATGAGGACGGGCAGGGCGACGAGCACGGCGGCGGCGGAGGTCACTCCGGGGTCGCTGTTGCGCCGGTCGCTGGTGAAGAAGGAGAGCGCCAGGGGCGCGGTCTGGGCATCGGGGTTGTTGGGGACGAGCACCAGGGCGAGCAGGAACTCGTTCCAGGCGTAGAGGAAGAGCAGGGTCGCCAGCGTGGTGATGGCGGGGACCGCGAGCGGGAGCATGATCTTGCGGAGCGTCTGGAAGCGGGTGGCCCCGTCGATCTCCGCGGCCTCGCGCAGCGAGGTGGGCACCCCGGTGAAGAAGTTCCGCATCCAGAAGGTGCCGAGGGCGAGCGAGAGCCCGACCTGGGGGAGGATCAGGGCCCAGTACGTGTTGAGCAGGCCCCACTCCTTCATCTGGTAGTAGAGCGGGATCACGGTCGCCTCGTACGGCAGCACGAGCCCGATCATCAGGATGCCCATCAGGGGGCCCTTGAGCGGGAACGTGAAGAACGCGAAGGCGTACCCCGCCAGCACCGAGACGAGGATCGTCAGCACCACCACGGCGACCGCGACCAGCAGGCTGGAGACCAGCGCGCTGGAGAAGAGGCCCTTGTTCCAGGCGGTCACGAAGTTGTCGAAGTGGAGCGAGGAGGGGACCGAGAAGCCGCTCACCCGCGCGCCGGGCTCGTGCAGCGCGACGAGCAGGATCTGCACGAACGGGTAGAGCGCGACCAGCGAGGCGAAGATCAGCAGCGCGTGGCTGACGACCGACTCCTTGCGGCTCCCGTCCATCGTGGAGCGGCGCGGCGGGGGCGACTTCCTGGGCCGTACGGGCGCGGACGCTGCCGGGCGTACCCGTGCCGGTGACTGTGTCTGGGCCATCTCTCTCAGCCCTTCCTCTCGCGCAGCACGCGCATGATCACGGCGCAGACCACCAGCGTCAGCACGGTCAGCGCGATGCCCACGGCCGCCGCGCTGCCGACCTGACGGGTGACGAAGGCGCCCTGGTAGATGAAGACACTGGGCACGGTGGTGCTGTTGCCCGGGCCGCCCGTCGTGGTGTTCCAGACGATGTCGAAGTTGCGCAGCGCCTGGGTGACGGTGAGGACCAGCGCGATGCTGATCTCGCCGCGCAGGGCCGGGAGGATCACCGTGAAGAACTCCCGCACGGGGCCCGCGCCGTCGAGCCGCGCGGCCTCGAACAGCTCGCGGGGTATGCGCATCGCGCCCGTCAGGAAGAGCACCATGCACAGGCCGTACATGATCCAGGAGCCGATGAGCCCGACCGAGGGCAGCGCGGTGCCGTAGTCACCGAGCCAGGAGCGGGCGAGGCCGTCCAGGCCGACGGCGCGCAGCAGCCCGTTGACCGGCCCGTCGGTGTCGTAGATCCACCGCCAGGAGACGGCGATGACGACGGTCGACAGCACCTGCGGGATGAAGAGCAGCGAGCGGAAGACCGCGAGGCCGCGGATGCGGATGCGCACCATCAGCCCCGTCAGGATCAGTCCGACGGCGACCGGGACCAGCGCGTAGAAGACGATGAAGACGAGCGAGTGGAGCAGCGAGGACCGCAGCACCGGATCGCTCAGCAGCGCCGTGTAGTTGTCCAGCCCCGCCCACGAGCCGAGCGTGAGCCCGTCCCAGTCGAAGAGCGAGATCCACGCGGTGGTGAAGAGCGGGCGCAGCACGAAGAGGATGTAGAAGGCCGCGCCCGGCAGCAGGTAGAGATACGCGGGCCAGTACTGACGGCGGGCCCACGCCTTGACCGCGGGACTCACGGACGTCACTTGTCTGCCCCGCTCTTCTTCGCGGCCTTCTTCTCCTGGTCGGCGCGGAAGCCCTTCCAGTCCTTCTGCACCTTGCCGAGGTAGGCGTCGGTGCCGAGACGGCCGGTCAGCAGGTCCTGGGTGGCCGAACCGATGGTCGTCATCATCGAGTTGCTGGCCCAGTCGAAGTAGTACGTCTGCCCGTCGTCGTCGAGCAGCCGCTTGCCGGCGGCGGCCTGCCGCTCGGCGAGCTTGTCGGGCATCGTGACGCCCTTGGTGCGCACCGGGAGGCGGCCCGCGTCGGCCATGGCCTGCGCGCCCTCCTCGCCCTGCATCATGCCGAGCCAGGCGATGGCCGCTTCGGTCTTCTCCGTCTTCGCGGAGATGTGCCAGGGCAGGCCGAACGAACCGGCGGCGGCGACCGTGCCGTCGGACTTCTCCGGGATGGTGAAGAGCGCGTCGTCCTTCAACTGCTTGCCGATGGCCGGTGCGTTCCAGGCGCCCGCGACGAGGAAGACGCCCTTGCCGCCGGTGAACTTGGTGACCGCGTCGTCGGAGCTGACGCCGTTGTAGCCGGAGCCGAGGTAGCCCTTCTTCGCCCAGTCGCGCAGCGTCTCGGCCGACTCGCGGTTGGCCTTGGTGCCGAACGTGGTGCCGGGCACGCCGTTGACCCAGGCGCGGCTGGCGGCGACGGACTGCTTCTGGGCCTGGATGGTGCCCAGCAGCTGCTCCGCCGGGTACTGGTCGGAGTTGCCGAGCATGATCGGCTGCTCGCCCTTCGCCTTGGCCTCCTTCAGGGCCTCGGTGAAGTCCTCCCAGGTCTTCGGCTCCTCGATGCCGAGTTCCTTGAGCTTCTTCTTGTTGGAGAAGACGCCCACGTACTCGTTGCTCTGGCTGATCCCGTAGAGGTTCCCCGAGCCGAAGATCCGGCCGTCGCTGCTCCAGCGGAGCTGGCTGGTGGCGCCCGAGGGGAGGTCCAGGTCCCAGCCGTACGCGTGGGCCACGTCGTCTATCGGGCGCAGCAGGCCGCTCTGGACGAGGAGGCCGTCCACGCCGTAGCCCTGGTTGCCCTGCACGAGGTCGGGCGGGTTGTCGCCGGACATCGTGTTGACGATCGTCTTGGAGAAGTCCGCGAACGCCTTGGTCTCGACCTTGACGTTCACGTTCGGGTACTTCTTCTCGTACAGCGGCACGAACTTCTTCAGGAAGCCTTGTTCGCCGCTGTCGGCGATGATGCGCAGGTCTGTCTTGCCGAGCTCTTTGACCTTGTCGGGGCTGACCGGCTTGGTGACCCGGCCCCCTGCGAGCTGCTCGTCGGCTGTGCCGCCGCCTGCGCCGGGCACGCTGCATGCGCTCAGCGCCAGGGCCAGACCGAATCCGAGTGCCGCGATTCCTGCCCGTGCCCTCTTTCCGGGGGCTGGGAAGGGGCTGCCCGTTCGCGTTTCGCCGCAGGCTGCGGGTGTTTCGTGGCTGGTCGCGCAGTTCCCCGCGCCCCTGAAGGGGCCCTTCACGCCTGGCTCCTGGTGCGGACGGCCTTCGACAGCCAGGCGTAGTTGTGGGCCTGTTCCTGTGCCACCTGGGGGTAGAGGTCCGCGGGGGTGGGCTCGCGGTCCTGTTCTACGACGAGCCACTGGTCGTAGCCGTCGGCGACGACCGCGTCGAGGAACGCGTCGATGTCGACGTCGCCCTTGCCGAACGGCACGCAGACGTGTGCCCACCACTCGTCGAAGTCGGTGCGCCGCTGGTCCTTGGCGTCCTGGAGGACGGCCATGGAGGCGTCCTTGATGTGCAGGTGGTTGATCCGCTCGCGCCAGGCCCGCCAGCAGTCCACCGGGTCGGAGCCCGCGAGCTGGAGGTGCGCGATGTCGAGGGTGAGGCCCACGTCGGTGGAGTCCAGCAGCCGTTCGACCTCCCACGCCGACTCGACGTACGTCGAGATGTGCGGGTGCCAGGAGGTGCGCAGCCCGTGGTCCTCGGCCATCCTGAGCGCCGTCTGCGCGTAGTGCGCGAGGCGGGCCCAGCCCGCGTCGTCCAGCGCGAGCGTACGGTCGTCGTGGGCGCGCGCCGGGTTGTGCAGCAGGGTCTCGCTGCCCTCGTCGGCGAGGATCACCAGGCCCGGCGTGCCCGTCCGTTCGGCGACGGCGGCCAGCTCGCGGCAGGTGATCGCGATACGGGACAGGTCGTGCTCGATCGTCGCGTCGTCCAGCGCGAAGTGCACGGGCGCGTAGGCGCCGATCGCGGAGAGGCCGTGCCGCGCGAAGGCGTCGGCGGTCTCCTCCGGGGAGCCGAAGAACCCGGGCGGGCCCAGCTCGCTGCCCTCGTACCCGGCCTCGGCCATGGTGGCGAGCAGCTGCGCGGGCGAGGTGCCCTCGCCGCCAGCGGCCTCCCCGTACACGCCGTAACTGACGGGTGCGTTGCCGATACGGATCATCAGTTCCCCTCCTTGGCGTGCCGGGCGGCCTCGCCGCCGACCTCGATGCCCTGCGCGCGGGCCACGGCGGTGAGCAGGGCCTGCAGCGCCCGTACGTCGTCGGCGGCACCGGCGGCGTCCGACAGCACCGGAGCGCCGTCGGCGACGGAGGCGGCGAAGGCTTCGAGCTGGAGCACGAACCCGGTGTCGTACCCGGGCCGGACCACGGAGTCGGAGCGCAGGCCGCTGCCGTCCTTCGCGGCCTTCTCGACGCGCAGCGTGGAGCGCACGTCGACCAGGTACGGCGCGGCCATGTCCAGGTGGAGGCGGCCGTCGCGGGCGAGGACGGTGATCTCCTCGCCGTACTCGGGGTGGTCGGGCAGCCAGTTCCAGTTGAGGACGAGCCGCGCGCCGCCCGGGAGTTCGCCGTCGGCCAGCAGGCACGGCGGCTCGCCGGAGACGGGCCAGGGCCACAGGGCCGCGGCGTCGAACGTACGCGGCAGGCCGAGGCCCAGGCCGCGCAGGACGGACAGCTCGTGGATCACGGAACCGTTGAGCACGTTGCGGTAGTACGCGCCCAGCTCCTCGGGGACGTCGCCGAGGGCCTCGGCGGTACGGGCCGCCTCGTACGCGTTCGCCTCCGCGATCACGGAGGTGTCCACGTCGGTGTCGGGCGGGCCCATCCGCAGGTGCTCGACCTGCGGCTCGTCGGCCGGGTGCAGGACCGTGACGCGCACGGTGCGCGGGGTGTCCAGCTCCGCCAGCTCGCGCGCGGCGGCGGGGAGCACCGGGTCGTACAGCTTCATGTAGCCGACCTGGAGGACGAGGCCGCGCTCCGCGGCGAGCGCGGACAGCTCCTCGGCCTCGGCGACGGTCAGGCAGAGCGGCTTCTCCGCCAGGACGTGCTTGCCCGCCTCCAGCGCGGCGCGCGCGGCGGTGGCGTGGGTGCCCGGGGTGGCGAGCAGGACGGCGTCGACGTCTCCGTCGGCCAGCAGCGCGTCCAGCTCGTGGAAGGCCCGGACGCCCTCGCCCGCCTCGGCGGCGACACGGGCCGCGCGGGTCGGGGAGAGGTCGCAGACGGCCGTCAGACGCAGGCTGCGGCCGAGCCGCTTCAGCGCCGGGAGGTGGACGGACTGCGTGATGGTGCCCGCGCCGACGACGGCGATCCGGACGGGGGAGGTTTCCGGCATGGTGCCTCACTCAGGACTCAGCGAGCGCCCGCGGCTCTGCGGGCGGACTCGTTGACGATTGCACAGAGACGAGGGTTAGTCCATATGTATTTACATGGTTTTTCTGGTCTGACTCTGGTCCGTCACTGGTACAGTCCCGTCCGTGACGACAGAAGACCCCCTCGCGGGCCCTGAGGGACCGGCGGGACCCGCCGTGGCCCTGGCCCGCGCGCGTCTGCTGGACCGCCTCGACCAGGGCGAGTTCCCGCCCGGCGCGCAGCTCCCCGGCGAGCGGCAGCTCGCCAGGGAGACCGGCGTGAGCCGCAGCTCGCTCCGGAACGCGCTCGCGCTGCTCAAGAACGAGGGCAGGCTGGACTCCTCCGCACAGCGCGGCTGGTTCGTCCGCCAGACCAGCGGTTCGGGCGTCGTCAGCGAACCGGCCGGGGTGCTGCGGAGCTTCACCGACATCGCGCGCGCCCGCGGGCTGCGGGCCACCGGCGCCGTCCTCGACCAGCGCGTGCGCCGCGCCGGGTTCGACGAGGCGGCCAAGCTGCGGATCGCGCCCGCGGCCGAGGTGGTCCAACTGGTCCGGGTGCGCGCCCTCGACGGCCTCCCCGTCTGCGTGGAGACGTCGATACTGCCGCGGGCCCGCGTGCCCGGACTGGCCGAGACCGACATGGCCGACCGCTCGCTCTTCGCCGTGCTGGAGGAGCTGAGCGGCACGCGCGTCGTCCGCAGCCACTACGCCGCGCAGGCCTGCCCGGCCAGCGAGCGGCAGGCCGAACTGCTGGAGATCGGACCGGGCGAACCCGTCCTGGTCTGTGAGGAGATCACCGTGGATCAGAACAACGCCCCCGTGCTGCTGGGGCAGTCCGTCTACCGGGGCGACGCCTACCGCTTCGAGAGCGTCCTGTACCGGGGCCGTCGATGACCCGGGTGGCGCTCGCCCTGGACGTGGGCGGCACGAAGATCGCCGGGGCGCTGGTCGCGGAGGACGGCACGCTGCTGTACCGCACACAGCGGCCGAGCCCGCGCGCCCCGATGGCGGACACGGCGGAGGTGGCCCGGGAGCTCTCGGAGGTCGCGCGCGAGAAGGGGTACGAGGTGGCGGGCCTGGGCGCGGGCTTCCCCGAGTACGTGGACCCCGCGGGCGCGCTGACCGCGCGCGAGGTCATCGACTGGGACGAGCAGCCGAGCGCCCTCCTCGCCCGTACGCTGCCCGGCGTCCCCGTCGTGGTCGACTCCGACGCACGGTGCGGGGCACGCGGCGAGGCCCGCTGGGGCGGGGGCGCCGAGGAGGGCTTCCTCTACGTCTCCCTGGGCACGGGCCTCTCCTCGACCCTGATCCTCCCCGGCGGCGAGCCCCTGACCGGGGCCCGCGGCGAGGCCATAGCCCTCGGCGAGCTCGGCGTCCCCTCCGCGGTGGACGCCGAGTGGCCCGGCAACCTGGAGCGGTACGCCTCCGGGCGCGGCATCGGCGAACGCTGCGCGGCGCTCACGGGCGCGGCCACCCCCGGCGCCCGCGAGGTGACGGAGCTGGCCCTCTCGGGCGACGAGCAGGCCGCCTGGGTCCTCGACAGCGCGGGCCGCGCGCTGGGCACGGCCCTGGTCTGGACGGTCCGCCTCCTCGACCCCGCCGCGATCGTCCTCGGCGGCGGCCTTGGCGCTCACGCGGCGGGCCGTGTCCGTGCCGCCCTCGACGCCACGTACGCCAAGGGCCTCGCGGCCACGGACCGCCCGTCCCCACCGCCGCTCCGCACGGCTGTGACGGGTGCGGCCGCGGGCCTGCTGGGGGCAGCGGCCCTGATCCTCCGGGGCCGCGACTAAGAGGCTGCCCCTACCGGCGCGACGCCGGGCGCGGAACGTGCCCCGTCAGGGGCGCGGGGAACTGCGCGCTCGGCCACGGCGTGCCCGCGTTCCGCCGCGAGGCGGCAGGGGCACTCACCTCATCGGTGATCCGGGGAGACCTCGATCTTCTTCACCTTCAACCCGAGGTCCTCGCCCTCATGAGACGGCTCGGCGAGGGTGACGGTCAGCGGCGTCACCGTACGGGGCGGTACGCGGAACGGGCCGACAGCGCCGGACGTCAGGGCCTTGCCGGAGACGACGTACGAGCGGGAGCCGAGCCGGACGCGGTAGAGCGTGTCCGGCTCGGCTGTACCGTTCAGGCGTACGCGGACCTCGTGGGCGCGCGGAGAAGCCACGTACGCGGTCTCTCGTACGCGCGTCCGCTTCTGCGAGTAGTAGCTGCCCTTGTCCGCGTAGCCGTAGCCGGTGTGCAGGTCCTTCGGGGTGAGGGACCAGCGCGCGTCGTCGGAAGTGACCGTACGGTCCGGGACCACCCGCAGCGGCCCCTTCAACTCGGCACGCAGCACGGGCAGCACGGCGTCGGTCGGCTTCTCGGGGAGCCGGACGACCAGGTCGTTCCCGTCCCGCCGCCAGTCGAGCGCGCGGCCCTTCTCCGCCGTCACGCGGCGTACGTCCGTGGCCAGGCCCGGGAGTCGCACCTCCCCGGCCTTCGGCCACTTGGTGACGTGCAGGAAGAGGTCCCGTCCGGCGACCGTGACCTCGCCCCACGGCTGGCCGCCGAAGCGGGTCGCCGAGGCGCCGAGGACCGCGCGCGGGTGGCGGTCGAGCCAGGAGCCGACGCCGCGCAGCACGTCGGCCTCGAAGCCGACGACCGAACCGTCGCCGCGCGGGCCGATGTTGAGCAGGTAGTTGCCGCCCCGGGCCCGTACGCTCATCAGGCCCGTCACCAGGTCGCGGATCTTGCCGGGCTTGTCCTCGCGCTTCTGCCAGCTGCGGTAGCCCCAGGTCTCGTGGTAGACGGAGGCGGGGGTCTGCCAGGGGCCGTCGAGGGGGACCTCGGGGACCTCGTTGTCGCCCATGACGCGGAAGTCGCCCGCGTTGTTCCACACGCGGCTGCTGACGGTCGCGCCGGGCTGCTTGTCACGCACGATCCCGGCGAACGCGCGGCTCTGCGCGGCCGTCGGCGACGACATGTCGAACCAGACCTCGGAGATGGGCCCGTAGTTGCTCATCAGCTCCGAGAGCTGCCGCTTGATGAGCGGTTCCATCGACTTGGGGATCGGATTGTTGTTGTCCGGGTCGAACTTGTGGCCCTGGTGCCAGTCGACGAGCGAGAAGTAGACCCCGAACTTGAGCCCCTGCGAACGGCACTCCTGCGACAGGGCCTTGAGCGGGTCCTTGCCGTAGGGCGTGCGGTCCACGACGTCGTAGTCCGTGGTCTTCGTGTCGAACATCGAGAAGCCGTCGTGGTGCTTGCTGGTGATCACGACGTACTTCATTCCGGCGTCCTTGGCGAGCGAACAGATCGCGGCGGGATCGAACTTGTCCGCCGAGAAGCGCTTCGCGACCTCCGCGTACTCGCTGTGCGTGATGTCCGCCCACATCTGGATCTGCTCGCTGTACCCCTTGGTGACGGGCTTGCCCTTCCAGACCCCGCCCAGCTCGGAGTAGAGGCCCCAGTGGATGAACATCCCGTACTGGAGCCGCTGCCATGCCGCGAGCCGGGGGTCGGAGGACCCCGCGATCTCCCCGGGGACGCCGCGCAGCCGCGGCTCCCGGGGCTTCTCCGGCGCGTCGACCGCCGTCGCGGTCGTGCTCAGGGCGAGCGTCATCGCCGCGCCCAGGCCCACGAGTCCGTGCAGTCGCTTCATGTGACCCACTCCGACCCACTCCCTCCCAGACATCGGATGAAAGCTTCGAGGGGAAGGTCAGGTGTGTCAATACAGTGCGCAAAGAGAGGGCAGTTGCTTCGATGGGCGAAGAAAGGTCCCATCTCTAGGGGGTGTTGGGGCATTGTCGGAGGTGGATGCCACGCTCTTCCGTATGACACCGACGATCACCGATTCCTGGGCCCGCATCGAGACGTGGCTCGCCGCGCACGCGCCTGCCACGTTCGCCGCGCTGGCCCCGCCCGCGAAGCCCGAGCGCATCGCCGCGGCCGAGGAAGCGATAGGGCTGGCCTTCCCCGAGCCGCTGAAGGAGAGCCTGCTGCGGCACGACGGCTCGGCCGACGCGAGCGTGCTGCCGCCCTTCTGGTCCCTGCTGGGCGCTGAGGCGGTCGAGGAGAACTGGGAGCTGAGGGTCGAGATCTACGAGGACGAGCTGGAGGAAGAGGAGGAGGACGACGAGGACGACCCCGAGTCCGAGTTCGGCCCGTGGTGGAACCGCGCCTGGATCCCCTTCGCGAAGGACGGCGCCGGGGACTACCTGGTGATCGACCTGCGCCCCGGCCCCCGTGCGGGCCGAATAGGCAATGCCGACCACGAACTGGGCGGCCACTTCAAGGACTTCCCGATGTGGTCCTCGCTCCCCGCCCTCCTCGACGCGACGGCCACCTCTCTGGAGACCGGCGAACAGCTGGGGAACTACGCCCCGTTCGTCAACGAGGACGGAGGGCTGGACTGGCACAGGGAATAGGACGGCCCGTGCGCCAGGGGCTTCGCCTCGCTGCGCGCCAGGCGATCCTGGAGCACGGCCCCGCACGCGGCGAGCACGGGCACGGCGACCAGCAGGGCGACGAGGACGGTGCGCCGGAACCGTACGAGCGGTGTCGTCGCGGTCCGGCGTGCGCCCAGGAACATCGCCGTCGCGCCGAGTACGAGTGACGCGACCGCGAGGGTGAGGCCCTCGGCGCGGTCCGCGAAGCGGATTCCGACCCTCGCGTAGTCGATGGCCGCGATGGCGTTCACGCCGCCGACCCAGCCGCCGAGCAGCGCGACGGCGAAGCGTCCCGGCGTTACCACGAGGGCCCACGCGGGCACGGCGGCGACGGGCACGGCCGCCACCAGGAAGCCTCGGGCCGCACCGGCGGCGGATGCGTAGCCGATGTACCCGTCGTAGAGGGCGAAGGCGTACTGCAGCTTGAAGAAGACGAACACGGTCACGAGACCGGCCGCCACGCAGACGCACGCGGGAATCCAGGCGGCCGGAGCGGCCGTGGCGGGCCGACGCGGCTCCAGCCGGACAGTACGGCCCTTCCGCAGGACGCGTACGTGGAGGGAGGCGGCGGCCAGCAGGAGGAGATGTCCCGCGAGGGCTGTCCACGCCGACACGACCGAGAGCTCCATGGGCAGCAGATAGGCGAGCCCCCAGACGGAGAGGGCGCCGACGCCGAGCAGGATGCCGGGACCGGTCAGTTCCCTCGTGTGCGCCCGTAGCACGCAGGCCCCGGCGAGCAGGGCGACCAGGGCGAGGATCGCCCCGTACCAGGCGACGCCGGATGCCCGTGCACCCCAGAAGAAGTTGCCGTACCGCACGGTGTCGTAGATCGACGTGGTCGCCAGCAGCACGCTCGCGAGGAGCGCCAGCACGCCCGGAAGCGCGGTGAGCGGTCTCTTCGCCGTCCTGGCGGGGCGCACGGCCGACGGTGGCACAGGGGGTGAAGCGGGAGGCGGGGCGGTCGCCTCGGGGCGTACGCCCTTGTCCCGTACGCCCTCCCACTCACGTAGCCGTGCCGTCGCCGCCGCCGAGACGGCTCTGCTGTCGTCGTCCGCCAGGCGCCGGATCTCCGCCGCGGCGCGGCCGCGTACCAGCGGGTTGCCGACGCGGTACAGATGGGCGAGGCCGTCCACCGCCGACAGGCGGTCCGTGGCCAGCGGGCTGGACACGGCGTTGCTCAGATACGGCGGCAGGGTCCAGTTCGGGTTGCGGGCGATGACGAGGCGGCCCTCGACGTTGTCCTGCTTCTTGGGGCGCTGGTGCGGCTGTTCCTGGACGACGCGCTCGTGCACGTACGTGTACAGCTCGTCGAGCGTGATGTCGCCGTCGCCGTCCAGGTCGGCGCTGCCGTCACGCAGCCCTTCCACCAGGTGGTGGGTGAAGACGGAGCGCGAGGCATCTCCGCGCAGCCGGTCTCCCTCGAAGGCGTACCGGGTCGCGTCGGACGCCGTGAGCACGGTCCGGCCCCGCCCCTGGAACCGCTCCAGCGTGTGCACCGACGTGTCGCCCTTCGACCGGTCACCGGACGCCGGGAACGCGCCGCTGTAGCAGCAGTCGAGGATCAGCACCTGCTGGCGGCACTCGCTCGCGGACATGGCCTGGTCGATCTGTCCGGCGGGCAGCGAGGTGAAGAGCAGGCTGCGCCGCCGGGTGTCGGACGTCGCGAGATAGAGCCGTCCGTCCTCGTCCTTCAGGCCGTGGCCGGTGAAGTAGAGCAGCGTCAGGTCGTTGTGCAGCCGGTCGCGGTACAGCTCGCCGATGGCCTCGCCGACCCGGTGGTGCGGCTCGTTGAGGAGCGTGGTGACCTCGAATCCGGCGATCCCGGGATCCCGCAGCACCGCCGCCAGGGCCTCGGCGTCGTGCGCGGGGGCGGTCAGCCGGCGGAGGCCCTCGTCCTCGTACTCGTACGTGGCGATCAGCAGCGCCACCCGCCGCGCCATGGCTAATCGCCGCCGTGACGCCGCATGTAGAGCTCCAGCAGCGCGCGCTGCTCGGCGCCCGGCTCGCCCTCCAGTTCGATCGTGTCGTCGTCGATCGTCATCACGAGCCGGGGCGGCGCGGGCTGGCGGCCGAGCCAGTCGCGCAGGGTCTCCACGAGCGCGGTGAACGCCCCGCCGGACGCGCCGAGAGCCACGATGACCGCCCCCAGGGTGACGGGGTCGGCCCCCTTCGCGCGGTCCGGAAGGGCCTCGGACGGCGCGGGTCGGATCGATGCGACGTCCAGCTCGGCGAGTTCGGCGCGCAGTCGGCGGCCGAGCCGCTCCAGCGACTCCTCGTCGTACGCGGGATCGGGCGCGATGGCCAGCAGCACGTCCACGGTGCACCCCCGTTCCGGCCACGCCTCGGGATGGTGCGGTACCTCCCAGTCTTGCGCACGGGGAGGTTCCGGACCAGGCCGTATCCGGCGGATGCTGGGCAGGGGCTGCCCCTGCCTGCCGGTCGCAGGCTGCGGGTTGTGGGCGGTTGCTCGCGCAGTTCCCCGCGCCCCTGAGGCCTCAGGGGCGCGGGGAACTGCGCGACAAGCCACGACGACGACCGCGGCCTGCAACGCACGGCACGGGGCAGCCCCTGCCCAGCCCTGAGGAGAGGGCCACGGCCTAGTCGTGCGGCGCCCGCAGCGCGTCCCGTTCCGCGCCGCCCGACTCCGCGACGATCTCCCGGAGGGACTGCGGCTCGCGGACCGTCGCGAAGGACACGGCCTCGTCCTCTCCCACCGTGTAGCCGTACACGCCCGGCCGGGGAAGGGAGTTGTAGCCGAACGGGGTCGAGAAGTAGTACGCGCCCGTGTCGAGGAGGGCCGCGTGGTCGGACTCCTCCAGGAGCGGGAGGGGGCGTTCGCGGGCGACCAGGTCGCCCGCGAAGCAGCAGGGGCCCGCCACGTCCTGGACGACGGGCTCGCCCGTCTTCGGCCGCCCCTTCGGGTCGTACGCGGCGACGCGCAGCGGCCAGGCGTCCGGCGCGAAGACCGTGCGGGTGGCGAGCTGCGCGCCCGCGTGGGTGAGGGCGATGCGGCGCCCGCCCGAGGTCTTCGCGTACTCGACGCGGGCCAGGACCGTGCCCGCCTTGGCGAGCAGGGACCGGCCGAACTCGGTGACCAGCCCGTACGTGCCGTCGAAGAGCCCGGGGACCTCCCCGGCCAGCAGTCGCGCGTACTCCGCGTACGAGGGATCGACCGCGTCCGAGGCGAAGTTGACCGGCAGTCCGCCGCCGAGGTCGAGGGTGTCGATCTGGCGGCGCCCGTCGCGGCGTACGGTCGCCGCGTTGATCTCCTCGGCCAGCTCGTGCACCGCGCGCACGCCCTCGGTCATCAGCTCCAGCGGGATGCCCTGCGAGCCGACGTGCGCGTGCAGCCGGGTCAGCCACGGCCGGTCCAGGTACGCCCGTACGATCCCCTCGCGGGCGCCCGCGTCGCGCAGCGGGAAGCCGAACTTCGAGGTGGCCGTCGCCGTGGACATCGCGCCGATCGAGCCGCCGCCGACCTGCGGGTTCACCCGCAGGCCGAGCTTCGCGCCCGGGGGCGGGGCGAGCGCGTCGAGGCGGGCCAGCTCCTGCGGGTTGTCGGCGTTGAGCGCGATGCCGAGCGCGAGGGCCTCGCGCAGCTCGGCGCCGGTCTTCGCGGGCGAGTCGAGCACGGTACGCCCGCTCTCCACGCCCGCCGCACGGGCCAGGGCCAGCTCGCCGGGGCTGGCGACCTCGCAGCCGATGCCCTCGTCGGCGAGCAGCCGCAGCACGGGGACGAGCGAGGACGCCTTGACCGCGAACGTGTGCAGCACGGGCTGGTCCGGCGCCGCCACCGCGCGGAAGGCCGCGTGGAGCGCCCGCGCCTGCTCCCGTACGGCCGCGACGTCCAGCAGCGCGGCGACGGGGGAGCGGTCCTCGGTCACGAGCTCTTGCTCGACGGCGGCGCGTACGGCCAGGTCACGGCGGCGGGGGAGCGGTGCGTGCGGTGCGTGGGTCATGCGGCAAGCCAAACACGGGGGTGTGGCGCGATCCCACCCCTTTCCCGGCCGCCCGTTGACTGAAAGTATTCAGCGAATAAGCTGAGTGAATATCTGGTCGACAGCCGAGACAGCAACCGAGACAGTCGAGGGAGACAGGCTCATGGCAGGTCCACGGCCCGTACGGGCACCGCGCGGCACCGAGCTGAGCACGCGGGGCTGGCCGCAGGAAGCGGCGTTCCGCATGCTCCAGAACAACCTCGACCCCGAGGTCGCCGAGCACCCCGACAAGCTCGTCGTCTACGGCGGCACCGGCAAGGCGGCCCGCGACTGGGGCTCCTTCGAGGCCATGCTGCGCACCCTGCGCACGCTCAAGGACGACGAGACGATGCTCGTCCAGTCCGGGCGTCCCGTCGGCGTCATGCAGACCCACGAGTGGGCGCCGCGCGTCCTGATCGCCAACTCGCACCTGGTGGGCGACTGGGCGAACTGGGAGGAGTTCCGCCGCCTCGAAGCCCTCGGCCTGACCATGTACGGGCAGATGACGGCCGGGTCGTGGATCTACATCGGCACCCAGGGCATCCTCCAGGGGACGTACGAGACCTTTGCCGCCGTCGCCGCCAAGAAGTTCAACGGCAGCCTCGCCGGGACGATCACGCTCACCGCCGGTCTCGGCGGCATGGGCGGCGCCCAGCCGCTCGCCGTCACCATGAACGACGGCGTCGCGATCGTCGTCGAGTGCGACCCGTCCCGCATCGAGCGCCGTATCGAGCACGGCTACCTCGACGTACGCGCGACGGACGCCGCCGACGCGCTGCGCCGCGCCGTCGAGGCCAGGGACGCCCGCCGCCCCCTCTCCATCGGCCTCCTCGGCAACGCCGCCGAGGTGCTGCCCCAGCTCCTCGCCGACGGCGCGCCGATCGACATCGTCACCGACCAGACCTCGGCGCACGACCCCCTCGCCTACCTCCCGGCGGGCATGGACTTCGACGACATGGCGGCGTACGCGCGGGAGAAGCCCGCCGACTTCACGCTGCGCGCCCGCGAGTCGATGGCGCGGCACGTCGAGGCGATGGTCGGCTTCCAGGACGCGGGCGCCGAGGTCTTCGACTACGGCAACTCGATCCGCGGCGAGGCCCAGCTGCACGGCTACGAGCGGGCGTTCGCCTTCCCCGGCTTCGTGCCCGCCTACATCCGCCCTCTCTTCTGCGAGGGCAAGGGCCCCTTCCGCTGGGCGGCGCTCTCCGGCGACCCGAAGGACATCGCGGCCACCGACCGTGCCCTCCTCGACCTCTTCCCCGAGAACGAGTCCCTGGCCCGCTGGATCAAGCTCGCGGGCGAGCGCGTCCACTACCAGGGCCTCCCGGCGCGCATCTGCTGGCTCGGCCAGGGCGACCGCGCCAAGGCGGGCGAGCGCTTCAACGACATGGTCGCCGCGGGCGAGATCGCGGCCCCGCTCGTGCTCGGCCGCGACCACCTCGACACCGGCTCCGTCGCCTCCCCGTACCGCGAGACGGAGGGCATGCGCGACGGCTCCGACGCCATCGCCGACTGGCCGATGCTCAACGCGATGGTGAACGTCGCCTCCGGCGCCTCCTGGGTCTCCCTCCACCACGGCGGCGGCGTCGGCATGGGCCGCTCGCTCCACGCGGGCCAGGTCACGGTCGCCGACGGCACGCCGCTCTCCGGCGAGAAGCTGCGCCGCGTCCTCACCAACGACCCGGGCATGGGCGTCATCCGTCACGTCGACGCCGGGTACGAGATCGCGGAGGAGACCGCCGCCGCGCGCGGGGTCCGGATCCCGATGCGGGAGGGCGAGGCGTGAGCGCGCTCCAAGGGGCCTCTTTCCACGGCATGTGGAAGGACCTGCTCCCCCTCGGCCGGAGCGCGGAGAGCGGGGGATACCGGCGGTACGCGTGGACCCCCGCCGACACCGAGTGCCGGGCCTGGTTCGAGGAGCAGGCCCGCACGCGCGGACTGACGTACGAGGTCGACCGGAACGGCAACCAGTGGGCCTGGTACGGCGATCCGGCGGCGCGGGACGCGGTCGTCACGGGCTCGCACCTGGACTCGGTCCCGGACGGCGGCGCGTACGACGGCCCACTGGGCGTCATCTCCGCGTTCGCCGCGTACGACGAACTCCGCGCGCGGGGCGCGGCGTTCCGCAAGCCCCTCGCCCTCGTCAACTTCGCGGACGAGGAGGGCGCGCGCTTCGGCCTCTCCTGCGTCGGCTCGCGGCTGGCGGCCGGGACGCTGACCCCCGAGGGCGCGCACGCGCTGCGCGACGCGGACGGGATCTCGCTCCCGGACGCGATGGAGGCGGCGGGCCAGGACCCCTCGGCCCTCGGCCCCGACCCCGAACGGCTCGCCCGGATCGGCGCGTTCGTCGAGCTGCACATCGAGCAGGGCCGGGCCCTGGCCCTGGAGGAGCGGGACACGCCCGTCGGCGTCGCCTCGGCGATCTGGCCGCACGGGCGCTGGCGGTTCGACTTCCACGGCGAGGCCAACCACGCGGGCACGACCCGCCTGGAGGACCGCCGCGACCCGATGCTGACGTACGCGAACACGGTCCTGGCGGCCCGTAAGAAGGCCCGCCTCGCGGGGGCGCTGGCCACCTTCGGCAAGGTCGCGGTCGAACCGAACGGCGTCAACGCCGTGCCGTCCCTGGTGCGCGGCTGGCTCGACTCCCGCGCCGCCGACCAGGAGACGCTGGACTCGGTGGTCGCGGAGATCGAACAGGCCGCGACCGAGCGCGGCACGCGCGACGGCGTCGAGGTCCGCGTCGAGGCGGAGTCCACGACGCCGGTCGTCTCCTTCGACCACGCGCTGCGCGACCGTATGGCGGCACGGCTCGGCGGCGCGCCCGTGCTTCCCACGGGCGCGGGCCACGACGCGGGTATTTTGTCCGCTTCGGTGCCCACCGCCATGCTGTTCGTGCGGAACCCGACGGGCGTCTCGCACTCGCCCGCCGAGACGGCGGCCGAGGACGACTGCGTGGCGGGGGTCACCGCGCTCGCCGACGTACTGGAAGGGCTCCTCGTATGACACTCGCCTACTGGTGCGAGAGCGCCTGGCTCAACGGGACCGTGGAGCCGGGCGTCGTCCTGGAGGTGACGGCGGACGGCCGCATCGCGGCCGTCCGCACCGGGGCCGCCGCACCCCCGGAGGGCGCGGCGGTGCTGCGCGGCCTCACCCTCCCCGGCCTGGCGAACGCGCACTCGCACGCCTTCCACCGCGCCCTGCGCGGCACGGTCCAGGTGGGCTCCGGCACCTTCTGGACCTGGCGCGAGACGATGTACCAGACCGCCGCGCAACTCACCCCGGACAGCTATTTCACGCTGGCCCGCGCGGTGTACGCGGAGATGGCGCTCGCCGGGATCACCTGCGTCGGCGAGTTCCACTACCTGCACCACGCCCCCGGCGGCGAGCGCTACACGGACCCCAACGCGATGAGCCACGCGCTGGCAGCGGCGGCAGGTGAGGCAGGCATCCGCCTCACCCTCCTGGACACGGCATACCTCGCCTCGGGCCTCGGCGCCCGGGGCAGGCCGCCCGAGCCGCCGACCCGCCAGCAGCTCCGCTTCTCGGACGGCACGGCCCAGGAGTGGGCCGAGCGGGCCTCCGCCTTCAAGCCGTCCGGCGATCACGTCCGTACGGGCGCCGCGATCCACTCCGTACGGGCCGTACCGGCGCGCGAACTCCGTACGGTCGCGGAGTGGTCGCAGGAGCGCGGGGCGCCCCTGCACGTCCACCTCTCCGAGCAGACGGCGGAGAACGAGGCGTGCGAGGCCCGCCACGGCCTCACCCCCACCGGGCTCCTGGACGAGCACGGCGTCCTCGGCCCCCGTACGACGGCGGTCCACGCCACGCACCTCACGGACGGCGACATCGCGCGCGTGGGCGGCACGGACACCGGCGTGTGCATGTGCCCGACCACGGAACGGGACCTCGCCGACGGCATCGGCCCCGCCCCGGCCCTCCAGGGCGCGGGCGCCACCCTCTCGCTCGGCTCCGACAGCCACGCCGTGATCGACCTCTTCGAGGAGGCCCGCGCCCTCGAACTGAACGAGCGCCTCAGCAGCCGCACCCGGGGCCACTGGACGGCGGCCCAACTCCTCCGCGCCGCCACCGAGGACGGCCACGCGGCCCTCGGCTGGACCGAGGCGGGCCGCCTGGAACGCGGCGCGCTCGCCGACTTCACGACGGTCGCCCTCGACTCGGTCCGCACGGCGGGCCCGCTGCCGCGCCTGGCCGCCGAGACGGCGGTCTTCGCGGCGACGGCGGCCGACGTCCGCCACACGGTGGTCGGCGGCCGGCACGTGGTGAAGGACGGCGTCCACACGACGGTGGAGGACGTCCCCGGAGCTCTGCGGGACGCGATCTCGGCCCTGCGCCCGTAGCCCTGCGCCCGTAGCCCTGTCCCCGTAGACGAACGGACCCGGAATGCCCACCACGGTCATCACGAACCTCACCACCCTCGTCACCAACGACCCCGCACAGGGCGACGGCTCGCCCCTCGGCCTCATCGAGAACGCGGCCCTCGTCATCGAGGACGGCGCCATCGCCTGGGCCGGCCCGACGTCCAGTGCCCCCGCCGCCGACGAGCGGTACGACGCGAACGGCAAGGCCGCGATCCCCGGCTTCGTCGACTCGCACAGCCACCTGGTCTTCGCGGGCGACAGGACCGCCGAGTTCAACGCGAGGATGTCCGGCCGTGCCTACACGGCGGGCGGCATCCGCACGACGGTACGGGCGACGCGCGAGGCGAGCGACGAGGCGCTCTCGGCCAACCTGGCCGCCCACCTCCGCGAGATGCTGAGCCAGGGCACGACGACGGTCGAGACGAAGTCCGGCTACGGCCTCACGACGGAGGAAGAGGCCCGCGCACTGCGGGTGGCCCGTGAACACACGCCGGAGACCACGTTCCTGGGCGCGCACATCGTGGGCCCGGAGTACGAGGGAGACGCGGACGCCTACACGACTCTCGTGACCGGCGAGATGCTGGAGGCATGCGCGCCGTACGCCCGCTACGTGGACGCCTTCTGCGAGAAGGGCGCGTTCGACGGCGACCAGACGCGCGCGATCCTGACGGCGGGCAAGGCGAAGGGCCTGATCCCCCGGGTCCACGCGAACCAGCTCTCGTACGGCCCCGGCATCCAGATCGCCGCCGAACTGGGCGCGGCCTCCGCCGACCACTGCACGCACGCCTCCGACGCGGACGTCGCGGCGCTGGCGGACAGCGGTACGGTCGCGACGCTGCTGCCCGGCTGCGAGTTCTCCACCCGGGCCGTCTACCCGGACGCCCGCCGCTTCCTGGACGCGGGCGTCACGGTGGCCCTCTCCACGGACTGCAACCCGGGCTCGTCGTACACCTCATCGATGCCGTTCTGCGTGGCGGTGGCCGTACGGGAAATGGGCATGACCCCCGACGAGGCCCTCTGGTCAGCAACGGCGGGCGGCGCCCGTGCCTTGCTGCGCGACGACATCGGCCACCTGAAGCCCGGAAGCCGAGCAGACCTCACCCTCCTGAACGCCCCGTCCCACGTCCACCTGGCCTACCGGCCGGGGGTGCCGCTGGTCGCGGGGGTGTGGAGGGAGGGGGTGCGGGAGGTCTGACGCGGCCGTCGCCTACCGGCTACGCCCGATGTGCTCGACGGCGATGATGACGGGCGGGCCGTCCTCGATCCGGTAGAGAACCCGGTACTGCGCCACGTGGATCCTCATACGGTCCGGTCCGTACGACTGTGCGCCACTGGGGCGAGGATCGTCGGGGAGTCCCTCGATGACATGGAACAGCGCCGTGGTCCCTGCCGGATCGTCCTTGCGGAACCGGGCGAACGACGCGCGCGCGGAGTGCTCCCACCGCACGGCATGCGCCATCAGGCGGCGTCTCCCCGGTCCTGCCGGGGCTCGATCCCCATCTCGCGGGCGAAGTCGTCATGCGGAGTGCCCTTGCTGCCCTGCATACGCGCGTGGGTGTTCTCGGCCAGGGCGAGGAACTCGCCGAGCTCCTCGAAGATCTCGGCGTTGACGAGCAGGCCGAGGGTCTTGCCCTGCCCATCGGTGATCAGGAAGTCCTCGCCGGTGTCCCGGACCCGTTCGAGGATCGAGGAGAGCTGCCGCGCCGCGTCCTGGACGTCGACCACGCGCTGGTAGGGGCCGTCCTGATGAACGCCCTCGATCTCGCTCATACGCCTCCTCGTGTTTGTCGTGCTCGCTGGGTCACTCCGGCGCCTACGGTATCGGGCGGATTCGTCTGGAATCGCTGGAACGGGAAGTCCAGGCGCCACTCCCTGGATGTCATGGCGTGGGGGTCATCAGTCGGCATCGAGGGCACTCGCAGAGCGGCCAGACGCTGGACGCCATCGGTTTGCAGGCCGCGTACGGGATGACCCGGTCGGAGACGCACTCGGCCGTGCGGCTGCCGTCGCGGGTGCGGTAGACGCGGATCGTGAGTGCGGGCTTTTCCTGCTCTGCCGGGGGAGTGGAAAAGGGGGGCGGTTCGGTCGGGTCCTGGGGCATGCGGATGACCGTAAGTGGGAGGAGCCGGGATAGGGCCGGGATATGCGCGTAGTCGGGTAGACGATCACGAGCGGCAGGCGGCTGCCCATTCTCCGAGCAATTCCCTGGCCTCATCGCCGAACAGGGCTTGGCGCTCGTACATCCGGAACACTTCAAGGTGTTCGGCGATATCTCTGGCGTCCTGAAAGACGATGCGACCGGTGAAGGTCTCTACGGTCACGAGTCTTCGGTCGTAGACCGTGAAGGTGTTCATCGGGCCGCGTGTGAGCGAGGAGTTCGACGGGACTATACCGATGCGCACGGTGGGGAGGTGGGAGAGTGACGCCAGATGGTCGATCTGTACCGCCATTGCCGCGGGAGGGACCACCGCCCATCTCGCGGCCTGCTCGGTCAACAGGAACGTGAACCGCTTTGTGCTGTCGTAGAGGACAGCTTGCCGTTCCAGTTTCTTGGAGACCGTCCTGGACGTGTCCACCGGTGAATGGCGAAGACTGGCCCTGATGTATTCGGGTGTGGCCAGGAGCCCGGTGACCATCGCGGGTAGGAAGAAGCGCAGCGTGCTGGCCTCGGCTTCCAGTCCGGCCAGTTCCGCTTGCCGTTTCTCCAGCCCTCGCCGCCAGGACGCCCGCTTCCCCTGCCACTCCGTGTTGGCCAGCCGCGCAAGAGCTGTTATCTCGGTGACGAGTTCCGGCGGGGCTTCCAGCGCGCTGAGGAGCAACTCGACGTCGACGAGACCCGGCGTGAGTCGGCCGGTCTCGATGTTGCTGAGCTTGGTCTGCGAGATGTTGCAGCGCTTGGCGAGCCAGACCTGTGTACGGCCTGCTCGCCGGCGCAGCACGCGCAACGCTTCGGCCAGGTCAGCCTTCGACCTGCCCAACTGTCCGGGATCAAACGTCAAGGCCCTTCACGTACTCCTCGAAAGGCACGGCGTGCTCAAGAGACACCCTCTTCCAACTCCGGTAGGGAGCGATGTCCCCTTCGAAGGTCTCGCGATTGATCTGTGTGCCGTCCGGCCGGAAGTTGAGGTGGACGACCCGGGAGTCGTCGAACATCCACCAGTCTCGCCCGGACAACGGCAGTCCGTACTCCCCCTCCGTCACGTCCAGGACGCGAATGTCCTCACCGGCTTCGATGTTTCCCGGGATTCCCCACGCGAACTGGTAACGCTGGTAATCCGTGAGAGGCCGACGCACGACCCGGACCCGCCCAACCTTTCGGCCGGAGCTGAGGTAGCCCCTTACCCGTTCGTGCCAGCGAGCGTTGTGGCCCTCGGGCCTGTTCTCGCCGCGCAGGAACCGGGCAACGTTCTCCTGCTCCCTGGGAATGGTGTACGTCGGCTGCGCCTCGAACCGCCACGCCTCGTGCTCGAAGCCGTCGAAGAACTCGCGCCAGTTCTCACCATCCAAGAGCACGGACAGCCTCCCTCAGAACGTTCTCGGGAATCTTCACCAGCGCCTCACCCGCCGGGGGTCGGAAGGAGTTCGACACCTCGCCCTGGACGATTATTCCGCCGTCCGCCTCGTCCCTGTAGACGTTCGGACAATCGTCGTCGTCACAGTTCGGTCCGCCGCCGTTGCCCGTCAGACGGGTCAATTCCGCACGCGCCATGGTCTGCCTCTCCCGCAAGGAGCACCCTCGCCGTCGATGACGCTAGAGCGGCCCAGGTCGCGGCGTCCATCCGGGAACGCGGGTATCCGCGAAGTCGGGTAGACGATCAAAGCGGGCGCGTTGGCGCGTGTGGGGGTGAACAGGGGGCGCGCGGACGGGAGTTCGGTGAGCGGGCCGTTACGTTGGGTGCGTCCCGATCTCTGTATGAAACGGGACGGCCCCCGGGCGGTGCTGGAACACCGCGTCGAGGGCCTACACCCCTAGGCAGTGTCTTCAAATGTCACGCCCACATCAGGAGCGAGGCGAGGGCGACGGCTGCCTGGTAGGACTCGGCCGTCTTGTCGTAGCGGGT
>NZ_JBIDAT010000018.1:0-119913 GCF_043202595.1 Streptomyces sp. NPDC048172
GGTACTGCATGCGGGAGCGTGTGGGAGAGTAGGACACCGCCGAACTAAACATAGAAGAAGCCCCGTTGACACGGTCAGTGTCAACGGGGCTTCTTTGCGTTTGTGGCCAGTAGTCCCGCTCGGAAAGATAACGGGTCGATAAACCCGCGGGATCGTCCGTGCTCCTCGCGCTCTCCCCTTGTGTACCCCCACAACAGGAGGCTTTGTGAGTTCGAAGCGAGCGCGTTCCAGAGGAGAGCACCGCGCCAGGCGATGGAAGTTCCTGGCACCCGGCGGTGCCGCCGCCGTCGCCCTTGCTCTCGTGTGGAGTGCCATGGGAATGCCCGGCTGGGCCGACGAGACGACGGCGAAGTCGTCCGCCGAGGTCGCGGCCGAGGTCAAGACGGCACCCGTCGGTGCCGTGGCTTGTGACGACGGGAAGGACGGCGACGGCAAGGGCCGCTACCAGGCCGTCTACGTCTACCGGGACGGCAACGGGCCGCGTAAGACCGGCCCCGCGTCGGTGAAGCGGGTCCTGTGGGACATCGACCAGGTCTTCGAGGCGAGCGCGCAGCGGTACGCGGGCTACGACTCCAGCCGTCGCCCCCGCGTCGTCCAGGACGAGAAGTGCCGCCCCGACGTGCTGTCCGTGCCGGTCTCCGGGCTCGGCGAGGAGCACGCGATGGGCGATGTGCGCGAGGCGGCGTCGGCCGCGGTGAAGAAGGCCGTGACCAAGCGGCTCGGCGGCAGCGAGTCGAAGTTCGAGAAGTGGGACAGCACGCACAGGAAGCTGTTCTTCTACGACACGGGGAAGCCCGACGGCTGCGGTACGGCCGGGGCGCCGGGGCCGGAGTCGCGCGCGGACTCGCACAGCGGCTGGGCCGAGGTGTCCTGGGGCTGCGCCGGCGAGGGCGCGATGACGCACGAGATGATCCACAACTTCGGCGTGACCCACTGCGACGAGGACAAGGCCCAGGGGAACGACCCGATCTGCCGCGGCTACGACAAGACCCCGCGGTGCCACGGGGCGCGTTCCGGCTCGGTGCTCGACTGCGGGCTCGACGACTTCCGCTACTTCGACCCGCGCCCGGCCTCCGGCTCGTACCTCGCGAAGCATCCGAAGGAGAACGTCGCGCGCAGCCCCTATCTGATGCGGAACCGTACGGCGAAGCCCGTAGCGGCGAGGCTGGCCGATGTCGAGAGCGGCAAGTGCCTCACGAAGAACGGCAGCGGCAACGGGCTGACGCTGGGCGCCTGTTCCGGTGACGAGCAGACGTGGGTGCGCCGTATCGACAAGCGCGGCTACTTCACCTTCCAGCTCGGCGAGAAGTGCCTGGAAAAGGCGAAGGGCGGCAGCGCGGTGCTGGCCGCGTGCCGGTCCGGCAAGGCGGCGCAGCAGTGGTGGGTGAGCGCGAACCAGGAGGACACCCGGGACGCGTACCAGCTCCTGTCGCGCTTCGGCGGTGACGAGGCCTCCAAGCTGGCCGGGGCCACCACCTTCCGGATGCGCCAGGCATAGCCGTCCGCCGGGTCCCTCCGCTTCCCCTTCGTCAGAAGAGCTTGCCGTCGTGGGTGAAGCGGAGGGACTTGGTGTTGTAGTAGTTGGCCGTGGTGCCGATGGTGGCGGCGTGGGGCCGGCCGTTGGCGGCCTCGTTCCAATCGTCCAGTCCGAGAAAGTAGAGCCCCGAACCCTTCTGCGCGAAGACGATCGTGCCGTCGTTCGTGTTGTTCTCGCCGCCCTTGTAGTACGTCCAGCGCGCCGAGCGCGACGAGCTGTCGCAGGCGCGCTGCTGGCGTACCGGTGAGCCGTCCGTCTCGGCGCCCGTGTGGACCAGGCACATGCCGGTCGCGCGATTGCGGATGCGGGCCTCCTGCGCGGGGCGGTCGACGAGCAGCTCCCACTGCTGCGAACGGCCGCCCGTGCACGCGGCCTCGCGCGGCTGTGCGCCCGCCGACGCGGCGATGTCCATGCACCGGCCCGTCGACGCGACCCGGAGCCGGGTGCGGGCGTCCGCCGCCGGGGACCAGGCGGGCGGCCGGTGCGTCGTACGGTCCGGCTTGCGGGTGGGCTTCTTCCGGTTCTCCTTGGAGGGCGTGGGACTCGGTGAGGCGGTGTCCTTGGGCGCGGCCGTACCGGCGCGAGGCGTCGGCCCGGGGGCGGCGCGGTCGGTGTCGTCGCCGTCCGGGTAGAGGGCGAATCCGCCGATGGCAAGGGCGAGTACGGAGGCGCCGACGGCTCCCGCGATCTTGGTGGAGGCGGCGATTCCGGTGGCGGTGCCCGTAGCCGTGGCCGTAGCTGTAGCCGTGGCCGCTCCGGTCGCCGCCGCAGTGGCCTTGGTGAGGTACGCGCTGCCCGCCCACAGCAGGACCGCGGCGGGGAGGACGGTGCGCAGGCCGGTGTTGAGCCGGGTGAGTTCGAGCCGGGCGCGGTGGCACTCGGGGCAGGCGGAGAGGTGGCGTTCGAGGTCCCTGTTCGTACGGCGGCCTGTGCGGCGTACGGAGGCGGCGAGGAGGCTCGTGTAGCGGCGGCACTCCTCGGAGGCGTACGGGGAGGTCTGCACGTGGTCGGCGTGCGCGGTCAGGTACGCCTCGCGCAGGCCCTCGCGGGCGCGCGCCGTGAGCGAGGCGAGCCCGCTGGCGCTGATGCCGAGCAGCGCGGCGGTGCGGGGCGCGGGTTCCTCCTCGACCGTCGAGTGCCACAGGGCCGTCTGCCAGCGCTCGGGGAGGGTGCGGAACGCGCGGAGGACGAGCTGCTCGTCCTCCAGCCGCAGCATGCGCTCCTCGCCGCTCTCGGCGTCGGGGTCGGTGGTGTCGGAGAGCCAGCGTTCGAAGTCCGGGGCGAGTTCGGTGCGGCGGGCGGTGTCGTACCAGGCGGCTGCCGTACGGCGGACGGTCGTCAGCAGGTACGGGCGCCACGCCTCCGTGGGGCCGCCGCCGGAGCGGAGCGCCTGGAGCGTACGGACGAACGCCTCGGAGGCGAGGTCCTCGGCGGTGTGTGCGTCCCGGCAGCAGGTACGGGCGTACGTCAGGACGGCGGGGCGGTGGCGGCGGTACAGCTCGTCGAGCGCGGCCTGCGATGCCTCGGGCGGGCCGGTGCGTATCGCCGCGGTGAGGGCGGCGTCGCTGCTGTCGTCGGGCTGGCTGCCAGGACTGCCAGGACTACCGGGGCTGTCGGGGCCGTTGAGGCCATTGGTTCCGCTGGGACCACTGGTGCCGCTGGGGAGCATGGCGGTCATTGTGGGGGATGCCCCGTGGCGTACGGAAGCGGGGACTCCGATCGATGGACCGGCATGACCGTCCGCTTCGGAACGGTCCGCTACGGGCCGGTCTTCTACGGCCCGGTCTCCTACGGGACGTTCAGCTCGACGATCGAGGTGAGTGGTGGGTCGAGCCGGCCGGCGGATGACCGTGCGGCCATGCGGCGGCCGTGCTCGACCACGCTCTGCGTGAGCGCATTGAGGATCGGCAGCACGTCCGGATCCTCGCCCACTACGTACAGCGTGCCCGTTTCGTTGATGAACGATTCCACCGCGATGCGATCGGCGCGCGCGGCGGTGCACGCGTTGCGGACGTGGAGCTGTGAGAGCGGGGCGAGCGCGCGGCGGATCAGCCGCGTCGCGTCGCCGCGCAGCTGGGGGTGCCCGGTGAGCACGGCCTCCAGCTCGCCCGCCGAACCGGACGAGGCCTTGGGGTGCGTACGGAGCGTCTGCACCGGGTCGGTCGCCGGGCTGGAGGAGAGGGCCCAGCGGTGGACCTCGCGGAACGGGCGGTCGTCCAGCGCCGCGGCGTGCAGCCAGCAGCGCAGCAGCGTCTCGGCCGAGGTGTGGACCGTCGCGTCGATGGGGCGCGGCGAGCGCAGCGGGGCCAGCAGCGCGGCGGCGCGGGCCGCGGCCGTCGCGCGGTCGCCGCAGCCGTGGTGCGGGGACCAGCGCAGCCGGTCCGGGGTGTCGCAGGCGTGCGTGGGGTCGAAGAGGTGCACGGGGCCGAGCTTCGAACGGGCCGCCTTGGTCGCCGCCCAGACGGTGGGGCTGGGCGAGGCCACGAGGGCCGCGCCCGGGGCCTCCAGGACGCGCGTGACGGCGTCCTGGCCGGGTTCCCCGGCCCCGGGGGCGCCCGGCTGCCCGGGGATCGGTACGGGGACCGCGTACGGGCCGGAGGGCGCGTTCTCGGACGCTGATGCCGCCGACGCAGCCCCCGAAGCGGCCCCCGAGGCCGCCGTGGATGCTGATGCGGGGGATGCCGGGTTCGCGGTGGCCGGTTGTCGTGCCGGGTGGTCCGGGTGGCCGGGAGTGTGCTCGACGGGACCTTCTTGTGGCGGATGTTCCCGTGGCGGACGCTCCGCGAAGGGACGTTCCGCTGCCGGACGTTCTGCTGCCGGGTGCTCCGGGACGGGGTGCTCCGGCATCGGACGTTCCCGCATCGGACCGTCCGCAACGGAACCGTCCCGCGCGGACCGATCCCCCGCGGACCGACCCTCGGCGGTCTCTCCCGCCTCCGCGGCCTGCTCCCTCGCCATCCGCCGCGCCTGGCGTACCGCCCGTGCGCGCGTGATCGTGCCCATGGTGAAGATCGCCAGCACGATCAGGACCATGAACTGGCTGATGAAGATGCCCCAGAACAGTCCGTATCCAGATAGTTCGCCCGCGGGAGTATCGGGCCAGGCGCCCTTGATGTCGTGCGGTTCCGTGGCCAGTTCGCGGATGGCCAGCGGCGTACGTCCGAAGGTGACGCCTTCCGGCCACGAGCCGTGCGCGAAGAATCCGGCCAGCCCCGTCGCCGTCCAGGCGAAGAGCGTGATGCCGAGGATGAACGCGAGCACGCCGACCAGCAGGCCGTCAGGAACGCCCGCGCTTCCCGTGCGTTGGGGGCCGCGGGGGCCGCGTGGGCCGTGCGGCGGCCTGGGCTGGTGGGGTGCGTTGTCGTGGGGCACGGCTCCGACATTCAACCGGGGGCGGGGTACGGGGGCAAGGTGTCCTGGAGGAAGCCCAGCGCGGCGACGGCCTTTCCCGGCCACCACCGCGCCGCGGCCCTACGGCGTCACGGCACCTCGGAGTTCGTGGCTCGACGGCGTCACGCCACCACGCCGCCCGAGTTCGAGGACGACGAGCGCTCCATGGCCAGGGCCCTCGCCTCGGTCTCCGCCTCCAGGTCGGCTTCCAGCGCGGCCTCGAACGACGCCGCGTCGGCCTCGGCGCGTGCCGCCGCCGATTCGGTCATCGCGCGGTCGGTGAAGACGAGCGGGCGTTCGGCCTCGGTGACGAGGTGCTTGACGACCTGCACGTTCCCGTTCACGTCCCAGACCGCGATGCCCGGTGAGAGCGTGGGGATGATCTCGACGGCCCAGCGTGGCAGGCCTAGTACCTTGCCGGTCGCGCGGGCTTCGTCGGCCTTCTGCGCGTAGATGGTCCGCGTCGAAGCCATCTTGAGGATCGCCGCCGCCTCCCGAGCCGCCGCGCCGTCGACGACGTCGGAGAGGTGGTGGACGACCGCGACGAACGACAGGCCGAGCCGCCGCCCGAACTTCAGCAGGCGCTGGAAGAGCTGGGCGACGAAGGGCGAGTTGATGATGTGCCACGCCTCTTCCACCAGGAAGATGCGCTTGCGCCGGTCGGGCCGGATCCAGGTGTGCTCCAGCCAGACGCCGACGATCGCCATGAGGATCGGCATCGCGATCGAGTTCCGGTCGATGTGCGACAGGTCGAAGACGATCAGCGGCGCGTCCAGGTCGATACCGACCGTTGTCGGCCCGTCGAACATCCCGCGCAGGTCACCGTCGACCAGCCGGTCCAGCACCAGCGCGACGTCGAGGCCCCACGCCCGTACGTCGTCCACCGCGACGTTCATCGCCTCCGCGGCCTCCGGCTTGGGGTGGCGCAGCTGGTCGACGATGTCGGTGAGGATGGGCTGCCGGTCGGCGATCGTCGCGTTCACGTACGCGTGCGCCACCTTCAGCGCGAAGCCCGAGCGCTCGTCGAGGCCGTGTCCCAGCGCGACCTCGATGATGGTGCGCAGCAGCGCGAGCTGGCCCGTGGTGGTGATCGCGGGGTCCAGCGGGTTGAGGCGGATGCCCTGGTCGAGCGCGGCCGTGGGGTCGAGGCGGATGGGGGTTATGCCCATTTCCTCGGCGATCAGGTTCCACTCGCCGACACCGTCCTCGCCCTGGGCGTCGAGGACGACGACCTGGCGGTCCCGGAAGCGGAGCTGGCGCAGGACGTACGTCTTCTCCAGCGCCGACTTGCCGTTGCCGGACTCGCCGAGGACGAGCCAGTGCGGGGCGGGGAGCTGCTGACCGTAAAGCTGGAAAGGATCGTAGATGTAACCCTTCCCGCTGTAGACCTCTCGGCCGATGATGACGCCCGAGTCGCCGAGCCCTGGCGCGGCCGTGGGGAGATAGACGGCCTGCGCCTGGCCCGTGGACGTGCGGACGGGGAGGCGCGTCGTCTCGGTCTTGCCGAAGAGGAAGCTGGTGAAGGCTTCGGTGATTGCGGTCAGCGGATCGAGCGCGGCCATTGTGGCTACCTCCGGCCTGGGCCTGTGCGGGTGTTACCGAGTGGTACGCGTGCTGCGGGTGCTTCGGGTGGTACCGGACTGCGGGGACGTGCGGGTGTGCCGTTCCAGTTGATCGTACGGACCGAACGGCACACCCCACAGAGGCACTTGGCGGACGCCGTCCCGCCGGTCGCGGTCAGCGGCGGATGCCGGTCGCGAACGGCAGGGTGTTCACGAACGCCCTGTGGTGTTCCCTGTCGCACCACTCCAGCTTCAGATAGCTCTTGCCGGCCGAGGCCCGGATCGTCCGCTTGTCGCGGGCCAGCGCCTCGGGGGAACGCGAGGAGACCGTGATGTAGCCGACGAGGTTGACCCCGGCGGCGCCGGAGGCCAGGTCCTCGCCGCGCTGGTCGACGCGGCCCTGCGCGGCGACGTCGCGCGGGTCGACCGTGCGGTTCATCTTGGCCGAGCGGCTCGCCTCCGCCTCGTCGTTGGTCTTCTCCGTCAGCATCCGCTCGATCGCCAGCTCGGTCGGTTCCAGATCCATCGCGACCGCGACCGTCCGGATCACATCGGGTGTGTGGACCAGCAGCGGGGCCAGGAAGTTGACCCCGACCGGCGTCATCGGCCACTCCTTCACCCAGGCCGTCGAGTGGCACCAGGGCGCACGGGTGCTCGACTCGCGGGTCTTGGCCTGGAGGTACGTCGGCTCCGTCGCGTCGAGCTCGGCGGGCCACGCGTTCCGCTTCGTCATGGCCTGGATGTGGTCGATGGGGTGGTCTGGGTCGTACATCGAGTGGACCAGCGACGACAGCCGGGCCTGGCCGAGCGGCTGGCGGACGCGGATGTCGGCCTCGGTGAGGCGGGCGCAGATGTCGGTCAGCTCGCGCGCCATCACGATCGCGAGCCCCTCGTCCTTGGTCAGCTTGCGACCGGCCGTCCGTCGCGCGGCCTTCGCGAGCGTGGCGCCCTCGGTGGCCAGCTCACGGCCGTAGTGCATGCAGGCCACGAGGTACGCGCGGTGCTGCTCGCTGGAGGTCGAGACCATGGACTGGAGCTGGTCGTAGGAGGTGCGCAGCCAGGGTTCCGACCTCTCGTCGCCGCGCTGGGCGACGTCCTTCGCGTGCGCGTCGGGGTCGGCGGGGAGGGTGCGGGCGAGCATCTGGAGGCGCGTCACGTACCCGTCGCCGTTCGCGACGTGCTTGAGGAGCGTGCCGAAGCGGTCGACCAGCGCCTCCTGGTCCTCGCTGTCGCGCAGGCCGACGCCGGGTCCCTCGATCTCGATGGCCGCGGTGACCGTCCGCCGGTCGGCGTGGAGCAGCACGGCGATCTCGTCCGGGCCGAAGGGCGCGGACAGCCAGTTGATACGGCCGACGCCGGGCGGCGGGCCGATCTCGATCTCCTTGCCGTCGAGCCGGATGCCGGCTTCGGCGGCCTCGGAACGGTAGGTCGTTCCGTTGCGGAGCATCCGCTTGTAGGAACGGTTGATCTCAAACCATTTGTAGAACGTCCGTCCCTTGTACGGCACATAGATCGCCGCCAGCGCGATGATCGGGAAGCCTATGAGCGCCGGGATGCGGAGGGACAGGACGGGGATGAGCAGGCCGCTCATCATGCCGAGGAAGGCGCCGACGATGATCAGGCCGATCTCGCCGGTCTCCCGGTTCTTGCCGACGATCGCGTTGGGCCGCGCACGCCCGATCATGTACGTGCGGCGCGGACCCGTGACGCCGGGCGCCGTGTGGGAGGGGGTCGTCACCGGCGGTCACCTCCGGGGGAGCGGTTCGGTTTGGGGTTGGCTTGTCGGGGCGGACGTGAGGCGTGGGGCGAACGGGGCGGGGGCGCGGCCTGCTTCCGTACGGGCGCGGCACCGGCGTCGGAGCCGCCTCCGCCGCCTCCGCCTCCGGACGTGCCTCCTCCGCCGCCCCGCGAGCTGTGGGCCGCGACGCCGCCGGTGACGGCTCCGCCCTGCTGCCCGCCGCCGCCGGCCGAGGAGGCGGTCGCCGCCGCGCCGCCGCCCGCCTGGCCGCCGCGCGCGCCGTGCGTGTTGATGCCCTGGCGGACGAGGGAGGCGGGCGAGGAGACCACGGCCGCGGCCGCGCGGGAGGAGGGGTCGCGGATGGAGTTGCGGTGGTTGACGATGTCGTCGCCGAAGCCGGGGACGAAGCGGTAGATCATCGCGCTCGCGAAGATTGCGAGCAGGATGATGGCGAGGCCGGAGATGATCGCCGACGTGGCGTCCGGTCCGTCGCCGCTCGCGAGCGCACCGGCGAGGCCGAGCACGATCACGATCACCGGCTTCACGAGAATCACAGCGATCATGATGCCCGCCCAGCGGCGGACGTGCCCCCACATGTTCTTGTCGACCAGCCCCGCGTACACGGCGGTGCCGAGCAGCGCGCCGACGTACAGCATCGCGGCGCGCACGACGAGTTCGAGGTACAGCACGCCCGCGGCGAGCACCGACACGAGCGACACGACGATCAGCATGATCGGGCCGCCGCCGATGTCGTTGCCCTTCTTCAACGCCTCGGAGAACGTCCCGAAGAACTGGTCCGTCTTCCCCGACGTCCCCGAAGCGACGACGTCCGTCACGCCGTCGGTGGCCGAGACGACCGTATAGAGGATCAGCGGGGTGAACGCGGACGCCAGCACGGTCAGCCACAGGAACCCGACCGCCTCGGTCAGCGCCTCCGTGAACGGCACGCCCCGCACGGCCCGCTTGGCGACGGCCAGCAGCCACAGGGTCAGCGTCAGGATGGTCGACGCCGCGAACACGACGGCGTACTGCCGCAGGAACTCACCGTTGGTGAAGTCCACCTTCGTCGTGGAGTTGACGAGATCGGCCAGCTTGTCGACGGTCCACGCGGCGGCGTCGGCGCAGCCTTTCGCGAGCGACTTCAGCGGATCAGCCGCGTACTCGGGCTCGGGGGCCTGGCCGCCGCCTCCTCCGCTGCCTCCGCCCGTCTCTCCCTTCTCGCAGACCTCTTTGGCGGGGCCGACGATGAGATCGCAGTCTTCCTTCGGGTCCGGTGCCGCAGTCGCGCGAGTAGCGAGGAGCAGAGCGGACACCTGAAGTCCGGTCAGCACGGAGCCGATCGTGAGGGCACGTCGGCGAGGGCTAGCGGGCATACGTGAACCCTCCGAACTTGTCGACTGCGTCAGCGATCTCATCGGCGCTGGAGGCCCGGTTGTCACCGTTCACAGGCGCGGGCCCTTCCTTCTGCTCGAAGCTTTGCACTTTCCAATCACCGTCGATCCAGCGCAGGTCGAAGTTCAACGTGAACCAGTCGCTGGTCACGGGGCTGGTCGACTTCTCTCCAGCAGTCCCAAAGACGCCGGTGCACCAGACCTGGAGCTTGGCGGAGCTCGACGAGTAGTCGACGACCTTCGTTCCCATGGGGGCCGTTCGGGAGATGTAGGTCATGCCGTTCTTGGCGTTGCCGTCCTTGTCCAGCCCCATCTTGTCGAGGAACTTCGTGCTGTACGCCTTGTCCATCTTGTCCAGCATGCTGTCGGTCTTGTCGGGCACGAAGACCTGACGGACGATGTCACCGCGTTCGCCTGGCTTGATGATGTCCGCGGAGACGAGCGCCACCGCGTAGTTGGCCGCAGCGCTCTGCGCCCCCTGCTCCGTCTTCGCGAAGCCAGAGGCGCGGGGCTTCTTGCCGGTCGGCGCCGTCGGCTGGGCGGCCTCCGGTTTACGGTCGCCGCCTCCACCGCCCCCGTCGTCGGAACCGCCACCTCCGCCGCCCCTGTTGGCGAACGCGATGGCCGCGATGAGCAGGACCACCACGCCCACGACCGTGATCAGGCTGCGCCCTGGCCGGGGCGTGGGCGTTCTGCCGCCCTCGCCGTCGGGCAGCCGCGTGCGCGTCGTGAGCCGCCCGCCCCGGCTCGCGGGATGGCGCTCATTCCCGTAGTCGCCGCCGTCACTCATGCCGGGCTGGCCCCCTCGACCTCAACTCAACTTCCCAACTTCCGTCAGAGCATTGTCTCCTCACTCGACGTTAGCGGCGCCACGCCTGCCATGTGCCGAGAGCGCGGAGGCGGACGGAAGCATCCCAGCACTCGATACGGTGCGCCTCCGTGCATCGTTCCCCGGCAGCGCATACGTACTGCTGGGCCACCATGTGAACCGCGTGAACGGTTCCGCAGCAGGGGCTGCGCGCTCTATCCACAGCCTGTGGACAGCCGACGCAAGGGCCGCAGGCCAGCGCCTTACGCCGGGTGCGCCCCCTGTGTGCCCTCTCTCGGTATCCGGGGCTGCGCGCACCTTGGTCCGAGGGGGTGGTGGCCTGTCAACGGTGCTTCGGCCCGGGCGGGTGGGGTGGACGGCGGCGGAGGCTCACACGCGTGGAGGATGCGTGGGCCGGGCTAACTGTGCTTGCAGGGAAGTTCCCCTTGGACTGCTTCCATGGCTGCCTGAACCAGCTTGCCGAGTCGTTTGCGACTGGCCTCGTTGTCTCCCTGCTCCCAGCTCCCGTACGTGCCGATCGTGAGCACGTACTGATTGGCCCATGGCTGCTCAGCCTCCGTGTCCACGGCCTTGTCGCGGTTCCTGCACACCACGACGGACTGGGCTGATGTGGGTGCGGCTGTGGCTACGTACTTTCCCGGGAACCTTTTTGCTTCTCCGCGGTTCTTTTCGTTGCTCTTGAGCGTCTTGAGTTGATCGTGGGTAGACTGCCCACCCTTTGTCCATTTGCCGTACACGGTGATTCCGCCGTCGCCGGCGATGTCTTCGCCCCCCGTGAAGTACCTGCACCGGTCGACCAGACTCTGCTCTTCGCTGTCCGGGATTGTGCCGCTTCCCTTAAGGCTGTCCCCTGGGCCGAAGAGCGGGGCGTACAAGTCTTGCTGTACCGCGATTCCGCAGAGGTTTTTCGGGATTGAGTACTCTCTGTCTCCGCCTTCGGAGCAGCCTGTGGCCATGATGGCTACAGGGACAAGGGCGGACAGGAGTGCTGCTTCTCTGATCAGGTTTCGCCTTCCAGTCATCCCCCTCACTCTCCCGGCCTGTCCGCCGCCTGATTCCAGGTGCCCCCAGTGGTATGTCCGCTGGCGGCTCCGGCAACAGCAGAATTCATGAGATCCATCCGAGTTTCCCTGTCGATGTCCGGATGATCACTGGGGACGGCATTTCGAACTGCCGCTTTGGCGAACTCCTCTGTTGCTGCCTTTCCTTCTGAGTAGTCATGGATCGCGCGTCGCGAAGCGTCTTCCGTATTGTCCTTCTCGATCATTTTTACGATGGCTTCGTTGAAGTCCTCTTGGACCCATCCGATGGGTGCGGCGACGGGTGGTGCGCCCGGAGCTCCCAGTCCCAGACCGACAAACCTGTTGACCCATTTGCTCGCCCGCGCGGCCTTTTCGTTGTACTCCTTTTGCTCGGCGATTTCCTCGCCGTAAACTCCTTCAGCTTTTGCGTCGCTCATGATTCCCGCGACGGTTGCGCCGGGTCGTACGGCGTTGGCCACCCGCTCTTCCAGGGCCACCTTCGAGTCGGATCCCCCGTTGATCACGTGATCAACATGGTTCGATGTGTAGGCGTGCTGTGCGGTCGTGATCGCGCCGTAGGCATGTGGATCCCTGCCGACGGTGGCCAGGAATCTTTCCAGGGAGCTCGTGTCCTTGAAGTCAGCCTGATGTCCATGCGAAGGAAGCCCTAGGAATCCGCTCACTCCTCGCTGGACATCCCCTGTGTAGTCAGCCGTGATCTCTCCCAAGGAGTCACGCATGTTCGCGAGAGGTCCGTCTTTCTCGATGCGTTTCGGCTCGCCTCCGAAGACGTCGACGGTCTCCTCCATCACGCGTGAATTCGCGGCAGAGTGGTTTGGAGGCGCGGTGGCGGAGTCGGAATCCGGGAGGCGTCCAGTTGCTCCTGCCTTGAGAGCTGCCTCGAAGCCTTCGTGCACGCTGTCGCTGGTCTTGTCAGCATCCGTCATGGGAGGCGTGACGTCGTCGACGAGCCGCCAGTCCCGGTCCTGCGCGAGGTACTTGAGGCGGTCGTTGTCCTCAGTGATCTTCCCGTCGACCGTGTAGGAATCCGACTTTGGGTCCAGGTATCCGGCCGCCGTCTCCGGGTTCTTGGACATGAGGTCGAGGACCCCGTCGTAGGGGTCGGTCGCGAAGTCGGCTGTGCCGGGGAAGTGGCCGCCGTCGTCCCAGATGTCGGGGTCCTTCTCCTCGGCGGCCCGGATGTCGTCGCCGAGGTCGTGGAGCATCTGGGCGGAGTAGCCGTCTCCGTGTCGCATGAGGGTGACGAGGGACTGGTAGCCGTGGCCCTTTCGTTCGTGGAGGCCTGCGGTTCCTGCGGGGCTGAGGGCGCGGGTCCACTCGGCGGGGCCGATGTGTTGCATGTTCTGGCGCCAGCTCTTGTAGAAGGCGCCCTCAGGGCTGTTCAGCCAGGCCACGTAGCGTTTGCTGTACGCCTTTGACCCGAGCGGGAGTTTTTCGTGGTCCTTGCCGAAGATGCGGGGGACCCTTGTTGCCGAGGCAAGCGTAGTGGCGAGGCTCTTTTCCAGGCCTGTGTACTGGGGTGCGGCCGTTTCGGCAGGGGCAAGTTTCAGCATAGTCAGTGTGTTCGCGAGCTTGATCGTGCCTCGGGGGCCACCGAGGGAGTTAAGGAACGTCTGGCTGAACTGCTTGTCGTCGGCGTTCGAGCGCATCAGGACCTGGAGTTCGTGGCGTTCCTTCGGGCTGAGCGAGCCGCCGTCCGCGCCTCCGGCCAGACGGGTGGCCAGGTCGGCTGCACGGTGGGCTGCGTACGTTTCGACGTCGCCGATCGCCCTTCCGTTGAAGCCGTTCGTGGCGCCCTTGCCATCGGTGTCCCTCGCCGCGGCTTTGAGGGCAAGCATGTTGTCATGGTCGGTGTCGTCGACGTGCTGGACCGCCTTCTGGATGCGGTGGGTCCAGGTGGCTTCCGCGTGGGTGCGGGTAGGGGCGTCGGGGAGAGCGTCCGTGTGGGCCGCGGTCAGCTTCGAGGTGTCGAGGGTGCACTTGCCGTACTCGTCGACCTTTATGCCGCCCTCCTCGACCGCGGCGTCCCGTACGGACTTGAGGTGGTTGCGGGCTTCGACCAGGCGGTCGTGGGCGTCGTCGAGGAGGTCGGCGATCCGGTTGGCCTGGCTTCTGGCGGCGCCCAGTTCGTAGAGGGTGGTGCTGGAGGAGATCCAGAAGCTGTTGGCGGACTCGCCGGTCCAGCCCCTGACCCGTCCGCGTACGTGATCGCGGTAGTCGTCCTGGACCCGACCGCAACCGGTGGCCATAGTCCGCCACTCCTTCGCCGTCGTCGTCAGCGCGGAGAAGTCGGCCTTGATGATGTCGTGGTAGGTCAGTTCCATCGCAGACCGTCTCTCACAGATCGTTGAGGCGGCTGCCGGTGAAGGAGCGCACTCTTTCGGCCTCTTCGCCCTCGAAGAGCGACGCGGTACCACCGAGCGCGCTCACCTCATGCTGGAGATGGGAGAGGACGTTCTTCCACGCCTCGTCCCATCGCTCCAGGCAGAAGTCCAGGCCCTTCCGCGTGTCCCAGCCGCGCAGGGCGCCCGGCGTCGTGTTGCTGCTGCCGAAGACGCTGGTGGAGGACGTCACCGCCCGGTCGCCCCCGCGGGCGGCGGCAGGACCGAGCTCGCGTTCGATGTAACGGGCGGCCGCGCGTTTGTCGGCGGGGGTCACGTTCAGGTCGCCAGCGCCGAAGCCTGTGCCTGTGCCTGTGCCTGTGCTTGCGAGGCGTACGCGGGCGGCTTCGCTGCTCCGGGCCCACTCCTGCGCGAAGGACATGTGGACGCGCTCCCATCACCGAAAGTACGGGGTGTGTATACGGTGTGTCGTCGGGCGGCAGCTTAGCGGGGCCGCGATTGAGTATTTGTACCCATGCGCCCGGCCGGGCGGCGGCGCACCGTGGGGGTATGACTTCTTCGACTCCGAGCATTCAACGGCCCACGACCAACGCCTTCTTCGTGCAGTCGGCGATCGCCTTCGGCGTCGCGCTGGCCGCGCTGCTGATCGGGATCATCCGGTTGCCCGTGGGGCAGTGGGAGCGGGGGTTCCTCGGCCTCGGGCTGGTCTTCGTCGTCACGTCGGCCTTCACGCTGGCGAAGTGCGTACGGGACCGGCAGGAGGCCGAGGAGGTGACGAACCGCGTCGACAAGGCGCGTATCGACAAGATCCTCACCGACCAGGACCAGTTCGGGCAGACCGCGGTCTGAGAGCCGCGGGCCGCCGTCCGTGGTCCGGTGCGGCGGCGTCAGTCCCAGCGGTAGCCGTCGCCGAAGAGCAGGACGTGCTCCAGGACGTCTTCCATCGGGTCGTCGATCTGGCCCGCGTTGACGAGGCCGACGCGGGGGGCGTTGTGGGAGTTCTTCGGGTACTCGTCGGCGTGAGCGGTGCCGGACGTGAGGGCCGTGAGGGCGGTGACGGCGACCGCGGTGGCGGCGCAGGCCGTCCAGCGGGCGAGGGGTTCGCGCATGACTGTCTCTCCTCGGACGTGAGCGTTGCGCCCTGGTTATCGATCAGAATGAAGAGACGTCACGCAGTTCATGCGATGAGCGGCCCCGCCGGGGCCCCGCGGGGAGGGTCACTCGAAGCTCGTACGGGCCAGCCACTCGTCCAGGAGCGTCGCGTCGCCCCGCACCTCGACCCGGTCGTCGGTGGCGGGCACGCGGCGGTAGAGGAGGAGCAGGAGGTCCGTCGGGGCGGGGGCGTGGACCGTGGCTGTGGCGTCCGCGTCCGCTTCCGTTCGGCCGCGGTGCCAGGTGAAGCCCTCCGGCGTCAGCTCGATCAGCCAGTCGGCCCGTAGCGCGGGGTCCGCTTCCACGGCTCGTAGGCGCAGGCTCTTTCCGGCGTGGTCGCGCAGGCGCCTGATCTCTTCCTTGTGGTCCTGGACGACGGGGCTGGCGAGGATCTCCAGCCATTCCTCCAGGCAGTCGGCGGCCACCTCGGGCGCGACGGTGAACGGCGTACGCGCGGCGAAGCAGGCGTCCGCGCGGTGGACGACGGTCTCGTGCGTGGCCCTACGGGCCCAGAACGCCGCGGTCTGCTCGGCGGGCGTGGACCAGGACCAGACGCGCGCGTCGGGATCCGCCGCGCGCATCTCCTCCACGGCGAGCCGCGCGCTCTCGGCGAACCAGGCGTCCAGCTCCTCGGCGGAGGCAGAGGCGGAGGCGCCGTCGCCGGGGCCGTGGTAGCCGGGGACGTCCTCGTGGGGCACCATCGCCGTGGCACGGGTACGGACCAGCTCGCCGAACCAGCGGTACGCGCCGCCGAGGTGGACGGTGAGCTCGCGCAGGGACCAGTCGGGGCAGGTGGGGACGCGTGCGGCGAGGCCCTGGGGGCCCGCGGCGGCCAGGGCCTCCCTGAACAGGGCGGCCTGCCGCGTGAGTTCGTCGCAGTAGCGCGTGTGGGTGAATGCGGGAGCCATAGGGGCAGGCTAGGGGCCACCGGGAGAGCCGGGGGAGTCCTGGTGACCCTGGACGAAATGGTCGAACTCGTTGTTACGGACGCCCAGGACGAAGGCCCGCCACTTCGTACGGGTGGTGGTGACCACGTGCGCGGGGTCGTCGGACTGCCGGATGTGGACCAGGTCGTCCGGGCCGTCCGCTATCTCGATGCACGGGGCGTCGGGGGAGGGGTCGTCCGTGGCGCGGACCCAGTGCAGGAGGCTCCAGTCGTCCGCAGATCCGGACTCGGACCCGGACCCGGACACGCCCCCGGACTCGGCCTCGTCCCCGGGCCCGTCCTCGCGGCCGTGCGCCGCGCCGCCGCTCACGCCGGCACCTTGCGGGCCAGCGTCACCCCGTCCCGCATTGGCAGCATCACGGATTCGACGCGGGGGTCGGCGGCGATGGTGTCGTTGATCCGCCGGATCGCGTTGTCCGCGTCCGTCTGCGCCTCGGGGTCGATGACGCGGCCCTGCCGCAGCACGTTGTCGAGGACGATCAGGCCGCCGGGGCGCATCCGGGGGACCAGCGCCTCGTAGTACGCGGGGTAGCCCACCTTGTCCGCGTCGACGAAGGCGAAGTCGACGGACTCGCCGTCGGGCAGTGCGGCCAGTGTGTCGACCGCGGGGGCGAGGCGGAGGTCGATCTTGTCGGCGACCCCGGCCCGCTCCCAGTAGCGCCGCGCGATGGACGTCCACTCCTCGGAGACGTCGCAGGCCAGCAGGCGTCCGTCCTTCGGGAGGGCGCGGGCCACGCACAGCGACGAATACCCGGTGAAGACCCCGATCTCGACCGCGAACCGCGCGCCTGTCAGCCGCACCAGCATCGCGAGGAACTCGCCCTCGTCCTGGGTGATCTGCATCGTCGTCCCGGGGACGGCCGCGTGCGTCTCCTCCACGAGCTCCCGCAGGATCTCGTCGGCGGGGGTGCAGTGGGCGAGCAGATAGTCGCTGAGAGCGGGGTTCACGATCTCCATGGGGCTCCTCCCCGGGAGGGACGGGGCGGGGTCTGGACCCGGGGCTGAGGCCCGGGTCCTAGACCGCCATCCCGTAGACGATGGTGAAGAGGGTGCCGAGCGAGCCGATGATGAAGACGCCGGTGAGTCCGGCGACGATCAGTCCCTTGCCCTGCTCCGCGCTGAAGGTGTCGCGCAGCGCCGTGGCCCCGATGCGCTGCTTGGCCGCGCCCCAGATGGCGATGCCGAGGCAGAGCAGGATGGCCACCGCCATCACCACCTCGATCATCACGCGCGCCTCGTTGCCGAGGGAGCCGAAGGGGCCCCAGTCCGGGGCGATTCCGCCAATGATGGTGGTGATGTCGCCCTTTTCGGCCGCCAGGAGCATGGTGAACTCACCGCCCAAGTTCGAGTGTTGTCTCGCTCGGATTGTGCCATGGCCCGGTGACCCGCGGGGGACTCCGTGTGAGGGAAGTGCGGGCCAGGGGCGTGGTCTTGTTGAACAGGATGGCCCAACGTTTCAGCATGGGCGCCCCGTTGCGCGGAATTTGACCTCTGGTGTGGCCTTTCGTACATCCGTGCGCCCCTCGTGAGCCTGCCGGAGTTGGCTGAAAAGATGACCGGGTGCCGGGTCCGGCATTGAAATGGGGCCTCATAGGGGATGGTTGAGAGGTGCGAGGGAAGAAGCTGTGGCTGCTCGGCGTCGGCGGTGGACTCGGGGTCATGTCCCTGTTCGTCGCCCTGCTCGTCGTGGGGACGTACGTCGCGGCGGCCGGCCTCGCGGGCGGCGCGGCCCGTGGCGGGGCGGTCAACCTGGCCAAGGGCACGGTTCCGGCCGCGTACGCGCCGCTGGTCCAGAAGTGGGGCAACCTCTGCCCTGCCCTCAATCCGGCCCTGCTCGCCGCGCAGCTCTACCAGGAGAGCGGCTGGAAGCCGAAGGCCCAGAGCGGGGCGGCCGCGCAGGGCATCGCCCAGTTCATCCCGGGCACCTGGGAGACGCACGGGATCGACGCGAACAAGGACGGCAAGCGCGACGTGTGGGACCCCGAGGACGCGATCCCCTCGGCGGCGAGCTACGACTGCAAGCTGGCCAAGTACGTGAAGGACGCCCCCGGCGACCGTACGGACAACATGCTGGCGGCCTACAACGCGGGTTCGTACGCGGTGATCAAGTACGGTGGCGTCCCGCCGTACAGCGAGACGAAGAACTACGTGTCGACCATCCGCAAGATGGAGCAGAGCTTCGCCTCGGCCAAGGGCGGGGGCAAGGGCGGCGGCGGCAGGGTGAACCCCTCCGAGCAGTCGGCCGGCGCGATCTACTACGCGCAGGAGAAGCTCGGCACCCCCTACCTGTGGGGTGGCGACGGAACGGCCGAGGACGGCGGCAAGTTCGACTGTTCGGGCCTGACCAAGGCGGCGTACAAGTCGGTGGGCATCGATCTGCCCCGCGTCGCCAACGACCAGTGGAACTCGGGACCGCACCCGAAGCGGGACGAGCTGCTCCCCGGCGACCTCGTCTTCTTCGGCACCGATCTGGAGGATCCGCGGTCGATCGACCACGTCGGCATCTACGTCGGCGGGGGACACATGATCGACGCTCCCTACACGGGCGCCAAGATCCGTTTCGACCCGATCGACTCGCCGAACTACTTCGGGGCCACCCGGCCCACCGCCGACTAGCGGCCACGGCGAGGCGAGCACAGCCGGCACGGCGACCACGTTCCGTGAGGCATGGGCCCTGAGCTGCGCGAACGGATCACTCTTGGGTAACGTCCTGGTGATCGTTCGGTAAGAACGGAACGTCACGAGGGTTACCGGGCGTTTTCCACTGCGGAACGGGACTTCCGCAGAGCGACCGCGGCGGCAGGGCCTCGGGGGACCACGGGGGTTTGACAGCGCGCAGACCAGCGACGAGCACGACAGAGCAGAAATGAAGGGGCCGCACCTCGATGGCTGTTTGGGACAACCCTGATGTAGGGCTGCTCTACGAGATCAACGGGCTGGCGAAGGACGCCCCGACATGGACCGACCGGCTCATGGAGTGGGTCGGTGAGTACGGCATCGCCGTCGGTCTCGTGCTGGTCGGTATCTGGGCCTGGTGGGGCGTCTCGCGCAGACGCGCGTCGCGCGACGAGGCGGTGGCGGGCTTCGCCGGGCTGCTCTGGGCCCCGCTGGCCGCGGTGATCGCCCTGGTGGTCAACATCCCCATCCGCGGCTTCGTCGAACGGCCGCGGCCCTTCCTGGACCACAAGAGCGTCGAGCCGCTGATCGACGGCAAGACCGACTACTCGTTCGTGAGCGACCACGCCACGCTGACGATGGCCATCGCCGTCGGAATCTTCATGGTCAACCGGAAGTTCGGGCTCGTCGCGATCCTGCTCGCCGTCGCCGAGGGCTTCTGCCGGGTCTACATGGGCGTGCACTATCCGACGGACGTCGTGGGCGGCCTCGCGCTGGGCACCGCCGTCGCGCTGCTGCTGGCCCCCGCCGCGATGTGGGTGCTCACCCCGGCCGTACGCGCGGCCTCCGGCCGGGTCTCCTGGCTGAACTCCCTGGTGTGGGCCGGTCCGGCCGCGGCCCGCGCGGAGGGCGTCGCCGACCGTACGGCAGGGAGCGGTCCCGCGGCCGCCTCGGGCGTCACGCCCCCGCAGGGCCCCGGCCCCCGTGGGCCCCGCGACCGCGACCTCGCCGCCTGACCCTGAGGCCTCGGCCGGGGCCTGATCCTGAGGCCTCGCTCGGGGCCTCGCCCGGGGCCTGACCCGCGGCTCTACGCCGACCGGGGCGCCGACGCCGGATCCGGGCCGCCCGTACGGGCGTGCTCCTCGGCGTCGGCGCGCGCTCTGTCCCGTGCCCTGCGGGCCGGACCGCGCCAGCCGCAGCCGCACACGGCGCTGCTGAACGACCCCCGCTCCCGCGTCGCCACCTCGTGCTCCACGTCCCGTACGGCCTGGTCGAGTACCGGCTCGTCCGGCTGGTGTTCGGGGGCTCGCTCTCGCACGTGACCACCGTACTCGGCCCGTGACGGCCCGGGCCGGGGCCTCGTTAGGCGGTGGGGCGCACGCAAGGGCGCGCGCGGGTGTGAGAGGTCGGCAGATGGCGGTGCGGTGGCACGGACTCGGCGGCGCGTTCGCCGCCTCGGCTCTTGTCAGCGTGACGCTCCTCACCGCCACAGGCTGTTCCGAGGGCCGCGTCGTCGCCGACGACCCGGTGCCCCCGGGGGGCTCGCGCCCCGGCGCGAGCGCCGTGCGGCACGCCGCGGACACCCTCTACCGTGCGGGCACCTCCAAGGTCCGTACGTCGATGGAGATGGACAGCGGCGGCACCCGGGTCACCGTCGAGGGCACCGGCGGCTTCGACTACGCGCGGCGCAGCGGCAGGCTCGTCGTCTCCCTCCCGCAGGGCGCCTCCGGGGCGCGGCCGGGGGAGCGCAGGCCGGTCACCGAGCTCATCGCGCCCGGCGCGCTCTACATGAAGAACCGCGGCGAGGGCGTCCCCGCCGACAAGTGGGTCCGCGTCGGGACGGCCACGCTGCCCGACGGGAACCTCGTCACGGGCGGCGCCACCGACCCGGTCAGCGCCGCCGAACTGCTGCGCGGCGCGCGGAAGATCCGGTACGAGGGGCGGCAGGAGCTGGACGGGGTGCCGGTCTGGCACTACAGCGGCTCGGTCGACATCGAGGCGGCGGCGGTGGCCGCTCCGGCGTACGCGCGGCGGCAGTTGAAGGCGGCGGAGAAAGGGTTTTCCGGGCACGAGGTTCCGTTTGACGCCTACCTCGATGGGCAGGCGCGTCTGCGGAAGGTGCAGCACCGGTTCACCTTCGCCAGCGCAGGCGGCGGCATCGACGTCGCGTCGACGACCCGGCTCCATGGATTCGGGGCATCCGTGCGTGTCGTGATGCCTCCGCCCCGGGACATCTACGCGGGCAAGATCGCCTTTCCGTAGCTCTCGGCGGGGGCGGTCATGACACGGGCATGGCCGTGACGGGCCCGGCCGGAAATGGTTCGTAAGTGCCATGCGCGGAGGGTGCGCTTCTCCCTACGCTGGGGAACTGGGCTCTGGAACCGGAGCGCTCCGCATCCCGACATGAGGAGCACAGGAGGTGATACGTGTGCCTGTATCGATGCCTGACGGCTGGGACGCCACCCGTGGTCAGCGCCGTTCGGTGATCCAGGACCACGTGGCCCTCGCAGAGATCGAGCTGTGCGGCGAGCTGATGATCGCCGCGTCCGCCGCCGACGAGCCGCTGAGCCTGGCGCGGATCGACGAAGTGCTGAGACGGGCGGCGGGCGAGCTGGACGACGCGCCGCAGACCTCCCGCTGACCGCGGCGCGCTCACGCCGCGCTCGCCCGTAACTCCGCCGGGCGTACGCCCGCGTCCGGCTACGTCCGCATCAGGCGGGCGATGGCGGCTGTGGCCTCCGCCACCTTGGCGTCCATCTCGGCGCCGCCGTCGAGTGCGGCGTGCGCCACACAGTGCCGGAGGTGCTCCTCCAGGAGCTGGAGCGCGAAGGACTGGAGGGCCTTGGTGGAGGCGGAGACCTGGGTGAGTATGTCGATGCAGTAGACGTCCTCGTCCACCATGCGCTGGAGTCCGCGGATCTGGCCCTCGATCCGGCGGAGGCGCTTGAGGTGGGCCTCCTTGTCCTTCGAGTAGCCGTGCTCGCCCGTGGCGGCGTGTGCCGAACAGCACTCGGACGTCGCCTCGGCCACGGTGTCCACCACCGCCTCCTGCGGCTCCGCCGCCTGGCCGGTCTTAGCCGTCGTCATGGATCGGTCCTCCCGTGGTACTCCAGTGGGGACAAGGGGAGGGATACCTCTGGATACCCCTCCTGGGTATATGGTACCGGACTTTCCGGAGGCCGGTTCTGGCCACGAGTCTCCATGGGTGACACTGGGGGACGCCGGTTAGCCGTGGCCGGATGATGCGCCTAGCATCAACGAGACCGTCATCGACGCATTCCGAGGACCCCCAGTGCGCTTTCGTCTGACCCCCAGGGAGACGAGCTTCTACGACATGTTCGCGGCCTCCGCGGACAACATCGTGACCGGCTCCAAGCTCCTGATGGAACTGCTCGGGGCGGATTCCTCCGCACGCGCCGAGATCGCCGAACGGATGCGGGCCGCGGAGCATGCGGGGGACGACGCGACGCACGCGATCTTCCACCAGCTCAACTCCTCGTTCATCACGCCGTTCGACCGCGAGGACATCTACAACCTCGCCTCGTCGCTCGACGACATCATGGACTTCATGGAGGAGGCCGTCGACCTGGTCGTGCTGTACCAGATCGAGGAGCTTCCCAAGGGCGTCGAGCAGCAGATCGAGGTGCTGTCCCGCGCGGCGGAGCTGACCGCGGAGGCCATGCCGAACCTGCGCACCATGGACAACCTCACCGAGTACTGGATCGAGGTCAACCGGCTGGAGAACCAGGCGGACCAGATCCACCGCAAGCTGCTCGCGCACCTCTTCAACGGCAAGTACGACGCCATCGAGGTCATGAAGCTCAAGCAGGTCGTGGACGTGCTCGAAGAGGCCGCGGACGCCTTCGAACACGTGGCCAACACCGTCGAGACCATCGCGGTCAAGGAGTCCTGACCCTCCGTGGACACCTTCGCGCTGATCATGACCGTCGGGGTCGCGCTCTTCTTCACGTACACGAACGGCTTCCACGACTCCGCGAACGCCATCGCGACCTCCGTCTCCACCCGCGCGCTGACCCCGCGCGCGGCGCTGGCGATGGCCGCGGTGATGAACCTGGCCGGGGCCTTCCTCGGCAGCGGGGTCGCCAAGACCGTCAGTGAGGGGCTCATCGAGACGCCCCACGGGTCGAGCGGGATGGCCATCCTGTTCGCCGCACTGGTCGGCGCCATCGCCTGGAACCTCATCACCTGGTACTTCGGGCTGCCCTCCTCCTCCAGCCACGCCCTGTTCGGCGGCATGGTGGGCGCGGCGCTCGCGGGCGGCATCGCCGTCTACTGGTCGGGCGTGATCGAGAAGATCGTGCTCCCGATGTTCATCTCGCCGATCATCGGTCTGCTGCTCGGCTATCTGGTGATGTGCGTCATCCTCTGGCTCTTCCGCAAGTCCAACCCGCACCGGGCCAAGCGCGGCTTCCGTATCGCGCAGACCGTCTCGGCCGCCGGTATGGCGCTGGGTCACGGTCTCCAGGACGCGCAGAAGACGATGGGCGTCGTGGTGATGGGCCTGACCATCGCGGACGTCCAGGACCACAACGAGATCCCCGTCTGGGTCAAGATCTCCTGCGCCGCGATGCTGTCGCTGGGTACGTACGCGGGCGGCTGGCGCATCATGCGTACGCTCGGACGGCGCATCATCGAGCTGGACCCGCCGCAGGGCTTCGCGGCCGAGACGACGGCCGCCTCCGTGATGTACACGGCCTCGTTCATGTTCCACGCGCCCATCTCCACCACCCATGTGATCACCTCCGCGATCATGGGCGTCGGCGCGACCAAGCGGGTCAGCGCCGTGCGCTGGGGCGTCGCGAAGAACATCATCCTGGGCTGGTTCATCACGATGCCCGCCGCGGCCCTGGTCGCCGCGGTCATCTACTGGGCCGTGAAGCTCGTCTTCGGCTAGCCCTCTTCCCGGAAGACTTCTGGCAGAGGCCCGTCCCCCTTTCCGGAGAGGGGGACGGGCCCAGTTCGCCCGGCGGTGGCACCGCCATGCAGCACCGCCGGGCAGCTTTTTCCTCGGATCCTCGTTCGGCTCAGCCGGGGCGGCTCAGCCGAAGCGGCCGGAGATGTAGTCCTCCGTGGCCTGGACCGAGGGGTTGGAGAAGATCCGCTCCGTCTCGTCGATCTCGATGAGCTTGCCGGGCTGGCCGACCTCCGCGAGGTTGAAGAACGCGGTGCGGTCCGAGACGCGCGCGGCCTGCTGCATGTTGTGCGTGACGATCACGATCGTGAACTGCGACTTCAGCTCGCCGATCAGGTCCTCGATCGCCAGCGTCGAGATCGGGTCGAGCGCCGAGCAGGGCTCGTCCATCAGCAGGACCTGCGGCTCCACGGCGATGGCGCGGGCGATGCAGAGCCGCTGCTGCTGGCCGCCGGAGAGGCCGGAGCCCGGCTTGTTCAGGCGGTCCTTGACCTCGTTCCAGAGGTTGGCGCCCTTGAGGGACTTCTCGACGACGCCGTCGAGCTCCTTCTTCTTGTAGTCGCCGTTCAGCCGGAGGCCCGCGGCCACGTTGTCGTAGATCGACATGGTGGGGAACGGGTTGGGCCGCTGGAAGACCATGCCGATGGTGCGGCGTACGGAGACGGGGTCGACGCCCGAGCCGTACAGGTCCTCGTTGTCCAGCATCACCTTGCCCTCGACACGCCCGCCGGGGGTGACCTCGTGCATGCGGTTGAGGGTGCGCAGGAACGTGGACTTGCCGCAGCCGGAGGGGCCGATGAACGCCGTGACGGAGCGGGGCTCCACGGTCATGGAGATGTCGTCGATGGCGCGGAAGTTGCCGTAGTAGGCGGAGAGGCCGCTGACGTCGATGCGCTTGGCCATGGGAATCACCGTCTTAGTGCTTGGGGGCCTTCCAGCGGGCGATGCCGCGGGCGACCAGGTTGAGGATCATGACGAAGGCGATCAGCACGAGGGCCGCTGCCCAGGCGCGGTCGTAGCTGGGCGCGTTGCCGTTGGCCCACTGCTCGTAGATGTAGTACGGCAGTGAGGACTGGGCGCCTTCGAAGGGGTTCGCGTTGATCTGGGCGGAGCCGAAGACCAGCAGCAGGATGGGCGCGGACTCGCCCGCGATGCGCGCGACGGCGAGCATGATGCCGGTGGTGATGCCGCCGATGGCGGTGGGCAGTACGACCTTGAGGATCGTCTTCCACTTGGGCACGCCCAGGGCGAGCGAGGCCTCGCGCAGCTCGTTCGGGACGAGCTTGAGCATCTCCTCCGTGGAGCGGACGACGATCGGCATCATCAGGATCGACAGGGCCATGGCGCCCGCGAACCCGGAGTAGCCGAAGTCCAGGATGATGATCCAGAAGGAGAGGACGAAGAGGCCCGCGACGATCGAGGGCACGCCCGTCATGACGTCGACGAAGAACGTGACGGCCTTCGCGAGCTTGCCGGTGCCGTACTCGACCAGGTAGATCGCGGTCAGCAGCCCGATGGGCGCGGCGATCAGCGTGGCGATGGCGACCTGCTCCAGCGTGCCGATCAGGGCGTGGTAGATACCGCCGCCCTCGTCCATCGTGATGACGCCGTTCATGGAGTGGGTCAGGAAGAAGACGTCCAGCACCTTGACGCCGCGTGCGATGGTCTCCCAGATCAGGGAGGCCAGCGGGATCACGGCGAGGACGAAGGAGACCCAGATCAGGCTGGTCGCGAGGCGGTCCTTGGCCTGGCGCTTGCCCTCGACCGCTCCGGCGATCACGGCGGTCAGCGCGACGTAGAGCAGTGCGGCTATGAGGCCCCACTGGATGCGGCTCTCCAGGCCGGCGACGGCCCCGATGCCCACACCCAGGGCGATCGAGGCGCCTGCCAGGCCGAGCGGGGCCCAGCGCGGCAGCCGGGGCTGGCGGAGCGTGGGGGTCGGGGGCGCCGGGTCCACGGGCGCGTCCGCGACGATGGTCTCGGTCATGCGTTCGCTCCCGAGTACTCCTTGCGGCGCGCGATGATCAGCCGGGCCGCGCCGTTGACCAGCAGGGTGATGACGAAGAGGACCAGGCCGGAGGCGATGAGCGCGTCACGGCCCATGGAACCGGCCTCCTTGAAGCCCGCGGCGATGTTCTGCGCGAACGTGCCGCCGCCCGGGTCGAGGAGGCTGGCGCCGATGAGGAAGTTCGGCGAGAGGACCGTGGCGACGGCCATCGTCTCGCCCAGCGCGCGCCCGAGGCCGAGCATCGAGGCGCTGATGACGCCGGAGCGGCCGAAGGGCAGCACCGACATGCGGATGACCTCCCAGCGCGTGGCGCCGAGGGCGAGGGCCGCCTCCTCGTGCATCTTCGGCGCCTGCTGGAAGACCTCGCGGGAGACGTTGGTGACGATCGGCAGGATCATGATCGCGAGCAGGATGCCGACCGTGAAGAGCGAACGGGCCGCGCCGCCCTCGTACGCGAAGATGCCGGTCCAGCCGAAGTAGTCGTCCAGCCACTCGTACATCCCGGTCAGCTGGGGGACGAGGAAGAGGATGCCCCAGAGGCCGTAGACGATCGAGGGGACGGCGGCCAGCAGGTCGATCACGTAGCCGAGCGGGGCCGCGAGCTTGCGGGGCGCGTAGTGGGAGATGAACAGCGCGATGCCGACGGCGACCGGGACGGCGATCACCATCGCGATGATCGAGCTGACGACCGTGCCGTAGGCGAGGACCGCGATGCCGAACTTCGGCGGTTCGGCGTTGGCCTCCCACTCGAAGGCGGTCAGGAAGTTGGCCTCGTCGGCGCTGATGGCGAGCGCCGCGCGCCAGGTGAGGAAGACCGCGATGGCGGCCATGATCACCAGCAGCGCGATGCCGGAGCCGCGCGAGAGGCCGAGGAAGATCCGGTCACCGGGCCGGGTGGCGCCCTTGCCGTTCGCGGCGGGCGCGGGTGGGGGTGGGGGACTGGGGGGAGAGTCTGTGGGTGGATTCGCTATAGCCATGGTTTCTCCGGTCTGGGTGCGGGCCGCTGCGTGGAGCCTTCGCGCGGCCATGGCGGTGCACCGGATGAGGGGGACGGGGCCCCGCCCCGTCCCGGCGGGGAGGCCGTCACGGGGCGGAGCGGGGCCGCGTCGCGGGGAAGCGGCGGTTCAGCGGTCGAGCGGTTGAGCGGTTGAGCCGTTCTGCGGTTCTGCGGTTCAGATGTGGCGACCAGGCCTCAGGCGAGGGAGTCGACCGTGGTGCGGACCTTGGCGATGATCTCGTCGGGGATCGGCGCGTAGCCCTTCTCCGAGAGGACCTTCTGGCCGTCCTCGCTGGCGGTGTACTTCAGGAAGGACTTGGTCGCGTTCAGCGACTCCTTCTTGTTGCCCTTGTCGCAGGCGATCTCGTACGTGACGAGGGTGATCGGGTAGGCGCTCTCGGCCTTGGTCTTGTAGTTCAGCTCCAGGGAGAGGTCCTTGCCCTTGCCGACGACCTTGGCGTCCGCGATGGCCTTGGAGGCGTTCTCCGTGGTGGCCTCGACGGGCTCCTTGGCGCCGGTGTCCAGCTTGACCGTGCTCAGGTCGTTGCCGGTCGCGTAGGAGAGCTCGACGTAGCCGATCGCGCCGTCGTTCTGCTTGACGTTCGTCGCGATGCCGGAGGAGCCGTCGGCGCCCTGGCCGCCCTTGCCGGCCCACGCCTTGGAGGGCTCGTGCTTCCAGGCACCCGGGGCGGCGGTGTTGAGGTACTTCGTGAAGTTGTCGGTGGTGCCCGACTCGTCGGAGCGGTGGAACGCCTGGATCTTGGTGCCCGGCAGCTTGGCGTCCGGGTTCAGCTTCTTGATCGCGGCGTCGTTCCACTTGGTGATCTTCGAGTCGAAGATCTTGCCGAGGGTCTCGGCGTCGAGGACGAGGTCGTCCACGCCCTTCACGTTGTACGTGACCGCGACCGGGCCGCCGACCATCGGCAGGTCGATCGCCTGACCGCCCTTGCAGACCTTCTTGGACTGCTGGACCTCCTTCGGCTCCAGGGCCGAGTCGGAGCCCGCGAAGGCGGTCTTGCCCTGGAGGAACTCCTGGATGCCCGCGCCGGAGCCGGTGGGCTTGTAGTTGAGCTGGGTGCTGCTGCACGCGGACTGGTAGGTCTGCGTCCAGATGTCCATCGCGTTCTTCTGCGCGCTGGAGCCGGAAGCCAGCAGCTTGCCTTCCCCGTCACACTTGATCTTGCTGGCGGCCTTGGTGGTGTCGCCGCCGGAGCCGCCGGAGTTGTCGTCCGAGCCACAGGCGGTGAGGACCAGGGCGCCGGAGACCGCGATAGCGCCGAGCGCGACGGCGCGGAGCCGGTTCGTGCGCTGAAGCTTCACTTTCGTTCAGTTCCTTCCTGGGGCCCGCCGGACCGAGGCGGCGGCGCGAGGTGTGGAGTGAGGCCCCGGAGGGGCCGTCTCGTGGTTCTGTCTGGGTATGCGGCGCACCTCCCGTCCTTGGCGGTGGCGCGCTCTGCGTAAGGCCGAAATTAGGCAGAAGAGGTGAATCGGCCAACGGAGCTGAGTGAACGCAGGGTGAACCTCGTCCATACGCCTGGCGCGGGTCCGGGCGGGCTCCGGGCGGGCTCCGGGCGGGGGCTCCGGGCCGGGGTCCGGCCGGGGCTCCGGAGGGCCCGCGGGGAGGGGGTGCGGGGCGGGGGTGCGGGAAAGTGTCGCAGCACACGTGCGCCGCGGGTGCAAACACGCCCCGACTCGCGAGTAGGCGTAGCTCTGTTCGTTTCAGGGATCACATGGCAACATCCGCTGCGTCGGAGTCGGTTGACCAGACGAACTGGGGGTGGGGCGGGTGACCAGGCCGGAGACCGGGCGCCGTGCGGTGGTGGTCGTGGCGTGCGCCATGGGGATGCTGGCCGGGCCCGCGCTCGGCGCCGCGAGCGCGCAGCCCGCGCCGCCGGACGTCCCGCCGGGCGGGAAGAAGCCCGGCTTGGAGCAGGTTCGCAAGGAGATCGAGCGGCTGCACGACAAGGCGGGCTCCGCCACGGACGCGTACAACGCGGCGGAGGCCAAGGCCAAGAAGCAGCAGAAGGCCATCGTCAAGATCGCCAAGAAGATCGACGACACCCAGGGCAAGCTCGACGGGCTGAAGGACACGGCGGGCGCGATGGCCCGCGCCCAGTACCGGCAGGGCGGCATGCCCGACGAGGCCAAGCTGATGCTGGGGAACGATCCGGCGAGCTTCCTGCGCGACGTCTCCCTCGTCCGCAAGGGCCAGCACGCCACGCGCGGCTTCATCGGCAGCCTGACCAGCACCAGGACCAAGCTCGACCGGTACGCGAAGAGCGCCACGGACGAGTGGAAGAAGCTGGAGGCCAACCGGAAGAAGAAGGCCCGCGCCAAGAAGAAGATCAAGTCGCAGATAGCGCAGGCCGAGCGGATGGAATCCCGGCTGGCGAAGGCCGAGCGCAAGCGGCTGCGCGAGCTGGAGCGCCAGGCCGCGCGGGCGGCCCAGGCGAAGTGGCTGAAATCCGACGAGATGAAGAAGCTCGGCAAGGCCGCGGGGAATGCCTCCCCGGCGGGCAAGCGCGCCATCGCCTGGGCCACCAAGCAGATCGGGAAGGACTACGAGTGGGGGGCCGAGGGCCCCGGCACCTTCGACTGCTCGGGCCTGACGATGAGGGCGTGGCAGGCGGCGGGGAAGAGCATCCCGCGCACCTCGCAGGAGCAGTGGAAGAGCCTGCCCCGTGTCCCGGTCGACAAGATGCGCCCCGGCGACCTGATCATCTACAAGAAGGACGCGAGCCACGTCGGGATCTATGTCGGGGACGGCGCCCTGCTGCACGCCCCGCGCACGGGACGCCAGATCACCGTGGAGGGCGCCGGGACCATGCCCATCCTGGGGGTTGTACGCCCGGACAAGTGACGTTGGTCATGTACCCGATCACCGGAAGGGGCATCGCCCGGACCAACTGCCCCTGAACCGGGGGCATATGCCAGAGGCGTTTTCCGTCGCGCCATTCCGTACGTGTGCGCGAGGGCGCTAAGGTCCTCTCGGACAGCCCGGGATGACGTGCAACCGACCATCGCACACCCTTCCGGGCCGACCGAGTGGCGGAGCCGTCTGGCCCGCCACCGCGCCCTCGGGGGGAGGGAAGAGGACACATCATGCCCGTAAGCGTGCGGCAGGAGAGCACGGCGTTTCCGCCGTCGCCCTCCGGGGCGGACGCCGCGGACGTCAGGGCCACGGCGGACGCTCCGGCGGATGCGTCGGAAGCCGTGGAGGCCGGGGACGGCATGGACCGTGCGGACGGCGCAGACGGTGCGGGCCGTGCTGACGGTGCGGGCCGTGCTGACGGTACGGACGGTGCGGGTCGCATGGATCACAGGGGGCGAGATGCCAGGGGCCGCGGGGAGTTCGTGGAGTCCATGGGTCTCGCGGGCTCCGTGGGCGCCGTGGGGTCTGCGGGCGCCGTGGATCCGGCGGGCTCCGTGAGCGCTCTGGACGCCTTGGGATCCCTGGGCGTCAGTGGGGCCATGGGCGGGTCGGGGGAGCCCGCGAGCGGCCTGACGCTGCTCGTCATCGAGGACGACCCGGCGGGCCCCGTCAGCGTGCCCCGGATGCTGGACGCCTACGGCAGGCCGGTCCGGGTGCGCACCGCGCGCAATCTCACCGAGGCCCAGCGGCTGCTCACCGACGACGTCCACTGCATCCTGCTCGACCTCGCGCTGACCGGCGGCGTCGCCGAGAGCGGTGCCGCCGAGAGCGCCGAGCCGTCCGCCTCCGGTGACGGACGGGAGTTGACGCCGGGTGTCGCCGACGAGCTGGACATCCTGCGGCACGTGCTGCGCCTCGCGCCCCGCCACGCGGTCCTCGCCCTCACGGACGGGGCCGACGCGGAGCGCGCCGCCGACGCCGTGCGCGTCGGCGCGCAGGACTACCTCTTCCGGGACGAGCTCGACGGCCGCCTCCTCAGCCGCGCCATCCGGTACGCGGTCGAGCGCAAGCGCGCCGACCTGGCCCAGCGGCAGCTCACCGAGTCCCGGCTGCGCGCGCAGGAGAACGCCCGCCTGGAGCGCGGGCTGCTGCCGCGCCCGCTGCTGGAGGGCAGCGAGCTCAAGTTCGCCGCGCGCTACCGCCCCGGGCGCTCCCGCGCCCTGCTGGGCGGCGATTTCTACGACACCGTCCGCACCGCCGACGGTGTCGTGCACGCCATGATCGGGGACGTCTGCGGCCACGGCCCCGACGAGGCGGCGCTCGGCGTCGAGCTGCGCATCGCCTGGCGCGCGCTCACCTTCGCCGGGCTCTGCGGCGACGAACTGCTGGGCAATCTGCAGAAGGTGCTGGAGCACGAGCGCGCGAGCGACGAGATCTTCGCCACGCTCTGCACGGTCGACATAGCCCCCGACGGGCGCAGCGCGGGCGTCTGCCTCGCCGGACACCCCTCGCCGCTCTTCGTGGGCAGCGGCGGCGCCGCGCCGAGGCTGCTGCCGTACGACGAGGGCGGGCCCGCGCTCGGGCTGCTGCCCAAGGCCCGCTGGCCGCGCAGGCAGGTGGAGCTGGGCCGCGCCTGGAGCCTGATGATGTACACGGACGGGCTGATCGAGGGCCGCATCGGCGCCGAGGCGCCCGCGGGCGGCGGCCCGGAAGGTCCGGGCACCCGTGGCCGTACGCGGGAGCGGCTCGGGCAGTCGGGGATGCTCAGCATCGTCGCCCGCCGGATGTCCGAGGGAGCGCGGGGCGAGGCCCTGCTGGACGCCACCATGGGCGACGTCCACGCGCTCAACGGCGGAGAGCTGACGGACGACGTGGCCGTGATCCTGCTGGACCGCGACTGATCCGCGACCGGGGCTTCTGCGGCTGATTACCGGCCGTTGAACGGGCCGTACGGGCCGTCGCTGCTGCTTCCGCCGCCGCGGCGGCCACCGCGCCCTCCGCCCGCGACCTGCTTGAGCGCGGGACGGACGTCCACGATGTAGACGATGCTGGCGATCAGGCCGACGAGCATGAGCAGCATGCCTAGCCCGGGGATCGGCACGAGGTTCACGACGACCGCGATCCCGAGGATGATCAGCCAGAACTGCTTGGTCTGCTTGTCGGCGGCGCGGTAGGCGTCCTCGCGCCGGATCGCGGCGTCGACGAAGGCGAACACGGCGAGGCCGAGCACCACGAGTGTGATCAGCCAAAGCAGTGTGCCGAAGCCCTCCATCAGCATGGTGCTCACACTCCTGGTCCTGGTCCTGTGCGGTCAGGCGCTCCCGTCGCCGCCACCGTACCCCAGTGCGAGGCGGTCGGGCCGGGCACACGAGCGATGCCCGGCCCTTCCCGGCCGCCCCGGACGCGACGGGTGCGACGGGCGCCTCGGGCGGTCACGAGTCGGTCTTCGGCTCCGACTTCGGCTCCGACTCCGACTTCGGCTCCGTCTTCGGAGCCGACTTGCGGGTGGCGGTGGTCTTACGGGCGGTCGTGCCGTTGGCCTTCTTCGCTGCGGCGGGCTTGGCCTTGGGCTTGCTCTCAGCCCCGGTCCCGGCGGTGGTGGGCGTGGGCGTGGGCTCCTCGGCCGGGGGCTCGGCGACCTTGACCGGCTCGCGCTCGACGGTGACCTGCGGGGTCTCGTCCTCGTCCTCGCCGCGCCAGTTCTTCACGGCCTCGCGGCCGCGCACGGCGTACTCGTCGTACGCCTCCCGGGCCTTGACCGCGTACTCGGCGGCGAAGCCGACGCTCTGGAGCGCCAGGTGCTGGGCCTGCTCGCGCAGCTTCTTGATGTCGGTGTCGATCCCGCCGAGGGTCTCGGTGACCTTGGCCTGGGTCTCCTTGGCCTGCTTGGTGACCTTGGCCTGGAACTCGCGGGGGTCCGTCTCGCGCACGGCCGCGATGCGCTGCGGTGCCTCTTCGCGGATCTTGTCGAGGACGCCCGCCGCGAAGTAGAGGGGCGTCGGGTCGGTGATGGTCTTGCGCAGGTCGTTGGCGTTGGTCATGAGGGTGCGCCTCCGGTGAACTGGACGGTTTACGGGCTCTGTTCGGTGGCCCCCGCGGTGGAGCCGTTCTCCTTGCGGAAGGACTCGTAGATCTGGAGCAGCGCCTGCTTCTGCTGATCGTTGATCGACGGGTCGGCCATGATCGCGGCCGGGACCTGGAGCAGGTCCTCGCGGTCGCGCTCGTCGAGGATCCCGGCCTGGACGTAGAGCGTCTCGGCCGAGATCCGCAGTGCCTTCGCCAACTGCTGGAGGATCTCGGCGCTCGGCTTCCGCAGGCCCCGCTCGATCTGGCTCAGATACGGATTGGAGACCCCGGCGGCGTCCGCGAGCTGACGCAGCGACAGCTTCGCGCTCCGCCGCTGCTCCCGCAGGAACTCGCCGAGGTTCCCCACATTGAGAGAGGCCATGCCCCCAGGGTGCACCCCGTTGCTAACTTTTGCAAGCAAGGCGCTTGCAAGTGTTCCCCTAAGGGGAATCCCTGATGCGTAATCCGCATGCGTAATCCGCTTGAACCGCCGTCGGGCGGACGGGCAGGCTTGCGCGGTGATTGTCGAGCTGGCCCCCGGCTTCCTGGCCTGGGATGACGTGGATCCCGACCGGCATCTCTTCGACAGCGCGTCAGCACCGCGAGTGGTGCGGTCGCTCGGGCCCGCCCGGAGGGTGCCCAGCCGCCCCGACCTCCCCGCAGGCGACCCGGCCATGAACGACTGGAGCTGGGGCGAGGCAAAGCTCTGGGCCGACGCCATGTCGCACGCCCTCGCCGAGCACTACGGCCGCTGGACCGTGGGCTGGCGCTGGTCGCACGACGAGGGCGACTTCGACGGAGGACCCGTCGGGAACTGGTACTGCCCGAGGGACTCGATCACCACCCCCGAGGAGACGCTCGACCGTGCCGTGGCGGCGCTGTGCGAGTGGCGCGAGTGGTTGGAAAGCCTCGCTCGGTGGTTCGACGCGCACCCGTTGGACCTGGTCGGCGTCGAGGACCAGCGGATCCTGTGGGAGAACGCCGCCCGGAACCTGATCGTGCAGGTGGCCGACCGTACCGGCTGCGGCAGCGGCTGGCACGGGCACTGCCGTCAGGTGCTCGGCTGGTTCCTCAGCCGCTGGGGCGTCGCGCCCGACCGCGCGCGGGAACTGGTCGAGGAGGCGGTCGGCGGACGGTTCGCGAGCTGGACGGGCCCCGACACGGTGCTGGTCGACGACGTCGCCGAGCAGCTCGCGCTGTCGCTGCGGCCGGACGACGGCGACGCACGCTCCGCCGGGCCGCCCGAGCCGGACCACCTTCGCCGCTGGCTCGCGGTGCGCGGGACCGTGGCATGGCAGGAGCTTCCGGACGGAGGCGGGGACGATCCGGTGACCCCGGCCCACGACGGGGCGGCGGACGACATACGCGCCTTCGACGGCGCTCTGGACCCCGCCCGGGCACGCGGAATGCTTGCCGCCCTGGAGCGGCTGCGGGCCGATGCGGCGCGCGGCGCCACGCTCGACTTCGAGCTGCTCCAGGGCTGGCAGCGGCATGTTCTCGGCGCACCGCACTCCCCGCCGTTCCGCAGCCTCCCGGCCTTCGCCAAGGCAGGCCGGGAACGCTATGGCATCGGCCCCGACACCCGGGCCCGCCTCGACGCCTGCCTGGCCGAGAGCGCGCGCCACGTCGAGCGGCCCGTTCCGCTCACGGCCCGGGCCGCACGTGCGTATCTCGACGTGTGCTTCTTCCACCCCTTCGACGACGGCAACGCCCGGTCCGCCTTCCTCGCCCTCGTCTTCGTCCTCGCCCGCGAGGGCGTCGCGCTCGACGGGGTCAGTCTGTTGCGCCGCGTCACCTTCCAGGCCGACGAGGGGCAGGACGCACAGATCCTCACGCGGTACGTCGACGTCCACCTCGCGGAGACCCGGCGCAGAAGCGGCTCCCCCGACTCCTAGCGGGACGCAAGCCCGGGGCTGGCCCTGCTCGGGCCGTCGAGCAACGGGGTCTTCCTGCCGCGCGGGAGGAGTTGGAGCGTGCCGTGCGTCAGCGCGTGTCCTTGGTGAGGAAGTCGAGCAGGATCTGGCGGCTGGTCTGCGAGGTGAGGCTCCCGTACGCGTCGTCGAAGGCGTGCTCGGCGAAGGGGAGTTCCCTGATCTCGGTGTCGACGCCCTTCCTCCTGAGTGCGTCGCCGAAGCCGGTGACGGTCTCGGGGCGGGCGCTGCGGTCGCGGTCGCCGACCACGAGCAGGGTGCGGGGCAGGCCCGCGCGGACGTCGCCGGTCGGGGACACCTCGCGGTAGCGGTCCGGGTGCTCCTGCGGCGTACCGCCGGTGAACAGCTCCGCCGCCTCGCGGGTCCCCGTCACGTCGTCCTTCCACATCTGGCGGACGTCGGTACCGGGGTAGAAGCCGATCACGGAGGCCGGGGGCTCGGGGGTGGCGCCGTCGGCGGCCTCGATCGTGCCGTTGTGGAGGCGGTAGGCGGTGTTCATCGCCAGGGTGCCGCCCGCCGACATGCCGCCGAGCGAGACCCGCGAGCGGTCGACGCCGTACTCGTCGGCGTTCTTCCGCACCCAGCTCAGGGCGGAGACGAGATCCTGAGGGGCCTTGTTCCAGGTGGGGCGGTCGGAGCGGGCCAGCCGGTAGTCGACGGCGAAGACGGCGACACCGTGGTCGGCGAGCCAGCGGCCGGTGCCGCGCAGGTCGCTCTTGTCGAAGGTGTGGAAGCCGCCGGAGTGGGCGAGCACGACCGCCGGAGCCTTCTCGCCCGTCCTGCCTGCCTTGCCCGCCTTGCCGGCCTCCTTCTCGGACGGCAGATACGCGTCCACCCGCAGCGGCTCGCCCTCGGGGCTCGCGTACGTACGAGTCGTGTCCGGCTCCGTCGCCGGGTACGCGGGTTCGGTGAACACCTGGCCGAAGGAGACGTCCGCCCCGGCGTTCTGTGCGGCTCGGAACTGCACTCCGCCGATGACCAGCGCACCCAGCGCGCACAGCGTCGTGACGACGGTGACCACGCGCCCCCACCGCACCAGGCCGCCGCGCCAGGCCAGCGCGGCGAGGACGGCCGCGACGAGGGCGATCAGGGCTATGTGGAACGGGTACTGCCCGCCGAGGACCGGGCCGATCACCCCCGCCTTGGGGATGGCCGGGACGTACGCGCCGAGGACGACGGCGAGGACCAGGAACGCGAGGAACGAGGCCAGGACGGCGGAGGTGACCCGCAGGATCCGGACGGTCCTGCCGACCGGTGCGGCGGGGCTTCTGTGAGTGGTCATGGCGGGAACGGTAGAAACCGGGCATCCGCTCGCGCCTCACGCCGCGGAGCCATTCCCCGGCGTGGCTCTCAGGTAGGGAGGGCGTGAGAGACGCGGAGGGGCTCCGCGCCCTTCCGCGTCCCCTCCCCGGGGGTTACAGGTTCGTTCCGCCGGGGGCGACCAGGCCCGTCTCGTAGGCGAAGACGGCGGCCTGGGTACGGTCCCGCAGCTGGAGCTTCTGCAGGATGCTGCCCATGTGGGTCTTGACGGTCTGCTCGGCGACCACGAGCTCCCGGGCGATCTCCGCGTTGGACAGCCCCTGGGCGACGAGGGTCAGCACCTCGGTCTCGCGGTTCGTGAGCTCGTCGATCCGCACCTGGGTGGGCGGCCTCGTCGGGCTGCTCAGCCGGGAGAACTCGGTGATGAGCCGCTTCGTGATCTCGGGGGACAGCAGCGCCTCGCCGTCGGCCACCGTGCGTACGGCTTCGGCCAGCTGGACCCCGGAGGCGTCCTTGAGGAGGAAGCCACTGGCACCGGCGCGCAGCGCCTCGTACACGTACTCGTCGAGATCGAAGGTGGTCAGGACCAGGATCCTGGTGGACAGGCCGGGGTTCCGGGCGATCCGGCCGGTGGCGTCGATGCCGTTCAGCCCCGGCATCCGGATGTCCATGACGATCACGTCGGGCCGCAGCTCCTCGGCCTTGGCGACGGCTTCCACGCCGTCCACGGCGGTCGCGATCACCGTGATGCCGGGCTGGGCGTCGAGAAGCACCGAGAAGGCCTCGCGGACCATCGCCTGGTCGTCGGCGATCATCACGCGGACCGTCGTACCGGTCGTCGTACCGGCCGTCGTACGGATCGTCATGCGGATCGTTCCTTGTCTGTCCGAGCGGCGGCCGGGGCGGCGGGGACCGGCAGCAGGGCGGTGACCTCGTAGCCGCCGTCGGGGGAGGGGGAGGCGGAGAGCTCGCCGCCGAGCGCCGCGGCGCGTTCGCGCATGCCGAGGACGCCGTGGCCCGCTCCCGGCGAGGGCGGCGCCGACTGCCGCGCGGGACCGTTGCGGACGCACAGCCGGAGGGCGGACGGGGCGTACTGCAGCTCGACGCGGGCCGTGGCGCCGGGGGCGTGGCGCAGGACGTTGCTGAGCGCCTCCTGCGTGATGCGGTACGCCGACAGCTCCACGCCCCCGGGCAGCGGACGGCGCTCCCCGGAGACCTCCGCCGTGACGTCGAGCCCGGCCGTACGCACCCCGGCGAGCAGGTCGTCGAGCCGGTCCAGGGTGGGCTGCGGGGCCTCGGGCCCGAGGGAAATGCCGTCGGGCCCGTTCTCGGAGCGGAGCACCCCCAGGAGACGGCGCAGCTCGGTGAGGCCCTCCAGGGCGCCCGCGCGGATGTCGGCCAGCGCCGTGACCAGCTGCTCGGGCGGGTCCACGACCCGGTACGGGGCGGCGTCCGCCTGGATGGAGATGACGGACATGTGGTGCGCGACCACGTCGTGCAGCTCGCGCGCGATACGGGCGCGCTCCTCCAGGACCGTGCGGCGCGCCCGCTCGTCGGCGAGGGCCGACTCCTGCGCGGCGAGCCGGGCGCGGACCTCCCGCGTCGCGCGTACCCCGGTCGCGGCGGCCACGGTCACGGCGAACAGCGCCAGCATGATCAGGATGAAGCGCCAGGGGAACGCCCCGTACAGCTGCAGGCCGAGGAGGAGGGCCGTGCTCATCAGCACGGTCCCGGCCAGCACCCGGGGCGGGTTGCGCAGCGCGACGAGGAAGAGCAGCCCGGTGTGCACGGCCCACGCCCATCCCCCGTACGGCGAGAGGGACTGACCCAGCGAGAACACCGGCAGCATCACCAGCGACAGCCACCAGGCGGGCAGCGGCACGAGCAGCCCCGCCACGAGCAGCGCCGCGTGGAACACCCCGAGGGGGCGCACCGACATGTCCTCGGTGCCGGAGTACGCCACGAGGGCGGCCAGCCCGGCGACCGCGAGATGCGGCAGCCACCGCAGGGGCCACGGCCCGTTCATGGGCGGCACGGGCTGCGGGGCCGACGGGAACAGGTCTTCGCGTACGGCGCGCAGCGCTCCCCGCTCCGCCTCCCCGCTCGACTCGCTCGCCCTGCCGACCCTGTCCATGTGCTCAGTATTGTCCACTTTGTTCACTGCCGGGTTCGGTGGTCCGGACGTCCGTTCCGGACCACCGAACCTACGCGGCGGATCCGCCGGCCTGCCTCCCTCCGCGGAGCTGTCCTGGTCCGCCGGTCTGGCTCTCAGGTACGAGGGCGCGGCTGAGGTGCTGGGCCGTCAGGGCCGTCAGGGCCGTCAGCGCTGTCAGCGCTGTCACGACCGTCAGTGGATCGTGCGGAATCCGACAGGGCCCGGCGTGAGTGTGGGTCCCCTTACCGCGACGTACCGCGAGGTACCGCGGCCTACTGCGACTCCCGTCCGCCGAAGGGGAATTCCATGTCCGCCGAACCGAACGCCCGCAACACAGCCGGGCCGCGCGAGTGGGCCGGGCTCGCCGTGCTGGCCCTGCCCACGCTGCTGCTCGCCCTCGACATCTCCGTACTGCACCTGGCCGTGCCGCATCTCGCCGCTGACCTGCGGCCGAGCGGCGGTCAGATGCTCTGGATCATCGACATCTACGGGTTCATGATCGCCGGGTTCCTGGTCGCCATGGGCACGCTCGGCGACCGTATCGGGCGGCGTCGGCTGCTGCTCGTCGGGGCGAGCGCGTTCGGCGTCGCGTCCGTCGCCGCCGCGTACGCGACCGGGCCCGAACTGCTGATCGCCGCCCGGCTGGTGCTGGGCATCGCCGGTGCCACGCTGATGCCGTCCACGCTCTCGCTGATCACCAACCTCTTCCGGGACGCCCGGCAACGGGGCCTGGCCATCGCCGTATGGGCCACGATGTTCTCGGTCGGCATCGCGCTCGGACCCGTCGTCGGCGGGGTGCTGCTGGAGCACTTCTGGTGGGGCTCGGTCTTCCTGCTCGGGGTGCCGGTGATGGCCGTACTGCTGGTGGCGGGCCCGCTGCTGCTCCCGGAGTCCCGCGATCCGGCGCCGGGGCGGCTGGACTTGCCCAGCGTGCTGCTGTCGCTGACCGCGCTGCTCCCTCTCACGTACGGGATCAAGGAGCTGTCGCACGGTTTCGGCGCCGGCGCGCTGGCCCCGCTCGCCGTGGGCCTCGGCTCGGCGGTGTGGTTCGTACGCAGGCAGCGAGGGCTGGACTCCCCGCTGCTGGACGTGCGGCTCTTCGCCGACCGGGTGTTCAGCAGCGCGCTGGTGGTGCTGCTGCTCAGCACGCTGACCGTGGGCGGCATCTACCTCTTCGTCACCCAGTACCTGCAGCTCGTCGCCGGGAAGTCCGCCCTTGAGGCCGGGCTGTGGCTGCTGCCGCCCGCGGGCGCGCTCGTCCTCGCGTCGCTGGTGGCACCGGTGCTGGCCCGCCGCTACCGGCCCGGCACCGTCATCGGGGCGTTCCTGGGCGTCTCGGCGGCCGGTTACCTGCTGCTCACCCAGGTGGGCGCGGATTCCGGGGTCGGGCTGCTGGTGGCGGGCTTCGTGCTCGTCTACACCGGCGCCAGCCCGGTGATGGCGCTCGGCACCGACCTGATCGTCGGCTCGGCCCCGCCGGAGAAGGCGGGCGCGGCCTCGGCGATCAGCGAGACGAGCACGGAGCTGGGCGTGGCCCTGGGCGTCGCGGTGCTGGGCAGCGCGGGTACGGCCGTCTACCGCGAGCGGATCGCGCACGCGCTGCCTGCGGAGGCTCTGCCCGAGGGAGCCTCGGACGCCGCGCGGGACACGCTGGCCGGAGCGTCCGCGGCCGCGGAGGAGCTGCCCGGAACGGCCGCGAACGAACTGCTGGGCGCGGCGCACGCCGCTTTCGCCGACGGGATGACCGTCGCGGCGCTGATCAGCGCCGTGGTCGTCGCGGGGATCGCGGTCCTGGCGGTGACCGGGCTGCGGCGGGTGCCGCCGACGGGGGCTGAGGGATCTGCGGAGCCGATGGGGTCCGGGGCGCCTGTGGAGCCTGTGGAGCCTGTGGAGACGGCGAAGCCCGCGGAGACGGCCACGGGCGTACCGGCGCTCTGAGGCTCCGAGCCGACGGTGCGGGGCCGGGCCGGGCAGGGCAGGACAGGGCAGGTCGTTAAGGTGCGGTCGTATGACCGATCGCGTTCTGGAACTGCTGCGTACGCGCCCTGATCTGGCCGAACTGGCCGCATTTCCGTTCAACTTCGACGTCGAACGGGCGTACCACGTCGAGGAGGTCCACCTCGCCTCCGGCGCGTCCCTGGAACCGATCGCGGGCGACGACACCGGCGGTACGTACTTCCTGTGCGGGGGCCGGACGGTGCTGCACGCGTCCTCCGACGGGCACGCGTCGCTGTGCGCCGAGAGCGTCACCGAGGCGCTGGAGATCCTCGTACGGCTGCCGTGGTGGTGCGAGGAGGTCTCCGCCGAACTGGACGAGGAGGGGCTGCGCGCAGCGGTGCGCGCGGGGGACGCCGAGGCGCGGGAGGAGTTCGCGCCGGACCTGGACGCGCAACGGGCGGCGCTGCTCGCCGGACTGGGGCTGTCGGCGGAACGGCCGCTCGCGGAACTCGTCGCCATGGACGAGGCCGCGACCAGACGTACCGAGCCGGATCATCTCCTTCTCAACTCGTCCGAACTCTGCGCGTACCAACTGGAGGAGCCCTACCGGCAGCCCCTCCGCGAGCTCGTCCTCGCGCCGGGCCGGGCGGCGCTGGAACGGTTGCGTGAACAGATCCCTGAGCAGCTCATTGATCAGGGACCCGCTCAGATTCCGGACGAGCCTCGCGTACGGGAGGCGTTGGCGGACCCGGTGCTACGGGCCGGGATGCTGCGCGCGGCGTGGCACGACCGCCGGGACGGCGATCTGCCGCTGCTGCGGCTCCTGCTGGAGCGCGAGGACGCCGAGCGGGGCGAGCGGGCCGAGCGGGCCACCGCTTGGCGGCTGGCCGCGGTGCTGGTGGCGCGGCACGGGCGGGACGAGGACGTTCCGCTCCTGCGGAAGGCCACGTACGGGCAGGTCACCGATGCGGCGGGGGCCGTGGAGTGGGCCCGTGCGGGGGCCGGGGCCGGGGATCAGGACGCGGCGGCGGAGGACCCGTTCACCTGGATCGAGCTGGCCCTCCAGCAGGGACGCGTCGAGAACGCCCGGGTCGAGCTCATCCGCCTGCTGGACGACACCGGCCCGGATCCGGACCGGCTGCGCGGGCTGAGCCGCGCGCTGGAGCGCCTCGGCGACCACGCCCAGGCCGCCCGCGCCCAGTTCAACCTCCTCTCCCTCCAGGACACCGCGCGGGACCGGGCCTCGGAGGCGTACGTCCTGGCCCGTCTGGAACGTCTCAAGGGCGACCTCGTCCGCGCGGAACGCGCGCTGGGGCGTGCGCGGGCGGCGGTCGGCATCGTCGGCGAGGACATGGTCGGACCCCCGCCGGACGAGACGGTCTCCACCTGGCACCGTCGCCGCCTCGGCGCGCTGATCACCGAGCAGCACCTGGAACTGACGCTCGCCGCGGTCGAGGCGGGCGAGACGGAGCTCGCCCGCTCGACGATGGCGTACTGCCGCCTCCTCCTGCGCACGATCGCCAAGAGCTCGACCAAGGCCCTGAGTGGACTGTCCACGCGGGCGAAGTGGGCGGTGGCCGGACTGGGAGGGGCGAAGGGCTGACCGCCGGGTGTGCGGCGAAGGCCCGCTCACAGCGCGGTCAGGGGCTCGTTCTCGTACGCGCGGTGGAGCAGGTCCACGAACGACCGGGCCTCGGGGAGCCGGACGTCGGCGATGCGGTGGACGGGGACGCCCGGCGTCCATGAGTTCAGGACGACGGCGCCGGAGAGTGCGGGCAGGTCGGCGGGCGTGACCTCCCGCGTGAGCTGGGGGACGCCGAGCCGGTCCAGCTGCCGGCGGACGATGGCCATGGCCGTGCCGCCCAGCATCGCGGCCTCGGGCCACACCACGGACGTTCCGTCCCAGAAGGCAAGGTTCCAGATCGTTGCCTCACTGAACCGTCCGCGACTGTCGAGGAACGCGGCGTCGTCGAAGCCGTCCGCCACGGCCTGCCGCAGGTAGTACGTCTTGGCGATCTCGCCCACGTGCTTGATCTCCGGGACCGCCCGCTCGTGCGGGACGGCCGCGAGGGAGAGCGGGCCCTCGGGACCGTTCGCCGCGGGGCCGGTACGGACGAGGACGTCCAGCTCGGTGGCGGCGGGGTCGGTGGCCGTGAACTCGCCCGCGGGGGAGTACACCGTCGCGGTCAGCGAGAGGTCGTCCGGTCCGGCCGCCAGGGCCGTACGCAGCTCGGACAGCACGCGCTCGTCCGGCAGCGCCCGGCCGAACAGCTCGACCGAGGACGAACGCAGCCGCTCCAGATGGAGGTCGAGCCCGCGCACGCGGCCCCCTCGTACCTGCATCGCGGTGAAGTGCGCGTACCCGGCGAAGGCGAGCGGGCCCAGCTCCTCGGCGGTCGCGGCCCGGCTGTCGCGCTGAACGACGTACGAAGTCATGGAGTGCTCCTGCGCTACGGGACCGTACGGTTCGGAACCGGTACGAGATGGATGATGCCGATGGAGACGATCCAGGTCGGAACCAGTACGGTCGGAATCGGTGTGGGGCGGAACGGGTGGAACGGGCCTTCCTCGCGGAATCCCGTTCACGGCGCCGACGCTATGGCTTCACACCGGTGAGAAGGTCAAGCCGGACACCGATGACACCAATGACACCGATGACACCGGCGAACGGGGAGGGCCAGATGCTGATCGGAGAACTGTCCCGGCGCACCGGGGTCAGCACGCGGTTGCTGCGGTACTACGAGGAGCAGGGCCTGCTGGCCGTCCGGCGCGGCGCGAACGGCTACCGGCACTACGACGAGGCCGCCTTCCTCGCCGTGCGCCAGGTGCGGGCCCTGCTGGAGGCGGGCCTGTCCACGGAGCTGATCCGCGACATCCTGCCGTGCGTGCGGGGCGAGCGGCCCGAGATCGAGATGTGCGTGGACCTGCGCGAGGTCCTCGGGCGCGAACTGGCGGCCACGGACGCGCGCATCGACGACCTCCAGCGGAACCGCCGCGCGCTGGCGGGCTACTTGGGCGAGCCCGAGCCCCCGACCGAGCCTGGGCCTCCTGCCGCGAGGGCGAGCTGAGGGCGTCGGCGGGGCGTCACGCGGCGTCGAGCACCGTGTCGAGGAGCGCGCGAGAGGTGTGCAGGGCCTCGATCTCGCGGGTCATGCGCTCCCGCTCGGAACGGAGCTGCCCCACGAGATCGGGGCACGTGGGCGCGAGGCGTCCGTCGTCGTCGCGGATGCAGGGGAGGACCTGCGCGATGACGGCGGTCGACAGCCCGGCCGTCAGCAGGCAGCGGATGCGGCGCACGGTCTCCAGGTCCGCCTCGCTGTACTCGCGGTAGCCACTGGGCAGCCGTTCGGGCGTGAGCAGGCCCTGCTGCTCGTAGTAGCGCAGCGAACGTTCATGGACACCGGAACGGTGAGCCATCTCCTTCATCCGCAACGAAACCATCCCCTTCGGCGGCTTGACTCTGACACCGATGTCGGAGTTTAGCGTGCTGGACATGGCTACTGACCAGGCACTACTTCAGCCCCACCGGTACGAGCTCGACGTCCTCTCGCGCGGAAGCGGCCCCGCGCTGCTCCTCGCGCACGGCGCGGGCGGCGGGATCGAGGGGAACTTCGGTCTCGTTCTGGACGATCTGGCACGGGACCATGCGCTGATCGGCCCGTCCTACCCCGGAGTGGGCCGCACGCCCCTCCCGGACGCGCCGCTCGACCTCGACGCGCTCGCCGACAGCCTCGTCGCCGCGGCCGTCGAGCGCGGGCACGAACGGTTCGCCGTCCTGGGCGAGTCGCTGGGCAGCGCCGTGGCGGTCCGGACCGCGACCCGGCACCCGGACCGCGTGACGGCCCTCGTCCTCACCGCGGGGTTCGCCGTCGCCGACCCCGTGCTCGACGGCGCGGCGCGGCTCATCGCCACCCTCACGGAGGCGGGCGAGCGGCGCGCGGTGGCCCGGCTCGCCACGCTCTCCGTACTCTCCGACAGCCAACTCGCCGCGATGTCGCCCGAGGACGTCGAGGAGGCCGTCACCGGCGTCCTGGAGGGGATGCCCGAGGGGATGCCCGCGCACTTCGAACTGATCACCCGCGTCGACGTCCGCGACGACCTCGCCCACGTCCGCGTGCCCACCCTGGTCGCGGTGCCGACCGGCGACCGGCTGGTGCTCCCGGAGAGCACGCGCAGTCTCGCCCGGGGGATCGCCGGATCCACGCTCCTCGAACTCCCCGGCGGCGCCCACGTCCTGGACGAGGCCGACAGGGCGGAGTGGCTGACGCACGTACGCCGTTTTCTTGCGGACCAGAACGCCTAGGGCCTGTCCTGTCGATCATCGGAGCCATATGAGTGCGGCGATGAGGACGAGGCTGCCGCGGTAGATCACGGCGCGTTTGGTGTAGCGGGTGGCCAGGTCGCGGTAGTGCTTGAGTCGGTTGAAGCAGCGTTCCACGACGTTGCGTTCGCGGTAGAGCGCTGGGTCAAAGCCCGGTGGCCGTCCGCCCGAGCTGCCCTGGGCGGCCCGGCGGGCGATCTGGTCGGCGCGCTCGGGGATGACGTGGGTGATCCCGCGTCGGCGCAGCAGGGCACGGGTCGAGTCGTGGGCGTAGCCCTTGTCCGCGATCAGCACGTCCGGGCGTTTGCGCGGGCGTCCGGGCCCGGGCGTGGGGATACGGATCGCGTCCAGCACGGGCAGCAGCTGTGGGTTGTCCCCGGCCTGCCCGGGCGTGAGGAGGATCGACAGGGGCCGGCCGCGGCGGTCGACCGCAAGGTGGATCTTGGTGGTCAGTCCGCCCCGGGACCGGCCGATGGCCTCGGTCGCGGTGGCCGGGACCGCGCCCCCTTTTTCCGCGCCCCGGCCGCATGCTGATGGGCCCGCACGATCGTGGAGTCGACGCTGATGACCCACTCGACCGGCGTCCCGTCCTCCTTGACCTGCGCCGCCGCCAGGATCTTGTCCCAGGTCCCATCCGCGCTCCAGCGGGCCAGACGCTCGTGACAGGTCTTCCACGGCCCGTACCGCTCGGGCAGATCCCGCCACGGCGCACCCGTGCGCAGCTTCCACAGGATCCCGTTGATCACCTGACGGTGATCACGCCACCGGCCCGACCTGCCGTTCGAGACCGGCAGCAACGGCTCAATCAGCGCCCACGCACGATCCGTTAACTCACCACGACCGACCATCCATCCAGTCCACCACGCCACCAGCCCTGATCGACAGGACAGGTCCTAGGCGGCCCGGCCCGGCTCAGCGCTCCGTCGCCCCGTCGCGCGAGACGTCGTCGAGCACCTTCAGCACGGCCTTCAGCCAGCGCAGCTCCGTCTCGCTCGTGGCGCGGGCGATCCTCAGTAGCCCCTTCCGGAAGGGGTCCTCGATCTCCTCGGCGAGCAGCGGACGTTCGCCCTCGTAGAAGAAGCTGCTCGGCTGCTCCAGGAAGGTCAGACGGCGGCGCAGCACGACCGCCTGCTCGGGCGGCCCGTCGAGGTGGCGGAGGAACGCGAGCACGGTGAACCAGCGGTTCTCGTCGCTGATGTCCGTGTCGTCGGCCTCGCTCAGCCTGCGGCGCAGCTCCGCCCGGCCCTCGGCGGTCAGCGTCAGCGTGTGCCGGGGCGCGGCCCGGGCGCCCGGCTCCGTCCTGCGGTCGAGCAGGCCCGCGCGCTCCAGCCGTTTGATCGCCGGGTAGAGCGTCCCGTCCGCGATGGGGCGCACATGACCGGTGAGATGCGCGACCCGGCGCTTCAGCTCGTAGCCGTGCAGCGGCTGCTCGTACAGGAATCCCAGAATGGCCAGCTCCAACACCCGGGTATCTTCCCTCACGATCGCTATACCTCGCCATCTATGTATAGTCTCAGCGAGATATTGGGCGCGCGAGGCATGCGCCAACACCCCGGCGAACGAGGAGGAAGGCCATGCGCGATGCCCAGGTGACCCCGGACGGGGCGCGGATCCGGTGGGTGGAGATCCCGGCGGCGGACCAGGGTGGTCCCTCCGTGCGGCCGCGCGTCTGGCTGCACGGGCTCGGCGCCTCGTCCGGCCCGTACTTCACCGCGAGTGCAGTACATCCCCTGCTCGCGGGCCCCCGGTCCCTCCTCGTGGACCTGCTGGGCTTCGGCATCAGCGACCGTCCCGCGGACTTCGGCTACAGCCTGGAGGAGCACGCCATCGCTCTCGCCCGCGCCCTGGAGGCGGCGGACGTGGGCGGGGGCGGAGCGGAGGTCGTCGCGCACAGCATGGGCGGTGCGATCGCGATCGTGCTCGCGGCCCGGCACCCGCGTCTGGTCGAGCGGATGGTCCTGATCGACGCCAATCTCGATCCGATCCATCCGCAATGGAACGACTGGGGAAGCAGTGGCATCGCCGCCCAGTCGGAGGAGGAGTTCCTCGCGGGCGGCTGGCGCGCGGTGCGCGACAAGGCTGGGCCCCACTGGTGGGCCACCATGCGGCTGGCGGGACGCGAGGCCCTGCACCGCAGCGCCGTCCACCTGACGCGCGCGACGGTGCCGACGATGCGGGAGCTGCTGCTGGAGCTGGACGTCCCCCGCACCTACCTCCGGCCCGAGAGCGACGGGCCGGTGCCGGACGAGGAGGGGCTCGTCGCGGGCGGCGTCACCGTCGTGCCCGTGCCCGAGTGCGGGCACAACATCATGCTGGACAACCCGGAGGCGTTCGTACGGGCCACGGCCGCCGCGCTCCGTCCCTGAGCCCGCGTCACCAGGTGCGGGCCGCCTCCAGCAGGCGGTCGCGTACGCGCGCGACGTGCGGGTTGGCCGCCGAGCCCGGTCGCTGGACGAGGTACGCCGTGTTGATCGGCGGGTCCTCCGGCTCGCGCAGCGGTACGAGGGCCCCGGAGGCCAGTTCGTCCAGGCAGAGGTAGCGGGGGAGCACGCTGAAGCCCGCGCCCGCCGTGAGCGCCGACAGCACGCCCCGCAGGTCGGGCACGGTGACGGCCGCCCGGCACGAGAGGCGCTTGCCGAAGACGTGGCGCCAGTAGCGGCGGGCGATGGGCAGGTCCTCGGCGTAGGTGATCAGGGGGACGGCGTGCAGGGCGGCGGGGAGGTCGTCGGTGCCGCCGCCGGCCAGCCGTTCCGCCCAGGAGGGCGCGGCCACCAGCACGAATTCCTCGTCCATCAGCGGCACGGCGGTCAGCGCCCGGCCGCGCGGGCGCGTGGTCGCGACGACCAGGTCGTGACGGCCGCCCGCGCGCATCTCCTCCAGCAGCGCGTCGGTGAGGCCCGTGCCCACGCGGAGCCGTACCCCGTCCTCGACCAGGGGCGCGAGCGCGGGCAGCGCGAGGGCGCACAGCAGCTCGGCCGGGCCCGCGAGGTGCACGGGGTCCGGCGGAGGCGCCTCGTCCGCCTCCGGGCCGCCGGTGCCGCCGCCCGTGACGGCGGCGAGGGCGTCGAGCGGGGCGATCACCCGGGCGGCGAGTTCGTCGGCGAAGGGCACGGGGGCGACCCCGCGGGGCAGCCGCTCGAACAGCTCGCGCCCGAGCTGCCGCTCCAGGGCGCGGACCTGCGTCGTCACCGTCGGCTGCGAGAGGCCCAGCAGGTGGGAGGCGGCCGTGAAGGACCCGGAACGGTAGACGGCCAGGAAGGTCCGCAACAGATTCAGATCCCGCATGCCGCCCACCCTATCCATAGAGATCTCTATGGCAGCCAGAGGATCTTCTATTGGATACCGATGGCAAACGCGCTTACGTTCGAGATCAGTGAGCGCGCTGACATTCTGCGTGCAGAACGTCAGAACGTAGACGATCCGCAGGGAACCCGTTGGAACGCGGAGGGAACGCGGACGGCCGAGCAGTGGAGATGAGTGGCATGGCAAAGATCCTCTTCGTGGTCACCGGCGCCGACCACTGGACGCTCAATGACGGCACCCGGCACCCCACCGGCTTCTGGGCCGAGGAGGCCGTCGCGCCGTACGAGGAGTTCAAGCGGGCGGGCCACGAGGTCGTCGTCGCCACCCCCGGCGGCGTCGTCCCCACCGTCGACCGGGGCAGCCTCGCCCCCGACTTCAACGGCGGGCAGGAGGGCGCGGACCGGATGGCCGCCGCGCTCGCCGCGTTCACCGAGCTGGAGCACCCCGTACGCCTGGAGGACGTCGACCTCGCCGAGTACGCCGCGGTCTTCTACCCCGGCGGCCACGGCCCCATGGAGGACCTCGCCGTCAACGCGGACTCCGGCCGTCTGATCACCCGCGCCCTCGACTCCGGTACGCCGCTCGGCGTGGTCTGCCACGCCCCGGCGGCGTTCCTCGCGGCGACCCGCGAGGACGGCGCGCACGCCGTGGCGGGCCTCCGGATCACCGGGTTCACCAACGTCGAGGAGCGCCAGGCCGGGCTGGCCGACAAGGCGGTCTGGCTGCTCCAGGACCGGCTGACCGAGGCGGGCGCCGTCTTCCAGGAGGGCGAGCCCTGGGCCCCGTACGTGGTCGTCGACGGCAACCTCGTCACCGGCCAGAACCCGGCCTCCTCCGCGCCCCTGGCGATCGAACTGCTGAAGAAGCTGGCCTGAACCATGGGCACGGGGCGGCTCGACGAGGTCCTGGACGCGACGTACACGTGTCTCGTCAGATACGGCGTACGCCGCACCACCATGGACGACATCGCCACCGTCATGGGCGTCTCCCGCTCCGCGGTCTACCTCTACGTCCGCGGCAAGGACGACGCCTTCCGGCGGCTCGCCGAACGGCTCCACGCGCAGGCGCTCGAACGGGCCAGGGAATCCGCCGAGGCCGACCTCCCGCCCGCCGAACGCGTGCGCGGCATCCTCTCCGCCAAGCTCGACCTGGTCCTCCAGCTCGCGGGCGACTCCCCGCACGCCGCCGAACTCCTCGACGAGAAGGGCCGCCTCTTCGGCGACATCTGCCACGACTTCACCGCGCGGCTGCGCGGGCTGCTGGCGGACGCGTTCGCCGAGACGTTCGCGGAAGCGGGCACGGCGGGCACGGCGGGTGGGGCGGACCCAGCGGCCGCAGCTAGAACTTCCGAAACTGGAACGTCCGCGACTGGAACGTCCGCAACGGAACAGAGCGCTCGTGGACGGGTGGAGCCCGCCGAAGCGGCCGACATCTGCATCGCGCTCGTCATCGGGCTGGAGTCCGTGCCGGACGGCGCGCGCCTCCTCGGCCCGGCGGCCGAGGCCCTGCTCACGGGCCTCCTCCCGGCGGCAGCGGACGGCCCCTAGCCCGACACCCCGGACCACCCCCCCGGTCCCCCCCCCGGACCAACATCCCCGATACCGATCCCTCTCCCCCCTCCCGTACAGAAGGCACCACCATCATGAGCACGCAGCAGCACCTCACCCTGAACAACGGCCTCCGCATGCCGCAGCTCGGCTTCGGCGTCTGGCAGGTCGAGGACGACCAGGCGTACGAGGCGGTCACCTCGGCCCTGCAGGCCGGTTACCGCTCCGTCGACACCGCCCGCATCTACGACAACGAGTCGGGCGTCGGCCGTGCCCTGCGCGACGCGGACCTCGCGCGCGAGGACGTCTTCCTCACCACCAAGCTGTGGAACGCCGACCACGGCTACGACGAGGCCCTCAAGGCCTTCGACGCCAGCCTGGAGCGCCTGGGCACGGAGTACGTCGACCTGTACCTGATCCACTGGCCGGTGCCGGAGCAGGACAAGTACGTCGAGTCGTGGCGCGCCCTGGAGAAGATCTACGCCGACGGCCGCGCCAAGGCGATCGGCGTCTCCAACTTCACCGCCCGGACCCTGGGCCGCCTGCTGGACGAGACGGACGTCGTGCCGGTGCTCAACCAGATCGAGCTGCACCCGTACTTCTCCCAGGGCGAGATGCGCGCCTTCGACGCCGCCAACAACCTGGCCACCGAGGCGTGGAGCCCCCTCGGCCAGGGCAAGGAGCTGCTGGGCGAGCCGGTGCTCGCGCGGATCGCCGGGAAGCACGGCAAGACCCCGGCCCAGGTCGTCATCCGCTGGCACCTCCAGCTCGGCAACGTCGTCATCCCCAAGTCCGTGACCCCGTCGCGGATCAAGGAGAACATCGACGTCTTCGACTTCGAGCTGGACGCCACCGACATGGGCGACATCGCGGGCCTCGACCGCGGCGGCCGCATCGGCGCCGACCCGGCCACCATGAACTGGCTGGGCTGACGGACCGGCGGGCCGACGGACTGATCGACCGACGGACCGTTCAGAAGCGGATGGTCCGGTAAGGACCGGTCCGGCATACGGTCACGCGTCGTTCAAGGCGTCGAGGTTCACGAGCTGCGTCCGCAGCCCGTGCTCCTCGGCGTAGCGACGGCGGCACGTGTGGTGGCAGAAGCCGTACACCGTGCCGCCGTGCACCAGCGTCAGGTCCGTGTCCTCCTCGACGGTCATCCCGCACACCGGGTCCAGCAGTCTGCCGGGCGGGGGCGCGGAGACCTGTCCCTGGGCGAGGTTCCGGCGGTACGCACGCGTCAGCTCTTCCAGCAGATCTTCCGCGCCGAAACTCTTCCCGTAGAAACCGATCCCGCCCTCCGAGACGCCGACCACGTGGACCATGGCGTGCGGGGCGAGCCACAGGTGTTCGGGGTCCCGCCCGGCGGCCTCCTCGGTCTCGGCCAGGGCCTTGGTGACCATCTCGATGGCGTTGGCGCTCATGTCCTTGCGCCAGGCCGCCGGAACGCTGAGCCGTACGACATAACGCGGCGGGTCCGCCGGATCGCTCTCGCCCTCTTCCGGCCGCTGCCCCAGGACCCAGGCGTCGGTCTCGTGGACGAGGGCCTGGGTCAGCGTCCTCGCGGCTCCGAGCACCTCGCTCGCGTGCATGCCGTTGTCCACCATGAACGCCTCGATCAGGCGGCGCCCGAGGGCCCGCCGTTCGTCCGCGTCGAGCGCGCCTCGGGGGACGTACACGTCGAAGAGCATCATGCGGGGCTCCTTCTCCTGGACCTTCTCCTGGGCTCCGGCCGCGGTGTGCGGCCGTGCTGTCAGGTTCGCGTCCGGCGAGGGTCGGGGCATCCTGCGGGCGTTGACTCCCGGGCGTACACCCCCGGTCGTACGTCCGTGGGCGAGGCCGCCCGCAGGGGGCGGTCAGCGGGCCGCCGCCTGGAGGACGGGGATCAACTGCTCCTCCTCGTAGCGGAGGTGGGTCTCCAGCTCCTCGGTGATGCGGTCGACCTCGGGCAGGAGGCGTGCCGGGTCCGTGCCGTCCGCGCGCAGCAGGTTCTGGAGCTCCTCCAGGAGCGCGGCGAGCTTCTCGTGCTCCTCGTTCAGCCGCTGGACGGTCGGTTCGAGTGCGGGGTCCGCGTCGAGGAGTGCGGGGAACAGGCCCATGGACTCGCCGGTGTGGTGGTTGTGCAGGCCCTGGCAGAGGGTCAGGCAGTTGATGCGGAGCTGGGCGCCGAGGGCGGGGGAGGGGCCGGCGGCGATGATCTCGTCGCGTATCAGGGCGAGTTCGCGGCGGAAGGCGTTGTGGACGACGCGGAGGGCCTCACCGAAGTCGTCGGCGTTCGGGTTCGGCGGGCCGGGGACCGGGTCGAGGGCGACGACGGGGATCACCCGGTCCGTCTTCGCCTGGTAGGCGGCCCAGCCCTCGTCGGTCTCCACGGCGCGCGCGAACGCGGCGTCGCGCTCCTCGCCCTCCAGGACCGTCGCGGTCGCCTCGTACGTGAACGCGCCCGTCTCGACGTTGGCGCGCGGGTGCGCCCGCAGGTTGTGGAACCAGGCGGGGTGGTGCGGCGCCCCGGCGGCCGACGCGATGACGAGTACGCGTCCGCCGCCGTCGGCGAGATAGCCGAGCGGCGTGGTGCGGGGCGCGCCGGAACGGGCGCCCGTGGTGGTCAGAAGGAGGAGGCGGGCGCCCTCGAAGGGGCCGCCGACGCGGCCCTCGTTGGCGCGGAACTCATCGATGACGTGCTGATTGAAGTCGTTCGGCATTCGCTGCTTTCTCGTCCGGAGGAAAAGGATTCGCGGAGGGAATGCAGCGAAGGCGGGCCTCTCGCCCGCCCGGCGCTCAAGCCGTGGCCGGGTACCTCACTCGTGCGTGGCCCATGGCCGACCCGGTAGTCACGGGGAGGAAGGTATACCGGCAGGTGGGGCGGGGCAAGGGGATTCGAGGAAACGATTCTTTACCGGACTATCTTGTACGGATCTATCTGCCTCGGAACGAATCGCTACCCTGGCCGTCATGACTGCCATGGTTCCCTCGCGCACTCAGCCCGACCTGTCCTTCCTGCTGGACCACACCGGCCATGTGTTGCGGACCCAGATGTCCGCCGCGCTGGCCGAGATCGGGCTGACCGCGCGCATGCACTGCGTACTGGTCCACGCCCTGGAGGAGGAGCGGACGCAGGCGCAGCTCGCCGAGATCGGCGACATGGACAAGACGACGATGGTGGTCACCGTCGACGCGCTGGAGGAGGCCGGGCTCGCAGAGCGGCGGCCGTCCCGCGCCGACCGCAGGGCCCGGATCGTCGCGGTCACGGAGAAGGGGCTGGAGGTCGCGCGGGAGAGCCAGGAGATCGTCGACCACGTGCACGTGGAGGCGCTGTCGGCGCTGCCCCGGCGTGAACGGGACACACTCGTCAAGGCGTTGGAGCGGCTGGCCGAGGGGCACCTCGCGGCCCCGGTCGAGAGCGAGCGGCCGGTGCGGAGGGCTCGGCAGCGGGGGGCGAAGGGGTAGGGATTCGGGTTCGGTCGGAGGCGGATCAATCCGAGAGGGATAGTCTGCAACAAAACTATCTGCTACGTTCTCTTCCGCTGTCCTCACGACAGTTCCCCACCATTGACTTCTCAGAAGGAGCGCCAATGGCCGCCGCCAACAGCAATGAGCAGTCAGCCGAAGCCAAGCCCGCGCCCCGCGCGCTGAGCGACGGCGAGCTGGACGCGCTGCTCCGGGAGCACCGTTTCGGGGTGCTCGCGACCGTCAAGCGCAGCGGCCATCCGCATCTGTCCACCGTGGTCCAGCAGTGGGACCCCGAGGAGCGGACCGTACGGATCTCCGCGACCAGGGACCGTCTCAAGGTGCGGCACATACGGCGCGATCCGCGGGTGGCGCTGCACGTGGACGGGCCGGACGTCTGGTCGTTCGCGGTGGTGGAGGGCGACGCGACGGTCGTACCCGACCCGGAGGGCGAGACAGAGGACCGCGTGACCATCGAGGTGCGGGCCACGCGTCTCTACGGGACGTCGCTGGACTTCCCCTCCGGCCCCACGGGCTGACCGCCCGGCGGCCCGACCCGCCTCGCCCCGCCCCGTCGTCCCGTCCCCGCTACCGCGCCGCCGTGAACGCGCGTGCCGCGTCCCGTGCGGCCTGTTCGGGGAGGGCGGGGTCCGGGTCGGAGCGGAGGAGCACCAGGTGGTGGTAGAGGGGCGCGGTCGAGGCGATCAGCAGGCGGCGGGCCTCCGTGCCCGGTGGCAGCTCCCCGCGTCGCTCCGCGCGCTCCACGAGCACCTCGCAGCGCGCGTACCGGTCCTCCCAGAAGCGGCGCAGCGCGTCGGCGGCCTCCGCCGAGCGGAACGAGGCGGCGATCAGCGCGGCCGTGACGGAGGGGCGCGCGGTGAGGGCCGCGTAGAGCTCGCGGTTGAGGGCGCGCAGGTCGCCCTCCAGGGCGCCCGTGTCCGGGGGTGTCCAGCCGTCGTCGGCCCCGGCGTCCAGGACGTCCGCGAGGAGGCCGCCGACGTCCCGCCAGCGGCGGTAGACGGTCGTACGGTGCACGCCCGCGCGGGCGGCGACCGTGTCGACCGTGAGCGCGTCGTACCCGCCCGCCACGAGCTGTGCGCCGACCGCGTCGAGCACCTGCTCCCGCACCCGGGCGGTCCGGCCTCCGGGGCGCCGCCCGGGCTCCGGGGCGGCGCTTGCCCTCGCTGACGTACCCATGGCAACATGTTAACGCAACTGTTGTCGCACTAGCGAGGTAGCCCGTGCTCTTCCGCAGCGTTCACCCGGTTCAGACCGCACATTTCCCGAACGCTCCGGAGACCACGTATGCCCACGCAGATCACCGCCCTCGCCGTCACCAAGTCCTTCGGTGAACTGACCGTCCTTTCCGACGTCACCTGCTCGTTCGCCGCCGGTGAGCGCACGGGGATCGTCGGTGAGAACGGCTCGGGGAAGACCACCCTGCTCCGCCTCCTCGGCGGGCTCGAACGGCCCGACAGCGGCGAGATCGTCGTCCGCGCGGACGGAGGGGTCGGCCATCTCGCCCAGGACGAGGCGCTGCCGCCCCATCTGACCGTCCAGGACGTCATCGACAGGGCGCTGTCCGAATTGCGCGCCATGGAGGCGCGGTTGCGCCGTCTGGAAGCCGTCATGTCCCAAGAGGGCGAGACGGCCGGTGCGGCCCTGTCCGAGTACGGCGACCTGATGACCGTCTTCGAGCTGCGCGGTGGCTACGAGGCGGAGGCGCGTGTCGAGCGTGCCCTGCACGGCCTCGGCCTGGGCCCGCTGCCGCGCGGCCGTACGGTCGGCTCCCTCTCAGGAGGCGAGCAGGTACGGCTGCGCCTCGCGTCCGTCCTGGCGGCCTCCCCCGAGGTGCTGCTCCTGGACGAACCCACCAACCATCTGGACGCCGCGGCGCTCTCCTGGCTGGAGGACCATCTGCGCACCCGGCGCGGTACGACCGTGGCGGTTTCGCACGACAGGTTGTTCCTGGAGCGCGTGGCCACCACCCTGCTGGAGGTCGACGCCGACCGCCGTACCGTCGTCCGCTACGGCAACGGCTACGCAGGCTATCTCACGGAGAAGGCCGCGGCCCTGCGCCGCTGGGAGCAGGAGCACGCGCGCTGGACGGACGAGATCGCGCGGCTGCGCGAGACCGCCGCCACGACGGCCCGCAGGGTCGCGCCGGGCCGCGCCATGAAGGACGGCAACAAGATGGCGTACGACCGTGCGGGGGGCCGTGTGCAGCAGTCCCTCGCCAGCCGCGTACGGAACGCCGAGGAGCGCCTGAGCCGCCTGCTGGCCGAGCCCGTGCCGCCGCCGCCCGAACCGCTCCGGTTCGCCGCGTCGTTCGGCGGCTGGAGGCGGCTGGAGGGGCCGCTGCTGGAGGCCGACGGCGTGACCGTTCCCGGCCGGCTGGCGCCGACGGCGCTCGCCGTCGGGCCGGGCGACCGGGTGCTCGTCACCGGACCGAACGGGGCGGGCAAGAGCACCCTGCTGGCCGTGCTCGCCGGGGAACTGCCGCCCGGCGGGCACCTGGTGGCCAAGGGACGCGTCGGCCATCTGCCGCAGGAGCCCGGCCCCGGGCGCCCCGGCGAGACGCTGCTGCGTGCCTACGCGCGCGGGCGCGCGGGCACCCCGGAGGAGCACGCCGAGAAGCTGCTCTCCCTGGGGCTGTTCACCCCGGAGAAGCTGACCGTCCCGGTGACGGCCCTGTCCACGGGACAGCGGCAACGGCTCGCCTTGGCACGCCTGGTGACCACGCCGTCCGACGTGCTCCTGCTGGACGAGCCGACGAACCATCTGTCGCTGGCCCTGGTGGAGGAGATGGAGACCGCGCTGGTGGCGTACGAGGGAGCGGTGGTCATCGTCAGCCACGACCGCCTGCTCCGCTCCCGCTGGAACGGCCGCGAACTCTCCCTCTCCTGAGACCTCTTAAGAGGACAGCGCCTTCGACAGGCGGCGCAGCCCCTCCTCGATCTCGGCGGGGGTGTGCGTGATGAACGAGAGCCGCATCGTCGCCTCGTCCGGGCGCTCGACGTGGAAGGGCGCCCCGGGGACGTACGCGACGTCGTGGGCGACGGCCCTGGGGAGCAGTTCCGCGGCGTCGTACCCCTCGGGGAGCCGGGCCCAGACGAACATGCCGCCCTCCGGACGGTTCCAGCGCGAGCCGTCCGGAAGGGCGTCCGGCAGTCCGGCGAGCAGGGCGTCGCGGCGCTCCCCGTAGACCGTGCGGACACGGTCGATGTGCGCGTCCAGGTCGCTGTCGGCCAGATAGCGCGCGGCGGCCATCTGGTTGACGGTCGGGGTGTGCAGGTCGGCGGACTGCTTGACGACCGTGCAGGCGCGCAGCAGTTCGGCGGGGGCGCGCAGCCAGCCCAGCCGCATCCCGGGGGCCATGACCTTCGAGAAGCTGCCCAGCAGGACGGCGCGGTCCCCGGCGCCCACGGCCTCGGCGCAGGCGGTGAGGCGGGGCACGTCCTCGCCCTCGTAACGGAGTTCGCCGTACGGGTCGTCCTCGATCAGCCAGAGGCCGCGGCGCGCGGCCAGTCCCGCGACGGCCTCGCGCCGTTTGGCGGGCATGGTGCGGCCGGTGGGGTTCTGGAAGGTGGGGACGGTGTAGAGCAGCTTGGGGCGGAGGCGGACGAGCAGGTCGTCCAGGGCCTCCAGATCCGGTCCGTACTCGTCGCACGGCACGGGGACCACGCGGGCTCCGGCGAAGCCGAAGACCTGGAGGACGGCCAGATAGCACGGGTCCTCGACGAGCACCGTGTCGCCGGGCTCGACCAGCGCGGTGGCCAGCAGGGTCAGCGCCTGCTGCGATCCGGCCGTGACCAGCAGGGACGCGGGGTCCGTGGGCAGGCCGCGCGCGGTCAGCCGGTCGGATATCGCGCCGCGCAGCGCCGGGTCGCCCTCGGTGGTGCTGTACTGCAGCGCGGCGCTGCCGGACCCGGTGAGCACCGCGTCGTAGGCGCGGGACAGGCCCGCCACGTCGAAGAGTTCGGGAGCGGGCAGGCCGCCCGCGAAGGAGATGATCCCGGGCACGGCCGTGGTCGCCAGGATCTCCCGTACGGCCGAGCCGCCGACGGCGGTGGCGCGGGAGGAGAGAGCGGGCGGGGGAGCGGTGGAGCTCCGGGGGCTCGCGGTGCTCATGTCGGGGCGACTCCTTGATCGTTCCAGCGGCCTTGGAGGCTACAGGACCGCTGGTCAGAGCCTTACCGAGACGTAGTCGATGCCGTTCCGCTCAGCGTGGTCCGAAGCCGCCGTACGGCTGGAGCGGGATCACGCGGAACTCGGACATCTCCCTGCGGGCCAGCGGGAGCCGTGAGACGGCCGCCTCGGCCTCCGCGAGGGAGTCGGCCTCCAGGAGGAAGCAGGCGCCCCTGGTGTCGCCCCGCAGCCAGATCTGGCGCACGGCACCGGCGGCGTACAGCTCCCGTACGGCCTCGGTCTCCTGGGGCAGCACCTCGGCGAAGTCGTCCTCGGTGAACTGCTGCGTATAGCGCTCAGTTATGACCATGAATTGCACAGAGCGCAACCTAGCACCCTTGTCCGTACATGCGTGGAGTGACTCCGACCACTGGCCACCCCCGGCTACGGCAGCGGCGCCAGCGATGGCGTGGATCCGGCGGCACACAGGGGGCGCACGCAACCCCGGAAGGGCGCACCCGTGTCCCCTTTACCGTGATTCGCCCCTCAGGGGCAGTCCGGTGAAATCGCAGTAACGGGGGTTCACTTGTCCGACTTCATCGAGACCATCGAAGGTCTGTTCACACCAGACGAGGGGGAGGGGAACGCGGCCGAGGCCGCGCCCGCGGGCGGCGCGCTCACGCCGTACACGGACGCGCTCCGCGTCCCGCCCACCCTGCGGCCCGGCCCCGACGGCCGGGTCGAGATCGCCCTCACCGAAACCTGGACCCGGCTGCACTCGCAGCTCCCGCCGACCCGTGTGTGGGCGTACGACGGGCACTTCCCGGGGCCCACCCTGGAGGTGCGCCGCGGTCAGCGGATCCGGGTCGCCTGGACGAACAGGATCACCGGCACCTACCCGGCGGCGTCCGTCGCGGTCGGGATCGGTGACCCGAAGGACCCGAACACCAACCATTCCGGCAGGGACGGCGTGAAGCCCGACGAGAACGTCGCGGCGCTGCCCGCCTGGACGGTGACGCACCTGCACGGCGGCGTCACCGGGGGCGGCAACGACGGCTGGGCGGAGAACGCCGTGGCCGTCGGGGACGCCCAGCTCTCCGAGTACCCGAACGACCATCCCGCGACCCAGTGGTGGTACCACGACCACGCCATGAACATCACCCGGTGGAACGTCTACGCCGGGCTGGTCGGCACGTATCTCGTCCGGGACGCCGAGGAGGACGCGCTCGGGCTGCCGCGCGGGGAGCACGAGATCCCGCTCGTCCTGGCCGACCGCAACCTCGACGAGGACGAGGACGGCCGCCTCAACGGCCAGCTGCTCTACAAGGTGATCAACCTCGGCCCCGACCCCGAGTCGGGCAAGGACGTCACCCTGCCCTTCACGGGCCCGTACGCCACCGTGAACGGCACCGTCTGGCCGTACCTGGAGGTCGAGCCCCGCTGGTACCGCTTCCGGCTCGTCAACGCCTCCAACGCCCGTACGTACGCGCTCGCGCTCGTCGACGAGAGGGGGCGGCCCGTTCCCGACGGGACGGTCAAGCAGATCGGCAGCGACGGCGGGCTGCTGCCGCGCCCCGTGGACGTGCCGTTCGTGGACGACCAGGACCCGGCACGGCGGAAGGTGCTGTCCGCGGCGCCCGCGGAACGCTTCGACCTCCTGGTCGACTTCCGGGCGCTGCGCGGCAGGAGGCTGCGCCTCGTCAACACGGGCGGCACGGGATTCGGGAGGCCCGACCGTCCGGCCGGGATCCCGTATCCGCACGTGATGGAGTTCCGCGTCGCGGAGGAGCCCTCGGGCGACCCCGAGCCGTTCACCCTTCCGGAGACGCTGTCTCCGTCCTTCCAGAAGCTCACCCACGACACCCCGCACGGCCACCGGATGGTGCTGCTCACGCCGCCCGGCACCAAGGGCGGCGGCGGGCACCCGGAGATCTGGGAGATGGCCGACATCACCGAGGAGGTGGGGGACGGGCCCGTCGAGCCGAGGGACGGCGTCGTGCAGATCCGCGGCAAGGACAACGTGCTGCGCACCTACCGGCGCACGGCCCGGATGTTCGACGACGCCCTCGGCTACAAGATCGCGCGGAACGACTACGAGCAGTGGAGCTTCCTCAACCTGGGGGCCGCTCCCAACGACCCCATGCACCCGATGCACATCCATCTGGCCGACTTCCAGGTCCTCGCCCGTGACGGCTACGACGCGTCCGGATTCAGCAAGGAGGTCGGCGGCACCACCGCGCCCGTCACCTACAGGGCCGCGGGTTCCGTGCCGGTGCCGCCCGGGGAGAGCGGCTGGAAGGAGGTCTTCCAGGTGCCCAGGGGCCAGATGGTCAACGTGATCGGCCGTTTCGACGGCGCGCACGGACGGTTCATGTACCACTGCCATCTGCTGGAGCACGAGGACGCGGGAATGATGCGTCCCTACACGGTGATGCCGCCCGAGGTCATGAAGTTCGACCACGGCCACGGCGGAGGCCACCCGCACGACGGCGGGCAGCCCCACGACGGCGGGCAGTCCCACACCGGCTGAGTCAGGTACGGCTGTTCGGGGAGGGACCCGGGCGTGGGAGTCAGCCCTCCCCGAACAGCTCCAGCAGTTCCCGCTTCTCGAACATCCGGGCGGTGTCGATCGCCGAGGGGTGGCCCGCGCGCGGGTCGGCCCCGCCCTCGAACAGGGCGCGGACGACCTCGTCCTCGCCCTTGAAGACGGCCCCGGCGACGGGCGACTGGCCCCGGTCGTTCAGCCGGTTCGGGTCGGCCTCGCGCGCGAGGAGCGCCCGTACGGTGGCCGTGTGCCCGTGGTACGCCGCGAGCATCAGGAGCGAGTCGCCCTTGTCGTTGGTGAGGTTCGCGGGCACGCCCGCGTCCACATAGGCCGCGACCGTGTCCGTGTCGCCGTGCCGCGCCAGGTCGAAGATCCGCTGGGCCAGCTCCAGCACCTCGGGGTCGTGCGCGGGCTCCTGGCTCTCGGGAGTGGGTGCGTTGGACATGGCGTGAGGTCCTCCCTGCGTGGTGCTGTCGGACGCCGGGGCGCCAGCTTACGGAGCGGCGGGGCGGCTTGTGGCGAGGCGGCTCGTGGCGAGGCGGCCGTACGGGCCCGTGCCCGCGCGTCACACCCGCTCGGGCCGCTCCAGGTCCGCCAGCGCGTCCAGGACGCCCCTGTGGAACGTCGGGTACGCGTAGATCATGTCCCGCAGCGTCACCACCGGCACGGCGGCGCGTACGGCCACCGCCAGCCCGTAGAGCGTCTCGCCGCCCTCGGGCCCGGCGGACGTGGCGCCCACCAGGACGCCCCTTGCGGCGTCCTCGACGAGCTTGATGAAGCCGTCGTTGCCCGCCTTCTGGATCCAGCCGCGCGTGCTGGACGGCACCTCGGAGACGCCCGTACGGACCGTGAGGCCCTGCTCGCGCGCCGCCTCCTCGGTCAGCCCGACGGCGCCGACCTCCGGGTCGGTGAACGTCACCCGTGGCACCGCGCGGTAGTCGGCCTGGGGACCGTCCTCGCCCAGGATCGAGCGGACGGCGATGTCCGCCTGGTACATCGCCATGTGCGTGAAGGCGCCCTCCCCGGTCACGTCCCCCACCGCCCACAGGCCCGGCTCCCCGCCGCGCCCGTGCCCGAGGGGGCCGCCGTGCTTCTCCGGCCCCGGCACCGCGCGCATATGGCCGTCCACGCGCAGGGCACGCGCCTGCGGGTCGAGCCCGGCCGTCTCCAGGCCCAGCCCCGCCAGCCGGGGCCGCCGCCCGGTGGCGACCAGCAGCCGGTCGGCGCGCAGCTCCTCGCCGCCGTCCAGGACGAGCGTGAACGTGCCGCCCTCGTGCCGTACGGAGGAAGCGCGCGCCCGTGTCCGTACGGTCAGCCCTTCCGACTCCAGCACCCGTGCGACAAGGGCGCCCGATTCGGGCTCCTCGGGAGGCAGCAGCCTGTCCGCCGCCTCGACCACGGTCACGCGGGTGCCGAAACGGGCGTACCCCTGGGCGAGTTCGACCCCGACGGCGCCACCGCCCAGGACGAGCAGCGACTCGGGCGTCTCCTCGGCCGAGACCGCCTCCCGGTTCGTCCAGTACGGCACGGCGGACAGCCCGTCGACAGGAGGGGCCCAGGGCGCGGAACCGGTGGCGACGACGACCGCGCGCCGCGCGGTGTACGTCTCGCCGTCCGCCTCGACCTGTCCGGGGCCGGTGAGCCGTCCGCGGGCGCGGACGAAATGGCCGCCCTTCTTGGTGAACCGTTCGACCGCCGCCGCGTCGTCCCAGTCGGTCGTCGCCTCGTCCCTGATGCGCGCGGCGACGGGCGACCAGTCCGGCTCGACCTGTGCCTGTCCCGCCATCCCGGGGACGCGCCGGGCGTCGGCCAGCAGGTTGCCCGCGCGGACGATCATCTTGCTGGGCACGCACGCCCAGTACGGACACTCGCCGCCGAGCAGCTCCGCCTCGACACCCACGACGTCGAGCCCGGCCTCGGCGAGCCTCCCCGCCACCTCCTCGCCGCCGGGTCCCATCCCGATGACGACGACATCGCACTGGCGCCCCATTCCGGCCTCCTCCGTCGACGGTTCCGGCCGTGCGGTCAGCATAGGAGCGCACGGGAGAGGCGGCACGTTACGGGAGCGGCGGGGCAATGCCCACCCCGCACACCAGCCATCCGAAGCCGCCCAGCCCGCGCGGATCGGTCAGCTCGGCCGCCTCCCCGGCCGAGGCCAGCGCCCGTACGTACGCGGCAGGGTCGCTGCTCGCCTGCGCGAGGGGCGGCCGGGAACCGTTGACGCCGAGGGCGTGCAGCGCGTCCCGCTGGGAGAGCACCTCCGTCCCGAGCACCTCCGCCCCGAGTACCTCCGTCCCGGTGCCGGGCCCGGCGCACGCCGCCGCGACGGCGTCCAGCGCGACATGGGCCGTCAGGTCGCCCGTCCCGTCCGGTACGGGCGCGATCTCGCGCCCCGCGCGGAACCCGGTGAGCGTCCCGAAGGGCGGCCTGGTCTCCCGGGTGTGCCCGTAGTCGACGGCGACGGCCGCCCCGCGCCGCAGCGTCCGTACGGCCGCGCTCCACGCCGCGTCGCGCGGGTGCCCGACCTCGGCGCGGGCGCCGGGCCCCGCGGCCTCCAGGGGCCACCAGCGGGCCAGCCACGCGGTGTCCTCGGGGCCGGGCGGGTCCCCGGGGCGCTCGTTCCCGGCGCTGTCGGTGAGCACGAGGCGCGGGGTCCCGTCGGCGCCGTTCTCGACGACGTCGACGGGCACGTTGTCCAGCCACTCGTTCGCGAAGAGCAGCCCGGTCAGCGTCCCGGGTCCGGGCAGTTCGCTCCGCCACTCCACCCGGGGGTCCAGCCCGTCGGGCCGGGGCCCGCGCTCGACCGCGCACGGGCGCAGACGGCGGAGAAGGTCCGCGGCGCCGTCAGGGGCATCAGGGTCGTCCGTGTCCTCCCCCAGGAGGGCGTCCCCGTCGTCCGCGCCGTCCCCGTGGGCGCTCGCGGAGGCGTCCGCCCCCACGGCCCCCAGCCCCTCCCGTTCCTCCAGGGCCGCCAGGACGCCGCTCAGCAGCTCCCCGCGCCCCGCGCCCATGTCCACCAGGTCCAGCCGCTCCGGGTGCCCCAGAGCGCCGTCCACGCGCCGCAGGAGCGTCGCCACGGCCCGGGCGAAGAGCGGCGAGGCGTGCACGGACGTGCGGAAGTGGTCGCCGGGGGCCTCGCGCGTGAAGAAACCGCCGGGGCCGTAGAGGGCGCGCCGCATGGCCTCGCGCCAGCCCACAGGATCAGTGCTCATGGGGGGTTCTCCTCTTCACGCGGACCGTGCTCCTCCACCTTGGGGAGTAGGCGGGGCGACCGCGGATCGGCCGTCCGGTTGACCCCTGCACGTACCTGACCTGCATACGCTGGGTTACGTGAACCGGCTCTACGACTTCCTCCGCAGGCACCCCACGTGGGTGGACAGCTTCTGGGCTGCGTTCCTGCTGTTGCTGTCGGCGGGCTGGCTGGTCGCGAGCACCTCGGCGCCGCCGGAGAACAATCTTCCCTCGGGCACCGCGGAGCGGGTCGCTTCCATACCGATCGGGCTGGCGCTGGCCCTGGTCGTGGCGCTGCGCCGCCGCGTGCCGGAGAAGATGCTGCTGCTGGCCACGGGCTGCGGCCTCGCGCAGATCTTCACCAACGTCAGCCCGTTCCCGGGGAACATCGCCTTCCCCGTCATCATCTTCACCGTAGCCTCGCGCCCCGTGCGCTGGGCCTCCCGCTTCGCGCTGACCGGGGCGCTCCTCGCCCCCATCATCAGCGAACTCCGCTGGCCGGAGCCGCGCCAGGACACCACGGGCGCCATCTTCGGCACGCTCTTCGTCACGCTGCTGTTCGTGATGGCCTGGGTGCTCGGCGACTCCCTGCGCACCCGGCGGGCGTACTACGCGCAGCTGGAGGAGCGCGCCACCCGGCTGGAGAAGGAGCGCGAGGCGCAGGCCAAGGTCGCCGTCGCCGCCGAGCGCGCCCGGATAGCGCGCGAGCTGCACGACGTGGTGGCGCACAACGTCTCCGTGATGGTCGTCCAGGCCGACGGCGCCGCGTACGTCCTGGACAGCGCCCCCGATCAGACGCGGATGGCCTTGGAGACCATCTCCGGCACGGGCCGCCAGGCGCTCGCCGAGATGCGCCGCCTGCTGGGCGTGCTGCGCTCCGGGGACGGGGCGCGCGAGGGCGGGGAGTACGTGCCGCAGCCCGGCATGGAGCAGATCGCCGACCTGGTCGAGCAGGTGCGCGGCACGGGCCTCACCGTCGACTTCAAGATCGACGGCTCCCCGCGCCCCCTGCCCAGCAGCGTCGAGCTGACCGCGTACCGCATCGTCCAGGAGGCGCTCACCAACACCCGTAAGCACGGCGGCCCCGACGTCGGCGCCACCGTGCTGCTCGCCTACGGCGACGACGAGCTGACCGTGCTCGCCGAGGACGACGGGCGCGGCGCGCAGCGCGAGCTGTACGAGGACGGGGGCTCGGACGGGCTCGGTCACGGCCTCATCGGCATGCGGGAACGTGTCGGCATGGTCGGGGGCAGCCTGGAGGCGGGCCCGCGCCCCGGCGGCGGGTTCCGGATCGCCGCGGCCCTCCCGCTCAAGGGCGCACACTGACGCCGCGCAACGACGCCGCGCACCCCGGCGCCACGTGCCCGGAGCCCCGGAGCCCCGGCGGATCCGGATACGGATCCGGCACACTGCGGCCAGCCCGCCCGAACCGCCCCACGCCACCGACAGACCGCAGGAAAGGGACCCCCGCATGACGATCCGCGTGATGCTCGTCGACGACCAGGCGCTGCTGCGCACCGGCTTCCGCATGGTGCTCACCGCGCAGCAGGACATGGAGGTCGCCGCGGAGGCGTCGGACGGCGCGGAGGCGCTGGACATCCTGCGCTCGACCTCCGTGGACGTCGTCCTCATGGACGTCCGTATGCCGAACGTGGACGGCGTCGAGGCCACCCGCCGCATCTGCGAGGGCGGCGAGGGCGGCCCCGGCTCGCCCAAGGTGCTCATCCTGACCACCTTCGACCTCGACGAGTACGCCTTCTCGGCGCTCAAGGCGGGTGCCAGCGGCTTCATGCTCAAGGACGTGCCGCCGGCCGACCTGCTGGCCGCGATCCGCGCGGTCTACAGCGGCGACGCGGTAGTCGCGCCCAGCACCACACGGCGCCTCATCGACCGCTTCTCCTCCGTCCTGCCCGCCACCGCCAGCGAACCGCTCGCCAAGGAGCTGGAGCGCCTCACGGACCGCGAACGCGAGGTCCTCACCCTCATCGCGCAGGGTCTCTCCAACGGCGAGATCGCCGCCCAGCTCGTCCTGTCGGAGGCCACGGTCAAGACCCATGTGGGCCGCATCCTGGCCAAGCTGGAGCTGCGCGACCGCGTCCAGGCGGTGGTCCTGGCGTACGAGACGGGCCTCGTGCGGGCCGGGGGCGGCGCGTAGGCACAGCCCGCGGAGCCCGGGAGCCCGGGAGCCCGCGGGGCCACGGGCCCTTACGCGCGCCAGGGCTGCGTGTATCCCTCGCGCAAGGGCCCGCCGAGCATGTTGAGCACTCGCTCAACGGCAAGGGAGAGCGGACCGGCGTCCGCCCGTTCGGCCACGGCACGGCGGCCCTCCAGCAGCTCCTCGCCCCGTACCGGGTCCGCGGCCAGCAGCCTGCGCGGCAGCCATTTCCCGATGCCCGTCCAGGCGCCGTGGTGCGCGGTGAGCAGGCGCGCCGCCTCGCGCAGGGCGAAGTCGGCGAGCGCGAGCTGTTCGTGACGATCCTCCGGGGACGTGTCCGTCAGGTCGTCCAGGAAGCAGGTGAGGACGTAGCGCCCCCGCTCCCGTTCGGCCGGGTCCAGCGGCGGGGGACCGGCCGCCAGCAGGGCACGCGCCCGGTCGCGCAGCCGGTCCAGATGGCCGTGCGGATCGTCGAGGACCATCCCCTGGTCGTACAGGAAGAGGACGGTGCCCCGGCGCAGCCTCCTGTCCCGTTCGAAGTGCTCGGGCGCGTCCGCGGGGGTGTGCAGGAACAGCTCGGCCAGCCGTCCGTCGTGGCGGATCACCTCGCGGCGCCCGGCCTCCCCGTCCGGGAGGAGGATCACCACGTCCAGATCGCTGGCCGCGGTGGCGCGTCCCTGGGCCGCCGAGCCGCCGAGCAGGGCGCCGAGGGCGTGCGGGAACCGGTCTTCTACCAGGGCCCGGGCCTGTACGGCCGGAGCGGTGCGCGCGTTCATGGACGGCTCCATGGACGGCCATCGTGCCAGCCCTCCCCGGCGGTACTGCCGGGGCGATGCGTCAGCGCAGCACCGCGCCGATGAAGTCGCTCCCTATGCGGGCCACCGTGCTCAGGTCCAGGCGGTACTGGACGTACCGGCCGCGGCGCCGGGTGGTGAGCAGGCCCGCCTTCTTCATGGCCTTCAGGTGGCGGGAGACCTCGGGCGCGCTCAGGCCGTGGATGTTCGCCAGCTCGCTGGTGGTGTAGGCGGCGCGCGACAGGCTCAGGCACAGCCGCATCCGCGCCGGGTGCGCGAGGGCCTCCAGACGGCACTGCATGAGGCTCTGGGCGATCGGCTGCGGCAGCTCGGGCGTCGCCACCGGGTACGTCACCACGGGCCGCCAGCCGGGCGCGTACAGCGCGAGCAGGTGCGGCTGGCCGATGAGCGTGGGCAGGAACGTGACGCCGGGCCCGCCGGGCAGCGCGGGGTCGGCGGCCCAGGTGCGGCCCTCGGTGAGCTTGTCGACGACGACGCGCGGCCCCGGGCCCTCCTCGTCCAGGGTGATGGCGGGCGAGACCGCGTCGAGCGTGGCCGCCAGGCCCCGGTGGTTCAGCAGCTCCGTCTTGTGCCGCGCGTCGGCGGTCAGCTGCGGCCGGGTGCGCTCCCACAGGTCGCCGAAGAACGCCGACTCGCAGTCCTCCAGCAGACGGCGGATCCACGCCCGGACGGTGCGCGGGTCGTCCAGCAGCCGCCGGGCGAACTCGGCCTGGCGGGGGCCGCGCACGGTCGCCCGTTCCAGCGCGGCCTTCCGCTCCGCGCCGTCGACGAGGGGCGAGGGACGGCCCGTCGCGTACGAGCGGCGGCTGCACGAGATCTCCAGGGCGGCGTCGACGAACCGCTCGTCGTCCATCGTGTCCAGGTCGTCCAGCTCCTCGCGGAGCGTGGGCCGCGGGTTCGCGGGCAGCAGGATGTCGGCCCGGGTGGAGCGCCACAGGAAGTCCGCCTCGCACAGCCGGTCGGCCAGATCGCACTTGAGCGCGGCGTTGGTCGCGGTGGCCCAGCTGTGCAGGGCCGGGTGGTGGCCGGGCTCGGCCAGAGCGTGCAGCGCGGCGCCCAGCTCCGCCAGCGGCGACGGGCTGAAGACGATCCGCTCGGGCGGCAGGCCCGTGATGTCGATGACCACACTCATGTGCCCATCCTCGCCCGTGAGGGACGCCGGTCGCTCCCCGATTGACGGGGGCCGTCAATCGGCGGGGTGCTGATTGACGTCCCTGGTCAATCCGCGTGCCAGGGCGGCGGGGACGGACGCAGCCTCGTGCCATGACTCTCAGCACGCAGTACGCACTCGACACCTGGCGCCTCCAGCAGCAGGGCGAGGCGCCCCCTCCGGCCCCCGGCACGCACGAGGCGAAGCTCCTGCACGCGTGGTGGACGGCGCGCAGGGAGGCCCGCCGGACGTGGGGCTCCCCGAGGGGCCGCCGGACGGCTTCTCCCCGCCGTCCCGGCGCTCTCCGCCGCCGTGCGGGCAGGGCTTAGCATGGCCTGGTCACGTCCGGTACCGGCGGAACGAGCGGACCGGAACGCATACGGAAGGCCAGTCCGTGAACAACCCCACACCTCCAGAGCCCCCCGATCCAGCGGGTCCGGCACGGGCCGAGGACCGCCCCGCGCGGCTGTCCGTCGGCGTCGTCGGCGCGGGCCGTGTCGGGCCGCCCCTCGCCGCCGCGCTGCGCCTGGCCGGGCACCGCCCCGTCGCCGCCTCGGGCGTCTCCGACGCCTCCCGGCGGCGCTCCGCCGAGATGCTGCCCGGCGTGCCCCTCGTGGACCCCGCCGAGGTCCTCGCGCGGGCCGACCTCGTCCTGCTCACCGTCCCCGACGACGCCCTGCCCGACCTGGTGGCGGGCCTCGCGGGGACCGGCGCCGTGCGGCAGGGGCAGCTCCTGGTGCACACCTCCGGCCGGTTCGGCGCCTCCGTGCTCGACCCCGCCGTCCGCGCGGGCGCGCTGCCGCTGGCGCTGCACCCGGCGATGACGTTCACGGGGACGTCCGTGGACGTCCAGCGCCTGGCGGGCTGCTCGTTCGGCGTGACCGCGCCGGAGGAGCTGCGGCTGGCGGCCGAGGCGCTCGTCATCGAGATGGGCGGCGAGCCCGAATGGATCGAGGAAGCGGCCCGCCCGCTCTACCACGCGGCCCTCGCCATCGGCGCGAACCATCTGGTCACCCTCGTCACCCAGTCCATGGAGCTGCTGCGCGCCTCGGGCGTGCGCGCCCCCGACAGGATGCTCGGCCCGCTCCTGGGCGCCGCGCTCGACAACGCGCTGCGCTCCGGCGACTCCGCGCTCACCGGGCCCGTCGCGCGCGGCGACGCGGGCACCGTCGCGGCGCACGTGACCGAGCTGCGCAAGCACGCGCCGCAGACCGTCGCGGGCTACCTCGCGATGGCGCGCGCGACCGCCGACCGTGCGCTCGCGCACGGCCTGCTCAAGCCCGAACTCGCCGAGGACCTCCTGGACGTCCTCGCGGGCGGCGGCACTCCGGACGGCGGCACTCCGCGAGGAGACTCCGGCAGCGCGGGGGACGACGACGAGGGAGCCGGCGAATGACCCCGGCCGTCGTCCGTACGGGCGCCGAACTGCGCGCCCTGTCGCGCGCTTCGGGCGCTTCCGGCACTTCCGGTGCTTCCAGCACTTCCGAGCGCGCCGTCGTGATGACCATGGGCGCCCTGCACGAGGGCCACGCCGCGCTCGTACGGGCCGCGCGCGAACGCGTCGGCCCCCAGGGGCAGGTCGTGGTGACCGTCTTCGTCAATCCGCTCCAGTTCGGCGAGGGCGAGGACCTGGACCGCTATCCGCGCACCCTGGACGCCGATCTGGCCGTCGCGGGCAAGGAAGGCGCCGACGTCGTCTTCGCCCCCTCGGCGGACGAGGTCTATCCCGGCGGAGAGCCCCAGGTGCGCGTCTGGGCGGGCCCCATGGGCGAACGGCTGGAGGGCGCGCACCGGCCCGGCCATTTCGACGGGGTGCTCACCGTCGTCGCGAAGCTCCTCCATCTGACCGCGCCCGACGTGGCGTTCTTCGGCCGTAAGGACGCGCAGCAGCTCGCCATGGTGCGCCGTATGGTGCGCGATCTGAACTTCCCCGTCGAGGTCGTCGGCGTGCCGACCGTACGGGAGAGCGACGGCCTGGCCCTGTCCAGCCGTAACCGCTACCTGTCGCGGACGGACCGCGTCACCGCGCTCGCGCTCTCCCGCGCGCTGACGGCCGGAGAGGCCGCGGCCGCGCGCGGCGGGAGCCCGTCCGCCGTGCTGCGCGCGGCCGGGGACGTGCTCGAAGGCGCGCCCCTGGAGCTCGATTACGTCGCCCTGGTCGACCCCGAGGACTTCACGGCGGTCGACGAGCGTTTCGTGGGGGAAGCCGTGCTGGCGGTGGCCGCCCGGGTGGGCACCACACGCCTCATCGACAACGTCCGGCCGCACCTCGCGCCCGCCCCCGGCGCGGACCGAGCGGACCGGGCGCACTGAGCGGAGGACGCCCTCACATGGCGCACGACGGGACGACGTACGACGGGACGACGTACGAGGCAACGCACGAAGCGGCAGGGCGGGCGCTGGAGGCGCCGGAGCCCGGCTGGACGGTCGACGCCGACGTCGTCGTCGTGGGATCCGGCGTGGCGGGCCTGACGGCGGCGCTGCGCTGCGCCGCGGCGGGCGCCCGCACGGTGGTCGTCACCAAGGCGCGGCTGGACGACGGCTCGACCCGCTGGGCCCAGGGCGGCATAGCCGCGGCCCTCGGCGAGGGTGACACCCCGGAGCAGCACCTGGAGGACACCCTCACGGCGGGCGCCGGACTGTGCGACGAGGACGCCGTACGGGCCCTCGTCACGGAGGGCCCCGACGCGGTGCGGCGCCTGATCGGCGCGGGCGCCCATTTCGACGTCTCGGAGACGAGCGGCCAGATCGAGCTGACCCGCGAGGGAGGGCACCACCGCCGCCGCATCGCGCACGCGGGCGGCGACGCGACGGGCGCCGAGGTCTCCCGCGCCCTCGTCGCCGCCGTACGGGCCGAACCCTCGCTCCGTACCGTCGAGAACGCCCTCGTCCTCGACCTCCTCAAGGACGCGCACGGGCACACCGCGGGCGTCACCCTGCACGTGATGGGCGAGGGCCAGCACGACGGCGTCGGCGCCGTCCACGCGCCCGCCGTCGTCCTCGCCACGGGCGGCATGGGCCAGGTGTTCGCCGCGACGACCAACCCGTCCGTCGCCACGGGCGACGGCGTGGCTCTCGCGCTGCGGGCCGGTGCCGAGGTCTCCGACCTGGAGTTCGTCCAGTTCCACCCCACCGTGCTCTACCTCGGCCCCGACGCGGAGGGGCAGCAGCCCCTCATCTCGGAGGCCGTACGGGGCGAGGGGGCGCACCTCGTCGACGCGGACGGCGTCCGCTTCATGGAGGGGCGGCACCCGCTCGCCGAGCTGGCCCCGCGCGACATCGTCGCCAAGGGCATCATGCGCCGCGCCGCCGAACAGGGCACCGACCACATGTACCTGGACGGGCGGCACTTCGGCGCCGAGATGTGGGAGCGCCGTTTCCCCACCATCCTGGCCGCCTGCCGCTCCCACGGCATCGACCCGGTGACCGAGCCCGTACCGGTCGCCCCCGCCGCGCACCACGCCAGCGGAGGCGTCCGTACGGACCGGCACGGACGGACGACCGTTCCGGGGCTGTACGCCTGCGGAGAGGTCGCCTGCACCGGCGTCCACGGCGCCAACCGGCTCGCCTCCAACAGCCTGCTGGAGGGTCTGGTCTTCGCCGAGCGCATCGCGGAGCGCGCCGTGACCGAGAGCGCGGGCCCCGGCCCGTACACGAGCGCCCGTGCGCGCGTGCCGCTGCTGCCGCCGGAGGCCCGCGTGGCCGTCCAGCGGCTGATGTCACGCGGCGCGGGGGCGCTCCGTTCCGCCGACAGCCTGGCCGAGGCCGCGGAACGGCTCTCCGCGCTCCCCGGCGACCTGGCCGACAAGCCCGCCGAACCGGGCGTCGAGACCTGGGAGACCGCCAACCTCCATCTGGTCGCGCGCGTCCTCGTCACCGCGGCCCGGTACCGCGAGGAGACACGGGGCTGCCACTGGCGCGAGGACCGTCCCGACCGGGACGACGCACAATGGCGCCGCCATGTCGTGGTCTCGCTCGCACCGGAACAGCCGGACGGGTCCGAGCGGCCCGAACGGCCGGAAAAGGCCGACCGGTCCGCCTCCCAGGACATGCTTTTCACCGTCCGTACGACACAGACGACCGCCTTCCCGCCGGTCGCGCAGAACCAGGAGACACAGTGACCGACGACCTTCCCCTGCTCCAGATCGGCAAGGGCCCGGCCGCTCCGGCCGGACAGGACGGTGGCTGCGGCGACGGCTGCGGCTGCGCCGCCGGGGGCGAAGGGGCGGACCTCGACCCGCTCGAATGCGGCCTGGACGACGGTCTGGCGATGCTCCTGGCGGCCCAGGGCCTGGACCCGGTGCAGATCGAGGACATCGCCCACCTGGCCATCGAGGAGGACCTGGACAACGGAGTCGACGTCACCAGCGTCGCCACGGTCCCCGAAGAGGCCGTCGCCGTCGGCGACTTCACGGCGCGCGAGGCCGGGACGGCGGCGGGCCTGCGGGTCGCCGAGGCGGTGCTCTCCGTCGTGTGCACCGACGAGTTCGAGGTCGAGCGCCATGTGCTCGACGGGGACCGCGTCGAGCCCGGCCAGAAGCTGCTCACCGTCCGCACCCGCACCCGCGACCTGCTGACGGCCGAGCGCAGCGCGCTGAACCTGCTGTGCCGCCTCTCGGGCATCGCGACGGCCACGCGCGCCTGGGCGGACGCCCTGAAGGGCACGCGGACGCGCGTACGGGACACCCGTAAGACGACTCCGGGCCTGCGCGCCCTGGAGAAGTTCGCCGTCCGGTGCGGCGGGGGCGTCAACCACCGCATGTCCCTCTCGGACGCGGCGCTCATCAAGGACAACCACGTGGTCGCGGCCGGAGGCGTCGCGGAGGCGTTCCGGCGCGTACGGGAGGAGTTCCCGGACGTCCCGATCGAGGTCGAGGTCGACCGGCTCGACCAGATCCCGCCCGTCCTGGAGGAGGGCGCGGACCTGATCCTGCTGGACAACTTCACGCCCGAGCAGACGGCCGAGGCCGTCCAGCTCGTCGCGGGACGCGCCCGTCTGGAGTCCTCGGGCCGCCTCACGCTCCAGAACGCCGCCGCGTACGCCGCCACCGGCGTCGACTACTTCGCGGTCGGCGCGCTCACCCACTCCTCCCCGATCCTCGACATCGGCCTGGACCTGCGCGAGGGGACCGCCTGATGCTGCTGACCATCGATGTGGGGAACACCCACACCGTGCTGGGCCTGTTCGACGGCGAGGAGATCGTCGAGCACTGGCGCATCTCCACAGAGGCCCGCCGTACGGCCGACGAACTCGCCGTCCTCCTCCAGGGACTGATGGGCATGCACCCGCTCCTGGGCGAGGAACTGGGCGACAACATCGAGGGCATCGCCATCTGTTCGACCGTCCCCTCCGTGCTGCACGAGCTGCGCGAGGTGACCCGGCGCTACTACGGCGACATCCCCGCCGTCCTGGTCGAACCGGGCGTCAAGACGGGCGTGCCGATCCTGATGGACAACCCGAAGGAGGTCGGCGCCGACCGCATCATCAACGCGCTGGCCGCCGTCGAGCTGTACGGCGGCCCCTGCGTGGTCGTCGACTTCGGCACGGCGACGACGTTCGACGCGGTCTCCGTCCGCGGTGAGTACGTCGGCGGCGTCATCGCGCCCGGCATCGAGATCTCCGTCGACGCGCTGGGCGTACGCGGCGCGCAGCTCCGCAAGATCGAGATCGCCCGCCCGCGCAGCGTCATCGGCAAGAACACCGTCGAGGCCATGCAGGCGGGCATCGTCTACGGCTTCGCGGGCCAGGTCGACGGCGTCGTCAACCGCATGGCCACCGAGCTCGCCGACGACCCCGACGACGTCACCGTCATCGCCACGGGCGGCCTCGCGCCCATGGTCCTGGGCGAGTCCGCGGTCATCGACGAGCACGAGCCCTGGCTCACCCTGATCGGCCTCCGCCTGGTCTACGAGCGCAACGTCGACCGGAGCTGACGCCTGCCCGGCGGAGCCTGCCGGGCCCCGCGTCGCCCGGCACGCACATCTGCCGTGTCGTCGGCCGCCAGGGCTCGCCGAGGCTCCGCCATGGCGCCCTCCTCCGCCTGTCGGCTGCACGCGCCGCCGGTGCGGCCGGGCGCTCCTGCTCCTGTGCCCGGCGCCGAGCCGCACGCCCACCCGCGTGCGGCTCCGTCCCCGCGCCGTCCCCGCGCCGTTCAGCGCCGTTCCGCGCCGCGCCACGCCGCGCTTCGCGCGATAAGAAGACTTGTCCGGTTCACCCCGTATCGTCGGCCCATGCCCACGCCCTACGGTTCCCGAGGCGGCGTGGCGTTCAGCGCGGACGAGCTGCGTGTGCTCGGCGGCGCCCTCGCCATCGCCCTGCAGTCCGGCCCCACGCCCGAGGAGGCCCGCGAGTACCTGCGGCTGGCCGAGGCCGTCGACGAGACGGTCCGCGAGGGCTACCGGCTCCGCTCCTTCCTCCTCGCCGACCTCGCCCGCTACCGCGACGCCCTCCCCGGCGCGGCCGTCGGCTATCTCGACCAGCTGGAGGCCGCCCTCACCGCGGGCTACCTCGCGCGCCCCGACGACCTCGTCGTCCTGCGCTCCCTGTGCGAGGAGGCCGTGAGCGGCCCCGAGGCGGCCCGCCGCCGGGCGCTGCTCCTGCGCTGCGAGCGCCTCGCCGAACGGGCCGTACGCACGCGCCTGCGCCCTCTCCCGACCGGCAGGGTCCCCGCCCCGGCCTCGGAGCCCCTGCCCCCGGAGGCACAGGACATGCCGGACGTGCCCGCCGGGACGTCCGACGGCGAACCGGACTCGCCGGACTCGCCGGAATCCCCGGCCACGCCGCCCTCCGAGCCCTCCGAGCCGTCCGAACCCTCCGAGCCCTCCGGGCCGCCCGCCCCGGGCCGCCCCGTCCCCACCCCCGCCGAGGTCTTCCCGCCCCGCCGGGACCCGGCGGAGCCGCAGGCCCCGCCGTCGCCCGCGCCGCCGCCCGCGGAGGAGGCGTACGGGCGGGCGGTCCCGGCGTAGTCGCCCGAACTCCTCGCAGTACGCTGGACGTCTGCGCACCGAGGAGGCCAAAGCCATGGATTACGTCGCCGCACTCACTCCGCCGTTCATCATGGCGGTGGCATTCACGGCGCTCATCGTGGTCATAGTGAAGAGTCAGGGCGGGCCGAACAAGGCCAAGGAGGACGGCATCGTCGATGCCGCGCTGGCCCGTGCCGAGGGCGCTCAGCAGCAGAAGAAGGACTGAGTCCCCGCCGGGCCCTTATTCCCCTCGATTCGGACATCTCCGACTATTATTCATCTGTGCCGAGGCCATTGGGTGAGTTGGAAGATGCCGTGATGACCCGGGTATGGCGCTGGAACCGCCCGGTCACCGTGCGAGAAGTCCTGGAAGATCTCCAGAAGGAACGCGCCATCGCCTACACGACGGTGATGACCGTAATGGACAACCTGCGCCAGAAGGGCTGGGTCCGCCGGGATCAAGAAGGCCGGGCCTATCGATATGAAGCGGTCTCCACTAGGGCCGCGTACTCAGCCGCTCTCATGAACGAGGCGTGGTCGGCCAGTGACAACCCCGCCGCCGCTCTCGTCGACTTCTTCGGCATGATGTCGCCGGAACAGGTCGATGTGCTGAGGGACGCGTTGCGCGTCGTACAACTGAACGGCGTGCATCTCGATCCCCCCGACGGCGGCGCCGGAGGCCAGGAGCGATAGCGTCCGTTCATGCCAGAAGCCGCGCCGCTAAGCGAAGTCACCATCCGCAGGGCACGCACAGCGGATGTGCCCGCTGTGCGCGCGCTCATCGAGGCCTACTCGCGCGAGCAGATCCTGCTCGGCAAAGCCACCGTGACCCTTTACGAGGACATCCAGGAGTTCTGGGTCGCTGAACGGGACCACGACGCGGAAGTGGTCGGATGCGGCGCCCTCCATGTCATGTGGGAGGACCTGGCCGAGGTCAGGACCCTGGCCGTGGCTCCCGCGCAGCGCGGGAGCGGGGTCGGTCACCAGTTGCTGGAGAAGCTGCTCCAGACCGCGCGCTGGCTCGGCGTCCGGCGCATTTTCTGTCTCACCTTCGAAGTTGACTTCTTCGCGAAGCACGGCTTCACGGAGATCGGCGAGACTCCCGTCGACGGCGATGTCTACAGCGAGCTGCTGCGTTCCTATGACGAGGGAGTAGCCGAGTTCCTGGGCCTCGAACGGGTGAAGCCGAACACCTTGGGCAACAGCCGCATGCTGCTGCATCTCTGAACCCTGGCTCTGATCTGCCACCACTATGTCCGAAAGATCCCGCCAATCCCAGCGGATGGCCGGGCAAACTCCGCCGAGGGTTTGTGTTTCTCCGGGAAAAGCGGTTTGCTTTCGTCGGCAGTATCAGTAATCCGTTATCGATGACGAATGGGAGCAGTCGGTGGCACAGAAGGTTCAGGTTCTTCTTGTCGACGACCTCGACGGTGGCGAGGCGGACGAGACGGTGACGTTCGCTCTGGACGGGAAGACCTACGAGATCGATCTCACCACCGCTAATGCGGACAAGCTCCGGAGCGCTCTGGAGCCCTATCTCAAGGGTGGGCGCCGCACCGGCGGGCGTTCCGCGCGCGGTGGAAAGGGCGGCCGTGCGGCCACGGGCGGCGGCGCCGGTCAGGACACCGCGAAGATCCGCGCGTGGGCCAAGGAACAGGGTTACGAGGTCAACGACCGGGGCCGGGTCCCCGCGAGCATTCGTGAGGCCTACGAGAAGGCCAACGGCTGAAGTCCCAGTCGGGCGCGGTGGCACTCGGTGGCCGCGGCGCTCACCAGCCGTACGAGATCGACGGGCCGCCCGGTGGTCTCCGGCATTCCCGGCCCGCACCCCGGCTCGGGAGGCCGCAGCCAGACGGCGGCCTCCCGAGGGTCGTAGGCGGCGCGGGCGGTCAGCTCCAGCTCGATCCCGCCCCACTCCAGCCACTCCAGCAGCCCCGGCAGCTCCTCGGCTGTGCCGCGGGGCACGAGCAGCTGCACGCGTGCGCGCACCGGGTCGTACGCCACGGGTCCGGTGCGCAGCCCCCTGCGCCGCAGCAGCGCCAGTCCGGCATCGACCGGCACCTCCAGCACGTCGGCCGCACCGGCCGCACCCGTCGCATCGACCGCACCCGCCACATCGATGGCGGTCTCTTCGGCGTCCCCGGCGTTCTCCAGGGCGCGCGGAATCGCGAAAGTCATGCCCGGTGCAACGGGCCGCGCCCCGTGAGTGTTACGCAGGGTTGACAACGGCTACTCGCCGTGCTCAAAGAGAAACCGCACAAGCGCAAGGCTGTTCGCCAACAGCGGATGCGCCCGCGCGTATCGGCTGTAAGCCGCATGGACTGTCACCGCGAGCGGGTAAGAAGGCTCTAACGAGCAGGAAGCCCAGGTGAAGACGGGCGGAGCGGCGGTGTGAACGGGCGGTGTCGGGCCGGGACGGGCGTGTCGGCAAGGGGGCGTTCGCCGTCGGCGTAGTGGATCCAGGTGAATACGCCTGGCCTGCGGGAACATCGTCTCGCACCATCGGGTTGGAACTGTTGTCGGCTGTCCGGGGCAGGAGGCGAGTACTCAACTGGGCCGGTGTCGGCAGTTGGAATGAGCGGTCCCCCGTTGCGGGACTAAGCTGCGGAAGGACAGCGAGGGGAGCGTCCCCTCACTGCCTGACCGCTCTGAGGAGCGATTAACGATGTTCGAGAGGTTCACCGACCGCGCGCGGCGGGTTGTCGTCCTGGCTCAGGAAGAAGCCCGGATGCTCAACCACAACTACATCGGCACCGAGCACATCCTCCTGGGCCTGATCCACGAGGGTGAGGGTGTCGCCGCTAAGGCACTGGAGAGCCTCGGGATTTCGCTTGAGGCTGTCCGCCAGCAGGTGGAGGAGATCATCGGCCAGGGCCAGCAGGCCCCGTCCGGCCACATCCCCTTCACCCCCCGTGCCAAGAAGGTGCTGGAGCTGTCGCTCCGCGAGGCCCTTCAGCTCGGCCACAACTACATCGGCACCGAGCACATCCTGCTCGGCCTGATCCGCGAGGGCGAGGGCGTCGCAGCCCAGGTCCTCGTGAAGCTCGGCGCCGATCTCAACCGGGTGCGCCAGCAGGTCATCCAGCTCCTGTCGGGGTACTCGGGCGGCAAGGAAGCCGCGACGGCGGGCGGACCCGCCGAGGGCACGCCCTCCACCTCGCTCGTCCTGGACCAGTTCGGCCGCAACCTGACGCAGGCCGCCCGTGAGTCCAAGCTCGACCCGGTCATCGGGCGCGAGAAGGAGATCGAGCGGGTCATGCAGGTCCTGTCCCGCCGTACGAAGAACAACCCGGTTCTCATCGGCGAGCCCGGCGTCGGCAAGACCGCCGTCGTCGAGGGGCTGGCGCAGGCGATCGTCAAGGGCGAGGTGCCCGAGACCCTCAAGGACAAGCACCTCTACACCCTGGACCTCGGCGCCCTGGTCGCCGGCTCGCGCTACCGCGGTGACTTCGAGGAGCGCCTGAAGAAGGTGCTCAAGGAGATCCGTACGCGCGGCGACATCATCCTGTTCATCGACGAGCTGCACACCCTGGTCGGCGCGGGCGCCGCCGAGGGCGCGATCGACGCGGCGAGCATCCTCAAGCCGATGCTGGCCCGCGGCGAGCTGCAGACGATCGGTGCCACGACGCTCGACGAGTACCGCAAGTACCTGGAGAAGGACGCCGCCCTCGAGCGCCGCTTCCAGCCCATCCAGGTCGCGGAGCCGTCGCTGCCGCACACCATCGAGATCCTGAAGGGCCTGCGCGACCGTTACGAGGCGCACCACCGCGTCTCCATCACGGACGCCGCGCTGGTCGGCGCCGCGACGCTCGCGGACCGCTACATCTCGGACCGCTTCCTGCCGGACAAGGCGATCGACCTGATCGACGAGGCCGGATCGCGGATGCGCATCCGCCGGATGACCGCCCCGCCGGACCTCCGCGAGTTCGACGAGAAGATCGCGAACGTCCGCCGGGACAAGGAGTCCGCGATCGACTCGCAGGACTTCGAGAAGGCCGCCTCCCTCCGTGACACGGAGAAGCAGCTCCTCGCCCAGAAGGCCAAGCGGGAGAAGGAGTGGAAGGCCGGCGACATGGACGTCGTGGCCGAGGTCGACGAGGAGCTCATCGCCGAGGTCCTCGCCACCGCCACCGGCATCCCGGTCTTCAAGCTGACCGAGGAGGAGTCCAGCAGGCTCCTGCGCATGGAGGACGAGCTGCACAAGCGCGTCATCGGCCAGGAGGACGCCATCAAGGCGCTCTCCCAGGCGATCCGGCGCACGCGTGCGGGCCTGAAGGACCCGAAGCGCCCGGGTGGTTCGTTCATCTTCGCCGGTCCGTCCGGTGTGGGTAAGACGGAGCTGTCCAAGACGCTCGCCGAGTTCCTCTTCGGGGACGAGGAAGCGCTCATCTCCCTCGACATGTCGGAGTTCAGCGAGAAGCACACCGTCTCGCGCCTCTTCGGCTCCCCGCCCGGATACGTGGGTTACGAGGAGGGCGGTCAGCTCACCGAGAAGGTGCGCCGCAAGCCGTTCTCCGTCGTCCTCTTCGACGAGGTCGAGAAGGCCCACCCGGACATCTTCAACTCGCTGCTGCAGATCCTGGAGGACGGTCGCCTGACCGACTCCCAGGGCCGGGTCGTGGACTTCAAGAACACGGTCATCATCATGACGACCAACCTCGGCACCCGGGACATCTCCAAGGGCTTCAACCTGGGCTTCGCCAGCCAGGGCGACGTCAAGGCGGGATACGACCGGATGAAGGCGAAGGTCAACGACGAGCTGAAGCAGCACTTCCGCCCCGAGTTCCTCAACCGTGTCGACGACACGGTCGTCTTCCACCAGCTCACGCAGGACGACATCATCCGCATCGTGGATCTGATGGTCGCCCAGGTCGACGAGCGGCTGAAGGACCGTGACATGGGCCTTGAGCTCAGCACGGACGCCAAGGAGCTCCTCGCCAAGAAGGGCTACGACCCCGTGATGGGTGCCCGGCCGCTGCGCCGCACCATCCAGCGCGAGATCGAGGACGTCCTCTCGGAGAAGATCCTCTTCGGCGACCTGCGCCCCGGCCACATCGTGGTCGTGGACACGGAGGGCGAGGGCGAGACCAAGTCCTTCACCTTCCGCGGCGAGGAGAAGTCGGCGCTGCCCGACGCCCCGCCGGTCGAGTCCGCCGCCGGTGGCAGCGGGCCGAACCTGTCCAAGGACGCATGAGCAAGCCTGACGCCTGAGCGCGGCTCGGACAGACAGCGCAGGGGCCGGTCCCGATGACGGGGCCGGCCCCCTGTCGTATGCGCGCCGGGGCCTGAGGTCAGCCTCAGGCCAGGATGCGGACCCCCTCCGGGACGCCCGTGACGCGGGGCAGCCGCGGATTGACGCGCAGGGTCGTCAGATGCGGGAAGGCGCCCAGCCAGTCCATCCGTACGCCCAGGTCGTAGGCGAGCCACAGGTGGGTGAGCTGGTCCGGGACCAGGCCCTCCAGCAGCTCGTCCGGGGTGAAGTGGCCGACGACCTGGACGCGTTCCCTGCCGCCCAGCTTGCGCAGGGCCGCCAGCTCCACGCGGTCGCTCACCGGGAAGTACAGGCCCTCGGGGTCGAGATGGCCGATGATCTCCTCGGCGTAGTGGTCGGTGTCGAAATTGCGCCAGCCGTGCGCGAGTTCCGCGCGCAGCTCCAAAGAGGCGCGGTTGCGGAGCTGCGCGAGGTAGTGGACGGCCGCGTCGTCGTTGATCCGCGTGACCGTCACGGCCAGCCGGTGGGCCTCCCGGTCCGAGACCGTCGACGGGTCGGGCAGCATCTCCAGCACTATCGGGCCCACCCAGCCCAGCCCCCGCGCGGCGGCGACGGTCGCCGGGCGCAGCATGTTCCGCGTCTCGTGGCGGATACGGTCATGGGTCTCCGGGTCCAGCTCCGTGACGTGCTCCAGGCAGGCGGCGGCCAGCAGGCGGCGCCGGTTGCGCTGCATGCCCGTCCTGCCGGGCGCCAGCAGGCCCGTCAGCAGCCTGGCGCACTCGCCCGGCCTGGCGTGGGCCACGGCCATCCGGATCACCTCCTCCCACTCCGACTCGTGCGCGTGCGCGAGCAGCAGGTCGAAGGCGCCCTGCTCGACGGCCTCCTTGGCCGCGAGATAGTCCTGAACGGTACGGTGCACGAACTCCATCGAGCGGTCCGTCTGCTCGCGCAGCAGCCCCGTCCGCAGCAGCAGATGGCGGAAGATCGCCTCCGGGCCGCCCTGGCCCGCGGTGGACGGGATGGCGGGCAGGCTCCGATCGATCTCCTCCAGCGCCTCGTCCAGGTCCAGCTCGGCCCGCTGCTCGGTCAGCATCCGGAAGGCCAGCTTGCGCAGCAGCCGCTCGCGAGGCGCCCGCTGGAGCCGTACGGCGTCGGCGTAGAGCACCCGGCGCTCGGGGTCGCGGCGCTGCAGGAGCATCTCCATGGCCGCCTCGTACAGCTCCTTGCGGCCCTTGGGCAGCGAGCCCGAACGGTCGCGGTTCAGGGCGCAGATCAGGCCGCACATCAGCGGGTTGGTCGCCAGGCCGCGCAGCTCGCGGAAGAGCGGGATGGAGGCGAGCAGCTTGTCGCGGTACTCCTCAAGGCGGGAGTGGTCCTTGCCCTCGTCGTTCCGCGCGGCCGTGTGCCAGGCGGTGATGAACGCGCTGACCTGGTCGCGGTTCATGGGCGCCAGCGCCAGCTCGTCGAAGCCCTCGTCCTCCAGCCAGTTCGGCTCGACGGCGGAGGGGCGGGCCGTGACGAGGCAGAAGTTCCCGGAGTAGATCCGCATCAGCCGCTTCAGCGCGGCCCGCAGCGGTCCGCGCTCCGACTCGGGGGCCTCGTCGATCCCGTCGATGAGCAGCAGCGCCCGTTCCTCCGTCAGCACGCGCGCCACCCACCCGTCGGGTGCCTCCTGAGCGAGCGGGTGCCGTACGGCCGTCAGGAAGTCGTCCGGCGCGGGGAACCCCTCCCGCGCGAAGCGCCGTACGGGCAGGACGAGCGGGATCCGGCCGCGCAGCGACTCCAGCTCCGGCGGCAGCGCGTCCCGCGCCGTGGAGACGGCCAGCCACTGGACGAGCGTGGTCTTGCCGGAGCCCGCGACGCCGCGCAGCAGCACCCTCTCGTGCCCGGAGAGCGCCCTGTCGGCCGTCAGGACGGGCTCGTCGTTCTCGCGCTCCTCCCGCGCCTCGTCGCCGACGTTGTCGAACTCGGCGCTGAGGCTGAGGTAGGTCGCGTCGAGCGACCAGTTGTCCGGGGTGTTCGGGTTCGGCAGGTCGATGCCGTAGATGGTGACGCGGTTGTACTGCGCGACGACCGAATCCGCGTACCGCGCCTCGAAGTCCGCGTCCTCCACGGACGGCCGCCCCGGGTTCTCCACGCCGCGCACGGCCTCCACGTCGTTCAGGTCGATGAGCTGCCGTATCCGGTGCGCCCGCTCGGGCAGCCGGGCCGCGAGGCGCGGCGAGCGGCGGATCAGATGGTGCAGCAGATGCAGGCAGACGGTGACCAGCAGCCGGTCGTGGAACCAGGCGGCGTCGGGCGTCAGCTCCCGGTCCGCGCCCGGCACTGCGGACCGCAGCCGCCGCGCGTAGTCCTGCGGCCCCAGCCGTACGGCCTGTACGTCGGTCGTGTCCAGCTCGCCGATGATCCAGAGCGTGCGGGACAGCACGACCGCGATGGGCGCCCGCTCGACGGCGGGCAGCCGGTGCGCGGCGGCCGCCAGCTCGACCAGCTCCTGCGAGAGCGAGAGCAGCCCCTCATAAGAGAGCGCCGGGTACTCACCCCGGAACGAGACGAGCCGCGCGAGGAGTTCGGACGTCGAGGCGTCCTTGAGAGTGGTGGGGGCGGCCTCTACGGGCAGCAGGAGCTGACTGACGATCGGGTCGGCGACAGCGGACGCGAGTCGTACTGCGGGATCCATATGGACGTCGACTCCCTGACGGGGGGCAGGGGGCGTATGTGCTTACGGGTCCAGCGTATGCGCGGTGCGGTTGGATGGTCACGGGGTGGGGTTTGTGCGGGGCCTCGGGTAGATGTTGAGGTCAACGTTTTCGGCCAGGCGGTCGGCGTTGATGATGCGCTCGGCTCGGTTCACATGGACGGTGCTCAGCTCCGGCAGTGTGCTCAGGGGCGACAGGTCGACGTCTCCGGCGGGCTGGTGCACCGCGAGGGTCCGCACCTTCGGAAACAGGCGGCACGCCCGTTCGAGGTCACCGGGGGCGGAGTCCTGCAACTGGAGGAGCGTCACTCCGGGGAACTCCGGGAAGCCGTCCGGAAGCGACGAGAGCTGCGGGTGGTCCAGGACGAGTTGGATGAGGCCCGGAAGCCGGTGCATCTCTTCCCAGTCGGCCTGCGCGAGCCGGTGCTCCACGCCCCAGAAGCTGACCTCGGTCAGTTCCTGGTACTCCGTCAGGCCGTCCAGGCTCGTCAGTCCGCGCCGGGGGAAGAGCAGCCCCTCCAGGGACCCTGGCGGAGGCAGGCTCTGGAAGCCGGGCCAGACCGTGTCCCCCCTGAGCACGAGCCTCTTCAACTGGTTGAGTTCGCGGAGCCCTCTCATCCCCTGGGTGCCGAAATCCCACAGCCAGAGTTCCCGCACGGCGCGCAGAGGGGCCAGATCGATGACATGAGGACAGCGACGGAGGTCGAGTTCCTCGATGCTGGGGAAGTCACGTAGGAACGAGAGGTTGCTGAGCCTGTCGTTGTCGGTCAGCAGGAGTTTCCGGACCTGACCCTCCTCCAGCACCTGTGCGATCCGTTCCTCAGCCAAGTCGCCGACGAGTTCCACATACGGATGCCCTCCCGCCTCCCGAAGCCGGGCGATCTCCTCGTCCGTCCTGACGGTGACGAACCCGCGGTCGAGGTAGGGGACGATCTCGCGCGCGTAGGCGTCGGTGTCGAACCGGTCCCAGTACCTCCCCAGCATTGTGGCCTCGGGGTGCTCGCGGAACCTGACGAGCAGCAGCAGCGCGGCGTCGCCGCCGATCTCCCCCGCCGTCTGGACCGTTGCGGATACCTCGTCGTTCATGAGCCCGTCCGGGCCGGGGAGCAGCTCCAGCACAACAGGCCCCACCCGCGCCAGCTCCTGAGCCTCTTCCCCGCTGCGCGGCGGCAGCAGCATGCGCGCCCGTTCCTCCACCGCCTCCCGGACCGCCGGATCGAGGTTCGTGGCGTGTTCCAGGCAGGCCATGGCGAGGAGGTGGAGGCGGGTGCGGCACGCCGGTTCGTTGTCGCCGCGGTCCACGAGGGCGTGGAGGAGGCGGGCGCGTTCGTGGGGGCGGGCGTGGGCGACGGCCATGCGGAGGACGTCTTCCCACTGGTCGAGGTGGGCGTGCTGGACGAGGACGTCGAAGTCGCGTTCCTCGACGGCCGCCTTCGCGCCGAGGTAGTCCTGAAAGGTGCGGTGGACGAACTCGACGGTGCCGTGGCCCGGTTCGCGGAGGAGTCCCGAGCGGACGAGGAGGTGCTGGAAGAGCTCTTCCGGGGTGCCCTGCGAGGCGACGTACCGCATGGACGGCAGGACGCGCTCCAGGAGCGCGAGGGCGTCGTCGTGGGCCATTTCGGAACGGCCGTTGCGGATGAGCCAGTACGCGAGCCGCTGCAGGAGCTCGACCTGCGACTCCTCGTCCATTTCGATGCCGTCGGGGCGGTGCATGTCGCGCTCACGGTCGCGCCGTTCCAGGAGCATGCTCAGCGCCGCGTCGTAGAGGGCCTTGCGGCCGCGTGGGAGGAAGCCGCGCCGTTCGCGGTGCAGGGCGCAGATCAGGCCGCACATGAGGGGGTTGGTGGCGAGGCGGCCGAGGTCGGGCTTGGAGCGGACGGAGGACAGGAGCGCGTCGCCGAGTTCCGGTTCCGCTTCCGCGGCCTCGTGCCAGCGCCGGATGAAGACCTCGACGTCGGCCGGGCGCATGGAGGACAGGGACAGCTCGGTGAAGTCGTCCGTGCCGAGCCAGTCCTCGCGTACGGCGGAGGGGCGGGAGGTGACCAGGAAGAGGTTGTCGGGGAAGGCGGTGAGCAGGTCGCGCAGCCAGCGCCGGGTGCGTTCGCGCTCGCTCTCCGGCACCTCGTCGATGCCGTCGACCAGCAGCACGCCGCGCCCGGCGGCGAGCACGCGGTCGGTCCAGCCGGGCGGCTGGGAGCCGCACAGCGGCGAGGAGACGGCCGCCAGGAAGTCGGCGGGCACCGGGAGCCGGGCGCCCGCCCGCGTGAGCGTACGGAGCGGCAGGACGTACGGCACGCGCCCTATCAGGTGCGAGAGGCGCCCGGTGAGCGTGTCCTGCCGTGCGGTGGTCACGGCGAGCCACTGGACGAGCGTGGTCTTGCCGGATCCCGCGATGCCGCGCAGCAGCACGCGGCGGTGACCGGAGAGGGCCTGCTCGACGGGCTGCTGGTCCGTGTGCGCGTTCCGCTCGTCGGGCGTCTCCGGCGCGGCGGCGGTGGCCGTCGCCTCCAGGCTCAGGTACGCGGTGTCGAGCGGCCATTCGCGGGCGTGGTGGAGGTCGATGCCGTAGATGGTGAGGCTGCTGTGGCGCTTGGCGATGTGCTGGGCGTACTGCCGCTCGAACGCCGCGTCCTGCGCGGACTGCGAGGGCACCCGTTCGATGAGGACGTCGACGAGCGTGACCAGGTCCCGCAGCTGCTGGGACTGGGCGGCGAGCGTACGGGCGACGAACGTGGACCTCTGGGTGAAGAAGTGCAGGACGTGCAGGCAGGCGGTCTCCAGGACGCGGAAGTAGAACGCCGTCTCGTCCTGCTCGACGGCCAGGGAGGTGCGCCCGATGGTGGCCTGGTCGTGCAGGGCGCGGGCGAAGGCCGCGTGGCCCATGGAAACGGCGTCGACGTCGGTCAGTCCCGTCTCGCCGAGCGCGTCGAGGGTCCAGGCGATCCGTCCGGCCACGCGCTGCCGCGCCTCGGGGCCGGGCGCTTCGTGGGTGCCGATGTCGCGCGCGGCCCGCCGCACCAGCTCCTCGGCGATCTTGCGCAGGTCCTTCGCGGTGAGCGTCCGCTTCTCGCCCCGGAACGAGACGAGCCCGGACACCCGTACGGGCCGGTCCACCAGGCCCGCGCCCGGTCCCTCGGAGACGAAGAGCTTCTTGACGAGCGGCCCCACGACACTCGACGCGAGCCGCGCCCCGACGACTCCGGCGTCCATAGGACCGGCCCTCCTGGTCAACTCGGCGGGTACTGCGGACGGTTGGTGCCCGGTTCAGCTTACGTGCGCGTCCGTGAGGACCTGAATGTGCGCGGGGACGGCGAGGAGATCCATTTCGTGAGTGTCCTCCGGCACGACGAGGGTGCGCAGACGCGGGAAGGCGCGGAGCCAGGACCATCCGCCGCCGGAACGGATGCCGGAGGTCAGCCAGAGTGCCGTGAGGCGGTCCGCGTCGATCAGCTCCACCAGTTCGCCGGGGTCATAGGGGCCGAAGAACTGGATCCGTTCCCGTCCTCCCAGGTCGCGCAGCACGCGCAGATGACCGGACGAATGGGCGGTGAAATAGAGATCGGTCTCGTCGAGACGGGCGATGACCTCGCGCCCGTACTCCTCCGTGTCGAAATGGTGCCAGCGCCAGGCCAGTTGGCGGCGGACGGCCAGGGAGGGGTGGGCGCAGTAGCGGGTGAGGAAGCTGACGGCGGCGTCCGTGGCCACATGGGAGGCGCAGGTGACGGTACGGACCGCCTGGTCGTCCGTCAGTCCCTCCGGTCCGGGCAGCAGGTCGATCAGCAGGGGGCCGCAGGTCTCGGCCATGCCGACGGCGTCCTTGACCGTCGGGGGCGGCAGAAAGACCCGGGCCTTGACAGTGACCTCCTCCCGGACCGCGGGGTCCAGCTCCACGGTGTGCTTGAGGCAGGCCATGGCCAGCATGACCGGACGGAACTCGGCCGGTGTGACGAGCGCTCTCAGGAGGCGCGCCCTTTCGGCGGGGCGTCCCAGGGCCACGGCCATCTGGAGGACGTCCTCCCACTGGTCCTTGCCGCCGTTGTCCGTGAGGAGCGGGAAGTCGCCCTCCTCCACGGCCGCCTTGGCCGCCAGATAGTCCTGGAAGGTGCGGTGGACGAAGTCGACGCGCCCTTCGGCGGGCTCGCGCAGGAGGCCCGACCGTTCCAGCAGATACCGGTAGACCCGCTCGGGCCCGGCCTCCACGTGCGCCATGGAGACCAGGGCCCGTTCCAACTGGGCCACGGCGTCCCCGCGTTCCATTTCGGAGCGGTCGTTGCGGAGGAGCCAGTGCGCGAGCTTCTGGAGGAGCTGGATCTGCGTCTCCTTGGAGAGACGGAGGCCGTCCGCCACGCCCCGTTCGACGTCACGCCGTTCCAGGAGCATGCTCAGCGCCGCCTCGTAGAGATCCTTCCTTCCCTGCGGCAGAAAACCGCGGCGTTCCCTGTGCAGCGCGCACAGCAGGCCGCACATCAGGGGGTTCACCGCGAGCTGCCCGAGCGCCGGGGCCGTACGGACCGCGTCGAGCAGGGACGCGCCCAGCTCCGGGTCCGCTTCCGCCGCCTCGTGCCAGCGGTGGACGAACTCCGCGACGTCGGCGCGTGACATGGGGGCGAGGGACAGTTCGGTGAACCCCTCGTGCTCCAGCCAGTCCTCCCGTACGGCCGACGGGCGGGCCGTGACCAGCCACAGGTTGTCCGGGTAGTCGGCCATCAGCTCGCGCATCCACCGGCGCACGGCCTCCCGCTCGCGCTCCGGGATCTCGTCGATGCCGTCGACCAGGAGCAGCCCGCGCCCCGCGCGCAGCACGCGCGCCGCCCAGCCGTCCGGCTGCTCGCCCGTGACGGAGCTGCGTACGGCGTCCAGGAACCGGTCCGGGGTGGGCAGCAGCCTGTCCCGTACGACCCGGCGCAGCGGCAGCACGAAGGGCACGCGGCCCACGAGGTGGCTCAGGTGCGCGGCGTCGTAGGTCTGCCGCGCGGTGGTCACGGCGAGCCACTGCACGAGCGTCGTCTTGCCGCTCCCGGCGCCGCCGCGCAGCAGGACACGCTCCTGCCCCGAGAGGGCGCGTTCGGCCGGGATAGGGGCCGTCAGGCCCTCCCCGTCCCCGTTCGCTGTCGCCTCCAGGGAGACGTACGCGCTGTCGAGCCGCCATTCGCGGGCGTGCCGCAGGTCGAGGCCGTAGATGGTCAACTCGCCGTGCTTGCGGGCGATGTGGTCCGCGTAGCGCTGCTCGAAACGGGCGTCCCCCGCGGTCTGCGACGGGATACGGGCGGCGAGCAGGTCCGTCGTCGCCACGAGCTGCTCCAGGGTGCGCGTCTGCTCGACCAGGGTGCGCGCGACGAACGTCGAGCGCTGGGTGAAGAAGTGCAGGATGTGCACGCACGCGGTGTGCAGCAGGGGGCGGAAGTACGCCTCGGCGGCCTCCGACAGCCCGTCGGGCCGGGCCAGCAGGGCGGCCAGGCCGTCAGCCCCGAGCCGTACGGCCTGCGCGTCGTCCATGTCCAGGTCGCCCAGGCTGTGCAGCGCCTCCGCGAGCGCCCCGGTGACCTCGTCGCGGACGGCGGGGTCCGGCGCCTCGTGCGGCCCTCCGGCCTCGGCGGCGCGGCGGACCAGCTCGGCGGCGAGCCTGTGGAGCTCCTTGCCGGTGAGGGTGCGCCGCTCGCCCCTGAAGGAGACGCGGCTCGCGATCCGTACGGGTCTGTCGGCGAGCCCGGCGCCCGGCCCCTCCTGCGTGAACAGCCTCTTCACCAGCGGCGTCACGGCGCTGGAGGCGAGGCGCGCGGCTACGGTCGTCGGCTCCATGGGGGGAGCCTAACGAGGCGGCGGGGAACGGTGATCCCGTTCACAGACAGGGACTTCGCGCGTCCTGCCGCGCCGTGACGTCACGCACAGATCGTCCGCGCGTACGAGGCTGCCTAGGAGCGGGGCGGGGGGTGCGCGCCGGTGCGGCCCGTGCGCGGCGGGTTCACGGGGGCCGGGAGTGACCTACGTCGCTCCTCCCGCTACGTGCCTCTTTAGTACGTCACATCCTGACTGCTCCTTGATGTCCGCAATGCCACCGGTTACCCATGAAAGTCGCCCGTCACTCAAGGGCGGCTATCCCTTGCATCCACACCGGAGGTAATACCCCTATGTCACGTTCCTGGACCACCAACGGCGCCGCAGCCAAGGCGGTCGTGCTCGCCGCGGGCCTCGGCGTCTCGATGGCCCTGGGGGCGGGCGTCGCGACGGCAGCGGAATCGCAGGTGCACGAGACGGCGCTGCAGCCTGTCGACACGGCGGAGCAGTTCGCCGACGCGACGCGCAAGCAGGCCGACGCGCAGCGCGAGGCCGTCAAGAAGGAGCGCGAGGAGAAGAAGCGCCAGGCCGCGAAGAAGGCGCGCTCCTGGGAGAAGCCGATATCCGGCAAGTACGACCTCAGCGCCTCCTTCGGGAACAGCGGCGGCCGCTGGGCGCACAAGCACTCCGGCCAGGACTTCGCCGTGCCGACGGGCACCCCGGTGCGCGCCGTGCACAAGGGCACCGTCGTGAAGGCGGGCGGCAACGGCGCGGGCGACGGCCCCGCGTACGGCAACGCCATCGTGGTCCGGCACAGCAACGGCACGTACTCGCAGTACGCCCACCTCAAGGGCGTGAAGGTGAAGTCCGGGCAGCACGTGAAGACCGGCCAGAAGATCGGCGTCTCCGGCAACACCGGCAACTCCTCCGGCCCTCACCTGCACTTCGAGATCCGTCACTCGGCGGACTACGGCTCGGGCATCGAGCCCAAGAAGGCGCTGCGCGCGCACGGCGTGCACGTCTGAGACGGACGGCGCGTCTGAGACGGACGCCCCGCCCGGTGACGCGGCCCGCCCGGTGACGGGCGGGCCGCGTCACGCTAAGCGCTCTTCCTCTCCTCCCGGGCGGCGGCCCGGTGGGCTTCGACGCTCCCCTGGTGCGCGGTCGTGACCAGCTCCTGGGCCACCTGCAGCGCCGCCTTGCTCTTCTCCTCCAGCGGAACCTCCGGGTGCTGGAGGGCGAAGAGCGTGGCGTGCATGGTGAACAGCGCGCTGGAGCAGCGCACTTGGTCGACCAGCGGTGCGTCGTCGTCACGGATCAGGTCGAGCAGGACGAAGATGCGGCGCTTCATGTGATCGCCGATCTTCAGGTCCCGCATCGTCGCCTGGTTCTCCTGCATGAAGCGGAAGAGGGGGGCCGCGCTGGTGATCGCCGCGCTGTACCGCCGCAGTATCTCCAGCTTGGTCTCCAGCGTGCTGGGCTGGGTCTCGGCCCAGGCGATCAGGTCGGTCGTCGGCTTCGCCGCGAGGTCCTGGAAGAGGCTGTCGAGGATGTCTTCCTTGGTCTTGAAGTGGTAGTAGAGCGCGGCCTTGGTGACGTCGAGACGCTCGGCGATCTCCCTGAGCGAGGTCTTCTCGTATCCCTGCTCGGCGAAGAGCTCCAGGGCGACGTCCTGGATTCGCTGGCGGGTGTTTCCCCTGCTCATGCCCTCTCCTCAAAACTTACTTGACGCCCGGCTAGTGGGCGCCCTACTGTCATCATGATACTGAACTAGCCGGGCGGCAAGTAAGGGGATGGGCCGGGCATGAGTACGAACGGAACGCGAGAGGCGAGCGACGGCGGGGGAGCCGGCGCGGCGAAGGAGGCCAAGCCGCGCAGCATGTACATCGTGATCTTCTCCCTCATGATCGCGGTCCTCCTCGCCATGCTGGACAACATGATCGTGGGCACGGCGATGCCCACCATCGTGGGCGAGCTGGGCGGCCTGGAGCACCTCTCCTGGGTCGTCACGGCGTACACGCTCACGACGGCGGCCTCGACCCCGATCTGGGGCAAGCTCGGTGACATGTTCGGGCGCAAGGGCGTCTTCCTGACCTCCATAGTCATCTTCGTCGCCGGATCGGTGACGTCGGGCGCGGCCCAGACCATGGGCCAGCTCATCGGCTTCCGGGCGCTTCAGGGTCTGGGCGCGGGCGGACTGATGGTCGGCGCGATGGCGATCATGGGCGAGCTGGTCCCGCCCCGCGAGCGCGGCAAGTACATGGGCATGATGGCCGGCGTCATGTCGCTGGCCATGATCGGCGGCCCGCTCGTCGGCGGCACCCTCACGGACCACCTCGGCTGGCGCTGGGCGTTCTACATCAACGTGCCGCTGGGCGCCCTGGCCCTGGCCATGGTCACCACCGTCCTGCACCTGCCCAAGAAGCCCCGCCAGGGCCGGATCGACTATCTCGGCGCGGGACTCCTGACCGTAGGCATCACCGCGGCCGTGCTGGTCACGAGCTGGGGCGGCACGGAGTACGCGTGGGGGTCCGGCACCATCATCGGTCTCGCCGTCGTGGCGGTCCTCGCGATCGCGGCCTTCCCCCTCGTGGAGCGCCGGGTCAGCGAGCCGATCCTCCCCCTGGGAGTCTTCCGCAACCTCAACTTCACGCTGGTCACGGTGATCGGCTTCCTGCTCGGCTTCGTGATGTTCGGCGCGATGACCTTCCTGCCGCTCTTCCAGCAGAGCGTCCAGGGCGCCTCCGCGACGAACTCCGGGCTGCTCCTGCTGCCCGTGCTGCTGCCGATGATGCTGGTCTCGGTCGTCACCGGGCGTCGCACCACGTCCACCGGGAAGTACCGTGCGTACCCGATCATCGGCGGCGCCCTGATCCCCGTCGGGCTCTTCCTGCTCGCGCAGATGGACGTCGGCACCAGCCGCGTGACCTCCGGGCTCTACATGGCGGTCCTCGGCGCGGGCATGGGCTTCCTGATGCAGCTCACGATGCTCATCGCGCAGAACAGTGTCGAGGTCAAGGACATGGGCGTCGCCTCGTCGACGGCCACCCTGTTCCGCACCATCGGCGGCTCGTTCGGTGTCGCGCTGATGGGCACGGTCTTCGCCACCCAGGTGAAGGACTCCATGCGGGAGAACATGGCGGGGGCGGGTGCCTCCGGCGGCAAGGCGGCCGAGAAGATCATGAGCGGCGGCGCCCAGCTCGACGCCGACTCGCTCGCCAAGCTCCCCACCCGCATCCGCGAGGCGTACGAGCAGGCGGTCGCCAGCGGCTCCCACCACGTCTTCCTGCTCGCGGCCGGTATCGCGGTCTTCTGCTTCCTCGCGGGCTGGTTCATCAAGGAGGTGCCGCTCCGGGGCGCCGAATCGGCCAAGGCGGAGCCCGACGGTTCCGCGGAGCCCGACGGGTCCGCGGGGACCACGGAGGCCGGGGACGCCGGGGACGCCACGGACGCCACCGACGGGTCCGAGGCGGCGGAGGCCCTGACGGGCAAGGAGAAGGAGCCGGTGTCAGACGGGCGTGCCAGCATCAAGGCATGACCACCCCCGGCATGACGCGGCTGCGGGCCCTCCGGCTCGCGAAGGACACCATGGACCGCGACTGGGCCGAGCCCTCGCTCGGCCTGGACGCGGTCGCCGCGCAGGCCGGATATTCGCGGTATCACTTCGTGCGCGCGTTCAAGGAGGCGTACGGGGAGACGCCGGGCCGGTATCTGAGCCGCCGCCGCATCGAGCGGGCCGAGGATCTGCTGCGCTCGGCGAATCTCACCGTGACGGAGATCTGCTCCCTCGTGGGCTTCAGCGGCCTGGGCACCTTCTCCGCCCGCTTCAAGCAGCAGACGGGCCTCACCCCGAGCGAGTACCGCGCGAAGTACGCGCACAACGGCGCGGCCATGGTCCCGGGGTGCTACGCGATGCTCTTCGCGGGCGGCTTCAAGAAGCGCAATTCTCAGGAAGCAGGCTGAGGGGCGGCTGGCTACGGTGAACGGGCGGGCGGAAATCACCGCCCGAACCCACACCAACGCACACATGGCCCTACGTACCGGAGTCGATCATGATCAAAGCGCTGGCCCTCGTCACGATCTGGTCCACCGACCAGGCCCGGACGGTCGCCTTCTGCACCGAGAAGCTGGGGTTCGAGATCCGGACCGACATCGACATGGGAGGGACGCGCTGGGTCACCGTCGGCGTGCCCGGCCAGGACGAGCTCCAGATGGCGATCATGCGCACCGACGGTCCCGGCATGGACCCCGACTCGGCGGACGCCCTGACCACGCTCGTCACCAAGGGTGTCCTCGGCGCCGGTGCCCTGCACACCGACGACTGCCACGGGGACTACAAGCAGCTCAGGGACAAGGGCGTCGAGTTCGTCCAGGAGCCGCAGGACCGGCCGTACGGGATCGAGGCCATCTTCCGTGACGACAACGGGAGCTGGTGGTCCCTCACCCAGACCCGCGAGGGCGGCGAGCTGGACATGGACAAGCCCTGGGGCTGACCCGGATCAGGTGAGCGGGAGCCGGTAGCGGCCGCCGTCCAGCGGTTCGACCAGGCCGTCCGACACGAGCCCGTCCAGCGCCCGCGCGCGCTGCACGGGCTCGTGCCACACCTGGTCCAGGTCGGACTGCGGCACCGGGTCCTTCGACGCGCGCAGCACCGCGAGGAGCCTGCCGCGCACCTGGCGGTCCGTACCGGCGTACGACTGCGTGCGCCGCGCGGGTCCCTCGTGCTCGGGAGCGCCCGCCAGCTGCCAGGCGCACTGCTCCGCGATTGGGCAGCGCGCGCACTGCGGACTGCGCGCCGTGCACACCAACGCGCCCAGCTCCATCGTGGCCGCCGCCCAGCGGGACGCCGTGGTCTCGTCCTCCGGCAGCAGGGCGCGGGCGATGCGGCGTTCGGCCGCCGTCGTCGCGTTCGGCGGGTACTGCTGTCCGCCGACCGCGCGGGCGAAGACCCGGCGGACGTTCGTGTCGAGCACCGCGTGCCGCTTGCCGTAGGCGAACGAGACCACGGCCGCCGCCGTGTACTCGCCGACGCCCGGCAGCGCGAGCAACTGCGCGTGCTCCTCGGGGACCTCGCCGCCGTGCCGTTCCGCTATGGCCTTGGCCGCGCCGTGCAGCCGCAGAGCGCGGCGCGGATAGCCGAGGCGCCCCCACGCCCGTACGGCCTCGCCCGGGGGCTCGGCCGCGAGATCGGCGGGTCGGGGCCAGCGCTCCAGCCACTGCTCGTAGACCGGCAGCACACGGTTGACCGGCGTCTGCTGGAGCATGAACTCGCTGACCATGACGCCCCACGCGCCCGCCTCGCGGCGGCGCCAGGGAAGGTCGCGGGCATGTGCGGCGAACCAGTCGACGACGGGATCGTGGAGGGAGCGCGCGGTCTCGGCGAGTTCGGGGTCGACGGGGTCGACGACCTGGCCCGCGGAGACGACGGCGGCGTCTGCTTCGGCCCCGTCCCTGGGGTTCCTGGGGGAGGAGGCCGCTGAGGAAGTCTCGGTGGTCGCAGTCATGGCACGAACGATCCTGGCACGGCGTTCCTCATCCGAAAAACGCACACGCGGTACGGAGGTTCCCGCACGGATCCCGTACGGATACGTGTGCGTATACGACCGCGGGCCCGTGCCTGTCCGTACGTACCGCATCCGTCCCGTCACGCGAAGCGATCAACGCACGTGCGGATTGCCGCTCATCACAACAATTCCCGCTCGCTGCGGCGGGTACGGGCCTGTGGGGCGCCTGATGTCTCGTAAGGTTTCCGCGTGGGATCTCTGCGCAATCCGATCGGGCCGCTTCCCTCCTCCATCTACTGGCGTCGGAGGGCAGTTGCCGTTGCCGTCCTTGCGCTGCTGGCCCTGCTCGTCGTCTGGCTGCTCGTCTCCGGCGGCGGTGACGGCGGCACCGACGACGAGGGCAAGGGCGGCAACGGGGGCGGCCCCGCCAGCACCATCACCCCGGGCCCCACCAAGTCCGGCCCCGTGAACAGCGACCGCCCCGGCGGACGCGACGAGGAGGACGGCGGCGGCGACGGGGACACGGGCGGCTCCGGCGGCTCCGGTGACGGGGACGGCGGCAAGAGCGGCGGTTCCGGCGACGACGAGGGCGGCGGCGCCGCGGGCGGCTCCGGCTGGGGCGCGGGCGACGGCTCCGGCGCGACCGGCGGTGGTGGCAGCGGCGACGGTGGCGCCGGCAGTGGCGGTGGCGGCAGCGGCGGCGGAGGCGGTGCCGGGGGCAAGGGCGCCGCGGTGGCGCTCCCGGCCGACACCAAGCTGCCCGACTGCACGGACGCGGACGTCAAGCTCAAGCTGCGCGCGGTCAAGAAGGAGTACGCGGCGGGCGACAAGCCCAAGTTCCGGCTGACGGTCGAGAACGAGAAGGGCAGCGCCTGCAAGATCGACCTCGGCCGCGGGTCCACGGTCGTCACGATCAAGGACGCCGACGACGACAAGGTCTGGACGTCCGACGACTGCCTGCGCGACAAGCAGCCGTTCCTGCGCAAGGTCCCGGGCAAGGGTGACTCGCTGCACACGCTGACCTGGTTCGGCAAGCCCAGCGCCGCCAACTGCGCCTCGCCGCCCGCCGCCTCCGCGAAGGCCGGCGACTACGAGATCGAGGTCAAGGTCAAGGGCCTGAAGACGGCCCGCACTTCGTTCGAACTGACCTGACGGGCCTGACTGTGACCTGACGGACCTGACGGCCCGGCCCGAGGGCCGGGTCTCAGCTCAGACGTACCGCTCCAGGATCGAGGACTCCGCGAGACGCGAGAGGCCCTCGCGGACGGAGCGGGCGCGGGCCTCGCCGACGCCGTCGACGGTCTGCAGGTCGTCGACGCTCGCGGCGAGCAGCTTCTGCAGGCCGCCGAAGTGCTCGACGAGCCGGTCGATGACCGTGCCCGGCAGCCGCGGCACCTTCGCGAGGAGCCGGAAGCCGCGCGGTGAGACGGCGGAGTCCAGGATCTCGGGCGCCCCGCTGTACCCCAGGGCGCGGGCGACCGTGGAGAGTTCGAGCAGCTCGGTGTGGGTGAGCCGGTCGAGCTCGCTGAGCGCCTCGGGCACCGTACGGGCGCGGCGGCCCGAACCGCCGGACTGCGGCGCGTAGTCCCTCACGACCAGCTCGCGCTCGGGCTCGACGCCCGCGATCAGCTCGTCCAGCTGGAGGGAGAGCAGGCGGCCGTCGGTGCCCAGCTCCACCACGTACTCCGCGATCTCGGTCGCGATTCTGCGGACCATCTCCAGGCGCTGCGCCACCGCCGTCACGTCGCGGACCGTCACCAGGTCCTCGATCTCCAGCGCGGAGAGGGTGCCCGCGACCTCGTCGAGCCGGAGCTTGTACCGCTCCAGGGTCGCGAGGGCCTGGTTGGCGCGGGAGAGGATCGCGGCGGAGTCCTCCAGGACGCGGCGCTGCCCGTCGACGTAGAGCGCGATGAGGCGCATCGACTGGCTGACGGAGACGACCGGGAAACCGGTCTGGATGGAGACGCGCTGCGCGGTGCGGTGCCGGGTGCCGGTCTCCTCGGTCTCGATCGCGGCGTCGGGCACGAGCTGCACGCCCGCGCGGACGATCTTCGCGATGTCGCGGTCGAGGATCAGCGCGCCGTCCAGCTTGCACAGCTCGCGCAGCCGGGTCGCGGAGAAGTCGACGTCGAGCACGAAGCCGCCGGTGCACAGGGAGTCGACGGTCTTGTCCATGCCCAGGACGATGAGGCCGCCGGTGTTGCCACGCAGGACGCGCTCCAGGCCGTCGCGCAGGGCCGTGCCGGGGGCGACCGCGCTCAGCGAGGCGCGCATCAGGCCCGAAGCGCCGTCGGCCCTGCTCTCGGCCCGGCCGGGGGCTGCTGCCCGGTCGTTGGGTGCCACTGCACTCCTTCGGTCGTGCGATTGCCTGCCGCCTGTCGGCATGACTTTGCTTGACGGCCTAGACCGGGGCAAAGTCTACCGGCGATGTAGGGGACCCCTCCGGGCCGCCCACGGTTGCCTGGGAGGGGCTCACGGGGGCTCACCGGGAGCTCACTCCTCCGCGCGCCCCTGACGCGAGGCCCGCGCGGGCAGGACGCGCAGCGCCTCGCCTATGTCGCCGACCTCCAGGACCCGCATCCCGTCCGGGATCCGGCCCGGGTCGGCCGGGACCAGCGCGTGCGTGAAACCGAGCCGCGCGGCCTCCGCCAGGCGGCGCTGGACGCCCGTGACGCGCCGGACCTCGCCCGCGAGGCCGACCTCGCCGACCGCCACCAGGTTCTTGGGCAGCGGGGTGTCGCTGGCCGCGCTCGCCAGGGCCAGGGCCACGGCCAGGTCGGCGGCGGGCTCGGAGAGCTTCACGCCGCCGACCGTGGCGCTGTAGATGTCCCGCTTGCCCAGGGCGCTGATACGGCCGCGCTGCTCCAGCACCGCGAGCATCATCGAGACGCGCGAGGTCTCCAGGCCTGAGGTGGTGCGGCGCGGCGAGGGGATCTGGCTGTCCACGGTCAGCGCCTGCACCTCGGCGACCAGCGGGCGGCGGCCCTCCAGCGTGACCGTCAGGCAGGTGCCGGGAACGGGCTCGTCGCGCCGGGTCAGGAAGAGGCCCGAGGGGTCCGCGAGGCCCGTGATGCCCTCGTCGTGCAGCTCGAAGCAGCCGACCTCGTCCGTCGTCCCGTACCGGTTCTTGACGCCGCGGACCAGGCGCAGGCGCGCGTGCCGGTCGCCCTCGAAGTGCAGCACGACGTCGACCAGGTGCTCCAGCAGGCGGGGGCCCGCGATCGAGCCGTCCTTGGTCACATGGCCGACCAGCAGCGTGGACATGCCGCGCTCCTTGGAGGCGCGGATCAGCGCGGCGGCGACCTCCCTGACCTGCGCGACGCCGCCCGGCGCCCCGTCGATCTCCGGCGAGGCGACCGTCTGCACCGAGTCCATGACGAGCAGCGAGGGCTTGACCTCGTCCAGATGTGCGAGGACGGCGGACAGGTCGGTCTCGGCCGCGAGATAGAGATGGTCGCTGAGCGCGCCGATACGGTCCGCGCGCAGCCGCACCTGGCTCGCGGACTCCTCACCCGTCACGTACAGCGTCCGGTGCTCGTCGCTCGCCGCCTTCGCGGAGACGTCCAGCAGCAGCGTGGACTTCCCGACGCCGGGCTCGCCCGCGAGCAGCGCGACGGCGCCGGGCACCAGCCCGCCGCCCAGCACCCGGTCCAGCTCCGGCACGCCGGTGCCGCGCGCGGTGGCCTGCTTGCCGTCGACCTGGCCGATGGGCAGGGCCGAGGACGAGACCCGGCCGGGCGCCGTGGTCCGCACGGCCCCCGCGCCGCCCGACTCCTCGACGGTGCCCCAGGCCTGGCACTCGGGGCAGCGGCCGAGCCACTTGGCGGTCTGCCAGCCGCACTCGGTGCAGCGGTACGTGGGGCGGTCCTTCGCTGAGGACTTGCGGGTGGCCATGACGGTCACCGTACAGACGGCCACCGACAGCGGGCGTTCCGCCGACGGTTACGGGCGTCCGTACGGCGGTTACGGGCGTCCCGCTGACCTTTCGGGGTCCGCTACAGGATCACGGCAGCCACATCCGCACCTTGTGTCCCCTTTCGAAGGAGTTAGTCACCCGTAAGGGTTAATCATCGGCAAGCGGCTCCGGTAAAGCGCCATCATCCGCCTACCGTCGCCGGGTGATGACGAGCAGGCGCGAGCACCCCACGCACTCCACCGGCGCACCCCCGGCGCACCCGGCGTCCGGGCCGACGCTCTGCGAGCGTGACGAGCCGTATCTGGACGGGTTGTTCACGTATTGCCTGTCGGTCATGTGTGAGCACGAGGCGGCGCTCGCGGCTCTCGGCGAGGCCCTCGCGATCGCCGAGCGGCAGCGCGGCCGGGGGCGTGCGCCGGAGGGCGCGGGCACGACGAGGGCGTGGCTGTACGCGCTCGCGCGCTGGTCCTGCTTGCGCCGTCTGGCCGAGCAGCGGACGCGCGAGCGCGAGGCCAAGGACCGCGCGGCGAAGGACCGCGCGGCCCGTGACCGGACCGGCCAGAAGGCCGGGCAGAAGGTCGGGCAGAAGGCGGGCCAGGAGACCGCGCGGGCGGCCGGGCGGCAGCAGCCGGGCCCGAACCCGGGTTCGAAGCCCGGGGCGCCCGGCCCTGGTCCCGGCTCCGGTTCCGGCCCCGGCGCCGGGGTGGAGCCAGGCGGCCGGGCGCGGGCAGGCGGCGGCGGGATCGGACCTCAGGCCGTCGCCGCCACGCCCGCGTCCGGCCCGCCGCTCTCGGAGGCCGCCCGCACCCAGCGCCGCCGCGAGCTGGCCGTCCTCGCCTGGCCCGAGGCCGCGGGCATCGCGCCCGAGCAGCGCGAGGCGCTGGAGCTGTCCGTCCGCCACGGCCTGGCGGCGAGCGAGGTCGGTTCCGTGCTCTCGCTCAGCACCGAGGCGGCGAGCGCCCTCCTCTCGCACGCCGCCTGCGAGGTCGAACGTACGCGCGCCGCGCTCGCCGTCGTCGAGTCCGGCGGCTGCCCCGCCGTCGCCCGCCTCGCCGGGGACGACCGGCTGCTGATGGGCACGGCGCTCCGCCGCGAGCTGGTGCGGCACGTCGACGAGTGCGCGGAGTGCCGCCGCGGCGCCGAGCGCGCCATGGCCGGGGTCTCCTGGCCGGGGACGGCGCCCGCCTCCGCCACCCTCGCGGTGCTGGACGCGCCCCGTCCCGCGATCCACGCCGCGGTGGCGACGGTGCGCAGGGCCCGCGCGCAGCACGCACCCCGGTTCGACAAGGCGGGCTTCCCGCTCGACCTCAAGGTCCGCGCGGCGCGGCGCGAGCGGCTGCGCAGCAAGGCCGTCACGACGACCGTCGTCGCGACGGTCGTGGCCGCGCCGGTCCTCGCACTCTGGGCGGCCTACCGCGGCGCCCCCGTCACGGGCGAGCGCGAGGCCGACAGCTCCGTCTCCGCCTCGGAGGGCGGCGGTCCGGACAGCCTGGACGGCCTGCCGTACGAGAACGCGGGGCGGGCGGACAGCCCCAAGTCCAAGAAGCACGGCAGCCGTTCGCGCTCCGGTGTCTCCGTCGACGTGGACCGGCCCGGCGGGCGGCACGGCAAGGGAGCCGGGCGGCTGCAGGTCGAGGCCGAGCCGTTGGGGCACGGCTCGCTCATCACCCTGAAGGCCACCGGGAGTTCGCCGGTGCGCTGGTCGGCGGCGGCCGACGCGCCATGGCTGACGCTGAGCCGCACCGGAGGGGTGCTGCGGCCCGGCGAGAGCGCGGCGATCAGGGTGGCCGTCGACCGTTCGCGCGAGCCGTCGTACGCCTGGGAGGCGCACGTACGGATCGATCCGGCGCGGGCGGTCGTCACGCTGGAGGGGCCCGGGGTTGGGGCCTCGCCCTCCAGGCCGGGAGGCGGCGGGGGTTCGCCGGGCGGTGGCGAGCGGCCCACGCACGGCCCCGCCCCCTCCAGGCCCCCGTCCTCTTCGAACCCTCCGTCTCCGACGGACCCCCCGTCCTCGCCCGACCCGACGCCCACGTCCCCGGACCCGACCCCTACTGAGTCCGACCCCTCCAGCCCGTCCCCGAGCCCCACCCAGAGCGAACCGACGGTGTCGCCGTCCGCGTGACGCCCGCCCATGACGTCGGGGCTTGCCCCTGTTCCCTAAGGGGCGCGGGGAACTGCGCGCCCAGCCCCGACGCGGGCGCGGCCCGCGAAGCACAGCCCGGGGCACCCCGAACCCGGCCCTGTACACGGGGCACCCGGCGCAGGGGGCTGCGCTTGCCAACCCTGCGCCTTGCGCAGACTTCCCAAGCACAGCGAGGGAGAAGCGCAGGACTCTCAAGCGCAGCAGGGTGGCGGGAGAAGCAGGGGTGTGCTTCCTCTGGTGTGCGGGGCTTCTACTGGGCCGGATCGGCGGGGTGCGGGGCGAGGAGGGGGAGTTGGGCGGCGAGGCGGCGTTCGCAGAGCTCGCGGAGCTGGGCGTACCCGGCGGCGCCCATGAGCTCGGTGAGCTCCGGCCGGTACGACTCGTACACCGGCCGCCCCGCACCGTGCGCCGACGGCGCAGACGTGCACCACCAGTGCAGATCGTGCCCCCCGGAGCCCCACGCCCTGCGGTCGTACTCGCCGATGGTGACGTACAGCACCTCTTCGCCGTCGGGCAGTTCCACCCACTCGTACGTCCGCCGGATCGGGACCTGCCAGCACACGTCCGGCTTGGTCTCCAGCGGCTCGCGGCCCTCGTCGAGCGCGAGTTTGTGGAGCGCGCAGCCCGCGCCGCCCTCGAAGCCCGCGCGGTTGTTGAAGATGCAGGCGCCCTTCCACCTGCGGGTCTGCCGCTCGCCCTCGTCGTTGACCTCGGTCCAGCCGCTCTCCTCGGCCACGCTGTGGAACTGCCAGACCTCTGGCGTCAGCCGCGCCACGTGCTCCGCGACGCGCTTCTCGTCGTCCTCGTCGGAGAAGTGCGCGCCCAGCGTGCAGCAGCCGTCGGAGGCGCGGCCCGCGGTGATGCCCTGGCAGCCGCGGCCGAAGATGCAGTTCCAGCGCGAGGTCAGCCACGTCAGGTCGCAGCGGAAGATCTGTTCCTCGTCGGCGGGGTCGGGGAATTCGACCCACGCGCGCGTGAAGTCGAGACCCGTCTCCTCATCGCGAGCCGGGGGTCCCGGGGGCGCCGGGGGCGCAGCAGGGCCCCCGCGCACGCCGTCGTCCCGCTTCTTACGCTTCGCCGCTTTCGTCGTACCCACACGCCCAGCGTACGGGCCATGGCCCGCCGCCCCCGCATGCCGCACCCGTCGGGCACCGGGTCCCGTACCACCTCGGCGCCGGGGGCCGAAGACAGCTAGCGTGCTGTGTATGAGACTCGGTGTCCTCGATGTGGGCTCGAACACGGTCCACCTGCTCGTCGTGGACGCGCATCCCGGTGCGCGCCCCCTTCCCGCCTACTCGCACAAGGCCGAGCTGAAGCTGGCCGAACTCCTCGACGAGGACGGGGCCATCAGCGAGGACGGGATAGCCCAGATCGCCTCCACGCTGCGCCACGCGCTGGAGGTCTCCGAGGACAAGGGCGTCGAGGATCTGCTCCCGTTCGCGACGTCCGCCGTGCGGGAGGCGAGCAACGCGGATCATGTGCTCTCCCGGCTCGCCGAGGAGACCGGCGTGAAGCTGCAGGTGCTCTCCGGTGCGGAGGAGGCGCGGCTCACGTTCCTCGCCGTGCGGCGCTGGTTCGGCTGGTCGGCGGGGAGACTGCTGGTCCTCGACATCGGCGGCGGCTCGCTGGAGATCGCCTACGGGCTCGACGAGGAGCCCGACGCGGCCGTCTCCCTCCCGCTGGGCGCGGGCCGCCTCACCTCGGGCTGGCTGCCGGGCGACCCGCCGGACCAGGCGGACGTGAAGGCGCTGCGACGGCACACGCGCGCCGAAATCGCCCGTACGGTGGGGGAGTTCAGCCGCTTCAACCCGCCGGACCACGTGGTCGGCACCTCCAAGACGTTCAAGCAGCTCGCGCGCATGGCGGGCGCCGCGCGCACGGGAGAGGGGCTCTACGTGCAGCGCGAGCTGAGCCGCTCCTCGCTGGAGGAGTGGGTGCCGAAGCTGGCCGAGATGCCGACCGAGGAGCGGGTGGAGCTGCCCGGCGTCTCCGAGGGCCGCGCCCATCAGCTCCTCGCCGGGGCGATGGTCGCGGAGGGCGCGATGGACCTGTTCCAGGTGGACACCCTGGAGATCTGCCCCTGGGCCCTGCGCGAGGGCGTCATCCTGCGGCGTCTCGACCATCTGCGCGCGGTCTGAGAGGCATCGCACAGGCATCGCACAGCCGCCGGGCGACGAAGCGGGCAAAGGCGGACGTGCCCTGCCGGAGCGGGTCCCGCACGGGCCCGCGGGGTGCCGGGGGCGGGCGGATCGGCTTCCGGAAGCGGCTTAAGGTGGCTGTCGTGGCCAAGCAAACCGTGCGCGTTCCCGCCGCGAAGGTCGCGCTGTCGACGGCCTCCGTCTATCCGGAGTCCACGGCGGCGGCCTTCGAGATCGCCGCGCGTCTCGGCTACGACGGCGTCGAGGTCATGGTCTGGACCGACCCCGTCAGCCAGGACGTCGACGCGCTGCGCCGCCTCTCCGACTTCCACGGCGTGCCGGTCCTCGCCGTGCACGCGCCGTGTCTGCTGATCACGCAGCGCGTCTGGTCCACCGACCCGTGGACCAAGCTCACCCGGGCCAGGACGGTGGCGGAGAAGCTGGGGGCGAGCACGGTCGTCGTCCACCCGCCCTTCCGCTGGCAGCGCTCGTACGCCCGGGAGTTCGAGCGCGGGGTGTGGCGGATGGCGGACGAGACGGACGTGCGCTTCGCCGTCGAGAACATGTACCCGTGGCGCTACCGCGACCGCGAGATGCTCGCCTACGCGCCGGACTGGGACCCGACCAACAACGACTACCGGCACTTCACGATCGACCTCTCGCACACGGCCACCTCGCGCACCGACACCCTCGCCATGGTCGAGCGGATGGGCGACCGGCTCGGGCACGTCCACATCGCCGACGGGCTCGGCTCCAACAAGGACGAGCACCTGGTGCCGGGGCGCGGCACGCAGCCCTGCGCCGAGCTGCTGGAGTCCCTCGCGCTGCGCGGCTTCGACGGGCACATCGTCGTCGAGGTCAACACGCGGCGTGCCATGTCGGCGGCGGAGCGCGAGGAGGACCTGGCGGAGGCCCTCGCGTACACCCGGCTGCACCTCGCCGCCGCGCTCAGCGAGCCGGGGGCCAAGCCGTGAGCGCCGCCCCCTCCGGGGAACCGGCGGCCACGCCGCGCAAGCGCGGGCGCCCCGCGCGCCGGAGCGCGGAGGACGGGCCGGGCGCCCGGGAGCGCATCCTCGCCTCCGCGCGCACCGAGTTCGCCGAGCGCGGCTACGACAAGGCGTCCGTACGGGGCATCGCGCGGGGCGCCGAGGTGGACCCCGCGCTGGTCCACCACTACTTCGGCACCAAGGAGCAGGTGTTCGGGGCCGCGATCGAGAGCGCCTTCGCGCCCGCCTTCGTGGTGCCCCGGCTGTTCGAGGACTCCCGGCCCGAGGAACTGGGCGAGAAGATCGTCCGGGCGTTCTTCCACATCTGGGAGGACCCGCGCACCCGCGACCCGATGCTGGCCGTGCTGCGCTCGGCGGTGAACAACGAGAAGGCCGCGCAGGTCTTCCGCCAGCTCCTCAAGCGCAACCTCCTCTCGCGTGCCGCCGCCGTGCTGGACGTGCCGGACGCCGAGCTCCGCGTCGAGCTGGCCGCCTCCCAGATGGTCGGCGCCGCGCTGGTGCGGTACGTGATCGGGATGGAGCCCATCGCCTCGGAGCCCCTGGACCAGCTCGCCGCGCGGCTCGCCCCCGCCGTCCAGCAGCACCTCACCGGTTCACCGGCGCCGGTCGCTCCGGGTCCGGGGCCGGGGCCGGGCCCGGGGGCGTGACGGAGCCTCCGACCGGCGCGTCCTCCACGGAGACGTCCCCCGCGTCCGTACGTACGCGCCCGCGCGGCCACCACAGCCCCCGGCCCAGCAGCGCCGCCAGCGCCGGGACCAGGACCGTGGCCAGGACCAGCGAGGAGAGCAGGATGCCCAGGCCCGTGCTGAAGCCGATCTCCTGCGTGTCCGGACCGGCGATCAGGCTGGCGAAGGACCCGGCGAGGACCAGTCCGGCCGTGACGACGGCCGGGGCGGTGTGCCGTACGGCCTCGCTCACGGCCTGCCGCGCGGGGACGGGCTTCGCCATCTCCTCCCTGATCCGGTCGCTGATCAGGATGTTGTAGTCGGTGCCCAGCGCGACGACGAAGAGGAACAGCACCAGCGGCAGAGTGAAGGTGACGCCCGGCCGGTCCAGGCCGTGCTGGAAGACCAGCGTGCTCGCGCCGAGCGTGGCGACGAACCCGCAGCCGATGGCGAGCATCAGCACCAGGGGCGCCAGCAGCGAGCGCAGCAGCAGGAGCAGGATCAGCGCGATGAGCCCCGCCGCGACCGGGAAGACCAGGCGCAGGTCCTTGTCCACGGCCGTGGAGATGTCGGCGAACACGGCGGCCGTGCCGGTGATGTGCGCCTCGGCGCCCTCGGGCGTGTGTGCGACCATCGCGTCCCGTACGGGCCCCGAGACCAGGTCGCGGGCCTTCTGGGACTCCGAGCCCGAGCTGAGGAAGACGTTCATACGGGCCGCGGAGCCGTCCTTCGTCAGCTCGGGCCCGCCGACCTGTCCCACGCCCCCGACCTTGCCGAGGGCGCCCGCGAGCGCGTCGAGCGCGCCCTTGTCCAGGGGGCGCCCGGCGCCGTCGCGTACGTACACGGTGTGCGGGTCGGCGGCACCGGCGGGCAGGGCGCGGGAGATCTCGTCGGCGACGCGGGAGGCGGCGGTCTCCTTCGTCTCCGGCATGTCGTAGCTCATCCGCACCCCGGCGACGCCCGCGGCGAGCGCGCCCATGAGCGCGAGGCAGGCGAGCACGTGGCGTACGGGGCGGCGGCTCACGGAGCGGCCGAGGCGGGCTGCGGCGCCGTCCGTGCGCTCCTGCTTCCAGGCGCGCGCGGGCCAGAACAGGGCGCGGCCGAAGAGCGCCAGCAGCGCGGGCATCAGCGTCAGGCTCGCCAGCAGCATCACCAGGACCGCGACGGCGATGGCCGGGCCGAGGACGCGGAACTGGCCGAAGCTCGCGAGCCCGAGCGTCGCGAACGCCGCCACGATCGTCAGCGCGGCGGAGGTGACGGCGGCGCCGACCCGGCCGGAGGCGCGCGCCGCGGCCTCCCGGCGGTCCAGCCCGGGGTCGGCGCGCAGCTCCTCACGGAAGCGGAACATCAGAAAGAGGAAGTAGTCGATACCGATCCCGAGGAGCACCACACCGATCAGCGAGGGGGTGCCCGCGTCGAGCCGGATGCTGAGGAGCTTCGCCATGCCGACCACGGTCCCCGCGCCCGCGCCGCCGACGAGGGAGACCGCGAAGAGCGGGACGATCGCGGCGAGCACGCTGCGGAACGCGCATATGTTCAGCAGGACGATGAGCCCCATCGTCAGGATGCCGACGAGTTTCTCCGTGTCCTCGTTGGCCTTCAGGGAATCGACCGTCCCGGCGATTCCGCCGGTGAATCCGGTCCGGAGCCCGGATTCCGCGAATTCCTTCCGCGCCGAGTCCCGGAATTCCTCGTAGACCTCGTGCAGCGCGGGGTCGTTGGCGTTTCCGTGCAGGGAGACGGTCAGGAGCTGGAACTTCCCGCCGGGTTCGACGGGCCCCGCGGCGACCTTCGGCGTCTGGGAGTGGTCCACCGCGAACGGCTCGGGCTTCTCCGCGGTGATCCGCTCCTCGCCCAGCGCCGCGGCGGTCCGCGCGATGTGCTTCCGGTCCCCGCCGGTGAGCTCCGCCCCGTCCGTACGGGCGACGAGCACCGTCACGGCGTTGTCGTCGGGCTTCTCGCCGAATTCCCTCTCCGCGATGTCCAGCGCCTTGGCGGAGTCGTACGTCGAGGGGAGGAAATCGGCCGACTGCGCGTCGGTGACGCGGTGCATCATCGTCTGGCCGACGAAGGTGAGGGCCGCGCCGAGGACGAGCCAGACGACGAGCGTCTTCCAGCGGTTCCTCGCGGCGTACGAGGTGATGCTCCGGATCATGGGTCCCTTTTCCCTGCTCGACGGGCGGCGGAGGCGAATTCCCGCGCCATGTTCAGGGCATCACGCGGAATTCCCCGGAGCGTCGGCCGTACGAAGGGAACGCGACCGGGACCCGGGTCCGGGGTCCGTGTACGCCCAGGACCCCGGTCCTGGGTGAGGACCGGCGGAAAGGTGAGGAAGGAAAGGGGGGCGGTGGGGATCCGTACGGGAATGCGATAGTGCGCTCGTGTCCTGGACCCGGAACGACGTGCTGATCGTCCTCGTCGCGGGCGGCATCGACCTCGCCGCCCTGCTGGCGTCCCACGCGCACACGGGCCGGGCCGGAACCGCCGCGGCCCTCACCGTGGCGGCGGCCCTCTGCCTGCTCGCCCGGCGCGGCCATCCGCTGCCCATGCTCGGGGGCGTGCTGGCCCTCCAGCTGGCGAGCGGCGTCCTCGCGCCGATGCCCGACACGTTCGGCGCCACCACGACCGTCGCGCTCTACACGGTGGTCCGGCACTTCCCGCGCCGCCGTACCGTCGTGATCGCCGACGCCTGCACGCTCGCCGTCTATCTCATCCGCGCCGCCCAGGGCTCGGACCCGTACCTCCAGCGGGCCCTGGCCGACGCCATGGCGGTCGCCCTCGTCACCGCCGCCGGGATCGGCGTACGCAACTGGCAGCGGCAGGCCGATCTCAACCGGCGGCTGCTGGCCGACCGCGCCGTCGCCGAGGAGCGCCGCAGGATCGCGCGCGAGCTGCACGACATCGTGGCGCACCACATCACCACCATGTATCTGATGTCGGGCGGCGCCCGGACCACGCTCGACACCGACCCCGACACGGCCCGCGAGGCGCTCGTCACGCTGGAGGAGTCGGGGCGTACGGCCCTGAGCGAGATGCGGCAGCTCCTCGGCGTGCTGCGCAGCACCGACCAGGACGGCGCGGAGGAGGCGGAGCCCGCGGAGCCCCAGCCCGGCATCGACGACGTCGCCCGCCTCGTCGCCGAGGCGAACGCGGCGGGCCAGCGCACGGAGTTCGAGGTCACGGGGGAGCGGTGCGCGCTGCCGCAGACGGTGGGGCTCGCGGTCTACCGCGTCGTCCAGGAGGCGCTCAGCAACGTGCGCAAGCACGCCGGGCAGGCTCGTACGGTCGTACGGCTGGAGTACGGCCCGGACCGTGTCGCGGCCGAGGTGGTCAACGACAGGGCCGGTGACGGCGGTCGGGGCGCTGTGGCCAGGGGCGGCGCGGTCCAGGGAGGATACGGTCTGCTGGGGATGCGCGAACGGATGGCCGTGCACGGCGGGACCCTGGAGGCCGGAGCCGTCGAAGACGGCGGATTCCGGGTCGCCGCGAGCGTGCCCCTCTCTCCGCGCGACCACGGGAGGCGCGGCCATGAGAGGAGGGAGACCGGATGACACCGGCGGACGACGGGAGCAGCACCGGCGGCAGCCGGAAGCTCACCGTCCTCATCGCCGACGACCAGCCCCTCGTGCGCCGCGGGCTGGCCCTGGTCCTCCGCTCCGACCCGGGCATCGAGGTCGTCGGCGAGGTCGGCGACGGCGAACAGGCGGTCGAGGCCGCGCACCGGCTGCGCCCCCGCGTCGTCCTGATGGACATCCGCATGCCGGTGCTCGACGGCGTGCAGGCCACCGCGCGGCTGACCGCCGAGCTGCCCGGGTGCCGGGTGCTGGCCCTGAGCACCTTCGACCGCGACGAGTACGTCGTACGGGCGCTGCGCGCGGGCGCCACCGGGTTCCTGCCCAAGGACGTCTCGCCCGAGGAGCTGGCCGCCGCGCTGCACACCGTCGACCGGGGCGAGGCCGTCGTCGCGCCCAGGCTGCTGACCCGGCTCATCGCAGAGTTCGTCACCGCCCGTACCGCCGAGCCGCCCGCGGCGGTGCCCGCGCTCTCCGCGCTCACCCCGCGCGAGATCGAGGTCCTGCGCCTGGTCGCCAAGGGCCTGGACAACGCGGAGATCGCCGAACGGATGAGCATCGGCGTCCAGACCGTGAAGAACCACGTCACCGGGGTCTTCGCGAAGCTGGAGGTGCGGGACCGCGCCCAGGCCGTGATCGTCGCGTACGAGACGGGGCTGGTCCGGGCCGGCGGCAGCTCTCCTCGATAGGTCCACATTCCGAACCGCTCGTCCAGATCTTGAGCGCGAGGCGTACCCTCGGGACCTCTCGTACGTATCGCCACAAGGTTTCGCACCAAGGAGGGGCAGTCATGCCCGAGCTGAGGTCCCGCACCGTCACCCACGGCCGCAACATGGCGGGCGCCCGCGCCCTTATGCAGGCCTCGGGCGTAGCGCGCGAGGACTTCGGCAAGCCCATCGTCGCCGTGGCCAACAGCTTCACCGAGTTCGTCCCCGGCCACACCCACCTCCAGCCGGTGGGCCGGATCGTCTCCGAGGCGGTCAAGGCGGCGGGCGGCATCCCGCGCGAGTTCAACTCCATCGCGGTCGACGACGGCATCGCGATGGGCCACGGCGGCATGCTCTACTCGCTGCCCTCCCGCGACCTGATCGCCGACTCCGTCGAATACATGGTCGAGGCCCACTGCGCGGACGCGCTGATCTGCATCTCGAACTGCGACAAGATCACGCCCGGCATGCTGATGGCCGCCATGCGGCTGAACATCCCCACGGTCTTCGTCTCCGGCGGCCCCATGGAGGCCGGCCGCGCGACGCTGGTGAACGGCACCGTCCGCAAGCTGGACCTGATCGACGCGATGTCGGAGGCCGCCAACGACAAGGTCTCGGACGAGGACATCCTCCGTATCGAGGAGAACGCCTGTCCGACCTGCGGCTCCTGCTCCGGCATGTTCACCGCGAACTCGATGAACTGCCTCACCGAGGCCATCGGCCTGGCCCTCCCCGGCAACGGCTCGGTGCTGGCCACGCACACCGCCCGCAAGGCGCTCTACGAGGACGCGGGCCGTACGGTCGTCGAGATCGCGAAGCGCTACTACGACCAGGACGACGAGACCGTCCTGCCGCGCAACGTCGGCTCGCGCGCCGCGTTCGACAACGCCATGGCCCTGGACATCGCCATGGGCGGCTCGACCAACACGATCCTGCACCTGCTGGCCGCGGCCCAGGAGGCGGGGATGGACTTCGCCATGAAGGACATCGACGCGCTCTCCCGCAAGCTGCCCTGCCTGGCCAAGGTCGCCCCGAACGTCGCCCCCGGCGGGACGTACTACATGGAGGACGTGCACCGCGCGGGCGGCATCCCCGCCATCCTCGGCGAGCTCTACCGCGGCGGGCTGCTCAACGAGGACGTGCACACCGTCCACTCCTCCTCGCTCGCCGACTGGCTCAAGCAGTGGGACGTGCGCGGCGGCTCGCCCTCGGACGAGGCCCTGGAGCTGTTCCACGCGGCGCCCGGCTGCGTCCGCTCGGCCGAGGCCTTCTCGCAGTCCGAGCGCTGGGAGTCGCTGGACACCGACGCGGCCGGGGGCTGCATCCGCGACGTCGAGCACGCCTACTCCACGGAGGGCGGCCTCGCCGTCCTGCACGGCAACCTCGCCGAGAACGGCTCCGTGGTGAAGACCGCGGGCGTCGACGAGTCGATCCTGACCTTCACGGGACCCGCCGTCGTCTGCGAGTCCCAGGACGAGGCCGTCCAGCGGATCCTGAACAAGGAGGTCAAGGAGGGCGACGTCGTCGTCATCCGCTACGAGGGCCCCAGGGGCGGCCCCGGCATGCAGGAGATGCTCTACCCGACCTCGTTCCTCAAGGGCCGCGGCCTCGGCAAGGCCTGCGCGCTGATCACCGACGGCCGCTTCTCCGGCGGCACGTCCGGGCTCTCGATCGGCCACATGTCGCCGGAGGCGGCGGCGGGCGGGCTCATCGCGCTCGTCGAGGACGGCGACGAGATCGTCATCGACATCCCGAACCGCTCGCTGGAGCTGAACGTCCCCGAGGCCGAGCTGGCCTCCCGCCGCGCCGCGCTGAACGGGCGGTACGCCCCGAAGGACCGCGAGCGCAAGGTCTCCGCAGCCCTGCGGGCGTACGCCGCGATGGCGACGAGCGCCGACCGGGGCGCCGTCCGCGACGTCTCCCTGGTGGAGCGCTGACCCGTCCCGACTCCGAGGGGGCGGTGGGTGCCGCCGCCTCCTCGGCAGGGCCGGGGGGATAATCGAACCGTGCGCAAGACGACCCGGACCCCCGAGACCCCCGACACCAGCGGCGAGCCCCTCCCGGAGCCGATCCGCTTCTACGGCACGACCTGGGTCGACCACTCCGGCGGATACGCGCTGCGCCGCGCCGGACTGGCCCTCGGCGCCCTGGTCGCCGCCGCGCTCGGCGCCCTCCTGCTCCGCTTCGCGTACGAGGGCGTGGCCCTCTCCGACCTCGGCAGCTGGGCCTCGCTGCTGCTGATCGTCGCGTTCGCGGTGTGCAGCGCGATGGCGTTCACCCGCACCCTCAGCTCGTACTCCCGCCGCCCGGACGAGAAGGACGCCTCCGTCGAGTCCTCGATGCGCAGCATCCGCGCCATCGGCTTCATCGGCGTGCTGATCGCGTACGCCGCGCGGAGCGTCGTCGAGGCGCCGGGCGAGAAGCTGCTGCGCGGCGAGTACGAGGAGGCGCTGGCCCGGTACGAGCGCCGCCGCACCGCGCGCACGGGCAATCCGGCCGCGAAGAAGAAGCGCGGGAACAAGAAGAAGTAGCGCCCCTCCGGGCCTTCCCGCACCGCCGTCAGGGGGATCCCTGACGTATCCCCGACTTCGCTCCCGGGCGCTCGACACCCCGCGCGGACATGTGTCAGCTTTTTCTTACACACCACACAGGGAAGGGGTCGCGGTGAACGCGATCGAGACCCCGACGGGAGACGACCTGCTGAAGGTCCTCGCGGCGCTCGGCAATCCCCATCGCATGAGGATCGTCGCGGCGCTCTTCGGGGGCCGGAACTACGTCAGCAGGCTCGCCCGCGAGATCGGCATGAGCCGTCCACTGCTCCATATGCACCTTCAGCGGCTGGAGGCGGCGGGTCTCGTCGTCGGGACGCTGGAGCTGTCGGACAGCGGCAAGGCCATGAAGTTCTTCGAAGTGGCCCCGTTCGCCTACGAGCTGACCCCGGCGGTCGTCGCGCGGGCAGCCGCCACACTCAGCGACTCCGCGGACGGGGAACCGGCCGAGGAGCGGAAAGAAGGAGCGAAGTCGACGTGAATGAGCAGCTTCCCCTCGCCGCCGCCGAGGACATGGCAGGCGTCTGGGCTGCCGCGCTCGGCACCGCGGGGGTCTTCACGCTGGTGATCGTCATCGTCTGGCAGATCGCCGCGACCTGGCGGGCCCGGATGCTGGCCTCCCGGGAGCAGCAGTACAAGGAGCTGGCGCAGAAGTACGCGCAGCTCCTGGAGGACAACGTCGAGCTGCACCGGCGCAGCATCGACGAGCTGACGCAGGCGCGGCATTCGATCGCGTCGATGGAGAAGATGATGCGCGAGATCGAGTGATCCACAAGCGCGTACGGCCGGGAGCGCCAACTCCCGGCCGTACTCGTGAGCACGAGCGATTCATGACGCGAAGCCCATCGCGAGAAACCCGAACCCACACCACAGGAGAGTACCCATGCCTGCCCGCAGCGCTGCGCGGCGCCTGGTCACGGCACCCGGCGGCCGACGCTCGAAATGGCTGGTCCTCGGCGTCTGGCTGATCCTCGCCCTGGCCCTGGGCCCGCTCGCCGGGAAGCTCGGCGACGTCGAGGAGACCGGTGCCAACGCGTTCCTCCCGGGCGGCGCCGAGTCCGCCCAGGTCAACACCGAGCTGGAGAAGTTCCGCGGCGAGGACGAGATCATCCCCGCCGTCGCCGTCTACTCCCGCGACGGGGAGCGTACGACCTCCGCCGACGCCGCGAAGGCGCGCGCCGACCGCGCGAAGTTCACCCCGCACGCTGCCGAGGGCGAGAAGACGAGCGGGCCCGTCCCCTCCCAGGACCGCAAGGCCCTGATGCTGGTCGTCCCGCTCCCGACGGGCGGCGACACCGACATCACCGACACCCTCAAGGAGCTGCGCACGGTCGCCGCCGCGCACGCCCCGCCGGGGCTCGACGTCCAGGTCGGCGGCCCCGCCGGGTCCCTCACCGACAACGTCGAGGTCTTCGACGACCTCGACTCCACCCTGATGCTGGCCACCGGCGCCGTCGTCGCCGTACTGCTCCTGCTCACCTACCGCAGCCCGGTGCTGTGGCTGCTGCCGCTGCTCTCCGTCGGCTTCGCGGCCGTCCTCACGCAGGTCGTCACCTACGTCCTCGCCAAGTACGCCTCCCTCCCCGTCGACCCGCAGAGCTCCGGCATCCTGATGGTGCTCGTCTTCGGCGTCGGTACGGACTACGCGCTGCTGCTCATCGCCCGTTACCGCGAGGAGCTGCACGCGACCGAGGACCGGCACGCGGCGATGCGCACCGCGCTGCGCCGCTCCGGGCCCGCGATCCTCGCCTCGGCGGGCACCATCGCCGTCGGCCTCGCCTGCCTGGCGCTCGCCGACATCAACTCCTCGCGCTCGCTGGGTCTGGTCGGCGCCGTCGGCGTCGTCTGCGCGTTCCTCGCGATGATCACGGTGCTGCCCGCGCTGCTGGTGGCGACGGGCCGCTGGGTCTTCTGGCCGTTCGTGCCCCGCTACGGCACGGCGCCCCGCGAGAGCCGTACGGCCTGGGCCCGGATCGGCGCCCTGATCGCGCGCCGCCCGCGCTGGTCCTGGCTGATGGCGGTCGCCGCCACGGCGCTGCTCGCGCTGAGCGCCACCGGGATCACGCTGGGGCTGACCGAGGAGGAGAAGTTCCAGGAGAAGCCGGAGTCCGTCGTCGCGCAGGAGAAGATCGCCGCGCACTTCCCCTCCGGCTCCACCGACCCCGCCACGGTCGTCGTACGGACCCAGGCCCGCGCCGAGGTCATGTCCGCGGCGAAGGCGGTCCCGGGCGTGGAGTCCGTACGGCCCGACGACCGTACGGCCGACGGGAAACTGACCAGCCTCGCCGTCACCCTGCGGGACGCCCCGGACAGCGACGCGGCCAAGGACACCGTCGACCGGCTCCGCGACAAAGTCCACGCGGTCGAGGGCGCGGACGCGCTCGTCGGCGGTACGACCGCGGAGGACGTGGACACCAGGAGCGCCGCCGAGCGCGACCTGCGCACCGTCATCCCGGCCGTGCTGGCCGTGGTGCTGCTCGTCCTGATCTGGCTGCTGCGCTCGCTGGTGGCGCCGCTGGTGCTGCTGGCCACGGTCGTCCTGTCGTTCTTCGGCGCGCTGGGTGCCTCGAACCTCCTCTTCGAACACGTCCTCGGCTACGCCGGGGTCGACCGCTCCATCCCGCTGATGGGCTTCGTCTTCCTCGTCGCACTGGGGATCGACTACAACATCTTCCTCATGACCCGGGTCCGCGAGGAGGTCGCCACCGGCAGGCGGCACGCCAGGGGAGTCCTGACCGGGCTGACCACCACCGGCGGCGTGATCACCTCGGCGGGCATCGTCCTCGCGGCGACGTTCGCGGTCTTCGCGACGATGCCGCTGGTGACGATGGCCCAGCTCGGCGTCCTCGTCGGCATCGGGGTCCTGCTGGACACGTTCCTGGTCCGCACGGTCCTCGTCCCGGCCCTCGCCCTCGACCTGGGGCGGGTGCTGTGGTGGCCGGGGGCGCTGTGGCGGAACCGGGACGTACCGGAGCAGGAGCGGCCCGTTCCGGGGAAGGAGCCGGTCGGAGTCTGAGGCCGGTCACCGCACGCGCGCGTCCTCGCGCCACCCCTCCAACGCCGTCCGGCACGCGTGGTCCACGTACCTGAGCCCGCTCACGTCGAGCTCGACCGCGCGGTCGGACGGCAGCGCGCCCAGCTGGTCCAGCAGGGAGGGGAGCCGCAGGAAGGTCGCGCTGCCCCAGATCCGTACGCGCAACGGGCGCCCGGGGCCCGGATCGTGCGCCTCCAGCCCCACCTGCGAGCTCTCCCACGCGCACTTGACCACCGCGAGCAGCAGCCCGGTCAGCACGCCCTGGAACATGTTCGTGCCCAGGATCGCCAGCGCCGTGGCCCCCAGCACCACCGCCTCGCTCCGGTGGTCCCGCCACAGCGCGGCCAGCTGCCGCAGGGGGATCAGCCGCCACCCGGCGTGGACCAGCACTCCGGCGAGCGCGGCGACCGGGATCAGCCCGAGCACCCCGGGCAGCAGCACGACGAAGACCAGCAGCCACCCTCCGTGCAGCACACGGGAGAGCTTGGTGCGCGCGCCCGCCTCCACGTTCGCGGAGCTGCGGACGATCACGGCGGCCATCGGCAGCGCGCCCAGCAGCCCGCACACGGCGTTGCCCGCGCCCTGCGCCAGCAGCTCGCGGTCGTAGTGGGTGGGTGCGGCGTCGTGCATGGGGTCCACGGCCGCCGCGCTGAACAGCGTCTCGGCCGAGGCGATCAGCGTGAACGCGAGCACCGTGCCGACGGCCCCCGCCAGCGCCCCCTCGCCCGCCAGCACCGCGAGGTCCCCGGCCCCCGGCGGCTGCACGGCGCCGAGCAGCCCGCGCACCTCGATCCGCGCCACCGGCAGGTCCAGCGCCGCGACGGCCGCCGCCGCGAGCCCGACCGCCGCCAGCGGCGCGGGCACCACGCGCGCGACCTGCCGCCACTGCGGCCACAGGGCGAGCACCAGCACGGTCGTGGCGCCCACGCAGAGCGCGGTCATCGCGCTCCGGGAGACCATCACGTGCGCCGCGAGCCCGGGGAGCCCGGCCAGATTGCTGGGCCCGTCGCCGTACGCCTCCGCGTCGGCCATCCCGTAGACCTGCCCGGCGACCAGGACGAGGCCGATGCCCGCGAGCGTGCCCTGCACGACGGCGACCGAGACCGCGCGGAACCAGCGGCCGAGCCGCAGCGCGCCCATCGCGAGCTGGAGCAGGCCCGCGGCGAGGACGAGCACGCCGAGCGCGGTCAGCCCATGGGTGCGTACGGCCTCGAAGACGAGGACCGTGAGCCCGGCGGTCGGGCCGCTGACCTGGAAGGTGCTGCCCGGGAGCAGCCCGGCGACGAGCCCGCCGACGATGCCGGTGACCAGCCCCAGTTCGGCGGGCACCCCGGAGGCGACGGCCACGCCCACGCACATGGGGAGCGCCACGAGAAAGACGACGAGGGAGGCGGCGACGTCCCCCGACGCCGCGGGGAACGCCTTGGAAATGACCCGCATGAGGCTCCTGTCGGTCACGCTCCGTGTCTTTGCCGTCGCTTGACTCCCCCTGACCGGTGAAGTTCATTCTGTCTGCCCGGAGTTACATGACTACGGAGGGTGAATGATGCACGGCCTTGACGCCTCTTGACGCTCCGCGAGGGGTGCGCGCATAATTCAACGCATGATGAATAAACCTCCGGCGGTCAGCGCGCGCGGCCTCACCGTCGTGCGAGGTGTCCGCACCGTGCTGGACGGACTCACGTTCGAGGTCGAGCCGGGCACCGTGACCGGGCTGCTCGGCCCCTCCGGGAGCGGGAAGTCCACCCTCATCCGCGCCCTCGTCGGCACCCAGGCCAAGGTCACCGGGGATCTCCAGGTGCTGGGCAGGCCCGCGGGCTCCGCGCCCCTGCGCTCCCGCGTCGCGTACGTCACCCAGGCCCCGTCCGTCTACGACGACTTGACGGCTCGTCAGAATCTGGCGTACTACGCGTCGGTCCTCGGCGTCCCCCGCGCCGAGCGCCCCGCGCAGATCGACCGCGTCCTCGCGGAGGTCGACCTCACCAGCCATGCGGGGGACCTCGCGGGCCGCCTCTCCGGCGGCCAGCGCTCCCGGGTCTCCCTCGCCGTCGCCCTGCTCGGCACCCCCGAGCTGCTGGTCCTCGACGAGCCGACGGTCGGCCTCGACCCCGTGCTCCGCCGCGACCTGTGGGCCCTCTTCCACCGCCTCGCCGCCGACCGGGGCGTGACGCTGCTGATCTCCTCGCACGTCATGGACGAGGCCGACCGCTGTCAGCACCTGCTGCTGCTCCGCGAGGGCGCGCTCCTGGCCGCCGGCTCCCCGCGCGAGCTGCGCGACCGCACCGGGACCGACACGATCGAGGACGCGTTCCTCAAGCTCGTCGAGTCCGCCCGCCAGACCGAGTACGACCACGACCACGCGAGGTGACCCGGTCATGAACGTGTCCCGCACCCTGGCCACCGCGGGCCGGGTCCTCCGCCAGCTCAGCCACGACGTGCGCACCGTCGCGCTGCTGCTCCTCGTCCCGGTCCTGCTGCTGGTCCTGCTCTACTACGTGTTCGACTCGGACAAGCGCGGCTTCGACGGCATCGGCGCCTCGTTGCTCGGCATCTTTCCGCTGGTCACGATGTTTCTGGTGACCTCGATCGCGACGCTGCGCGAGCGGACCTCGGGCACGCTCGAACGGCTGCTGTCGATGCCGCTCGGCAAGGCCGACCTGATCGGCGGGTACGCACTGGCGTTCGGCCTCCTGGCCGCCGTCCAGGCCGGTGCCGCCACGGGCGTCGCCATCTGGTTCCTCGACCTCGACATCGTCGGCTCGCCCTGGCTCCTGCTGCTGATCGCCCTGCTCGACGCCGTCCTCGGCACCGCGCTCGGCCTCTTCGTCTCGGCCTTCGCGCGCTCGGAGTTCCAGGTCGTCCAGTTCATGCCCGTGGTGATCTTCCCGCAGATCCTGCTCTGCGGCCTCTTCGCATCCCGCGACTCCATGCAGCCCGTCCTGGAGTACGTCTCCAACGTGCTGCCGATGTCGTACGCGGTCGACGGCATGGGCGAGGTCCTCCGGCACACCGACCCCACCGGCGACTTCGTCCGCGACCTCGTCGTGATGGCGGGCTCGGCCCTCCTGGTCCTCGCCCTGGGCGCGGCCACACTCCGCAGGCGCACGCCGTAGGAAGAGGGCGCCGACCAGGGGCGCGGGCCTGTGTTCTATGTGCGGCTCCGCTGCGCGGGCGCGCCCGGTCACGACACCTCGGGGCGTGCCCCTTCTCCCCAAGGGGCGCGGGGAACTGCGCGACAAGCCACGACGCACCCGCAGCCCGCGAAGCACAGCCCGGGGCACCCCAAACCCGGCTCTTGTACGTGCGCACTCGGCATAGGGGGCTGCGCTTGCCAGCCCTGCGCCTTCGCGCAGACCTCCCAAGCTCAGAGGAGGGGTAGGGGGTGCCCCATCAGGGGCGCGGGGAACTGCGCGACAAGCCACGACGCACCCGCACCCCGCAAAGCACAGCAAGGGGCACCCCGAACCCGGCACTGACAAGAGCCGCACTCCGTACCCGGCACTCGCACGCGCGCGGCAATGCGAAACTGGCCGCATGACCGCCCAGAAAGTCGCCGTGCTCGGCACCGGCAAGATCGGTGAAGCCCTCCTGTCCGGCATGCTGCGAGGCGGCTGGCCCACCAGCCGCCTCCTGGTCACCACCCGCCGCCCGGAGCGCGCGGAGGAGCTCCGCGGGCGGTACGGGGTCGAGGCCGTCACCAACGCCGAGGCCGCCAAGGCCGCCGACACCCTCATCCTCACGCCCAAGCCCCAGGACATGGCCGTCCTCCTGGACGAGCTGGCGCCGCACGTGCCCTCCGACCGCCTGGTCATCAGCGGCGCCGCGGGCATCACGACCCGCTTCATCGAGCAGAAGCTCCCCGAGGGCACCCCCGTCGTCCGCGTCATGGCCAACACCCCGGCCCTCGTCGACGAGGCCATGTCCGTGATCTCCCCGGGCGCCCACGCCACCGAGGCCCATCTCGCCCTCACCGACGAGATCTTCAACGGCGTCGGCAAGACCCTCCGCCTCCCCGAGTCCCAGCAGGACGCCGCCACAGCCCTCTCCGGCTCGGGCCCGGCGTACTTCTTCTTCCTCGTCGAGGCCATGACCGACGCGGGCATCCAGCTCGGCCTCCCGCGCGACAAGGCCCACGAGCTGATCGTCCAGGCCGCGATCGGCGCCGCCACCATGCTCCGCGACAGCGGCGAGCACCCGGTCACCCTCCGGGAGAACGTCACCTCGCCCGGCGGCACCACCATCAACGCCATCCGCGAGCTGGAGAACCACCGCGTGCGCGCCGCGTTCATCGACGCGATCGAGGCGGCGCGCGACCGCAGCCGCGAGCTGGGCGCGTAGGGCGGTCCGATGGCGATCCGAGTACTCCTCGCCGACGACGAGACGATGGTCAGGGCGGGCGTGCGCGCCATCCTGTCCACCGCCGACGGCATCGAGGTCGTCGCCGAGGCGTCCGACGGCCGCGAGGCCCTCGAACGGGCCCGGCTGCACCGCCCCGACGTCGCCCTGCTCGACATCCGGATGCCGGTGCTCGACGGCCTCTCCGCCGCGGCCGAGCTCCGCCGCGCGGTCCCGGACACCGCCGTCGTGATGCTGACGACGTTCTCGGAGGACGCCTACATCGCGGGCGCCCTCGACAGCGGCGCCAGCGGCTTCCTCCTCAAGTCGGGGGATCCGTACGAGCTGATGGCCGCCGTCCGCGCGGCGCACGGCGGAGCCTCGTACCTCTCCCCGGACATCGCGCACCGTGTCATCCAGCAGGTCAGCGGCGGCGGCCGGATGACCCGTCGCGCCGAGGCCAGGGAGCGCGCGGCAGCGCTCGCCCCGCGCGAGCGCGACGTCCTCGCGCTCCTCGGCGAGGGCTGCACCAACGCCGAGATCGCCGCCCGCCTCCACCTCGGCGAGGGCACGGTCAAGGTGTACGTCAGTACGATCCTGGCGCGCCTCGGCGTCAGCAACCGCGTCCGCGCCGCCCTCCTCGCCCACGAGGCCGACCTGACGGACCGCACGGGTCTCACGTCTGAGCACCCGGACGGCGGCGCAGCCGCAGCGCCCTGACCCCCTCGTGCAGCAACGTGATCGTGAAGGCGAGCCCCAGCCCGAGCGCCACCCCGCGCAGCGGGTTCTCCTCGAAGGCCGCCCCGCCCGCGTACCCCAGCAGGCTGGAATAGACGGCCCAGCTCGACGCGGCCACCGCGTCGTACCGGGTGAAGGAGCGGCGCGGGAAGCCGGTGGCACCGGTGGTGAGCGTCGCGGCCGTACGCCCTCCCGGGATGTAGCGCGCCACGACCAGCACCAGCCCGCCCCGCTCCGCGAGCATCCGCCCCACCCGGTCGTACGCCCGTCGCGTGCGGCTCCCCTCCTTCAGCCGTGCGAACACCCGCTCCCCGGACTTCCGCCCGATCGCGTAGGACACATGGTCACCGGTGAACGCGCCCAGCGCCGCCACCAGCATCACCAGCACCAGTGACGGCTCCCCGCCGGACCCCGCGAACACCCCCAGCGTGATCACCAGCGTCTCGCTCGGCACCACGGGGAAGAACCCGTCGAGCATCGCGATCCCGAAGAGCGCCGCGTAGACCCACGGCGAGCTCACGAACCCCTCGACGGCATGCACTATCGCCTCGTTCATGCCCGCACGCTAAGAACCGTGCCCGCCCCCGCACCGCTCTCCAACGGCACCGTCCGTACCTGTCTTTCGGCAGGTGTCACCCTCATCCCCGCCCCGTAGCGTGAAGCACGTGACCGGCCCCGGACCCCTCCTCGCCCCGTACGCCCAGCGCCTGCGCCGGCACCGCGCGCCCCTCCTCGACCTCCTCCTCTGGGCCGCCGTCACCGCGCCGCTGCTCCTCTTCCACGACATCCCCGGATGGGCCCGCGCCGCCGGATTCCCGGTCCTCGCCGCCGCCGTCGCCCTCAGCCGCCGCGCCCCGCTCGCGGCCCTCGTCCTCCCCGCGGCCCTGAGCCTGGCGACGACCCCGGAGCTGTTCACCAACTCCTTCTCCGTCGCGCTGCTCGCCCTCTCCTACCTCCTGGGCCGCAGATCCGCCGACGTACGCCGGGCACTCCTCTTCTTCGCCGCCCTCTGCGCGGCAGGCCTGGCCCTGGTGCTCGCCCGGGGGGACACGACCCTGTGGGAGTGGTTCACCCTCGTCGCCACGGTCCTCTTCGCCCTCGACCTCCCCTGGCTCCTCGGCCGCTTCCGCCGCCAGCAGGCCGAGCTGGTCCGTACGGGCTGGGAGCTGGCCGCGCGCATGGAACGCGAGAAGGAGCTGGTCGCCGACCGTACGAGACTCCGCGAGCGCTCCCGTATCGCCGGGGACATGCACGACTCCCTCGGCCACGACCTCAGCCTCCTCGCCGTACGCGCCGCGGCACTCCAGGTCCAGCCCGGCCTCTCGGACGACGCCCGCGCACAGGCCGCGGAGCTCCGCCAGGCCGCCGCCGACGCGACCGCACGCCTCCGCCAGATCCTCGGCGTCCTCCGCGAGGACGCCGACCGGGCCCCGACGGAACCGGCCGCCGCGCCGCCCGAACCCCTGGAGACCCTGATCGCCCGCGCGACCGCCTCCGGCGTCGCGGTGAACCTCGTCCACCGCGCGCCCCCGGGCCTCCTCCCCGCCGAACTGCCCCCGATGACGGCGCACGCGGTCCACCGCGTCGTCCAGGAGTCCCTGACCAACGCCACCAAGCACGCCCCCGGCGCCCCGGTCACGGTCACCCTCACCAGGAACGCGGACACGGTGGAGGTCACGGTGGAGAACCCCGAGCCGAAGGAAGAGGGTGAGAGAACGGACGCGACCGGTACGGGCTCGGGCCTGGTCGGCCTCGACGAACGGGTACGCCTCCTCGGCGGCACCCTCCGCGCCCGTCGCCCCCTCGACGGCGGCTTCGAGGTAGCGGCCTGTCTGCCGCTGACCCCCGACGCGGACCCGACGACGACGAGCGAAGACGGTTCCCCGGAGACCGACACCTCTCAGGAGGCCCTGGCCCAGGCCCGCCGCCGCGTGCGCCGACGGCTCCTCGACGCCCTCTGGATCCCCCTGGCCGCCACGGTGGTCCTCGGCCTGCTGATGCTGGGCTTCAACCTCTACACCTCGTACCGCTCGGTCCTCGACGCCACGACGTACGGCCGCCTGGCCGTCGGCACCTCTCTCTCCCGGGTGGAGCCCCGCCTCCCGGCGTACGAGTTCGACGACGAGGACCGTCCCTTCGGCGCCCCCGCGGACCCGCCGGACACGGACGAGTGCCGCTACTACCGGACCGAACCCTTCGACAACTCGCCCGTCTACCGCCTCTGCTTCACGGCAGGACACCTCAGCCACAAGGACAAGCTGTCCCTGAGTTGACACGGGGTGGACGGATCCGTAAGGTTCACCGGGTTGCCAGCGAGCCGGAACGGTTCTCCGGCAACTCCTCCCGCCGTTCAGGCGGAACCCACTATGAAGCACGATCTCCCTTCGCGGGGATGAATTTGGCATGCCAAATTCACTGCGAAAAGGCTCGATTTTGAGTCCGGAGGGAAATCCGCTAAAGTAGTGGACACACCGAAGGGAAGCGCCCGGAGGAAACCCGAGAGGGAATCCAAAGGAAGCGTCCGTTCCTTGAGAACTCAACAGCGTGCCAAAAGTCAACGCCAGATATGTTGATACCCCGACCCACTCTTGTGGTGGGTTGAGGTT
>NZ_JBIDAT010000019.1:0-44515 GCF_043202595.1 Streptomyces sp. NPDC048172
GGCCGGACGAACTCCCACTCCTCATCGGACAGTTCATGGCGACGTATCACCCCGACATGATCCACCACGCAAGATCAATTGAAGACACCGCCTAGTGGAAGCACCCACCGAAGTGTCTCGACATGCTAGCGCGCCCGTCCGCGCTCCCTTCCTCCAAACGCCCGAAGCGCTCATCGACAACGCCGAATTGAGTGACGCCGCCCTCCGTCTCCTCCAGGCGATGGTCAAGCTCGCGCCCCGCAACGCCCGCAACAGCGACTCCGTCGCCCGCGCCCTCCGTATGGGCAAGGACAAGACCAACGCCGCCCGTAAGGCGCTGCGCGCCCTCGGGCACTGGCATGCGCGGAAGAGGCGGAACGGCAACGGTGAGGTGCGGGATCAGCGGCTCGCCTCGCTCGTTCCGCTGCGTACGGCCGCCGAGGTCGCCGCCGGGTGGGCGGCGGCGGAGGAGGCGGCGCGGCTGGGGAAGGACACGGACGCCTCGCGCCGCCTCGGGGTGCGGGTGCTCAATTCCGCCGAGTGGTACGGGCGTTCCGCGCCGCGCACCCCCGTACCGGCCGCCGGTCCGCCCGCCGTCCGGCCCACCCGGCGGCGTCCCCCTGCGGGGGAGAAGAAGGAAGAAGAACTCCACACCCCCCTCCCTGTCCCCGCGCCGTACGCCGAGCGGGCCGAGCGCGTGCTGCTCCAGCTCCGCCGCACCGTGCCCGAACTGGTCCTCACCGTCGCCGAGGCGCGCGAGCTGGCGCAGGTCGCCGGGGAGTATCTGCTGCGGGGCGAGAGCCCCGAGACCGTACGGGCCGTTGTGGCGCACGGGCTTCCGGCTGAGGGCGTGCGGTGCCCGCGGGCCTTCGTCCGTACGCGGCTGCTGCGGTACATGCCTCCCCTCCCCGAGCCCCGGGGAGAACCCGTACTCGTACCCGTACGGGCTCCTGAGCCGCCCCGCGCGGGCGGGCCCGCCGAGCTCTTCCGGCGGGGTGAGGGGTGGCGGGCAGCTGTGCGTGCCGCCGCCCGGCCCTACGAGGTCAGCACGCGGGCCAAGGACGCGATGTCGTCCGCCACCAGGTCCACGCCCTCCGGCGGCGGAGGCGGGGTCACGGTCGGGCCCCACTCCCGGCGGGGGACGTAGGCGGTGCGGAGTCCGGCCCTCGCCGCCGCCTCCAGGTCGTCGGGGTGGCAGGCCGTCATCAGCAGGCGCCTCGGCTCGACGTCGAGCAGTTCGGCGGCCATCAGGTAGACCCGCGCGTCGGGCTTGTACGACCTGGCCAGCTCGGAGGAGAGGACGCAGTCGAAGCGGAGTCCGGACTGTTTGGCGAGGCGCGTGAGCAGGGCGACGCTGCCGTTGGAGAGCGTCGCCGTGATCAGACGGCTGTCGTGCAGCAGCTCCAGGCCGCGCGGCGCGTCGTCCCAGGCGCGCAACCGGTGCCAGGCGCGGACGAGTTCGCCCCGTTCGGCCTCGCCGAGGGCGCCGAGGCCGTGCTCGGGCAGCGCCTCGTCGAGCATCATCCGGTGCAGCGCGTCCAGCGGCTGCCACGGCAGCTCCCCGGCGAGCACGCGGCCCAGGACCGGGCGGTACCGGCTCCGCCAGGCGTCGGCCACGGCCGCCCAGTCGGCGTGCAGCCCGGCCCGTTCCCCGACGACCGCCAGCTCGGCGGCGACGCTGGAGCGCCAGTCGGTCATCGTCCCGAACACGTCGAACACCACGGCGTCGACATCCACGCCCGGCCTCCTCCCGTCAGCTTCCTTCTCCCGTCTCATCATGCCGCCGCAGGCCTGTGCGATGCTCCGACGGTGACCGACGAAGCGAGGGAAGCCGAGCGGGAAGCCGAGCTCAAGGCGCTGGCGGAGGCCGTCGCGTCCGACGGGGCGCGGTTCCCGGTGTTCGGGCTGCGGCAGGATGCGGGGCCGGAGCAGCCGCCCGTCGTGCTCGTCGCCTCCGCCATGGGGACGCCGGGTCGCTACTACCGGCGGCTCGTGCGGGAGTTGCACGGGGCCGGGGCGACGGCCGCCGTCTATGACTTCCGGTGGCAGGGCGACCGGCCGCGCGACCCCGCGCCCTGCGGTTACGCGGAGCTGGTCGACGATCTGCGGGCCGCGCTCGGCGCCGTACGGGAGGAGTTCCCCGGAGCGCCCGTCGTGGTGCTCGGGCACAGCCTGGGCGGGCAGCTCGCGCTGCTCCAGGCCGCCGAGGCGGCAGGGGGAGAGGGGCCGGGGCCCGATGCGGTCGCGCTGGTCGCCTCCGCCTCCGTGCACCACCGGGCGTTCGGGCTGCGGGCCCCGGGGCTGCTGGCGTTCGGGACGTTCATGGCCGCGTTCGCGACCGTACGGGGACGCTGGCCCGGCATCGGCTTCGGCGGGGTGCAGCCCGCGGGCGTGATCCGGGACTGGGCGTACCAGTCCCGCACCGGGCGGTACCGGCTGCGCCCGCACGGGGAGCGCGTGGAGGAGCGGCTGCGGGCGCTGCGGCTGCCGGTGCTCGGCGTCGGCGTCGAGCGGGACTTCTTCGCGCCGCCCCGCGCCCTGGACCACCTGTGCGCGAAGGTGCCGGGCGCCGAGGTGGAGCGCTGGCGGTACACGGCGGAGCTGGCGGGTGCCGAACGGCTCGACCACTTCCGCTGGACCCGGCACAGCGCCGCGCTCGCCCGGTACGTGACGGAGTGGGCGGGGCGGGTCACGACGGGCTGACGCGTGCGCGCCGCCGGGCACCCGCCCCGCCCACGGCGCGGGGTGTGACGGAGCGGGTGTACACGTCCATGTGCGCGTATGCGCCGACGGTCAGTGGAACTTCAGGGTGGCCGTCACCGACTGGGTGGCCGGGCAGAGGGCGCCGCCCTCGGTCAGTTTCGCGTCGGCGGTCGCCGAGTAGTTGCGGGTGTCGCCGTCGCGCTTCGCGGACAGCCCCTCGGCCTTGTAGCGGCAGGTGACGCCGATGACGGTGACCGAGACGTCGAGGACGTCGGCCTTGGCGGTGCCCGCGGCGTCGTCGAAGGTGACCGCCGGGTCGTTGTTCAGGGTCGCGCTGAGGCCGGAGCAGCTCAGCTTGCCGTTGATGGAACTGCGGTCCACCGTGAGGGCGTTGGGCGCGGTGTCGCTGGTGACGCCGTCGGTCCAGCTGCAGGATCTGTCGCCCGCGGCGATGGTGCCGTCGACTTTGCCCTGGGCCGCGCTGGCGGGTCCGGCCGCCAGTGCCGCCACGGTCAGCGCGCCCACGAGCACGCCGGTGGCCTTGAGGGGGGTCTTGAGGGGGGTGAGACGGGGCATTGCGCATACCTCCGTGATCGCGCCGGTCGATTACCAGCGGTAACGTGAAAATAGACATGACCATGTCACTGGTCAAGCCTTCGGGCCGAGCTCTGCCGGGCGAACGGGTTCCTCCGCATACTTGGTGCCCGGTCATCCGACAGGGCACCAACGTGCCGACGGGCAGGGCAAGTTGCGGAGGTGCTGATGCGCACGGGCATGGTCATCGGGGAGCGGTACGAGGTGGGCGGGCTCATCGGCCGGGGCGGCTTCGGCGAGGTGTGGGACGCGGTCGACCGCAATCTGCGCCGCGACGTCGCCATCAAGTTCCTCACGATCGTCACCGACGACCCCGACGCCGTGGACCGTTACGCCCGCGAGGCCAGGACCCTGGCGACGCTGCAGCACCCGGCCGTCGTCGGCGTCCAGGACGCGGGCAGCCTCGACCATGAGGGTGTCGCGCTGCCGTACCTCGTCATGGAGCGCCTGACCGGCGACACCTGGGAGACCGCCGAGGCCGCCACCCCCGTCACGCGGACGGGGGCGCAGGTCGCGGACGCGCTCGACCACGTCCACGGGGCGAACGTCGTTCACCGGGACGTGAAGCCCGCGAACATCATGATCTGCACCGGGGGACGCGTCGTCCTCATGGACTTCGGCATCGCCCGCGACGACTCCAGCACCCGCAGGGCCACGACCACGGGCGCCGTCTTCGGCACCCCCGCCTACATGGCGCCCGAGCAGCTGGCCCGCCAGCCCGCGACGCCCGCCTCGGACGTGTACGCGCTCGGCCTGGTGCTGGTCGAGAAGCTCACCGGGCAGCGGACTCCGGCACGCCAGCTCGGCGCCGAGGCCCGCGCCCGTATCCCCTGGAAGCTGCGGAAGCTGCTGGAACGCATGACCAGCCACGAGGGCGAGCAGCGGCCCACGGCGGCCGAGTGCGCGGCCGGACTGCGCGCCGCGGGATCCGTGCGGGGCGCGCGCTCGTCGGCGAACGGCGCAGGCCGCGCCAATCGCGCCGGTCCCACGTCGCTGGGCCGGACGGCACGGCAGGTGGGCGATCTGGTGCGCAGGATCCGGGAGATGAGACGCGAGGCCGCCACCACGGTGCTGCCTCCCGAGGAGGAGGAGGAGGGGGCGGGCGAGGGGGTGCGGCCGGACCGGGGGCCGTCCCTCTACGACCGCGCGGCGCGGCGCCTCCGCGAGGGGCTGCGCGAAGGGCTGCGCCGCGTGCGCGGCGGGCGCAGCGTGGTGGAACTCTGCGCGGGCGTGGTCATCTTCCTCACCCGCGTCGTCCGCGACCTGCTCATCCTCGCGGCGGCCGGAGCGGGGGCGTGGTTCGGCTCGTTCGGCGTCGCGACCGCCGTCACGTACTACTTCGAGCACCCGAGCCACGACAGCGACGGGACCTCGAACGTCTGGCCGTTCACGGTCCTGACCCTCCTCGGCTACGCCTTCGGCTTCGCGATGCTGTGGTCGTGGTGGGCGCACCTGACGACCGCCGCGCGGTACGGCCGCTCCGTCTTCGCGAAGGTCCTGGTCCGCCCGCTGATCGTGAGCCTGGCGCCGGTCCCGTTCCTGCTCGCCCTCCCGGAGGCGCCCGCGTGGACCGTGCCCGCGACGCCCGCGCTCGTCTGGGGCGGCTGGCTGCTCCACGCCGTCCTGCGGAGGCTCCAGAAGATCGATGAGAGGGCCCGGCGGCGCGGCGGCCGGGGATAGTTGTACAGTCGAAACAGTTACGCATACACAACTACTTCGGAGGCGCTCCCTTGTCCGAAGCCGCCCCGCGCCGACCCGCGCTCGTCCTCGCGATCTGCTGCATGTCGCTGCTGATCGTCAGCATCGACGTCACCGCGCTCAACGTCGCGCTGCCCGACATCCGCCAGGACCTGGACGCCTCCGTCTCCGGCCTCCAGTGGGTGCTGGACGCCTACACCCTCGTGCTCGCCTCGCTGCTGATGCTCGCGGGCTCGACCGCCGACCGGATCGGGCGCCGCCGGGTCTTCCGCACCGGGCTCGTGCTCTTCGTGCTCGGCTCGCTCGTGTGCAGCCTCGCGCCCAGCCTGAACTGGCTGATCGCGGCGCGCGTGCTGCAGGCCGTCGGGGGCTCGATGCTCAACCCGGTCGCGATGTCGATCATCACCAACACCTTCACCGAGCCCCGCGAGCGCGCCCGCGCGATAGGCGTGTGGGGCGGCGTCGTCGGCCTCAGCATGGCGGCGGGCCCGATGCTCGGCGGGCTGCTCGTCGACGTCAGCGGCTGGCGGGCGATCTTCTGGCTCAACCTTCCCATCGGCCTCGCCGCGCTCCTCCTCACCGGGCGGTACGTGCCGGAGTCCCGCGCCGCGCACGCCCGCCGCGCCGACCCCGTGGGCCAGGCGCTGATGATGCTGCTGCTCGGCTCGCTGACGTACGGGATCATCGAGGGCCCGCACCACGGCTACACCTCGCCGCTCGTGCTGGGCTGCGGCACGCTCGCGGTCCTCGCGCTGGCGGGGCTGCTGGCGTACGAGCCGCGGCGCGCGGAGCCCCTGATCGACCTGCGGTTCTTCCGCAGCGTCCCGTTCGCGGGCGCCACCCTGGTCGCGGTCTGCGCCTTCGCCTCGCTGGGCGGCTTCCTCTTCCTCACCACCCTCCACCTCCAGGAGGAACGCGGCCTGAGCGCCCTGAGCACCGGCCTCCACATGCTGCCGATGGCCCTGCTGACGCTGGTCTGCGGCCCGCTCTCCGGGCGGCTCGTCGGGGCGCGCGGGCCCCGTCCCTCGCTGCTGATCGCGGGCGTCGCGCTGACGGCGACCGGGGTGCTCTTCGCGCTCACGGCCTCCGCCGAGCTGCCGCTGCCCGTGCTCTTCGCCGGTTACGTGGCCTTCGGCATCGGCTTCGGCTTCGTCAACGCGCCGATCACCAACACCGCCGTCTCCGGCATGCCCCGCGCCCAGGCCGGGGTCGCCGCGGGGCTCGCCTCCACGAGCCGCCAGATCGGCACCTCGCTGGGCGTCGCCGTGATCGGCGCGGTGATGGCGGCGGCCACGGCGGATGGCGGCGGCACGCGGGCCGCCGTGCAGTCCGCGGACCGTACCGGATGGTGGATCATCGGGGCGTGCGGCTTCGCCGTGCTCGTCCTCGGCGCGCTCAGCACGGGCCGCCGGGCCCGCCGTACGGCGGAACGGGCCGCACGGCATCTGGACGACGAACCGCGCGCCGAATGCTCGGCACCGGCCCGGCGGAGCGAGGTGGCACAGGGGTGAGCGGGGAGTCCTCGGCGCACGAGGAGGAGGCGGTCCGGGCCTGGAGCGCGATGCGTGCCTTCGTCCTGGAGACGGCCGACAAGCGCAGACAGGTCACCGAGGCGCTCGGCATGAGCTACTTCCGCGCCAAGGCGCTGCGCATGATCGGCAAGAAGGGCCCCCTCACGCTGCGGGAACTGGCCGCGGGGCTCTACGCCGACGCCCCGTACACGACGGTCACCGTCGAACACCTCGTCCAGCGCGGCCTCGTGACCCGTACGCCCCACCCCGCCGACCGGCGCTCGAAGCTGGTCCAGGTCACCGAGGAGGGCGCGGCGGCGGTCGCCGAGATGGTCCGGCTGTCCGACGCGCCGCCGGAGGCCCTGCGCGCGCTCCCGCCCGAGGACCTGGCGGCGCTGGACCGCATCCTGTCGGTCCTCACGGGCGGGCCGGAAGAGCGGTGACGGCACAACGGTGACGGCACAACGTTGAGGGCCCGGTAGGACGTCGAACGTCCTGCCGGGCCCTCGTACGTACGGCACGGGCGCGGGCGCCTGCCGTCACTCTTCGAGCATCAGACCCTTGCGGAGCTTGCCCAGGGTCCGGGAGAGGAGGCGGGAGACGTGCATCTGCGAGATGCCCAGTTCCTCACCGATCTCGGACTGCGTCATGTTGGCGACGAAGCGCAGGGAGAGGATCCGCCGGTCGCGGGCCGGGAGTTCCGCGATGAGCGGCTTCAGGGACTCTACGTACTCGATGCCCTCGAGTCCGTGGTCCTCGTAGCCGATGCGGTCGGCCAGCGCGCCCTCGGTGTCGTCCTCCTCCGGCTGCGCGTCCAGCGAGCTCGCGGTGTACGCGTTGCTCGCGGCCATGCCCTCGACGACCTCCTCGGAGGAGATGTTCAGCCGGGTGGCCAGCTCCTCCACGGTCGGGGCGCGGTCCAGGGACTGGGCGAGTTCGTCGCCCGCCTTGGCCAGGTCGAGACGGAGCTCCTGAAGGCGCCGGGGTACGCGCACGGACCAGGAGGTGTCGCGGAAGAAGCGCTTGATCTCGCCGACGATGGTCGGCATCGCGAAGGTGGGGAACTCGACGCCGCGGCTGAGCTCGAAGCGGTCGATCGCCTTGATCAGGCCGATGGTGCCGACCTGGACGATGTCCTCCATGGGCTCGCTGCGCGAGCGGAAGCGGGAGGCCGCGAACTTCACCAGCGCGAGGTTGAGTTCGACGAGCGTGTTCCGTACGTACGCGAACTCGTGCGTGCCTTCTTCGAGGTTCTCCAGCCTCTCGAAGAGGGTCTTGGACAGGGCACGCGCGTCCAGCGGCCCGACCTCGTCGTACGGTGGGATCTCGGGGAGCTGGAGCTGGTCGAAGAGGTCGGCTTCCGCCGCTTCCTCCACGGCCTGGTCCGGGCTCGTGGTGTCGGGGTCCGGTCGGTCCGGCGTCCGCTCCGGGGCATGCTGCCTCGGGACGGTCGGGGCGGTGGCATCGGTGATGTCCGGTATCCCGTGGTCGAGCCGGGGTGACATGGTTGTCCTCCATTGTTTCTCGGCGTATGGCTGCCGAAGCCGTGACGTGCACTACGGGGTGCGGCGCCTCCAAGGCCGACGTGTTTCGGTATCCCTTCTAGACCTACCTGCTTTTCCACAGGCAGGGCAAGTTCCTTATGTCCGTATTCGTCCCACTCTGTGGGTTGTTCGGCTACCGGTGGGCGCGTCAAGGGCGTAGGGTTCGAAGCGCTCGACGGGGGAAGCAGTGAGGGCCCTAACGCGACCAGAAGGGGTGTGCATGGACCGCGGGATGCCCGGCAGTACGAGCCGGGGCCGGCTGACGGTCGACGTACGGCACGTGGGAATCAGTGCCGTGGTGACTCCCGAGGGTGAACTCGATCACCACACCGCGGATCTGCTGCGCGAGCCGCTGGAGCAGAGCGTCGAGGACGGCTACAGCCGTCTGGTCGTCGACTGCTCGCGGCTGGAGTTCTGCGACTCGACGGGGCTGAACGTGCTCCTCGGTGCCCGCCTCAAGGCGGAGGCCGCGGGGGGCGGCGTGCACCTCGCGGGGATGCTGCCCGTGGTGGCCCGGGTCTTCGAGATCACCGGCGCGGGGGCGGTCTTCACGGTGCATGATGATCTTGATGCGGCGCTTCGGCATCCGTCAGGGGCGTAACCGGGGCGTTACGCGCATCACACGAGTCCGGCCGAATCAGTGGGTGTTCTCACGGTTCGGCAGGGCAGGAGACCTCTGAATCTGTCAGGCAATCGTTAAGAGTGCGTTCTGGCTGGGCCTGGCTCAGGCTGGACGTGGACGAATCGGTAATCGGTGATCGGTGAGGTGAACCACTGATGAGCACCACCCGGCCGCACCCGGCGGGCGACTGCGGCCCGGAGCCCGAGGGCACCGCGGCGACTGCCGCCGCGCCGCAGGCCGGGTTCGCGGCGGGCTCGGGTGGTTCCGGTGGTGCGGGTGGTTCAGGCGGTGCGGAGCTGGAGGAGCCGGAGGCTCCCTCTTCTCCCTCCTCTTCTTCTTCCTCTTCCTCGTCCTCCGAGGCCGATTCCGGTTCCGAAGGGGGAGGCGGCGCTGTGGGTACCACTGCCGAGGGTGTCGCTGCCGCGGGTACGTCGAGTACGTCGCGGCAGCAGGGGCACACGATGCGCCAGGTCCGCAGGCTGCGCCTCGTCGGCGCGAGCGGCGCCGTGCCACGTGCCCGCGACTTCACCCGGCAGGCGCTGCAGGACTGGGGCTGGCTCCCCGCCGCCACCGCCGACCAGCGTGCCGCGGCGGAGGACGTCCTCCTCGTCGTCTCCGAGCTCGTGACGAACGCGTGCCTGCACGCGAACGGGCCCGAGGAGCTGCGGATAGGGACCGGGTCCAAGGTCCTCCGCCTGGAGATCGTCGACCTCGGCTCCGGCTCGCCCTCCCCCCGCACGCCTCACCGCGCTGGGCGCCCCGGGGGGCACGGCATGTTCATCGTCCAGCGTCTCTGCCTGGACTGGGGCGTCGTCCGCAACCCCGAAGGCACCGGCAAAACGGTCTGGGCCGAACTAGCCGCCCCGAACTAACCCCTGGGGCTCGCACCTTCTCCCCCGGCACCGTGCGCGGCTGACCCGCGCGATCCGCCGACCCACACCTTCTCCCCCCGGCACCTGTGCGCGGGGGCCTGCCCCTGCCCTGCCCCCTGCTGCGCATCGCAGGCTGCGACTGCGTAGTGGCTGGCCGCGCAGTTCCCCGCGCCCCTACCGGGGCACGCCCCTGCTCCTCCCTCCGCCCTGCTGTGCTTGGCAGGTCTGCGCTTCGCCCTCCGCTGTGCTTGGGAAGTCTGCGCAAGGCGCAGGGTTGGCAAGCGCAGCCCACTTCGCCGGGTGCCCCGCGTAACGGGGCCGCGCCCGGGGTGCCCCGGGCTGTGCTTCGCGGGCCGCGCCCGCGTCGTGGCTGGGCGCGCAGTTCCCCGCGCCCCTGAGGGCAAAGGGGCAAGCCCCGAGGTGTCGTGATCAGGCGCGCCCACGCGGCGGAGCCGCAAAGCAAACACAGGCCCGCGCCCCTAGATGGTTGAGTCCGATGTTCGTGCTGGTCGCGACCATGGCGAAGGGCGTCCGTTGGTTCGTTTGTGAGAACTACCAACTTGGACGCCCTTCTGGCGGCACTGTACGTGTTCATCGATGACCATGTGGCCCCTTGTCGCCGGATCGGGCGACCCCCGAAACTCACCGACAGCGAACTGCTGTGCCTGGCGGTCGCCCAGGTCCTGCTCGGCTTTCCCTCGGCCCGGCACTGGATCCGCTTCGCCCACGCCAGGCTCGCTCATCTCTTCCGCTACCTGCCCGGCCAGTCCGCCTACAACAAGCGGCTCAACGCCGCCGGACCCCTGATCAGCCACACCATCGAGATGCTCGCCCGGCAGGTACCCACCTGGCACGACGACCTGCGACTGATCGACTGCACCCCACTGCCGTGCGCGGCCTCCCGTGAGACCGTCAAACGCTCACAGCTGTCCGGGCACGCCGGATACGGCTACTGCCGCAGCCACTCGCGCTACTTCTGGGGATTCCGCCTCTACCTGGTCACCACCGCCGAGGGCATGCCCGTCACCTGGTGCCTGGCCAACCCGAAGCTCGGAGAACGGGAAGTGATGACCACCCTGCTGGAACGCGACCACCACCTCCTCCGGGCCGGACAGGTGATCCTGGCCGACAAGGGCTTCGCGGGCGAGGAGTTCGAGACCTTCATCACCGACCGACTGGGGGTTCACCTGGTCCGGCCGGACCGCAAGGACGAACCCGTCCGGCACGGGAAGATCGCCCGTGTCCGCCAGTGGATCGAAGCCGTCATCGACACCCTCAAAGGCCAGCTCAGCCTCGAACAGCACGGTGCCAGAACCCCAGCCGGAGTCTTCGCCCGCACCGGACAACGACTCCTCGCCCTCGCCGCCGGCATCTGGCACAACTGGACCACCAACACCCCCATCAAACGATCACTGATCGCGTATGACCACTGAAGACATCGGACTCATTCATCTAGGGAGAAGGGGCAAGCCCCGACGTGTCGTGACCGTCGCGCCCACGCGGCGGAGCCGCGCATCGGGCCCCCGGAGGGGTCGGGTTCCGGTTGGGGTGCTGGTTGTCTTCCATCGTCACGGCACGCGGCGTACTGTCTGCGACCAATCTGATAGGTCGTCAGTAACTTGCGAGCAAGGATGAAGGGGGAACCCGGTGTCCCACAGCAAGACGCACCACAGTCGTAGCGCCGCGATGGCGTTGGCCACGGCGGTCGTCGCCGGATCCGCGGTGCTGCTGTCGGCACCCGCGGCGAGCGCCGCCACGGTCGACGTCGACTACCAGTGCAAGACGCCCATCGGCAACAAGGGCGCCGTCTCGCCCATCGACATCAAGAGCACCAAGAGCGGGAGCGGCTACAAGCTCACGATGTCGTTCGAGAAAGGCGTCTCCTCCAGCCCCGTCGAGCTGGGCAAGGGCGCGATGAAGCCGAGTGCGCAGATCAAGCTCGGCGGCGCGGAGAGCGGGAACGTCGAGGTGACCGGCGGGCCGAACGACAAGGCCATCCCGCCCAACACCCCCATCAAGATCCCTGACTTGTCGGGCACGTACACCCCGAAGAAGAGCGGCAAGGTCACGTTCACCGCCAGCGTGCTCACGATCAAGGCGATGGGCACGACCACCACCTGCACCCCGAAGAACAACCCCAAGCCCTCCCTCTCCCTCGACGTGAAGGCTTCCGGGGGCGGAGGAGACGGTGGGGGCGGTGACACTGGCTCCGGGTCCGGGGATACGGGGGCCGGGGACAGCGGCACCGGGGACACCGGAGGCGCGGCCGCCGCCGCGACCGGTGGGGGCGGGGGCGGCGGCGAGCTGCCCAAGACCGGTCCCGCCGACTCGGCCGTCGCGCTCGGCACGCTCGGCGGAACGGTGCTCCTCGCCGGAGTGGCCGGGGCGCTGTGGGTGACGCGGCGCAGGGCCGCTGTCCGGCAGTAGGCCGTGAAGGGCCGTTCCCTGGTCGTCGCCCTCTCGTCCCTGCTGCTCGTCCTCCTCGGCGGAGGCGGCGCGACGGCCGCCTCCGCCGACAGGGGCGACACATGGTCGGCGGCGCCGTCCGGCGGTTCCGGCGGCGCCCGCTCGTACTTCTATCTGGAGGGCCCGCCCGGCACCGTCCTCGACGACACGCTCGCGCTCACGAACGAGGGCGACGAGCCCCGTACGTTCCGCGTGCGCGGCGAGGGCGAGGCGCGGTGGATCGTGCCCGCGCGGAAGCGGATCACGGTGCCGCCGCGTACGCGCGCGGAGGTGCCGTTCCGCGTCACCGTGCCGTCCGGGGCCGTGCCCGGTGACCATCCGTCCGCCCTGACGGTGAGAGAGGACGGGGAGCGCGGCAAGCGTGCCGTGCGGCTGCATCTGCGGGTGAGCGGGCCGACGCTGGCGGCGCTGAGCGTCGAGGACGTGTCCGTGCGGGACGCGGGCGGCGGCGACGGCGGCGCCGAGATCGCGTACACCCTCGTGAACCGGGGCAACACCACGCTGCGCCCCCGGCTCGCGGTGAGCGCCGACGGGCTGTTCGGGGCGCTGCCGCTGCGCGCGGCGCGCACGCTGCCCGTCGAGGTCCCGCCGGGGGAGCGCGTCACGCGCCACGAGCGCTGGACGGATCCGCCGGGCGCCGACCGGGCGACGGTACGGCTGCGGGTCACCGCCGCGGGCGGCGCGGCGGACACGGCGTCGGCCACGTACACGGCCGTCCCGTGGGGCGGCCTCGCCGGAATCGGGGCGCTGCTGGCGCTGGGCCTCTCGGGCGCCGTCTGGTACGTACACAGGACACGGCAGCGGCAACGGGACGACGGACCCGGAGAGGAAGGCACGCGCGCAGGCGAACGGCACGGTGCACCCCGCGAGTTGACGGGAGCGGTGAAGTGAGCACGCGGATACGGACGACGGCGCGCCTCGTACTCGTCCTCCTCCTCGCCCTCGGCCCCCTGGCGGCCACGGGCCCGGCGTACGCGGATACGGCGAGATCCGGCGAGCCCGACGTCTCGCTCTCCCGGCAGGAGGCGGGCGCGGGCGCGTCCGTCACCGTACGGGGGAAGGGCTGGCGGCCGAAGACGCTGCTGACCCTCCTCGTCTGCGGGCAGAACGCGATCGGCGGCACCAACGCCTGCGCCAACGACGAGGGGCGCGCCGTGACGACCGGCAAGGACGGCACGTTCCGCAAGCGGATCCCGGTGACGGAGCCGCCGAAGCCCTGCCCCTGCGTCGTACGGGCGACGACCGTGACCGGCGCGCACGCCTCGGCCGACGCGGCGCTCAAGGTCGCCGGGCATCCGGTGAAGCCGCTGCCGCGCGACGAGACGGGCGGGCGCCTCACCGTGCTGGCGGCGCGGCTGGACGGCGACAGCGGGATCCTCAACTGGTTCGGCGCCCCCGAGCAGCGCAAGCTCGTGCTCACGGTCGGCAACCTGGGCTCGGAACGGGCCAAGGACCCGGTCTTCGAGGTCGGCACCTCGCACGGGGTGTTCGCGCCGAAGTGGGAGCGGCAGCAGTGGCGCGGCACGGTCGCCCCGGGCAAGAAGGAGCGGATCGAGCTGCCGGTGGAGCTGGCCTCGGGCGCGCGCGGCGAGTACACGGTCGCGGCCAAGCACGGCGAGAAGGTGCTGACCGAGCAGCCGTGGGACGTCGGGCGGCCCTGGGGCGTGACGCTCTTCTGGGTACTGGTGTTCGTCGTCGTCCCCGCCGCCGTCTTCCGGCTCGGCATGGTGGCCGTCGACCGCGTACGCCCCCGGCAGCGCACGGGGGCCGCGCCGTCGCCGAAGGCGTCCAGTGGGGCCAAAGCTCGTGCCGCGCTCGCGGCGTTCCGCCAGGTCGGTCAGAACGGCTCGGAGGGCAGACACGTGAAGCCGAGACCCGGCCGTACCCGTATGCCGGACCCCGCGCCCGAGGCGCCCCCGCCCCCGGACCACGGCCTGCCCTGGTTCACCCCGGACACGCAGCCGTCCGTGCCGAAACAGGAGGGCCCGTCGGGCTGACGCTCAGCGGCCCAGCAGCCAGGAGCGGATCATGTCCATCACGCCCGGGAGGTCCATCAGCGGGCCGCCGTGGGCGCTGCCGGGGAGGGTGGTGACGGAGACCGCGTCACCGCCGGTCCGCGCGAGCGCGCGCGAGTGGGCGTCCGGCACGAAGTCCCAGCGCGAGTGGAGCAGCAGCATCGGCGGGTCGTCGGGCGTCAGATGGGTGGCGACGTTCATGTCGCGCCAGATCCGCGCGCACCGGGCCGACCTGTCGCGCCCCGGGTCGCAGGCGGCGAGCACCTCGGCGTTGGCCCGTACGCGCCGCTCGCGGGCGTTGCCGTGCCGCCCGTCGCGCCAGGCGCGCAGCGGATCGGTGACGGGGGAGAGGCCGATGACGCCCCGGACCCGGACGCCGGTGGCCCTCGCGCCTCCGTACGTGGCGGCGCTGAGCGCGAGATGGCCGCCCGCGGAGGAGCCGAGCAGGTAGAGCCGCCTCGGGTCCACGCCGAAGGAGGCGGAGTGGCCCCGGATCCAGCGCAGCGCGGCGAGCACGTCGTTGCGCTGGGCCGGCCAGGGGGCGTCGACGTTGCGGCGGTAGTCGATGTCGAAGACGTCGTAGCCCGCCTTGGCGAACCGCGCCGACCAGGTGTTCCAGTGCGGGGAGCGGTCGTCGGTCCAGTAGCCCCCGTGCAGGACGACGAGACCGGGCCGTGGCGCGGTGGCGCTCCGCTTGTGCCAGAGCGCGAGGAGGCGCTGGCGCGGGTGGGAGCCGTAGGCGAACGGGGTGAAGGCGGCGGCCCCTTCGTCCGCGCGGACCTTGGCGTTCCCGCTGCCGGTCCCTTCGACGCGGGCGTCGAAGGACGTGCCCAGCAGGAAGACCGTGCAGACGGTCATGACGGTCACTATTCGGCGCACGAGATGATCGTCGCCGCGCCTTTCTCCCGCCGCATGCCGGGTGAGCCGAATGGTGGGCTGGGCCCGGGCTGCCCCGTGCGATCCATCGCAGGGCGCGCCTTCCGTCGTGGCTGGCCGCGCAGTTCCCCGCGCCCCTGAAGCAGCCCCTTCGGGGCGCTTCAGCGGCGCGCTTCCGGGTGCGCCCCGAAGGGGCGCGGGGAACTGCGCGCCAAGCCACGACGTGGGCGCGGCCTGCGAAGCAACGGCACGGGGCAGCCCCTGCCCAGCAAGCTCTAGCGAACGGTGCCCAGCAGGGCATTCACCCGCTTCCGGGCGGCGAGGAAGACCAGGCCGGCCAAGACGGCGACACCGCCCTGTACGGCGAACCCGGCGGTGCCGCTCGCCGCGTCGCCGATGGCGAGCTGGAGCAGGGCGAAGACGCAGTCGCCGGCCGTGACGGCGAGGAACCAGACGCCCATGAGCTGCCCGGCGTACTTCGCGGGGGCCAGCTTCGTCGTCACCGAGAGGCCGACGGGGGAGAGGCACAGCTCGGCGAGGGTCTGGATCAGGTAGATGACGATCAGCCAGAGGGGGCTGACCTTGGCGCCGCCGGAGGCCGCGACCAGGGCCAGTGCCATCACGCCGAAGGAGACGCCGACACCGATCAGGCCCATCGAGAACTTGGTGGTCGTGGAGGGGTTCCGGCCCCGCCTGCCCAGTGCGACCCAGAGCGTGGCGAGGACGGGCGCCAGCAGCATCACCCAGAGCGGGTTCACGGACTGGAACCAGGTCGTGGGGAAGGTGATCCCGAGCAGGTCGGTGGAGGTGCTCTTCTCGGCGAAGAGGTTCAGCGTGGAGCCCGCCTGGTCGAAGATCATGAAGAAGATCGCGGCGGCGACGAAGAACCAGATGAAGCCGCTGAGCTTCCGCTTCTCCTCGGGTGTGACGTCCTTGTCGCGGCGCATCCGCGCGAAGTAGTACGTCGGCAGGACCAGGCCCGCGACGCTGACCGGCCACAGGACCCAGTCGATGGTGAAGGCGTCGGCGAGCACGACGGCGGCGTAGAAGACGCCCAGGACGGCGGCGCCCGTGAGCGTCAGGCGCAGGGCGCGGGCGCGTTCGGCGGGGGTCAGCGGGTTGGGGACGACGCTGGAGCGCGCGGCGAGGTGCCGGGTGCCGACGAGGAACTGGACCAGGCCGAGCGCCATGCCGACGGCGGCGAGGCCGAAGCCGAGGTGCCAGCTGATCTGCTGGCCGGCCCAGCCGATGAGCAGTGGGGCGGCGAAGCCGCCGATGTTGATGCCCATGTAGAAGACGGTGAAGCCGCCGTCGCGGCGCGGGTCCTGGGGGCCGTCGTAGAGGTGGCCGACCATCGTGGAGATGTTGGCCTTGAGCAGTCCGGAGCCGACGCCGATGAGGACCAGTCCGGCGAAGAAGAGGGCCGAGACCCCGGTGGCCAGCAGGAGGTGCCCGAGCATGATGACGGACGCCGAGATCGCGACCGTACGGCGAGGGCCCCAGACGCGGTCGCCGAGCCAGCCGCCCGGCATCGACATCAGGTAGACCGTCGCGTTGTAGACGGAGTAGAGCGCGACGGCCGTGGCGGCGGCCATGCCCATGCCGCCCTGCGAGGCGGCGGCCGTCAGGTAGAGGACGAGCAGCGCGCGCATGCCGTAGAAGCTGAAGCGCTCCCACATCTCGGTCATGAAGAGGGTGGCCAGGCCGCGGGGGTGGCCGAAGAAGGTCTTGCCGGAGCTGTCCTCCGGCGCGTCCTTGGTCAGGGTGGACGCCATAGGGGGTTCCTCGCTGCTGAGTTCGCTGAGCGGGCGGGATGTGCCTGTCCAGGGTCGGGAGCGAGGGGGAGGGGAGGCAGGGGCCGAGGACTCGTCCGTTCCGGGACCAAGGTCCTGAAACGGACGTACCCCCAGCTCAGGCCGGGGGTACGTCCGATGAGGCGTGCGTCACGCGGGAGCGGGGGCGGTCACTGGACCTCGCTCATCGTGGAGGTGATCTTCTTGCGGTACATGTAGACCGCGAAGCCCGCGAGGACGGCGAGCGAGGCCTCCAGGGCGACCATGCCCGTGGTGCTCAGGTCGGCGCCGCCTATCGAGAGCAGCCCGGTGACGCTGTCGCCCGCGGTGACGGCGAGGAACCAGACGCCCATGAGCTGGCTGCCGTACTTGGCGGGGGCCAGCTTCGTGGTCACGGAGAGGCCGACCGGCGAGATGCACAGCTCGGCGATGGTGTGCATCAGGAAGATGAGCACCAGCCACATCGGGCTGACCTTGGTGCCGTCGGACGCCATGCCCATCGGGATCACGAAGACGAAGAACGAGAGCCCGGTCATGACCAGACCGAAGGCGAACTTCGCCGTGGTCGTCGGCTCCTTGGAGCGCCGGTTGAGCGCGAGCCAGAGGGAGGCGAAGAGCGGGGCGATCAGGATGATGAAGAGCGGGTTGATCGACTGGAACCAGGTCGAGGGGAAGTGCCAGCCGAAGACCGACGTCGAGGTCTTCGCGTCGCCGAACGCCTGGACGGTGGACGCGCCCTGGTCGTAGATCATCCAGAAGACGGCGGCGGCCACGAAGAACCAGATGTAGCCGGTCATCCGGCCCTGGTCGGACGGGGTCAGCTCCTTGTCGCGCTTGATGCGGACCAGCACGGCGATCGGGATGACCAGGCCGAGGACGGTCAGCGGGACCATCGCCCAGTTGAGGGTGAAGGTGCCGGTGCCGACGACGATGCCGTAGAAGACCACGGCGGCCAGGACCCAGAGCAGGCCCTTGCGCAGCCAGGAGGCGCGCTCCTCCGCGCTGAGCGGCGCGGGCACGTGGCTGCTCTTGGCGTCCAGGTGGCGGGAGCCGATGAGGAACTGGACCAGGCCGAGGGCCATGCCGACGGCCGCGAGGCCGAAGCCCAGGTGCCAGTTGACGGTCTGGCCGATGCTGCCGATCACCAGCGGCGCGAGGAACGAGCCGGTGTTGATGCCGATGTAGAAGATGGTGAAGCCGCCGTCGCGGCGCGGGTCCTCCGGGCCGTTGTAGAGGTCGCCGACCATCTTGGAGATGTTGGCCTTCAGCAGGCCCGAGCCGATGGCGACGAACGCCAGGCCGACGTAGAGCGTCGGCTCGCCCGGCAGTGCGAGCGTGAGGTGGCCGACCATGATGATCACGGAGCCGACGGTGACCGTCTTGCGCGGTCCCCAGACGCGGTCGGCCAGCCAGCCGCCCGGCATCGTCAGCAGGTAGACCATGGCGTTGTAGACCGAGTAGATCGCGGTCGCCGTGGCCAGGTTCATGGCCAGGCCGCCGCCCTGGTGGCCCGCGCCGCCCTCGCCCGCGTCCGGCCCGCCGGCGACGAGGTAGACGACGAGGAGTGCGCGCAGACCGTAGAAGCTGAAGCGCTCCCACATCTCGGTCATGAAGAGGGTGGCCAGGCCGCGGGGGTGGCCGAAGAAGGTGGGCCCGCCGGTGGTGCCGGGGGCGTCCTTCGTCACGCTGGACGCCATAAGTGCGTGTTCCTTGCCTTGCGCGTCGGGACACGCCTGCCCGTACGCCCGTGTACGGGGAAGCAGTGCGTGCCCGGTGTGGGGGAGCGGCCAACGGCCGGGCGGAGAGTGGGCCCGAGCCCTGTGACCTTCACGAGAAAGGACCCCGGGCCATGGTGCTGTGGGCCAAGAGTCCTTGACGTTCACTACATAAGTGCACTCACCATATGTCACTCTCCGGCGTCCTACGGAAGAGCTTGCGGCATAGATCACAGGCCGGACCTGAAACTCTCCGCCGCAATCGATGGTGACGTGTCCATCTCACCGTCGAATCGCCGAAGATCATCATTGGCCCCCGGGGACCCCCCTTACGCTCGGCCACGCGGACTACCATCGGTCCATGACCCGAGTACTGCTCGCCGAGGATGACGCATCGATCTCGGAACCACTCGCCCGCGCCCTGCGCAGAGAGGGGTACGAGGTCGAGGTGCGGGAGGACGGCCCCACCGCGCTCGACGCGGGACTGCGGGAGGGAATCGACCTGGTCGTGCTCGATCTCGGGCTGCCAGGGATGGACGGCCTGGAGGTCTGCCGGCGGCTGCGGAACGAGGGCCACGCCTTCCCCGTGCTCGTCCTCACCGCCCGGGCCGACGAGGTCGACACGGTCGTGGGCCTGGACGCGGGCGCCGACGACTACGTGACCAAGCCCTTCCGGCTGGCCGAACTGCTCGCGCGGGTCCGGGCCCTGCTCCGCCGCGGCACCGCGACCGAGCCCGCGCAGCCGCCCGCCACGCACGGCGTCCGTATCGACGTCGAGTCGCACCGCGCCTGGATGGGCGACGAGGAGCTGCAGCTCACCGCCAAGGAGTTCGACCTGCTGCGGGTGCTGGTGCGCGACGCGGGCCGGGTCGTCACCCGTGACCAGCTGATGCGCGAGGTCTGGGACACCACCTGGTGGTCCTCGACCAAGACGCTGGACATGCACATCTCCTGGCTCCGCAAGAAGCTCGGCGACGACGCCGCGAACCCGCGCTACATCGCCACGGTGCGCGGCGTCGGATTCCGCTTCGAGAAGAGTTAGGACCGGTTCCCGGGCGTGCGCCGTCGGCTCATCCTCTCCACCCTCGCTGTCGTCCTCGTCGTGGTCGCCGTCTTCGGCATCTCCCTGGTCATCGTCGAGTCCCGCACCATCGAGAACAGCACCAAGGAGAACGTACGGTCCGAGGCGGCCCGCCTCGTCTCCACCGTCGAGAGCCGGGTGGTCGCCAAGGAGAAGGTGACGCCCCAGAGCATCGGCATCGCCTCGACGCCGCACCGCTACATCCGCGTCGAGCTGCCGGACCGCAAGCCCATCGAGGTCGGCGACCGGCTGGAGGGCGACGTCGTCGAGGCCCGGCAGACCGGCGCGACGGGCGAGCACGTCATCGTGCAGGAGGCCCGCTCGACCGTCCGCGCGGAGGTCGGCCGCAACCTGCTGATCATCCTCGCGGTGGCGCTCCTCGCGATCGTCGCCGCCGCGATCCTGGCCGTCCGGCAGGCGCACCGCGTCGCCGCGCCGCTCACCGACCTCGCGGAGACCGCCGAGCGCCTCGGCTCCGGCGACCCCCGCCCCCGGCACCGGCGGTACGGCGTGCCCGAGCTGGACCGCGTCGCGGACGTGCTGGACGCCAGCGCCGACCGGATCGGGCGGATGCTCACCGCCGAGCGGCGCCTCGCCGCCGACGCCTCCCACCAGCTCCGTACGCCGCTCACCGCGCTCTCCATGCGCCTTGAGGAGATCATCGCGACCTCCGACACCGACGACCCCGAGGACCGCGCGATCGTCAAGGAGGAGGCGACCATCGCGCTCGCCCAGGTCGAGCGGCTCACGGACGTCGTGCAGCGGCTGCTGACCAACTCCCGGGACTCCCGCTCGGGCTCGGCCGTCAGCTTCGACCTCGACGAGGTCGTCAAGCAGCAGATCGAGGAGTGGAAGCCCGCCTACCGCAGCGCGGGCCGGGCCCTCGTGCGCTCCGGCAAGACACGGCTGCGGGCCGTCGGCACGCCGGGCGCGGTGGCGCAGGTGCTCGCGACGCTGATCGAGAACGCGCTGATGCACGGGGACGGCACGGTCGCGCTCCGTACCCGGGTCACCGGGAACCAGGTGGTCGTGGAGGTCACGGACGAGGGTCCGGGCGTCGATCCCGAGCTGGGCTCGCGCGTCTTCGAGCGGACGGTCAGCGGCCACAACTCCACGGGGCTCGGGCTCGCGGTGGCCCGTGACTGGGCCGAGGCGGACGGCGGGCGCCTGGAGCTGCTCCAGCAGCTCCCGCCGGTCTTCGCGCTCTTCCTGAGCCGCGAGGCGCCGGACACCGGTACCAGTGCTGGTTCCGGTTCCGGCCCGGCCTAGAGGGCCGCGGCCCGGCTAGACGGCCGCCGTCTCCTTCGCGGGGGCCTTCCCGGCCGCCTCCGCGTCCTTCTCCTCGTGGTGGGCCGCGACCCGGAAGACCCAGGTCCGGTACGACCAGAAGCGGAAGACGGTGCCGATGCCGAGGCCGATCACGTTCTTGGCGATGTTGTCGGCCAGGGGCGAGGTGTAGCCGAAGCCGTAGTGGGAGAGGGCCAGGATGCCGTTCTCCAGGACCAGCGCGATCCCGCTGAAGAGGAAGAAGAGCGTGGTCTCGCGGTGGATGCGGCTCTTGTCGATGTGCCGGTAGGTCCAGTAGCGGTTGCCGACGTAGTTCGTGGCGATGGCGACGACCTGCGAGATCACACCCGACCTGATCGGCGCCAGCGAGAAGGTGTGGATGCAGAGGTTGAATATCGCCACGTTGACGAGGAAACCGACCGCTCCCACGGCGCCGAACTTCGCCAGCTCGCGCACGAGCCGTTCTGCTCGTACGCGCAGTGAGCGCCATTCACTCATAGTGATGCTGAGCCCCGTTTCATTCGGCGGTCGGTCCGGTGGCCATGCTAACCACGCGAGGAATCGTTCCGTAGGGCCCTCACGGAACCCGAGGGGCCCCCGGTACCGGTGACTGCCTACGTCCGGTCTACGGAGGATCTACGTCGTTCTACGCCGATCTACGGCCGGGTCCTGAGCCGCTCCGGCGCCCCGTACCCTGGTTGCCGTGACGTTTCCGGTAGTCGGCATGGTCGGTGGCGGCCAGCTCGCGCGTATGACCCACGAGGCGGGCATCCCCCTCGGCATCCAGTTCAAGCTCCTCTCGGACACCCCGCAGGACTCGGCCGCGCAGGTGGTCGGTGACGTGGTCGTCGGCGACTACCGCGACATCCACACCCTGCGCGCGTTCGCCCAGGGCTGCGACGTGATCACCTTCGATCACGAACATGTCCCGACCGAGCTGCTCCAGGTCCTGGAGGCGGACGGCATCCCCGTCCGCCCGGGGCCCGACGCGCTCGTGCACGCGCAGGACAAGGGGGTGATGCGGGCCCGGCTCGACGCCCTCGGCATCCCCTCGCCGCGCCACCGCCTGGTGACGGACGCGGCGGACGTGGCGGCCTTCGCGGCGGAGGGCGGTACGGAGGGTGACGGCTTCCCCGTCATCCTCAAGACGGTCCGCGGCGGCTACGACGGCAAGGGCGTCTGGGTCGTGCGCGGCCCGGACGACGAGGCCGCGAGCGAGCCGTTCCGGGCCGGGGTCCCCGTACTGGCCGAGGAGAAGGTCGACTTCGCGCGCGAGCTCGCGGCGAACGTCGTGCGCTCGCCGCACGGCCAGGCCGTCGCCTACCCCGTCGTGGAGTCCATCCAGGTCGACGGTGTCTGCGACACGGTGATCGCCCCCGCGCCCGAGCTGCCCGAGGACGAGGCCGTGCGCGCGCAGGAGCTGGCGCTCACCATCGCGCGCGAGCTGGGCGTCGTCGGCCACCTCGCGGTCGAGCTCTTCGAGACGAAGGACGGCAGGGTCCTGGTCAACGAGCTGGCGATGCGCCCCCACAACTCCGGGCACTGGACGCAGGACGGCGCGATCACCTCCCAGTTCGCCAACCACGTCCGCGCGGTCCTCGACCTCCCCCTCGGCGACCCGCGCCCCCGCGCGCCCTGGACGGTCATGGCCAACGTGCTGGGCGGCGACTACCCGGACATGTACTCCGCGTACCTGCACTGCATGGCCCGCGACCCCCAGCTCAAGATCCACATGTACGGCAAGGACGTGAAGCCGGGCCGCAAGGTCGGCCACGTCAACGTCTACGGCGACGACCTCGCGGACGTCCGCGAGCGGGCGGCCCACGCGGCGGGCTATCTGCGCGGCACGATCACGGAGTGACCGTGCGCGGAGCGACCGCCACGGAGCGACCGCGCCACACCTCACACGGAGACAAAGGGGACACATGAGCACCGCACCACCCACCGTCGGCATCGTCATGGGCTCCGACTCCGACTGGCCCGTCATGGAGGCCGCCGCCAAGGCTCTGGACGAGTTCGAGGTGGCCTACGAGGTCGATGTCGTCTCCGCGCACCGCATGCCCCGCGAGATGATCGCCTACGGCGAGGGCGCGGCGGAGCGCGGCCTCAAGTCGATCATCGCGGGCGCGGGCGGCGCCGCGCACCTGCCCGGCATGCTGGCGAGCGTCACGCCGCTCCCCGTCATCGGCGTTCCTGTGCCGCTGAAGTACCTGGACGGCATGGACTCCCTGCTGTCGATCGTGCAGATGCCCGCGGGCGTCCCCGTCGCGACCGTCTCCGTCGGCGGCGCCCGCAACGCGGGCTTGCTGGCCGTACGGATGCTCGCCGCGCACGACGAGGCGCTGCGCGGCAAGGTCGCCGACTTCCAGCAGGAACTGAACGAGCAGGCGACCGAGAAGGGCAGGCGCCTGCGCGCCAAGACCTCCAGCGACGCCTCCTTCGGATTCGGAGGCAAGTGAGATGACCGACTCCCTCAACCGAGCCCGCGCGCTCCTCGCCGAGCACCCCATCGTGGACGGGCACAACGACCTGGCCTGGGCCCTGCGCGAGCAGGTCGGCTACGACCTCGACCAGCGGGACATCGCGCACGACCAGGCCGCCCACCTCCACACGGACCTGCCCCGGCTGCGCGCGGGCTGCGTCGGCGCCCAGTTCTGGTCGGTGTACGTGCCCGCCAGCCTCACCGGCGACTCGGCGGTGAGCGCCTGCCTCGAACAGATCGACGTCGTACGGGCGCTCGCCGCCCGCTACCCGGACGACATCCAGCTCGCCTTCTCCGCCGACGACATGGAGCAGGCGCGCGCCCAGGGCCGTATCGCCTCGCTCATGGGCGCCGAGGGCGGCCACGCCATCGACAACTCCCTCGCCACGCTGCGCGCCCTCCACCAGCTCGGCGTGCGCTACATGACGCTCACCCACAACGACTCGCTCGCCTGGGCCGACTCGGCGACCGACGATCCGCGCGCCGACGGCCTCTCCCGCTTCGGCGAGGAGGTCGTACGGGAGATGAACCGGCTCGGCATGCTCGTCGACCTGTCGCACGTCGCCGCGACGACGATGCGCGACGCGCTCCGTGTCTCCGAGGCCCCCGTCCTCTTCTCGCACTCCTCCGCGCGCGCCGTCTGCGGCCACCCGCGCAACATCCCCGACGACGTGCTGGCGGCCCTGCCGGGCAACGGCGGGGTGGCGATGGCGACCTTCGTCCCCAAGTTCGTCCGCATCGAGGCGGCCGACTGGTGGGAGGGCGCGTCCGCGCACATGGAGAAGCACGGCTTCGAGCTGTTCGACTCCACGAAGGAGGCGGTGCGGGTCCGCGAGGAGTACCTCCGGGAGCACCCGGCCCCGCCCGTGAAGGCCACCCACGTCGCCGACCACCTCGACCACATGCGCGAGGTCGCGGGCATCGACCACCTGGGCGTCGGCGGCGACTTCGACGGCATGCCGTTCGGCCCCGACGACCTGGCGGACGTCTCCGGCTACCCGACCCTGGTGGCCGAACTCCTCGACCGCGCCTGGTCGGAGGCCGACCTCGCCAAGCTCACCTGGCAGAACGCGGTCCGCGTCCTCCGCGACGCCGAGTCCGTCTCCCGCCGCCTCCAGACAGAACGCGGCCCGTCGATAGCGACCCTCGCCCAACTGGACGGCTGACCCCCGCATTTCCGTACAACCCCTCCCGTGCCCCGAAGGTCTCCCCTGCGGGACTGACGGGAGGGGTGAGGCGTGAGCGCTTCAGGAACGGTGCCGGGGTCACGACGCTTACGGGCGGCGCTTCTGCAGGGTGGCCTGATGGGCCTGGGCGGCGCCGCCGTGGCGGAGAGCGATCCAGGGCTGTCGATTCTCTTGGGGGCCGCGCTCGGTGCGGGGGCGGGACTGCTGGCCGGGATCGTGACCCCACGCCACGCGCTGGGCGGCCTTACCGCACGGCGGAACACCGCGTACTGGCGGTACTACCGCCCCTTCCTCGTCGTGCTGTACCTCGTCGTGGCGGTGGGGAACATGCAGGTGGGGCGCTGGATCCTCGGCGTCTTCATGGTGGCCGTGGCCCTCACGTTCCACCTGCTGCCCCGACCGTCCCGCGACGGGGATGCGGCGTGAACGGGGGCGTGGCGGCGCTGGGCCGGCGGCGGCGCTTACGGGCGGCGCTGGCCGGAGGGGCGCTGCTGGGGGTAGGCGGCGGCTCGTGGGGGGAGGTCGACTTCTTCGTGTTCATGCCCTCCGTCTGGTGGAGTGCCGCCGGGGGCTGTGCGTTGGGGGTGATTCTCGGGGCCGCGTCCCCGAGGCGCATGCTGGGCGAGCCGCGGCCGCCCGTAGCCACGACGGAGCCCGTTGAGGATCTGCGGGAGACGCGCTACTGGCGGTTCGGTATGCCCGTGTTCGCCGTCGTGATGGTCATGATGAGCCTCGTCCAGGTGCTGAACGGGCGCTGGTTCATGGGAGCCCTGATGTGCTACTGCGCGGCGGGGACTTTCCTCGTGCCGCAGTGGCGCTACTCGCGGAAGCTGCGGCGGGGCGAGGACCCCGGGCCGCCGATTCCCGTGCGGCGAGTCCGCGTCGGCCGCCGGAGGTTCGGGCTCGGCGCGGTGGTGGGCTGGGGCCTTGTGCTCGCCATGGTCGTGGGCGTGCTGGTAGGGGCCCTGCTGGCGTAGCGGCCGTCCTCGGGTTAACCCCACCCCCGATCCGCCAGGTTGCCGGATGTCCGCTGACCTGGTCCTTTTTCTAGCGTGGTCGGCATGACGAAGAGGACCGCCGCAGCTTGTGCCCTGGCCGTAACCGTGTGCGCCGTCGGTGCGCTGTCCGCGTGCTCGACGGAGGAGGTGAGCGACGGGAAGGCGGAGCACAGGGAGTTCGCGCTCTCGGGGAAGCGGCTGACTGTCGTCTCCGACGACTCCAAGCTCGAACTCGTGCCTGTCAAGGGCGAGAACAAGGGCGTCGACGTCACGCGCTGGTTCAAGGCGTCCAAGGTGAAGGGCGAGGCGAAGGTCTCCTGGTCGATGGAGGGCGGGAAGACGCTCCGTCTCAAGACCAAGTGCACCGGTTTCATCGTCGACTGCAACACCCGCCACAAGGTGAAGGTCCCCGAGGACGTGGCCGTCACGGTGAAGACGGGCGCCGGCCGCGTCGTCGCGAGCGGCTTCCGTACGCCGCTCTCCGTCCGCACCAAGGACGGCAACGTCAACGTCCGCGACCTGACCGGCCCGCTCACGCTCAGCACGGTGGACGGCAACGTACGCGCCGAGCGCCTCCGTTCGCCCTCCGTCACCGCCACCGCCCGCGACGGCTACCAGCTCCTCTCCTTCGCCAAGGCCCCCTCCTCCGTCCGCACAGACGTCCGGGACGGCCGTACGACGGTGACCGTGCCGAAGAAGCAGACGTACAAGGTGACGACGAAGGTCTCCGACGGCACCGCCAAGGTCACCGTGCCGCGCGACGCGAAGGCCCCGCGCAGCATCCACGCCACCGCCCACGACGGCCGGGTGGCCGTGCGTGGGCGGTGACCCCGCCGTTGTCCCGTCTCACCGGGTCAGGACGCCTTCCGGCGCCTGCGCGTACCCTGCCGGGCGGCTGGTGAACGTGCCCCTGCCGCGCGTACGGCCGCGCAGCCGGGACGCGTAGCCGAAGAGCTCCGCCAGCGGCACGGTCGCGGTGACCACGCTCGTACCGCCCCGCACGGTCGAGTCCGAGACCCGGCCGCGGCGGGCCGCGAGGTCGCCGAGGACCGCGCCCACGGCGTCCTCCGGCACCGTGACCGTCACCTCGGCCACCGGCTCCAGCAGTGCCACCGCACAGGCCCGCAGCGCCTCGCGGAGCGCGTTCCTGCCCGCCACGCGGAAGGCCATCTCCGAGGAGTCCTTGGAGTGGGTGGCCCCGTCGGTCAGCGTGACGCGCACGCCGGTGACCGGGTGGCCGCCCAGCGGGCCCTCCGCGAGCGCGTCCCGGCACCCGGCGGCGACAGCCCGCGCGTACTCGGCCGGTACGCGCCCGCCGACGACGGTGGACACGAACGCGAACCCCTCCTCCCCGCCGCCGTCCTCCAGCGGCTCGACGTCCAGCACGACGTGCGCGAACTGGCCCGCGCCGCCGTCCTGTTTGACGTGCCGGTGCACATGCCCGGTGACCCCGCGTACGACCGTCTCCCGGTAGGCCACGCGCGGCCGTCCGACGGAGACCTCCAGCCCGTGGTCGCGCCGCAGCTGCTCCGCCGCGACCTCCAGGTGGAGTTCGCCCATGCCCGAGAGCACCGTCTGGCCCGTCTCGCCGTCCGTCCGTACGGTCAGCGAGGGGTCCTCCTCGGCCAGCCGGGCCAGCGCCGTCGCCAGCCGCCCCGTCTCGGTGCTCCGGGCGGCCTCCACGGCGACGGAGACCACCGGCGCGGCGGACGAGGGCGGTTCGAGGACGAGCGGCGCCTCCGGCGCGCAGAGCGTGGCCCCGGGGCGCGCGGCCTTCACCCCGACGACGGCGACGATGTCCCCGGCGACGGCCCGTTCGACCTCCTGGTGCCGGTCGGCCTGGACCCGCAGGATCCGCGCGATCCGCTCCGTACGCCCGGCGCCCGCGTCCAGCACCGCCGTGCCCTTGCCGACCGTGCCCGCGTACACCCGCAGGAAGGTCAGCCGGCCCGTCGGCGCCGCGTGCACCTTGAACACCAGCGCGGCGAACGGCGCTTCCGGATCGGCCGCGCGCTCCCACTCCTCGTCGCCGTGCGTGCCCCGTACGGGCGGCACGTCCAGCGGCGAGGGCAGATACGCCACGGCGGCGTCGAGCAGCGGTTCGACGCCCCGATTGCGGTACGCGGAGCCGCACAGCACCACGACGCCCTCGCCGGTACGGGTCACGTCGCGCAGCGCGGCCGTGAGCGTCACCGCGGAGACCTCCCCGGCGCAGAACTCCTCCAACGCCGCCGGATGCAGCTCCGCCACGGTCTCCTCCAGCGCCCGTCTCCGCCGCCGCGCCTCCGCCAGCAACTCGTCCGGCACGGGGCCCTCCTGGAGCGCCCCGTCCCCGTCCGGCCAGAGCAGCGCCCGCATCCGCACCAGGTCCACGACGCCGGTGAAGCCGTCCTCGCGCCCGACGGGCAGCTGGACCACCAGCGGCACGGTCCCCAGCCGCGTACGGATGGAGTCCACGGCGGAGTCGAGGTCGGCCCCGGCGCGGTCGAGCTTGTTGACGAAGGCGATCCGGGGCACGCCGTACCGGTCGGCCTGCCGCCAGACCGACTCGCTCTGCGGCTCCACCCCGGCGACCGCGTCGAACACGGCGACGGCCCCGTCGAGGACCCGCAGCGAACGCTCGACCTCGTCGGCGAAGTCGACGTGCCCGGGGGTGTCGATGACGTTGATCCAGTGCCCGTCCCAGGCGCAGCTGACCGCCGCCGCGAAGATCGTGATCCCGCGCTCGCGCTCCTGCGCGTCGAAGTCGGTGACGGTCGTCCCGTCGTGGACCTCGCCGCGCCGGTGGGTGGCGCCGGTCAGGTGCAGGATCCGCTCGGTGACGGTGGTCTTCCCCGCGTCGACATGGGCGAGAATGCCCAGATTACGGACGCGGGACAGGGCGGTGGCGGTACGTACGGCACGCATGCCAGGACCTTTCAGTGATCCAGATGTTCCATGGGTTCCATGGACAGGGCAGCGCGATGGCCCTGGCGAGCGTCAGAAGCTCGCAGGGAACGTCCAGCCCCGGGCGCGCAGCCGGAGCCGGGCGCGGGGAGACACGAGGATCACCTCGAACCGCGACAGAGGACGGACGGCAGCGGTGTGCTCACGCATGCCGACCTCCTCTCGTATCTGTGCGCGGTGTGACGCGTGGTGAGTGTAGGGAGAGCGGACGGGACGGCGCACCGGGTTTTCGGGCAGGCCCGAAACGCCGACGCCCCTGAGGGGCCCCGGAGGGGCGCCCTCAGGGGCGCGGGGAACTGCGCGACCGGCCACGACGCACTCGCGGTCTGCGAAGCACGGGCAGGGGCACCCCCTGCCCAGGCCCCGACAGGGCGCACAGAACGACCGGCGAACCGCCGTGCGGCTACGGCAGGTTGCGGGCCATCACGATCCGCTGCACCTGGTTCGTGCCCTCGTAGATCTGCGTGATCTTCGCATCACGCATCATCCGCTCGACCGGGTAGTCCCGCGTGTAGCCGTACCCGCCCAGCAGCTGGACCGCGTCCGTGGTGACCTCCATGGCGATGTCCGAGGCGAAGCACTTCGCCGCGGCGCCGAGGTAGGTGAGGTCCGCGTCGACGCGCTGCGAGGCGGCGGCGGCCTGGTAGGTCAGCGCGCGGGCGGCGGAGACCTTCATGGCCATGTCGGCCAGCATGAACTGCACGCCCTGGAAGTCGCCGATCGGCTTGCCGAACTGCTTGCGCTCCTGGACGTACCCCTTCGCGTAGTCCAGCGCGCCCTGGGCGATGCCGAGGGCCTGGGCCGCGATGGTGATACGGGTGTGGTCCAGGGTCTTCATCGCCGTCGCGAAACCGGTGCCCTCGGCGCCGATCATGCGCTCCGCCGGGATCCGCACGTTGTCGAGGTAGACCTCGCGCGTGGGGGAGCCCTTGATGCCGAGCTTCTTCTCGGGCGCGCCGAAGGAGACGCCCTCGTCGCCCTTCTCGACCACGAAGGCCGAGATGCCCTTGGTGCGCTTCTCGGGGTCGGTGACGGCCATCACCGTGTAGTAGTCCGAGACGCCCGCGTTGGTGATCCAGCGCTTCACACCGTTGAGGACGTACGCGTCACCCTCCCGTACGGCCTTCGTCTTCATGCCGCCCGCGTCCGAACCGGCGTCCGGCTCGCTGAGGCAGTACGAGAACATGCCGTCGCCCTTGGCGAGCGGCGTGAGGTACTTCTTCTTCAGGTCGTCCGAGGCCGAGAGGATCACCGGGAGTGAGCCCAGCTTGTTCACGGCGGGGATCAGCGAGGAGGAGCCGCAGACCCGGGCGACCTCCTCGATGACGATGACCGTGGCCAGCGCGTCGGCGCCCGCGCCGCCGTACTCCTCGGGGACGTGCACGGCGTGCAGGTCGTTCGCGGTGAGCGCGTCGAGCGCCTCCTGTGGGAAGCGGCCCTCCTCGTCCACCTCGGCGGCGTACGGAGCGATCTTCGCCTCGGCGAGCGCACGCACCGAATCGCGGAGCATGTCGTGCTCCTCGGACGGCCGGTAGAGGTCGAAATCAGACGCCAAGGTGTCTCACTCCTCTGTGAGCGGGGCTCGCTAATTACCGTTAAGTAACTCGATTTTAGTGGGCCGGAAGCGGATCGGGATACGTGAGGTTCACGACAGGTGGGGCCCCGTTATGCTCGCGGGCAGCGTTCTGCCTGGAGCAAGGAGCATCAGCAATGGCCTCGCCGAAGATCACCGTGATCGGCCTCGGATACCTCGGCGCCACGCACGCCGCCGCCATGGCGGAGCTGGGCTTCGAGGTGCTCGGCCTGGACGTGGTCCCGGAGAAGATCCGCATGCTGGAACAGGGCCGCGCGCCCATGTACGAGCCGGGTCTCGACGAACTGCTCGGCGCCCATGTCGCGGGCGTCGAGGGCTCCAGCGGACGGCTCCGCTTCACGGACTCCTGGGAGGAGATCGGGGAGTTCGGCGACGTCCACTTCGTCTGCGTGAACACCCCGCAGAAGCACGGCGAGTACGCCTGCGACATGAGCTACGTCGACAGCGCCATGGACTCCCTCGCGCCGCGGCTGACGCGCCCCGCGCTGGTCGTCGGCAAGTCCACGGTCCCCGTCGGCAGCGCCGAGCGGCTCGCGGTCCGTATCGCGGAGCTGGCGCCCGCGGGCGAGGACGCCGAGCTGGCCTGGAACCCGGAGTTCCTGCGCGAGGGCTTCGCCGTCCAGGACACGCTGCACCCCGACCGGCTGGTCGCGGGCGTCCGCAGCGAGCGCGCCGAGCGGCTGCTGCGCGAGGTCTACGCACGGCCGCTCGCGGAGGGCACGCCCTTCGTCGTCACCGACTTCCCGACGTCCGAGCTGGTCAAGACCTCCGCGAACTCCTTCCTCGCCACCAAGATCTCCTTCATCAACGCGATGGCCGAGGTCTGCGAGGCCGCGGGCGGCGACGTCGTGAAGCTCGCCGAGGCCATCGGGTACGACGACCGGATCGGCCGGAAGTTCCTCCGCGCGGGCATCGGCTTCGGCGGCGGCTGCCTGCCCAAGGACATCCGCGCCTTCATGGCCCGCGCGGGCGAGCTGGGCGCCTCCGAGGCGCTGACGTTCCTGCGCGAGGTCGACTCGATCAACATGCGGCGCCGGGCCCAGATGGTCGAGCTGACCCGTGACGCGGTCGGCGGCACCCTGCTGGGCAAGCGCGTCGCCGTGCTCGGCGCGACCTTCAAGCCCGACTCCGACGACGTACGCGACTCCCCGGCGCTCAACGTCGCGGGCCAGCTCCACCTCCAGGGCGCCCAGGTCACCGTCTACGACCCGAAGGGCATGGCGAACGCCCGCGCGATCTTCCCGACCCTCGGATACGCCGACAGCGCGCTGGAGGCCGTCCGGGGCGCCGACATCGTGCTGCACCTCACCGAGTGGCGGGAGTTCAAGGAGCTGGACCCCGCGGCCCTCGGCGAGGCCGTCACCCGGCGCCACGTCCTGGACGGGCGCAACACGCTGGACCCCGAGGTGTGGCGCAAGGCGGGCTGGACGTTCCGCGCGCTGGGGCGCCCGACGGCCTAGCCTGCAGATCCGGGGGAACCCGGGGAACCGAAGAACCCGAGGAATCCGAGGCCCCCGAGGCATCCGAGGAGAGGGAGAGATAGCTCATGGCCATCGCCACGATGGGCGTCACCGTTCTGGACTGCCCCGATCCACGGCGGCTCGCCGAGTTCTACGCGGGCGTGCTCGGCTGGCGGATCCTGGAGGACCGCTCGGACAGCGAGTGGGTGGAGCTCGGCGACACCGCGGGGACCCGGCGCCTGGCCTTCCAGGAGTCGGCGGGCTACGTCCCGCCGGAGTGGCCGAGCCTGGAGCACGCGCAGCAGCTGCACCTCGACTTCGACGTGCCCACGGAGCGCTGGGACGAGGCCGAGCGCGAGGTGATCGAGGCGGGAGCGCGGCTCGTCCAGGGCGACGAGGGCAAGCGCGACTTCCGCGTCTACCTCGACCCGGTGGGCCACCCCTTCTGCCTCTGCGCCAAGTAGCGAGCCGAGCACGCGCGAGGGCGCCCGCACACGGTGTGTGCGGGCGCCCTCTACGGATCAGGGGATCAGCGGTCCGAGGAGACCGTCACCTTCTCGCCGTTGTTCATCTGCTCGACCATCTTCTTGACCTTCGGCTTGTCCCAGGCCAGGTTGCCGCCGGGGGCCGGGCCCGCGATCGGCATGTTCATGGACTTGCCGTCGCCGCCGGAGACGCCCTTCATCGCCCAGAACATCCGCGCGACGTTCCAGAGGCTCATGTCCTTGTCGACCTTGAGCGTGTCCAGGCCCGCGCCCATCGTCGGGTAGAGCCGGAAGGGGTTGAGGACGGTCCAGGGCGTGGCGACCTGGTTGGCCAGCGCGGAGAGGAACTTCTGCTGGTTCTTCGTCCGGTCCAGGTCGCTGCCCTTGAGCGCGTACCGGGTCCGCACGAAGGCCAGCGCGTCCTTGCCGTCGAGGGTCTGCGTGCCCTTCTTCAGGTCAGCGCCGGACTTCTCGTCCTTGATGTCCTGCGGGATGTCCATCTCGACGCCGCCGACCGAGTCGACGATCTTCGCGAAGCCGCCGAAGCCGATCTCCGCGTAGTGGTCGATGCGCAGCCCGGTGTTGGCCTCGACGGTACGGACGAGGAGCTCGGGGCCGTCCTTGGAGTAGGCCGCGTTGATCTTGATGTGCTCGCCGCGGGCCGGGTAGTCCTTGCCGGACTCGGAGCCGGTGAAGGAGGGCAGGACCACGTCCGAGTCGCGGGGCAGCGAGACCATCGTGTTCCCGCCGTCGCCGACGTGCAGGATCATGATCGAGTCGGTGCGGCCCTCGTCGGTGGGGCCGCCCGTGTGGAGCTTGTTCCGCTCGTCCTTGGACATGCCCTCGCGGCTGTCGGAGCCGACGATCAGGTAGTTCGTGCCGTCGCCGCCGTCGGGGCGGTCCTTGACGATGCTGAGGTCGACCTCGCGGCGCAGCTTGGAGTCGGCCCAGAAGTAGGTGCCGATCGACCAGACCAGCACGACCGTGACCAGTACGATCACGCCCCACTTGATCCGGCGGCGCCAGTTCGGGCGGGGGCGGTCGTCGTACGGGCCGTACCCGTCGTCGTCGCCGTTTCCGCCGCCTCCGTAGACCTGGCCGGTGTTGTAGCCCGAGTCGTAGCTGTCGTAGCCGCCCTGCTCGTTGTACCCCTGGCCGTAGCCGTCCTGGCCGTAACCCTGCTGTCCCGAGCCCCGGGACTGAGGGGGGACTCCGGGGCCATGTGTATGGGGCATGACACGCGTGGGGTCCGGGTTGGACGCTCCGCTGCCGCGTCCTTGCCGGCCCTGGGGGCGGTCGGTCCAACCGTCGGGCCACTGATTCATGGGGGAAGTCTGCCTCCCCCGCGCCACCCCTATACAGGCCGGGTACCGCTTCGGGCAGAGGCTGTAGCAGTTCTGATGCAATGACTCGGGGCAGAGCCGGACGATCTCGGCGCATATGGTGGTGGACATGACGCACCAGGCCACCACGGCGGACGAGGCCCTTCCGGGCAAGCCGACCGCCGCCTCACGCACGACCCTGTCGCACATCATGACGGTCAACGACACCAATCTGCTCGGCACCGTGCACGGCGGCGTGATCATGAAGCTGGCCGACGACGCCGCGGGCGCCGTCGCCGGCCGCCACTCCGAGGGGCCTGCCGTGACGGCCTCCATGGACGAGATGGCCTTCCTGGAGCCGGTCCGCGTGGGCGACCTCGTCCATGTCCGTGCTCAGGTGAACTGGACGGGCCGGACCTCCATGGAAGTCGGCGTCCGCGTCATGGCCGAGCGGTGGAACGAGTCGACGCCCGCGACGCAGGTCGGCTCGGCCTATCTCGTCTTCGCCGCGATCGACGAGAACGGCAAGCCCCGCTCCGTCCCGCCGGTCGTCCCGGAGACGGAGCAGGACCGCCGCCGCTACCAGGAGGCCCAGATCCGCCGCACCCACCGGCTGGCGCGGCGCCGAGCGATCAAGGAGCTGCGGGCTCAGCGCTGAGCCAGGGCCCCCTCAGCTCAGCCGCAGCCGACCTTGTCGCCCGTCACCGGGGAGCCCTCGTCGCCGGAGAGGGCGTCGGCGTGGACGCGGCGCACCCTCTGGTCCGGGTCGGCCACGGTGACCCGCATCTGCGGACCCTGGCCCTCCTCCTTGACCAGCTCGGCACCGGGCAGCGCGGCGGCCAGGGAGCGCGCCGAGCGGTCCCACTCCGGGTCGTACGTGAGCGTCGTACGGCCAGGGCTGACCTTGTGCGCGTTGCCGGGGGTGCCGGTCGTGGCGAAGCCCGTCTTGTGCAGCTCCTTGTCCAGGCGGTTGCCGAGGCCCTTCTCGTCCGTTCCGTTCTCGACCTTGACGCGGATGTCGCGCGGGGCGACCTCGACGCGGGCCGGGCCCTTGCCCTTGGGCTTCCGTACGGCCAGGGGGCGGTCCTCGCGGAGCGCGTCGAAGAGCTTGCCGGCCTTCTTCCGGTCCCACTTCACCGTCGAGCCGAGCCCCGGCACCTGGTGCCCCGGGTCGCCGACGGGGACCGAGGCGAACTCGGAGGAGGCCGGGGTGAAGCCCCGCATCGCCTGGCCCAGGGCCATCATCTGGTCGCTGCCGAAGCCGTGGTCGGCGCGGACGGAGTCCAGCAGGGTCTGGGCGACCTTGTTGAACTTCACCGGGTTCATCAGCACCCCGCTGTCCGTCGCCTTGGAGATCACCGAGGCCAGGAACCGCTGCTGCCGCTTCATCCGGCCCAGGTCCGAGTCGCCGCCGAGATGGCGGGCACGCACGTACTGCAGGGCCTCGCCGCCGTTCAGCCGCGAGGTGCCCTTGGGCAGGTCGAGCCCCGAGTAGCTGTCCTTGAGCGGCTTGCGGGTGCACACCTCCACCCCGCCCAGCACGTCGACCGTGCTCATGAAGCTGGTGAAGTCGACCTCCAGATAGTGGTCGACCCGCACCTGCGTCAGCTTCTCCACGGCCCGTACGGTCAGCCCCGGGCCGCCCATCGTGTACGCCGAGTTGAGCTTGGCGGGCTGCGCCGCGCGGCGCTTGCCGGTGGTCCTGTCCTTGTGCGCGGGCAGCTTCGTGTACGTGTCGCGCGGCAGGCTCACGACGCTGGCGCGCTTGGTGTCGGCCGAGAGGTGCACCAGCATCATCGTGTCCGTGCAGTCGCAGGCCGAGCCGCCCAGGTTGTACTTCTCCTTCATCTCCTTGGAGAGCTTGTCGCGCCGGTCGGTGCCGACGACGAGGATGTTCGCGCCGTCCCCGCCCTCGGGCCGGTCGGTGAGCCCGTGGAAGGGGTCCACGCGGCGCACGTCCGCGTTGAGGTCGGTGACCATCGCGTGCCCGACGCCGCTCGCGGTCAGCAGCAGCGCGGAGGTGCCCGTCGCGATCCGCAGCCCCCAGCGGGGCCGCCGCGCGGGCGGTCTTCCGCTGCCCGGACCGCCTCGTCGGCGCCCGGCGCGGGGCGCGGCTCCTGAGGGGCGGGGGGACTGTGCACTGACGGGCAAGGGACGACACCTTCACGGAAGAGGGGCGGCGGACCGTTCCGTCCGCCCACCTGGGGGCACGGTCTTCGCACGGTAGGCCCGTACGATCTCCGGATCGCGGCCCCACGCCGCCGTGCTCCCGGCGGGCACTCGGCCGGTGCGGCCCGTTCCCCCGTTCGCGGTAACGTGAGCGCGTGACTCAGGACGCCTCACTCCCCGCCGTTTCCGTGATCATGCCTGTCCTCGATGAGGAGAGGCATTTGCGCAGCTCTGTCCAGCACATCCTGGAACAGGAGTACGGCGGCGAGATGGAGATCGTGATCGCCCTCGGCCCCTCGGACGACCGTACGGACGAGATCGCGGCCGAGCTGGTGGCGGAGGACCCGCGGGTCCACACGGTGCCCAACCCGACGGGCCGTACGCCCGCGGGGCTGAACGCCGCGATCAAGGCGTCACGGAACCCCGTCGTGGTCCGCGTGGACGGCCACGGCATGCTCTCGCCCGACTACATCGCGACCGCCGTCCGGCTCCTCGACGAGACGGGCGCGGCGAACGTCGGCGGCCTGATGTTCGCCGAGGGGGAGAACGCCTGGGAGGACGCGGTCGCCGCCGCCATGACCTCGAAGATCGGCGTCGGCAACGCGGCCTTCCACACCGGCGGCGAGCCCGGCGAGGCCGAGACCGTCTACCTGGGCGTCTTCCGCCGCGAGATCCTGGAGCAGCAGGGTGGGTACAACGAGGAGTTCATCCGCGCCCAGGACTGGGAGCTGAACTTCCGCATCCGCGGTGCGGGCGGCCTCGTCTGGTTCTCGCCCGAGCTGCGGGTCTCCTACCGGCCGCGGCCCAGCGTCCGCGCGCTCGCCAAGCAGTACCGGAACTACGGCCGCTGGCGGCACGTCGTCTCGCGCTACCACTCCGGCTCCATCAACCTGCGCTACCTCGCGCCCCCGACCGCCGTCTGCGCGATCGCCGCCGGTGTGGTCGTCGGCGCCGTGGTGACGCCCTGGGGCCTCGTCGTACCGGGCGGCTATCTGGCGGCGATCGTCGCCGGTTCGCTCCCCGCGGGCAAGGGGCTGCCGCTCAAGGCGCGGGCCCAGATCCCGGTCGCGCTGGCGACCATGCACATGACGTGGGGCTGGGGCTTCCTGACGAGCCCCCGGAAGCTGGCCAAAAAGGTCATCGCCAGCCGCCGCGAGCCCGTCCACCAGAGCTAGCCCCTCCCCGGCGAATCCCGGGTGCCCTCACCTCGGGGCTGAACAGGGGCTGCCCCCGGCTGTGCATCGCAGGCTGCGGCTGCGTCGTGGCTTGTCGCGCAGTTCCCCGCGCCCCTAGAGGTACGGGGCGCTCCTAGGAGCGCCCCGTCAGGGGCGCGGGGAACTGCGCGAGCAACCACCCGCCACCCGCAGCCTGCGGCGCACAGGCAGGGGCACCCCCTGTCCAGCCACGGGCAGAGGGCACCCACGAATCGGCGGCGCGGCGTGGTCACCAGGTGTAGTTCGGGTTCACCTTCATGCACGCCTTCTTGTCGTCGCCCCGCAGGGCATCCGCGCTGTCGGGGGCCTTGTTGTCGTCCTTGCCGCCCTTGCCGTGGCCACCGGCGCTCTTCGGGTAGCTCTCGTTCTCGCGCCAGTCGGCGCCGACCACGAGGGTGACCTCCTGGGCCGCCGAGGAGTGCTTGACCAGCCGCTCGGGGACGCCCAGCGCCTTGGCGACGGCCAGCGCGTCGCCGCGCTGGTCCTCCCGCGGGTAGCTGATCGTCGTGTCCGCCTGGGACTTGGGCGTCTGGTCGGCCGTCGCCTGCTCGTACCCCTTCTGGGCGAGCGCGTTGGCGATGACGCTGGCCCGGCCGGAGACGGGCGGCTGCAGCGCGGTGCCGGTGCCGTTCATCACGCGTACGGCGATCTTGCCCTTGGGCTGCGAGGGCTCGGTCGGCTGGGCCTTCTTGCTGGCCTCGGCCTTCTTCCTGTCCTTGCCGTCGAGCGCGACATCGTTCCGTACGAGCGAGAAGATCTTGTCCGCGTCGTCCTTCTGCGGCACCACGTAGTCGCCGGAGTACCTCCACGGCATGGTGGCCATGGTGATGCGCTTGGTGGGGACGCGCTTGAGGTCGTTGCCCAGGTCGTAGAGCTTCTTGACCGAGCCGAGGCCGTCGTCGACCGTGAGCGCCTTGGTGGCGGCCTCGGCGAGGTTCTTCATCTTGCCGGGGTCGGTCAGCTTCGTGCCCGCCTTGAGCTGGCGCACCATCGAGTTCATGTACATGTGCTGCGCCTTGGCGCGGCCGATGTCCGTGCCGTCGCCGAAGCCGTGCCGGGTGCGGAGCCAGCTCAGGGCCATCTCGCCCTTGATCGTCGACTCGCCCTTCTTGAGCTTCAGATGCGACTTGGGGTCGCTCACGTTCTGGTTCACGCAGACCGGGACGCCGCCGACCGCGTCGGCCATGGAGACCACGCCCGAGAAGTCGATCATCATGAAGTGGTCGATCGGGACACCGGTCATCTCCTCCCAGGTCGCGACGGTGCAGCCGGGACCGCCGTGCTGGAGGCTGGTGTTGATCTTGTCGCTGGTCTTGGCGTAGACCTTCTGGTCGTCCGGGTCGGTGCACTTCGGGATCGTCGCCCTGGTGTCCCGGGGCACGGAGATGACCGACATGTTGCTGCGGTCGGCCGAGACGTGCAGCAGCATCTGGACGTCGGCGAGCGGCTTGCGCGTCGCGTCGCCCTTCGAGCCGCCGAGCCGGACGTTCTCCTTGCCCGCGCGGGAGTCGGAGCCCAGCAGCAGGATGTTCATGGGCGTCTGGCCCTTGGCGTTGGGGTCCGACTTGTCGAGCTTGTTGTCGCCGAGGTTGAGGGCGTCCTTGTTCAGGTTGCCGTTGAGGTGCTGGTAGTAGAGGTAGCCCGCTCCCGCGGTGCCGAGTATGAGTACGGCGAGGGATATCGCGAACCAGCGCAGCACGCGTCTTTTGCGCCGCGGGCGCACCTGGCCCTCCACCGCGTCACGCGCGTACGGCCCGTCGGGACCGGCGCCCGGGCGGGCCTGGCGGAGCTGACGGGTCGGGCGGTCCTCGTACATGCTGTCGTCCCAGCCCCGGTCGGAGGCCGAGGGCGCGCCCCTGCGCGCCCGTCGGCCACGGGTGTTGTTCTGCCGCACGGGACCTCCCCGTTCTGATCAGGCGATGCTGCCCCATGATCGCCTGGCGGGACGATCATGAGGGGTCGGAGTCACTTTGCACACACGTTCTTGTCGTCCGCGTTGACTTTCTGCACTCCTTCCGGAGCCTTGTCCGGTGCGCCGACGGGCTCGCCCGCCCCGGTGTAGTCCCTGCCCAGCGTCAGCGTCATCGCGGTGGCCGCGCCCCCGCCGTCGGACGACTTCTTCAGCGCCGAGGGCGGCAGCCCCATCATGTCGGCCAGCCGTGCGGCCTGGCCGATCTGGGACGGCGCGTACTCCAGCCGGGTCTTCTTGAGCTGGGCGGCGTTGCCCTTGGCGGTGGCCTCGCCGACGCCCTTGTCGTTCTGGAGCCAGAGCGCGGTCTCGTTCGCGGCGCCCGCGAGTCCTCCGCCGTTCCAGATCTGGACGCGGACCTCGGAGGCGGGTGCCTTCTTCGCCTTGGCGGCGGCCACCTTCCGCTTCTTCTGTTCCTGCTTCACCTTGGTCATCGACTTGTCGTCCCTGACCATCTTGAAGAGGGGCCCGGCCTTCCCCTTGTCGAGCACGACCGTCGCGGGGTCGTTCGGGTTGTCGAGCACGGGGACGGTCGCGAAGGTGATGTTCTCGACGTTCACCCGCTTCAGGTCCTGCGCCATGTCGGTGAGCTTCTTGACGCTCCCGATGCCGGTGTCGACGGTGAGGGCCCGCGTCGCCGCGTTGCCGAGCTTGAAGAGCTTCGACGGGTTGGTGAGCGTGTCCCCGGACTTCATCTTCCGGATCATGGAACTGAGGAACTGCTGCTGGAGCTTGATGCGGCTCAGGTCGCTGCCGTAGCCCACCGTGTGCCGCGTCCGTACGAACGCGAGCGCCTGCTCGCCCGCGATCGTGTGCTTCCCGGCCTTGAGCTTGAGGTGCGACTTGGGGTCGTTGATGTTCTTGGCCGTGCAGACCTCGACGCCGCCGACCGCGCTGGACAGCTCCTTGACGGCGTTGAAGTCCGCCATCATGAAGTGGTTGATCTTGACGCCCATCAGCTTGTTGACCGTGCGCCAGGTGCAGCCCGGGTCGCGCTCGTTCTGGCCGAGGCTGGTGTTGAAGCGGGCGTTGGCCTGGCCCGGGATCGTCTTGGTGGACCCGTCCTCCTGCTTGGTCGGGCAGTCCGGGATGTCCGTGATCATGTCGCGCGGGATGGACAGCGCCGTCGCGTTCGTCCGGTCCTCGGAGACGTGGAAGAGGAACGTCGTGTCCGCGTGACCGACGCTGCCGTTGTCCCCGTACCCGGTGTTGCCCTTGCCCGAGCGGGCGTCGGTGCCGATCACCAGGATGTTCACGGGGCCGTCGGTGACGGCGGAGTTGTTCATCCCGACGTCGACCTTGTTGATGTTCCCGTTGAAGTGCTGGTACAGGAAATAGCCGGTCGCGCAGCCCGCGATGAGCAGCACGCACACCGTGCCGCCGCCCCAGCGCAGGGCCTTCTGCTTGCCGGACAGCCGCGGCTTGGCCTTCCTGCGGCTGTGCCCGCTCCCGTGGCCGCGGCCGTGGCCGCCCGAGCCCCCGGAGCCGCGCTGCGAGGGGAGCCGGGCCTCGCCCGGGGCCTCCCCCCGGGAGCCGTGGGCCTCGCGGCCGTCGCGGGCCTCGCGGCCGTCCCCGGTGCGCGATCGTCTCTGGCGCGGCGCTGCGCGTCGGCGGGTGCCGTACGAACTCGGGGAGTCGTCGGCGACGGGGTTCAGTCGCAGCTCGTAGCTGCCGGTGTTCGGGTCGAACACCCACTGATCCGCGGGATCTACATCTCCCGCGTGCCCACGGCCTTGCGCGTCCACGATTGCGTAAGTCCTCCCATGCTGCGTCATTCCCGGGGCCCACGGACGACCTGGGAGGCCAGACCCGGCATCGCGAGGTGGAATCCCGGAAACCCGCTGCCACCGCCCCGGAGCCGACCGGAGCGCTCACACTATCCGGCAGGTTCGGCGGGTAGCGACGTCGGTGACAAATTCCACGCGGCCAGAAACGGTCAATTCGCCGCATTCTCAGCCTCGTTCGCGGCGCAGATGTCTCGTGCCGCAGTGGTCCCCCGGTAGGAGGGTCCCGAGTCCCTCTTCCCGTCGCTCGCGTCGCCCGGTTTCTTCGCGTCGTCCCGCGCGGACTCCGTGTCGGCGACGCGGTCCTTTCCGGACCCCACCCGCACCGGGCGGTCGTGCCGCAGCCGGGTGAACAACTGGTCCGCCTCCGGCTGTACGAGCTGGTCGCGGTTGATGTCCAGTTCGTACGACTGTCTGGGCACCGTAAGAAAGCGCACCTTCTCCTCGGGGATATCGCGCACGGCCCGCACGAGTTCGTAAAGCTCCTTGAGGGAATCCAGCCCGGAATCGGCGGTGAGGGCCGAGGTCGCCGCGTCGAGCACCGGATAGACCTTGGTGGGATTCAGCAGCACACCGTTCCCGCGCACCTTCTTCACGAGCGAACCCATGAATTGCTGCTGACGGTCGATACGGTCCGTGTCGCTGCCGTCGCCGATGCCGTGCCGCGCGCGGACGTAGCCGAGCGCGTCCTCGCCGTGCAGCGTCTGCCGCCCGGCCGGGAGGTCGAGCTTCGCGTCGCGGTCGTGCACGGACTCGGACAGGCACACGTCGACGCCGCCGACCGCGTCGACCAGCTTCTTGAAGCCGCGGAAGTCGACGACGAGGTGGTGGTCGATCCGGATGTCGGTCATCTTCTCGACCGTGCGGATCGTGCACGCCGTGCCGCCGAACTGGTAAGCCCAGTTGAACTGCGCGAACTGCTTGCGCGTGCGCGTCCCGTCCTTCGTGGTGCAGCGCGGGATGTCCGCCATCAGGTCGCGCGGCAGGGAGACCCCGGTGGCGCTCCGGCGGTCGGCCGCGATGTGCAGCAGGATCGCGGTGTCCGCGCGCTCGGTGCCCTCGTCTCGGCCGTATTTGCCGTTACCGTCGCCGCGGTTGTCGGAGCCGAGGATCAGGACGTTCTGCGCCTTGCCCTCTATGGGGACCGGGCGCTCGTCCTCGAACCTGGCCAGCTCGTCGGCCGTGTCCTCGTCCGTACGGATGTTGCCGTCGAGCTTCTGGAAGAGCGACCACCCCACCCCGGCGGCGCCCAGCACCAGCACCGAGATCCCCAGCGCCGTCCAGCGCAGCCAGCGGCGTCGTCGGCGGGGGGCGGCGGAGGAGTCGGTACCGGAGTCGTCGATGGTGCCCGGGTCGGTCACGGCTGCGTCATCCCTCACGAACTCGACGGCGTCTAGGCGTACAGGCGTGCGGGTGCGCCGGTCACGTAGACAGACGTCCGAATCGCACGCAAGGTTGTACGCACTGCCGATCATGAGGTCGGGGCCGGGACCCGGCCACCGTCAGTCGGCGGTGTGGGTGATGCGCTCGCTCTCCTTGCGCTTGTCGAGGGACGCGGAGTCCAGCAGCCCGAGCCGCGGCGCGAGGACGACCGAGGCACCGGCGGCCAGCGGCGCCAGCAGCCCGGCGCCCACGCCCGCCCAGGAGTCGTACGGCAGCGCCGAGAGCAGCCGCGAGCCCGGCGTCAGGCCCCGCGCCTCCGCGTCGGCCCGCGCCCGCGCCACGACCTGGGATCCCGTCAGCTCCTCGCGGCCCGACCGGCTCGACCCGCCGTTCGCGTCGGGGAGCCCGAGTGCGGGCGCCTCCGGGTCCACGGGCGCGTACGGCGTGAACCGGTCGCCCTGTCCGGGGACCTCGACCGCGTAGTCCGTGAAGCCCTCCGGCGGCTGCGGGAAGCGCGCCCCCATCGGGCGCAGGCTGAGCGCGATCCGCTCGCCGGAGCAGGCGCGCGCCGCGTCCAGCGTCTCCGGGCCGCTGACGACCAGGTCGGCGCCCGCCGGGTCGCCGTGCAGATCGGCGACGACACCGGTGGAGGCGCAGGCCAGCAGCCAGACCGCCGACTGCCAGTGCGCGGGCAGCAGCAGCGCGAGCCGGTCGCCGGGCTCCGCCGACAGCTCGTCCTGGAGCAGATTCGCGGTCTTCGCCACCCAATTGGCGAAGGTGGCGACGGAGAGTTCGACGCGCTCGCCCGTGGCGTCGTCGTAGTAGGTCACCAGCGGGCGCGCGGGGTCGGCGGCCAGCGCCGTACGCAGCAGGTCGGCGGGGGTGCGGTCGGTGGCGTTCATCCGCGCAAGCGTACGCCGCGCCCGGCGTGGCGGGGCGTCAGAGCCGGGGCGGGGGAGGGGTGCTGAGGGGGCGTGAGGCCCCGGAGCGGAAATTCCTGAATAGACAGGAACAGGCGTATATGCACACGATCATGACATGCGTGCACACCTTGCAACCTCGCTCGGAGTCGTAGGCGCGGCGGCCCTGCTGCTGCCCCTCGCTCCTCACGTGGACGGCCTCTCCGGAGGCCCGGCGGGCGACGGCGCGCCCCCGGAGACGGCGCGCGGAGCTGCGCGCGCGTCCGCGGCGCCGGGCGGCCCCGCCGCCTCCGCCCGCCGCGCCAACGCCGGTGACGGTCAACTCGCGGGCAGCACCCAGTCGCTGCCCTTCCTCGCACCGGAGACCAGCTCGCGCGGCCACTCGGGCAGCCAGGCGACGCCCGGCCTCGCCGTGGCCGAGCGGGAGGTACGCCCGTACGCGCTGCTCGGCGTCGTGTGGGAGCACGCGGACGCCGAGCTGCACGGGCGCGTCCAGGTGCGTACGCGCGCGGCGCAGGGCGGCAGGTGGACCGGCTGGCGCGAACTGGAGGCCCATCCGGGCGACGCGCCGGGCGAGCTGAAGAGCGGCGGTGCCGGGGAGGGGCGGGAGCGCGGCGCGACGGCCCCGCTGTGGGTCGGCTCCTCCGACGCCGTACAGGCCCGCGTGGTGCCGGGCACCGGCGAGAAGCTGCCGGAGGGCCTGCGCCTGGAACTGGTCGACCCGGGCCCGGAACCGGGTGCGCAGGGTGCGCAGGGTGCGCAAGGGACGCAAGGGGCTTCGACGGCACCGGGAGCTTCGGCACCGGGCGCCTCGGCGGTGCCGGGCGCCTCGGTCACGCCCGCGACCCCGGCAGCGCCCACCCCGCCGGGCGCCTCGGAGGCCCCCGGCACCAGCATCCCCGCCTCGCCCGTCACCAGCGTGGCCGGGAGCCCGTACAGCGCGTCGGCAGGAGAGCCGCTGATGCCCCCGGCGTCACCGGCGTCACCGGCGTCACCGTCGGCGCCGTCGTCCCCGGCCTCCTCGCCGCAGCCCTCGCAGCCCTCGGAGCGCGAGGAGACCGGCGCCGCCGGGGTCGCCGGGGCGCGCCCGAACGCCGGTCCGCGCCCCCGGATCGTCACGCGCAAGGGCTGGGGCGCCGACGAAGGGCTGCGCGAGTCCGGCTTCGCGTACACCCGCACCGTGAAGGCCGCGTTCGTCCACCACACGGCGATGAGCAACAACTACCGCTGCTCACAGGCGCCTTCGATCATCCGGAGCATCTACCGCTACCACGTCAAGAGCAGCAAGTGGCGTGACATCGGCTACAACTTCCTGGTCGACAAGTGCGGCACGATCTACGAAGGCCGCGCCGGAGGTGTGGCCAAGGCGGTCATGGGAGCCCACACTTACGGTTTCAACACCAACAGCACGGGCATCGCCGTCATCGGCTCGTTCGGCAGCACCCGTCCGCCCGCCGCCGTGGCCAACGCCCTCTCCAAGCTCTCCGCCTGGAAGCTCGGCCTGTACGGCGTGAACCCGCGCGGCACGGTCACGCTGACGTCCGGCGGCGGCAAATACAAGAAGGGAACGAGGGTCAAGCTCCACACCATCTCCGGCCACCGCGACGGCTTCAACACCGCGTGCCCCGGAGCCCAGCTCTACCGCAAGCTCGGTACGGTGCGCGCGGCCGCGGCCCGGTTGCAGGGGCGCTGAGCGCGCCCGCGTGGTGGCGGGGGGGGCCCCCCCGCCCCCCCCCGGGGGGGGCCCCCCCCCCCCCCCCCGCCCCCGGGCGGGGGCCCGGGGGGGGGGGGGGGGGGGGTGGGGGGGCGGCCGATGATCGGTGGCAAAAAAAGACCCCCCCCAACC
>NZ_JBIDAT010000019.1:44525-70231 GCF_043202595.1 Streptomyces sp. NPDC048172
TCGAACGCCGGGCGGTCGTGGTGCCAGGGGGCGTCCGTGGAGCGGGGGGCCGCGGGGGGGGCCCCCCCCCCCCGCCCCCGGGGGGGGGGGGGGGGGGGGGGGGGGGGGGGGGGGGGGGGGGGGGGCGGGGGGGCCCCCCCCCCCCCCCCCCCGCGGAGGGGGCCCCGCGGAGACCTGCCGGCTCCGTGCGGGGCCCGTCGGTGAGGCCGATCGGGGTGTGGGTGGACGGCGATGGACGTCTGCATACACTGGCCGCCGCCATCCCGACGGGCTGGCTGGCTGGACCCCGGCAGGAAGCAGAGACGACAGGTGACAGAAGCGATCCTTCTGGTCGGGGGCAAGGGCACCCGGCTCCGTCCACTGACAGTGAACACACCGAAGCCCATGGTCCCCGCGGCAGGTGTGCCCTTCCTCACCCACCAGCTGGCACGGGCCCGTGCCGCAGGGGTCGACCACGTGGTCATGGCGACCTCGTACCTCGCCGAGGTCTTCGAGCCCTACTTCGGTGACGGCTCCCAGCTCGGCCTGCATCTGGAGTACGTGACGGAGGAGGAGCCCCTCGGTACGGGCGGCGCCATCCGGAACGTCGCCTCCCGCCTCCACTCGCGCCCCGACGAGCCAGTCCTGATCTTCAACGGGGACATCCTCTCGGGCCTCGACATCCGCGCCCTCGTCTCCGAGCACGAGGCGGCGGGCGCGGACGTCTCGCTCCATCTGACCCGGGTCACCGATCCGCGCGCCTTCGGGCTGGTCCCGACGGACGGCTCGGGCCGGGTGACGGCGTTCCTGGAGAAGCCGCAGACGCCCGAGGAGATCGTCACCGACCAGATCAACGCGGGCGCGTACGTCTTCAACCGCTCCGTGATCGACACGATCCCCGCGGGCCGCCCCGTCTCCGTCGAGCGCGAGACGTTCCCCGGGCTGCTCGCCGCCGGGGCGCATCTGCACGGCATGGTCGACTCCACGTACTGGCTCGACCTCGGCACCCCGCAGTCCTTCGTCCGCGGCTCCGCCGACCTCGTCCTGGGCCGCGCCCCCTCGCCCGCCGTGCCGGGCCGGTGCGGGGAGCGGCTGATCCTGGAGACGGCCGAGGTCGCCGACGACGCCAAGCTGACCGGGGGCTCGGTCGCGGGCGCGCGCGCCGCCGTCGGCTCCGGCGCCCGGATCGACGGCAGCGCGCTGCTGGACGGCGCCGTGGTCGCGCCCGGCGCCCGTATCCGCGACTCGCTGGTCGGCGCGGGCGCCCGTATCGGCGCCCACACGGTGCTCGACGGCGCGGTCATCGGCGACGGCGCGGTCATCGGCGAGGGCAACGAACTGCGCGGCGGCATACGGGTCTGGTGCGACGCCCGCATCCCGGCGGGCGCGGTCCGCTTCTCGTCCGACCAGTGACGCAGAACGACGCAAGAGGCCCCCGGACCGCTCGCGGCCCGGGGGCCCGGGCCGTGTCCGGCGGATCATGGCTGCCCCCATCTCAGGGCTGAGCAGGGGCGCGGGGAACTGCGCGAGCAACCGACCTGCCCAGTAGCCACGTCAGGGGGCACCCACGATCCGCCGCACACGGCCTAGTCTTGCCCGGGTGTCCCTCACCCGCACCTGGATCCCACCGGGCCCGTACGACCTCGGCAGCAACCTGCGCGTGCTGCAGCGCGGCCCGTACGACCCGACGTACCGCCGGGAGAGCAGTGCGGTCTGGCGGGGCACCCGCACCCCGGACGGACCGGCGGCGCTGCGGCTGTGCGCGGTGTCCGGCGCGGTACGGGGCGAGGCGTGGGGCCCCGGCGCCGCGTGGGTGCTCGACGGGCTGCCCGCGCTGCTCGGCGCCGAGGACGAGCCGGCGGAGTTCGTCCCGCACCACGCGCTCACGCGCGAGGCGCAGCGCCGCAACCCCGGGCTGCGGCTGATCCGTACGGGGCGCGTCCTGGAGTCGCTGATCCCCTCGGTCCTGGAGCAGAAGATCACCACCGAGGAGGCGTACCGCGCGTGGCGCCGTCTCGTGCGCGGCTTCGGCGAGCGCGCGCCGGGCCCGCACCCCGATCTGTGGGTGATGCCCGCGCCGCGGGACTGGCTCCGCGTCCCGTCCTGGGAGTGGCACCGCGCGGGCGTCGACCAGAAGCGCTCCGCCGCGATCCTCCGCGCCGTCCAGCGCGCGAGCCGTATGGAGGAGGCCGCGCACATGACGCTCGACGCCGCGCTGGCCCGCCTCCAGGCGATCCCCGGCATCGGCCCCTGGACGGCGGCCGAGGCCCTCCAGCGCAGCAACGGCGCCCCGGACGCCGTCACGGTCGGCGATCTGCACCTGCCGCGCATCGTCACGTACGCGCTCACGGGCGAGCGGAACGGGGACGACGCGCGGATGCTGGAGCTGCTCGCCCCCTACGAGGGCCAGCGCCACCGCGCCTCCCGGCTGATCAACACGACGGGCCGGGTCCCGCCGCGCCGCGAGCCGAAGCGCGAGATCGGGAACATCGCCCCGCTCTGAGCCGGGCGCTCTCCTGCCGCTCCTACCTGACGGTCACGAACGCGGAGGCGTCGCGCGGCGGCCTGGCCTTCGGCGCGCCCGCAGGGCGGCCGACGGCCACGGCGCCCATCGGGTCCCAGTCGCCGGGCAGCCCGAGCACGTCCCGTACGACGTCCCGGCAGAACATCGTCGAGGACACCCACGCCGAGCCCAGCCGCTCCCCGGCGAGCGCGACGAGGAAGTTCTGGATGCCCGCGCCGTTGGCGACGACGAACATCTCCCGCTCGGCACCGGCCCGCCGCGCGTCCGGATAGTCGTGCGAACCGTCCATGACGAGGCAGGGCACCACGAGGTACGGCGCGTTCCGCAGCACGTCGCCGCGGCGCACCCGCTTGGCGATGCTCTCCTCGCTCCTGCCGTCCCGCCGCAGGTCCGCGATCCACTGCTCCCGCATCGCGTCGAGCAGCCGCGTCCGCGACTCCTCGCTCTCCAGCAGCACGAACCGCCACGGCGTCGTGTGGTGCGGCGCGGGCGCCGTGACGGCCGCGGCGACGGCCCGCCGCACGGCGTCCCCGTCGACCGGGTCGTCCGTGAACTCCCGTACGGTCCGGCGCTGCGTCACCGCCTCCCGTACGGCCTCCGAGGTGCCGAGCCGGAACATGTCGTTCGCCGCGTCCCGGACCAGGGCCCGCGCGGAGATCTCCGGATCCCCGTCGAGATGCCGCGCCAGGCCGCGTACGACGGCGACGGGCCGTCCGGCGGCCTTGCCCTTCACCAGCTCGCCCGCGGCGGCCAGTTCGTCCCCGACCGCGGTGACGGTGACGCCGAGCGGATTGCCGAACGAGTCCACGCCGCCGCGCAGGTCCTCCAGCACCCGCACCCCGGCCGCGCCGATGGCGACGTCGGTCTGCCCCTCGCGCCAGGGCCGCCCGAAGGTGTCCGTGACGACGACGCCGACGTCGACGCCGAGCGCGTCCGCGAGGCCCTCGCGGATCCGCCGGGCCGACAGGTCCGGGTCCTCGGGCAGCAGCAGCACCGTGCCCGCGGGGGTGTTCGAGGCGTCGACGCCCGCCGCCGCCATCACGAAGCCGTGCCGGGACTCCACGATCCGCGCGGGCCCGCGCCGGGCCACCACGCGCACGCTCTCGGCGTCGATCGCGCCCTCACGGTCCTCGGCCTGGAGGACGCGGCCCTCGGCCTTGCTGACGATCTTCGAGGTCACGATCAGCACGTCGCCGTCGGCGATGCCGGGCACGTCCGGTGCCCCCGCGGCGTTCACGACGAGCTTCACCAGGTCGTCGCCGGGCCGCACCTCGGGGATGCCGGGCAGCGCCCATACCCGGAACTCGGGGTTCGCGGGGCCGGGGGCCGTGGAGCCGGGGTTCGCGGAGTCAGGGGTCGTGCTCACGCCCGTACCTCCTCGGCGAGGTCCAGCGCCTGCCGCGCCATCTCGGCGGTCGCCTCGGTGCCGGTCATCATCAGCGGCACGGCCCGGCAGCGGATCCCCGCCTCCTCGACGGAGCGCACGGAGTCCGCGTCCACCGTGTCCACGAGCCAGCCGTCGAGCAGCCCCGAGCCGTAGTGCTGGGCGACCGCGGCGGCCGTCGTCTCGACGCCGACGGCGGCGAGCACCTTGTCGGCCATGCCGCGCACCGGCGCGTCACCGACGACGGGGGAGAGGCCGACGACCGGCACCCCCGCCTCCGCGATGGCCTCCCGGATGCCGGGCACGGCGAGGATGGTGCCGACGCTGACGACCGGGTTGGACGGCGGGAAGAGGATGACGTCGGCCTCGGCGATGGCCTCCAGCACGCCGGGCCCCGGCTTGGCGGCGTCCGCGCCGACCGGAACCACCGCGTGCGCGTCGACGGAGGCGCGCAGCCGCACCCAGTACTCCTGGAAGTGCACGGCCTTGCGCCCCTCGGGCGCCTCGGGAGCGTCGATGAGGACGTGCGTCTCGACCCGGTCGTCCGTCATCGGCAGCAGCCGTACGCCCGGCTGCCAGCGGGTGCAGAGCGCCTCGGTGACCGCGCTGAGCGGATAGCCCGCGCCGATCATCTGCGTACGGACGATGTGGGTAGCGAAGTCGCGGTCGCCGAGCCCGAACCACTCGGGCCCGACCCCGTACGCCGCCAACTCCTCCTTCACCACGAAGGTCTCGTCGGCGCGGCCCCAGCCCTGCTCCTCGTGGATCCCGCCCCCGAGCGTGTACATGAGGGTGTCGAGGTCGGGGCAGACCTTCAGCCCGAACAGATGGATGTCGTCGCCCGTGTTCCCGATGACGGTGATCTCCGCGTCGGGCGCGGCGGACTTGAGCCCCCGGATGAAGCGGGCACCGCCGATGCCCCCGGCCAGAACCACAATGCGCTGCATGACCGACAGTCTCGCAGCCGGAGACCGCGCGCCGTCACCTGGCCACGGGATCGGCCTCGGCGTCCCGCGCCGCGGCCGGGCCCACCGAGCAGTGCATCGGCATCTCGGTCAGACCCGGGAAGTAGACGTGCACGCTCACGGCCGGTTCCAGACCGGCATTGACCACTTCGTGCACATAGCCGGGTGCGAACACCCGTGTGGTGCCGGTGGGGAGCGTGCGGCGCGCGTCCCGTGAACGCTCGGTCAATTCCCCGTCGAGCACGGCGAAGACGCCGGAGGAGGGGCCATGGTCGTGGACGCCGCTGCCCTGCCCGGGCAGCCAGCTGAGCAGCCAGACCTCGTACCCGGGCCCGGTGCGCAGCCGGTGGTACCAGCGCACCGTCGGGTCGTAGCGCACGAGCGGTTCCCAGCTCGCGCGGTCGGCGGCGATCGAACGGATGAGCCCGGCGAAGCCCGCGACCGTGGAGGGGTGCGCGGCGGGGGCCGGGAGGAGATGCGGGACGGCGAGGAGGTCGCCGGCGATTTCAACGTCGCTGTTCACGTACGTGAGCGCTTCCGGGAGAGGAACGGGCGGGCTGACTGTGGCTCGGTGACGCCGGGTGAGGAGACGGAGCGGACTGCTCAACGACTCAACAACAGCGACAGCTACAGCAGCGGCAACAGCGCTCGGTGACGTCCGAGAAGCGGCACAGGGTGCCCCCGGCAGTCCGCGCGCGGGGGAGCCCGCGGCGGGCCGTGCGGATCTCAGAGGTCACTGACATACGAACAAGAAGAACGGCCCGGGTGCCCCGCTGTCAACCGGATGTCGGGTTTGAGCGTAATGTTTCACCGCATCCGGTTGCCGACGGCGGCGAAAGGTTTGTGCTGTCGCGCACGGGAGAAATGGCGCAGCAGCGGCGCACGTAAACGTCGTTGTGCTTCTGTGATCGGACCGTGACCCAGGTCGCCTCCGCGCGCGGACCCGACGACGCCGCAGGTCACCACCGCTCCCTCCGGAGAGGGTCGGCCCGGTTGCCGTCCGTGCGCGGCTGTCGTGGTTTGTGGTGATTTGAACACTTACTGCGAAGGTTTGGTTCCGCCGAGTGAATAACGGGCTCAATAGCAGATCTCGGCTTGACTGGCCCGGATCGGCGCACTTGTAATTTCACCCGTGTCGTTCAAGTGAGTTCGATAACGACGGCATCACGGGGACGTAAAGACGGACGAGGGGCGCGCACATGACCGAGCTGTTCCAACAACTGCTGGTCGAAGAGGCGGACGAAGAGCTCGGCTGGCAGGAGCGCGCCCTGTGCGCGCAGACCGATCCCGAGTCGTTCTTCCCCGAGAAGGGTGGTTCCACGCGCGAGGCGAAAAAGGTCTGCCTTGCCTGTGAAGTCCGGTCGGAATGCCTCGAATACGCCCTGGCGAACGACGAACGTTTCGGTATTTGGGGCGGTCTGTCCGAGCGTGAACGCCGCCGTCTGAAGAAAGCCGCTGTGTGACGTAGCAGCGTGACATCGCGGTCACGGGCCCCTTGCCCGGACCAGCGGGGACAGTTGTACGGAGGCGCGGGACGGGCGGCGACGAGCCGTTAGTGTGGGGCCGGTCAAAAGCGCGGGGCCCCATTTCGGGGCGTGCGCGCACCGCAGTCCGACGCAGTCCGATACAGCTTCTTCCGAGGGCTCTCCGGGGGCTTGGCAGCCTCGTGCGGCCTCGCCGCTGGGCCCCCGCAGCCGGGGAGGGCCCCTACCTCGATGTCCGTGCACAGCCCTGCGGCGTCCACCTACGGGTCGGCAACCGCCCCCGAGTTCCCACGGCACGTGGTCACCGCCGTGCTCGTCTCCCACGACGGCGCCCGCTGGCTCCCCGAGGCGCTCGCCGGACTGCTCGGCCAGGACCGCCCGGTGCAGAACGTCCTCGCGGCCGACACCGGCAGCGCCGACGACTCCGCCCGGCTCGTCACCGAGTCCCTCGGGCCCGAACGCGTGCTCCACCTCGCCCGCCGTACCGGCTTCGGCGCGGCCGTCGAGGAAGCCGTCAGGACGGCACCGGTCCTCACCCCCGACGACCTCCCCTATCTCAAGCGGCCCAGCGGCTGGGACCCCGTCAGCCGCACCTGGCGCGACGACGCCTACGACATGCCCGAACTGCCGCACGGCGAACCCGTGCAGTGGCTCTGGCTCCTCCACGACGACTGCGCGCCCGAGGCCGACGCGCTGACGCACCTGCTGCGCGTCGTCGACGCCGATCCCACCGTCTCCGTCGTGGGCCCCAAGCTGCGCGGCTGGTACGACCGCAGGCAGCTCCTCGAAGCGGGCGTCTCCCTCGCCAACAGCGGGCGCCGCTGGACCGGCGTCGAGCGGCGCGAGCAGGACCAGGGCCAGCACGACCAGGTGCGCCCCGTCCTCTCCGTCTCCTCCGCCGGGATGCTCGTCCGGCGCGACGTCTTCGAACAGCTCGGCGGATTCGACCGGCGGCTGCCCCTGATGCGCGACGACGTCGACCTGTGCTGGCGCGCCCAGTCGGCGGGCCACCGGGTGCTCGTCGTCCCCGACGCGGTCATGCGGCACGCGGAGGCGTCCTCCCGCGAGCGCCGCCCCGTCGACTGCGTCGGCCGCGCCCGCGGCGGCGCCAGCCCGCATCGCGTCGACAAGGCGGGCGCCGTTTACACGCTGCTCGCCAACGCCCCGGCCGCCAAGCTCCCCTGGGTGCTGCTGCGGCTCGTCCTCGGCACCCTGCTGCGCGTCCTCGCCTACCTGGTCGGCAAGGTTCCCCGGCAGGCCCTCGACGAACTCACCGGACTGACCGGGACGCTGCTGCGCGCCGGACAGATCGCCGGAGCCAGACGGCGGCGCGGCAGACCCGCCGTCGCCCACAGCGACCTGCGGCCCCTCTTCCCGCCGCCCGGCGCGACCCTGCGCGCCACCGCCGAACAGGTCGCCAGCAACTTCGGCGGCCGTTCCGAGCCCGAGCTCTCCTCCGGCGGACGGCACGGCGCCGTCGAGTCCGGACCCGGCGACGAGGACGCGGACTATCTGGAGGTCGAGCAGTTCGCGCGGCTCAAGAGGCTCGCGCGCAAGCCGGGACCCGTCCTCTTCGCGGTCCTCCTCCTCGTCTCCCTCGTCGCCTGCCGCGAGCTCCTCGGCGGCGGCTCCCTGGCGGGCGGCGCGCTGCTGCCCGCGCCCGACGCCGTCTCCGACCTGTGGGCGCGCTACCTGGACGGCTGGCACACCGTCGGCACGGGCGGCACCCAGTCGGCGCCCCCGTACCTCGCGGTCGTCGCCACCTTCGCCACCCTCCTGTTCGGCAGCACCGGCCTCGCGCTCACGCTGCTGCTCGTGTGCTCCGTGCCGCTCGCCGGGCTCACCGCGTACTTCGCCTCCAGGCCGCTCGTCGAGTCCCGCCTGGTGCGCGCCTGGGCGAGCGTCGCGTACGCGTTCCTGCCCGCCGCCACGGGCGCGCTCGCGGGCGGCCGTATCGGCACCGCCGTGCTCGCGATCCTGCTCCCGCTCCTCGCCCGCGCCGCCGTCTCGGCGGGCGGGCTGCGCGGCCGGACGAGCTGGCGCGCCGCATGGGCGTACGCGCTGCTGCTGACCCTCGCCACCGCCTTCACGCCCGTCGTCTGGCCGATCGCGCTGGTGCTCGCCGTCGCGCTCGTCGCCCTGTGCCCGTTCACCGGGCAGTCGTACGGCGGGACCGCCGCACGGTCCGCGATCGCGCTGGCCACGCCGATGGTGCTGCTCGCGCCCTGGTCGGTCACGCTGCTGACCTCGCCCGAGGACTTCCTCAAGGAGGTCGGGCTCACCTACGGCACCGGGTCCGCCTCCGCGCTCGACCTCGTCACCCTCTCGCCGGGCGGCCCCGGCACCCCCGGCGGGCTGCTGCTCGTCGGCCTCGTGCTCGCCGGGCTGGCCGCGCTGCTGCGCGCCGAACGGCGGCTCGCGATCCTGGCGGCCTGGACGGCCGCGCTGGTGGCCCTGCTCTTCGCCGCGCTCTCCAACGGCTCCACCTGGGCCGGTCCCGCCACCCTCGGCTACGGGCTCGCGCTGCTGAGCGCGGCGGCGCTCGGGGCCGACGGCGCGAAGGACCGGGTGGCCGCGCAGAGCTTCGGCTGGAAGCAGCCGGTCGCGGCGCTGGTCGCCGCCGCGGCCGTCGCCGCGCCCCTCATCGCCGCCGTCGGCTGGATGATCGGCGGCGCCGACGGCCCGCTCTCGCGCCGCGACCCCGTCCAGGTGCCCGCCTTCGTCGCCGAGGAGAGCGGCACCCGGGACCAGGCCCGCACCCTCGTCCTCGCCGGGGACAGCGGCGGCGCCGACGGCGTCTCGTACACGCTCGTACGCGGCTCGGGCGCCCGCATGGGCGACGCCGACCTCGCGGCGGCGGGCGAGGCCGACGACCGGCTCGGGGGCGTCGTGGCGAACCTCGTCGCGGGCTCGGGCGCCGACCAGACCAGCCAGCTCGGCGGCTACGCCGTGCGCTACGTGCTCGTACGGGACGGCGCCCCGCGCGAGATGCGCCGGGTCCTGGACGCGACCCCCGGCCTCACCCGGCTCAGCCAGGAGGACGGCAGCGCCCTGTGGCGCGTCGACCGGCAGGTGTCCCGGGTCTCGATCGTGCCGGGCGGCCAGGAGAACGGCGCCGCCGGTGCCGTCACGGCCCCCGTCGCCGTCGCCGCCGGGCCCGTCGAGGCGCACGCCGAGGTGCCGACCGGCCCGTCCGGACGGGTGCTCCGCGTCGCCGACTCGGCGGACAGCGGCTGGCGGGCCACGCTGGACGGCACGCCTCTTAAGAGCGTGACCGTCGACGGATGGGCGCAGGGTTTCGAACTGCCCACCGGGGGCGGCCGTCTGGACCTCACCTACGAGACGCCGTTCACGCACACCGTGTGGACATGGGCGCAGGGTTTCCTCGCCCTGGTCGTCCTCGTCCTCGCCCTCCCCGGCCGCCGCAGGGACGTCGACGACGACCTGCCGGACAGCCCGCCCGCCGTGCCGGAGCAGCCCGTGCCGGGCGACGGCCGCAGGGCCCGCAGGCTGCGCGCGGCGGCGGCCGCCGAGGGCGCGGAGGGCATGGAGGGCATGGAGGGCGCCGGGGGAGGGTCCGTCCCGGGGCAGCAGGTGCCGGAGCCTCCGGCCCCGCCGCAGGCCCCACCGCCCCCGCCGGCTCCTCCCGGCCAGGCGCCGGAACAGCCGCCGTACGACCCCGGTTACGCGCAGCCGTACGAGGGCCCGTACGAGGACCCGTACGCGCAGCAGTACGCGCAGCAGTACGGGCAGCAGCCGTATGTTCCTCCGCAGCAGCCGTCCTACGACGACTGGCAGAACCAGCAGAACCAGCAGCAGTACGCCGATCCGTACGGGTACGGCGGCACGCACTACGGCAGTGACGGGAGCCAGCAGTGAACCGCAGCCTCTACGGCTTCGCCGGTGCCGTCGTCGCGCTCGCCGCCGTGGCGGGAGTGGCCGCCGTCGCAGCCCCCGGGGACGACGACGCCACGGACGCCACGTCCGCCGCGTCGGCCCAGCGCAAGCCGGTCGAACGCTCGACCCTGGTGTGCGCCAAACCGTCCGCCTCCGACGTGGCGGAGACCACCTGGACCGCCTTCGTCCCCAAGGGCGCTCCCGGCAAGAAGGGCAGCGCCGAACTCCGTCCGGCCGAACTCGCGGACCCGGACGGCGGTACGGGCGGTACGGACGACGGGAACGGCAAGGGCAAGGGCGAGAAGGACGGCAAGGACGGCAAGGGCAAGAAACGCGACAAGGGACGCTCGGAAGACGCGGCGAAGAAGCGCTCCAAGGACGACGACAAACCCGTCGTCCCCCTGAGCGCCCCGGGCACCCCGGTGACGTCCACGGCCGACAGTTCGGAGGCACCCGCGCTGACGGGCTCGGCGGACGGCCGTTTCGCCCCCGGCTGGACCGTTCAGCAGACGACCACCGTGAGCGCCGGAGCGGGCCGGGGGCTGCAGGGCGCGTCCTGCACGACCCCGGACACCACCTTCTGGTTCCCCGCCGTCAGCACGGCCAAGGAGCGGCAGGACTATGTCCATCTGACCAACCCGGACAGCACCAGCGCCGTCGTCGACCTGGAGATGCACGGGAAGGGCGGCAAGGAGAAGGCCCCTTCGGGCGCGGGGGAGGGCATCACCGTGCCGCCCCGTTCGACCGTCCCCGTGCTGCTCTCGACGCTCACGGCCGAACCGGTCACCAACGCGGCCCTCCATGTCGTCGCCCGCAACGGACGGGTGGGCGCCCAGGTGAACGCGGCCGACGAGAAGCTGGGCGGCGACTGGATCGCCCCCGCGGGCGACCCCGGGCCCCGCGCGGTCCTTCCCGGCATCCCGGGCGACGCGACGTCCGTACGGCTCGTCGCGTTCACCCCCGGCGGCAAGGACGCCGACCTGAAGGTCCGGCTGGCGGGCCCCACGGGCGAGATCAGCCCCGCCGGTCACGAGACGCTCCATGTGAAGGCGGGCATGACCACCGCGGTCGACCTGAAGGAGCTCACCAAGGGCGACCCCGGCTCGCTCGTCCTCTCCCCGGCGGAGGACAAGGCCGAAGCGCCGCCCGTCGTCGCCGCGGTGCGGGTCACGCGCGGCAAGGGCGCGCGTCAGGAGACGGCGTTCATCCCGTCGACCCCGGCGGTCGAGAAGAGGGCGACGGTCGCGGAGAACGGCGCGCGCGGCACGGAGCTGGCCCTGACCGCGACGGACAAGGACGCGAAGATCAAGGTGACGTCCTCGGCGGGCAGCGGGGGCGGCTCTCCCAAGAGCACCACCGTCACGGTCAAGGCGCACACCACCAAGTCCCTCGCCCCGCCCCGCCCCCAGGGCGGAAAGGGCACCTACGCGGTGACCGTCGAACGCCTCTCAGGAGGCCCCGTGCACGCGTCCCGCACGCTCACCCGCAAGCAGGACGGCATCCCGGCGTTCACCGTGCAGACCCTCCCCGACGACCGCAGCACCGTCGTGGTCCCGGACGCGGCGGAGGACCTCTCCGTACTGACCGAGGACTGAGACGGGAACGGATACGCGTACCGGTACGCGTACCGATACGCGTACCGATACGAGATCCGGTACGCGGGCGGTTCAGTCCTGCCCGTAGCGCGGGTCGACCGACTCCGGGGCGAGCCCCAGCAGTTCGGCGACCTGCTCGACCACGACCTCGTGCACCAGGAGGGCGCGCTCGTCGCGGGTGCGGGTACGGATCTCGACCGGGCGGCGGTAGACGACGACACGGTCCGGGCGGTCACCCTTGCCCTCGGTGACCCTGCCGAGCGGAACCGCGTCGTCGCCCTCCGTGAGCTCGCCGTTGTCCGTACGGGGCACTTCCTGCACCGCGAACTCGACGCTCGCGAGCTGCGGCCAGTGCCGCTCCAGGCGGCCGACGGAGTCGCGTACGAGATCGTCGAACGCCTCCGCCCTGCTGACGGCCAGGGGGACTTGGGGCGGCGCCACGGGGCCGCGCATGCCGCGGCCGTGCCGGTCTCGGCTGCGCGGCCGCGGGTCGGACCGGTGCGACGGTACGGGGCTGTTCATCACGTCCGAGCGTAGCCCTCCGGACGCTTCCCACGGTGCTCACGCGGCGCCCGCGGGGCACTCGCGCGGCGGAATCGGGGCTCCTCGGCCCGTCCTCCGCGTCTTTCAGCAGAACGGGCGTAACAGACGAACCAGGACGACACGGCCGGGTGACGCGGGGGTGAGTCGTCGCAGCCCGCTCAAGAGTGCGGTACGGTCCAACGTCGTGAGCCCTGTACGTCGCTGTTCGCGCACCGCTTGCGGTCGTCCCGCCGTCGCGACGCTGACGTACGTCTACGCGGACTCGACGGCCGTTCTCGGCCCCCTCGCGACCTATGCCGAGCCGCACTGTTACGACCTGTGCGCCGAGCATTCGGAGCGGCTGACGGCCCCGCGCGGCTGGGAGGTCGTCCGGCTCGCCATCGACGCGGCCTCGGCCCGCCCCAGCGGCGACGATCTCGAAGCTCTCGCCAACGCGGTCCGGGAGGCGGCCCGTACGCCCCGGCAGGAGCGCCCCGCGTCCTCCCAGCCGGACGCGCTCGGCGGCCCCGACGGGCGCGACGCCGACCCGATGGAGGTCGCCCGGCGCGGCCACCTGCGGGTGCTGCGCTCGCCGGAGTCCTAGGAGTTCACGCGCCGGGGCGCCCGCGCCGGTGCCGTCGGTCACGTCCCTGTTCCGGCGGCTGTTCCGCCCGATCTCACCCCGTCTCACCCGCCCGGGTAGATTTGGTCGCCTGTTGACCACCCCATCCGTTGAGGACCCCCAGGAGAGGGCTGACCGTGGCTGATCTGTCGGAGCTCGTGAAGGCGTACGACGTGCGAGGGGTGGTGCCGGACCAGTGGGACGAGGCGCTCGCCGAGCTGTTCGGTGCCGCCTTCGTCCAGGTGACCGGCGCCGACGCCATCGTCGTCGGGCATGACATGCGCCCCTCCTCACCCGGGCTCACGCGCGCCTTCGGGCGGGGAGCCACCGGCCAGGGCGCGGACGTGACGGAGATCGGGCTCTGCTCGACCGACCAGCTCTACTTCGCCAGCGGCGAACTGGACCTGCCCGGTGCCATGTTCACCGCCAGTCACAACCCGGCGCGCTACAACGGCATCAAGATGTGCCGCGCGGGCGCGGCCCCCGTCGGCCAGGACACCGGCCTGAGCGAGATCCGCGCCCTGGTCGAGCGGTGGTCCGAGGAGGGCGGCGCGCCCCGTACGGACAAGCCCGAAGGGACCCTCACCCAGCGGGACATGCTCGCCGACTACGCGGCCTACCTGCGCTCCCTGGTCGACCTGGCCACGATCCGGCCCCTGAAGGTCGTCGTGGACGCGGGCAACGGGATGGGCGGCCACACCGTGCCGACCGTCTTCGAGGGGCTGCCCCTCGAACTGGACGCGCTCTACTTCGAGCTGGACGGCACGTTCCCCAACCACGAGGCCAACCCGCTCGACCCGAAGAACATCGTCGACCTCCAGAGCCGCGTGCGCGAGACGGGCGCCGACCTCGGGCTGGCCTTCGACGGGGACGCGGACCGCTGCTTCGTCGTCGACGAGAAGGGCGACCCCGTCTCCCCGTCGGCGATCACCGCGCTGGTCGCCTCGCGCGAGCTGGCCAAGGTGCCGGGCTCGACCGTCATCCACAACCTGATCACCTCCTGGTCCGTCCCGGAGGTCGTCAGGGAGAACGGCGGCACCCCCGTCCGTACGCGCGTGGGGCACTCCTTCATCAAGGAGGAGATGGCCAAGACCGGCGCGATCTTCGGCGGCGAGCACTCCGCGCACTACTACTTCCGCGACTTCTGGAACGCCGACACGGGCATGCTCGCCGCCATGCACGTGCTGGCCGCGCTCGGCGAGCAGGACGGGACGCTCTCCGAGCTGGTCGCGCGCTACGACCGGTACGCCGCCTCCGGCGAGATCAACAGCACCGTCGACGACCAGGCGGGCCGCCTCGCCGCCGTCAAGGAGACCTACGCGGCCCGTGAGGACGCCGAGCTGGACGAGCTGGACGGCCTGACCGTCACCGGGCCCGACTGGTGGTTCAACCTGCGCCCGTCCAACACCGAGCCCCTGCTGCGCCTGAACATCGAGGCACGCGACGCCGACACGGTCGCCCGTCTCCGCGACGAGGTGCTCGCCCTGGTCAGGGCCTGACGGACCCGATCGGTCGGGGCCCGGCGCGGCGGTCCGTACGCGGCCCGTACGCGGCCCGTACGCGGTCCGTGTCCGGCCTGTCGCGGGCCGGTCCGGCGTGCCCCGTCCGGGCGTACGCCGGGCCGGGCCCAGCGGTACCCTGACCGCACAGTCAGCAGCACCTCGCCCCTGGAGGGAACACATGCCGCTCGAAGCCGGTCTCCTGGAGATCCTCGCCTGCCCGGCGTGCCACGCGCCGCTGCGCGAGGAGGGCGAGGAGCTGATCTGCACCGGCGACGCGTGCGGTCTCGTCTACCCGGTGCGCGACGGCATCCCGGTCCTGCTCGTGGACGAGGCCAGCCGCCCCGCCTGACGCCGGACCGCCCGGCGCCCGGCACGTTCCGACGCCACACCCACCGGCGCCGCCCACCGCCCGGCGGCCGAACGGAGGCCACGGAAGATGCTCGACGAGTCACTCCTCGACGCCCCGGAGGAGCTGGCACGCGCCGACGCGCACGGCCTGCTCCGCGGCGCGGCGGAGGCGGGGGCACGCGTCCGTACGGGGCTGCGGTACGCCATGGAGGCGGGGCTCACCCGGCTCCAGCCCGACGGGCGCCCGCGCGGCGTCCTCGTCGCGGGCCCCGGGCCCACCACGGCCTGCGTCTCGGAGACGCTCGCGGCGCTCAGCAACGGCTCCGTGCCGGTGACCCTCCTGCGCCCCACGGGGCGCCAAGCGGCCCCCGGCGCCCTCCGCTGGTCCCTCCCCGGCTGGGCGGGCCCCCTCGACCTGGTGCTGCTGGTCACCTCCGACGGCGCCGAGCCCGGCCTCGCCGCCCTGGTCGACCAGGCGTACCGGCGCGGCTGCACCGTCGTCGCCGTCGCCCCGGGCCAGGCCCCGCTCGCCGACGCGATCGGTGAGACGCGCGGCCTCGCCGTCCCCCTCGCGCCGGGCCCGTACGCGCGCTACGAGACGCCGGAGGCCCCGCGGCCGTCCGACCTCCCGCCGCCGCCCGAGGCCGCGGCGGTCCCCGTAGCGCCCCTGACGGCCCCGGAGACGGCCGGGGAGGGCTCGGGGCCCCGGCTCCCCGCCGGACCGCCTCCCGTGGCGCCAGGGACGCTCTGGGCGCTGCTCACGCCCCTCCTGCTGCTCCTCGACCGGCTCGGTCTGGTCCAGGCCGGGGCGTCCGACCTGGAGTCGCTGGCCGACCGGCTCGACGAGGTCGCCGAGCGGTGCGGCCCCGCCATCGCCCCGTACAGCAACCCGGGCAAGACCCTCGCCGCCGAGCTGGCGGGCGCGCTGCCGCTGCTGTGGAGCGAGGGCGGCGTCGCGGACGTCGCCGCGCGCCACTGGGCGGCCGCCTTCGCCGCGCTGCCCGGCAAGCCCGCGCTCACCGCCGGGCTCCCGGAGGCCATGACGGCCCACGGGGCGCTGCTCGCGGGCGGCTTCGCCGCCGCCTCCGACCCGGACGACTTCTTCCGCGACCGCGTGGAGGAGCCCGAGGCCCTGCACGCCCGCGTGGTGCTCCTCCGCGAGGCCGCGCCCGCGGGGGACTCCGCCACGGTCGCCGCGCGCGACATGGCGTACGCGAACGACACCCCGCTCAGCGAGCTGGAGCCCGCCGAGGGCAGCAGTCCCCTGGAGGCGGCGGCCGAACTGATCGCCACCGCCGATTTCGCGGCCGTTTACCTCACGCTCGCCGACAGCGACTCCCCTTGGGCGTGACCGTACGGTCCGCACCGACCCTTCAGCCCCTCACCTTCACCGCGGACAGCCCGTCACCGCAGGACGGGACGACCCGTCACCACAGGACGACAGGAAACGCACACCACCATGGACCGCCTGGAGAACACCGTCCGGCCCTACGCCTGGGGTTCCACCACCGCACTGCCCGAACTGCTCGGCACGCCCCCCACGGGTGAGCCCCAGGCCGAGCTGTGGATGGGCGCCCATCCCGGCGCCCCGTCCCGCGTCGAGCGCGCCGCGGGCAGCACGTCGCTCCTGGCGGCCGTCTCGGCCGACCCGGAGGGCGAGCTGGGGGAGCGGACCGTACGCGCCTTCGGCCCCCGGCTGCCCTTCCTGCTGAAGCTCCTCGCCGCCGCGTCCCCGCTCTCGCTCCAGGTGCACCCGGACCTCACGCAGGCCGCCGAGGGGTACGCGGACGAGGAGGCGCGCGACGTCCCCCTGGACGCGCCGTACCGCAACTACAAGGACACCAACCACAAGCCCGAACTCATCTGCGCGCTCACCCCCTTCGACGGCCTGTGCGGCTTCCGCGCGGCCGACGACGCGGCGGCGCTGCTGGACGGGCTGGACGTGGGCGGGCTCAAGCCGTACGTCGACGCCCTGCACGCCCGCCCGGAGGGTGACGCCCTGCGCGAGGTCCTGTCGGCCGTACTGACCGCCGACAGGGACGAGATGGCGGAGACGGTCGCCGAGGCCGCGGCCGCTGCCGAACGGCTCGCGACCGAGAACCCCGCCGGGCCGCGCGCCGGGGAGTACGCCGTCTACGCGGACATCGCCCGGCACTACCCCGGCGACCCGGGCGTCATCGCCGCCATGCTCCTCAACTACGTGCATCTGCGGCCGGGGGAGGCACTCTTCCTCGGCGCCGGCGTCCCGCACGCCTACCTCGACGGCCTCGGCGTCGAGATCATGGCCAACTCCGACAACGTGCTGCGCTGCGGATTGACCCCCAAGCACGTCGACGTCCCCGAACTGCTCCGCATCGTCCGTTTCGAACCGACAGAACCGGCCATCCTGCGCCCGGAGGCCGACGCCGACGGGGAGGAGCTGTACGAGACCCCCGTCGACGAGTTCCGGCTCTCCCGCCACGTGCTCGCCCAGGGGGCCGGATCGCGCTCCCTGGACGGCGGCGTGCCCCAGATCCTGCTGTGCACGGCGGGTCAGGTCGTGCTGCGCGATACGGACAATGGCACCGAACTCACACTCGATCGAGGCCAGTCCGCGTTCGTTCCGGCGGACGAGCGGGTCCACGTCTCCGGTGCAGGTACGCTCTTTCGCGCCACAGTGGCCGTCTGACGGAACGGCCGCCCCACCGGAGAAAGGGACGCGCGACTCGTGAGTGCATCAGGCGGAACGAAGGCGATCGTCGCCGCGCTGGGTGCGAACCTGGCCATCGCGGTTGCCAAGTTCGTCGCCGCGGGGTTCAGCGGCTCGGCCTCGATGCTGGCGGAGGGCGTCCACTCGCTCGCCGACTCCGGCAATCAGGGGCTGCTGCTGCTCGGCGGCAAGAAGGCCAAGAAGGAGGCGAGCGAGGAGCACCCCTTCGGCTACGGCCGCGAGCGCTACATCTACGGCTTCCTGGTCTCCATCGTCCTCTTCACCATCGGCGGCGTCTTCGCGCTGTACGAGGGCTACGAGAAGATCAAGCACCCTCACGCGGTGGAGCACTGGTACTGGCCGGTCGGCGTGCTGGTCTTCGCCATCATCGCGGAGTCCTTCTCGTTCCGTACGGCCATCAAAGAGTCCAACGAGGTCCGCGGCTCGCTGAGCTGGGGCCAGTTCGTACGGCGGGCCAAGGCACCGGAGCTGCCCGTCGTCCTCCTGGAGGACCTGGGCGCGCTCGTCGGCCTCGTGCTGGCCCTCGGCGGCGTCGGGCTCGCGCTCCTCACCGGGGACGGCGTCTGGGACGGCGTCGGCACCATGTGCATCGGCGTGCTCCTGGTCGTCATCGCGATCGTCCTCGCGGCCGAGACGAAGTCGCTGCTCCTGGGCGAGTCCGCCGACCCCTCGGAACGCGAGAAGATCCGCGAGGCCCTCGTCGACGGCGAGACCGTCACGAGCGTCATCCACATGCGCACCCTCCACCTCGGCCCGGAGGAGCTGCTGGTGGCGGCGAAGGTGGCCGTGGCCCACGACGGCACGGCCACGGAGATCGCCGGTGCCATCGACGCGGCGGAAGAGCGCATCCGCGCGGCCGTACCGATCGCCCGTGCCATCTATCTGGAGCCGGACATACTGCGCGAGCGCTAGGGACTGAACGGCCGTGCCTCGCACCATTTCCGAATGGTGCGAGGCACGGCCGTTCAACTTCGGTTGACAGACCTGGCTACTGGATCTCGCCCAGGATCGTCATCATCGCGTCCCTGTCCGGGGCGTCCATGAGACGCTGCCGGAAACCGGCGTCCATCAGCTTCCTGGACAGCAGGGCGAGGATCCGCAGATGCTCGTCCCCTGCCGCCGCCTCCGGTACGGAGATCATGAACACCAGCTTGGCCTTCGTCCCGTCCAGCGCGCCCCATTCGATGCCCTCGGGCGCACGGGCGAAGCCGACGACAGGAGCGCTGACCGCGTCCGTCTTGGCGTGCGGAATGGCGCTCTCCTCGCCCAGTCCGGTCGTGCCCTGCTCCTCCCGCGCGAGCGCCGCCCGTACGAGCGCGTCGCTGTCGGTCACCTTGCCGGTACGGGCGAGAAGTTCGGCCATTTCGCGCACGGCCGCCTCCTTGTCCCCGGCGGAGAGCCGCTCCTTGACGGTCTGCTCGGTCAGATAGCCGGAGAGAACCTCGGGGGCGGCTGGGGCGGCTGGGGCGGCTGGGGCGGCTGGGGCGGCAGGAGCGGCCGCACCGGTCGTGCCGGAGGGGGAGGCGTCCTCGGTCTTGGTGAGAGACGCTCCGCCGCCCGCCGTGGCGAGCGCGGGCTCGCGAACAGGAGCGGGCGACGGAGTCGGGGCCCCGGCTCCGGTCCCGGTCCCGGTGTCCTTCGGCGCGCCCTTGCTGCCCTTGCCCAGCGACATCAGCGCGATGGTCGCCATGCCGGTGACGGCCGTACCGATGACGATCGCGACGAAGAACATCGCGACCCCGTCGACCGCGCCCAGCACCGCGACGATCGGCCCGCCGTGCGGGACGTTGTCGCCGACGGACGCGATGCCCGCGACGGCACCGGCGACGGCGCCGCCCAGCATGTTCGCGGGGATGACGCGTGCGGGACGGGCGGCCGCGAAGGGGATGGCGCCCTCCGTGATGCCGAAGAAGCCCATGAACAGGGCCGCGTACCCGGTCTCGCGCTCCTGCGCGTCGAAGAGGCGGCGGCGCAGCAGCGTGGCCAGCCCCTGCCCGAGCGGCGGCACGGGAATGGCCGCCGCGACCATGCCCATGACCTCGGGGTTCTTCGAGACGAGCCCGGCACCGAAGAGGAACGCGGTCTTGTTGACCGGCCCGCCCATGTCGAAGGCGACCATCAGCCCGAGGACGATCCCGAGCAGGGCGGCGCTGGCGCCCGTCATGTCGCCCAGGAAGCTCGTCAGGTTCTCGAAGACCCAGGAGATCGGGCGGCCGATGACGTAGATGAAGAAGAGCCCGAGCACCGACGTCGACACGATCGGGATCACGATGATCGGCATGATCGGCCGGACGAACGCGGGGACCTTGACCTTCTTGATCCACTGGACCAGATAGCCCGCGAGGAAGCCCGTGACGATGGCCCCGATGAACCCTGCGCCGGACTTCGAGTCGTACAGCTCACCGGTGTTGGCGATCCAGCCGCCGATCATGCCGGGCACGAGCGCGGGGCGGTCGCCGATCGCGTAGGCGATGTAGCCGGAGAGGACCGGCACCATGAGCGTGAAGCCGATGGTCCCGATGTCGTTGACGTGCTTCCAGAAGCTGCCGTCCGGGATCACCAGGCCGCCGTCGGCCTGCGGGTCGCCGCCCAGCGCGAGCGAGACGGCGATCAGCAGCCCGCCGACGACCACGAACGGGATCATGTACGAGACGCCGTTCATCAGCGCCTTGTAGCCGATGCTCCGCTCCTTGCCCTTGGCGCCCGCGGGCCCGCCCGGGCCCCCGCCACCGCCGCCCGGCCCGGCACCGCCACCGGCACCACCACCGGCACCGGCCTTCTCGGGCGCCGCGGCGCCGCCCTGGTGCACGGGCGCCTCCCGCACCCGGTCGATCAGCCCGTCGGGGTCGCTGATGCCCTCCGAGACACCGACCATCAGGAGCCTCTTGCCTTCGAAACGGCTCCGGTCGACGTCCTTGTCGGCGGCGATGATCACGCCGTCGGCAGCTTCGACATCGTTGTCAGAGAAGACGTTTTCAGCCCCGATCGAGCCTTGGGTCTCCACCTTCATCGCGATGCCGCGCGCCTCGGCGGCCTGGGTGAGCTTCTCGGCGGCCATGTACGTGTGGGCGATGCCCGTGGGGCACGCCGTCACGGCGAGCAGCCTCAGGCCCGGCTCGGCCGCCTGCCCCGCCCCGTCGCGGGGTTCGGCAGAACTGGTCACGTGGATCTCCTTGCTCGGCCAGCTTCATTGGGGGGTGTGTGATGCGTGTGGGGTGTTCGCATGCCCTGCGAGCCCTGGTGAATCCTGCACGCGCAAGGACAACGCAGGGACAACCGGCCGCGCGAGCTGGCACGCAAGCGGCCGAAAACTGCCCCAGTCTCGCCCTTGCGGCGAGACGAAGCAATCCGCTCGACTGGACGGGCGGTGTAGATTCGTAGAGCCAGACGTCGCTGCTGATGGCGGTCGGGCGGTCCGCCCCGCGGGCCACCGAGGGAGAGAGGGCCTCCGACGGACTGAGCTGCGAGCAAGGGACGAGTGTGTCCGGAGACGCTGAACGCGCTGTGCGTACGGCCTGCTGCGCGTAAGGCTCCCTTCCGGCCGCACCCGCTCCTCACGCCGTAGCACGGACCAAGCCAGCCATATACCTCGACATCGAGGAGCAGCTCGTATGACGACCTCCACGACCGGCCAGGACTTCAAGGTCGCGGACCTCTCTCTGGCGACCTTCGGGCGCAAGGAGATCAAGCTCGCCGAGCATGAGATGCCCGGCCTCATGGCGATCCGCGAGGAGTACGCCAAGGAACAGCCCCTGGCGGGCGCCCGTGTGACCGGCTCTCTGCACATGACCGTGCAGACGGCCGTGCTCATCGAGACCCTCGTCGCCCTGGGCGCCGAGGTCCGCTGGGCCTCCTGCAACATCTTCTCGACCCAGGACCACGCCGCCGCGGCCATCGCCGTCGGCCCCGACGGCACCCCCGAGAACCCCAAGGGCATCCCGGTCTTCGCCTGGAAGGGCGAGACCCTGGAGGAGTACTGGTGGTGCACGGAGCAGGCGCTGACCTGGCCGAACACGCCCACCGGCGGCCCGAACATGATCCTCGACGACGGCGGTGACGCCACCCTCCTCGTCCACAAGGGCGTCGAGTACGAGAAGGCCGGCAAGGCCCCCTCGGTCGACAGCGCGGAGAACGACGAGCACCGCGTCATCCTGGAGGTGCTCAACCGCACGATCGCCGAGAGCCCCCAGAAGTGGACGCAGCTCGCCTCCGAGATCCGCGGCGTGACCGAGGAGACCACCACCGGCGTCCACCGCCTCTACGAGATGCAGCAGGCGGGCTCGCTGCTCTTCCCGGCGATGAACGTGAACGACGCCGTCACCAAGTCGAAGTTCGACAACAAGTACGGCTGCCGCCACTCCCTCGTCGACGGCATCAACCGCGCCACGGACGTGCTCATCGGCGGCAAGACCGCCCTCATCTGCGGCTACGGCGACGTCGGCAAGGGCTGTGCCGAGTCCCTGCGCGGCCAGGGCGCCCGCGTGCTGGTCACCGAGATCGACCCGATCTGCGCGCTCCAGGCGGCCATGGACGGCTACCAGGTCGTGACCCTGGACGACGTCGTCGGCCAGGTCGACATCTTCGTCACCACGACCGGCAACAAGGACATCATCATGGCCTCGGACATGGCCAAGATGAAGCACCAGGCGATCGTCGGCAACATCGGCCACTTCGACAACGAGATCGACATGGCCGGTCTCGCCGCCATCCCGGGCATCGTCAAGGACGAGGTCAAGCCCCAGGTCCACACCTGGACCTTCAAGGACGGCAAGACGATCATCGTGCTCTCCGAGGGCCGCCTGCTGAACCTGGGCAACGCGACCGGACACCCGTCCTTCGTGATGTCCAACAGCTTCGCGGACCAGACGATCGCCCAGATCGAGCTGTTCACCAAGCCGGAGTCGTACCCGACCGACGTCTACGTGCTCCCGAAGCACCTCGACGAGAAGGTCGCCCGCCTCCACCTCGACGCGCTCGGCGCCAAGCTGACCACGCTCCGCAAGGAGCAGGCCGACTACATCGGCGTCCCGGTCGAGGGTCCCTACAAGCCGGACCACTACCGCTACTGATCGCCTGACGCTCAGGCGTCCGGACGTTCAGCAGCAGGTCCCAGGCCCCCGCTCCGGCGGGGGTCTGCCCGTACCCCCGAAACCGCCCGCGCCCTCACCGCACGAACCACGCACCTCGAACCACGCGCCACGAACCTCGAACCACGGACCCTGACGACGACCATGCCCCGCGGCCGATATTCGCTCCACGATCCGCACGACCACACCCCCCTCGGTGAAGAGCACTTCCAGTGCGCCCCCGGTCCCTCCGGCTGGCGCTACGTCTCCAGGATCACCACCCCCTCCGGCGCTGACGCGGGCTCCGTCGACCTGACCCTCGACGACAGGGGCCGTCCCCTCAGACTCGAACTCCGCGCCGCCAGCTGGCAGGTCCGTGGCGCGGCGCTGAACGGCGTCACCTGGGTCCGCACCGATCCCACCGGGGAGCACGCCCAGGAGGGCAACGCCGCCGCTCACGCCTTCACCGGCGCGTCCCCCGCCTTCCTCGTCGCGACGGCCCGTCTGCTGCGCCCGGCCCCCGGAAGCCCGGCCACCCGCGTACGGCTCGTCGCCTTCACACCCCCCGTCCTCGCCCCCCGGACCCTCGACCAGTCCTGGGCGATGCTCGGAAGCGAATCACACGCCACTGACAGTGGCCCCCTGATCGTGGAGAACTACCAGGTCAACGACCTGGAGACGGGCGACCAGCACCAGGTCCACCTCGCCGGCGACGTGGTCCTCGCGGCCCCCGGCATCGAGCTGGAAGACCTCGAATCCCCACCGTCGGCCTTCACCTGACGCGCCGGAGTCACGAGGGCGGCACGAACCCCGTACGCCGAGCCGGCTCCACCACCGGGACCTCCTCAGGCGCGGACGCCCCCTCCTCCGACGGCACCCCAGGCCGTACGGGCGCCACGCCACCCGCCCAAGCACCGTCGGTCCCCGGACCCTCCCCGGCCGCCTCACGCTCACCAGGCTCCTCCGGCAGCACACGCCGCGCGTCCCGCGCCTGCCGCTCCGCGACGACCCCCGCCAGATAGACCGCGGCGGGCATCCCCTCCGGTGCCGGAACGCCCGTCCACGCCACCACGTCGTCGCCGAGCCGCTCCGCCATGGACCGCCCCACGGCCTCGTCCAGCTGCTCCGCCCGCATCAGGTACTGCCGTACGGCCAGCCACAGGCCGTCCGGCACACGCGACAGATCGAGCCCCTCGAACCGCCCCGCCACCCCCTCAGGAGGCAGCGGCACGGCGGACGCCCGCGCCGTGGGCACCCTCTCCCGTACGACCAGAGCCCCCGCGAAGACGTCCCCCAGCCGCCGCCCGCGCGAGGAGACCAGCGAGGCGATGCACGCGATGACGCCGAAGGAGAGCTGGATCTCGACCACGCCCACCGCACCGCGCACGAGCGCGTGCCGGAAACGGATCGGCCCCCCGTCGTCCCGTACGACCCGCAGCCCCGCCACCAGCTTCCCCAGCGAACGCCCACCGCTGAGCGTCTCCACCGCGATGGGCACCCCCACCAGCACCAGCAGGAAGAGGCCCACCTGGACGGCCGCGAGCGCGGCGTCGTCCAGGGACGCCGTGGCCACGAGGAGCGCCATGGTCACGATCAAATAGACGGCCCAAGCCAGCGCCAGATCGATGGCGACGGCCAGCGCCCGGCTGGGCAGCCGCGCGGGACGCAGCCCGAGCACGACCGCATCCCCTGTGACCAGCTCGTTCACCAGCGCACCCACCCTCCCTGGACCCACGTCCCGCCCCTGCGGACCGCCTTACAGCCTGCCTTCCACCCACGCCCGTCTGCCAAGCTCTCCCCATGGACCTGGATGTCTTCATCGCGGCCCACCAAGCCGAATGGGACCGCCTCGAAGAACTGCTCCGCCGCAGGCGCCGCCTCACCGGCGACGAGGCGGACGAACTGGTGACCCTCTACCAACGCACCGCCACCCACCTCTCCCAGGTCCAGTCGAGCGCCCCCGACCCGACACTGACGGCCCACCTCACGAACCTGGTCGCCCGTGCCCGCAGCGCAGTCACCGGCGCACGCACGGCCTCCTGGAAGGATGCCGCGCGGTTCTTCACCACGGGCTTCCCGGCCGCCGTCTACCGCGCCCGCCACTGGTGGGTCCCCACCGCCCTGCTGTCCGTCGTCGTCACGGCCCTCTTCGCCTGGTGGGTCGGCACCCACCCGGACGTACGCGCCTCGATCGCGGCCCCTGAAGAGCTCCGCGAAATGACGCGCCCGGGCGGCCAGTACGAGAGCTACTACTCCAGCAACCCCGCGACGTCCTTCGCCGCCCAGGTCTGGACGAACAACGCCCAGGCAGCGGCCATCTGCCTGGTTTTCGGCGTCCTCCTGGGCATCCCTGTCCTCTGGGTGCTCTTCCAGAACGTGCTCAACCTGGGCGTCGGCCTGGGCCTCATGGACTCGGCAGGACGGCTCGACACCTTCCTCGGCCTCCTCCTCCCGCACGGCCTCCTGGAGCTCACCGCCGTCTTCGTCGCCGCCGGTACGGGCCTGCGCCTCGGCTGGACGGTCATCGACCCGGGCCCCCGCACACGACAGGCGGCCCTGGCGGAAGAGGGCCGCTCCGCCCTCGGCATGGCCATCGGCCTCGCGGCCGTCCTCTTCGTCTCCGGCGTCATCGAAGGCTTCGTCACCCCCTCCGGCCTGCCCACCTGGACCCGGATCCTCATCGGCGTCGTCGCCGAGCTGGCATTCCTCGCGTACGTCTATGTCGTCGGCCGCCGAGCCGCCGAAGCAGGCGAAACCGGCGACATAGCCGCGACGGACCGCCCCACGGCCGTCCCCACAGCCGCGTGATGTGCGGAGACCCCCGCCGACCTGCTACTGTCTCGTCCGCCCCAGAAAACTTCGTTGACACGGAGTTTGGTGGGCAGTAGATTCGAACGGTTGCCCCGAGTTGGACGAACTCGATCGCAACGGCTAGTATCTCACTCGCTTCGAAACGAAAATTTCCATTCCAGGGAATTTCGAAAAGAAGCACCCCGATCTTCTACCGGATTGAATCTGATAGAGTCGGAGACACACCGAAGGGAAGCGCCCGGAGGAAACCCGAGAGGGAATCCGAAGGAAGCGTCCGTTCCTTGAGAACTCAACAGC
>NZ_JBIDAT010000020.1:0-5272 GCF_043202595.1 Streptomyces sp. NPDC048172
CTCCTGGTGCCGGTGGAGATGTCGCAATCCACACCGAAACCAGAGGCCCTCGCCTCGTTCAAGCACCACGCACGGCGCGTCACCCGTCACCAACGTCCCGGGACAACACACCTAGGCCCCTTCTGACGGATCATGCTGGGCTCGCGGAGCCAGAGGATCAAGGAAGCCAGGACAACTCCGGCACGGTAGCGGTCGCCGAGCTTGTCGAACCGGGTCGCGATCGCGCGGAACTGCTTGAGGCGGGCGAAGCATCGTTCGACGACGTTGCGGTCGCGGTAGGTGACCTTGTCGAAGGTCGGCGGCCGGCCGCCGAGGGCTCCGCGTCGGTGGCGGTTCGCCGCCTGGTCGCGGCGCTCGGGGATCGTGGCAGCGATGCCCCGGCGCCTCAGCAGATGGCGGATGGCGGATGGCGGATGGCCCTGCTGGAATACGCCTTGTCACCCAGCACACGGTCCGGTGTCGTGCGCGGGCGGCCCGTGCCGAGGCGCGGGGTGCGGATGCCGTCGAGGACCTGGCCGAACGCCGTCGCGTCGTTGACGTTGCCGGGCGTGAGCACAATCGACAGGGGCAGGCCCCGGCCATCGACGGCGAGATGGACTTGGGTGGTCAGTCCGCCTCGGGAGCGGCCGAGGGCCTGGCGTGCCTGCGAGCGGCCCGGATCTTCCAGTTCGTCCCCGTTCACATCCCCCTTTTGCGGGCGCCGACTGCGTGCTGGTGGGCTCGGTTGATGGTGGAGTCGACGGAGACGGTCCATTCCACCCGGCCCACCGCGTCATCGCGGACCTGAACGTGCTCCAGCAACCGTGCCCAGGTGCCGTCCGCCTCCCACGGGCGAACCGCTCGTAGACGGTCTGCCACGGCCCGAACCGGTCGGGAAGGTCCCGCCACGGAGCCCCGGTCCGCAGCCGCCAAGCACCCCGTTGACCACCTGCCGGTGATCACGCCACGGACGGCCCCGTCCGTCCACCTGAGGCGAAAGGGGCTCTATCCGCCTCCATGCCGCATCGGTCAACTCACCTCGACCTGCCACAAGATCAATTATCAGACCGGCTATAGAGTCCTGCCCGTGGCGAATCATCTGGACGAGACCAGGACGGCCTACGACGGTGTCGTCGAGCTGTACGCATCGCTGTTCGCAAACCGGCTGGAAACACAGCCTTTCTCCCGGGCCATGATCGGCACCTTCGCCGAACTGGTGCGCGCGACGGGCAACCTGCGGACAGCGGACGTCGGGTGCGGGCCCGGACATCTGACAGCCATGCTGCACGAACTCGGCCTGGACGCCTTCGGACTAGACCTTGCCCCCGGCATGGTCGACCACGCCCGGCAGGCCCATCCGGCGCTGCGCTTCCAAGAGGCGCGGATGGAATCCCTGCCGATCGAGGACGCCGCGCTCGGCGGCGTGCTGGCCCACTACTCAATGATTCACACCCCTCCGGGGGAACTACCGGAGCTGCTCGCCGAACAGGTACGCGTCCTGGCACCGGACGGTCTGCTCCTGGTCTCCTTCTTCGGGACCGACGGACAAGTACCGGTCCGGTTCGACCACAAGGTGGCGCCCGCCTACAGCTGGCCGGTGGATCGCCTCGCCGAACTGCTGGGCGATGCTGGGCTCGATCCCTTCGCCCGGCTGCTCCACGATCCATCCTCTGATCGGGGCTTCCTCGACACCCATCTACTGGCCCGCCGTTCGTAGCCACTGCCCAGTCCCCCCAGCCGATCGGCGCACCTCCGGATTGCCAGCTCAGCCGAATCTCGCTGATCAGACCGGAATTGTCAGACACCCCCTAGGGCGCCCGGTCTGCATAGGCATCGTGCTGCGGGCCTTCGCTCGCCTCCAGAGCGAAGGCCGCTCCTCCCGGGGGCTCTACGTCCCTGGGACCCGTCCCTTACGGAGAGCCCTGGTAGCGGCCGGTCTCCTCGCCGGTGATCGTGGACCACCTCGCGCACGCCGAGGTGGCCACTCCTTCGAGGCATGTACGTCACATGGTGCCGCGTGACTCGGTAGCGTCAATCGAACCTACGCGCCCGGAATGGAGTTGACGGCAGCATGCCCGAGAGAAGAAGCGACGGGGGCGTATACCCGGATCGGGAAGCACTGGAGCGAGCGCTCCTGTTGAGTCAAATGTGGGCAATCCTGACGGTTGTGTTCGTCATCGGTGCAGTGGCGATGCTGTTCTTCCCACTCCATTACGACACGCTGTCGTGCGGTCCTTTGGTAGCGCCGGAAGACCCCCTGCTCCGCGACGAGGCGTTGTGCAACTCCAGACGTACTCAGCAGCTCTCCTGGTCCGGGCTGGTGTTGGCCATCGCTGTCATCTCCGCAGCCCTCGCGTTCCTCACCCGGCCGGAGCGCATACGGATCAAACAGCTCAACTGAAACTTGGCGAGAGATGCGGGGATGGCGACTGGAGGCCGGGATGGACATCGTCGGGCAGGCAGACGAACGAGCAGGAGAGGGCGACCGGCAGGGGAGCGCGACGCGGCGCACGGCGGGTCCCGGCACGAGCGACGCTCTCCTGGCCGCCCTCCACAGCACGACCTTCGTAGTGATCGACTTCGAGGCGCTCACCCCGGCGGGCCGCCCGGCCGAGCCCACGGAGGTCGCCGCCGTCGCCCTGACCGTACGCGAGGGCCGCTGGGCGGAGACCGGTCGCTTCGAGTCCCTGATCCAGCCGCCGTCCGATGTACCCGTCACGGCCCGGGACCTGGCCCACGGCATGCCCGACGCCGCGCTGCGGGGCCAGAGCATCGTCGGCAAGTCGCCCAAGACCGTGCCCACGTCCTGCCCTCGCGACGATGCGCACGTCGATGCAGGACGAAGTGTGGGAGGCTCGGGTCATGCGGCTGCTCTTTGACACGACGACTGGGGTGCAGACCCTGACGCGCGAGGAGCACGCCGCCTTCGAGGAGTCCCTCAGCGCTGGCACGGCGCTGTTTTCGAGTGTCGATACCATCTGCGGCTCCGCCCCGGAGTCAGTCGAGCTGATCGAGTACCAACTTCCGGGTGCCGGGCGCGAGTACGCGGTGTGGGAGCGCGGCGTCGAGCGGTCCCGGGCCGCAGTGGGCGGGCTGGACGCGCTCGACGAGCTGTACGAGCAGTGGGTGCACGAACGGGTGCGCCGCCAGGAGCGGCTGATGCGCGAGAGTGATGTCTCCGGGTGCGGCCGGTACGACCCCACGGCTCCGCACAACCCCGAGGACCCGACCCGTCGCGATCTCACAGCGGTCTGCCGAGCTGCCGAGGACGGCGGATACGTCCTTCAGGTCATGCGTGACGGCAGCGACCTCCCGCTGGTCGAGCGGGATCTGTCGTACTGGCCGGACTGGCCAGCCTTCCCGCCCGAGGCCGGGTATGAGGCAGGCTGCCAGCTCGTGCTGTGCGGCATCGTGATCTGGCCGGACACGATGACGCCCGACTCCGTGTACGGATGGCGCCCCGTCCCAGGCCAGCGCGCATGGTCGGCCCAGGTCGCAGGCCACGGTCAACTGGAGGCTGCCGGGTTTTAGGGGCAGGCGCAGATCGGTGCGGCCTGATGGGCAGGGCCGCGTAGCAAGGTCGGCTCACCGCTGTCGAGCGGCTTGAGCAGCTGATGCCGACGGCGGTGGCCGCACCTGCCGCACTTCTCGTCCTTCAGGAGGCCCAGTTCGGCAACTGGCCCCGGGCCTGCGCTGCGGCCTTCACGGCGCGGAGCGGAGCGAGAGCCCGCTGGTTGGCGTCCCGCTCCACAGCCCGGACATACGCCGCTCGGTCGGCGTTGGCACCCGGCCCGGGGCCGGTGACACCGCACCCCCAGCACACGACCCAGTCGGCGGTCGCCGGGCAGGCAGTGCGGTGCCCGCATCCGACGCACGTGTGCTCGGCGTCCCGCTGCACGATGGCCCTGCGCTCGATCCGGGACTGGGCCCGACAAGAGCCGCACCTCACCAGCATGGACTGCTCCCAGTTGACGTGCTGCCGGTCAGAAGTGAGGGCGTAGTCGGCAGACGCCGGCTCACCGACCACCCCGCACTTCCGGCAGGCGAAGTAGAAGCAGCGTTCCTCACGAGGTGGGGCGGATTCCATAGGAACATCGTCTCGCACTCCGACGCCCCTGGGGATCGAAAGCAGGCGGGTCGATGCGATGCGGTTCTGGAATGCTGGGGCGCATGTCTGAGGGGGGACCTGCGCCGGGTGGGGCAGACAGTCACGAGACGCGCCGACACAGATACACCGCCGCAGCGGTCTCGGCGGCCGCGGTCGTGGCCGTGGTGATCCATCTCGTGTGGCCGCACATCGAGTTCGACGCGGTCACTGTGACGCTGCTGGTGGTCGCGGTGATCCCGTGGCTGGGCGGGCTGTTCGAGAGCATCACTCTGCCCGGGGGCGCCGGAGTGCAGTTCCGGCGGTTGACCGCGCGGGTCGAGGATGCCGAGGCAGCCGCCGCCCGCCTGGAGCGGGAGGTGGAAGGAGCCACCGACACCTCCCAAGTCGCCTTGACCGCCGCCCAGCAGGGTGCCGCGGGCCAACCGGCGGCCGATGTGGAGACGGTCGAGCGGCTGGCGGCCGACTATCTGGCCCTGCGCCGGACGCTGCCGCCGGGCTCGGAACGTACGCGGTTGCAGCAGCAGGTCTTCGGGGACCTGGTCCGGGTGACCGCGCGCTTTCCCGATCCGCCGCTCGCTGCCTGGCTGGAATCGGATAACGGCGGGCTGCGGCTGGCCGCCTACACTCGGCTCTTCCTGGCCCCGGACCCCGATCATCTGGACGCGCTGCTCGACGCCGTCCTCCGGGACGAGCTCGCGTTCAGCGTCAGCAGAGGAATCCGCGCGCTGGAGAACGTCCTCGCCCTCGTCGCCCCGGCACACCGTACGGAACCGGTGCGGCGACTCCGCGCCTTCCTGGGACAGCTGCCGGAAGGCAACCGTAAACGGCATCTGCGCCGCCTCCTGGAGCGTTTCCCGGAGTGACCCGACCACCGGCCGCCGGGACGTGGACGACGAGCGGCCATCGCGGCTACGGATCGACATGAAGGGACTCTGATGGAGCACGACACCGCGCCCGCCGCGGGGTGGGAACCGGCCCGCGTCACGGCGGATCATCTGCGGGCCCTCACCACGCTCACCGAGCGCTCCGCGCTGATCGCGCCGGGACGCTGAGAGCCTGATTTGAATGTCCCATGCACGCGAATAGCGTGCCGCCGATGGTTAGCAGGGTCTCGTGGGCGAGGTCTTCGAGTGATACCGCCTCGCGCCGGGCCAGCGGGTGGGAGCTGGGCACCAGGAGGGCCCG
>NZ_JBIDAT010000022.1:0-1487 GCF_043202595.1 Streptomyces sp. NPDC048172
CGTCGGAACAACGCCTGTAACCGACGTCCATGCTATGCCCGGGCATGAACCGTGAGGTTCCCCCGTCATGCGGGATGTGCTGATCAGCTGGTCAGCAGGGGTTGATGGGTGTTCAGATTCGTTGGTTCGGCCGTCGCCTGTTCGGCGTAGTGCTTCTCCTCGAACTCGATCGGGCTGAGGAAGCCGAGCCGTTCCTGGATGCGGCGGGAGTTATAGAAGCCGTCGATGTATTCGAAGAGCGCGAGGTTGGCCTCGGCCCGCGTGGTGAAGGTGCGGCCGCGGATGCATTCGGTTTTGATGAGCATCCAGAGGTTCTCCGCGAGGGCGTTGTCGTACGAGTCCCCGACGGAACCCATGGACGCCTCAACTCCCGCTCGCATCAGCCGAGTTGTGAGCTTGATGGATGTGTACTGACAGCCGTGGTCGGCGTGGTGGATGAGCTTGCCGGGCTCGACCTCACGGGATGCGAGCGCGTACTCCAGCGTGGTCAGGACCAGGTCGGCGTCCGCGCGGGCAGAGGTCTCCCACGCGACCACCCGGCGGGAGAAGGCGTCCCGGATCGCCGAGAGCCACAACGGTCCCTCGCCGGTGGCGATCATGGTGAGGTCGGTGACCCACAACCGGTTCGGCGCCGGTGCGGTGAAGTCCCGGTTGACCAGGTCCGGGGCGAGCGTGGCCTTGGGATCGCGGCGCGTGGAGCCCTTCCGCCGCGGGCTGACACCCGCGATGGCGGCCTCCCGCATCAGCCGCTCGACCCGCTTGCGGCCCACGCGCGTGCCCTCGCGCTTGAGGACGGCGTGCACGCGTGGCGAGCCGTAATTGCCGCCGGACTTGGCGTGGATCTCCTTGATCTGCTCGGTCAGTTCGGCGTCGCGGCGCCGCCGTTCGCACGGCTCCTTCTCCGCGCGGCGCCAGCGGTAGTAGGTGGAGGAGGCGATGTGCAGTTCCCGCAGTACGCACTCGACTCCCAGGCGGGGATGCTCGTCGACGAGCGCCGTCACCTGGGCCGGGTCGGGTCGAGTTGCGCCGCGAAAAACGCCGAGGCCGTCCGCAGCACGTCGTTCGCCCGCTTGAGCTGGGCGTTCTCCTTGCGCAGTGCCACCAGCTCGGCCCGCTCGTCGGTGGTGAGCCGGTCGTCGCGCTCGCCGGCATCGGCCTCGGCCTGCCGGATCCAGCCGCGCAGGGCCTCGGGATGCACACCGAGATCGACGGCCAGCTTCTTGATCTGAGGCTTCGGGTCGGAGGTCCGGTACATCCGTACCGCACGCTCACGCAACTCCAGCGAGTACTTTCTGGGGGCGGCCATGGTCGATGTTCCTCTCATGAGAACCATCTGACCCTCTGTCAACACACTCCGCATCTCGGGGGAACCTCAGGCGGACGGAAGGAGTGCGAACTGCGGATGTTAGCCCGGCAGCGACCCCCACGCTCCTGGATATTCCGGCCGCGTGGCTGCGGGGCGACGACCGCGGCGCCCGATCGAGGAA
>NZ_JBIDAT010000023.1:0-1460 GCF_043202595.1 Streptomyces sp. NPDC048172
TGGAGCTGGCCTTCAACCCCACCTGTTTGTCTGAGTGGACGTTAAGTCCGATCTTCCCCGGTTCGTGATCGCTCGATCGTGGGACTGATACTCGTCCGGGGCGACTGCTCGTCATGCCCATGCTGGGATGCGGGCATGGAGCGGAGACCGTATCCGAGCGACTTATCGGATGAGCAGTGGACGTTGATCGAGCCGATGATCACGGCCTGGAAGCAGGGCCGGGTGGCGCGGTCGGCGACCGGGGATCCCGGGTCCTGTGATCTGCGGGAGGTCGTGAACGCGATCTTCTATCAGAACCGTACGGGCTGCCAGTGGCGCTATCTGCCCCACGACCTGCCGGCCTGGTCTGCGGTGTTCTACTACTTCACGCTGTGGCGTCAGGACGGGCTCGACCAGCGGATCCAGGAACTCCTGCGCTGCCAGGTGAGGGAGAGAGCCCGCCGATTAGAGGACCCGTCCCTCGTGATCATCGACACCCAGTCCGTCCGCGCGGCCGCCGGTGTCCCGAAGACCACGACGGGACTGGACGCCAACAAGAAGGTGTCGGGCCGCAAGCGGGGACTGGCCGTCGACGTTCTGGGGCTGATCATCGGCATCGTGGTGCTGGCCGCATCCGCCCACGACAACGCCGCCGGCACCGCCCTGCTCGACCAGGCGGCCGAGCGGTGCGGGATGCGCCTGGAGAAGGCCCTGGTGGACCAGGGCTTCAAGGACGAGGTTCTCATCCACGGCGCCCTGCTCGACATTGACGTCGAGGTCGTCCGCCGCAACCCCGCAGACCAGGGCAAAGGCTTCGTCCCGCAACCGAAGAGGTGGATCGTGGAGCAGGTCAACGGCACGTTGATGCTGCACCGCCGCCTGGCCCGCGAGTACGACCACCGGCCCGACACCTCCGCCTCGCGCGTCTACTGGGCCTCCATCGCGAACATGGCCCGCCGCCTCACCACACCGAGTCCGGCCTGGCGCGACACCCTCGGACTGGCCGCGTGAACATCAGCGAGCTCCTGGCAGACCTCCAGGACCAGCACGACAAAACCACGGCCCGGGCCGGTGAACTACGCGACCAGATCGACCACTTGACCGCCGCCTTGGCCGACACCGAAGCGCGACTCGCAGACCTGGCCACCACCCGGAAGATCATCGCCGAACGCGTCCCGCCCGGGACCGAGCCCGATCCGCCCGAGACGAACACCGCCTACCAGGCCATCGTGAACGCCTTCAACCAACATCCGGGCCGGGCATTCCGAGCCCGCGAGCTGCATGAACTCCTCGGCATGCCCACCGACGAGGCGACCGTCAACGTCACCCGCAGCCGCCTCGGACGCCTCGTCCGACAAGGCTTCCTCACCCAACCCGGACGAGGTCGCTACGAGAAACGGACTTAACGTCCACTGAGATGGGTGCGCTCCTCTGCATTGCGCGATGGGTAGTCTGGTTGACCAGTCGACTTGGCCAATTCG
>NZ_JBIDAT010000024.1:0-1405 GCF_043202595.1 Streptomyces sp. NPDC048172
CGTACTGACCGACAACGCCTGGGCCTACACCAAGAACACCTGGCGCGAGACCTGCGACGACCTGGGCATCAGCCCTCGCTGGACACGCCCCTGGCGGCCCCAGACCAACGGCAAGGTCGAACGCTTCCACCGCACCCTGCTGGAGGAATGGGCCTACCAGCGGCCCTACACCTCGGACACCGAACGCCAGGCAGCCTTCCCCGACTGGCTCGACTGGCTCGACTGGTACAACTACCACCGACCCCACACCGGAATCAGCGGCCACACCCCAGCAAGCCGCGTCACCAACCTCCCCGAACAACACACCTAGGCCGTCTCTGACGGCTCTTGGGTGGTGTCGCGGAGCCAGATGACGATGGCGGTGACGGTCAGGGTGCCGTTGAACAGGTAGGCGCGTTTGTCGTAGCGGGTGGCCACGGCCCGGAACTGCTTCCACTTGCTCACGCACCGCTCGACCGCGCTGCGGCGCCGGTATTGCGTCTTGTCGAAGGCCGGTGGGCGCCCGCCGGCCCGTCCTTTGCGTCGGCGGTTGGCCCGCTGGTCGTCGGGCTCGGCGATGGTGGCCTTGATGCCCCGACGTCGCAGGTGGGCGCGGTTGTCGCGGCTGGAGTATGCCTTGTCGCCACGCACCCGGTCCGGGCGACCTCGTGGGCGGCCGGGCCCACGCCGGGCAATGCGCAGGCCCTCCAGCACCGGCACGAGCATGGGGCTGTCGCCGCGCTGGCCCGGCGAGGTCAGCCAGGTCAGCGGGCGGGCCCGGTCATCCGCCAGCAGATGGACCTTGGTGGTCACCCCGCCCCGGGAGCGCCCCAGCGCCTCCCGCCCATCGGCCTCCACACGCGCCCCGCGCCCTTTTGAGGGAAGTCACCCGGCGGCCGGTGCCGGGCCCCGGCCGCATGCTGATGGGCCCGGCAGGAGGTGGAGTCGATGTTCACGGCCCACTCCCGCTCCAACTCCTCGGCCAGGGCACCGTCGGGATCAGCAGCGTCGGCCTCGATCTGCAACTCGGCCAGGATCCGCTGCCACGTGCCGTCCGCCGACCAGCGACGGTGCCGTTCATAGACCGTCTGCCAGGGCCCGTACCGCTCGGGCAGATCCGGCCAGGGAACCCCGGTACGAGCCCGGAACAACACGCCGTTGATCACCGTCCGGTGATCCGACCACTGCCCACCGGGCCTCCCGTTGACCGGAAGCAACGGCGCGATCTTCTCCCACTGCGCGTCCGTCAGCTCATGCCGTCGCACCATGACGCACGCCTGCCCGCCCCCGGGCATGATCCAACCCGACCACCAAGAGCCATCAGAAACGGCCTAGTACTGCAACGGCGTTTGAGGTGACGGGGCGGTAGTCCTATGGGCTGTGGCCTCGTCGTTTGTAGTGGCTGTGGCGGGCTTGGTGCTGGCGT
>NZ_JBIDAT010000025.1:0-1404 GCF_043202595.1 Streptomyces sp. NPDC048172
CTAGTACTGCAACGGCGTTTGAGGTGACGGGGCGGTAGTCCTATGGGCTGTGGCCTCGTCGTTTGTAGTGGCTGTGGCGGGCTTGGTGCTGGCGTCGGCGTCGCCAGCGGGACCAGTGCAGGATGAAGCTGGCGTGGTGGTGGGTGGTGTGGGCGAGGCGTGTGATCAGGCGCCTGAGTTCGGGGACGCTGAGCGGGACGAGTCCGGCTGATCCGTTTCTGCTTTCCCCGTATCGAGTTCGGCGGCGCGGGTGACGGTCAGGTAGGCGTGGGCGGCCATGGCCAGGGTGATGTGCCGGTGCCAGCCGTCGTAGCGGCGGACCTGGTAGTCGTCCAGGCCGCACTCGCCCTTCGCGCTCTGGAAACACTCCTCGATCGCCCACCGGGCCCCGGCCACCGCGATCAGCTCGCCCAGCGTCGTGTCGACGGGCGCGTAGGCGATGTAGTAGGCGATCTCCTCGGGGCGGGTGACGCTGCGGCGGGCAAGCACCCAGTGGCGGCGGTCCTCACGGTGCCAGGGGCGGACCTCGACGCGTGCCCAGTCGTAGATCCGCGGCCCGTGAGCCCCCGCCCCGCACGAACGGCGCCGCCACTTCTGCCGGGGCAGACACGCGACCAGGTCGCGGACCGGATGATCCAGGGCCTGGCGGGTGACGACGGTGTCATGGCTGGTGGTGGCCATCACGTGGAAGATGTCGGCCTCCTCCAGGCGGCTGCGCCAGCCCTTGCTGTAGCCGTATCCGGCGTCCGCGGTCACCCACCGGAACGGGATCTTGTCCGCGAAGGCGCGGGCCACCATGGCCCTGCCCGTCTCGACCTTGGTGGCGAAGGCCACGCAGTCCTCGATGCCCGCCGTGCGGCGCCGGCCGGCATCCTCCGTCCACGACTTCGGCAGGTACAAACGGCGGTCGATCAAGGTGCGGCCTTGTCTGGTCGCGTAGGCGAGGAAGACTCCGACCTGGCAGTTCTCCGTGCGTCCCGCGGTACCGGAGTACTGCCGCTGCACCCCGGCCGACCGGGTTCCCTTCTTCAGGAACCCGGTGTCATCCAAGATCAGCACGCCGTCCGGGTCGCCGAGGTGCTCGACGACGTAGCCGCGCACGTCCTCCAGCACCTCATCCGCACTCCAGTCGCACGAGTTCAGCAGCCGGTGGATGCGGTCCGGACCGAGGTGACCGGCCTGTTCGGCCAGCGTCCAGCCGTTCTTCCGCTCCAGCGGAGCGATCAGTCCGCGCAGATACGCCAGAGCCGAGGCACGCGGCTCACTGCGGGAGAACCGGTGCACGAACCGCTCGTGCAACTCGGCCAGGCCAGCCGCCCACCGCACCACATCAACGTCCCCACCCACGAAAAACTCAACGAGCAGACTGCCGCCCCGTCACCTCAAACGCCGTTGCAGTACTAG
>NZ_JBIDAT010000026.1:0-1271 GCF_043202595.1 Streptomyces sp. NPDC048172
CTTGAAAGAGTGCGTAATAGCTCACTGGTCAAGTGATTCCGCGCCGATAATGTAGCGGGGCTCAAGCACACCGCCGACGTCGTGTCATTGCAGCATGAGGGCCAACGCCCGCTGTGATGGGTAGGGGAGCGTCGTGTGCCGGGTGAAGCAGCCGTGGAAACGAGTTGTGGACGGTTCACGAGTGAGAATGCAGGCATGAGTAGCGATACACACGTGAGAAACGTGTGCGCCGATTGACTAAGGGTTCCTGGGTCAAGCTGATCTGCCCAGGGTAAGTCGGGACCTAAGGCGAGGCCGACAGGCGTAGTCGATGGAGAACCGGTTGATATTCCGGTACCCGCTGTGAAGCGACAGACATCGAATCCAGTGATGCTAAGGCCGTGAAGCCGCCCTGATCCCCTACGGGGGTGAGGGGAGTGGTGGAGCCGCTGACCCGAGCTGGTAGTAGGTGAGTGATGGGGTGACGCAGGAAGGTAGTCCATCCCGGGCGGTGGTTGTCCCGGGGTAAGGGTGTAGCCCGTCATCCAGGTAAATCCGGATGGCACGAGGGTGAGACCTGATGCCGAGCCGATTGTGGTGAAGTGGATGATCCTATGCTGTCGAGAAAAGCCTCTAGCGAGTTTCATGGCGGCCCGTACCCTAAACCGACTCAGGTGGTCTGGTAGAGAATACCGAGGCGTTCGGGTGAACTATGGTTAAGGAACTCGGCAAAATGCCCCCGTAACTTCGGGAGAAGGGGGGCCACGCCTGGTGATGAGCTTTGCGCTCTGAGCTGGGGGTGGCCGCAGAGACCAGCGAGAAGCGACTGTTTACTAAAAACACAGGTCCGTGCGAAGCCGTAAGGCGAGGTATACGGACTGACGCCTGCCCGGTGCTGGAACGTTAAGGGGACCGGTTAGTCACATTTCGGTGTGGCGAAGCTGAGAACTTAAGCGCCAGTAAACGGCGGTGGTAACTATAACCATCCTAAGGTAGCGAAATTCCTTGTCGGGTAAGTTCCGACCTGCACGAATGGCGTAACGACTTCTTGACTGTCTCAACCATAGGCCCGGTGAAATTGCACTACGAGTAAAGATGCTCGTTTCGCGCAGCAGGACGGAAAGACCCCGGGACCTTTACTATAGCTTGATATTGGTGTTCGGTTCGGCTTGTGTAGGATAGGTGGGAGACTGTGAGCCCGGTACGCCAGTATCGGGGGAGTCGTTGTTGAAATACCACTCTGGTCGTGCTGGATGTCTAACCTGGGTCCGTGATCCGGATCGGGGACAGTG
>NZ_JBIDAT010000027.1:0-1013 GCF_043202595.1 Streptomyces sp. NPDC048172
GCCGCTCTGTAGAGCCGCGTTCCCCGCCGGCCTTCCGGCACTTCTCACCCTCGCCCGCCCCTAGGAGTTGTCTTCAAATGTCACGCCCACATCAGGAGCGAGGCGAGCGTGACAGCTGCCTGGTAGGACTCGGCGGTCTTGTCGTAGCGGGTCGCGATGCCGCGCCACTGCTTGAGGCGGTTGAAGCACCGTTCCACGACGTTGCGCTGCTTGTAGAGCTGCTTGTCGAAGACCGGTGGACGCCCGCCTCGGCTGCCGCGCCGGAGCCGGTTGCGGATCTGGTCGGCCCGCTCGGGGATGGTGTGACTGATGCCGCGGCGTCGCAGCCAGGTCCGTATCGCGCGGGAGCTGTAGCCCTTGTCGCCCAGCACGTGGGTGGGCCGCGCCCGGGGACGGCCCGGGCCCATGCGAGGCACCCGGATTGCCTCCATCACGGTGGTGAACTGGGTGCAGTCGTTGGTGTTGCCGCCTGTGAGTACAAAGGCGAGCGGGCGCCCGAAGGCATCGCAGGCCAGGTGAATCTTGCTGGTCAGGCCGCCCCGGGAGCGTCCGAGTGCGGGGCTGCGGCGCCCCCTTTTCGGGCCCCGGCGGCATGCTGGTGGGCGCGCACGATGGTGGAGTCGACCGACACCAGCCAGTCGACCTGTCCCGCCGCGTCCGCCCGGGCCTGGGCGGCCTGGAGCATCCGCTCGAAGGTGCCGTCCAAGGCCCACCGGCGAAAGCGGGTGTGCAGCGTGTGCCAGGGGCCGTACCGCTCGGGCACGTCCCGCCAGGCCGTGCCTGTCCGGAACTTCCACACGATCCCGTTGAGCACGGTTCGATCGTCCAACCGCTTCCGCCCACGCAAGGACGCGGGCAACAGCGGACGGAGGAACTCCCACTCCTGATCAGACAGTTCATGGCGACGTATCACACGACCATGATCCACTACTCAAGATCAATTGAAGACACGACCTAGGGCGTTCCGCCCTGGTACGGGTCCTGTCCCGCTGTCCGGTACGGGTCCTGGTCCG